>CAWHXC010000029.1:0-82581 GCA_963833175.1 uncultured Chloroflexia bacterium
TGGAATATCTGCGTCGGGTAAATCGGCATTGTAAAGTTGTTCATTTTCTGCTCTCTCTCGCAATGACCGCCACAATATTTCCCGTTCTTCGTTTTGCACAACGAGATCATTTAAGATTTTTGCGTTGAGCAAATACTCGCCTGTTGAATATAAAAATGTCAGGCGTTTCCATTTATCGGTTTTGATGGGTTCACTTAATTTTTCCAGTCCGCCCAGTTGGATTTTGTAATATTCTTCCTTCGCGCGCGGATGATCTTTTTCGTCGCGCAACAACTCGCCGCGCGTGGTCAGTTCATGTCCTTTGACCTGGGCGATGAATTCAATTTGTCCGCCGCGTTCGGCAAATGCCGAGGGTTGATAAAAAGCCAGATAGTCCACGGCAACAACTTTCGGCGCGGTGCGAAGCGGGATTCTGTACCATCCCAAAAGCCGCGCAATTTCCAAATCCCGCATCGTCGGCAGAAGGCAGACCAGGATCAAATCGGTTGGTTTGAGCATGTCTTGATTATAAAACAAAGACCTGTAAAGTTGTCAGTCAACTCGGAGGTGACTGTCACTTTATTTTAGGAAATTCCAACTTCCTTGTTGAACTCGACGATCAACTCGTCAATTTCATCGGCTTGCTTTTGGACATCTGTCCAGTAATTCGGGGCATACCATTGTTCCTGAATTTCCGCGTAGGTCTTGCCTTGTTGCTCGACCCATGTGTAGTATTTCAGGTTGTGAACACGGCGGCGTTCGGGGTAGGTGAGTTCGAGCATGTTGTCCGTGGACTGCCCATGCAGGTAGCGGGCGAAATCGCCTGCGGCGTCGTTCTCGCTGTATTGACCGAATTCCTGGTGCATCTCATGCATGCGCGAACGATAGAGTTCCATCGAGTCGGTCAGCATGGTGATCATCACATCATTTTCGTCCATCTCATAGTACTTGGCGACTTTGATGCAGGAAAGCACATTGGCGATGCCAGAGAAGCCGAGCAGGTCGAGGTTGGAGATGGTGGATTCGGGGACGCCTTTTTCTGCGAGATAGGCGCGTCCGTTCTCTTCGTTGAAGAGGCGCGCAATGTTGACCACTGCGTTGTCGTCAATGGCTGTGACAAAGTCAGTATTTTTCACATTGTGAACCCAGGGGACGTGCTTGTCGCCGATGCCTTCGATACGATGTGAGCCGAAGCCGTTTTCCAAAAGGGTCGGGCATTGCAGGGCTTCACTTGCAATGATCTTGCTTTCTGGGAAGAGTTGCTTGAGATAGTCGCCGCTGGCAATGGTGCCGCCTGAACCTGTAGCTGATGCCATGCCGCGGAAGCGGTCATTGGGTCCCATGACTTGCTTAAGCGCTTCTTCCATCGCGTGACCTGTCACTTCGTAGTGCCAGAGATAATTGCCGAATTCTTCAAACTGGTTGAAGATCATCAGGTCTTGACCTGATTTTTTCAACTCCCAGCATTTATCAAAAATTTCTTTTACGTTGGATTCAGAGCCAGGGGTCTTGATCGTTTCGCCAGCCACTTTTTCGAGCCACTCAAATCTTTCCTTCGACATGCCTTCGGGCAAAATGGCAATCGACTCACATCCAAGCAAAGCGGAATCATACGCACCGCCGCGGCAGTAATTGCCTGTGGACGGCCAGACCGCTTTTTGGGTCGTCGGGTCAAACTGACCTGTGACCAGTCTCGGCACCAGACAGCTAAACGCCGCCCCGACTTTATGCGCTCCCGTCGGGAACCATTTGCCAACAACGACAATGATGCGCGCCTTGACCCCTGTCAGCGAGGATGGAAGTTCGAGAAAATTGACCCCGCCAAAAGTCCCGCCCGATACGGTGGGTTGGTTATGCCAGTTGATGCGAAACAGATTCCGCGGGTGAATGTCCCAGAGTCCGATGCCCTTCAATTCTTCCTTAACTTTTGCAGGAATTTTTGAAGGGTCTTTCATTTGGGCATAAGTGGGGATGATGATGTTGCGCTCTTTTGCGCGTTGAATGGCGCGGGCGCGGCGGTCTTTGTGAATTGTGAGGTCAATTGTGGTCATGGGATTCTCCTGAGTTTAATTGTCAGACAACTTTGATTATAGCGCAAATTTGATCTTTTTCTCGAATATTATATACCCTGTGTTCTTATACAAAACAAAAAGAGGAAAGACCATCACCAAGATCTTCCCTCTCACTTCTCACTTCTTACGGTTTACTTCCTCTCACTTCTCACTTTCCTACATCCCCAATATCTTTATCACAACCGAAAGCAAAATTCCGCCTGCGATGACACTTCCCAGTTGACCTGCGGTATTTGCGCCCATGGCGTGCATGAGGATGAAATTATCGGGATCTTCTTCATGCGCCATTTTCGCGGCAATGCGTCCCGCCATCGGAAAAGCGGATATTCCAGCCGCGCCGATCAACGGATTGACCTTTCCGCCTGAGAAAACAGCACATTAATTTTCCGAACAACAACCCCGCAACCGTATCCAACATAAATGCAAATAATCCCAGCACCATGATCTTGCCTGTGCCCAAATTCAGGAACGCGGCTGCGCTCATGGTGGAGCCAATTGCCAGCCCTAAAAACAGTGTGGAGACGTTAATGATCTCGTTCTCTGCGGCTTTGCTTAATCTGTCCACTACACCAGACATCTTGAGCAGGTTTCCAAGCATGAGCATGGAGATCAGCGGCGTGGCTTCAGGCACCAGCAAGCCGACCATCAGGGTCAGCACGATCGGAAACAAGATCAAGGTCTTTTTTGAAATAGGTTTTGGCGCATATTCCATTTTGATCAAGCGCTCTTTTTTTGTGGTGAGTAATCTCATGATGGGCGGTTGAATAATGGGGATCAAACTCATGTATGAATATGCGGCGACCGCAATGGGGGCGAGCAATTCAGGCGCAAGTTTGGTCGCAACAAAAATGGAAGTCGGTCCGTCAATTGCGCCGATGACCCCGATGGATGCGGCTTGGTTCAATGGGAAGCCCAATAAAATTGCGAGCATGAGTGTGGCGAAGATCCCAAACTGTCCTGCCGCGCCGAGCAGCACCAGGCGCGGCTGTGCAAGCAATGGCGAGAAGTCGATCATTGCGCCGACACCGATGAAGATCAGCAAGGGGAACAATTCGGTCTTGATGCCCGCATCATATAAGACGCCCATCATGCCTTCAGCGGCGGTCATGCCTGACAGCGGAATATTTGCCAGCAAGCATCCAAACCCGATCGGCAATAACAGGACAGGCTCGACCTCTTTGAATATCGCGAGATACATTAATGTCAATGCAGCAGCGATCATCACCACGTTGCCGATCGTTAAATGTGAAAAACCTTTTAGCAATTCGGGAAGCAGTGAGCCTAAATCCATGCCGCTTCGCCCATTTCTGCAAATTTGATCAACGCTTGTTTGTGCGTCACACTTTGTCCTGCGCTCACAAGTACCTCATCGACCGTTCCGCTGTACACCGAGCGGATGCTGTTTTTCATCTTCATGGCTTCGATGATGAGGATCACTTGTCCCGCTTCCACTTTTTCGCCAGCCTTCACAAAAATCTCGATCACTGTCCCAGGCAGCGGCGCAGTTTGGATGTTGCCGTTTAATGCGAGATTGGGAGAGTAGGTGGCAACTGAGGGTTGATTCGAATTAAAGGATTTTTTCTCCGCTTTATTTTTCGTCGTATCCGATTCTTTCTTAACCTCAAGCTGGTCGCTGGTCTCAGGCATTACCTCGAACCGATCACCATCCACAAATGCAACGACAGGTCTTGCATTGATATTCTCAATTTCAACTTCGTATACTTTGCTGTTCACTGTGATTTTATATTTCATAACATTCCTGGCTTCCTCCTCTCCATGTAGGGAGAGGGTAGGGTGAGGGTTAGCGTCTTCTAAAATTTCCTTTTTGTGCGCGTTGACTCGTCCGCATGCCCAATTGCCAGGCAGAGACAATTGCAGTCGGCGGAGCATTCAACGGGCGTGCCGTGGATTGTCCTTGTTCGGCAAGCGCAATTGCCACAGCGATAGCGGCGGCTTGAGCCTTGAATCCTGCCTGGGAGACAGAATCAGTTTCGGGCGAGTCAGGTGCGGATGCTCCGTCGAGTTGAGTCTTTTTGTCTGCTGTAAAAGAAGTCAGCAGGACCATCATCAGCCAAAGCAAAAGGATCACGCCAAAAACGATTCCCATGCCAAGGACGGTGATTTGAAGAGATTGGATAAATGCATCACTCATGTTGATTTCCATTTGCCCATCGTCTACACTGGGATATTCCCATGCTTGCGCGGGGGAGCGGGCGCATATTTGTCGCGTAGTGCCGAAAGTGACGCGATGATCTTCGGGCGCGATTCGCGCGGCTCGATGATGTCGTCCACATAGCCAGTGGATGCCGCGTAATAGGGGTTGTTGAATTTCTCGCGATAATCTGCGGCAAGTTTTTTGCGTTCTGCGGCGGGGTCTTCGGCGGTTTCAATTTGCTTCTTGAACAAAATATTTGCCGCGCCTTCCGCGCCAAGCACCGCGATCTCAGCCGAGGGCCAGGCGTAGGTGACATCGGTTCCGAGATATTTGCTCGACATAACCACGTACGCGCCGCCATATGCCTTGCGTGTGATGACACAGATTTTTGGCACAGTGGCTTCTGAATAGGCATACAAAAGTTTTGCGCCGTGACGAATAATGCCGCCATGTTCCTGCGCGATGCCAGGCAGGAAGCCAGGCGAGTCAACGAAGGTCACGAGCGGAATGTTGAAGCAGTCACACATGCGCACGAAGCGGGTCATTTTATCGGCGGCGTCAATATCGATCACGCCTGCCATGATGGAAGGTTCCTGACCGACAATGCCCACGCTGTGTCCGCCGATGCGTGCCAGCCCGATGATTGCATTGCGCGCCCAATTAGTTTGGATTTCGAGCCATGAATCTTCGTCAACGATCTTTTCGATCACCTCGTGCATCACGTATGGCTCATTCGCTTCAAGCGGAATGATGCTGTTGAGCGCTTCATCCATGCGCCCAAGATCATCTGTTGGCTGAACATAAGGCGGGTTTTCCACATTGTTGGAAGGCAGATATGAAAGGAAATGCCGCGCCATTTCAAGCGCCGCTTTTTCACTTTCCACGCTCAAATGCGCCACGCCGCTGACTGAGGTATGCACAACCGAGCCGCCGAGCGATTCAGAGTCGATCACTTCACCTGTCACAGCCTTGATCACATCAGGACCCGTGAGAAACATGAACGAGGATTTTTCCACCATGATGACAAGGTCTGTCAAAGCAGGGGAGTACGCTGCGCCGCCCGCGCAGGGTCCGAGCATCACGCTGACTTGCGGAATTACCCCGGAGTATTGTGCGTTGCGCCTGAACATCTCGGCATAGCCGCCCATGGAGCGCACGCCTTCCTGAATGCGCGCGCCGCCAGAGTCGATCAGTGAAATGAACGGCACGCCGTTGCGTACTGCCAGATCCATCACGCGGCAAATTTTATGCGATTGCATCTCGCTGAGTGTTCCGCCGTAAATTGTAAAATCTTGTGAATATAAATAAACTGTCCGCCCGTTGATCTGTCCATAGCCTGTGATGACGCCGTCGCCGTAAAACTTTTCCTTCAACAAATTCAATTCATCGCCCTGGTGTGTGATGAACGGCTCGATCTCATTGAAGGTGCCAGGGTCAAGCAATAGCTCAACTCTTTCCCGCGCGGTCATCTTGCCTTTGGCTTTTTGCTTTTTTATTCTTTCCTCGCCGCCGCCTTCAAGCGCCTTGGCTCGGACCTTCCTCAACTCAAGAATTCTGGGATCTTCATTTGTCATATTAAGTCCTTTAGGTGATAAATTTCACAAATAAAGTATAGCATGGGATGGAATATAAGCCAGTGAGGTATGACATACCCTAATCAGGAGGATAATCCGCATCTTCTTTTTCTGACAATTGATTCTGTTTAATTGAGTTTTTCCACCCTTTGAAAGCCCAGACCGTGGACGATGAACCGCAGACCATACGGTCTATTGTTCATCGTCCATTGTCCTCATTATCCTTTCAACAAAATGACTTCCTTTTGTGGTTCGCCCAGATATTCCGCGCCATTTGCGGTTATCACCACATCTTCTTCAAGACCGACATAGCCATATCCTTCCACGGCGAGGCCAGGTTCGATGGTGAAGATCTGCCCGACTTCCAATTTTTGATTGGGCGAGTCGCCATATTTTTCCCACAGCGGACCAAGCAATGCTCCGCCGTCGTGAGCCACACGTCCAAGCTGGTGACCAAGCGCATAGGGATAGTCAGGATAGCCCGCGTCGGTAATGATTTTTCGTGAGATGACGTCAATCGAATTGCCTGTCACGCCCGCTTTCATCGCTTCACGTGATTTTTCGACGGCAGTATGGATGGTGTCGAATCCGCGCTGCACTTCGGCGGGTGCTTTGGTTTCGCCTTCGCGTAATACATAGCAAACGTGTTGAATATCGGAGCAATAGTCTTCGTATTTGACGCCAAAGTCAAAGTGGAGGATATGTCCGCGTTCGACCTTGATGTCTGTAGGTCCGTTGTGTCCAACGGGGGAGTTGGGTCCGCTGTTGACGGCGGGACAATTCTCGGCGGGCCATGCCAATCCCACATTGTTTTCACGCGCAAGTTTTTGCATGTACTCGCCGATTTCGATCTCGGTCATGCCGACTTTGATGTGGGCAAATGTCTTTTTGAATATCTCGTCTGTGATCTCGACTGCTTTGCGGACTCGCGCCTGTTCGGTGGGAGTCTTTCGTCCGCGCATGGCAGAGATGACAGGTTCGGCGCTGATGAGTCTGTCCACGTAGGGCGTGCCTGCGAGATATTCTTTGAGGAACTCGTACATGGCGTGAGTCAAACCGTCAGCGTGGACATTGTTTCTGGAAGTGTTAACAGCTATCTGCGTGGGGTTGAGGCGGGTGATGGTCTCTTTTAGCAAGGCGCTGACAGCTGTGTCATATCCAATGAATCTCGTCAAAGACATCCATTCGTTCAAGCGATTCTTTTTCAAGATTGCCGATGATGGCGATCTTCTGGCCTGTGCGGGTGAGGATGAGTGCCGAGGGCCATGTGAGGTCACTTTCGCCGATCAGAAAATCCAGCACTGGGTCGCGCACTCCTGATGTTTCGCGCACGAAGGTCAGCCACATATCGGTGTTTTGCTCTTTGAGGATTTCAATGGCTTGGTTTACTTTTTCTTGAATGAGGGACATGATTACTCCTTTGATAATTTGTATTGATGCGTGCGTGGATCTTTTACTAAAAATACAAGAACGCAGATCACGATAATGGAAAGGGTCATTGAGATTATAAATGTTGGGAGGAAGCCGGCAGTATCCACGATCCAGCCGCCGAGCAGGGGCGCGAGGATGGTGGCGGGGGCGATGAGCGTTTGCGAGAGCCCAATGTAAAGCGGACGTTCCACTTCCACGCCGAAATCCACAGTCATTGCCATGCCGATGGTCCAAATGGAAACGTTGGCGATCCCTGTGAGTATGAAGATGGGATAGAACCAATATATGGATGTGGCGTTCCAGGCAAGGAATGCGCTGAACAATGCGGCAAATGCGCCGAAGATCAGCATGGCGCGGTGACCAGTGCGGTCTCCGATGCGACCCATGCCGATATTTGCGACGGTTTGTGAGATGGTGAGCGTGGCGGTGAGAAAGCCCGCTGTCAAGGCATCCATGTTGAATTCACGCAGGGCGTAGATGATGTAGAACGCGAATCCCATGGTGGCGAATTGTGAGAGAAAACGCGCGCTGAGGAACCAGTCGAAATTTATATCTTTGCGCATGATCTTTTTTGAGTCATCCCAGAAGTGAGTTTTTTCTTCGGGGATGACCTTTTCGTTATCTTCAAGTTCGCGGGTCTGCGCGAGTGCCACCCATGATAAGGCGAAGAAAAAGGCTGCGAGGAAGAAGCAGATCGCAAAGTTGATGGAATAATCGAAGGAATTTAAAATATAACCCGCAGCTATCGCCGATCCGCTGATAAATAAATTTGCGACCCCCGACTGTAAGCCAAAAAAAGTTCCGCGTGTTTCGGGCAGAATGATCTTGGAGATCATGCTGGTCCACCCATTTGCGGTAAATCCGCCTCCGAGGCCTTGCCAGATTAATAAGATAAAAGTGAGGATGAGTCCCACCTGTGGACCAGTTGTCGGGAGCAGCAGCGCGACGATGGCAAATCCGAGAAATGGGACCCGCTCGTGGATGGTCATCATCAACACGTGGGGTTTGTATTTCCGCAAGCGCGAGACATGACTTGCAGTGAATAACTGCGGCAGTTGCCAGCCGACAGAATGAATGGCGGGGACAAGACCGATCAATACCGCTGAGGTTGTCATCGAGGCGACAAAAAGAGGCAGGATGGTGCCAAAGGATGCAAAGCCCAGCGCCACGCCAAAGAGGCTGCCATCCCAAAGACCGACAGCTATATTGTATTTTAGGTTTTGACGAACATACTTTTCCATTGTTGTAAGCATGGGTTGGATTGTACCTAATAAAAAGTTACTTTTGTAATCGCTTTAAAATTACACACTAAAGTTGACATTCAAGGGCAAAAAACTGTAAAATAAAGTTGCTTAAAAGCGAACAAACGTTCATTTTTTATCGTTTAGGAGATCTGTAATGCCCAACCTTAGACTGGGAATTGATATTGGTTCCACGACTGCGAAAGTAGTAGTTGTAAATGAGAACAGGGATTTGCTGTTCTCATTGTATCGCCGCCATAACGCCGAAACGTTGCAGACTTTGCACGAGATACTTGCCGAGGCAAAGGAAAAACTTGGCGATGTGGAAGTGGACGTTTTGGTCACAGGCTCTGCGGGGATGGGGGTATGTGAAAGATTCAGCCTGCCGTTTCTTCAAGAGGTGATAGCTTCCGCAGAAGTGGTGCGGCAATTGTATCCACAAGTAAGAACATTAATTGATATTGGCGGCGAAGATGCCAAGATGATCTTCTTCAAAGATGAGGGCATGCCCGACATCCGCATGAATGGTTCGTGTGCTGGCGGCACAGGCGCGTTCATTGATGAGATGTCCAATTTGCTGAATGTGCCCATCTCTGAATTGAATGCACTTGCAAGCAAACATACGATGATCTATCCAATGGCTTCGCGCTGCGGCGTATTTGCGAAGACGGACCTGCAGAATTTATTGAGCCGCGACATTCCGCGCGAGGATATTGCTGCTTCGGTCTTCCACGCAGTGGTCTTGCAGACGATGTCAACCCTTGCGCGCGGATATTCTCCCAAGCCGTCCATCCTGTTCTGCGGCGGACCGCTTACATTTTTGCCTGCCTTGAAAAAGGCTTTTATGGAAGTCCTGCGGCTCGGAGCGGATGATGTACTGGATGTGGAAAACGCGCACTTGCTCCCTGCCATTGGCGCGGCGCTCGCGGAATCATCCACGAAGCAGACCTTCACGCTGACCTCATTCATTGAGCAACTCAATACTGACCAGGTTCACGCGACAGCAAATCAGAACCGATTGCCTGCGTTGTTCAAAGACCACGAGGATTATCAGCAATGGGAAGCGGCACGCATGCGCCACAAGATCGAGCGGGTGGATGTTGCAGATCTCAACGGTGATAAATTATTCCTCGGCATTGACTCAGGTTCGACCACGACCAAGATCGTGTTGATCGACGAGCAGGGCAGGGTGGCGTTTGAGTATTACATCAACAACAAAGGCGACGCGATCGGCACGGTCCAGCAGGGATTGAATGAGGCATATCAACATTTCATGCAGCATGGAAAGACACCGCACATCGCGCGCAGCATGGTCACAGGCTATGGCGAGGACTTGATCCGCGCGGCATTTGGTTTGGATGATGGCATGGTGGAAACGCTGGCACATTTCCGCGCGGCGAAGGCATTCGATAAGGATGTCTCTTTCATCATGGATATCGGCGGGCAGGACATGAAAGCCATCTTCGTCAAGGATGGCTTCATTAAAGATATAAAAATCAATGAAGCTTGTTCATCGGGCTGCGGCTCGTTCATTGAATCGTTTGCGCGCAACATGGGCTACACTGCCGCAGAATTTGCAAAGGAAGCCACCAGCGGCGAATCGCCTTGTGATCTTGGCACGCGCTGCACCGTGTTCATGAATTCAAAGGTCAAGCAGTCGCTGCGCGAGGGCGCTTCGATCAATGACATTTCTGCGGGGCTGGCGTATTCAGTCATCAAGAATGCTTTACATAAAGTTTTGAAAGTGACCAACACCGACCTGCTTGGTGAGCATATCGTTGTGCAGGGCGGCACGTTCCGTAACCCTGCGGTGCAAAAGGCGCTCGAAAATCTTTTGGGACGCGAGGTGATCTGTCCCGATATGGCAGAGTTGATGGGCGCGTACGGTGCGGCGTTGACGGCACGCGACCAATCCCGTAGCAACGACTTCAGCCGTTTTATAACAGATGAAGTTGTTACTACGAATGTGGTGGGCAATTACACCAAGAAAAATATAAACTGTCATGGCTGTGAGAACAATTGTACGGTCACGAAGATGATCTTCCCGAACGGGAATACTTTTTATTCGGGCAACCGTTGTGAAAAGATCTATTCGAACGGAGGCAAGGCAGAGCGGCGCGGAGTCAATTTGCCTGCGATCAAGCTCGATCTTTTATTTGATAGAAAAACCGCACCAGACTCAACCCCGAGGCTGGTCATTGGTATTCCCAGAGTTTTAAATCAGTTTGAGAATTTTCCCTTCTGGAACACGTTGCTGGTGGAAAGCGGCATCAAAGTGCAACTCTCCGCGCCTTCGAGTAATGCTGTCTTCCAAAAAGGGACGGGGCACATTATGTCTGATAACCTGTGCTTCCCAGGGAAACTGGTCAGCGGGCATATTATGAACCTGATCGAAATGGGCGTTGACCGTATCTTCTTCCCAATGGTCTTCTATGAAGAGAGCGGATTTAGCGACGCGGCAAACAGTTATAACTGCCCCGTTGTAACTGGGTATGCACAAGTGATCAAGAATGTCATTGACCCGGATAAGAATCTTGGCATCCCTCTGGATATGCCGCCGATCAACTTTAATGATAAGAAGCTGTTGAAGAAAGCTTGCCTTGAATATCTCGCAAGCCTCGGTGTGCCGCGTGGGGTTTCTCTTCAAGCGTTTGACAAGGCTTTGGAATCACAGAGACAGTTCAAAAGTCAGGTGCGAAGCGTGGCAGCTGAGATATTGGAGAATGCAAAAGAGGAAGGTCGCCCAGTCATTTTGTTGATGGGACGCCCGTATCATATTGACCCGCTGATCAACCATAAAATTCCAGACATCCTCATAAATTTTGGCTTGGATGTCATCACTGAAGATTCCGTCCCGCTTGAAGCTGGGCAGACTTTGGAGAACCGCAATGTGATGACACAGTGGGAATATCTCAATCGTTATTTTCATGCCGCGCGCTGGGCAGGCTTACAGGACAACGTGGAAGTGGTGCAGTTGAATTCCTTTGGCTGTGGACCCGACCCGTTCATCCTTGACGAGGTTAGCGTGATCCTGGGCGAGTACGGCAAAAGCCCGACGGTCATTCGCATTGATGAAATTGAAAGCACAGGTTCGACGAAGCTGAGATTGCGCTCCATGCTCGAGTCGATGCGGCAATCGAAGCCGATGGGGCGGGTGTATAAAGCGCGCACGAAGACACGTGTGTATCAGCGTGAAGATCGAGGCAGGACTTTAATTGTGCCTGATTTTTCACCGTTCTGTTCGCCGCCCATTGTGCGTCCCTTTGTTGATATGGGCTATGATATTGTCTGGCTTCCGCCTGCAGACCGCGGTTCTGTGGATGCGGGACTTAAATACACGAATAACGAAATCTGTTACCCAGGTATCATTACGGTGGGTGACCTGGTCAAGGCGCTGCAAAGTGGGAATTACGATCTCTCCAAAACTGCAATTGGATTTTCGCAGACGGGCGGACAGTGCCGCGCGACTAGTTATATCGGCATGATCAAGAAAGCACTCATCGCGGCGGGGTTTGAGGATGTGCCCGTGGTGGCGCTTTCCACAAATTTACAAACCTTAAATGAACAGCCAGGTTTTGAGTTCAATACCAAGGCTTACATATACAAAGCCGCCATTAGCATGGCAATTACAGACGCGCTCTCGGATATGTATTATTCCACTGTGATCCGTGAAAAGAAAAAAGGGGAGGCAAAACGAGTTGCTGATAAATATCTGCTTGGGCTGATGGAAGGCAAAATCCCAATTGATAAAAAATCATTGCTGCGCGGGCTTGAACAGGCTGTCGCCGATTTCAACGCGATTGAAGTGGACAATAAGCACTATCCCAAAGCGGGCATTGTCGGCGAGATCTATGTCAAATATAACGTGTTCTCCAATAACAACGCCGCGCAATGGCTGATGGATCAAGGCGTGGAAATAGTCATGCCGACATTTTTGGAATTCTTTGCGGGCGGGTTGATCCATGTCCGCCAAAAAGTGGATACCCATTTGGCACGGCGTGACACGTTGTGGCTGTTGGCTTTGTTGGGCAGAAAGATACTGCGTAACTATTTGGGCGAAGTCCATGAGGTGATGCAGAATTATCGGCGTTTTCATCACCACACTGATATTGAGGATGTCGCCAGGAACGCGCAGGAAATTCTCAGCCTTAATCATCAATACGGTGAAGGCTGGCTGATCGCTGGCGAGGTCGCGTCTTTTGTGAAAGATGGGGTTCCGAATGTATTATGCCTGCAACCGTTTGGCTGTATCGCCAATCACATTATTGCCAAGGGTGCGGAGAAGAAGATGAAGGAAATGTATCCGCAGTTGAATTTGCTCTTCCTTGATGCGGATGCAGGAATCAGTGAAGTGAACTTTTTCAATCGCATGCACTTCTTTGTGAACCATGCGAAAGAGGGGATTGAGGCTGTGGTTTGAGGAGAGCCATGAGTTAAAAGCTGTTTTTTCTGCTTGACTATGTTCTTCACATGGCTTAGAATAAATAAAAACGAACGTTCGTTCATTTTTATTTGGAGTTGGCTATGACTGAAGAGACGCAGACAAAAGGCGAAACCACCCGCATTGCCATTGAAGATGCCGCGGTGAAGTTGTTTATGGAACACGGCTATCATGCCACATCCATGCGACAGATCGCGGAACACTCAGGACTCGCGCTGGGCGGAATCTACAATCACTTTTCAAGCAAAGAGAAACTCTTTGAAGCCATCATCATTGACAAACATCCGTACAAAAAAATATTACCTTTAATCCTTGAAGCACAGGGGGATACTGCCGAGGATTTCCTGAAAAACGCCATGCGGATCGTTATTACCGAACTTGGCAGGGAACCATACTACCTCAAGTTAATGATGATCGAATTCGTTGAGTTTAGCGGGGGACATGGAGCGGCGATGTTGAAGGAAATCATGCCCAAGGTTTTTCCAGTTTTTGAGCAAATCGTTAATACAAAGGAAAACTTGCGCGTAACCAACCCAGCCATGCTTATGCGTTCCTTCTTTGGAATGGTGCTGTCTTATTTCATCACTGAAATGGTCATTTCCAACTCTGTCATAAGCGACCTCATGCCTAAAAATTCCATGGATATTTATACGGATATTTTCCTGCACGGCATCATAAAGGAGTTTGCATGAACTCACGCTTAATGTCCATTATCCGCAAGGAATTCATCCAGATCTTCCGCGATGTGCGCACGTTGATCATGATCCTGATCATCCCGATCATGCAATTGTTCCTGCTTGGGTATTCAGCCACGAACGATGTCCGCAACGTGCCGCTTGCCGTTCTGGACCAGAGCCGCAGTCCCGAGTCGCGCACCTTGCTGGATGCCTACCGGGCTGCGGATTACTTCCGCATTGCCTACACTGTGCAATCTGAGGCGGAGATTGAGACCCTGATTGCGGGAGGCAAGGCGCGCGCGGCGATTATCATCCCGCCCGATTATGCCCAACGCTTGGGTGACGGGAACGCGCAGGTGGCTTTTATCCTCGACGGTTCCGACCCAACCAGCGCATCCACTGCGCTTTCGGCGGCACAACTCATCAGCCAAAGTCATTCCACTGAGATTCTCACCGAACGCTTTGCCAGCACGGGAACGAACATGCGCGTCCAGCCGCCTGTCGAAGTCCGCACCAGGGTTTGGTACAACCCCGACCTGGTCAGTGCCTATTTCATGATCCCCGGCGTGATCGGCATGATTTTGTACGCCATTGCTGCCATTCTCACCGCCACCTCAGTGGTGCGGGAACGGGAGCGCGGTACCATCGAGCAGTTGATCGTCACGCCCATCCGTTCCTGGGAGTTGATCGTCGGTAAACTGATGCCGTACGTTATCCTTGGCTTTTTCAACACGATCGAAGTGTTGGCTGTCGGTCACTGGTGGTTTGGGATGCCCATCCGCGGCGACCTTGGACTGATCCTCATTCTTTCGGTGGACTTCCTCATCACAGGGCTTGGCATCGGCTTGTTTGCATCCACCATTGCCAACACCCAGCAGGAAGCCATGCTTACCGTGTGGATGACCCTCCTGCCCAGTATTTTCCTTTCAGGCTTCTTCTTTCCGCTTGAAGCCATGCCCCCCTTTTTACGGATGCTTTCCTACCTCATGCCCCTGCGGTATTACCTCGTTATCATCCGTTCACTTTTACTCAAGGATGTCGGTCTGGCAATGATCCGGACTGACGTTATCGCTATGACCCTTTTTGCTTTCAGCATCATGATCGCCGCTGCCATGCGCTTCCGCAAGCGTCTTGACTAATACCTCACCCCCAACCCCTCTCCTAAAAGGAGAGGGGAGACAAAGGAGATTCCCATGAACCACAAACGCCCCCCGCTTCCAGCTATCATTATTTTCGCACTGCTCGTGATTGTCAGCATCTACTTTATCGTTACACAAGTCCTCTCAGATAAAAACGGCGCATTGACCGCTTCTGGCACAATCGAAGCTGTGCAGGTGAACATTGCTCCTGAAATTGCAGGGAAAGTAACCGAAGTCCTTGCCGATGAAGGTCAGCCTGTTTCGACAGGTGACTCGCTGCTTCACCTCGACCCAAGCCTGCTGACTGCCCAACGGGCAGTTGCCGCCGCCAGTCTTGAATCAGCTAAAGCAGGCGTGCAAACCGCCCAAAGCGCATTGTCAACTGCCCAGAGTCAATATCAAATTACACTCGAAGCCGCACTCGCGCAGGATAAGAAGACCCGCATTCAGGATTGGTTCTCGAAAGATCCAAATCGTTTCGAACAGCCTGACTGGTATTTCTCCCGCGCCGAACAGCTCCAATCCGCGCAAGATCAGGTGGACATCGCTTTGAAGGCGTTGCAGGAAGCCCGCGCAAATTTGGAGAATGTCAATACATCCGTCGAGAAGTCTGAATTCCTGAAAGCAGAAAAGCGTCTGCTTGATGCGCGCCTTGCCTATCAACTGGCAAAGGATGTGAACAATCTCGCGCAAAATTCTGCCGATGCCAATGCGCCAGTTGGCAGATACAACAGCCGCCATTGTGGAACCAATGAAGGCTATAAGGTCGATAACAAACGATTGACGAATCTCATCTATGGTTGTCGAGGTGACGATTATCTTTCTGCGGTGGGCGAGGATCTTTTTGACGCTGCGGAGAAGGAGTTGGATGAAGCCCAGAAAGCCTACGATGCCCTCCTTACTACGCAGGCGGCGGACGATGTCCTTCAAATGCGTGCCGAAGTATCAGTGGCACAGGAACAGTATTACGCGGCTCTCGACTATCTGCGGAAATTCCAGACGGGCGAACAATCCATGGCTGTGACGGCGGCTGAGGGCATGCTTTCTCAGGCTCAAGCTGGAGCAGGGCAGGCGCAAACCGTGGTGGAACAGGCGCAGGCGAATCTCGATCTGCTCGATACGCAAATTGCAAAATTAACCATCTCTTCACCAATGGATGGCGTTGTCCTCACTCGCAATGTGGAAGTGGGCGAATTCGTCCAGCCTGGCGCGGCGGCTTTTGTCCTCGGTCAGTTAAATGACCTGACCATCACGGTCTACGTCCCCGAAAACCGCATTGGCGAAGTCTCGCTTGGACAGCAAGCCGAAGTCACCGTTGACTCTTTCCCCAACCTCACGTTCACTGGCGATGTTATCCAAATTGCAGATAAAGCCGAATTCACCCCACGCAACGTCCAGACCGTGGAAGGGCGCTCCAGCACAGTCTATGCCATCAAGTTGAAAGTCAATGACCCTGATGGTAAGTTGAAGATCGGTATGCCAGCGGATGTGGTGTTCAAGTAAAAAAGAGATATGAGAGGTCGTTGATCGAGTGACTATTGACGAGAATGTACATGACTAATTATTTAGTAAACGCAGCCAATTTGAGAAAATCCTTCGGCGCAACCCGCGCAGTGGATGGTGTCTCATTGCATGTGCAGGAAGGTGAGATCTACGGACTTGTCGGTTCGGATGGCGCGGGCAAGACGACCACCTTGCGGCTGCTCGTTGGTGCACTCCTGCCCGATGCGGGCGAGGTCAACGTGTGCGGGTACGATGTGTTGAGACAAGTCGAACAGGCCCGCTCGCAGATCGGCTATCTTTCGCAGCGTTTTTCCATGTACGAAGATTTGACCGTGCTGGAAAACATCCGCTTCTTTGCCGAAGTGCGCGGACTTTCCCGAACTGAATGGCTTCCACGCTCAATGGAGATTCTCGATTTCGTCGGACTTGCCAATTTCAAGGACCGTCTCGCTGGACAACTCTCAGGCGGCATGAAACAAAAACTCGGACTTGCCTCCGCGCTGGTTACACGTCCACGTCTGCTATTACTGGATGAACCCACCACAGGTGTTGACCCTGTTACCCGTCAGGATTTTTGGCAACTGGTTATTAAATTAGTTTCGTCTCCGCTCACAAACTCTCCCCCTATTTTCGGAGAAAATGGGGGGATGTCCGAAGGACAGGGGGGCTTTGTCTCTGTCATCATCTCAACCCCCTACATGGATGAAGCCTCGCGCTGTCATCGGGTTGGATTTATGAAAGCAGGCAAGATCATAGTTGAAGATACCCCATCTAATTTACGTTCGCGTCTTAATGGGCGCGTTCTCGAATTGCGCGGAAATCCCATCAACGTGCTGCGTCACGTGGCGCACCAGGATGAAGATGTGGAGGATGTCGCCGCGTTTGGTGATAAATTGCATGTCCGTGTCCGCGAAGGAAAATCTAACCTCATCATGCAGCGTTTGCCCGATGAGATCAAATCTGCTGGCGGCACACTGATAGACCTGCGTGTCATCCCGCCTGTGTTGGAAGATGTATTTATTGCATTATCGGAGTCAAACAATGACTGAGCCAGTTATCGTTGTCAAAAACCTTACGCGACTCTTCGGCGAATTTGTGGCGGTGGATCACATCAATTTTGAAGTGGGCGCGGGTGAGGTAGTTGGCTATCTAGGCCCGAACGGTTCAGGGAAGACCACCACCATTCGCATGTTGCTCGGTTTGCTGGAACCCAGCGGCGGCAAAGCGACTGTCCTCGGCTATGACGTTTTCAATCAAAGTGAAGAGATCCGCGCGCGCGTCGGGTATATGTCGCAGAAATTTGCAATTTATGATGACTTAACAACTCTTGAGAATTTGACATTCTACGGCGGTGTTTATGGGATCAACGACAAAGCCCGCATCCAACATACCCTTGAGCTGGTCGGTCTCAAAGGGCATGAGAATACCCTGACGAGAGACATGTCCACGGGCTGGCGGCAGAGACTTTCGCTTGGGATTGCACTGGTACATGAACCGAAGTTATTATTCCTCGATGAACCCACCTCAGGTGTTGACCCGACCGCCCGCCGCGCATTCTGGGATCTGATCTACGAGTTGGCGGAAAGCGGCGTGACCATTCTCGTCACCACGCATTATATGGATGAAGCCGAATACTGCGAACGGGTCGGCGTGATGCGTGATGGCAAATTGCTCGCGATGGATACGCCGACAAATCTAAAGAAGTCTATTATTACAGGTGATGTCTGGGAGGTGTACGCGCATCCGCTCGAAAAAGGATTGGAGATTCTCTCCACGTTGGAAGGCGTGGAACGCGTCGGGTTGGCTGGTGACCATTTACGAGTGATCAGCCAACGGGTGGAGAAAGATGCGATGCAAAGCCTATTAAGCAGGGAAAGTATCAGCGTGGAAAAAATCGAAAGAGGTGAGCCAACTCTGGAGGATGTATTCCTGTCGCTGGCTCGATAATTATTGGGACACGGCAACGCCGTGTCCCAACTGTTTTATCCTTCGGGGGTGACGATTGCCATGATGAGATAGGCAATTGCAATGCCAGGACCAGCAAGGAAGAGACCAAGCACGAATAACAGGCGTATAACAGTGGGGTCAACGTTGAGATAATCTGCGAGACCTGCGCACACGCCCGCGATCATGCGGTTGGATTTGCTTCGGGTGAGGGTTTTGATATCGTTCATTTTTACTCCTTTCATTTATCTACTTGTTTTACGCAGACAAATCAAAAGAGTTGCATAATTTATTTTTCTTTTTCCATGATATCCCTGGGGAATATTTGAACCCCATCAGGATTTTAATGACTTGAGTTGAATGCGGATGATGTAAATGACAAGAGCAGCGTTGATCAGCGCCCCGATGAGCACGACAGCACGTTGCACTTTAAATAGAAAGATCGAATAAGCGATGCCCGAACTGAGTTGAAATAGCATGGGGACGAACCATATTTCAGGCAGGAGCGTGGCGGCCATGAACGAGAACACGTCTGCCTGATAAAAATAGCGGTCATGCATTTTAGGCAGGAGAAAAGGAACCAGCGCCGTACTTGCCAGTGCGGTGAGGGTAAGTTGTCTCACGGTGACGGGATGATTTGCCTTCCAGTTAATCCATGCCCACGCCAGCATTGAGATGAAAAACACCCCCAGCCCAAGCTCCAGAACAGGATGATAATATTCGTTGGGGATGAAGGCGTACAGGTTGGGGGCGTTTCGTGCCAGATCTTCGAACTGTCCCACCTGCCCAACATATAGCGACATGATACTTTCCCAGCTTCTGCCGAGGATCACTGCGGGCAGGGCAAACGCCACATAGACTGCTGGAATGGCAAGAAAATCATACCAGCGCACCCGTTTCCTCAACAGCATTATGCCCAGAAACGGCAGCAGGAAGATCGCCTGCGCCTTAAACGAAAAAGCTGCGCCAAACGCCACCAGCGCCCAAAAGGGACGCTTTGTCAATATCAAATAAAAGCAAACCAGCAGAAGGGATGTGTACGTGTTGTCGATCTGTCCCCAACCTGTACTGTTGAACATCACGGTTGGCAGCAGGAGAAAAAGAACGGCAAACAAAAACGGCCTGTCATCGTCGAATTTTGTCCGCGCAATTTTGAAAATCATAAAAGCGGAGAGCATGTCGAATGCAGTTGGGATGAGTTTTATGGCAGCGGCTGGGCTGATCCACTTCGAGAACAGGGTGGAAAACCAGAGTAGGTACAGGTAGGCAGGCGGATAATTTGAGAATGTGCCGTTTGCCAGTCCCTGTATTCCATTCTGCGCTAGAAAGTCATACCAACTCCGTATGAGGAGCAGGTCGCCATTGGACATAGCAAGCAGTTGATATCGTAGAAACAGGACCAGCATAAACAGGGCTGCGCTGAGAACAAGCAATGGACGTTTGGTCAGAATGTTCATTATTCGCCTTGGTGTTGCAGTATTTTTTGGAATGCTCTCAGTAATGTCCCGCGTTGCTCAAAGCCTGTTTCGCTCAAATCTGCAATTGCAAGGAATAATTTTTCGCGGCAGCGACTCAGCAATCCGCCAGCCAGCCGCGCAAGTGATTCTGTTTCCGCGTTAACCTCATCTAAATCCATCCACATGCGACCTGATTCCCAGTGGCGCGATAAAACATATGGCTGAGTCAACGGCTGCAAAAGGCGCTGCACCCATCCACTGGAACCTGGGTCGAGCCAGAATTGCACAGTGACGGGACGGTTCATCATCAAGAAGGTGTGTGCGGGCGCGACCAGGACTGTCTCTTTATTTTCAGTACGCCATGATTCCAAATATTGGGCGGCGATCACGCCATCTTCGAGCATGGCGATGTATTCTTTCCCAAGGTCAAAACCTGTCAGGTTTATTGTTGAAGGCTCCATCGCATAGCGAAATTTCTTGATCAATTCGATCAGACTGGATGCAATGCGGACAGCATCCATGTTGCGGTGGAATCCATATTCAGGCTGGGAGAGCACTTCGCCGAAAAGCTTTCGTAAAAAGAAATCAAATGGCTGCGGGGTTGTTTCGCGATAATCATTGAGCCAATTACGTAGGTTCGTATATTTCTCGCCGAGCAGGTAGGTGATGCGTTCCTGCATTTCTGGTTTGATTTCTTCGAAAGTGGAAAGCCGCATATCGCGTTGGCGGTAGACGATCTCAGTCAGCAGTTGTGCGCGGATCAGATCGGTATCCAGTGCGAACATCAGAGCGTGGGTCATGTCAAATTTTGTTGGAAATATATTCCAGTGCGGATGCGCCAGCGCCGCCAGGGTAAGCAGTGTTTTGCTGGCGGGTTCGTCGCGCAATGAACGTGACGGACGATGCGAACGCCAGGGAATATCCGCCGCTTCCAGGCGATTTGTGATCGAGAAGCGCAGCGCATCTGAAAGGTAAGGCGCAAGCACCACGATCTCAGATGGGGGGATGCCATCTTCTTCGATCAGAGACTTGATCCTGCCGACGATGACATCCAGCATTTCAGGATAGTAATGCGCCAGGATAAATTCCAATGTGTCGTCTGTATTTATATTTTCAGGATTCACGATGCGTGATCGCTGAAACAAGCGTATCGGAAAGTCGGATGATATTTTCGGATGAAACAAAACTTTCCGTGAATTCTATTCTTTCATCACAAAACTCGCTCAACGCGTAACCTGTGACTGCGTCACCGCCGAGGAAGTAACGATAGCCTGCATCCATGTCGTAGATCAACAGCGCCGAGTCAAAGTCTACGAGCCACTCGTTGATGATGTCATGCGCGCGTGGGGCATCTTCTTCCACGTTGTCATAAATAAGGTGACGATAGGTCCGTTTGAGATAACCTTGCACCTGCTCTTGCGGCCAAAGGATGTTCGAGAAGATTTCAAGTTGCAGCGAAAAATCGAGCAAGTTGTGGTCAAGGCAATACTCGCGGAAGAGTGTCGCACACTCCTGCGCATCCTGATAGATGCGGCGCTGCACTGGGTCGCCGAACCAGGCCGCATCCATGCGTGAGCCGATCTCAGTATATGGGAATCCAACCACTGCGGATTTGTTCAGGTTGTCGAGGATCTGGGAATATAAACGGTTACGGTCAATGGTCAGGGATTGAAAATATCCCTGCTCCAGCAAAGGACGCACAAGATAAGCCATGTAATATTGCGCGGTTTCAAGTGTAAGGAATACTGGCGGTTGGTCTGGATTTTTAAATCCTGCGGCTTCCGCCGCAATCGGCCAGAACAGATCACACATGCGCTGTGCAAGACCTCCGATCGTGGCAGATGTCACTTCGCCGCCTGCCTGCCGCTCGGGGCTGTACAGCAGATCGAGATACGGCTCCTGCATCGTCCGCTGTGGAGTGAGCATGAGGATGGAATCTGCGGGGATGCCTTGCGCGAGCAGGTAACGCATCCTTTCCACGCCGACAGTTGTTTTGCCCGTCCCAGCACGACCTGAGACGAAGAGACGAATGTCGAGGGGAGATTCAATGACTTGACGCTGGATCAGGCTGAGGCTTGTGGTCATGATGCGAGGGTAAAGGATGCGGGGAATTTTGTCAATAAGAAGACCACTGACATTGTCGGTCAGTGGTCAATTGGATATCGTCAAAAAGACCTCCCAAAGTTGGGTGGAAAAATCGTTGACAGGTGCGCCTTCCCGCAAGTATAATACCGTCCGCTAAATAACCCAGCTTCCCCGCGACTAGGCGTAGAGTGTAAGTTCTCCGCAGGGCACGCGGCGAAGTGATGACTGGAGAAAATAATGAGAATTGCAATCGTCGAAAGTGGCGGCAAGCAGTATCGCGCCGTCGAAGGGTCCACAATTGATGTGGATCGCCTCGCATTTGAAGTAGGTAAAAAATTTGACTTTGAACGCGTTCTGCTCATGGCAGATGAAGACGTCGTAATGGTCGGCACGCCCACAGTGGATGAGATCACCGTCTCTGCTACAGTGGTTGACCATGTAAAAGGTCCCAAGGTTATCTCTTTCAAATATCGCCCCAAGAAGCGCATCCGTGTGAAGGGTGGCCATCGCCATTTCTACACCCGCTTGATGATCGATTTCATTGGCAAGTCTGGTGAAGAACGCAAGGTTGAAGTTGAGAAAGTTGCGCAGGTTGAGGCCACGAATGAAGTTGATGATCTCACCAGGATTGAAGGCGTTGGCCCGAAAGTCGTCAAAGTCTTGAACGGAATTGGCATCTTCACGTTTGAACAATTGGCGAATGCCAATGCCGCAGATGTGCAGACAGCACTTAATGCAGCCAAATTGCAAATGATGGATCCAACAGGTTGGATTTCTCAAGCAAAGCTGGCGGCCAAGGCTGATTGGGCTGGTTTCGAAAAATTGCAAGGCGAGTTAAAAGGTGGCCGCAAGGTTAAGCCTGAAGCAAAGCCTGCTGCAAAGAAAACAAGCAAGAAGTAAAGTGAGAGGTAGAAATGGCACATAAAACAGGTGGCGGATCAACCCGCAACGGTCGTGACAGCAACTCCCAACGTTTGGGCGTGAAGCGTTACGCCGGTCAATTTGTCCTTTCTGGCAATATTCTTGTTCGCCAACGCGGCACCAAGATCAAGCCAGGCCTTAATGTATTAGTTGGTAAAGACGATACCTTGTTCGCAATTGCGGACGGCGTCGTGATGTTCGATGTAGTGCATGGACGCAAGCGCGTAAATATTGTCCCACGCGTAGATGCCGTCCCTTTGTTGAGGCAGCTTAATATGAAAGCAGAAATCCATCCTAAAGTTTATGATGCGCCAGTCACTTGCGCTTCCTGTGGAAAAACGTGGGTGACCACTTCCACTAAAAAGGAATTGCGCATTGACGTGTGCTCGAATTGTCATCCATTTTTTACCGGTGAATCTGCCCGTATTATGGACATCGAAGGTCAGGTGGATCGCTTCTATAAGAAGCTTTCTGCGCGCCAGACCTACGTGGAACAGCAGAAGGTCAAGGAAGAGTCTGCCAGTTCCCCCGATCGCTCAATTGATGATCTTGCCCTTTCTCCCCGCGCAACCGATGCGCTCAAGAAAGCGGGTATCTTGAGCATTGGTCAGATCCTTGCGAAACTTGGCGAAGGCAATGCCGCTATGTTGGAAGTTCCTGGCTTCGGCCAGTCATCTCTGACCGCTGCCAAGAAGAAATTGCGCGCGTTGGGATTTGAAGTTCCCGAAGTTCCCGATGCTCCCAAACCGCCCAAGGCTCCGAAAGTTGTAGAATCATCCGAAGCCGCTGAAGTTTCTGAAACTTCTGAAACCGAAGCAAGCGAGTAGGAATTTTACTGTTCAGGTTCTTTGTCAGGTAAAGATTTCTCAGGTAAACTAGACAGGCAGATGCAAAAGCGTCTGCCTGTTTTTATATTTTTTTCGGGAGCAACTATGCGTCATACACACGGTTCCATTGAAGTCATCTGCGGTTCGATGTTCAGCGGCAAGACCGACGAACTGATCCGCCGACTGATCCGCGCCACCATTGCAAAACAAAAAGTCCAGGTGTTCAAGCCAGCCATTGACATTCGCTATGCTGTGGAGAAAGTCGCCTCTCACACAGGTTCAACTTTTGATGCGATTCCCGTTGAAAAAGCGGCAGAGATTCGCTCTAAACTGGATAAAGATACAACTGTCGTCGGTATTGATGAGGCGCAATTTTTTGATCCCGAAGTGGTAGCTGTTGCCAGGGAATTGGCTGCGCGCGGTGTGCGTGTGCTTGTGGCGGGGTTGGATATGGATTTCCGCGGTGAACCGTTTGGCTCGATGCCCGTGTTGATGTCTGAAGCAGAGGAAGTAACAAAACTTCATGCAATTTGCATGGCTTGCGGAGATGAAGCCTCGCGTACGCAAAGACTGGTCAACGGGAAGCCTGCGCGTTATGATGACCCTGTCGTGATCGTCGGCGCATCTGAGTTGTATGAAGCGCGTTGTAGATTGCATCACGAAGTACCAAGATAGGAAACAGAAATAAGGAACCAACCATATGCAAAACTACGAAGAAGTACTGTCCGAAATATTAATAGACTCAGAAACCCTGCAAGCGCGCGTGAAAGAACTCGGTGCGCAGATCAGCGCGGATTATCCAGATGGCAATCTTTTGCTTATCTGCATTTTGCGCGGAGGGGTGCCGTTCATGGTTGATCTCAGCCGCAGTATCACCTCGCTGCACATGATGGATTTCATGGCTGTTTCATCCTATGGCGTCGGGGCACGTCAATCGACTGGTTCTGCGCGCGTCACCCTTGACCTGCAAACGGACATTGGCGGCAAGGATGTGCTTCTGGTTGAAGACATTATAGACAGCGGCCATACGATCGCTTCAGTGCTGAACATGCTCAAGACCCGCAACCCCAAAACGCTAAAAGTCTGCGCGTTGTTGGATAAACCCGAGCGCCGCGAAGCAGAAGTTACAATTGACTACCTCGGCTTTTCCATCCCCAACAAATTTGTTTTTGGCTACGGCCTCGACCTCGACGAATACCATCGCAACCTGACTTTCGTGGGTGTGGTGGATCTGGATAAATATAAACCCTCTGTTTGATCTGCTGCAACTGGAATGAGTGACGATATTCCCAACCCCGAACAACTTCCTTCATCCTACGCAGGCCGCTGGGTGGCCCGCGTTCGTGGAAAAGTTGTCGCACAAGGCGATACACCCGAGCAAGCCTTGCGCGCCTCTCAGCAGAGTCGTCACAAAGAAAGACCAGAGATTGTTTTCATGTTTTCACTTCCTCCTTTGATAAAAAGAGTCATGGATATTTTGCCCGCCAACCAGGAGATTTACCTCGTCGGCGGCGCAGTACGTGACTTTTTACTTTCCCGCCCCTCACCCGACCTGGATTTTGCTCTGCCTGCGAATGGCATTTCCCTCGCCCGAACAGTTGCCAATGCCCTCGGCGCAGCTTTCCTTCCCCTGGATGACGAGCGCGACACGGGGAGAGTTATCTTCACTGATGAAGATGGCTCGCGCGTCTTTCTTGATTTTGCGGTCTATCGCGGCGCAGATTTAATTGAAGACTTCCGCGCCCGCGATTTCACCATCAACGCCATTGCATACAACCTGCGTGACGAAACCATCATTGACCCAACCGAAGGTGGCAAGGATTTACGCGCAAAGACCATCCGCGCTTGCTCGCCCACATCCTTATCTGATGACCCTGTCCGCATTTTGAGGGCCATTCGTCAAGCCGCCGCTTTTGATTTTCACATCGAAAAGAATACCCGCGAACTGATGAAGCAGTCCGCAGATCAGCTTGGGCGTATCTCTGCCGAACGTCTGCGTGACGAAGTTTTCAAGATACTCAAAGGTCCAAAACCCGATGCTTGCATGCGTGCGCTTGAAATGCTTGGTGTGCTTCCATATCTGATGCCTGAGTTGGTCGCTATGAAAGGCGTGGAACAATCTGAGCCGCACATGCATGATGTTTGGACGCACACCCTCGCCGTACTCGATCATCTCGACCAGATCATCTCTGCTTTGCGTGTAGGTTACGACGCCGAGAAAACGAACGATATGTTTACAGGTCTGCTTGGACTGCGGCTTGGACGTTATCGAGAACAAATCGCAAATCATTTTGCCGAGGCGCTTAACGTTGACCGTTCATTGCGTTCCCTGCTTTTCTTCGCCGCCTTGTATCATGACGTCAGCAAGCCCGAAACTAAAACAGTTGAAGAATCGGGGCGTATCCGCTTTTTCGATCACGATGTCAAAGGCGCGGAAGTTGCCGCGGAGAGACTACGATTCTATAACGTCAGCAACGACGAAGTGGAGCGCGCGCAAACGATCATAAAAAATCATATGCGGATCCATTTCTTCGCAGACCGCCTTGAAAAAGAAAAACAAACACCCTCGCGCAAAGCCATTTATCGTTTTTTTCGTGATAGCGGTAAAGCGGGTATTGACCTCGTCCTGCTCGGCTTGGCGGATTTGCGCGCCACCCGCGCCCACGCATTGACCATTGAAACATGGAATATTTATCTTGACGTTGCGCGAATTCTGCTTGAGAATTATTTTGAAAAACCCGAAGAGATAATCTCCCCGCCGCGTTTGTTGGATGGCAACTTTTTGATGAAGGAACTCGGCTTAAGATCAGGTCCTATTGTGGGACAGTTGTTGGAATCCATCCGCGAGAATCAGGCGGCAGGCAAGATCGAAACTCGCGAGCAAGCTTTGGCATTTGCACGCGAGGAACTGGCGAAACTGCCGTCCTGAGCGAAGTCGAAGGACATTGCATTTCGACTTCGCTCAATGCGAAAAACGATAAAAGGTGAATTATGAATTACGTATTTTTCGACCTCGAAACCCAAAATCTCTTTGAAGATGTTGGCGGACGTGACCATATCGAAAAGTTGAAAGTCGCTTGCGGTGTGACATGGTCAACGCAAAGAAATGATTTCGCTGTGTACTGGGAGCAGGATATCCCTGCCTTGATCCAGGAATTGAAGTCCGCAACAAAGGTGGTTGGCTTCAACTTGCGCGGATTTGATTATCGCGTGTTACAGCCTTATGCGCCTGACACGCGTTTCGCCTCCATCCCTACACTGGACATGCTCCTCGACTTGCAACAGATTTTAGGATTTCGTGTCAGCCTTGATACCATTGCAAGCGCCAGTCTCGGTGCAAATAAAACAGCAGATGGCGTGAAATCTGTGGAATGGTTCCGCGCAGGCGAGCTGGACAAAGTTGCTGAATACTGCAAAGCCGATGTGGACATTACGCGCCGTGTCTTTGAGTTTGGGCGTGATAACGGTCATATTTACTATAGATCGAAATTGGGAAGTAAACTAAAGGTAGATGTAAAGTGGAAATGAGAAAATAGAAAGGCAGGTAAAAATGAATATAGTTGCTGTAAATGGAATAAATCTGGCGTATACACGCCGCGGCAAAGGAACTCCGCTTATGCTGATACACGGCTATCCTTTGGATCATACTTCATGGGATGAGGTAGCTTCCTTATTGGAAAGTCAATTTGACCTCATCATGCCTGATGTGCGTGGATTTGGTCAATCCACCACGGTGGAAACGCCATATACCATTTCAGACATGGCGGATGATCTTGCAGGTTTGCTGGACCATTTGGGCATTAAGACAATTGCGCTTGCAGGTCATTCGATGGGTGGATATATCGCGCTGGCTTTTTCAAAGAAATATCCACAGCGGGTGAGCGGACTGGGTTTGGTTGCCTCGCAAGCTGCTGCAGATTCCCCCGAAGGCAAAGACCGCCGCTATCAAACCGCCGCCGATGTTGCTCAAAAAGGCGTAGGTATTGTTGCTGAAGCGATGACCCCAAAACTTTCCGCGAATGCGCGTGTGCAGGCGTTCGTACGCGCTGTGATCGTTCGGCAAACTCCATCTGCTGTGATCGGTGCGCTCCAGGCAATGGCTGAACGCGAGAACTTAATGTCCCATCTTTCCTCGGTTATTTTCCCCGTTGTCCTTATTCATGGCAATGCGGATGTGTTGATCCCAATCGAGCGCGCAAAGGAAATTAAGGCTGTATTACCTTCTGCGCGATTTATTGAGGTGCTGGATGCAGGTCACATGCCCATGATGGAGTTCCCGGACGAAATAGCAGAGGGGTTGAAGTTTTTGGCGAGTTAGTTTTAGTTGCGGAAATAAAAATGAAAACCCGCCACAAAGTAGTGGCGGGTTTGATATCAAAACACCAGGTAGTCGAAAGGTTAGGATGAAAGTGGTTGCGTCACGAGGGGGTCTTTCTTTTTAATATTCAGGTTGTTTAGTGCGCCAGTATTACGCCTGACCATTTTCCTGATATGAGCGACCAGCACACTGCTTGGTACAGGCTTGACAAGGAAATCATCCGCGCCTGTATCTAAAACGCTGGCTACCATGCTTGGGTCGTTGATGGCAGAAAGGATAAGAATAGGCACATTGTTAAATGCGCGGATAGCTTTGCTGACCTGCCATCCGTCCATATCTGGCATCATCAGATCGAGAATCACAACGCTGGGATTCTTTTCCCTGACCAATTTAACGCCCTCCGCGCCGCTATTGGTCGTAATTACATCAAAGCCGTGCGTTTTGAGCAACATGCTCATTAGCTCAGTGATGGCAAGATCGTCGTCAATTACTAGTATTTTTGTTGACATAGTTTTTGTTTTTCCGTTCGCTCATTATGCCTGATTTATGAATGAATATACTTTGCAATGTATTTACAGATTGAGTTATGATTATCTCGTGATTTTTGTCAGTTGTGAAATTTTCCTTTTTTGGTAAAATATTTCACGATTGAAATGTTGATTAAGGACTTCGGAAAGTTTTTGTGGATTAAAAAATACGCAAGGGTTTTAGTGGGGTTTCCGAGGTTTTCAAATTTTATGTTCGCAGGAGATAACAATGAAAAAATGGGTCTATTTATTCAACGAAGTGAAAGAAGTTGAAAAACTTGCCGGCGGTTCATGGGATAACGTGAAGTCCATTGTAGGCGGCAAGGGTGCTGGGTTGATGGACATGACACGCGCAGGCGTGCCTGTACCACCGTTCTTTACGGTCACAACCGAAGCCTGTAACGCATACACTGATGCGGGTGCAAAGTTCCCCGCAGGCATGTGGGATCAGGAATTGAAGGCGCTCAAAGTCATTGAAAAGGCGACAGGTAAAAAGTTCGGCTATGCCAAAAACCCACTTTTGGTTTCCTGCCGCTCAGGTGCGAAATTTTCCATGCCTGGCATGATGAACACGATCCTCAATCTCGGTTTGACCGATGATGTGATCGAGGGCATAATTACCGCGACAGCAATGCGCGTTTTGCCTACGATTCATACCGCCGTCTGATCGAGATGTTTGGCACAGTGGTAATGGATGTTGCTGACGAAGCATTTGAACATCCGTCTGCATGAGTATAAGAACGAGAAGGGTTATAAACTCGATACCGAAATGACTGCCGATGATTGGAAGGTAGTTGTTGGGATGTATAAGGAAGCTTATAAGAAGGAAACAGGCGAAGATTTCCCGCAAGACCCCTACAAACAACTTTCATTAGCCACCGAAGCTGTGTTCCGCTCATGGAACGGTAAGCGTGCTGTGGACTATCGCAACAAGGAAGGCATTTCCCACAAATTGGGAACCGCTGTCAATATTTGTACGATGGTCTTCGGCAACATGGGCGATGACTGCGCCACAGGTGTGGCGTTTACGCGCAATCCGTCCACTGGCGATCACAAGATGATGGGTGAGTACCTGATCAACGCTCAGGGCGAAGATGTGGTGGCTGGTATCCGCAATGCTGACCCAATCGAGAACCTTGTTCACCAGATGCCTAAGGCATACAAGCAGTTCATGGAGATCACTGCGAAGCTCGAAAAACATTACTACGATATGCAGGACGTAGAATTCACCATCGAGCGCGGCAAGTTGTGGATGCTCCAAACTCGTATCGGTAAGCGCACCGCCAAAGCTGCTGTCAAGATGGCAGTGGATATGGCGAACGAAAAACTTATCACCAGGGAAGAAGCAGTCAAGCGTGTGACCCCTGATAATGTGGATGCGTTGCTTCACCCGCAGTATGATGCCGCCGCGATGGATCAAGCCGAGAAGGAAGGCAAGTTCCTTGCCAAGGGCGTCAATGCCTCTCCTGGCGCCGCAGTTGGTCAAATCTACTTTGATGCGGATATGACCGAGAAGATGGCGAAGGAAGCTGGGCAGAAAACCATCATGGTTCGCCCCTTCACCAAACCCGATGATGTTCACGGCATGATCGCCTCCCAAGGCGTGCTGACCAGCGAAGGCGGAGCGACCTCTCACGCCGCAGTCGTTGCCCGTCAGTTTGGTATCCCCTGCGTAGTGGGCGCATCGGTGATCAAGATCGATCTCGAAAAACGCGAAATGCAAGTCGGTGAAATCATCGTCAAGGAAGGCGAGTGGATTTCGGTGGACGGCACAACGGGTAAAGTGTTCGTTGGTCAGATTCCGATGACCACGCCTTCCCTCGAAGAACAAACCGAACTGATGACCCTGCTCCAGTGGGCAGATGAAATTTCCGCCCGCAAGGGTATCCGCGTGGATTCCAACGGCAAGCCGATGCGTGGTTTGCAGGTTTGGGCGAACGCCGATTACCCGAAAGATGCCCAGCGCGCCCGTTCTTACGGCGCCGTGGGTATCGGTCTCTGCCGCACCGAGCACATGTTCTTTGAGCCCGAGCGCCTGCCTATCGTTCAGGATATGATCCTCTCTGAAACCAGCGATGGACGCACCGCAGCCCTCAACAAACTCCTGCCCTCCCAGCGCCAGGACTTCGATGGTCTCTTTGAAGCGATGGACGGCTACCCCGTTATCATCCGCTTGATCGACCCGCCGCTCCATGAGTTCATGCCCGATGAAGAAAAACTTCTGCGCGAAGTGATCGAAATGCAGGTGAAGGGTCAGACCGAAGGCTTGGCTGAGAAGGAAAGTCTGCTCGAATCCATCAAGGGAATGCACGAATCCAACCCGATGATGGGTCTGCGCGGCGTCCGCCTGAGCATTGTCATGCCCGAAATCGTGGAAATGCAAGTCCGCGCAATTATGGAAGCTGCTGCGGATTGCACCCTGCGCGGCATCGTTGTCAAGCCCGAAGTGATGATCCCGCTCACAGGAACCGTCAAGGAACTTGAGTGGATCCAGCCGCGCCTTGAGCGCATCGCCTCCGCTGTGATGAGCGAGAAGAACATCAAGTTTGAATACAAATTCGGCACGATGATCGAAATCCCGCGCGCCGCTGCCACCGCTGGCGAAATTGCCACGAAGGCTGAATTCTTCTCCTTCGGTACCAATGACCTGACCCAGATGACCTACGGCTATTCCCGCGATGACGCCGAACGCAACTTCCTCATCACCTATCAGGAACAGGGCATTCTCGAAACCAATCCCTTCCAGACGATTGACCGCGCTGGCGTCGGCAAACTGATGCAGATGGCGATCAACGATGGACGCGCCACCCGCCCGAACCTCGAAGTGGGTATCTGCGGCGAACATGGCGGCGATCCCAACTCGGTGGAATGGTGCCATATCATCGGCAACAACTACGTATCCTGCTCACCGTTCCGCGTGCCGATCGCTCGCCTTGCGGCAGCTCAAGCAGCATTGACTCATCGCCCGAAAGTTGCGGCGAAGAAAGTCGTTGCCAAGAAAGTTGCTGTGAAGGCGTCCGCTGCGAAGAAGGCTGTCAAGAAAACAGTTAAGAAAGTTACGAAGAAGAAGTAAGGCAGTAATAAGTAACGAGTAATAAGTAATAAGGAAGACCTCCGAGTCGGTGACTTGGAGGTCTTTTTGATGTGCTATACAAATTTTACAAAGACTTGGTTTCCCAATAGTCTTCCGCGTTTGGTAAGTCGATAGACCTCCGAGGTTTCTGAAACCTCGGAGGTCTTTGATTCAAGCAGACCATTGCGGATGAGTTCCTCTATTTCCTTTGGATAGACATCCAGAAGTCCGCATCCAAATCTCAACCTGAAATCTGATTCCGCTACCCCGGCATTCGTTAGTCTGAGATTGTTCAGCATGTACTCGGACATGTCATCTTTCAATGTTTGTTTGTGCTGGTTGACGGTGGCAGGGGAGAGGGGAAATTCGAGATTTGATATTCGGGCTTCGATATTCGTAAGTCGGTCAATGTAGGTTTTGATTCTTAGTGCATTGGAATATCGATATCCGTTGGCATATCCATGTGCGCCTGCGCCAAAGGCGAGGTAGGGGAGGGAATGCCAGTATTGGAGGTTGTGGCGACAAACCAAGGATGAATTATGAAGGATGAAGGATGAATTTTTAACTGGAATTTCATCCTTGTTCTTTCTCGCCCAGTTTGAAATCTCGTAATGTACATAGCCGTTGCTTTCCAGAAACTCTTCGGCGTATTCGTACATTTCGGCGGCGAGATCAGGGTCAGGAAGAGGGAGCAGACCTTTGGATGACCAACGTCCAAAGGGTGTGCCGTGTTCAAGTGTCAATGCATATGCAGAGATGTGTTCAGGGTGAAGGTCAATGATACGTGCGAGGGTGGTTTGCCATGTGGACAATCTCTGTTCGGGGAGGCCGTAGATCAAATCCAGATTAAGATTGTCGAAGCCTGCTTTTCTGGCAGCGGATACGGATTCGATGACGGTGAAGAAATCATGAATGCGTTCGAGCATCCGCAGCTCTTCGGTGTTGGCAGATTGCACGCCAAAACTGATGCGATTGATGCCTGTCTTGCGCAGAGCGATCAATTGCTGCGGGGAGATCGTGCCTGGGTTGGCTTCGATGCTGATCTCCGCGTCAGCGGTAAATGTAAAGGCGGCGCGCAATGCCTGGAGAATGGAATCAAACTGGGGCGCGGAAAGAAGCGAGGGAGTTCCACCTCCGAAGAAAACCGTATGCACATTAATTGGATTCGGCTTGAGCGTGGAGACTGCTTCAATCTCATTTATTAAAGCTGATACGTAAGCTGGAATCGAATCTTCCTGACCTGCGTAGGTGTTGAAGTCGCAGTAGGCGCAGCGGTGTTTGCAAAAGGGAATGTGGAGGTAAATTGAAGTGTAGGTCATGTGCGGCTAATCATAAGGGCAAGCGGGGCTGATAACAAGAGGTGGATGATGTGAGTATTTTGAAAAAAAGGTGATATGTGATATTTTGAAAAAAGCGCAGCCATTTTTATGCCCGCTTCAAATCATTGATGAAAAACCTGTTTGAATAATGATTATGACCTGTGTGGCGTGTGCAATGATGGTTTTGATTTCAACAGGGTTTGGAAATAAAAAATATTCACTGGCTGAAAAGATTGACGCACTGCCGTAACATAGTATAAATATCGTATAGAGTCTGTTCGGAGACCGTTTCACTCGTTACGCAGGGATACATCCTGCGGATCGTTTTGAAATGAAAAGTTGATGTCTTCGAGCGGGTTCTTTCATTTTTTAATTTGGAGGTGCAAGTGAACGCGATTTTGAAACTGGGAGAACATTATATTTTTGATCTCTCCAACTGTGACCAAGAGGTACTTATGGATAGTGAACGGGCTTATGGCTTGTTTGCGAATGCCGTCCGTTCCAGCGGATTAACGGTTGTGGACGAGGGCTTTTACAAGTTTAGTCCGCATGGATTTACTTGTTTTCTGCTCCTCTCCGAGTCTCATGCAAGTTTGCATGCCTGGCCTGAATATGGCTATTGTGCCATTGACCTGTTTACCTGTGCAATTGGTAAAGACCTTTTGCCGCTTATTCAAAATATAAAGCATGCATTCGGCGCAGATAATTTCACGCTTCGTAAACTGGATCGTGATGCAGAGATCGAAACCCGAATGCCCATTGCTGTGTAGGAGAATATATGAGCATCTGGTTTACAGAAGAGTTGCATCCATATTATCGCAAGGGAATTCGTGTTAAGAAGATCCTTGCAGATGAACAAACTGAATACCAACATCTTCAAGTTGTAGAGACTGAGTTCTTTGGCAACGCTCTGATCCTCGACGGTATTATTCAACTCACTGAGCGCGATAACATTGGCTATCATGAGATGATCGCCAACGTGCCCATGCTGGCAGTTGGAAACCCCAAACGGGTTTTGATCGTTGGCGGGGGAGATGGTGGATCACTTCAACAAGTATTGCGATATCCCTCCGTCGAAGAGGCTGTCGTCTGTGAATTGGATCAGCGTGTTGTGGATCTGTCACGCGAACACTTTGCGTCATTTGGCGACCCGTGGGCTGATCCTCGTGCCGCCCTGCTTGTACGTGACGCTTTTGGTTTTCTCGAAGAAAACCCTGGCCAGTTTGATGTCATCATCTCCGATACCACCGACCCGATCGGCATGGCCGAGCGCTTGTTCTCAGATGAGTTCTATAAACTCATGGTGCGCGCGCTTGTTCCTGGCGGCGCCGCATCTACGCAATGCGAGCAGCCCTTCTTTGATACAGAGTTGATCAAGCAGATTTACAAATCAGCCAAGTCACTCACAAAAAATCCCGCGTATTATTATGCCAATGTCCCAACATATCCTGGCGGCGGAATTGGCTTCATGTACGTCTCAGATACGCCGTGGGAGAATGGCTTGAAGACTCCGCTTCCGCCTGGTGTGAATAATTACATCAATCCCGAAGTCCACAAGGCGGCGTTTGCATTGCCTGAGTTTTTCAGAAAAGAGTTATACGGTTAATCAAGAAGGTCATGCTTTTGGCATGACCTTCTTTTATTATTTGACAAATATCCTATATTCCCAAGGCTGGAGTTCAATTTGTGTCGCAGCGGATAGTTCTGCGGATTGTCCGCTCATATAGTCTGTGTACTTTCCATGAAACAGGCTTTCGTGGAAAGTCACGTTTTGCGGCTCGGCGGAAAAATTAAATACAGCAAACACTTTATCTTTTTCATTCTGCCGTACAAAGCTGAATACTTTTAAAGGCGCGCTGTTTGGGATTTGCAGCATCCTTGCGCCCCAATGAGCATTCCACAAGGCAGTGTTTTTCTTCTTGAGGGTAAACAGTTTTTTGTAAAGCGTGCCAATGGGATGTTCCTGCCATTCAATCTGATCTTTCTCGAAGAAGGACAGGCGTTTGCCTTCGCCTGCTTCCTGCCCGTTGTAGATCAGCGGCATGCCTTCGCTTGTCACAGAGAGCGCGATCACGGCTTCAACAGCCTCGCCAAATATTTCGTATTGAGTCCCTTCCCAGGCATTTTTATCGTGGTTCGTGACGAACAACATGCGCATGATGTCAAATTGATAAGCTTTTACATTCCATGAATAATATTTGAATAGGTGGGACACATCGTCACTGCCGTTGACAATACTTTTCATCGTGTCGTACCAACTCCAGGCGTAGGTCATATCGAAGGATTCAATATGCAGGTCACGTGATTCCCATTCCGCCAGCATGAAAACAGGCTTGATCGCGTCCAGTTCCTTGCGTAGGGTATTCCAAAAATCAGTCGGCACAAAACCCGCAACATCGCAGCGATAGCCGTCTACATCTGCTTCGGTGACCCAGTACTTCATCGCTTCTGTCATGTATTTGCGAAGTTCAGGTTTTGAGTAATCCAGGTCAATGATATCGGACCAATCCCACCAGGGAGTTGGGTGGAAGTCACCTTTCCAGTCACGGGTGTACCATTCGGGGTGTTCGCTGACGAGGACATTATCCCAGGCGGTGTGGTTGGGCACCCAATCCAAAATGACGTACATTCCCATGTCGTGCGCTGCGCGGACAAAATGTTTCAGGTCATCCATTGTCCCAAACTCAGGGTTGACGCTGTAATAATCCTTGACGGAGTACGGGCTTCCAAGCGTGCCTTTGCGGTTTTTCTGCCCGATCTCATGGATCGGCATCAACCATAAAATGTCTGCGCCCAGTTCTTTCAGACGGGGCAGATGGGATTCTGCCGCTTTGAATGTCCCTTCTTTTGTGAATTGGCGGGTATTGATCTGATAGATGACGGCGTTCTTGCTCCACTCGGGGTGGGTGAGTTTTACTAATGGGGTTGGGGTGTAAGCTGACAGCATTGGCAGGGTCTCCTTTGATTTGTAATTTTTACATAATGACCTGATGATTATAAAGGAATATAGCTTGGGGTTTTTGGCTCAAATCTTGAAAGACATATTCAACTTTCAATCAATATTTTTGTATGCTGTTTTTCTTTAAGAGGGTAGAATTTGTTGAAAAGGAGCCAAAATGAAAACGCTTCCTATTCTATTGACGCTTGCTCTTTCTCTTTTTGCGGGTAACTTAAGATTGCCGACTTTCGCACCTGAAGGCGATCTGATTCCACAAAACAGCTCAATTCAATCTAAATCATCCACCAAAACTTTGGATGAAAATTTAATATTCCCAGTATCCAATCCAAATTCGCAATTATTTTTGACCGTTTTTTCCAAAATGGATCTGTATGCCAACATTGAAACGATTGGCGTGGTCGTGAACGGCACCAGCTTACCGAAAACTGCTGACCTGTTCTATCGTCGGGAAGGCGAAACCGACTGGCATTCAGGTCATCCATTGATGCAGATCGATAGCGGGCGACTTGTCGGCAGTTTGTTTGGCCTTTCTCCAGCTACAACGTACGACATTAAGGTTTTAAGTGGGGCTACTGAAATTATCGGTTCAGTCACTACCCAGCCAGACGAGCTTCAATTCACACCCAAAGCTGTTTTGTACGTGGACGATGATGCATCAACTGGCGGTGATGGTTCAATGTCCAAGCCTTTCAAGACTATACAGGAAGCGGTAAACCACGCCGTTGCAGGAACCCAAGTGCTGGTTGCCGATGGTGTTTATCGTGAGGCAGTTTCATTCCCAGTATCAGGCTCTGCAGACAACTGGATACAGGTCAAGGCGGAGGGCAGCGGCGCAATCCTTGACGGTTCACAAACTCTGAGCGGGAATATCTGGGCATCTTATAAGAAGGGTGTATGGTTCACTCGTATTGCTCCAACCATTAAATATTTGGCGCGTGACGGGCAGCGCTACTACATGTACGATAACCTTAAAGGGCTGGTGGAAGGACGCGGGCATAACAGGACGATAATGAACGAGGGCTGGTACATTGCGCCAGGCAGCAACAAACTCTATGTGCGCAGCCTGGACGATCCTTCCAAACATACATGGCAGGCTCCTCGTTTAAATAGCGCCTTTGACGTAACTGGACGCAATTGGATCTGGGTCGAAGGATTTGAAATTCAGTATTATGGTACAGTAAAAGATGGCTGTGGTATTTGTGCAAAAAACTCATCTCATGTGGTGATCCGCAAGAATAAGATCCACAACTTGCAGTTGGGAATCTTCGTCAACTGGAATGGCACTGGGGATCAAGGCAATGATACCCGCATCGAATATAACGAGATTTACGATCCGCCCGTAAACGAATGGCCTTGGAGGGCAGTTAAGGCCACTTCGATGGAAGGCACCGCAATCGTCGTTAGGGGTCATATTGGGGCGATCGTGCGCGCCAATGAACTGCATAATTTCTTCAACGGTATTTATACGGGTTCTTCGGCTGCCCTGGAGAATTCCGGCATTGCATTTGATACCGATATCTACAACAATTACATCCATCATATTGGCGACGATGCTCTCGAGCCTGAAGGCGCCTGCGTCAACAACCGTTTTCGGAATAATACCGTTGATACAACGCTGGTTGGCATATCCCTGGCGCCCGTTACTCAGGGCCCCACTTGGGTGCTGCGCTCGTCGTTTACTAATTTCACCGGCACAAGCATCAAATGGGATTTGCAGTCCGATGGTGTTGTGCTGATCTATCACAACACAAGTTGGACAAATGCAAAGGATCTAAATGCAATGAGCATGATCCATCCCGTATATAACTCGGTCATGCGCAATAATATTTTCCAGGGGAACGGGTATGCGTTCGAAGAACCTTTCACTGGCTCCAGGGGACATGACTGGAATAATGACAACTGGTATACCACGCGAGGGTCAGCTGGCCCGCACTTCAAATGGGAAAACAAAAACTACAATACCATCGCTGCGTTGTGTACAGGGACCGGCCTTGAATGCAATGGATATGAAGATATCCCCGGATTTGTCAATCCAGAGGGCGGGGACTTCACGCTTCTTCCATCAAGCCCGAATGTGGATCGCGGCGTTGTAATCCCCGGTATCAATGGCGATTTTGAGGGCAACGCGCCTGATGCTGGTGCGTACGAATCAGGGTTTGATCTGCCTCCCGTGGTTGTTTTTGTAGCTCGCGCTGATGCAAATCCCACCAACGCCGAAAGTGTGAATTTCAAGGTCAGCTTTTCCGAGTCTGTGAGCGGCGTGGATGCAAGTGACTTTGCGTTAACTACAAGCGGCAGTCTTAGCGGCGCATCCGTGACGAATGTCAGCGGGTCAGACAATATGTACATCGTTTCAGTAAACACCGGCAATGAGGATGGAACCATCGGACTGAACGTCAAGGACGATGACAGCATCGTTGATATGGCTGGCAATCCATTGGGAGGCACCGGGCTCGATAACGGGAATTTCACCTCAAGCGAGACATATACCGTCATTAAATCCACCCCGATTGATATCAGCACGGCCACCTTCACTTCCAATAAAACGAACGATGGCTGGGTGATCGAATTGAGCGAATACAGCGATCTGGGCGGTGGACTAAATTCCATCTCCCCCACATTTTATCTGGGTGACAATGCCGAAGACCGCCAGTTTCGGACCATCCTGGATTTCACTACATCCTCTCTCCCTGATGATGCAGTGATCACTAGCGCCATGCTCAAGATAAAAAAACTAAGTGTGACTGGCACTGACCCGTTCACTACCCACCAGAACGTTATAGTGGATATTAGTGCTGGTCCATTTGGAGTCAGCGCTCTGCAGGAAACGGATTTTCAAGCCCCAGCCAGCAAGGATTTTGCAGGCATGATCCTCAATGCGCCTGTAGATAACTGGTTCTCTGCGGCGATGGACAAAACTGCTTTCCAGTACATTAATGTGACAGGTTCGACACAATTCCGCTTAAAATTTCAGCTTGATGACAACGACGATCTGGGAGCGGATACCATCAAATTCTATAGCGGAGATAGTGTCTTACTCGATTATCGTCCAGTATTGCAGATCGAGTATTACGTCCCGTAATATGCAAAAAACGAGGCGTGGGTTAAATCCTACGCCTCGTTTTTGTGCCAAAGTCCAGATACGGTATTCAACTCAAATATTGTTACAGTATTGTTCCAAAACAGGGGAGAAATTACTCCACCTTCCAAATTCGTGATTTAATAATATTGTGAGGCCACTCTCTCTTCATAGCGCAATCAGCGCAGGAGTTTAGCCGAGTTGTGGGAAATTACAGCCTAAAGTTTTGCGCCTTCACAAGATGTCAATTCCTAATGTTTATGGTGGTCTCCAGATGGATTGTGGAACCTTTGTTTGTTGATACATCTACTGATGGATGTGCAAGAGGTTCTCCAAGAGGAGAGAACGATGAATTCCAGGCAAAAAAAATTCATAGCGCGGGTTATTGCCGTAGTGATGCTGTTTGCCTTACTGGCAGAATTAACTCCGGGGGCGGCGCGCCCGGCTTATGCCGCCCCGGGTGATCTTACGCGTGTTTCAGTTTGACTCGAGTGGAGCGCAAGCGAATGCTGGCTCTGTAAGGGGTCAACTCTCCGCTGATGGGCGGTATGTGGTCTTCGTATCCGGTGCCACGAATCTTATCCCCAATGATACGAATAACATGGAGGATGTCTTTATAAAGGATCGTCAGACCGGTGCGACGACCCGTGTTTCAGTAGCCTCCCAAAGCGGGGAACAAGCGAACAATGGCTCAGGATCTGCTGTCATCTCCGGTGACGGGCGTTATGTTGCATTTTACTCAGCCGCCACCAATCTGGTCAGTGGGGACACCAATGGAGTCGGCGACATTTTCGTGCATGACCGCCAGACTGGTCTGACAACACGCGTATCCGTAAATTCGAGCGGACACGAAGCGAATGGTGAAAACTCCGATTCCTATATGGCGATCTCCGGTGATGGACGCTATGTAGCCTTCTCCTCCGAAGCAACCAACCTGGTCAGTGGGGATACGAACAATGCGGGAGATATCTTCGTACATGACCGCCAGACCAGTCAAACCAGACGCGTCTCGGTTGCTTCGAACGGAGCCGAAGCGAATGGGGGCTCCGGCGCGGTGGACATATCTGATGATGGGCGCTACGTGGCATTTTCCTCCGGCGGCACGAACCTGGTCGCGGGGGACACGAATGGCAAAGCGGATATTTTCGTGTACGATCTCCAGACAGGAGGTATAACCCGCGTCTCGGTCAATACGAGCGGAGAGCAGGCGGACGGGGGCGGAGGCAGCCCGGCCATCTCAGGGGATGGTCGTTATGTTGTATTCCTATCTGATTCGGGTAATCTTGATCCCAGAGCTGATGAATATAGAGGCAAAGACCTTGTCTACGTACATGACCGCCAGATCGGACAGACTACGCTCGCCTCGGTCTATTCAGAAGGTGGGATCATGACAGTAGGTCTGTTCGACCAACCGACCATTTCCAGGGATGGACGGTACGTGGCATTCTCCTTCTACGATAAAGGCGATAATAATGGGATCATGAATATTTGGGTCCGCGATCTCCAGACGGGCGCATCCATTCGTGCAACGGGTGGCAATGACTCGTCCTTCGGCGCGTCGCTCTCGGCTGATGGAAAGATTGTTGCCTTCTGGTCCGGCGCCTCGAACCTGGTCAGCGGCGACACGAACGGAGCCCCAGACATCTTCGTCCGCGAGGTCTCCTATGGGCCTGAGCGCAACCCGACCGTCGCTTCGGTCACTCCGGATTGCGGGTTTTCCACACCGCAATGCCCATATCCCTCCCACGCTAGTGTTTCATTTATAGTGATTTTCTCAGAGCCGGTTACCGGGGTTACTGCAGACGATTTTTCCCTGGAAATGCTCGAAGGCATAACCGGCGCTTCCATTACGGGAGTCAGCGGGAACGGCGTTGAATATTTCGTCACCGTTGCTACCGGCACAGGCGATGGCAGGCTGCGCCTAAATGTCGTCGATAATGACAGTATTGTAGACACGGTCCTCAATCCATTGGGTGGCGTCGGCGCAGGAAATGGGAATTTCACAGGAAAACCGTACCTGATCGACAAGAGCGTCCCCACCGTCACGAGCATTGCGCGCGCCGACCCCAACCCATCCACTGCCGAGACTGTGCGCTTCACGGTGACCTTCTCTGAATTAGTCTATCCTGTCAGTCCAAGCGATTTTGTTTTATCCACTACAGGTAGCATATCAGGCGCGACCATTACAGCCATTGATCCCAGGGAGGACCAATACAGAGCCGAAGCAACGTACACCGTCACGGTCAACACTGGTACGGGAGATGGCACCCTGCGCCTGGATCTCATTGATGATGACAGCATTCTGGATAATGTTATTGGTAATCCACTTGGCGGCGTAGGTGTGGGCAACGGGAGCTTCACCACAGGAGAGATTTACACCATCAACAAAAGCGCACCGAGTGTGCCGAGCGTTACCAGCAGCCTGCGTGCTGACGCCAATCCCACAGATGCGGCGAGTGTCAACTTCACCGTGAACTTCTCAGAAGCCGTCAGCGGTGTGGACCCAAGTGATTTTTCCCTGACGACCACTGGCAGTATCAGCGGTGTTCTTATAACGAATGTGAGCGGTTCTGGAAACATGTACACGGTCACAGTTGGTACCGGCAGTGGTAACGGCGATCTGCGCCTGGATATAGTTGATAACGATAGCATACTGAACGCTTCGAGCTCCCCTTTGGGTGGACCAGGTGCTGGAAATGGAAATTTCACGTCAGGTGAAGCCTACACGATCGTCAGGTCTGACAATACCGCTCCCATTGTGACCGGCATTCTGCGGACTGATGCAAACCCGACAACTGCTAGCAGCGTTCATTTCAATGTGATTTTCTCTGAACCCGTCATTAATGTGGATGCAGACGATTTTGTGCTGACCAGAACCGGCAATCTTTCCATGTACATTAGCAACATAAGCAGTTCTGCCAATATTTACACCATCACCGTCTCTTCCAGTAGCGGCATTGGCAGTGGCACGCTGCGCCTTGACCTGATCGATAATGACAGCATTATGGATTCTGCGACCCTGCCGCTGGGTGGAGTGGGTGCAGGCAATGGCAGTTTCACAACGGGGGAGGTGTATTCGATCACCATTGCCCCGACCATCTTCAGCGTTGATTATCGATCCACAGGAGCGAGTGATGGGTGGGTGCTTGAATCAAGTGAAAACAGTAATACAGGTGGTTCAAAGAATTCCGCTGCCGCAGTTTTCAAACTCGGTGACGATGCCCAGAACCGTCAATTTCGCTCTGTTTTGCACTTCCCAACCTACTACCTGCCGGATAATGCGGTGATTACCCAGGCTATTCTGATGATAAAAAAGCAGGATGTGGTTGGAACCGACCCGTTCACCACTCACCAAAATATCTCGATCGATATTCGCAAGGGCTTGTTCGGTAACTTCAACCTGTTTAATTTTGGGTCATTGCAATCGCTGGATTTTGAAGCACCCGCAGATATGTATATGGTGGGTACGATCCAGAACAACCCTGTCAGCGGGTGGTATTGGGCGCTGTTGGATAGCAGGGCATTCCCATACATCAACTTGACGGATGTGACGCAACTCCGACTTGGCTTCCTACTGGATGACAACAACGATCTGACCGATGACTATATTAGGTTCTATAGCGGGAATTACGACCCACAAATAGACCGTCCCCATTTGTTGATCGAATATTATGTGCCAAGATAAATAAGATTAATGAGGCAAGCCTCCGAGTTATTTTGAACTCGGAGGCTTTTTATTTCCATCGCTGACACGGAGGTCAACGGAGATGGTGGCTTTTATGTGCCAGGCTAAATAAGAATTATCGAAAATATCCTGCTTTTTAAACCAACATTCTGAACACGGGATGGGAAATACAACACTACCCAGGTTTTATTACATTTGGGGGGTGATGTGATTAAACCGTTGCCGGGGAACCCTGAATGCGGCCAGCCATCCAGGCCGTGCCGAGCGCATAGTCAAACACACCCTGCACGTCAGCTTCGTCCTGCGCATCAGAAATGTAGAGTTGGATAAAGTGGTCTCGTTCCTTGCCTGGTTCGTCGAGATTTGGAGAGTGCTTGCGCAAGTACTCCCAGCGCTCAAGGAAGGTGCGGTGAATGAAAGAAAGGTCATCTTTGGTGCTGATTATGAAGACTACCTGCTCAATGGCGATATTATCCATCAGATAATCGATCTCATATTCACAACCTTTTTTCTTTTCGGAAAAACCGCGCAAGTCCATCAAGACAACATCGGCTATATTGACCATCTCTGCAACAGTAGCCTGCCAGGTGTTATCGTGGCACATGGTAGGGACGCCGCGGTAAAGAATGCCGAATTGCTGGCGGGGGTGTTTCTCCACGCTTTCGAATCGCGCCCGGGCAATCTCTCGGCTTTGCACAAAATTGCGGTTGATCATGTAATACTCAAAAGCTAACATGGCCAAAAGCGGAATGCCAAAACCAAAAATATACAACAGCACCGTCCCAGCCTGAAACCCAAACTGGGATTGCAGCACGGACATCAGGCTAAAAGTGAGGACACCAAGCAGCACCATCACGCCGAGACTGCGCCGGGACAGGGGGCGGTAATTGTGATTTAGGTAGGAGGAATCGACGATGGTAAAGAAATTTCCGACATGCTGCCAGAAAGCGAGCAGGCGCCCAAAGACAAACATGGCGTTTTCGTTAAGACCAAAGGTGCGCAGAACCAGCAATTTGATATTGTTATCGTTTTTTGGGCGGGACAGGCGAAAAAGATAAAAATGCAAGGCGCCTGCGGCCAAAAGCCCTGCCGCCAGGCCCCACTCCTTTGCGCTCATTGCCGAAAACAAGAACATGATCCCAAGCCAGGCCGCAATTACCAACTGCAATCCGCGTTCCAACACAACTGCCAATTCTCTCAATAACGTCGTCACACCTTGCCATGCGACAATGATGGGCGCTCGCCCCAACTCCACAGTTTTGAACGTCGAATCTGATGGGCGGAACTGGTTACGCAGAAAAAGAAATCGCAGAACAATTGAAAACAAAATAAATATACCGATGAAAACTACACCCCAATAATTGTCGGACTCGGTATTATTCCCCGACAGCACGAGCGGGATAAAGATATATCCCAAAGCAGCTCCCGCATCAAGGAGCAGTGATTTATTGAAAACAGAGCGAATATTCTGGATCACAAATTCTCGTGTTTCAACAAATTGCGGGCTGGTCGAGAAGGCGTCTGTAGGAAGGAACTTCAATGTCCCAGTGCTCTTGATTTCTTCAGATTCCAGCTCTGGTACGTTACGTCCGGTCTGTGCGTGCGATTCGGCCATCATTCGCTTGTGTACCTGTTGAGTAACAAACCAGCGCAGGATCAGAATCTGGGCAATAAAAAGCGTTATATCGATATACCAGGTTGGCCAAAGCTCATCGCCCAGAGTCACGACAAAGATACCGACCACGAGCAAAACATACAGGTAATTTCGCCCTCTCATGATTTTATCCAACATACAGTTTCTTCCTTTCCCGATATATTTTATAGCGCAGCATAATATGGCAGAACGGTAAAAAATCAAGCTCTGTACAGTTTGATTTTTTTACCGCTTTACATAACATTCTAACGGAATTTTCCACCTGTCCAGATGCCCTTTCGGGCGCGTTTGCACGCTTCGTGCTGCGCCGCTGATACGGTGGTCAACAGAGATGGTGGCTCCACCGCTAATGCGGTGGTCAATGGAGATGATGGTTTTCACGCGGTAGCGGCCAGCCGATTTCAAGTTGGGGCGGACGGCCGTCCGCCCTTACAACAACAGATATTTCTTTTGCAGATCTGATCGCCAAAATCCCAGCCTCAGGCTTGACCTTCTCCGTTTATTCAGTCAACAGGCGGGCAGTCAATGTGATTGGTGTGCTTGCCAGCGCCGCGGAAACGGGACATCCTTCCTTTGTTGCTGCGGCAATCTCCTGGAACTTTTCATCACTGATATCGGCCACAACTGCCTCGGTGGTCAGGTGGATCTTGGTTATGCGGCTCTTGCCATCTATCACCTCGAGTGTGACCTGCGCCTGGGTATGATCTGCTTGGGTGTGAATCCATTCTTGCCGAGGCCGGAACTCAGCGCCATGGAGTAACATCCTGCGTGTGCCGCGCCAAGCAACTCCTCGGGGTTCGTGCCCTGCCCATCCTCAAAACGCGACGACCAAGTATAAGCACCTTCAAACGTACCGAACTTCATGGTTCCCTTGCCTTCTTTCAGGGAGCCAGTCCAAACTGCATCTGCATTTCTCGTTGCCATTTTATTTCTCCTTTCTACAAATAAAAATTTTTACACCAACATCCTAACAGGATTTTCCAGGAAGCTCGCCAACGTTTGCATAAACTGTGCGGCTTCGGCTCCATCGCTGACTCGGTGGTCAACGGAAATGGTGGCTTTCATTCGCCATCCTGCTTTGACCTGTCCATTTTCCACAACTGGCACTTCTCTTGCGGAAGAGATCGCCAAGATCCCAGCCTCGGGCGGATTGATGATGGCGATGAAATCTTCGACATCGTACATGCCCAAGTTGGAGGTGGAGAAGGTGGAACCATCCACATCCTCGGGCTTGACTTTGCCTTCGCGGGCACGCCCTGCCATGGCTTTGACTTCGCCTGAGATCTGGCGCAATGTCTTTTGATCGGTGTCTTTGACGACCACGGTCATCAGTCCGCCAGGGACGGTGACTGCCACGCCGACATTGACATGTCCGAACTGGACGATCTCGGTGCCTTTGAGTGTCGCATTCAAATTGGGGAATTGCCGCAGCGACAACGCCACGCCTTTGAGAACAAAGTCATTGACCGAGACTTTTTCATTATCGGGCAAATACGCATTGACCTGCTTGCGCATATCCATCAAGGCGTCCATTTTGAATTCGTGGGTCACATAGAAATGCGGGATGGTTGTCTTGGATTCAACCAGTCTGCGACCGATGGCTTGGCGCAGTTTGGTGGTGGGGACAACTTTGTCTTCGTGTGAAACGATAATAGGTGATGAGACGATGGAAGTCGGGCGGCTTTCGACTTTCATCGTTTGACCGCCAGCCAGTGCCGCTTCAATATCCTTGCGGACAATTCTTCCACCTGGTCCCGTGCCTTTCACGTTGGACAAATCCACTTTTTGATCACGCGCGATCTTCTTCGCAAGCGGGCTGGCTTTGACGGGACGTGACTGCGATCAGCGGCAGCAACTGCTTGGGGAACAGAATCAACTGTCGGCGCAGATTGAGCCGCAGGCTTTTCATCCGCAGGCTTGACACCTGACACCTCGACACTTGACACCTTCTCTCCCGCCTGTCCCACAATTGCAATCGGGGCATTCACGGGAACCATCGTGCCTTGATCGACGATCAGCTGCAGCACAACGCCGCTTGCGGAAGATTCAACTTCAACGGTGGCTTTGTCGGTTTCGATTTCGGCGAGCACATCGCCTTTGTTGATGGTCTCGCCAACCTGTCTCACCCAGCGGACGAGCAAACCCTCAGCCATGTCAAAGCCGAGTTTGGGCATGGAAATTGTTTCAGCCATTATTTCAAAACCTCCTTTACCGCCGCCGTGATGTCGGCCACCTGTGGGAGCGCGGCTTGTTCGAGCGTGCGGTTGTAGGGGAGCGGAACTTCTTTTTGCGCCACGCGGATGATGGGCGCGTCGACGTAATCAAATGCTTCTTCGTAAATGCGGCTGACGATCTCGGAGCCGACGCCGTAAGACTTCCAACCTTCTTCGACGACGACCGCGCGATTGGTTTTCTTGAATGATTCGATGATGGGTTCCATGTCGAGCGGGCGCAGGGTGCGAAGGTCAACAACTTCAACATCGATGCCTTCTTTTGCAAGTTCTTCGGCGGCTTTCATCGAAAGCTCAAGACCTTTGCAATATGTGACGATGGTGACATCCTTGCCAGCGCGCTGTACTTTGGATTTGCCGATCGGGATGGTGTACTCGCCCTCAGGCACTTCACCGCGGACTTGGTACATGGTGGCGTGTTCGAGGAATAGAACGGGATCATCCGACCTGAATAGCTGATTTGAGCAATCCTTTGGCATCTTCTGGCGTCCCAGGGATGACAACCTTCAAGCCAGGGAAATGTGCGAAGATGGCGTCGGGAGTCTGTGAGTGTGTTGCGCCGAGTTGACGTCCACCGCCGCCGACAGCGCGGATCACCAGCGGAACTTTGAACTGTCCGCCAAACATGTAATGCAGTTTGGGCGCCTGATTAACAATGTAATCCATCGCAGAGAAACCAAAGTTGATGGTCATGAGTTCTGCAATGGGGCGTTGTCCCACCATCGCTGCGCCGATCGCCCCGCCGATGATTGCATTTTCCGCGATGGGTGTATCTTTGACGCGCGCCGCGCCATATTTATCATAAAAGCCTTTGGTCACTGCATAGGTGCCGCCCCAAACGCCGACTTCTTCGCCCATGATAAAAACAGCAGGGTCGCGGTCCATTTCTTCCATAAGAGCCTGCGAGATCGCCTCGCGCATTGTGATTTTTGCCATGTTGTAATTCCTCGTTATCACGATATTGCGTTAGGAGGGTGCACTTCGAGGAAGAATTTCCGATTTGTCGAATTACTTCGAATAGCGCCCTCGCAGTGATATAATTTAGTCCGCGTAAATATCCGTAATACAACTCTGCCATTGCAGGTTCAGGGGAAGCCTCGGCGAATTCGACCGCCTTCACAACATCCTCTTCCGCGCGCGCTTCGATCTCATCCAATACTTTGGCGCTGGCTACTTTCTTCTCAAGCAATTGCTTGTTGAAAATACCGATCGGGTCGTTCTCCTGCCACTTCTTCACTTCTTCCGCTTTGCGATAACGTTCGGGGTCGCCCATGGAATGTCCGCGGAAACGATAGGTGTCTATTTCAAGTAAATATGGCTGGGAATTTTTGCGGACAAACTCCAGCGCTTCTTTCGCGGCTTCGTAAACCTTGGTCACATCCATGCCGTCGACCTGACCGTTCTTCATGCCATAGCCTTCAGCTTTTTGGCGAATGTCAGTCACCGCCGATGCGCGATCCACTGACGTACCCATTCCGTATTGGTTATTTTCACAAACCCATAACACGCGCAAGCCCCATGTCTTGGAAATATTCAATGCTTCGTGGAAGTAACCAATGTTGGTCGCGCCGTCACCAAACATGCAGATGGTGATGTTGTCGTTGCCTGCATACTGATCACCGATTGCGAATCCAGAAGCAATGGGGAGGTGACCGCCTACGATGGCATGTCCGCCCCACATGTTCTTGCTGGTATCCGCCATGTGCATCGAGCCGCCCTTGCCCTTCGACATGCCTGTTGACTTTGCCGAGCAATTCCGCCATCACTTCATTGGCTGAGATGCCGCAGTTCAACGCCACACCGTGGTCACGATATGCGGTGATCACTCGGTCACGCGGTTCGCGTGCTGCGATCAGACCCGTTGAAACGGCTTCCTGCCCGATATAAAGGTGCATAAAGCCGCCGATCTTGCCCTGCTGATACAGCTCCGCGCCGCGTTCTTCCAGGCGGCGGATCAAGACCATTTGATAATATAAATCCAATTGTTGTTCTTTCTTCATTATTTACTCCACTGAGAGACTGCAAAAAATAACACCAGAGCGCTTCTGGCGTTGTGCTCATTTAAGGCAAACACGGCATTATATCAGATAAATTTAGTCCATTTATTTGATCTGAGAGGCTTTGAGAATTCATATTATCCTTCGACATCTCCCCCAAGTGGACGAGATGCAAATCCGCCAACTGGAGGGTGTGGATGGGACGTATTTACAATAGAATGAAATAGGACTTTTGCTCAATAGCAGAAATCATTACAATCCATCTATTATCTCAAGGAGAATGATCATGAATCTTAAACTCACACCGCCCAAGGAAATTACTTTCTGGATTGCCGTTGCTTTAGGCCTGCTCGGCTTATTCAGTTTCCTCGGCGTTTTTACCCTGCTTCCGATCGAAGCCTTCTGGCTTTTGTTCATGGGCTTTGCTTTATTAGTGGTCGCCCTTTTTGTGAAGGGTCTCTAAAAATTATCCACTGGTGTATTATAAACTCCCTGCGGCAGCGCGGGGAGTTTCTTTTTAAGATACAATCAAAATATGAACTGGCTGACAGGCGGACATCAGGGTGAAGCAAAAAGGCTTGTAGTTCAACTTGCCGATTCTACCAAACGTGATACTGCTGCAAAGGAATTGATCAAACTGGGAGCGAATGCAGTGCCGCCGTTGATCGATGCGCTTCAAACTCAAGACCCAGGCTTGGTTCTGACCTATCAGCATATCCTGGCCCGAATACCTGCCGCAACACCTGCGCTGACGAAGGCTCTTGCCACGACAACATATCGTCCCGTTGTCCGTGCGCGCGTGGCTGAAACACTTGGCATGAGCAAAGACAGGTCAGCCATTCCCGCTTTACTTGACGCTTTGAAAGATGAATACTTTACTGTTCGTGTGTCTGCCGCGCTTGCATTGGGAAATATCGGCGACGCGCGGGTTATCCCTTCACTATTACCTCTTCTTAAAGATAAAGATGGCGAAGTCCGCAGTGCTGCTTGTGTTGCGATCGCAAAATTCCGCGACCCTTCGACATTCGATGACATCACAAATATTTTACTGGATGACCCGCTGATCGAAGTGCGCCAGTCTGCGGTGCGCGCATTGGGTGACACAAAACATCCCGCCGCGGTCCCATTTTTGATGGAAGCCCTGCGTGATTCATTCTGGTGGTTCGAGCGTGAGCAAGCCGCCGCAGACTTGTTGAATGCCATTGAAAAAATGGGACCCGCAGTGGTTGAGCCATTGATCGAAGCGCTCGGCGACAAGGAAGGCACAGTCCGCAAGTATGCCGCTCTGGTTCTGGGAAATTTAGGTGATATCCGCGCCATCGAAGAGCTGGGCATGGCTTTATATGACCTGCATCATGAAGTGGGTGAAGCGGCGGCTGAAGCGCTTGCAAAATTCGGCGCGCCAGCCGTGGACATATTAATTGAATCCTTAAGTCATCCCGAAGCCGCGATCCGTGAACATGCAGTGATCGCCTTGGCTAAAATTCAGGATGCCCGCGTAGTTCCAGTTTTGATCGAGATGCTCCACGACCCTGACCGTATTGTGCAGAAACAGGCTATTTTCGCTCTTGGAAATTTAAAAGACGCACTCGCCCGACCTGCATTACAGGAAATTGCAAGTTCAAGAAGTGACAGGGAACTGGCTTCACTAGCCAAACAGGCATTGGGACAATCCTGATTTATCCGCCACCGATCACTGCAAGCACTTTGACCATATCCCCATCCTGCAAAACATAATCCTTATCGCGTTGCTCGTCATTGACCATGACAAGTGCAACCAGTTCTGAACGGATACCAGCCCTCTCCAGTGTGGCGCGGACAGTGTATCCAGATTCCACTTCCACCTCTTCCTGTCCATTCACGAGGGATTTTAAATGACCAACTGGTCGTAATTTTGCAGGCATGTTTGTCCGATGTCATTCTGAGCCCCGAGCCTCAAAGGCGAGCGGGCGAAGAATCTCCATTTACAAGGCAGGAGACTCTTCGCTTCGCTCAGAGTGACATAAAAATTAGAGCATGTGTAAGTTAAGCAACCACTGCCGCCAATCCAAGGCTGTCGAGCTTCTCAGATTTTGGCAATCCGTTATCGCTCCAGCCGCGCTGTTCGTAATACATGTCAAGCAGTTTATTTACATCTTCCAAACTGGTGATCTGACCTTTTGTGGCGCCGGAAGTGGGAGCCTCTTCGTAGAAACGCGAAGCGGGCAGATCCCACTCGCGGCCAAAGCCCTCATTCTCGCGCGCCCAATACAGACGGGTCAGGTTCCAAATGCGCTCGCCGACCTTTTCCAGGTCTTCCCATGTGCGATGGATCCCAGTGATGCCTTCCAGCGCAGGGACATATAGGTCGCGGTCAATGCCGAGTTCCACCCATTGCAGGCGGCATCCGCCAAGCACATCGAACATCGGGCGGAAGTTTTGCAGCCAGATGATGCGCGCCACTTTTTCAGGCACAACTTTTTCACGTCCGACCTGCAGATCATAGGTGATCGCCCATGAACGGTTGTGATGTGCGCCCACGTCGCAGGTCATATACGCCAGCAGCATCGCTGTCGCATTATGTGTGGCATACGCAGACTGTTCCATGCCTTTGACCTGAATGGCAAACTTCTCGCTTCCCATTCCAATTTTCTTTGCGGCGCGTTTCGTGCCTTCCGCCAGTAATGCGCCGATGCCTTCACGTTTTGCGATCTTTTCGAGCAGTGCAAACACAGCCTCGACATTGCCAAAATTCAGTTCAAGCCCATCGGTCTCGGCTTTGGTGAAGATGCCCTTCTCGTAACATTCCATCGCCCAGGCGACCGCTCCGCCCGCGCTGATGGTGTCAATGCCGAGATCGTCACACAGCAGGTTGGCTTGCGCCACATCCTGGATATCGGAAATGCCAACGTTCGAACCGAGCATGCCGATCGTTTCGTATTCCGGACCTTCGACCTGCGTGCCGTAGCGTTTCATGTTGCTGTATTTTCCGCATGGACAGGGGCAGCCAAAACAGCCTTTATCCGTAATGACGATCTGTTCACGCATCACCGGGCCATAAAGCGTTTTGCCGCCTTCGAACGAGCCCGCGCTGAAGTTGCGCGTTGGGAACGCGCCGACCTCATCACACCAACTGGTGACGATGGTTGTGCCATAGCGTGTCCATTCCTTGATCCCGTCCGAATCCTTGCAGGCTTTGAATATCGCCATGCCCGCCTTGCGGTATTCATCCACGTTTGCCACAGGGATGGATTTGGTTCCATGAATAACGATCGCCTTGACCTTCTTGGCGCCCATCACCGTGCCAACGCCGCCGCGCCCTGCCTGCCGCCCATAATCATGGTTCACACATGCGTAGGAGACTCCGTTCTCACCTCCGGGCCCAATCACAGCTATTTGATATGCCTCGCCAAATTTTTCCTTGAATTCCTTTTCAACGGCGAAGGTGCCTTTTCCCCACAAGTCGGAAGCATCGCGGATTTCAACCTTGTCGTCATCGATAAAAAGATAGACTGGCTTCGGGCTGATGCCTTCGAGAATGATGCTATCCAGACCAGCATACTTCATCTCTGCCGTGAAATGACCGCCCATTGATGCATCTGCATACCCGCCTGTCAGCGGGGACTTGGTTGTCCAGTCACATTTGCCCGCGCCGGGGATCATCAGGCCAGAGAAAGGTCCGCTGGAGATGAAGAGCTTGTTTTCAGGTCCAAGGGGATCGGCGCCTTTTGGAACTTCCTTGTAAAGGAGATAAGCCCCAAAGCCGCGTCCACCCAGCCAATCGCGCGCCATTTCGGGCGGAGTTGGTTCCTTCTTCCATTTGCCATTCGTCAAATCAACACGCAGGATGGTTCCACCATATCCATTCATGTTAACCTCCTACTGCCACTGCTTCTTTTTCGGCGATCCACAGCGCGTTTGTCCCGCACACTTCGACACAATCGCCGCACAAGTCACATTCCCAGGCTGTGTTCGGGACAAGCTCTGCATCCATGAACATCACGCCCTCGGGACATTCGGGTACACACGCCCCGCACATGATGCAATCTTCCTGCACCACATAATACGCACCCTTATCGTTCTGCACGATGCAATCCACAGGGCAAACCTTGGCGCAGTCACCGCATTGGGTACAGACCTTGACGGTGTACACACCGGGTGCGGGGAAGTGCGGCTCGATGATCAGCGCCGCCTTTTTGGGATTATTTTCTTTGAATAGATTTAGGGAACACGCCACGCGGCAGGCGTTACAGCCTGAGCATTTGGTACCATCCACAAACAGCCTCATCATAGACAACTCCTTTTAGGACTGATTTATCAACAACCCTTGTTGACGAATTAACAATACTCCTTTTCCAAGCCCATGAAAAGAGACATCCTTCCTTATTAAAGGGTTACAAATAAAATGGACGATAATTTTGCGCTTCGTGCTGTACTTTGGGCTGGTTTCCCCTTTCTGCGGCTTGAATCCACCCGTGAATTTGCATTCCAACGCCTATGGCATGGGTGTTTTTGTCGGTAATGAGTAATCCACCTCTTGAAGCTCGAGGCGCGAGAATGACACGATGACAGGGGTTTCGCCCGCCGAGTTTACAAATACGCCGATTGTTCCGCTTGGGAAGTTAGAGTTGTTGATGCTGAATTGATAACGACCGTTGAGGAACAAACGCATCTCCGAGCCGACCGCCCAGACGCCAATGCGGACTTCGCCCGGTGCGCCGCGGGGTACGTCGCCGCTTGGCAGAGGCGTTTGTAATACTTCGAGTTTTCTCCCGTTGATACGTTCTGCAAAGACGTTGCCATTGCACGATAATGAAAAGCGATAGTATGACATGGCATTGGCGCGTACAAGCAAGCCGTAACTATCGTCGCCGCGGCATAGGCTTGGGCGGGCTGTGAGCTCTGCGTAGTAGTCACTTTCGGTGAGTCCATGCCGCAGGCTGAGCATATAGACCTTGCTTTGAGCGGAGAGGTTAAGACGGTTGTTGTCTATTTCCGCGCTGGCCTGGTCGGATGTGGCTGTGTCCCAGAGGGATGGGTCGGAGAATTCGTCGGTCAGGGTGGTGGTGCCGAGACCGGGGCGCATCTCGGGAGTGGGTGGTTTTTGGGTGGAAAAAGCTCCCGGCGTAGGAGTGGCTGAAGCGGGGAACCAGTCAATGGTCGCGGTGGGTTGCGGGGTTTCAGTCAAAAGGATGGGAGTGGGAGTTGCGTTCCATACATCCATCACGGCGCAGGAGCTTGTTAGTAATGTCATTGCGAGGAGGGCGACTGACTGACGAAGCAATCTTCGTGTGAGTTGGGGATCGCTCACCTGCACTGGCGTGCGGCGCACACTTGCCCTGGCGGGCAGTGCCAGGGAGTGTCGCAGCCTTGGTCTCGATATGAGCGAAAAGAGCACTCGCTCTACTCGACCAGCGGCTCCTCGCAACGACATAAACTTTATCATGGGGTTTTTGTGACAGGTTTTCATGGATTGTGTCGTAAAATAATGTGAACTTTATTCTAGCATAGAAGGAGCGAACATGAGCGAGAAGCAAGTGCTTGTGACTGGTGCGTGTGGTGAAATTGGGCAGGCGTTGGTGCAGGGGCTGGCAAAACGGGGCGGATATAGAATTGTGACGGCGGATTTTATGCCGCTGCCCGATTCGATCAAAAACCTTTCGGCGGAACATGTGCAGGGGGACCTGGTTTATAAGATCAAAACTTTTTATGATTACGATTTCGATATTATCTTCCATCTTGCGGCTTCGCTTTCTTCAAAGGCTGAAGTTGCAACGGAGGAGGCGCATCGCATCAATGTGGAAGGCACGATGCAGTTGCTGATGCTGGCGGCGTATCGGGCTGAAAAATATAACAAGGCGGTCAAGTTTTTATTTCCCAGTTCGATCGCTGCGTACGGAATGCCAGATATTGAAACAAAAAAAAGTGCGGGCATGGTGAAGGAAGATGACTGGAACATGCCGCACACCATGTACGGATGCAATAAATTATATTGCGAAAAATTGGGGATGTATTACGGAAAATATTTCGGCCAAAAACATTTGGATGCAAACCCGCCGACCATGCTCGACTTTAGAGCGATCCGCTTCCCCGGGCTGATCAGCGCCTTTACATTGCCCAGCGGCGGCACGAGTGACTACGGTCCTGAGATGCTGCACGCGGCGGCACAGGACAAACCGTATGCCTGTTTCGTGCGCGCGGACACAAAAATTTCCTTCATGGCCATGCCCGATGCGATCAAATCCCTGTTGATGCTGATGGATGTGCCGCGTGAGAAACTTTCCCATAATGTCTATAACATCGCAGCCTTTGCCATCACTGCGGACGAATTCCGTCAGCGCGCGTTGCAGGCTTTCGCCGATGCCAGGATCACCTTTGAGCCAAATCCGCGCCGACAGGGCATCGTCGATTCATGGCCCGAAGATGTGGACGATTCCCTCGCCCGCAAAGATTGGGGTTGGAAGCCAGATTACGATGTGGATCGCTTCTTCGATGATTACTTTTTGCCAGAGATACGGAAGAGGTATGGGAAGTAGGGGTAAATGTTGTTTATAGGATGTTATACAAGTTTTTGTTGTATAACGCCCCGCACAGGGAAATTTTACAACAAATCTTGTCTGATACATGGTTAGGCGGAGTTCACTAAACTCTTACCTATAAGAGAGTCAATGAAAAAGATAATCGCTGTCCTTATTACAATCATATTGATGATAACAATTCTTTGGTTAATGTATACGCTTAGATTTGTTAGTTGGGATTTTCGCAATAATCTTGGGCGCCTACATACTTAATTTGGCATGGGGAATCGGCGTACAACATAAACTTGTTGTTCGACAATAGCAATTCAATTTGGTTTCCTCAAGTCATTGGAGTGTTTTTCCTGCTAGGTTTGCTACCCCAGTACCCAGCCACAAATCTTTGGCTTATCTTAAATATTGTATTTCTTTTAAGTTTAACATGGTATTTGTTCCAACAGTCTGGGCAAGTAAAACCTAAACCCTTACATTTTGGAGTTTTAGTAATAGCAGTATTTCTTTTTCCTCCTACCCTCCGACATCTTATACTTGGTCAGGTGGATATTTTGCTTATGGTGTCGATAATTGCAGGCATCTATGCAATAGAACAAATCAATTAGCACTGGGGGGATTTTTATTTTCCCTTGCTTTGGTAAAACCTCAACATTGTATTGTAGTATTGCCTAGCCTAATGGGGTATCTTTTATTTAGAAAAAAAGTATTGCGAGATGCCTTTAAATTTTTTTGGGCAACATGTTTTTTTGTGGTTATACAAACTGCTCCGTTATGGGTTAGTAGTTCAACCTGGTTTAGCGATTTTTTGTCAAATTTACAGAGAAATCCAAGTTGGATGCAGCCTAATATTTTTTCGATGTTACTCAACAAGTTTGGTGCACCTGCTCTTATTTTTTGGTTTACACTTTACACAATAATTCTCGTATTAAGTTTTCAAATTTGGTCGAAGTGCAAACCCCAAAAAGCAGTTCTTTGGAGTCTGGCTTTAACTGCTATCATAAGTCCATATTTGTGGAGTTGGGATTTTATTTTGCTCTTACCGCTTCTTTTAGATACCGCAATAGATTTGTCAAATTCACTTGCTCGCCTAACGTTACTTATTTTTTATGTTGCATGTCTCTTTATTTCAATTATCATCTTACAAGGAGGAAGTGCATCAGATGAAGTATTGTGGTGGTTTCCAATATTTAATAATTGGAATTGTTGCTTCAATTACCATTGATAGGATACATCGTAACAGGCAAGTTTTTTCTTTCTAAAAACCACCTACCGATGAGTAGCAGTTGTCCAAGGGGTGAAAAATATTCTGGAACAAAAAGGCTTTGGAAAAGTTAAGACCTTCCAAAGCCTTTTTGTTTGCATGATGATCGGTCAGCCTGTCGAAACTAAAAGGGCAGAGCTCCACAATCCCGCAAAATTGAGTTTATACTATGCCTCGGCAGTGCCCCCATCCCGCCTTCCCCCAAATCCAAGTGCGGATTTGGGGGAAGGGGAATGAAGAGTATTTATGAAAAATAAAATTCAAAACCAAATTACAGTTCTTCCTCCCCGAAGCGAAGTTTTGACATGTGGGAGGGCAGGGTGGGGTCAATAACAAGCATGAGTAACTTCAATTTTCGCCGCCACCTTGGAACCTTCCTCAAGAATCTGGGAGAGGCATTCGGTCCGAAATGGCTGCCTCTGCTGATGATCTTTTTCTTCCTTTATGGATCATTTCTCTACGAGCACGGGTGGAAATATCGCGATGCGCCAAACAAGGACCTTCCTTCCTTTTACACAGCGAGTATCAGCGTTTTCGATCTTGGCGAATCACCCTACGACTCCGAACGTTTGGGGACATTGATGGATGGCAACGAATATGTGTATCCATACCTCTATCCGCCGCCAAGTTTGTTGTTCTTTTTTCCCCTGTCAGCGCTGACCTATGCGGACGCTCGTCATATTGTCCTGGTCGTCAATCAACTGCTTTTCGTGTTCCTTGTTTGGGCAATTCCCTTATCCCTTTTTCGTGCCCGGCCAAAAGATGATTTTGCAGTAATTGCCCTCTGCATCGTCTATTCGCTTACATTCTACCCAACAGTTGTCACCCTGGAGCACGGACAAGTCAACATCCTGCTTTTGGTTTTCTTCGTCCTATTTTGGCTCTTTGCCAGAAAGGAAAAAGCAGTGCTTGCCGCGCTTTTCCTGGCGCTTGCCATATTGCTGAAAACATACCCGATCATCCTCATCCCATTGCTTCTGTTGACTCGCCGCTGGCGCGAAAGCGCCTACACGGTTGGCTGGCTTGGGCTGGCTGTGCTCGTCTCCTTTTTGGTTCTTCCGAACACGGTCTGGCATGACTGGTTGGTCAATGTCTTTCCTTCAGGAGGATATATGAACACCCCCGCAGGGATGTATCCTCCCGCCGCCATTTGGAACCAGAATCTAAACGGGTTCTTCGCGCGGGCATTTACCGAAAACAGTTGGTCCAATCCAATATTGGTAGATCCTGGCCTTGCAAAACTCCTGACATACGGTGCGGCGGGATTAATTGCAGTCGTCACTGGCCTGACAGTATGGCGTAGTCGCACCTACAAAGACAGCCTGGATCGTACAATGCTGGTTGCCCTGCCTGCAATGTATCTTATTGCTCCTTTCTCCTGGGAGCATCATCTTTTTTATCTGCTTCCGTGCATACTTATATTAATTAATAGCCGCCCCTTATTTGGAACTTTACCACGAGCCATGTACTTCTTTCTTTGTTTTGCGTCTGCCCTTCTAATCGGCTTGCCAATGGGTCTTGAGTTCAAATTATATGCTGTCATTGTTCTTTGGGGATTATGTGTGTTTACAGCTTTTAAAGGTATCGACCTGCCAAACGGTCAAAAATAAACGAGACTGAACTTTATCTACGAGGAAAACCATGGAAACAAATACTTCTTCTGCCATTCAAGCAATCGATGCGACCGTGTTGACGCCAATCGTTCGTCAATCGCTGCACCGCGATAACTTCCAAATCCTGGAGTGGCACACGAGTCAGCTTGGCGGCGGGGCTGGCAACCCTGTCAGCTTTGGCTTGTACCGCTTCGAAGGCAGTGGGCAGGATCGGGAAGAGCGAATCGCCTGGTCGGTCATCCTAAAAATTATTCAATCACCAGCAAATATTGGCTTGACGAATATTGGCGAGGGAGATGACCAAACTCATTGGAACTATTGGAAACGTGAATTATTGGTCTACCAATCTGGTCTGCTCGAAAAATTGCCCGAGGGCATGGCGGCTCCGCGTTGCTTCGGTGTGGTCGAATACCCTGACAATATCGCCTGGCTGTGGCTGGAAGATATTCTTGATCTCATACGGGGATTCTTGGTCTCTTGATCGTTACGCCCTGACCGCGCGCCACTTGGGACGGCTGAATGGCATCCATTTATCGGCGCACCCATTACCAACTTTTCCATGGTTCGGTTTGCATCGGACCCAATCCTGGCTCGCCTTAATTCCCTGGCAAACCATTCCGTGGGATCATCCGCAAGTGCTTGGGCGTTATCCCAGACCCGAGGCGAATCCCTTCCGCCGCATGCTTTTGGAGAAGGAGCGTTTCCTTGCGAAACTCGATCATTTTACCCAAAACCATTTCTCATGGCGACACGTACCCGACCAACTTCAAGTCACGCCTGAGCGATGGGCACGAGCAAACAGTTGCTTTAGATTGGGCGTTGATGGGTATCGCGCCTTTGGGAGATGACTTGGGACAGTTCGTCTTTGGCGCTCAAACGAACTTGAAAGGACTCAGTCCAGCCGAGATAGACAAAACTTTATTTGAAAGTTACCTCGACGGATTACGGGATACTGACTGTAAGGTTGATCGTCAGCGGGTCCGCTTTGGGTACACAGCTTCAGCGGCTTTGCGGGTTGGCTTGTTTCAACTTTATTTGTTGGATGAAGAAATCAAGCAGAACAGGACTGTCACGGAGCAGTCCGTTGAAAACCCTGTCATTCCCGATTGTTTCGAAGTGACCATGGCGGAGGAGGCCTACGAATTGCTGGATTCAATTTGACAGCGGCACAAATGCCCAGGGTTGAGTAAAAGCCCTTCGGGCAGTGGAGTCGCCTAAAGCTGATTCGCCAAATTGAGTTTATACTCTGCCCGGAGAGCGTCGAGTTCCACGATCCGCAAACACAAATCATTGGGCGGTATTTTTCGCCAAAGGAAAGGTAATATGAATTCGTGTACATTGGGTTTTCATAAATGGATTGATACCGACGAAGGAAAAGCTCGTTGGTGTAAAAAATGCCAGAAGAAACAAGTGTTGAATGCTTCAGGGAAGTGGATTGATAGCCGCTCCGTAAAACCCTCAATAGACGAGTCGAAATTCTGCCAGTGTCCGCGCGACTACACGATATCGATCAAATCAATGACCTGCCCACGCTGTGGTTTGCCTCGCCGTCCGCGTGTACTTCCTTCGCCGCCCCGCTGAGTTGAGCTTTACAAATCCATGCGTGACGCTGAGAAACTTCGCCGATAAAAAAATCTGCGTTTATCAGCGTCCTGATTCTGAATCACCAAATTGAATTGAAAATAAAGCAAGGGGGGACTAGAAATTGGGGTGTCATTTGTGCTACAGTAAGTATGGAAAGTTATTTTCGCATGAAAGGAGGCAGAAAATGACTTCAAAAAAACGGCTGAACCTGTTGATGGCTGACGACAGTTCACAGCATGCCCAGTCTGCGGTTGAGTTGATTCGGGGACTTTCATTGCCGACCGGGAGTCGCGTGATGGTTTTGAGGGTCTTCACTCCTGGCCAGATTTCAGGGTTACCTGAATTTGAAAGTTCACTCGAAAAGACAAAGCAAGAGTTTTTGAAAGCGGGGATAAAAGCCGAAACCGACCTGATCCTTGGTTCACCGGCTGAAAAGATCATTGAAACAGCAGAAACCAGAAAGTCCGATCTGATCGTGCTGGGAGCAAAGGGATTGCGCGCCACGCTTGGCATCCTGTTGGGCGGTGTGGCTCAGCAGGTTGTGGAATATGCTCACGCTCCGGTGTTGGTTGTACGCGCGCCATATCAAGGCTTGCGGCGCATCCTGCTTGTGACCGACGGATCTGCAACCAGTCAACATGCTGCGCGCTATTTGGGCAAGTTTCCCCTCCCTGGAAAAGCGGATGTGCGGGTTATGCACGTCATGCCTCCGCTGCAACCCCCGTTGACCATGGAACCATATATGGGCGGCTGGCAAACCATTTACGTGCCGCTTCCTGTGGTGGATCAGGATGCACTACAAAAAAAACAGGAGCGTAAAGGTCAGGCGCTTCTTTCGCGCACCTGTGACCTGCTTCAGCGTCATGGCATTTCTTCCACCCCTATTCTCAGCCAGGGCGACGCAGCGACCGAGATCATCGAGTATGTAAAATCCAACGAGATTGACTTGATCGTGGCAGGGTCGCGCGGCTTGAGCGAATTTCAAGGCTGGTGGATGGGAAGTGTTTCGCGCAAACTGCTCCACTATTCGAATTGTTCGGTCTTGATCGTGAAAGGACCGAAAAAGGAGTAAACCTATGGAAGTCGAGATTGGTCGAGTGACTCACTATTACAATCACCTTAATGTTGCTGTCTTGAGGCTAACAGATGGCTTGAAGCTGGGTGACAAGATCCACATCCTCGGGCATGTGACCGACCTTACCGAGAGAGTCGCATCCATGCAGGTAAATCATCATGCAGTTGTGTGGGTCAAGCCTGGAGATGATGTTGCGATCATAGTCAATGAACCTGTCCGCGAGCATGACATTGTCTATCGAGTCATCGAAGAAGCCCTCGAGCCGCATTTTGCATGAGTCTGGTAGTTGCTTGACTATTTCTGGAATTTAAATATTTGAACAAAAGGGGAATTTTTGGTTTGATTATTCCTGGTGCACTGAATAACCTTCAGATCGTTTAAATTAATGCCGGGGCCTGCTCCGAATGATCAGGCCCCGGGGTTAACAGTTGGGCAGGTGCGAAGGTTCTCGGAAGAGATTCTCAATCCATTTGTTTCATCGCAACACTATAAAAAGCATCCACCACAACTGGATCAAACTAACTAAACGCTGAATTTGGGGATCCGCTTCCCTTTTCACTAAAGTAATTGGAAAGCGATCAACAAAGTAATTGCGTACCATTAAAAGTACAAAACAACCTCCTTTCATTTGGATTAGAGACGAATCAATCACCTCTGATTTGTCGAGGTTCAATATATATTAGTTGGTTATGGTGTTTGATGGTGGAGAGGGTAGACAGGAATGGGACTTTATTGTCTGTGCTTCAAAAGGATTGATGCTGATGAGACAGGCAAGTCCAATGACATTATTGCACAAACAAAAGACCAATGCAAGCGAAATTGTCTGAAATATCAATAATGAAAGGATTCTCTAATTTAAGCAAAAATCCACGTCTGCCATAAAATGACTCGTACTTCATTAGAGGTCAAGGGGTAACCATCCCGTAAAATCATACCAAAGAGAAGTGGAAAAATCATGGCAAAATAGAGCCAGGAGAGATCCACATGAAGAAATCGAAGTTTTCAGAAAGCCAGATCGTAAACATTCTGAAGGAAGCCGAAGCAGGCATATCGCTGGAAGAACTTGTGCGCCAGCATGGGTTTAGCAAAGCAACGTTCTATAAGTGGAAAGCAAAATACAGCGGCATGTCAGCCAGCGACTTGAAACGACTGAAGGAACTGGAAGAAGAAAATCGGCGACTGAAACAGATGTATGCGAACTTAAGTTTGGAACATGCGGTACTCAAGGAGATTATCGAAAAAAAACTCTGAAATCAGAAGAGCAGCGTGAACTGGTCGACTATGCCATAGCCGAGCACGAGTTGAGCGAACGGCAAGCCTGCCGCGCAGTGAATTTGAATCGCTGCACCTATCGCTATCAGCCCAAGAAAACGGATGATCACGAGATCATCCAGGAACTTCACCAACTGGCAGAAAGTCAGCCGCGCTGGGGCTGCAAAAAGATGACAGACTACTTGAGGAATCAAGGGCATCGCTGGAATCACAAGCGCATTCGAAGGATTTACTGTGGTTTAGCGCTGAATTTGCACAGAAAACCCAAGAAACAGCTGGCGGCCAGGACTGCACTGGCACTTGGGGTGTACTGTTTTCTAACATCGAGACCCAGGGCTGTTCGATTACATCGTGACCCGCGCCAGCGGTGGGGGGTATATGCTGGTGAAAAGAAAGGCAGGTCGCGATGGATGAAGAATGGATTGTCAGTCGCAGCAAATTGAGCGAGGTGTGGTTGGACCATCGAGAATGGAGTCGCCAGAAAATGACAGATGAAATGGGACATTCGAAATCCTGGGTGAAGAAATGGATACGGCGGATTTGCAGCGCTCCATCGGAGTTTACGGTAGGTGCGTTGGAGTGTGGTATGGTCTGGAATGCGTGGTAATTCAAGCGCTTGACACACTTTATCCGTTGCTAGAAGCCACTCTTCCATATCACGATAACTTTTGTTGAGGTAAAACATCAGTAGAACACAAGCTGCCAATTGCGGCAATTCAAAATGATGCGGACTCTTGGCATGTGAATACTTTGGCAACGCCTGTTTGCACAGGCGATACCCAATTTTGGCGACTTTTACGTAGCGGCTCTCTCGTTGGCTCATGCCCTTAAATCTACCATTTCACTTAAATGTTTGCAACAGAGCACTTCTCACTCATTACTTCTTCAACCCCTCACTCCTCATCCACCTTCCACTCCGTCAGCTTATCCAGCGCAATCATCTCATCTTCGGCAAGCTTCACATTCAACGCGCCCAGGTTTTCATGCAGCTGCTCGATAGATGTCGCACCGATGATCGGGCTGGTGATGACAGGGTCAGCCAGCATCCACGCCAGGGCAATTTGTGAGATGGTTGCTTTGTGGCGCAAGGCGATCACTTCCATTTCATCGATCAGGGCAAAGTTCTTATCGGTCATGGCGCGCTTGCGGCCTTCGGCGCGTTTGCTTTCGGGCAGGGGTTCGTCCCTGCGATATTTGCCCGTCAGGAATCCGCCCGCCAGCGGACTGTACGGGATCACTGCAATTTCATACGCCGCGCAAACAGCATGCAACTCGCGTTCAAATTCATCGCGATGGATCAAGTTGTAATGCGGCTGGAGGGAATCATAGCGCACGAGGTTATGCTTGTCCGATGCCCACAAGGCTTGCGTCAACTCCCATGCCGCATAATTGGATGCGCCCACATAGCGGACTTTTCCCTGCTTTACCAGATCATCGAACGCGCGCAAGGTCTCTTCGATGGGCGTGTCGTCGTCGGTCCAGTGGGCTTGATACAGGTCAATGTGATCTGTCTGCAGGCGGCGCAGGGAGGCTTCCACAGCGTTGATGATGTGCACACGGCTTAAGCCCTGGTCATTGGGTCCCTTGCCCATTTCGCCGCGCACTTTGGTGGCAAGCACGATCTGGTCACGCGGGATCTTGCTCTTCTTTATCCAATTGCCAATGAAAGTTTCTGAAACGCCGCCTGGGTTACCGTCCACCCATTTGGAGTAGATGTCTGCGGTGTCTATGAAGTTGATCCCCGCATCGAGTGTCGCAGAGAGGATGCGGTGTGTATCCGCTTCATTCACCGACCAGCCAAACTGCATTGTCCCCATGCACAACGGGGATACTTTCAGTCCTGTCCTGCCAAGTTTTCTGTAATCCATGTCAGCCTCCATTTTCATGGATTATAGCAATAAAAAAGACTGCCTTCGGAAATGAAGACAGTCTTGCTACATGCTTTTGTAAAATAACGTTGTGTCGCTCAGAGATGAACACAGATAAAATGGATTTGAAAGAGCTTTACGGTGGTCTAGCTAAAAATCAGTGTTCATCGTGTTGTGAATACCTATTGAACCGAGAAATTCAAAGTATGGGCAAGTACGGCGTTCAAATACAATTCAACTTTGTATTCGCCGACAGGCCAGCCGTCTTTACTTGTAAGTTCAAAAGATACATAGTTAACCGCATTTTTGTCTTCAATGGTCACGGAGCTTAACTCGATCTCACCTGGGTCATATTCCTCGGCGCTTACAAGATACCATTTTGCATCAACAACACTTCCTGTCTCCACATTATCCAGGTCAGCCACGGCATAGAAAGTATCATTGGCTGAATACACGGTCGTCGGATTATTTCCATCCGAATCTGTGGACATGCGGGGATTGGTCAGGCTGGGTTCGCCGCCGCTGCCAAACGAACACGCCAGGGTGGAAATGACCAGGGCCAGCACAGCAAGCAATATCGAAAGTTTTTTTGATCTCATCTTTACATTCTCCTTTGGGGTATGAGAGACCTGACAGGCGAATCTGTCAGGTCTCAGAGTTTGGCCGATTATACGGCAAGGCAAAGGAAGAACTTATCCCCAATTGGGGCTATTCAATTTCAATGTAAATTCGTTTGTTGATCGCGCCCTTACTTTTGTAATCCGCAACTTTGATCGTGCCAACTTCAGATGTATTCATTACATGCGTTCCGCCGTCGGCTTGCAGATCCAGCCCAACGATCTCAACCGTCCGCACCTGCATAATGCCTTCGGGAAGCAGATTGATCTTGGTGCGGATCAAGTCTGGGATTTGGAATGCTTCGTCGCGCGGCAGTATTTTGACCCTGATCTCGCGTCCCTGCTGGACCTCGAGGTTGGTCGCTGTTTCGATGGCTTTGACCAACTCTCCGCGCATGTTCTCGAATTCAAAATCCATGCGCCCCTTGAGCGGGTCCATGTCGCCGCCTGTAACCTTCGCGCCATAGTCGCGGAAGACCGTGCCGCACAGAATGTGCAAAGCTGTATGCGTACGCATCAGCTGATATCGCCGCACCCAGTCCAAAGTCCCGCTGGCTGCGGAGTTGGGAGCGGGCAGGGGATCGGTTCCACCGAGAAAATGCAGAACATCATCGCCCTGCTTCTTCACTTTTCCCACAGGGTAGGTCACACCTGCAACTTCCAGCGTGCCAAAGTCACAGGGCTGGCCTCCGCCGCCAGGATAAAAAGCGGATTGGTCGAGCACAACAGCACGAGTTTCAACATCCACTGAAGTGATCGTGGCTGAAAACTCTTTGAGATAAGAATCGGTTTGGTAAAGAAGTGTGGTCATGTCTGAATTATATCCGAGCGCACAAGATTAGTGTTGCATTAGAAGTTGATTACCCGCTTGACTTTGCATCTTAAAATATTGTATAGTAATCAGCGGCGATATTCAAAAGGCACTGCCCCTGGGCTGTGTCTTTTATTTGTCAAAACCCCATTTTTTATAAATTTTATTGCAAGGAGAGGCAATGATCAAAGTTAGTGGTCTCACAAAGGACTACGGCGCACGCCGCGCCATTAACAACCTGAGTTTCGATGCTCAGCAAGGCGAGATCGTGGGCTTCATCGGCCCGAACGGTGCGGGAAAAACGACTACCATGCGCATTCTTACTGGTTATATGCCGCCCACGGATGGCGAAGCCATTGTAGCGGGGTACGATGTGGTGGAAGAATCGCTTGAAGTCCGCAAGCGTGTGGGGTATTTGCCCGAGACTGTTCCGCTGTATACCGATATGGTCGTTTTCGATTATTTGAAATTTATGGGCCAGTTGCGAAAAATCCCCAACCTGGATGCGCGCGTGGACGAAGTGCTGGATATGGTCGGTCTGTTTGACCGCGCCAATGGATACATTGGCAACCTGTCCAAAGGGATGCGTCAGCGGGTGGGGCTTGCCCAGGCGCTTTTGCACAGACCCGAGGTGCTGATCCTCGATGAACCCACCATTGGCCTTGACCCAGGTCAGGTCGTGGAAGTGCGCGAACTGATCCGCGAGATCGGCAAAGAGCGGACTGTTTTGCTTTCGACCCATCTTCTAAATGAAGCGCAAAATATCTGTGACCGCATACTTATTATCAACAAGGGCAAGATCGTCACAGAAGACACCACTGAGAATTTACAAGCCCGCCTGACCGGCGCGGAACGTGTGGTCCTGCGTGTGCGCGGCGATGCAGATGACCTCGCCAGGGCAGTCAAGCAAGTCAAAGGGGCGCAAGGCGTGGTCACCAAGGAAGACGGCTCTGTGGAATTTGAGTTTGCATCTGGCAAAGATGTGCGCCCCGAAGTAGCCAAACAGGTTATCAATTCAGGTTATGACCTGATCGAATTGCGCACACTCGGCATGAGCCTTGAGGAAATCTTCCTCGAACTCACTGGCTCCGATAATAAAAAGAAATAAAGAGGGACTCCATGAGAAATATTTGGACTATCGCAAAACGCGAATACGATAATTACTTCAGCAGTCCGCTGGCGTATGTGGTGGCATTTGCCATCCTTCTGCCAATGGGCATTTATTTTGCCCTGATCATGTTCGTCAGTTCGCAGCAAGCCATGATGGGCGGACCCGCCCCCGAAAGCGCACCGATCAACTGGTTGTTCGTGTTCCTGATGATCTTCCTCAGCCCCGCATTGACCATGCGCCTGCTGTCAGATGAAGCCCGCATGGGCACACTTGAATTATTGCTGACAGCCCCCATCCGCGACTTCGAACTTGTCACGGGCAAATGGCTGGGCGCATTCCTGTTCGTCCTGTCGATTGCGGCGCTTACGCTGGTATTCCCCATCATCATCAATAATTATGTTACCCCAGGCATTGACTGGATGGTGGTTATTTCATCCTATCTTGGCATGCTCCTTGTCTGCGCCGCGCTTCTTGCACTTGGCACAGGCATCTCTGCCATTTTCACAAATCAGTTTGCCGCGTTCTTCGTGACGCTTGGGCTGTTCTTCTTCCTCTGGTTCATGGTCAGCCTGCCCGCGAATTATTTGGAGCAGGGCGGAGATATTCTCAACTATCTAAGTCTTTCCTCGCATTTCTCCCAATCCATGAATAATGGCACGGTCAACCTGGGAGATATTGTTTACTATTTAAGTTTGACTGCTTTGGGCTTGTTTGCCGGCACCACCGCAGTTGAAGCTCGGAGATGGCGCTAATGGCTGGAAATAAGAAAACCCCCGTGGCAAAATATGCCTTTATCGGCCTCATCCTTGCCCTGATCGCCTGTCTCGCAGCAGGTTTGATCGGCGCAGCCCTGGGCATGGTCGCCGCAAAGATGTTCACGCTCGAAAGCACAGATGGACTTTACCTTGCCTTGCAGATCAGCATTGCATTGCTCATCGTTGGATTAGCCGCATACGCGATCATGTCACCTGACACAGTCCGCCGCTTCTTTTCGGGACGTCAGGCACGCTACGGTTCCAATGCGGTGATCCTAGCCCTGGCAGTGATCGGCATCATTCTTGTGGCAAACTATATTGTCTTTGAAAATCCAAAATCATGGGATCTGACGGAAGACAAATCCAACACACTTCCGCCCGAAACCCTGCAAGCATTGGCTACCCTGCCCGAAAAAGTGACTGCCACCGCATTCTATACCGCCAATCTTGACTCCTCTGGCGCGGAAGCCATTCTGTTGAAATTAAAAACCAACAGCGGCGGCAATTTTGACTACCGCTTTGTTGACCCTGACCAGGATCCGCTGGCTGCGCGCGAAGCAGGCGTTACGGGCGATGGAAAGATTCTGCTCCAGATGGGCGCAGCAAAAGAAATTGCATCCTTTGCGTCTGAGACAGAACTCACCAAAGCCATGATCCGCCTCATTAGCCCGCAGGAACGTGTGGTGTATTTCCTTGAAGGACACGGCGAGCCTTCGCTTGAAGCAAGTGACGGGGCGAGTTTTTCCACCGCCAAAGCCACCTTGGAATCAAAAAATTATACGGTCAAATCTCTTAACCTGCTTTCCACAAACAGCATCCCTGAGGATGCGCTCACGATCATCATCGGCGGCCCAATGAAGCCCCTTGCTGCCTCGGAAGTGGCTTTGCTCAAGAAATATGTGGAGGCAGGCGGTTCGCTGGTCGTGATGGAAGACCCCACTGTCGTTACAGAATTCGGTGACTCTCCCGACCCGCTCGCCGAGTACTTAACTTCTGACTGGGGCATCACACTCAATGACGATATTGTGATCGACCTTGTCAACACAAATAATCCGCTCCAGGCGGTTTCTTCACAAATTGTAGAGCACCCGATCACACAGAACCTGACCCAAAATTACATCGTGATCTTTCCGCAGGCGCGAAGCTTGAGTATTGCCGGACAGCTGGAAAATGTCACCCAGACCCCCCTTCTTTTGACAACAGACCAGTCATGGGGCGAGACTGAATTGGTTGCAGGAGGAGAACAGCCAACTTTTGATCCTGAAAAGGATAATCCTGGTCCCCTAAACCTTGCGATGGCGGGAGAGAATGCCACCGCCAAAGAACGTGTGGTTGTGTTCGGTAACTCGGTTTTCGCCACCGATGACGGCTTTGATATATACGGCAATGGCAATATGTTCATCAACTCAGTGGATTGGGCCGCAGAGCAGGAAGACCTGATCAACATCACGCCGCGCACGCCGACCCTGCGTACCTTCACCCCGCCCAATAATATCGGCTTCATTATTATGATCCTTGTGGCTGTATTTATACTGCCTGGCTTGGTGATATTTGCGGGTGTTTCCTCCTGGCTCGAACGCCGCAAAAAAGGCTAAAAATGGCTCGAAAAACAACAAACACGACAACCAAAGCAACAAGCTCAACAAAAGCCAAACCCCGGCGGGCTGCGACAGCAAAAGCAAAACCAACTGTTGCAGAACCAATGCCTGCGGCTAGTGTTAGTCAACGTAGGAAACCCGTTTTCCGCGCCAGCACATGGATCGCAGTTGTTTTGCTGATCGCATTAGTTGGCCTGACCTTTTACCTTAAAAACGAAAAGGAAAGATCTGTCATAGAGGATGTAACCCCGGTCAGCGAACCCGCAGCTCTATTTAACCCGCAAGATGGGTCTGTCTCAAGTATTGAGATCAAACCCGCAGATGGTGAGGCTGTCAAAGTGGCGCGTAACGCCGAAAATGCCTGGGTTGTGGAAATGCCCATCGAAGCCGAAGCAGATCAAGGTTTGGCTGAAGCCGCGGCGGCGCAAGTGTCCGCTTTGCGGGTTCTCAGTCAAATAGAAAATGCCGACCCAGAGACCTTCGGGTTGGAAAATCCCGCTTTCGTCATCGCACTTGAATTCCAAAACGGAACATCTGCCCTGGCGGCGGTGCCAGGGAGAAGCACACTCTCGAAGTCGGCGATGCCACCCCTTCCAATAGTGGCTTCTATGTGCGCCTTGATAACGGCAAGATAGTGGTTACAGACCTGAGCGGAATCAGTGCACTTTTACAGCTTGTTTATACCCCGCCATATTTGAATACGCCTACGCCTACTGCGCTTCCTCCCACGCTGACACCTGTTCCTGCTGCGACTGAGACGTTCACCCCTGTGCCTTAGAGGTGTATACAAGTTATTCACTTGAACCATCCTGCAGGTTTAAGCCTGCGGGACGTTCTGGTCTGGGCGTAATACAAACGTATTGCAAGGCATCTGAAAGGTAGGGGTATTGCATTTGATGTTGAAAAAGTGTATTCTAATCTAGCAAATTGTTGATAAATCTAATTGAAAGTTGGATGTGTGAATGGACGTAGATAAAATATTGATTGTTGATGATGAAGAAGAATTTCCCGCTATAGCACGACTCGTTGAATTGGGGCGCCAAAAATCATACGTGACATTGGATGATATCCTGCACTTCTTCCCCGAAGCAGAGCAGGATGTGGAACAACTTGAAGAAGCCTTTTCTGCTTTATTAAGTGCTGGTATTCCATTTCAGGAAGACACGATTACTCCTGAGCCAACCGAAGATGAACTGGCTACTGTAGAGGAAATTGCTGAAGTTGAGGAACTGCCAGATCCTTCTCTTGACGACTACCTGGCGAACATTGACACAGACGACACGATCGGCTTGTACCTCAAAGAGGTCAGCCGTGTGCCGCTGTTAAATGCTGTTGAGGAAGTGCAATTAGCTCAACGTATTGAGCGCGGCCGCTCTGCCCGCGAGGAACTCGCCCAGGGCAACGTCTCCACAAAACGCCGCATGGAACTTCGTCAGGCAATTGAAGACGGCTGGGCAGGACGTGAACATCTCATTACTGCGAACTCACGCCTGGTGATCTCAGTCGCCAAGAAATATATGGGACGCGGCGTGCCTTTCCTTGATTTGATCCAGGAAGGCAATATTGGCTTGATCCGCGCTACGAAGAAATTTGATTATCGCCGTGGACATAAGTTCTCGACCTATGCCACCTGGTGGATTCGTCAAGCCGTAACCCGCGCCATCGCTGATCAGGGCCGCACCATCCGCGTGCCTGTGCACATGGGAGATCAGATCAACAAACTCCTGCGTGTGCAGCATCAACTGACCCAGCGACTTGGCCGCGAGCCTAGCGTGGATGAGCTTGCCGTTGCATTGGATGTGCCGCCCAAGAAAGTTGAAAACATGATCCAGGTGGCGCGCCGTCCGCTTTCACTGGAAACACCAACTGATGACGAAGAAGATTCGGTGCTCGGTGATTTCATTGAAGACGACGAGGCTCCCCCGCCCGATGAGACTGCGACCTACAACCTCCTGCGCGAACATCTCGGCGAAGTGCTGAATGGATTGCCTCCGCGCGAAGTCCGTATTTTGCAGTTGCGCTACGGACTTGCTCGATGGTCAAGCCTACACCCTCGAAGAAGTGGGGCGCAAGATGGGCGTCACCCGTGAGCGTGTGAGACAGATCGAAGCGCAAGCCTTGAGCCGCTTGCGACATCCATCCATCCGCAGGAAACTGCGCGATTATTTAGGCGAATAATAAAAAATAATGAATTTACAAAATGGGCAAAGGTTTTGCCCATTTTGTGTTTAAAATAGACAGATGCAAAACAATAAAACTCCCATATTGATCTCTTATCTTTTGCCTCGTTTTCAAGATGTTCTATTTATTGGCATTCTTGTTGCAGGGGCATTTTATGGAAACAAGTTTTTTAGTTTAGATGGTGATCTGGGACGGCATATCGTAATCGGTAACTACATCATTGCAAATAAGACCATTCCGACCAGCGACATATTTTCACATACCATGACCGGACAACTTCTTGTCCCGCATGAATGGCTGGCGCAAGTTCTTTTTAGTGCTGCCAATTCCGTATTGGGATTAAGCGGCGTCGTTTTATTAGCAATAATCATTATCGCCATCACATTCACACTTACCTACCGCGAGATTATCGCGCGTAATACCTTCCGAGTTGTCGCTTTGTTCGCGAGCCTTTGGGGGGCAATGACAGCCAGTTTACACTGGCTGGCGCGTCCGCATATTTTTACATTTCTTTTTTTAGCGCTCTGGACTTATCAACTTGAACACGTGGTTGAAAAAAAAACAAATCGCATCTGGATATTTCCGCTTCTGATGTTGATCTGGGTCAATACGCATGGGGCGTTCATTGCGGGCTTTGTTGTATTGGGCGCGTATATCGCGGAATGGCTGTGGGAACTCTTTCAACATCGCGCCGACAAAAAAATCGGCCGATCCCTTTTCGTGATCGGAATTTCATCTCTTATTATTACTTTCATCAATCCATCAGGATATCGACTTTGGGTAACTAGCGTGGGCTATGTCGGCAATAAGTATCTTGTGGATCGTACAATCGAATACATGTCGCCTAATTTTCATCTTTCTGCCACATGGCCATTCCTAATTATGTTAGTTTACTTTTTGTTTGCTCTCGGACAGGGCACAAAAATAAAACTGCGAGAATCAATTCTGTTGGCAGGATGGACCGCAATGGCGCTATACAGTGCGCGCAATATTCCCCTTTTTGCAATTGTCACTGCGCCGATACTTGGCACGTTCATCCAATCATCAGTGGGGAAAATACCATTTCTTGTGAAGCAGGATGAAGGATTGCTTAAGATCGAGACGCAGCTTCGCGGATTTCTCTTCCCACTAATCAGCATCCTAGTGCTGGCATTCGCGTTCACACGTGACCTGAAACTGGATGCAGCGCAATTAGGCAATCACTACGATCCGACAATTTTTCCCGTCGACGCAGTGACCTGGTTGGACGAGCACCCGCAAAGGGGAAATGTGTTTAATTATTTTATATGGGGTGGGTATCTGCTTTATCGAGAATGGCCTGAGGTCAATGTTTTCATTGATGGCCAAACTGATTTTTATGGTGAATCTTTAACTCGCGAATACGAACAGGTGGTTTCTACATCAAAAGGTTGGCAAAGCGTATTTGAAAAATATAACATTGAATGGGTGATCATTGAAAGCAACTCTTCGCTGGCACAGACCCTGGAATCTGAATATCATTGGCGTGTTCTTTATAAAGATAACACAGCTATTGTTTTGCGAAAGTAAATTTAATTTCAAATCATAATGTCATTATTGCCAAATCCAAAGACCGAGCTTGTTCTTGTTTTAGCCCTTACGCCTGTCGTTTGATTGGCTGAAATTGCCACACGCCCTATTTGGTATGACGAATCTTTTTCAATTCTGCTTGCCGAACAAGGTCCCGCCGAAATTATTAACAGTATGCTTGCAACCGATGTGGATTCGTCCGCTGCAGAAGAACATCCACCTGATCGAAAGGCTTGAAATCACTTTACAAAACGTGGAAGACAGTGCCAAGGGAATTGCCAGTATTCACCATTATTTCTTTAAGCGCTTTTGTGATTACGAATGGTAGAATGCAAAAGTTCCTTCAATTTGGCCCGCCAATGTTTCCAGTATAGGCTGTTGAATGGCTGGAGAAAAATCCGCAGCAGGGGAAAATGTTTAATGATCTCAACTGGGGAGGTTATCTTGCTTTGCACCTGTGGCCCGGGCAATTGACTTTCATTGACAGCATGGCAGACGTCACCGGGGAAGTCACCATGCAATACGAAACTGTTATAACTCTTGCGAATGGCTGGCAGGATATTTTCGAGCAGTATGACATAGAATGGGCAATCATTGAGCGTAATAGCATTTTAGCCAGGGAACTCGAATCCAATTATCACTGGAATGTAGTTTACGAAGATGGAAATTCGGTTATTTTACAAAAGTAAATTAGCTCAACAAAAATGAAACCTTGGTTGGAAAATCCAAAGACAAAACTTGTTCTTATTTTAGCCCTTGCGCTTGTCATCAGGATTGCTGGTATTGCTATCACGCCCCATTTGGTATGACGAAGCATTTTCGATTTTATTTTCTGAAAAAGGATTAAGCGCAATGCTATATGGCACTTTAAGCAAGGTCGGTGCTGGGACGGCAGATATTCATCCATTAGGTTATTACACATTACTTTGGATGTGGATGGATGTGTTTGGCCGGTCTGTGCTGGCAGCAAGATTTTTTTCCGTAATTATCAATCTTATATCTCTCACTTTGGTTTATCTAATCGCCCTTAATTTGTTCAACGAAAAAACAGCTGTTACTGCCGCAGTGTTGTTTTCCATTTTGCCCTTTCAAGTTCATTTTGCGCAGGAAATTCGTATGTACTCTCTGCTCTCATTGTGGCTCTTAGTTGCCACTTTCTCTTTCCTGCGCGGACGCACTGGTAACTGGAAGTGGTGGATATTATTTGGCATATCAAGCGCACTGGCTCAATATACTCATAACCTTGCTGCAATTTATTTAATTCCCCTTGCTTTAACTCCGATCATTCAAAAGGACATAAAGACACTTAAATCAGTCAGCCTCGCATCCATCTTTGCTGTCATCCTATACCTACCCTGGTTAATATATCTTCCAGCGCAATTCTCAAAAGTAAATACATCCTATTGGGTGGAACGCCCTGGCGCAGAAAGAGTATTCACTCTCCTTTTATTTTACCTGCCCCATTTGCCTCTGCCAAACAAACTGCTATTACCAGGTCTTATGATCTCCCTGACCACGGTCGCTCTGGCCACGTATCAAACCATGCTTGCAAGGAAAAAATCATTACCAGACCTAAACCGAGGAGTATGGCTGGCTTACCTTGCCTTTATGCCCTCGCTTCTGCTTTGGTTAATTTCTCAATTCGTTCCCATTTATGTTGAGCGCGCGCTCCTACCCTCCCATGCCATATTTTCCATCTGGCTCGCATGGGCTTTCACAAACACCCCAATCCCACGTTCAATTCAATTATTTGCCTTTGTGTTAATTCTTTCAGCAGCAGGAATGGGAATTTACCAACATGTCACCTATAAAGACTTCCCTTATGGACCTTATGCCGAAATAAATGAAAGCATTCAAAACAGATTACAGGAAGGCGATGTTATCATTCATGCCAACAAAAATACACGACTGCCATCCGCATATTTCAGACCTGATATTTCTCAGGAATATATTGCAGACCCGATTGGAAGCAACACAGACACACTGGCATTTGCCACCCAGAAAACATTAAATCTGATCGCGCAGCCGTCCATTGAAAGCACAGCATCAAATGCAGAGCGCGTCTGGCTGATTGTCTTTCAACGTCATATAGACAGATACATCGAACTCGGATATGAAAATCATCCGTATTTGATCTATTTGCAACAAAATTTCACACTTGAGAGCGTGGAACAATGGGACGACCTAAGGGTATATCTTTTTACACGACAGGCAAAAAAATAACATGAAAAAGAACATGATCATCTATCCATTCCTTTTTTCGCTTTATCCGATCTTGGGATTATATTCCCGAAACCTGACCGAAATCCTCCCATCGGAAGTCATACGGCCTTCGTTGATTGCTTTGATCACGACATCTATCTTCTTTTTTTTGCTTGACAAATTCCTGAAAGATCGCGAACGAGCTGCATTCATCACCGGGTTTTCAGTATTCTTTTTTTCAGCATCTGAAATAGCCTACAGGGTAATCGAAGGCACATTAATCAAAGGTTTAGACGAATCCTATCATCGGGTCTTACTGCTATTCGCTGTGACAGCCATTGCGATCCTTGGGAATCGAGAAGTCTGGGAAAAATATATGAATCCCACCAGAAAAAAATTCATGGTCGAATACCTTAATTATGTGTCGGTTGCAATGGTACTGTTTCCGTTAATTACCATAGGAAGGTTTTGGTACACCGCCATTGATGACGCCCCACAGCCATGGTCCAGCTATATTGCCAAGAACGAGTCCCCCCAATCATTATCATCCGCAAACCCGCCAGATATTTACTATATCATCCTCGACGGGTACGGCCGTGCGGATGTTTTGCAGGAAATTTATAATCACGACAATACATCGTTCACAAGCGCTTTAACGGAGCGGGGGTTTTATGTCGGAGATGAAAGCCAGAGCAATTACCTGAGGACCTCGCTCTCGATCACATCTGCGTTGAATATGGAGTATATCAACTTCACAGCAGATCTTGCCGATTCCAAGTCGGTCAATCGCATTCCAATGTTTGAACTGGCAAGCAATAACCGCGCCCGAAGATTGCTGGAAGAAGCAGGATACAAATTCATTCTAATCGACAGTGGAAGTGCCTTTACCCGGTTTTACGACGCTGAATACTTCCTGTCGCCATTCAAAACACGTCCCAATCTTTTTGAGATGTGGTTTTACAGTACGACAGCTCTGAATGTATTATATGAACCCGAACTGCCAATTACAAAACCCTTACAGGAACTTTTCCCGGTCGCAGGGTATTCAGTTCATCGCAGATTTATCACCGCAGCATTGGAAAACCTTTCCTATACAACAGAAATCCGCGGACCAAAATTTGTCTTCGCTCATTTAATAGTGCCGCATCCGCCCTTTGTATTGGGAAGCAACGGAGAACCAATCCGTCCAAATTATCCATATGTTACAGGAGATGGAGCATCATTTGCATCCAATTCAGATACATATATTGAAGGGTATACAGCACAGGTCGACTACATCAACAAACAAATTCTGGATGTAATCGATAATATTCTGAAAAATTCAGATACCCCCCCTGTTATTGTCATTCAGGGTGATCATGGACCGGGATATTTGCTTTTACAACAAGGTGACACAATTAATAGCTGTTTATGGGAACGCGCATCCATTTTGAATGCCTATTATTTTCCGGAAGGAAAGACCGATCTGCTATACAAGTCGGTATCTCCTATCAACACCTTTCGCATCATATTCAATACATATCTAAATGGAAAATTTGAACTACAGGATGACAAGACGTATTTCTCATTGTTTGATGTCCCCTACAATTTTATTGACATCACAAGTACTGTAAAAAACAAATGCGGTCTTGCCCCGTAAGGAGAGTATCTTGAAAATCGCTGATAGAAACGACTTTATCCAGCTCATTAAAATATCACTAATCATACTTACATTAAGTTCCATACCTAATTGGATGAGGTGCGCCGCCATAACCGAAAAAATTCTATTCCGCGGATCTACGCATCTATTTTGACCAGACCGATTACGCGGTGAACATAACCATGATGATAACGGAGGAACTGGGAAGTTGGACTAATCCAATGTGCTTTAACAACGAACCTCACCTCGGCATTCCTGCGACTGGCAAGTCTTAAGAAAACTATAAATTAATACAGGACAAATACCATTGCGTTTACCTCTTCATTCTCGATAGGGGACCTTCAAATCCTTTCATTCCTTATCCATTGCAATAAACATTTTCCAAGGAAAATATGATTAAAAAAGAAATTCCTTTAAAAGCCTCAACTTACAATATTGGCAAAATCTTGCCTTATTTGCCTTACTTGTTCTTTACTTTGTAAAAATTATTCTGGAGTTATATGCCAACAACCTGTTCAATACCATTGGATCAGATTACCTATCTTTCTGGACGGTTGGAAAGATTGCAAACACTCATGGATATGCCCACATCTATGATTTGTCCCTTCTAGCAATGATACAAAAGCCCTTCCATGAAATTATTGCTACAGATAATGTTTACGCACCAATTCCTGCGCCTTTTTTTTCGTTTTTTACCGTCCCTTTTCAACTTCTTGCTATTCTTAATGCAAAAACAGGATATGCGGTCTGGTCTATCCTTAATTTGCTTTGAACTCATCTTATATCTCCGCTTCTTTATTAAAGACCTGACCTCAAAGCAAGTCCAACCTCGTTTCATGGTTTTGATTGTGATTTCGTACCCTGTTTTTTTAAACTTATTCTGGGGACAAATTAATGTCTGGCTGGCGATCTGCGTGGGAGAATTTATGCGTATGGCAATTAAAGGAAAACCTTTTGTTAGCGGGCTATGCTTGGCAGGGCTGCTGATCAAGCCCCAATCCCTTGTACTGATACTTCCCGTCCTGCTTCTTCAACGTTCCTGGAAAAAACTGGTGGGTTTTGCGGCAGGGACAATAGCTGTGCTTGTTATATCACTTGGTTTGTCAGGCATACAGGGAATGCGTGCGTTATTTGACCTTTGGCTGAAGTATGCCGCTGCCATCCCTACAAACGCCCCTGAAAACATGGTCAACTGGAGGATGCTCGGCATCCAATTGGGTTTTGTTATGCCTTCTGCTCCGGCTGGACAATCGCTGTAATTGGTTTGATTGCAACCATCAGCGCCGTTTTTTGGCTTTGGCAAAAACCAATCTCTAACTCATCCCTAAAATTTCCAATCGCACTTCTTGGAATTCTTACCGCTACTCTTGTTGTCAGTTGGCATTCGCACATGCACATGATGGTAATCATTTTGCCGCCGCTCCTTTACCTTGCTCTCCAAAATAAAATTCCACCTGTCGTGATTAATTATTGGATGTTTGGCCCGCCAATTGCCTTAATGATTGCTTTTATTTTTCTTGTATTTAATAAATTGGGATTAGTGCCGATTTATGGCTTTGAGGGATTATTTCTGGCACTATGTGGGTTAATACTCAATCTCATATTGTTAACTTGGAGCATCAAAACATTCAAAAGTGATTTGTAAAAGACGGTTTTTGTATATTTCATACCCCTGCGACTGCATCGATCATGATCGCCAGGAAGATAAATGCCAGATACATACTTGACCAGCGATACATCGTCCACGCTACTTTGTTCCCGCCAACTGTGAAAACACGCCAGGCGGCATATAACAGCAATCCACCCAGTACCAAAGCCGAAATTAGATAAACAGTCCCAGTCAGGTTGAAAAGCGGAAGCAGCAGAGTGATCGCAACCAGCTCGATTGTATAAATCCAAATAAGCCTGCGAGTTTTTTCCTCGCCTTGCACAACGGGCATCATAGGCACGCCTGCTTTAGCATAATCTTTCATGCGGACAATTGCCAGCGCCCAAAAATGCGGCGGTGTCCAAAAAAAGACGATTGCGAAGAAAAGCCAGGGTTCAAGTCCCAACTGACCTGTTGCAGCAGCCCAGCCCACCATCGGCGGGATCGCGCCCGCTCCGCCGCCGATGACAATATTTTGCACGGTAGCCTTCTTAAGCAGGACACTGTAAAAAATCACATAATAAATAATCCCTGCCAATGACAATAACGCCGCGAGCAGGTTGACAAAGCCTGCCATCACATAATAACTGATGAGCGAGAGCGCGAGCCCATACGATAATCCTTCGGCTGCGGTCAAACGCCCGTCAGCCAGTGGACGTTTTGCAGTGCGCTGCATGTTCTTGTCCAACTCGCGGTCGATGTATTGATTCAACGCGCTTGAACCAGCCGCAGCCAAAGCGCCGCCAAGCAATGTCCAAAAAGTGAGCGAAGCCGAGGGCCATCCCTCGGTGCCTGCCACCAGTCCGCTATAAGTGGTGACCAACAGCAAAAGCACGATGATCGGCTTTGATAAAACAAGGAAATCTTTTATACGCTGACGGAAATCAAGTTCTACAACTTCGGTCGGGTCTTTCGCCAGTACGCCAGATGTAAAAACCAAAACACCCAAAGAGATCCATAAGGCAATTGCACTCATTGTGTGCAGGACCACCAAATGGAATGGGAAACCGCGTGTCACGATGATCGCGCCGATCAACGCCTGCCCAAAAAATAAGACACCTGTAACCGTGGTCAGTGGAAGGAGTAAATTTTGATCGCGTTGTTCACGCCAGGCTTTTCGCAATAAAAGGATCATCAGCACAGATGCAATGCCAACCAAAAATATATGCGCGAGTTTCAAATATCCCAACGGCGCGGTTGGTGAACACAAAGGCCAGCCGACACACAATGCCCAGGCGCCGGTCACAGTTACAATACGCCCAAGAACGGTCACAAAAAATACGGCGATGAATACGGCAAGTACCAATCGTGCAAAAGACGACTTGAGAGAATATCTCATATTATTCCTGTTTTCTTAAGAAAAATGGATAGCCAACGAACAAAATCGTTGCGAATGCAAACCATTGCAACGCATACCCAAAGTGCGGACCTTCGGTCAACTCCACTACAGGTTGAAAGGGGATGGGCGGCACGGAATCATTTTCAATTTCATTCGGTTGCACATACACCGGCAAAATAGGATATGGACTTTGTTCGGAGATGCGGACTACATTTAGGTTATTCCAAACATCCAGATGACCTGTATCCGCATCTGCGACTCCGCCGAAAGCTGGTTTCTCCTGCCCAAGCCTGATCTGCCCCGTGACAGTTACCTTGCCCGTTTCGTCATACTTGCGCCACGCGTCGCGTGAGGGGGCGGTATTTCCGTCAGCGGGGATCCAGCCACGGTCCACCAGAACAGCCCCACCCGAGAAAAGAAGCGGGGTGATGAGATGATATCCGTATTGATCGCCGTTATATTGATTCCGCAATGCCACCTGATTCTCAAAATCGTATTCGCCAGTGACAGTCACTGCGCGCCACTCCATGGAAGAAATATCCGCTGGCAGATTTTGATTTAGATCCAACAACTCTTCCGCACGCATGGATATGACTTGAGCATTGAATGCCCGGCGCTGCTTCAGACGATCCAATTGCCAGATGCCCATGCGGATGCAAAAAGCTGTCCCCAAGAAAACAAGCAGTGTTGTTATCAGCCATGCGCGGCTGAACATTTTTTTAAAGATCATTTTTGTTCTCTTTGAGTCCTTAAGATAACGCTTTCTGCTTTACAGGCATGATGAGGGCATACAATGCGATCAAGACGCCAAGTGGAATACCGGTGAATAAAATTCCGTATAAACGTGTGCTGAGCGTGAGTGCTTCATGCACATCCAAGCCAAAGTATTGACCTGGTTGGAAGGAACAGGAATAGGCGTAGGATTGAGCGTCGTCCAAGGACAGGCTTGCAGAGGATCCAGCAGGAATCCATAGGGGACCCAATTCATGGTTGGCTGTGTCGTTATTCTTTACCAGCAGTGTATCCCCGACAACAAAGGTCATTGAATCGGGAATGGTCGGCGGGGTTTCGCCGCGAGCTACTTCTTCAGCCGTTCCTTTTGGAATGACAAGCTCAATGACTTTTGGCGCGCGCGCAGTTTCGCGCAAGAACAGGAATGAAATCTCATTGATGGCGGTTCCGATTAAGAGGCCGATCAACAAGGAAATGATAACTCGGATAACGATTATTCTGGTTGGGGGCATATGGATGGCTACTTTCAGAAAAACTATTTCAACAAAGTTTTGAGGTCGCTGACGATATCTTCCACGGGAGTTTGGAATCCGTATGAAAGCCGCAGGTTACCTTCCGCATCGATCAGATAGGTGCGGGCCGTGTGGTTGACAATGTAACCGAGAGCGGAGTTTGATTCGACTTCTTCGCGGAAAACGCCGTAACTATCCCAGATGGTTTTTAGCTCATCTGTCGAACCGCTCAAGCCGATAAAATCCTGATTGAAATGCCCGGCATATTGTTGAATTTTTTCAGGCGTGTCGCGTTCAGGGTCAACGGAAACAAATATAACCTGAACCAAATCAGCTTTGTCTCCCAAACCATCCATGACCTGATTCAGCTCAGCTAAAGTGGTTGGGCAAACATCGGGGCAGGAGGTGTATCCAAAAAATAGTAATACTATTTTCCCCCTTTGATCGCTCAAACGAAAAGTTTCACCATTCGATTTTGTTAATTCAATTTGGGGAGCCGTTGGATATGGTTCGTTGTAACTTGTTCCGTTAAAGCTGGGAGGTTTTGCAAATAAAATCGCCAGGGATATTGCCATCGCAATCACAGCCAGAGATAAGATACCGACCCACAGAATTTTTTTACTCATTTGTTCTTATGCTCCAAAACGGGGCGACCGTGAGGCCGCCCCGCTCATTTCGTTTCTATTCTTTTATACCAGAATTTACAGGGCAATACCAGTTTACAACACTTTGCCGATCAAGTACAAGGCGGGGTAGAAGAAAATCCAGACAAGATCTACGAAGTGCCAATAGACTGTGGCGGCTTCCACGCCCCAATGTTTCTCGGCGGAGTAAACATCCTTGCGGGCATTGTTGATCACGATAAGCAGAAAGATCAGACCTGTAAAAACGTGAAAGGCGTGCATGCCGGTCATCATGTAGAAGACCGCGCCTGCCGCACCACTGCTGGGAGTTAGACCTTCAGCGGCGGCGGCTGGCCATTCCACAGCGACCACGCCGAGTAAGAATCCAAGACCGAGCACAAAAGTGATCAAGGCATTGGTGATAAAACCCTTCTTGTCGCCATAAGCCATGGCTGTCTCGCCGCGATTTATGAAGAAGGAGGAAACCAAAAGCACTGCGGTCACAGCCAGACCGAGAAGCTGATTCAAATGCGGGCGGGTAAGCCCAAGCAGGTTAATGCGAACAGCCATCAAGCCGGCAAAGACGAAGGCATCGGAAAGCAGGAAGAGCCACAAACCGAGGCGATTGGTGCCTGTTTTGTAGGCATAGGAATGAGTATCGTCACCGCTGTCTTCGTTCAATTTGTAAATGTGCATGTAATAGTACATGACCAATGCGGCTTTGATCATCGCAATGAGGACGAGGATGGAAACGGCGCTGAAAGTAATTGCGACGAAATATTCCAAGGCAGTCAGTGCAGCCAGGTAGACGAAGATCACCAGGCCCTGCCGAAAAGCAGAAGATTTATCTTGTGTATGTGACATTTGAGGTCCTCCCCTTTATTGATGCTTGCTTTCAGCAGGCGTTATAAATTGGACATACTTCGAGCCAGGCAAACCGTAATCATAAGGTTCGCCGACAACTTCAAAGGGCTGGTCGTAATTATGGGTGGGCATGGGTGAGGGAACCTGCCACTCGGGTGAGCGTGAGTTCCAAATATTGCCTTCAGCCTTCTCGCCATTCTTGATGCTGTTGAAGAAGTTGTAGATAAAGATCAACACTGAAGTGGCGATCAGGAAGCCCATGATGGTCAAAACAAGATGCGTGGCATCAAAGTTGAGCGCAGGATCATAGTCCACAATGCGGCGGCGCATACCCAACAGACCGATGCGCATCATGCCAAAGGTCAGGACAAAGAACGCGGGGGTCATCATCCAGAAGTGAATCTTGCCGAGAGTTTCATTCATGCGGCGGCCAGTAGCTTTGGGGAACCAGTAATACAATGCGGCGAAGAATGGGAATACAAATCCGCCGAAGATGGTATCGTGGAAATGGCCGACGATGAAATATGTATCGTGCAGGTGAAGGTCTGTCGACACTGTGGCATTTGGGGGACCGGTCAGACGCCCAATAGGAAGACGACAATTCCGCCAAGTACGAAGAGCATCGGTGTCGGCGCCCAAATCTTCCCCTTCCAAAGCGTGGCAATCCACGAGAAGAATTTCACGCCTGTCGGGATAGCCACAAGCAGCGTACTATACATGAACGGCACACGCAGATATTCGTTCATGCCAGAGGTGAACATGTGATGCGCCCAAACCAGGAAGCCCACCAGTGCGATTGCCAGGGAAGACATTACGATCCAGCGATAACCAAACAACGGCTTGCGGGCAAACACTGGCAGGAGTTCCGAGATCACCCCGAGACCAGGCAGGATGAACACATAGACCGCAGGATGTGAGTAGAACCAGAACA
>CAWHXC010000030.1:0-119430 GCA_963833175.1 uncultured Chloroflexia bacterium
TCGACTTCAATTCCATCTTTTGCAAGACGTTCGGCAACGGCCAGGACTCATGACCATGATATTGTTGGCAACCACCGTGATGTCGCGGCCAGGACGTTTGATCTCGGCAACACCGATCGGCAAGGTGTAATCATTTTCCCGGCACCTCACCCTTTGTTTTATAAAGTATCTTGTGCTCGATAAAACATACGGGGTTCGGATCCCGATCGCTGCGAGCATTAATCCCTTGGCGTCATACGGAGTGGATGGATTGATAACTTTCAAGCCAGGAAAATGCATTAGAGTGCTTTCAAGCGATTGTGAACGCTAGATGCCGCACCGGCCCCGGAACAGCCCGGCATACGGATGACGATCGGAACATTAGCCCGTCCACCGAACATAAAGTGCATTTTTGCAGCCTGATTAACGATCTGGTCCAACGCCAGGAAGACGAAATCCATGAACATGAGCTCAGCTACGGGACGCATTCCGAGCAAAGATGCGCCGATCGCTGTCGCAACGATCGCTGCTTCCGAGATGGGCGTCTCGCGCACTCGCTCGGGGCCAAACTCGTCGAGCATGCCGTGTGTCAGCCCGAATGCGCCGCCATAGCGGCCAATATCCTCGCCCAGCAGGAAGACACTTTCGTCTCGTTTCATTTCCTGCCACAATGCCTGGCGAATGGCTTCAAGATAAGATATCTCAGGCATATACATACTCCATCAAAGTGGAAAGATCAGGTTCAGGGGATGTTTCCGCGAATTCCACAGCTTTGAGGATGACTTGTTCAGCCTGCCCATCAATTTCCTGTGCCTGGCCTTCATCCATAATTTCAGACTGAAGTAAATGTTTGGTGAAGCGCATAATAGGGTCGCGGTTCTGCTTCCAATCTTCGATCTCTTCCTTGGGGCGGTATAAGTTCCGATCGCTCTTGGAATGGCCGAAATATCGATATGTGAGCGTCTCGACGAAATACGGTCCATTGCCTGAGCGGACATGATCTGCCGCAATCTTCATCGCGTCATAGACCTCAACCACATCATTGCCATCCACGCACGCCCACGGAATTCCATAGGCATCTGCACGTTGAGCAATCGGCAGTTTCGCAGTCGCACGTTCCACATCCATGGACATGCCGTATTTGTTATTTTCGCAAACATAGAGAACGGGCAGTTTCCATAATGCAACCATATTCATGGCTTCGTGGAAGACACCTTCATTTGCAGCGCCGTCACCAAAGATGCAAATACAAATCTCTTTACGTTTTTGCATTTGAAGTGCCAGTCCCACCCCGACTGCTTGAGGAATTCCCCCACCTACAATTCCATTCGCGCCCAGATTATTGGACTTAAAATCCGCGATGTGCATCGAACCGCCGCGACCATGGTTATAGCCGGTATCCTTGCCGATGAACTCAGCCATCATCAGGTTGATATCGGCGCCCTTGGCAATGAAATGACCATGACCGCGATGGTGATTGATCAAATAATCATCCGAATTGACTGCAAGGCTGATACCCGCCGCCACTGCCTCCTGCCCCGCCGAAAGATGCATCGTCCCATGCACCTTTCCTGCTGCATACATCTTATCTGCCATTAACTCAAAGTGGCGAACCGTACACATCGTCTGATACAGACCGATCAGGGTATTATCGGACAATCCCAATCGTTTCACGCGCTCCTCAAACTGCTCGCGTGAACCTATATCCTTCTCAATTTCCTTCCTTTTATCCTTGGACATTAAACACCTCATTCATTTTTATTTTGCCAGTTCAAGCACTTTTCTGGCAGTCGTACTATCGATCACCAGCACGTTCACATATTTGCTTCGCAGAGCGCCAAGAATGGCGTCCGCTTTCCCTTCTCCGCCTGCCACTCCCAGTCGCACGGGAATAGATAACAGATCAGGCCTGCGAATGGAAACCAATCGATCGCAAAAATCATCACAGGCAGGTTGACCTTCCACATCAAAGTGCAGGCCGCAAACATCCCCCACAGCCCCTGCTTTCCGCAATTCATCAAGTTCGCGACGGGTTATGTAACCTGCAAGGAAAAAACTTGAATAATCTGGTGATGTCGTCCCAATTCCCAATAACGCTACATCTGTTTTCTTCCCCACGCTGATGGTTTCCCGGATACTTTTTGTTTCCAAGAGGGATTTTGCTATTTCAGAGCTTTGGCAGAGATAAGGAGCATTTAGATAATAAGCCTCACCTCCCAGCTTCTCTGTGATACGCGAGACCAGGTCGTGGCCATCGTATTCCATATTACGAGCGCCCATAGCCCCAACCAATTGAACAACTTTAAGAGGTATCGTTTCTGTAGGTTCGAGCGCATCCACCGTGGCACTTATGGATGTGCCCCATGCCAATCCCAAGGTTTTATGGGGCGCGAGATGACGGGCAAGCATTTGTGCACCTGCATTTCCAAGCGTGCGGGTAAGTCTCTCACCGCTCCGATGGGTGGTGATCACCACATAAATATCCTTGAGACCAAATTTCTCTTTAAATGTACTTTCAAGTTCAGAATCGGATTGGAGCTGGCGCTGAATACGAATTTCCACTATGCCGATTTCACGTGCTTCTGTCAGCATACGCGAGACCATTGAGCGCGTTAAACCAATGAAATTTGCGATCTCGGCCTAACTCTTTTCTTCGAGATAGTACATCTCTGCCACATCAGCCAATAGACTTACACGATTTTGTAAAGGCTTTTTTTCCATGGTCATCTCCGACATTATTGAACTGCCGCATGCGGCAACACACGGGTTATTGCACCAAGAAATATGTCTATTTCATCCTTTGTAGTTGGCATGCCTAGGGATATCCGCAGGGTTGACTCGATCTGTTCCCGCGGTAAGTTCATGGCAGTCAGTACATGAGAAGGTTCGATGGATTTCGAGTTGCAAGCAGAGCCCAACGAGACCGCGATACCTTCACCATTCAAACGAATGAGCATCATTTCCGCGTCAGCGCCAACAAAGCTGATTGATAGAATATGCGCCGCGGTCGTCTCTTCCAGTCCATTAACGATCACGTTCGGATCGATGGATCGCAATCCATTGACCAAATATTTTCTCAACTCCAGCAGGCGAGCACGCTCATCTGATCGGTGTTGACTAACCAAATTCATCGCCGCGCCCAACCCGACAATGCCTGGAACATTTTCGGTTCCCGCACGAAGCGAATGCTCCTGTGGTCCTCCAATAACCATGGGAATCAATTCAAGACCCGACCTCACATACAACGCGCCGATCCCTTTGGGTCCATATATTTTATGCGCAGAGAGGGAAAGCAGGTCCACATTTAGATCATCTACCATTACATCAAACAATCCAATTGCCTGAACAGCGTCTGTATGAAACCAGATTTTGTGTTCATGAGCAATCCGTCCAATTTCAGCAATTGGTTGGATCGAGCCGACCTCGTTATTAACATACATGATGGAGATTAGTTTTGTCTCAGGCCGAATCGCACCTTGTACATCTTCGGGGTTCACGAGACCATTTTCGTTAACAGGCAGGTAGGTTACTGAATATCCTTCTCGTTCCAGATGTGCCGCAGCGTGCAGAATGGCATGATGTTCAATTGACGATGTGATCAGATGTGCTTTGTTTGGCGGATACAGGCGCAGTGTCCCAAAAAGAGCGAGGTTGTCCGCTTCGGTTGCCCCACTGGTAAAGGTGATCTCGTCCGGGTGGCATTTAATTCCGTCTGCCACATCCGCACGGGCTTAAGTCATGAGTTGCTTCGAATCCTTTCCCGCCCAGTGCATGCTGGATGGGTTGCCAAAGTCCACATCGAGGGCACGTGATATCTTTTCGCGCACACTTGAATGGACCGGTGTTGTAGCACAATAATCGAGATAAATTCGAGAACTCATAAAACTCCAGTCAAAAAATCTGCGACACGTGCAGGCCGCTTACGCGGTGTAATCAGCCCGCACCTGCGTCAGAATCTTATCAATCGTCGCGGGATGATCAAGATCAACCAGCATAGGTTTAATGGTGATGACCGGGCAATTCGTCTCAGCCTCTGTAAATGCCGGCAGAAGTTGGAGCATAAGATTGGCTGTAGGTGGCTGGCTATAGTTCTCCCATACGCTATGAGTTGTAACTCGACAGGGGAGACCGGCCTTGTAAAACAACTCTTCCAGATGCTCGGCAACCATCACCATTCGATTGCCACACCAACCGCCAATCACGCAAACCTTGTAGTTCGACATGTCAACCTCTCGATCATTCTCTAAAGGGATGGCTTCCAATCTGTTTTAGATTGGAAGCCATCTCAATATTCAATTGCAAGACCTAGCCGAACAATCCAAATAGCTGCTGAATGAAGAAGCCGAGGATGTCGCCACCCATGTCCCAGCTGGCTAGCTGAAGGCCCTGGGCAATCTGATCACCATACATCCCCATCATCGCGAAGGTTGCTGTGTGAGCAGCAGTGGTCAGAGTTGAGAAGTACATGAAGGGGAGAGAGTAGATCACGAGAACGATCACGGTCTTGACTACGTTGCCTTTGGTGTAGGGTACAACAGCGCCGGCCCAGAACGGGATGACCGCCAGGCTTGCGATCGGGAGCATCTGTACGCCAGGCAGGATGGCAGCAAGGGCAACAGAGAGCGGGAAGAGAATAACGGCGGAAGCCATCACAGCCGGGTGGCCAAGCAAAACAGCACAGTCCACAGCGACGAAGATCTCGCGGTCTTTGAAGCGTTCACGCATATATTGAACGATTGACATCGTGATCGGTACGATGCCTTCAGCAATGATCGAGACCATGCGGGGCAGGACCACCATCATGACTGCAACGTTCATGCCTAAGCCAAGGATTTTGGCCATACCGAAATCACCTACAGTATTTCCATAGGCAAAGACGCCAATGATCATACCGAGCAGGAAACCCAGTACAGCAGGCTCGCCCACTATGCCAAAGTTTTTCTTGATACCTTCGGGGGAGGCATCCCAATCCTTGATGCCAGGGATGCGGTCCAAAAGCCAGACAACCGGCATCGCAACAATACTAGCCTGTACAGTCGTACCACAGGGTACGCCGATACCCGGCATATCATTGAATTCCTGATACATTTTGGCAGTCCTATCGCTCAGCAAGCCCCCAATTACCAGATATAGAACACCCGCGAGGATGCCAAGAAGCACGTTGCCACCCGTCAACGCCCACACAAAACCGCCCAAGGCAGAACCATGCCAGTAGGACCAAACATCGACCCAAAGGGTTTTAGTCAGTTTAAGCACAAGCATCAGAATATTGACTACCAGGAGTGTCACGATCAGTCCAGCCACACCAGGCCAACCCCAGGCAATTCCCGCATCAGCCCAGTTGACATCAACAAGTGTCTTTTCAACCCCCCAACGGGTGGCCATTTCAGCCACAGCTGGTTGTAAGGCACTGATGATCACATTGACCACCAGGAACAAGCCAGCCAAGCCAACACCGGCGGTAATGCCGCCGCGGACAGCTTTTTGCCAGCCTACCCGGAAGACAAGGCCAAGGACGATCAGGACGAACATTACGAGCAACGATGAGCCGAGGCTAAGTAACCAACCAACAGGAACAGTTAGAAAACTCATTTCACATTCTCCTTTTTAATCTGATTATGGATCAAGAGATCCAGGTTAAACTTTCTTAATTGCTTCAACAATCTTATCCAGGAGCACATCCTTCTCAGCCTGTGAGCCGATCAGGAAAGGCATGCCCTGGAACACCGGCACATCATAGGTACGGAAGACCTTCATCATCGAAACAATCATGATAAGGTCTGTCCGGGAGAGGTACCCTTCGATATCAGCCATGAGGATACGTTTGACTTCCACATCCGTAAAGCCCTCCTTCGCCACTCGCTCCTTTATCGAATCTTCGGCAATTGTCGATGTGTTAATCCCTGCGCCACATGCAACTACAATCAATCTACTCATATTTTTTTCTCCTTCCAAACAAAATAGTCGACTATTTGAGTGAACAAGTGAAACATTGGCGGCAGTACTCCTCCTTTTCGAAATCAGTCCAACATCTGTATCCTTAGCTCAGGCGGAGCTCACGCCTCAGCCAGGATTCCACCCCCTGCAGAGTAGCCTGGTCTCGAAGTTCAATTAATTTTTCTGGCTGACCAAATAGTACAGCCAGGTTTCTTAATGTTTGGATTTGTTCCTGCGGGTCGCGGTTTGCGAGCATAAAGACAAGCATCACATCCAAACTTTCGTCTGGGTCTGCCATATTTTGAAATTTCACTGGCTGACGCATGACTGCCACTCCCAGCGCAGATTGATTAACTCCCTCCGCATCTGCATGTGGGAAGGCAATGCAAAACGGTTTGGTTGGCAACCCTGTTGGATGTTCCAATTCACGCGCCCAGGTCTGAGCGCCATATTCCGCGGCAACCAGTCCCTGGGCATGCATATTCCCCGCCAAAAGGTCGATCACTTCCCTGGCATCTTTCGCTTGCAGATCAAACGCGATCAAAGACTCATTGAATTCCAGCACGGCATAATCTCCTATGATTTCTTCTGACCGTAACGGTTGTGATAATAATCAAATGAAGCACGTGCTTGTTCTTCAGTCAAAGTGACTGGTGCGCCAATTGTTCTCGTGATCGAATAAGTGCGGGCGGCCTCTTCCAGTGTCACGGCGCGTTCAAGGGCATGTTCAAGGGTTTTGCCAACCGTGATCGGTCCATGATTGCCAAGCAGAACAGCATAACCGCTGCCCATGACTTCGATCGGCAAGGTTGGGAATTCGGGATCTTCCACGCTCAAGTAACGCGTTACAGGCACAGGCTGACCAAACCAGTCTGCCATGGTCTCGGTAATGACCGGGATCGATTGATACGCAACAGAAAACGCGGTCGCATACGGTGAGTGCGTATGGACAACCGCGTTCAGTTCAGGTCGGGTGCGCATGAAACCTATCCAAAGGTTGAGGGCTACAGATGGGCGATATTTACCTTCGACCAAATTCATATCCATATCGGTGACAATCATATCGTCCGGGGTGAGGCGTTCGTAATCCAGTCCACTAGGTGTGACGACGACATATCCAGTTTGCGGATCGTGAGCACAGACCGTACCTCCAGCCATCCATACAAGGTTGTATTTTGGCAGGAGAAGAGCCGTTTTTAGTACGTGGGCACGTAATTCTTCGAGGATCATGGTTTCAAAGGATACTTTCCGAGTTCATGCCCGGCTTCAAAAAAGGCAAGCATGTTCTCAAGTGGAATATCATTGCTGAAATTATGGGCTGGCGCAAGAATATAGCCGCCGCCTTCGCCCATCTGTTCGATCCGAAGACGAACTTCGCGGCGCACATCTTCGATCGTGCCATTATTAAGAACGGTCTTCACATCCACACCACCCTGAAAGGTGAGATCTTTGCCAAAGTCTCGCTTCAACTCGACAGGGTCCATGCCGCGCAGATGACCTTCGATCGGGTTCAGGATATCAAATCCAGTTTCGATCAAATCGGGGATGAACTTGCGGATTGCGCCATCGTTGTGCAAAAGCACTTTTGCCTGCGGCGCTTTCTTCTTGATCATTTCAATTGATTTTTTATAACGGGGCTTGAGGAACTTTGTGTAAACATCAGGCCTGAACATCGGCCCTGCATTCGTACCATAATCATCGGCCATTTCCACGATCTGCACATAAGGACCAACCACGCTGAGGAATGCATCATAGAAACCGTCCAGTACTTCCGCCAATTTTCCCAGGAGGTGATCAAAGATGTGAGTGTCCTGGATCGTCAGAAGCAGGGCATTTTCCATGCCCACCAAAGCGCGAGTCATCTCCCATAAATTGCCATAGACAGGACGATGAGCAACGAGCGCATACTCTGTATTGTTATAAAGATGCTCGATCTCTTCCTTCACCCCCAGCAGGCGGACCGGGTCATACGGGTCCGGCCATGGATATTTATCGATTTTTTCGATCGTCAGATCCTTGCCAAGCGGCGCGCCATGAAGATCGTAATACCCCGAGACCAGGCGATGGGTGATGCCCCATTCATCCACGAACTCCTTAAACTCTCCGATCATCGAATTCGCTACATAGTTCATTGGCGGGCGAATGTGAATGAAGCGGAAGTCCGTACCAAGTTTATCGAGGATGGGGTTGTAATCCGGCGTGGTGTAAAAACCGACCAATGTTCTGCGCGGCACATCCTGAACCCCAAAGTGATCACGCAGCAAAACATATCTTTGCTCCGTCAGGTGATTTGCAGACCCCCCCAAAGTAATTGGAACCCGGTCCGGTTCCTTATGATTTAGGGCGGCAACGACACGCTCGCGGGACGTCATTGTTTCTGGCATGGGTGTACTCCATCTAGCCTAAATTCACAAAAGTGATTTACTTTTCACATATGTGAGTTTATCATTTGAACACTGGTTTGTCAACAAGGTTACGCTGAGTTTCAAGATTCGGGCTTAATTACCATCTTGACCACCTCACCGGCGATCATCTTTTTCAATGCCAGTTCCACCTGCTCCAATGGAAGTTCTCCATTTAGCATTGGTGCAACATCAACCGCACCCGATACGATCAGATCAAATGCCTCTCGCGCATCTTCAACTGTCCCGCCGTGCATATTGAGCAGTGCAATCTCTCCATAATGGACGCGCGCCGCATCAATTTCCACCTTTGTGCCTCCAGGCAAGCCGCCAAACCACAAGACTCGTCCTCCCCGACGAACTACATCCACAGAAGTCTCCCATGCTTGTTTTGTCCCCGCGCATTCAATGACAACATCCGCACCATATCCATGGGTCAATTCACGGACGGCAGTGATCGTGTCCGCTTCTTTTGCATTCACCAGATGAGTTGCGCCGAGTCTTTTTGCAACATCCAATCGCGCCGGACTATGGCCGACTGCAATCACCTGACTTGCCCCGGCACGCAACGCCAATTGTTGAAACATAAGACTGATCGGTCCCCCCGCGCCGATAATTGCCACTGTTTCCCCCGGCTGTATATCCACCTTATGCCAGCCATGTACCACTGTGACCAACGGTTCGAGTAAAGCCGCATGAGCATAAGGAACATGAGGTGGAATCTCAAATGTAGCTCGGCGCACTATGGCAGCTGGGATAATTATGTACTCCGCAAAAGCGCCAAAATTGTAAACAAGGTTTTCACAAATGTTACCCTGGCCATGTTTGCAATAAAAACACTCGCCGCACTCGGCAAAAACATTGGCTGTGACTCGCATCCCTTCATGAAACCGATCCACGCCATCTCCAACCTTCACGACATCACCCCCAAACTCATGACCAAAGATAAATGGCGGCGGAAATTTTGGATGTCCGCGGCGGTACGTTTTTACGTCCGTGCCACAAGTGGTTGCCGCGCGCACCTGTACAAGAATCTCGCCCGTCGCTGGCTGGGGAATTGAAACGGTGCGTAACTCGATTGTTTCATGGCCTAGATACACCGCAGCCCGCATTTCCTTCTCCATCGTGCCTCCGTTGATAATTGACAAGGTTGCATATTATGCTAAAATTCACACATGTGATATTATACTCACAAATGTGAATTGGAGCAAATAAATGGTCAAACTACAACTGGCAATGGATACACTGGATGGTGATTTAGCATTGAAACTAGCAGCATCCATCGCACCTTATGCGGATATTTTTGAAGCAGGCACACCGCTAATAAAATCCGTTGGAATCAACATCGTGAATAAATTGAAATCATCCTACCCGGAAAAAACCATCCTCGCAGACCTGAAATCAAGTGATGTAGGTGCTTATGAAGCCAACATGGCATTCACTGCAGGCGCTGATGTAGTCACCACACAGGGCATCACCACTCTGGCAACCATTTGCGAAGTCCAGCGTGAAGCGGATAAATGGAACCGTCGCGCGGAAGTGGACATGACCGGAGTCAAGGATCCGATTGCGCGTGCGAAAGAAGTCAAGGAATCAGGAGTAAGCCTGGTTCTTTATCATCGAAGCATTGACGAAGAACGTACACAGGGCGCACTATGGGATGAAAGAGCTGTGAACACCGTGCGCGAAATGTGTAATCTCGGTCTCGATGTAGCCATCGCAGGAGGCATCCACTACGACATCCTCCCGCTCTTAAGCGGTGTTCCCATTTATGGAATCGTAATTGGCCGCGGTATAACCGCTCAATCTGACCCCGTACAGGCTGCAGAAAAAATCGCCCGACGCATTCGCGAAATCTGGCCTGCTTAAAATGATACACATCAGCGCATCTCTTCTTGCTGCGGATTACGCCTGGTTAGGCGAGGAAGTGCAGCGCGCAGAAAAAGCCGGCGTTGACTCGTTTCACTTTGACATGATGGACGGGCATTATGTCCCCAACTTGGCGCTCACCCCGCATCATCTAAAAGCTCTGCGCCCATATTCACTTCTGCCATTTCACACGCACCTTGAACTTAATAATCCAGACGATATCCTATCCAGCTTCACTTCGTTACAAGCGGATATGATCATCGTCCAGTGGAATACACTCGCGGATCCATCTCAAACCTTTGACAGGATCCGTTCACAAAACATAAAGATTGGATTGGGATTGAATCCCGACGATGCGTTTGACGAAGCGTCCCGCTTCATTCAGGACCTTGACCTGTTTCTGCTTCTTGGAGTTTATCCAGGCTTTGGAGGGCAACCCATGCAACCGGGCACACAGGAAAGGATCGCATCCGCACGGCTTTTGGCAGATCAATCGGATCATCAAATTAAAATTGCGGTAGATGGTGGGGTCAAACCTGAGAACGCCGCCAGCCTTGTCGAAGCGGGGGCAGACATTCTCATTATGGGGACAGCGTTATTTCAATCCTCTGATATGGCAGCGACAGTCAAATCGATCAGGGAGTCAATTGCACGGTCACCGCGCCGCTGACAGTTCGAATGGACAGATTACCATCACCGGAACCAATCTCCCCATCGCAAGTTCGGGTGGTTGATGTAATACCCGGTATACAAGAGACATCCCCACTCGTGGACCGCACTTGAATGTCCAGGTCTGAAGTCCTGACTCAAATTAACAGAAACAGGCCCATGATCCGTTTCGAGGCGAACAGTATCACCCATCTGGACCAAGCCGTCAAACATAACATTCCCCATAATTGTTGAGACAGCAGTTTCTCCGCTCACGTTTTGCATTGTTAGTGCACCATAATTTCCAACAGCGCTAATGGTCCCTGAACTTTCTCGGACAGTGACATTTCCACGATTGGAACGCAGAGTCATCTTGCCAACCATTTGTTCAATCGTCATGTTCCCAGAGATGGAGGCAGCTTCCAAATCTCCTTGATAATCCTGGACGAATATGGAAGCGTTGCCTGTTTCAACTTTCACCTGATGTTGTTTTGGAATATAAACAAACACTCGAAGGGGCGGGTTTGAAGTACCGTCTCGATGAGCAAAAACTTTTATTGAGATCTGTTCTTCCGTGGAACTGACCTGATACTCCAAATCATGCGCAAACAACACCTGCCCGCCAACTTCTACATGATCGTCCTCTGATTCAAAAACAGTCACTTCGCCATAATCAACCTGAACAAGAATGGATTGCGTATCCACCGCGCTAACTTCGCGGGTCTCTAATTCAGTATATTGTTGGGGCGTGGTCGAACAAGCTGGAATAAAATAAATAAGCAGAATTAAGATCGGGGTAATCAATCGGTTCATTGGTGAGCACCTACATGGGTCATCATTTTAAGTAGTTCGTCATAAGTATTTGGACAAAAGGAAGCGCAAATTAGAAGTCGCCAGATTTTGCTTGGTCAAAATTAATTCCGCACAACTCGCCTTCTCAGACTTTGGTATACTGCTTTTCGGAACTCGCTGAGAGATTTTTTGGTCACACGAAAACTTTATCAGTAAGTTCCATTTTTGTTAATACCAGACGATCTCTAAACTCAAGTGCTAATGACTACAAAGTTTAAAAACAAACTTAACCTTTTTGTTTTCCAAACTCATCAGTTGAACTTTTGATCTCAGCCATCTCGCCTGTTGCAATGAATATTGTCCGTTCGCAGATGTTGGTCACACGGTCAGCAACACGCTCCAGGTTATGCGCCACCCACAGAAGCCAGTTGGCGCGTTCTATGGATTTGGGGTCTTGAATAATGAACAACATCAACTCACGATAGATCTGGGTGTAGAGCGCATCCACTTCATCATCTTCCGCGGGGATGGCTTTTGCGGCCTCCACATCTTCATTGACAAAAGCAGTCAGGGAGCGGTGCAGCATATTCGTGCCGATCTGCGCCATGCGCGGAATGTCGATCAGCGGCTTGAGCAGTTTCTCTTCGCCCATGCGGATGTTGATATTCGCGATCCCCTTGGCGTAATCGCCCATGCGCTCCAACTCTGAAATAATTTCCATGGTCGAGGCAAGCAGGCGCAGGTCATGTGCCATCGGTTGCTGTGTGGCGATCAGGATCATCAATTGGCTTTCGATTGCGAAACGTTTTTTGTTGATCTCTCGATCGTCGGCAATGATCTTTTCTGCGCCTTTGATGTCGCGTTTCTTCAACACTTCCACGGATGCCATAATGGCATGCTCCACCATCGAGCCCAGCAGAAGCACTTCATCTTTCACTTGTTGTATCTCATTTTCAAATGTTTTTCGGATCATGGATTCCTCTGGGAAACGGCTTTATAACTGACAACTAGATCCGACGATAGTGACGTGGCGCAATATCTTTTTGAGTCAACCAAAGGCTCAGGCGTTCTTCAATTTGATCGCGCACTCGTCGGGTGGATTCGAGGCGCTGTTCTTCATCAAATTTTGCGGGATCTTCAAACGGCCAGTGTTCATGCGTCCCCATGTTGAGAAATACTGCGGGACAATTCTCCTCAGCATCGGCACACACGGTGATGACATATCCGAAGTTGACTTTGCCCAAATATTCCGTCACAGATTTTGACCACTGATTTGAAATGTCAATTCCGACTTCGCGCATCACTTCCTGGACCTCGGGCAGGATGCTGCCCTTTGGCTCTGTGCCTGCGCTGAAAACTTCGAATTGCTCCCCGGCTAAAGAACGTAGGAGCCCCTCGGCCATTTGACTGCGTGCTGAGTTGCCTGTACAAAGAAATAATACTTTTGGTTTGGACATAATCTTTTCCTTTGTGGTTATTCGCGCTTACCCAAATCTTCCCGTTACATAATCTTCAGTGCGTTTGTCTTTGGGATTGGTGAAAATTCTCTTTGTTTCTGAATACTCAATCACTGTGCCTGAGCGTGAGCTTTCCTTATCCAACATCATCATGGCGGTGTAATCAGACACGCGCGCAGCTTGCTGCATGTTATGGGTGACGATGATGATGGTGTAATTTTTCTTAAGTTCCTGCATGAGTTCTTCAATGCGAAGCGTGGAGATCGGGTCTAGCGCGGATGCAGGTTCGTCCATCAGGATAATATCAGGCTGGATTGCAATGGTGCGCGCAATGCACAGACGCTGTTGTTGGCCGCCCGAGAGTTCATATGCGCTCTTTTTCAGCACATCTTTTACTTCATCCCACAGTGCCGATCCGCGCAGAGATTGTTCTACAAGCTCGTCCATGTTGCCCTTGAAGCCATTGATGCGCGCTCCCCAGGCAATATTTTCATAAATGGATTTTGGAAATGGATTCGGTTTTTGGAAAACCATGCCAATGCTTCTGCGAACCTCAACAGGGTCTATGTTCGAACTATACAAATTCTGTCCGTGCATGAGTATTTCGCCGGTAACGTGGCTATTTGGCACAAAATCATTCATACGATTGAAGGCGCGCAAGAGGGTTGATTTTCCACAGCCCGACGGACCGATGATGGCAGTAACTTTTTGTTTTTCGATCAGGAGATTCACATTGCTGACCGCCTTGAAGGTACCATAAAAAATGGACAGATCCCTGGTCTCGATTGCATATTGAGGAGTTTCGGCAGTTTGCATAATCTATTCCTTGTGAGACCCTAAAGGTCTCATGGGTGTTTTTTTCTGCTTGATTTGGGAGAAAGGCTTTTAGGATTTGCATAGAACTAGTATTTCCTCTGTACGCGGTTACGAATGATCACCGCGGTGGCGTTTAAGGTTAACAGCAGGACAAGAAGAACAATGATGGCGCTTGCCGCGATGGAGTGGAATTCGGGCTGGGCGCGTGTTGTCCACTGGTAGATTTGAATGGGCAGTGCTGTGAATTTTGAAAATGGTCCGCTGGGGTCAACACTGATAAAGGTGGAGGCGCCGACAATAATGAGCGGTGCGGTTTCACCAATGGCACGCGAGACGGCCAAAATACTGCCTGTGAGAATACCTGGCAGTGCATTTGGCAGAACATGATGCCAGATCGTTTGCCAGCGGGTGGCGCCTACACCGTATGCCGCCTGACGTAGGGAATCAGGTACAGCCTTGATGGCTTCCTGTCCGTTAATGATGATCAACGGCAGGACTAGGATACCCATCGTTAATCCAGCAGATAAAATGGTGCGCCCGTTCAAATCTGTAACCCCGAACATGCTTCCGCTGGTAAATGATTCCATCGCTCGAACAAAGATCGCCAGCCCCAACATCCCATAAACAATGCTTGGTACGCCAGCAAGATTATTAATATTGGTCTGAATAACACGGTTGATAAAATTTTGGCTGGAGTATTCTTGAAGATAGATAGCTGCACCTGTGCCAATGGGCAAGGCAAATAAAATGGCAATTCCCACCATCCACAGCGAGCCGAGAATGGCTGTGCGCACACCCGCGAATTCAGCCTTGGAGGACATGGGAGTGGTAAGGAACACTGGCTTGAGCCACGAGCGGAATTCGAGCATTGCTTCCGGATATTTTTCCGCCACTTCCGCTTTAATATCACTTGAATGCAAAATGGAATCTGTCATTGACCAAATTTGTTTTGTGTCAATTTGAACGAGACGCTCCAAAACCAGAGTATAGAGCTCTGATCTGGAACGTTTCTCCATAGGCTTTTCATTATCTAATTTATTGTACGCGCCTGAAGAAAGATTGGCTTTGAGAATATCCAATAACTCCTGCTTGCTCAGATCGTCGAGTGGTTTTGTGGTGAATTCGGATGGGTCATTTTTATACTCATAAGCCACATAGCCGACCGCGCCGTCCACTACATTGTACAGGAGGGCGGTTAGGCTGAGCAGTGCGATCAATAACGCGGAGAAGAATAGCGCCTGCCAGAAAGACGCTTTGCGATAACGTGCGCTGATAGAACGACTTAAGGCTTCGCCTTCGGGGTATTGTTCGTGATTTGAATTCATTCATACCTCTGACGAAATCTGTTGATAATCGCCTGGCTGATCAGATTCAAGATCAGGGTGACAAGGAATAACATCAAGGCAATCGCAAAGAGACTTGTGTAATCAATGGAGTTGTAACTTAAGTCACCGCCGCTGATGCGGGCGATATGGCCTGTCATTGTTTCAGCAGCTCTGAATGGATTAAAGGTGAAATTTGGGCCGGACCCCGCTGCAATTGCCACGATCATGGTTTCGCCAATGGCACGGGAGATGCCGATGATCAGTGCCGCACCAACACCGGATAATGCAGCGGGCAAAACGACTTGTATGCTTGTCTCAAATTTTGTGGCGCCCATCGCATAAGCGCCTTCGCGAAGGGCGCGAGGTACTGCGCTTAACGCATCTTCGCTCATGGAAGAGATCAGCGGCAGGATCATAATACCCATCACAATACCGGCAGAAGCCATGTTGTACACTTCCACACGATTGCCGAAAATATTTTGAAGAAGAGGAGTCATGAATAGCAAGGCAAAATAACCGTACACAACCGTTGGAATCCCTGCAAGTATCTCAAGGATGGGTTTTAATGTTGACCTTGCTTTCGGGGAGGCATATTCACTTAGATACAGAGCTGCTGCCAGCCCAAGTGGGAGCGACACGCAGATCGCAATGGCGCTCGTGATGAGAGTCGCAACCACAAGCGGCCAAATTCCATACTTCCCAATTCCTGGCGACCATTCTGTTGTACCAAAAAATTTCGCAAAGGTTACATCAGGGTTTCCAAAGAAGAGCCAGGCTTCCTTGCCCAATTCGTATACGATTGCAAGTGTGATGAAAATAGACAAAAATCCTGCAAGGAATAGCAGGGATTGGATAATACTTTCACCGGGGCGTGTTTTCTTTTTTAGATCGAGCGGACGGAAATTTTCGCTTTCCATGATTGTGGTTTCTTGTTTCATTTGCGCTCTGTAATTCCATAAACTAGCTTTTTATAGCAGGAATGGGCTGGCCTCGATTTTAGAGACCAGCCCGTCGTACTCTTTCATGTATTACTTAATTACCCGTGGCTGACGTCCAGGCATCCATGGCAGCTTGCAGGTCGGCATCAGGGGCAGGGAAATAACCCACGTCACTGATTTCATTGTCGACGTTATTCAAGTAGAAGTAGATAAACGCGGCAACCTGGGGTTTCTCTTTGAGAATGTTCGCATCGGAATAGATGAAGAGCGGGCGGGAGATCGGGTATGTACCATCGTCCACGGTTGCTTGGGTGGGTTCAACACCTTCAACAGCTACAGCTTTCAACGCACCGGAATTCTCGGCGAAGTATGCAAAACCGAAGTAACCGATTGCGTTTGGGCTGCCTTCCACACCCTGAACGAGGACATTGTCGTCTTCGGAGAACTGGGCACCGGGCGTGCCAAGCAGGGCTTCTTCACCAGCGGCAACATCGGCCTTGCCATTTGCATCGGGATAAAGAGGAGCTACTACCACTTCATTGAAGTAATCAAAGGTGCCGCTATCTGCGCCTGGGCCGTAGACCAAAATGTCTTCAGCAGGGAAGGAAGGATCAACTTCATTCCACTTGGTATATTGGCCTGTGAAGATCTTGCCAAGTTGTTCCTTGGTAAGAGCGGTGACGAAATCGTTTTCGGCACTGACTACAACTGTGAGGGCGTCGGTGCCCACGCGGAATTCAATTGGATCGCGCGGTGTTGGCAGAGCTTTGCATAATTCAGCTTCGGTATCTTTGATTTTGCGGGAAGCATTGGCTACATCAGTCTCGCCTGTTTTGCAGAAACGCTCGAAACCACCACCAGTGCCGATGCTATCCACGGTGATATTGCCTGTGTAACCTTCCTGTTGGAAGAGTTCAGACATGCGCTCGGAAAGAGGGAACACAGTGGATGAACCAGCGGTGATGATGTCACCAGTAACGGCGTCAGGGGCATACATTGCCATCGGGTCAGCGGCGACGGTTGGTTCAGCGACGATGGGGGCTTCTGTCGCTGTGGGTTCCACAGGGGCGGCGGTGGGTGCCTCGGTGGCTGGGGTGCCGCATGCGGCGAGTAAGAGGCTCATGGCCACTACTACAAACAATAATGAACGAACAGTTTTTGACATTTCAATTCTCCTTTAGGTTTTATACAACGATGGGATGATAACCATCCGCTCTTAAGGGCAATGGAAGAATAGGTTAACGTCTTGTTAAGGAAAAAAGCCCCTAAAGATGTAGGTCAGGCTTTAGGCCTGACAATTCTTGAGGATATAAAGGTGTTGGCGGGTTGCAAACCCGCCCTACGGCAACTGTAAAAACAACTGCCCGCCAAAACTGGCGGGCAGTGTCTTCGCAGGGAAGACAATTAAGGAGGAGAAAGAATGAACGTGGCTTATTTCTCTGCCGCTATATCAGAAGAAATGAGCAACGATAATTCAAAAGGTTGGGAACGCCAGTTCCATGTATTCAGATCAGAAATGGCGCGATATGCTGTCAGGTCTAATTGCAGCGGCGTGACGGAGACAAATCCCGCCGCCAACGCCCCGACATCTGTCCCTGATTCTGAGACACCTGTCGGCGCGTCACCACCGATCCAGTAATAGGGGCGTCCGCGCGGGTCGGTGCGCTCGTCAAGGCGGCTGTGATACACGCGTAATCCCTGGCGTGTGATGCGAAAACCGTGGATATCTTCGGTTTTCAGAAAAGGCACATTGACATTTAATAATGTGTCTGCGGGCAGTCCATGGGCGATCACATTTTGAACGGCGATGCAGGCGGCATTTGCGGCAGGTTGAAAATCAATCGGTCCAACATGCCCTTCGGGCACTTCAAGTGAGATTGCAACACCAGGCACACCGGCGATGACAGCTTCCATGGCGGCAGTGACGGTCCCTGAATAAGTGACATCATGCCCAAGGTTTGCGCCGACATTAATGCCAGATACTACCAGGTCAAATTGCTCCTTGAAATAACCGAGCATTGATAGCGCAACGCAATCAGAGGGCGCGCCATCACTTGCGAATGCCTGTGAGCCGTCTTCAAGGTGGAACTCACGCAGGCGCAAGGCACGGTCTAATGTTTTTACATGTCCGCTGCCTGACCAGTTGCGGTCAGGTGCGAGGATGGTTACTTTACCAAGATGGCGCATTTCCTGGGCCAATGCCAAAAGCCCGGGAGCATGTACGCCGTCATCGTTGGTTACTAAAATATTTTTGGTCATTTTATTTCCATCTTGTTTTATTTATGATTACCCTATGGATGAAATACGATCTTCCGAAGGATCATATCCACTTTCTATATCATTCGATTTTGCCACAACCATCAGCGCCCAGAACAACAAGATGGTTGGTACGGCAATGACAAGATATACTGCTATGAAAAATAGAAACATATTAAACTCCTTCTTTACTGTGTAGTTTTAGCCAATCGCATAAAGGCACTGCCAATATAATTGATAATCCAGCTTCCCAATATTTTGAACATGCTCCACTCTTTTTGCCTGCGGACTTTGGTTGTATTGTTCTCAAAGCAATCAACAATCCCATATTTTTCTCCTTGTTATGAACACAAGTCTACCCACTGGCTGTTAAGGCTGTGTGAAGATTGTTTTAAGAGATTGTATTGGTTGCATTAACGTGAACTACCCGCCTAGTTAGCGGGTAGTTCACGTTAATGAGGTAATTGCAGTATCGCTCAGGGCGGCATGCTAAATCGAATAAGTTAACTTTTTGTCAGGGGAATCATAAAATAGAAAACGCTTCCGTGCCTTTCGTCGCTCTCCGCCCAAATTTTTCCGCCGTGCGCTTCGATGATGTGTTTTGAGATCGAAAGCCCAAGTCCCGTGCCAGAGCCTGTGCGGGATTTTTCCACTCTATAAAATCTTTCAAAGATACGGGACAAACTCTCCTCTGGGATTCCAATCCCTGAATCTCGCACAGCGAATCGAACTCCGCCGATAGCTGATTCAGTTTCAAGAGAGACTTCCCCGTTGGTCCCAGGCTTTGTGAATTTCACCGCGTTATGGATCAGATTCACCAGCACCTGCTCCAGCCGCGATTTGTCCGCACGGATATTTGGCAGGCCATCTTCACATTTGATCGTTAATTTCAGCCCTGCGCGTTCAACTTGCATCTTCATACGGTCAGCTGCAGAGATGACCAAACTCTTCGGCGTAAACGACGTGAGGATCAATTCCACCTGGCCTGATTCGATGCGCGAGAGGTCAAGCAATTCCTGAGCCATTTGAGCCAGCGCATCTACTTCAGTGCTGATCCTGCCCAGGAAACGCGGACCAGCTTCAGGGTCTGCGAGAGCGCCGCTTTGTAATGTCTCGGTTAATGCCTTGAGCGAAGCGAGTGGAGTCCGCAGTTCATGTGATACGTTCGAGATGAAATCCCGTCGCACAATTTCGAGTCTGCGCACGCGGGTCAGGTCTTGCGCAAGCAGAAGGCTTCCACCTGCGTGTGTATCAGGGATGGCAATCAGTTGCAAAAAATGACGGCGCGCAGGCAATTCAACCGATTCGCTTTGTACCTCGCGCGTCTGCTGACAGCGCCTCCACGCATCCACGAGTTGATGGTCACGCACAACTTCAGTGATGCTGTGCCCAAGCACTTCTGGTATTTCAAAAAGTTTTTGCGCTGCAGGGTTGGCGTATTGGATCAGCCCGTTTGCATCCGCAATGATCACGCCATCGGTGAGCTGTTCGAGCACGGTGGAAAGACGGGCGTTATCCGATTCTAAAGTTGAAAGTTGAAGGTCGAAGATTGTTTTTAGAGATGCGATGGCATTGGATAGATTTTCAATTTGTTTTATGTCAGTGGGGAGTTTTTCTGGCGAAACGCGAACAAGACGGGCATATTCATCCACACGCCGTTTTAAATCGTAATATCGCCACGCAAACCAGGCGGCGACAAGAAACAAAGCAATAGCGATTATCCAAAGAAATAAATTCATCTCAACTTTTGACTTTCGACCTTTGACATTTCTCTACCCTTCAAACCGATACCCGCCGCCTCTCACAGTAACAATGCGCGTGGGATTTGAGGAATCCGCTTCGATCTTTTGGCGCAGCCAGCGGACATGCACATCCACTGTACGGCTGTCGCCAATAAAATCCCAGCCCCAGACACGCTCAAGAATAAATTCTCTCGAAAGCATTTGACGGCGATGCTCGGCAAGGAAGAGCAGAAGTTCATATTCTTTTGGCTTGATCTGCAGCGGCTCATCATTGAGGATGACTTCGCGGCGGGTGAGGTCAATGGTAAGGTTGTCAAAAGTTAATTTTTCATGCGGTGAATTTAAGTCTTTGGCTTTGCCCATTTCCTCGCGCAATAACCGTGCACGCCTGATCTGGGATTTCACGCGCGCCATCAACTCGCGCATCGAAAATGGTTTAGTCAGGTAATCATCCGCGCCAACTTCAAGGCCAACCACCCGGTCAATTTCATCATCGCGTGCAGTGAGCATCAGTATGGCAGCGGACATCTCCTTGCGCAAAATGCGAGCCACTTCGAAGCCGTCCATTTCGGGCAGCATGATATCGAGCAGGATTAGATCCGGCTTCAAACGCCGTGCAGCTTCAAGCGCAGAATATCCATCGCCAACAGTTTCAACCGTATAACCTTCTTTTTTTAGATTATAGGCGAGAGTCTCCTGCAAAGAGATTTCATCTTCAACGATAAGTATTGTTTCAGGCATTGATGAGAATATACCACAAAGAAATTTTTGTCTGTTAAGAAGAGGTTAATGCTTATTGACCTCATTTGCGGCCACAATCCGTAAAATTTGTTTCTTGCATCAATCATTTGACTTAGTTCTGTTCTCGTATCAACTCCGCCAGCCAGTTTCCGCTATCTTTGATGGTTCTCTGCTGGGTGGTGTGGTCTACGTATACGAGTCCAAAACGTTTAGAGAAACCTTCGCGCCATTCGAAGTTATCCACAAGTGACCAGATGAAGTAGCCGTGCAGATTCACTCCATCGCGGATGGCTTGCGCGGCGGCTTCCATGTAACTTTCGAGAAATGCGATCCGCAGCGGGTCATGTACCTTTCCGTTTTCAATGACATCGGTGAAAGATGCGCCATTTTCGGTGATGTACATACGCGGATTGCCATATTCGTTTTTCAGGCGCATGAGGGTCTCGTAAAATGCTGGAGCATATACTTCGCGCCCGGCGTTGGTATATTGTTGACCGTTGATAACCTGCTCACGATCATTGACTTGTACTTCGTCTACCCATGCTCTGAGGAAAGGAACATACCATGCAGAGCGCGCAAATTCGCGGCTGTAGTAATTGACGCCAAGAAAATCTATAGGACGCGAGATAATGCTCATATCATCCGTGCCGATTTTGGGTTGGGCAATGCCGATCTGTTTCCAGAGCGGATTAGGGTAGGCGCCTTTGAAAATCCCATCGAGGTAAAAATCATTGAAAAATTGATTCGCCACTTTCGCGGCGGCGATATCTTTCGGGTTGGAAGTTGCCGGGTAAATGGGAGTCAGGCTAAGGGTAATCCCGACTCGCGCATCAGGAGAAATGGCATGAATCCGCTCGAGTGCGAGTCCATGTCCCAATAATTGATGGTGCGCCACGCGAAAATATTCCCACGGATTATGATGACCGGGCGCGTGGTTGCCGAGCAAATGACCGAACGCGGCGTGCTCCCAGGGTTCATTGAGCGTGATCCAGTTCCTGGCGCGGTCACCGAGGGCTTTAACCACGACTTCGGTGTAATCAGCAAAGTAATTTGCCATGTCACGCCCGCCAAAACCGCCGCACAAGTCTTGAAGGGCTTGTGGTGTGTCCCAGTGAAAAAGGGTGATGAAGGGAGTTATGTTGCGAGCAAGCAGCAGGTCAACAAGGCGGCGATAATAATCCATGCCTTTCTGGTTGACCTGTCCGCGCCCATCGGGCAGGATGCGGCTCCATGCAATCGAAAAGCGATAGGCGTTGAGACCAAGTTCGCTCATTAGCATCAGGTCACGTTCTGGGTTGCGATATGTGTCACAGGCGATATCGGCATTCTCTCCGGTGCGGACTTTGCCAGGTGTGTGGGTAAACACATCCCAGATAGATTTGCCTTTGCCATCAGCGGCAGGGCTGCCTTCGATCTGGAAGGCGGCAGTGGCGGTGCCAAAAAGAAAGTTGGGGGGAAATTGTGGGTAGGGCATGATCATCCTAAATCGGGTTTATTCCGAAACTCAACTGACAGACTTTGCGTATTATGCAGTTCAAATACAATCAATTCATTTTGCCCACGACTCAAAAGCGGTGCAGGAATGTAAAGCGTTTTTTGCGGACCTCGATCCCAGTAACGTCCCAGGTTGAATCCGTTTAGCCAAACGACACCCTTTGTCCAGCCGGGCAGGGAAAGGAAGGTGTCGGCGGGTTCATCCACGTTGAAGGTGGCGCGGAAGAACGCTGGGAAATTTCCGCTCTGCATTGCGCCAAATTTCAGTCCACTTAAATCGTTTAGCGGTAGTGGAAAAATTTCCCAGCCAAATTGCAACTGGTCGGCAAAGGTAACGCCATTCAAAATGCCTTTGCGATCACACAACGCGGGGCCAAAATGGATGCGTCCCATATTCTCTACCAATAAATCCACTGTTAGTCCGCCTGCTGGAATTTCAAATGATGCATATTCGTCACCCGTTTCACGTTCCAGCGTTGAATTGAGTTCTCCATTTAGAAAAAGTTGGGCGCGATCATGCACCTGCCGCACTTGGAAAATCGACTCGGGTCGCGGCCCGCTCATCTGGGTGCGGTATAGAATGAAGCCGTAATCCTGGTCGTACATTTCCATGGGATTTGGACTTATGCTCGCGATGGGTCGACTCAACGCATCGAGCGAGTCAAACAGCCCAACAGATTCCGCCATCTCTACCGACCCGAAGCCTGCTTTTCGTGACACGGGCAGAATCTCCGCTGAGGGCAAACCCACATACTTTTGCAGTACATCGCGATATGCTGCAAAGCGCGGCGACGGGTCGCCCGCCTCATCAAGCGGACAGGCATAATCGTAACTGGTTACATCGGAGTGGTAACCTCTCAATTCAAGATTGGCGCCGTTCATGAAGCCAAAGTTTGTCCCGCCGTGGAACATATAAAAATTGACTGAAGCTCCTGCGGCTAGAATCTCGTCCAGCGTATCCACCGAGCGTTGAATCGAATCGCTTCCATCTTCACTGATGTGGTGCTCTTCACCCCAATAGTCAAACCAGCCTGACCAGAATTCCATCACCATCAGCGGACCTTCAGGCTGATACTCACGAAGTTTGGCAAATGCGTCCGTGGCATTGAATGCAAAATTGACGGTCTTGAAAACATCAGGGAGTGTGCCACTTTGCAGACATCCATCGCGCGGGCCATCGGATGTGAACAGGAATGAGTTAATATCTCGCGTCCGCATCCCATCAACGAGATGGCGCAGATAAACTTTATCGTTTCCATAAGAGCCGTATTCATTCTCGATCTGTATGGCGATGATCGGTCCACCGCGTGTCGATTGAAGCGGTGCTAGACGCGGCAGGAGCGCATCAAAGAAGTGGTCAACGGCAGTGAGGTAGGGCGGATAAGCGCAACGAACCTGCATGTTGGGATCTTTGAGCAGCCAAAAGGGTAAGCCGCCAAACTCCCACTCGGAGCAGATGTAAGGCCCGGGGCGGACGATAACTTTCAGACCAACATCCGCGGCGGTTTCGATAAACTTGACAAGGTCGAGCATGCCCTCGAAATGGAATTCGCCAGGGCGCGGTTCATGGAGATTCCATGCAACATAAGTTTCGACAGTGTTCAATCCAAAGGCGCGCATTTTTTCAAGACGGTCACGCCAATATTCAGGCACAACGCGGAAGTAATGCATTGCGCCAGAGAGAATGCGAAAAGGTTGACCATTGAGCAGAAATTGGGTGGAGGAGGTTGTGAGTGTCATAGGGATTGGTAATAGGTAATTAGGGATTAGGGAATTGCGTGGGTATGGGTTTCATTGGGTGTGATGGTAAAAGATGCAACATGATCTTTTTTGTTCACGCCTTGAAGATGGATACGATAGGTCCGTTGCGCAGGGATGACAGATAAATCGCCTTCAGCAGGATGGATGGTGAAGGTGTCGCTCTTGAATTCAAAGCGTGTAATGGCATATTTTCCGTGCTGGTAATCAGTGGTTTCGCCGTCATCCTCATAGAGTTCGAAGGTGTTATCAGCACCGGGAAAAACATGGATATCAAGTTCTTGCGGATTATCGATCCCGCCCCAGCCGACTTTGGGCGCGAGAGGAATGATCGCGCCAGCTTTTGCGAAAACAGGTATATCTTCGAGAGTTGCTTTGATCTCGTGCCACCCTTCACCTGTAAACTGTTCGCCGTTAAATAGGTTGTACCAATTCCCAGCCGGGAACCAAACCCGTTTGACGGCGACCCCGGTATCGGGTTGGGATGGTTTCGTGATGGGGGCAGCGATCAACTCCGAGCCAAAGAAATACTGGTCTTTAGCATCAAAAGCCGCAGCGGCATCCATATTCCCATAATACATAGGCGTAACAAGGCTGATGCCTGTGCGATGAGCGCGCCATGCCATGCTGTAGATGTATGGAATAAGCGCGTGGCGTAATTGCATTGCATCGCGCGCAGCATGGAAATATCGCTCGGGTTTCCCCCACGGTCGGCGATCCAGTTCCTTTTTGTTGGTGGAATGCAAGCGGAAGATGGGGCTGAAGACCCCAAACTGTACCCAGCGTAAATAAAGTTCAGGCGTCTGATCCTTGAACATGTGTCCGCCAATATCATGACTCCACCACCCATAAGCAACATTAGCGGCTGTAGCTGTGAAATAAGGTTGGTTGGCAAGTGCGCTCCAGCGGACAAAGGTGTCGCCGCTAAAACCGATGGGGTAGCGATGATTCCCCAACCCGCCCCATCGCGAAAAAACGAATGGACGTTTGCGCCCATCCCGCCCAAGATCGTGGAAGTGGAGATGGTTGATCCACCAAAGCGGGTCAAGTCCGGGAATGCGGGATTTGCGTCCCTGCTGCCAATCCATCCACCAGAAGTCTATGCCATCCTGTTCGTAAGGGTGATGCAAAATATCGAAATAACCTTCGACGAAACGCGGATCGGTGATATCAAATGGGATAGGCTCTTTAGTGGCAGGGTCAACGCCCATCCAACGCGCCATTTGCTCGTATTGTTGTTCGTGTGGGTGAATGCCCTTGGCTGGATGCAGATTAAGCGCAGTGTGGAATCCTTCTTCGTGTAGCCAGTGAATGAAGGCAGGCGGGTCTGGAAACAGTTCGCGGTTCCAAGTGTAGCCTGTCCAACCGCTGGATGTATTGCCTGTCTTGGTAATGTGCCAATCCATGTCAACGATACAAATGGAAAGGGGAATATCGTGGGCGCGAAAATCCCGCATGAGAGTTTGAAGTTCATCCTGGGTATAAGCCCAGTATCAACTCCACCAATTACCAAGAATATAGCGTGGGATCATGGGAATCTCACCTGCTATACGAGTGAAATCACGCAAGCAGGCATGGATATCTTGTCCGTACCCCCAAAAATAGTGATCTTTCTGTTGTGTGCTGCGTGGTTCAAGCCAGCCGTTTTCGTTGAAAATCAACGATTTGGAATCATCAATGACCGACCATCCAGATTTCGATATGAGACCGTTTTCGAGACGGGTCTTGCCTCCCGCGCCATCAAGGGTTCGGGCAGTTCCTTTCAGGTTGTTGATCTGTGACATGCCGTAGCGCCATGTTGTGTTGGTCTGTTTTAGGGTGATGGAGAAAGTCAGGGGAGTAAAGCCAAAGCGGGTGATGCGATATTTTAGATGCAGATAATCCGTTTCGATTTCGACAGAAGTATCTGTAATAGTCTTCTTGAACGCGGGCACAGGTTGGTCGCGATGCCAGAAAGCTTGTGATGGGCGGTCTTCGAAATGACCATCCCTGCTGTATTCAAAACGAATCAGCCTATCGGTCAGCACGGTAAAGCGGACATTTTTGGCAGTGATAACTGCATCCGTATTTGCAATGGGGTGAAAAATGGGGTTGGGGGGAAGAGGCATGTGTCAGATCCTTTTCAAAGATTTTACTTCAATGAATTTCAGTCAGCAACTAATCTTGACATTGTCAAGATTATATTCTAAAATCCGCAAGTGAACAAAACATCCTATCATCATGGTGATTTGAAAAATGCGCTCATTCACGCGGCAATTGAAATTGTCGCAGAAGAGGGCGTTTACGGATTATCGTTACGCAAAGCAGCGCGTAAGGCGGGGGTCAGTCATAATGCGCCTTATGCTCATTTCACAGACAAACAGGCGCTGATCGCAGCTATCGCAGTGGATGGTCACAGCAAAATCCATACGATCATTAATGGAGTTGCAGAGAAATATCCAAACGATCCATTACAACAGCTTGTGCATTTAGCATGGGCGTATGTTCAATTTGGGCTGAAATCGCCTGCTCATTATAAAATCATATTTTCAGGGCTTATTGAAAACGAGAAAAACTACCCGGTATTTATGGAGTTGTCAACCCGCAGCATGTTGGCGCTGCAAAAGATCGTTGCAGACTGCCAGGCGGCGGGCATTTTGAAAGCCAGCGACTACGAAGTGGAAATGGTTGCCGTAAGCATGTGGGGTTTGATCCATGGATTGGTGTCGCTTGTGATCGAGGGACAGGTATCGAGCAAATTATTGAAGCGAAATCCGCCCAAAGTCATGGTGATCGCAGCGCTCCAACAAGTAGTATGCGTCCCAATTGATGTCAATATTCTCAGATCATAAAGGAGATCCGTATGACCAAAATCGCTTTTATCGGAGCGGGCAGTATTGGCTTTACAAGAGAACTTGTCCGCGACATCCTCACATTCCCACTGCTTGAAAATGTTCACTTTTCACTAATGGATATTGACGTTGAGCGTCTCGATTTTGCAAAGCGCTCCGTGGAAAAGATCATCTCCCTGGGCAAGTATCCTGCAACGGTCACTGCCACCCTTGAGCGGGTCGAGGCGCTGCGCGATGCAGATGTGGTGCTGACAACGATCCTGGCAGGCGGCACGGATGTCTGGCGGCATGATATCGAAATCCCAAAGAAGTATGGCGTGGATACCAACGTCGGTGACACGCGCGGACCATCAGGGATCTTTCGTTTTATGCGTACCCTGCCGCCGATGATGGACATCGTGCGCGATATGGAAAAGTATTGCCCGAATGCTACTCTGCTTAATTACACCAATCCGATGGCGATGTTGTGCGGCGCGATCCAGCGCAGTTCATTCATCCCAACGACAGGTTTGTGTCACTCTGTCCAAGGCACAGCGCAGATGCTCGGCTGGTGGATCGGTTCTGGACTTGATGAAATTACTTACACCTGCGCGGGAATCAATCATCAGGCATGGTATCTCGATTTCAAGGTCAATGGAGAGGATGCGTATCCAAAGATATATCAGGCGATCACCGAAAGCGAAGATGTCTATAACATGGAAATCGTGCGCAATGAAATGTTTCTTGCGCTTGGAAAATATGTCACTGAGTCAAGCGGTCATAATTCGGAGTACAACTGGTGGTTCCGCAAACGTCCCGACTTGATCGAAAAGTACTGTATTCCCGGAACAGGCTGGAATCCTGGCGAATACGCTTATATCCTGAAGGAATATCAGGAGCGCGAAATTTCATGGAAAGATGAAGTGAAGGAATGGTTCGCTGCTGATACGCCCATCATGCTTGATCGCGGACACGAGTATGCGGCATATATTATCAATGCGCTGATGGGCGGCGAAATGTACAAGTTCAACGGCAATGTGCCCAACACGAACATCATCACCAATCTTCCGCAAGGTGCGTGCGTGGAAGTGCCAGTGTTGGTGGATAAGGATGGATTCCATCCAATCCATGTAGGTGCGTTACCGCCTGAATGCGCCATCCTGACCAATGTCAGTTCGCAGATCGAAGAAATGGCGATCACCGCCACGTTGACCGGCGACCCGACCATGATCTACCGTGCCATCTGTCATGACCCGCTGACTGCGGCGGTGTTATCGCTGGCTGAGATCAAGACTATGGTCAATGAGATGTTCGCACAGAACAAAGATTACCTTCCGCAGTTTAAGCATTTCAAAATTTAAGCCAAACCTGACAGGTCTTTAAAACCTGTCAGGTTTCTAAAGGAGATATAAAAAATGATCCCATCTTTCCTGCTCGCAAAACTTTATGTCAAAGGTTCGCTCAAAAACACTGATACAGGGTTTGAATTCGCACTGAAAAATATTATAGACTCAACCATGTTGATCGGCATTGGTCCCATCACCGTGGGAGAGAAATCGTACGAAAGCGACGCGATCAATATGACCTTTGCAGATAAGACCTATAACGGCTCTGAACTCTCACGTCAGAATTCTGTTCCAGTGCGGATGGGTGTGCCGATAACGGTATCGATCACAGGTGACAAACTTGTCTCAGGCACACAACGCATCTCAGTCGCTGCGACGACCAGTGATATCGGCAAGATCAAATTTGATATCAACGATACAGTCAAATAATTTCCTTGTAAACACCATGAAAAAATTCGGCATTCTGTTCCTCCTGATAATGTTCCTGACTGCTTGCGCTCCCAGGCAGGCGGCAAATGTTACACCGCTGAAGGTGTTTTACGCTGGGGAAAATGGCGGGGTCAAGACGGCGCTTGATCTGGCAGAGCAGTCGGGGACTGTAGCTCTGGTCAACGATATGGCACAGGCGCAGACATTGGTGCTGAATGGAGTCATCCCAACTGGAGCGGCAGAACGTGCGCAGGCAGGAGCAGGGGTGGTGCTGATCTTAGGCAAAGGCGTGACAAATGAGCAAGCGTCAACTTTGCTTGGACAGCAAGTGACACTGACAGCGGCAGAAGATGCTGCCAGTTTGGTGGATGCCAAAGGCGTGAACGATCCGCTCTTGACAGAAATCATCTGGAACAGCGCGCCACAGATACGGGAGCGGTTTATCATCAATGGGTTAAATCCCATCTCAGGCACTGGTTTCAGGATACGTGGATTTTGAAAAAGTGTTGATGCAAACGCCAGAACAAATCTATGTTTTAACAGCGGCGCTCAATGGCGAAGCGAATCCCCAAATCCAGGAATGGGGCTATTTCAATTATCTTATCTACCACCTCGTAGAACGTGCGGCGGGAGTGACGCCGATGTCGTTTGCCAATTATCCCGCGTCGCCTGTACCGCATGCAACTGACCAAAAAGTTTTGTTTCTCTTTTTGGGTGCGGAACTCCTCTTTTTCTTTGGCGCGTTCATTCTGGTGCGGCGTTACAGTCTGCGCCATCCTGAAGCGTTGGACTCACTTGTCGCAAACAAGACCAAGTTTGAAGTCCAGGAAGAAAACACGAATTGGGAAAAAGCAGGTTTTCATCGCCCATTATCAGGTCTATTGGTCGGCATGGGATTGGGACTGATCCTCTTCATCCCGCTTATCATTTATCAGAACTTGATCCTGCCGCAATTCATTTTGCCTTCGGCGCAGGCAATGGGAAACTGGGGACGCGTGACACAGCTTTTTGGATTGACCTGGGCAATCTGGGACGTAGGCACTTCCGTAGCATCCATGAAATTCCTGAGCCAGTACCGTGTGTCTGATCCACAGCGCGGTTTCAAATACATGCAAGTCTATGTCTGGTGGCAGGCGCTTTCTGGTGCGGTGCAAGTGGCACTGGTAGTGGCATTTGTCAGCACAGGACTGGTGCATACGCCTTATGCTTTGTTTGCGTGGAGCATCGTGGTGCATGCGATGATCCAGATCCCAGGTTTTTACGGCGTTTTCCGCGGCACATTGAATGGGCTTCAGCGCAACGACTATGCCCGTTACATCGATGTGGCGTGGGCGATCGTTCTGCCAGTGGTGATGCAACTAGCGCTGGTGCCAATTTTTTACACCTGGGGCAAAGCTCATCCAGCAGTGGGTCCTGCAATGGGCGGAGTACTCGGCATGGGCGCAGCGGCATACGGGGTGGAATTGGGCTGTTTCCTGCTGGGAATGTGGCTTTACAAACGCATCGGTTATAAAGCCAGCATTCTGTTCATGGCACACTTCGATTGGGACATCATCAAGGAAACCTTCCGCTTTGGATTTTTCGAAATGCTGGGCGGGATGATGGTCGCGGGCGGCGCGGCGCTCGAAATTTGGGTGACACAAAAAGGGCTAGTCAACTACTCCGAAACTTGGGGCAACTGGGTCCTGGCTGGGAACTTCCTTTTGGCGTTTACCATATCTACGAATTTATTCGACGGAGTCATGCCTGCCATTTCAGAAGCACTCTCCAGCGGATACAAAATGCTCAGTCAGTATTACAGCGTGCAATCATACAAATGGGGTGCGATTGCCAGCGCGGCTGTGGCGGCAATTTTGTTGGTGGTGGCTCCAAGGTTCATCATCGGCTCGTCTGGCGCGGAGTTCCAGCGCGCGGCTCTGCTCGCCATCCCGTTGACTATTTTTGGCTCCATCCAATTTTTGGGCTGGCTGGGCGACGCCATCTTCCTGGGAGCAAACCGTCCCATTTACAGGGCGGCGATGATCTTTGGCGAGCAGGCCATCCGCATCGGGTTGTTGATTGCGCTATTGGAAAAGTTCCAGATCATGGCGCTCATCATCGCATACTTTGTGGCGATCATTGTGCGGGGTATTGCCTCATATTTTGTTGCCCACAAATATTGTTTCCCACAAAGATTTTATTCCTGGCAATCTCTGGCAGCACCAGTAATCGCCGCAATATTGCAATATCTATTCCTGAGCCTTATCGCAAAATTCGTATGGCAGGGAGATGAAATTTCAAGCATCGTGCTTTTCTTCATCGGACTTCTGCCAAGCATGCCCTTCTTCTTTTTCTTTTATGCGCTGGCAGGCGGCTGGGATAATGCCGGACTGGAAGAATTTGCCGAAGCCAGCCAGATGACAGGCTTCCTGCGTCCTTTTGTCAATGTGGCTTTTATAGTGCCTAGCCAATGGGGCGCCAGGATCAGTCCGCTGCACAACCGATTCCCGATCACCATGCGTGACGTTGCGATGGCAGAAGCAACATTGTTAACCGACCAAAAAGTAAGATTGGTGGAAGGCTAAATTCATGAAACTCGATACCATTTACGTTATTCATCACACTCATACGGATGTTGGATTCACCAACGATCAGCCCATCTTTTGGGAGATGCAATACCGCTTCATTGACGACGCCCTGGGCTTGATCGACCGCTACGCAGATAATCCTCCCGAAAGCCGCTTCCGCTGGACCGTGGAAACCACCAGCGGATTGGATGCCTGGCTCAAGACTGCAACCAGCCGCGAGATCGATCGCCTGATCGCCGCCGAAAAAGCGGGCTTGCTTGAAGTCATGGCGATGCAGACCAACAACACTCCGCTGTTGGACATCCCCCAACTTATCGAAAGCCTGCGTCCCATTCAACGCCTGCGCCGCGACTTCGGATTGGATATCCGCTACGCAATGAACTGCGACGTCAACGGGCAGAACTGGACGCTCGCTGACATTCTGCTTGATGCGGGCATCGAGGGCTTCAGTATGGCGGTCAACCACCACTTTGGCGGGCCGCCTGATCCGCGTCCCAACGTTTTTCTTTGGCAGACCCCAAGTGGGCGTGTTCTTCCAACTCATAATGGCTGGCAATATTCCAAAGCCAATGAGTTCGGTCTCGCCAGTGAAACCGATGAGACATTCCTCGAATGGCTGCCGAAGATCGAATCCTATCTTGATGAAATCGGATATCCACTGCCATTTATTATCCTGGAAGGTTTTCATCCATACGGAGATAACGGCTCTGCATGGGGTATGTTCGCCGAGTTCGCCCGCCGCTGGAACGAGAGCGGACGCGCGCCGCGCATTATCACCGCCACGCCAAGAATGTTCTGGGAGCGAGTCAAAAATCATCATGCGGATTTGAAAACGATCCGCGGCGACTGGACAGATTACTGGAACTTTGGCTGTATCTCCGCTGCCAGAGAAACCACCATCGCCCGAACCACCCGCAGCCGCCTGTTCCGCTCCGATGCGCTTTTTGCCACCCTGAATTCCTTCACCGCAGAGACGCAGAGTTCACAGAGAGAAACGGAAAACCTCCGCGCGCTCAGCGGCTCTGCGGCAAATTGGGCTGAGAGAACTCACAGCCTTTATCGCGACTCCGCCTGGCAAGCCCTCAACATGTATGGTGAGCATACATGGGGCGCAGACACCGCATCCAACAATCCCGAACTCGAAGATTCTTTGGCGATGGATAGTCATAAGAAAAATCTGGCGTACACCGCACGCTCGCTCAGTTTGTTGCTCGAACGCGATGCCCTCGCCGATTTTTCACAGCACATCCCCCGCACTGATGTAACTGATCTGCTGATTTTTAATCCGCTGCCGTGGGAGCGCACCATCAGCGGGCTCATTCCCAAGAACGTTCTCATCCCGCGCGGGCTAAATGATGACTCGACTTCCAGCCGCCACTTCATCGGGCGCATGGCGCATCCCACTGATTTTTGGACTGGCCGCGCTGAATCTGGTTTTCATGGCGGCATGGGTTGGATGCTCACTCCCACAACCGTCCCCGCCTTTGGCTATGCTGTTGTCAACTGGGATGCGCTCACCAGTATGGTGGAAGCCGCAGAAAACGAAGATGCCATCGTTGAGAACCATCGCTATCGCATCACCTTCGATACACAAAAAGGCGGAATCATATCCTTGTTCGATAAACAACTCAATTACGAGTGGGTGGATTCATCTGCGGGGCATCCGCTGCATGGATTTGTCCACGAGGAAGTCGCTGACCACGATGCACCCGAGCCGCGTAAATTGCTCTGCCTTGTCAATTGGAGCATTGACACCGCCACTGAGCGCGGCTGGAATCCCGATTGGAAAGCCAACCGCAGCGCGCCTGTCAAAGTTTTGCTGCACAAAACTTACCGCCTGTCGTTTGCGACTGTTGTCGAACAAATTCTGGAGCACGCGCTGATCGGTAAAATCTATCAGCGGGTGACACTGCCCGATCATGGCGACCAGATCGAATTTCAGTCAGAGTGGCAGATGGGGACAACGATCCATCCCGAAGCAACGTATATCCTGTTCCCTTTCAATATCCCCAATGCTCAAGCGCGTTTCGATATAGGCGGCGTACCCGTGCGTCCGCACCTTGACCAGATCCCAGGTGCTTGCCGCGACTATTTCACCGTGCAAGGCTGGGTGGATTTTAACAACGGTGAGCATGGTATGACAATTGCCACGCCAGAAAATCCAATGGTGCAGTTGGGTGATTTCCACTTTGCTCATAACCAATCTGAGATCAACCTGGAACGCGCCATGTTTCTCGGCTGGGTAACGAATAATTATTGGGAAACCAACTTCCCCGGCGCACAGCCCGGCACGGTCACGGCACGTTATCACATCCTCCCTTATGCAGGAGATTTTGATGAATCTCGCGCCCACAAATTTTCTGCCGAATTTGAACATTCACGTCCGTTGGTGCAGCACCTCGGCGAACCCTCCGCCTCGCAAGAGCTTCCTGCCACTGGAACTTTACTCCACATGCCAGAACCGCCTATTTTGGTGTTGAACCTGCACGCTGAAGAAAATTCGATAATTGTTACCCTCTACAACGCCAGCGGCGAGTTGCAGATTGCAACTCTAAGGGGAGGGATTTTGTCCATTCTCCGCGCCGCTGTCTACGGATTATTAGGCGAGGCAGAGGAATTGCTCCCTGTTGTGGAAAATTCCATCTCGGTGGAAATTCTCCCGCGCATGATTAGTACCATTCGGCTTTATTCTGCAAATATCCCAGCCAGTACAGCAAGCACCATCTTATGAGTTGTGACACCGGCCGTTTCTTTTTGCCCTAATCGGGTTCTATCTATTTAAGTGATATTTAACTTAATTTTTTAGCATAAGGATAACTCTATTCAGAAATAGCGTACATTAATTTAAATCACATATTACTCGATTAGAATATAACCAATAACATTGAAAACCTCCAAATTTCATATAGTAAAGTAAAGAGTACACATGACAATATCTAATTTACCCTCAGATCGACTTTCCACGCCGATTGCCATTGTTGGTTTATCGGCGATTTTTGCCAAAGCGGCAAATCTCCCTGAATACTGGGATAATATCGTCAAAAAGATCGACAGCATTACCGATGTTCCACTTTCCAGGTGGAATATCGACGATTATTATGACGCTGATCCCAGCCAACCGGATAAAACCTACTGCAAGCGCGGCGGTTTTATTCCTGATATTTCCTTTGACCCGCTGGAGTTTGGTTTGCCACCGAACATCCTCGAACTGACGGATGTATCGCAACTGCTCGCCCTGGTAGTAGCCAAGCAGACGATGGAAGATGCAGGCTATGGGGCGGCGAGCGAAGAAGTGCGCCGCCGCACAGGTGTGATTTTGGGAATTGGCGGCGGACAAAAGCTGATCACGCCGCTCACATCCCGATTGCAATATCCGGTCTGGGAAAAGGTCCTGCGCAGTTTGGGTTTGAGCGAGGAAACGACTCAAGCCGCCATCGAACGCATGAAGCTGGCTTACATCCCATGGGAGGAAAATTCCTTCCCCGGCATGTTGGGCAACGTCATTTCCGGGCGTGTGGCAAACCGTCTGGATTTGGGCGGGATCAACTGCGTAGTGGATGCAGCCTGTGCCAGTTCACTCAGCGCACTGCAAATGGCTGTGAGCGAACTCACCTCGGGGCGCGTTGACATGATGTTGACCGGTGGGGTGGATACCGACAACTCCATCTTTATGTACATGAGTTTCAGCAAGACCCCGGCGTTCTCAAGAAAGAATGAGATCAAGCCCTTTGACGCGGAATCGGACGGTATGATGATCGGCGAAGGCCTGGGCATGTTGGCGCTCAAGCGCCTCCCAGACGCCGAACGCGACGGCGACCGGATTTACGCTGTCATTAAAGGAATGGGCGCATCAAGTGATGGACGTTATAAAAGCATTTACGCGCCAAGTTCTGCGGGGCAGGCATTGGCGCTTCATCGGGCATACGAATCGGCGGGGTTTGCGCCTTCCACAGTGGGATTGATCGAAGCGCACGGCACCGGCACTGTCGCAGGCGATCTCTGTGAGGTGACCACACTTAATCAGGTTTTTCGAGAAAACAATCCGCAGCGTCAGCATATCGCGCTGGGCAGTGTTAAATCGCAGATCGGACACACCAAAGCGGCGGCAGGCGCGGCGAGCATGATCAAGGTCGCGCTGGCTTTGCATCACAAAATTTTGCCGCCCACGATCAATGTTCAACAACCCCATCCGCAACTGGATATTGAAAACTCACCGTTTTACCTGAATACAGAGACACGCCCGTGGATACGCGGAGAGCATCCGCGCCGCGCCGGAGTCAGTGCATTTGGATTTGGCGGCACCAACTTCCATATAGTTCTGGAAGAATACGAGCCAGAGCAGCGTGCGCCGTATCGCCTGCATCGCCATGCTCAAACGATCATGTTGCATGCTCCCACGCCCGAAGCCTTGCGCGTGCGCGCGCAGGAACTCAACACGCAGTTACAATCGCCGACAGCCGAGCGCGACTATGCGCGCGCAGTGGACGCGAGCACCAATATGGTCCCGCACAGCGATGCACGGCTTGCCTTTGTTGCCAATTCACTCGTTGAGGCGCGCGATCTACTGGCATTGGCAGTGGAACAGCTGCATACAAAAATTAGCGAACTTGCATGGCAGCATCCCAAAGGGATATTCTATCGCCGCCAGGCAATGGACGGAAAAGTAGTTGCCTTATTCTCAGGGCAAGGTGCGCAGCATGTGGAGATGGGGCGCGAGTTAATGCTTAACTTCCCGGTTTTGCGCGAAGCCTTTCATAATATAGATACACTCTTCCGCGCTGACGGTAAAACGCCGGTCTCGCAAGTGGTCTATCCGCCGCCTACGCCTGGCACCGATTCACAAGCCGCTCAAACTGCGGCTTTGCAGCGTACCGATTACGCCCAGCCCGCCATCGGAGCGATGAGCGCCGGGTTGTATCAATTATTAACTGAAGCCGGTTTCCGCCCCGATTTTGTGGCGGGTCACAGCTTTGGGGAATTGACCGCGCTATGGGCGGCGGGTGTATTGGATGAGCCCACTTATTTCCACTTGATGAAAGCGCGCGGCGCTAGCATGTCCCCGCCTGCGCGCCCCGGCTTTGACGCGGGAACAATGCTGGCGGTGATTGGCACGTACGCGCAGCTCCAAACTGAATTACATCACCTGCCAGGCGTATATTTGGCGAACTGGAATTCGCATGATCAGGTAGTGCTGGCAGGCCCCACTTCAGCGATCGAAGCGGCACAAGCCAAGCTGCAAGATAAGGGTTATAGTGTGACGCGCCTGCCCGTTGCCGCCGCTTTCCACACACCGTTGGTGGGACACGCACAACAGCCGTTCGCAGAGGCGATCCATGCTGCTACATTTAGAAGCCCTTTGTTGCCGGTGTATGCCAACGCAACCGCCCAGCCTTATCCGTCCGACCCCCGCGCCGTTCAGGAACAACTCTCACAGCATTTGCTTCAGCCGGTGATGTTCACGCAGCAAATTGAAAACCTTTATGCGGCCGGTGGCGTGATGTTCATCGAGTTTGGTCCGCGCAACATTCTCACCAATTTGGTGAAAAACATTTTAGCAGATCGCCCGCATCTGGCAGTGGCGCTGAATATGGGCAAACAAAAGGACAGCGACCGTCAATTACGCGAAGCCGTTGCCCAACTGCGCGTGGCTGGATTGTTATTGCGCGAGATCGATCCGTTTGCTGCGATTTCCAAACCTGTCGAAATTAAACCCAAGCGCGCGCTCAACATTCAACTCAATGGAAGCAACTACGTCAGCGACCGCACGCGCCTTGCATATACTACGGCTCTACAACAACCCACGCCAGTGGATGAATCTCCTGCTTTGAATATGGTGCCAGTTGCGCCAGCACCTCAGCCAACTGCGACAGTTGCCTCCGCACCTCACGCAGATGTTATCGCGCAATTTGTTCAACAACAGGCTGAAGCTGCGCGTATCCATGAAGAATATCTGCGCCAACACGCCGAGCAGACACAAGCGTTATTGAAATTGATCGGGGATGAAACTCCGCTCCCAGCCGGGTTGACGCTTGCTCCTGCTAGCCAAAGCCGCAAGCCCAACCATTACACAGCCGATGCCTGCTCCTGTAACAGTTGCACCCGTTGCTCCGAAGCCAATTGCTCAAGCCCCTGTACCTGTTGCCGTTGTCACCTCCAGTGTTAACCTCGCGGAATTGACCCAAACCTTAATGGAAGTGGTCAGCGAGAAGACGGGCTATCCGATCGAAACACTTGAACCTGCCATGGACATGGAATCCGACCTCGGCATTGACTCGATCAAGCGCGTTGAAATCCTCGGCGCCATGCAGACCAGTTATCCCGACTTGCCAAAACTCAAACCGGAAGAACTCGCTGAACTGCGTACTCTCGGTCAGATCGTTGAGCATATCGGCGGAAAACTTGGTGCATCGAATATTACACCAGCAGTTACAGCACCTGTTCCTGTAGCAGTTGCACCTGTTGCTCCGAAACCAATCGTTCAAACACCTGCACCTGTTGCGGTTGTCGCTTCTGGTGTTGACCTTGCGGAATTGACCCAAACCTTATGGAAGTGGTCAGCGAGAAGACTGGTTATCCTGTTGAAACACTTGAACCTGCCATGGACATGGAATCTGACCTCGGCATTGACTCGATCAAGCGCGTGGAAATCCTCGGCGCCATGCAGACCCGTTATCCCGACTTGCCAAAACTCAAACCGGAAGAACTCGCTGAACTGCGTACTCTCGGTCAGATCGTTGAGCATATCGGCGGAAAACTTGGCGCGTCGTCTACTGTTGTGCCTGCGACAGTTGCTCCAGCAGTTGCGACTCCTCCACCTGCGCCTGCTCCAATGGTGAATGCCGTACCTGTTGCGGTTGTCGCTTCTGGTGTTGACCTCGCGGCATTGACCCAAACCTTATGGAAGTGGTCAGCGAGAAGACCGGTTATCCCGTTGAAACGCTTGAACCTGCCATGGACATGGAATCTGACCTCGGCATTGACTCGATCAAGCGTGTGGAAATCCTCGGCGCCATGCAGACCCGTTATCCCGACTTGCCAAAACTCAAACCGGAAGAACTCGCTGAACTGCGTACTCTCGGTCAGATCGTTGAGCATATCGGCGGAAAACTTGGCGCGTCTACTGTTGTGCCTGCGGCAGTTGCTCCAGCAGTTGCGACTCCTCCACCTGCGCCTGCTCCAATGGTGAATGCCGTACCTGTTGCGGTTGTCGCTTCTGGTGTTGACCTTGCGGAATTGACCCAAACCTTGATGGAAGTGGTCAGCGAGAAGACCGGTTATCCCGTTGAAACGCTTGAACCTGCCATGGACATGGAATCCGACCTCGGCATTGACTCGATCAAGCGCGTGGAAATCCTCGGCGCCATGCAGACCCGTTATCCCGACTTGCCAAAACTCAAACCGGAAGAACTCGCTGAACTGCGTACTCTCGGTCAGATCGTTGAGCATATCGGCGGAAAACTTGGCGCGTCGTCTACTGTTGTGCCTGCGGCAGTTGCTCCAGCAGTTGCGACTCCTCCACCTGCGCCTGCTCCAATGGTGAATGCCGTACCTGTTGCGGTTGTCGCTTCTGGTGTTGACCTCGCGGAATTGACCCAAACCTTGATGGAAGTGGTCAGCGAGAAGACCGGTTATCCCGTTGAAACGCTTGAACCTGCCATGGACATGGAATCCGACCTCGGCATTGACTCGATCAAGCGCGTGGAAATCCTCGGCGCCATGCAGACCCGTTATCCCGACTTGCCAAAACTCAAACCGGAAGAACTCGCTGAACTGCGTACTCTCGGTCAGATCGTTGAGCATATTGGCGGAAAACTTGGCGTGTCTACTACTGCACCCGCGGCAGTTGCACAAGCAGTAACTGCAACGGCTGAAGCCGTTACCACGGTAGTGCCGGAAGCGTCGCGTGTCGGGCGTAACGCGGTGCGACTCAAAGCCCTGCCAATCCCGGATATTCTCGAAGCAAATCTTCCTGACGGATTCATTGCGCTCCTGACGAATGATGGTACTCCAGCCACCGGCAAACTAGCGAGTGCTCTCGCCGAACGCAGTTGGCGCGTGGTGGTAATGAACTTCCCGCAAACGGCGGTAAACGCATTGAGCAAGTTGCCGGTAAACATCCCGCAAGTAACGCTGCCGGACTTAAGCGAGACCAATCTGGCGCAAATACTCAAGAACATCGAAGCGCAATATGGACGAGTCGGCGCTTTTATCCATCTCAACCCGCATTCTGAGCCAGCCCCTGACCAACCGTTCATCGAGAATGAAAAAGCCATCGTCAAGGAAGTATTCATGATGGCGAAACACTTGAAAGATTCACTGTCCGCTGCAGCCAGCGCAGGACGCAGTTATTTTATGACTGTTGCGCGGCTGGACGGCGAGTTCGGCTTAGGCAACGGCTCATTCGGCGTGATCAGCGGCGGATTGTTCGGCTTGACCAAGACGCTCAGCCACGAATGGCAGTCGGTGTACTGCCGCGCACTGGATTTACTTCCGCAAATTGACACAGACAAGGTCGTGCAATATATCATCACCGAACTGCAAGACCCCAACCGATTGATCACTGAAGTAGCGTATGGCTTACGCGGACGTATGACCTTGGTCGGTGAAAATGAGTGATCGCGCAACTTCATTAACTCAGTCTGGTGTATGGCTGGTGAGCGGCGGCGCAAAAGGTGTCACCGCTCAATGCGTGATTCGGCTGGCGCGTCAATACCGGGCAAAATTTATTTTGCTGGGACGCTCCGAACTGACAGGCACTGAAGCTGAGTGGGCGCATGGTGTGACAGACGATGCCGAGTTAAAGCGCCGTATTATGGCGGCGTTGACTGCGAAAGGCGAAAAAGCCACACCTGCGAAAATTCAAAAAGAATTCAATGCGTTGCAATCGCGCCGAACGATCGAAGGCACGTTGAATGCCATCACCGAAGCCGGCGGGCAGGCGATCTACTGCAACGCCGATGTTACCGAACGCGCGAAATTAAAAAAACAACTTGAAGTTATCACGCGCGAAACCGGAGCCATCACCGCCATCCTGCATGGCGCGGGCAATCTCGCTGATAAACTCATCGAACAAAAAACTGAGAAGGATTTTGAAACGGTGTACTCCGCCAAAGTGGATGGGCTTGCGAACATGCTTGCGTGTGTGCCGCCCAGTCAACTGGATACACTGGTGTTGTTTTCCTCTGCGGCGGGTTTTTATGGCAACCCCGGACAATCTGATTACGCGCTTGCCAATGAAGTCCTCAACAAAACCGCGCACCTCATCCAGCGCACTCACCCGCAATGTCACGTTGTCTCACTTAATTGGGGGCCGTGGGATGGCGGCATGGTAACACCTGCGTTGCGCGCCATGTTCGCCGAGCGGCGTATTGAGATTATCCCGATCAACTCGGGCGCGCAAATGCTGGTGGATGAATTGGAGCGACGCAACAGCCCCGCCGTGCAAGTATTGATCGGCAGCGCGATGAATGTCCCCGCGAATGGATTAGATCCGCTCGCACCGCTGGCAACACATCACATTCAGCGCACTCTTTCACTCGCCGCGAATCCTTTCCTCAAGGATCACATGATCGGTGGTCAAGCAGTGTTACCGACCGTATGCGCGCTGGAGTGGATGGGAAACACAGCCGAACAGTTATACCCGGGCTATAGATTTTTTCGCGCAGAAAATTACCGTGTCTTGAAAGGCATCGTGTTTGACGATACGCTCGCACCCGCATACACAGTGGAATTGAAGGAAGCGGATAAAAGCGTAAAGGGTCAGATCTTATTGGATGTGCTTATTTCCAGTCAAACCCCGCAAGGCAAGCCGCGTTATCATTACAGCGTGCGCTTGCATTTGCTCGATCAACCGCTTATTGCGCCACGCTATGCCAACGCTGATTTAAGGCTGACAGATGGCGAACCTGGCGCGCCGCTTTATACAAACGGCACATTATTTCATGGTCCCAGTTTTCAAGGTGTGCGCCGCATACTCAACTATAGTCCGCAACACCTGACCCTCGAATGTGAAATGCCGAACGTCAGCGAAGCCGCGCAGGGACAATTCGCCGTGCAGAGTTTCAATCCATTTCTGGCTGATGTGCAATTTCAAAGTATGGTGATCTGGGCGCGGAGATTTTATAACGCAGGCAGTTTACCCTTGCGCGCTCAAGCTGGTACATATTATGGGTCTCCCTGTGCGGGTAAGTCGTTCTATGTTTCATTGGAAGTCCGCTCGCATTCTGAATCTGGTTTAGTCGCGGATATAATTGCTCACGATTCTGACGGGAAAATTTACACCCGCGTTGACGGTGCGGAAGTTACCATCAGCGCGCAATTAAATCGCCTGTTCACGCCTGCGATGGCAAGTTAATGATGGAACCCATCGCAATCATCGGACTCAGTTGCCTGTTCCCCGGCGCGCGCACGCCGGATGAATTTTGGCGAAACCTGTTAGCCGAAACCGACTCCACCAGTTCCGCAACTACCGCTGACATGGGTGTATCGCCGGATATATTTTTCGATCCCAAAAAAGGTCAGCGCGATAAATTCTACGCGCTGCGCGGTGGATACGTCCGCGACTTTAAGTTCGACCCCAGCGGATATCAACTCCCCGCTGATTTTCTCAACTCGCTCGACAGCCTGTTTCACTGGCCGTTATACGTGGCGCGTGAAGCCCTGCGCGACAGCGGCTACTTGAATAGCGAAGTCGGCGCGCGGGCAGGCGTGGTGTTGGGCAATCTTTCGTTCCCCACCAAAACATCACAGCATTTGTTCGCGCCACTCTATCAAACAGCGTTGACGGACACACTGCAAGATCTTTTGCATGACCCGCAATTCCAATTGCCGCGCCTCGATCCGCCCGCCGAGAATAGTCTCGCGAACGCGCTGATCTCCGGTTATCCCGCGGCAGTTGTCGCGCAGGCATTGGGACTTTCCAGCGTTCACCTCGCTTTGGATGCCGCCTGTGCATCTTCGCTCTACGCCGTTAAACTCGCCTGCGATTATTTGCAAGCGCGCAAAACCGATCTGATGTTGGCGGGCGCGGTCAGTTGCGCCGATCCGTTCTTCATCAAAATGGGATTCTCGATCTTTCAGGCGTATCCCGATAACGACAATAGCTGTCCGCTGGACAAAACTTCGCAGGGATTGATCTCTGGCGAAGGCGCGGGCATGTTCGTGCTCAAACGCCTCGCAGATGCAGAGCGCGACGGCGATCACGTGTATGCGGTCTTGCGCGGCATTGGCCTATCGAACGACGGTAAAGGCAAACATTTACTCACGCCGAATCCCAAAGGACAAACGCTGGCTTTCGAGCGCGCGTATGCCGCCGCGGATATCGCGCCTGAAAATATTGATTACATCGAATGTCACGCCACAGGCACACCGCTCGGCGACATCACCGAACTGAACTCGATGAAATCATTCTTTGGCGCGCGTCAAACCGCGCCGTTCATTGGATCTGTCAAATCGAACTTTGGTCATCTGCTGACAGCCGCTGGCATGGGCGGGATGCTCAAGGCAATTTTGAGCATGGCGCACAACCGCGTGCCTGCCACGATCAAAGTACGCGAACCGCACGCCTCGCAAAATAATTTTCTCGGCGCGAACCAGATCGTGCGTCAGGCGATGGACTGGCCCAACGGCAAAGACATCAAACGCGCCGCTGTCAGCGCCTTTGGATTTGGCGGAACGAACGCGCATCTGGTCATGGAAAATAAACCTTCCATGCACGCAAGTGAATCCGCGCCAGTTAGGCCCGCGTCACTAGCCATCACGGGCATGGCGGCGCATTTCGGTGACTGCTCCAATCTGACGGAACTGCGTCAGGCGTTGTACGCTGGCAAGCAATTATTCACCAGTCTGCCGCCGCAGCGTTGGAAAGGGCTGGAGGATCAAACCGAGTTGCTGAGTCAATACGGGATCAACAGCGTACCACCGGGCGCGTATCTATCCAGTTTTGAAATGGACTTCCTGTATTTCAAGATCCCGCCCAATGATGCAGACCAACCGATCCCGCAGCAACTGCTCATGCTCAAAGTAGCGGATGCGGCGCTGCATGATTCAAAAATCAAACCCGGCGGAAATGTCGCGGTGTTGATCGCCATGGATACCGAACTCGCACTGCATGAATTTCGCGGGCGTGTTGACCTAACCTGGCAATTGCCCGCCGCGCTGGAACGCGCCGGAGTGACGCTCACAGCAGAACAAGCTGCCGCGCTGGAAGATCGCGCCAAGGATAGTTTGCACATCCCCGCGCTGGTCAATCAATACACGAGTTTTATCGGCAACATCATGGCAAGCCGCATCGCCGCATTATGGGATTTTAGCGGACCCGCCTTCACGCTCTCCGCCGCTGAAAACAGTGTCGGCAAAGCGTTGGAAGTGGCGCAGATGCTTCTATCAAATGGAGAAGTGGATGCGGTATTAGTCGGCGCGGTTGACCTTGCAGGCGGGATCGAGCATGTCCTGATGCGCCAGCAAATGTCGCCGCTGCACGACCACGCTACGCCGCCGACATTGGGATTTAGTCAGCACAGCAGCGGCTGGTTGATCGGTGAAGGCGCGGGCGCATTGGTATTGCAGCGTGCCGATCAAGCAGCGCATAGTTACGCCACAATTGAATCTTTGGCTTGCGCGCCCGCAACCGCTGATGGGGTCGCGCTTGCGGCTCGCACGGCGCTGAAAATTGCGGGGATAGAATCCAAAGATGTAGGTTACATCGAAGTCAGCGCTGGCGGATTTCCCTATCAAGATGATGCGGAAATGCGCGGACTGTCAGAATCTTATAGCGCAGCGTATCCCGTGGATGGCGAAACATCTCAAAGCGTGATGGGCAGCGTCAAAGCCAACATCGGACATACCTTTGTTGCTGCGGGGCTTGCCAGTATTATCCGCGCCGCGTTGTGTTTATCTGAAAGGTATTTCCCCGCCACTCCCGGTTGGGATGCGCCCAAACAACCGTTGCCCTTCACCGTAGCGGAGCACGCCCAACCGTGGCTCGCCGCGCAGCGCGTCGCCGCAGTCAGCGTTTTAAGTCACGATCATACCTGCGCGCATTTTATTTTGCGTGCAAGCGAACCCATATCAACTCCTGTTGAGCCGCGCTTTCAGGCATCCGATAATTTACGATTGATCCCGCTTGCCGCACCCGATATGGAATCTCTGCAATCCCAATTGCAGGAAATGGCGAAGGCCGAATCCGTAATATCTGCTGCGCATACGGCATGGAAAAATTATCAGGCAAATCCATCCGCGCCATTGCGGGTGATGTTGATCGCGCGTGACGTTACTGAATTGCGCCGCGAAGTGACATCGGCTCAAACCGGCATTCCCACCGCAATGCAAAACAATAAAAAATGGCTGACTGCGAACGGCAGTTGCTTTACTCCCAATCCGTTGCGCGGACCAGTCGCCTTTGTGTATCCTGGAGCATTTAATTCTTACAGCAATTTAGCTCCAGATCTATTTCACCTGTTCCCATCGTTGTACACACGCTTTGCGCAGATCACCTCCGACCCGATCCTTGCCATGCGCGCCGATGCTCTTTATCCGCGTCGCGGCACTCGCTTCTCGGATGCAGAACGCAAAGCCCTCGACCAGACTCTGGTGGAGGATGCGATGGCGATGGTTGCATCCGGCACAAGTTTTGCCACGTTGTACACGCTGATCATGCGTGAGTATTTCAATGTGCAGCCGTCCGCCGCGCTCGGATATAGTTTGGGCGAAGCCGCAATGATGTGGGCGCTCGGCGTATGGACGCATGGCGATGAAGCCGCGCGCGCCTTGCGCGAATCGGATCTGTTCAAGACACGTGTGGCTGGACCAAAACTTGCCGTGCGTGAGGTTTGGAACATTGACGCATCTGTACCGGATGATGAGATTTGGCGCACGTATGTGTTGATGGCACCCGTCGAGCAAGTGACCGAATACTTGAAGGATGAGCCGCGCGCCTTTATTGCCATCATCAATACCCCCAATGAAGTAGTGTTGGTGGGTGACCCCGCCGCATGTAAACGTATCATTACGCGGTTGAATTGCCATGCTTTACGCGCCCCGTTTGACCATGTGATCCACTGCCCGCCTATGAAGTCAGAATATGCGGGCTTCGATGCGCTGCACAACTGGCCTGTTCACCAAACGCCAGATATCACCTGTTACTCCGCCGCCGATTATGCGCCAACTGAACTCACAACAGAATCGATCGCGCGCAATGTGTCCACAGTATCCTGTTCCCAAGTGGACTTTCCGCGCCTGGTGCGCCGCACTTATAATGATGGCGCGCGCATTTTCGTCGAGTTGGGACCGCATCGCACCTGCTCGCGCTGGATCAATTCGATCTTAGGCGACGATCCGCATCTCGCATTGAGCATCAATCAGAAAGGGAAAAGCGACCAGACTTCACTGATCCGTTTACTGGCTCAATTAGCCGCGCATCATGTCCCGCTCGACTTGTCTCCTTTATTTGACGATGCACCTGCGCCCGCAGTTAAAGGCTTCATCAAGAAAATTGTGCTTGGCGGTGATCGCGTCGCAGATACTTTACTCACCGATGAGAACCGCGCGTATTTTGCAAATCTCCCGCGCCGCGCAACAACTCAACCCGTCATCACCGCGCCTAACATCGCCGCTGAAATGGAACCCTTACGCCGCAATTGGCAAACCCTGATGACCGATCTACAAACCCTGTCAAGATCCACGACCACGATAAATGGAAAAATCTCTATGACCTCTGCACCAAAAACATCCACGCCCGCCGAAATATTTTTACGCCCTACCGAGCAAACTCTCAGCCCGAAATTGTTGAAACTGCTCGAAGGCTATCAAAGCGGAAATAAATCTGCACCTGCGATAATTTCCGCGCCAGTAGCGGTTCCCGCGCCGCCCCGTGCAGAAACCGGGACTACCTCGAAACCCGCCAACGTCATCTGGGATCAAGCCGACCTGTTGAAGTACGCGCAAGGAAATATCGCAGATGTCTTCGGGAAAGAGTACGCGCTGATCGATACTTACTCGCGCCGCGTGCGCCTGCCCATGCCGCCTTATCTGCTGGTGGATCGCATCACTAAACTCGACGCGAAGATGGGCGAATACAAACCATCGCACATGACCACCGAATACGATATTCCGCTGAATGCCTGGTATTCAGTGGATGGACAGATCCCGTGGGCGGTGGCGGTTGAGTCAGGTCAATGCGACTTGATGTTGATCAGTTATCTTGGCATTGACTTTGAAAATAAAGGTCATCTGGTTTATCGCCTGCTCGATTGCACACTGACCTTTTTGGATGATCTTCCAAAAGAAGGCGAAACCCTGCGCTACGACATCAGCATTAATTCGTATGCGCGCAGCGGCGACAATCTGCTTTTCTTCTTTAGTTACAATTGTTTTGTCGGCGACAAAATGGTATTGAAAATGCGCGGTGGCTGTGCGGGCTTCTTCTCGGATGAAGACCTCGCCCGCGGTAAGGGAATCATCCTCACCGACGCAGAGATCGCGGCGCGGGACGCAACTCCCAAACAACATTTTGCTCCCTTGCTGACAAGCGCCCACACCAAATTTGACCGCGCCGAATTAATCGCGTTGAGCGCAGGTGACCTGACGACTTGCTTTGGTCCCCAATATGAGCAACCCGGGCGAAATCAATCGCTTCGATTGCCTGGCGGTGATATGCTGATGATCGACCGCGTTGTCGATATCCAACCCGACGGCGGACCCTGGGGTCTTGGCTGCGTCACCGCTGAGCACGACCTCGCGCCTGACAATTGGTATTTCCCATGCCACTTCAAAGACGACGAAGTCATGGCTGGCTCTTTGATGGCTGACGGCTGCGTTCAACTCATGCAGTTCTATTTAATGTATCTCGGCTTTCAAACCTACACAACTGACGCGCGCTTTCAGCCGATCCCCGATCTTCCGCAAGTCGTGCGTTGTCGCGGACAGGTCACCCCGACCACAGGCAAATTGATCTATCGCATGGAGATCACCGAGATCGGATTAACTCCGCGCCCGTATGCCAAAGCCAATATTGATATCATCCTCAACGGCAAGATCATCGTCAACTTCAAAGACCTTGGCTTGCAACTGGTGGAAAAAGAACAACCCGCGCCGGTAACTGCGAAACAACCCGCGCTGTTTGATGAGCGTCATATCACCGAATTTGCGGTTGGTTCGCTCGCCGCTTGTTTTGGTCCCGAATATGCGACGTACGACACACGCCGCGCGCCGCGCACTCCCAACGGCGATCTGCAACTTATCAGCCGTGTGCTCAGCGTCAACGGCACACGCGGACAAGTCGTCGCGAACTCCAGCCTTGTCACCGAATATGATGTGCCGGAACATCCGTGGTATTGCGAGCAAAATGCTCATCCGACCATCCCCTATTCCATCTTGATGGAGATCGGTTTGCAGCCCTGCGGATTTTTATCCGCGCATCTCGGCTCAACATTGCCTTACGCGGATGAAGATTTTTATTTCCGCAACCTGGATGGGAACGGAAAATTCTTGCGCGATATTGACCTGCGCGGAAAGACCATCACCAACAATGTGAAGTTGTTATCTTCGACAGCCATTCAAGGCATCATCATTCAGAAATTCGCCTACGAACTTTCACACGGCGGGCAGCCATTCTATGCTGGCGAAGCCGCCTTCGGCTACTTCAAAGGCGAAGCATTGGTCGATCAGGTCGGCTTGGATCGTGGCAATAGTCCTGCGCCGCTCGCGCATACACTGTCCGCGCCAATAAAATTAGATTTGCGCCTTCCAGATCTATTCCGCGCGCAAAATAACCAACCTTATTATCGACTCTCAGGCGGGCAACTTCACATGCTGGATGAAGTACAGATCATTCCGGGCGGCGGAAAATTCAGCCAGGGTTATGTGTACGCACATAAGATCGTAAATCCGCGCGACTGGTTCTTTAGGGCGCATTTCCGTCAAGACCCGGTCATGCCCGGATCGTTGGGCGTGGAAGCGATGCTGCAAGCCCTGCAAGCCTATGCCATCCAAACCGGCATCGGACGCGAATTCCGTTCCCCGCATTTTGCTCATGCCAAAGATCACAACACCATTTGGAAATATCGCGGGCAGATCGTCCCTGACAACAAGGATATGTCGTTGGAGATGCACATCGCCAAGACCGAGACCGCTCCCGGATGTATCACGCTTCACGCTCAGGCAAGTTTATGGAAAGAAAACCTGCGCATCTATGAGATCAATTCGCTGGCATTGAGTGTGGTTGAAACCGCGTAATTATTTGAACCCAACAGGCTAATCATGTTAAATTCTCTTCTATCTAATGTTATCTCCACGAACGGTCATATACCCGAATGGCACGGCGCGCTTAATGCAGTTGCCTTTGATGAGATCGGCTGGCGCGCGCATTTACGCGCCCTCGATCAAACTTGTTATGTTGTCAGCGACGGCGCTCGCCTGGGAATCACACACCAACCATCGTCAGTCAGTGGCGGCGAAACATTCGCGCTTTTGGCATCCGTCGCTCCAATGAGCCCGTCCCAATTGGGCAGTGAACGCTTCCGCGCATCGCATGGACTCAAATACGCTTATACCGCGGGAGCCATGGCAAATGGGATCGCCTCGGCAGACCTGGTCATCGCACTGGGGCAGGCGCAATTGCTGGCTTCATTTGGCGCGGCGGGATTGACTGCCAAATATATCGAGACCGCGATCCAGCGTATTCAATCCGCGCTGCCGAACGGACCTTATATGTTCAATCTTATTCACAGCCCCAGCGAAGAAGCGCTCGAACGCAACGCGGTGGAACTGTACCTGAAACACGGCATCACAACCGTGGAAGCCTCCGCGTTCCTGGCGCTGACCTCACATATTGTGCGCTATCGCGCCAGCGGATTGCATCTCAACGCACAAGGCAAGATCGAAATTCGGAATAAGGTCATCGCGAAAGTATCGCGGCGCGAAGTTGCAACTCATTTCCTTGAACCAGCGCCCGCCAGTATTTTGCAGCCGCTCGTGGCGCAAGGCTTGATCACCGAACAACAATCGCAGATGGCGCAGCGCGTGCCGATGTGCGACGCGCTCACTGTCGAAGCGGATTCCGGCGGGCATACGGATAATCGTCCGCTGGTGACTCTGCTTCCCGCATTGATCGAACTGCGCGATGAACTGCAAGCCAAACATGGTTATGAACAAATTGTGTATGTGGGCGGCGGCGGCGGTATTGGAACTCCCTCAGCAACTCTGGGCACATTCATGCTCGGCGCGGATTATGTAGTAACTGGTTCGGTCAATCAGGCATGTGTCGAATCAGGCGCGAGCGCGCACACGAAAAATATTCTGGCGCAGGCAGGTCAAACCGATGTGATGATGGCTCCAGCGGCGGATATGTTCGAGATGGGAGTCAAAGTTCAAGTACTCAAAAAAGGTACGTTGTTCCCCGTCCGCGCGCAAAAATTATACGAGTTATACAAAACCTGTGAATCGCTCGAAACGATCCCGGACACGGAGCGCGCGAAACTGGAAACGCAAGTTTTCCGCAAGCCGTTGGCGACGGTCTGGCAGGAGACGGAAGCCTTCTTCCGCGAACGCGACCCTGAACAATTGGAACGCGCCAATCAAAACCCGAAACGCAAAATGGCGCTGGTCTTCCGCTGGTATCTGGGGTTGTCATCGCGCTGGTCGAACAGCGGCGAAGTTGGGCGCGAAATGGATTATCAAATTTGGTGTGGTCCTTCGATGGGCGCGTTCAACGAGTGGACGCGGGATACCTATCTGGCTGCGCCCGAAAATCGCCGCGCGCCCGAAGTCGCCGAACATTTGATGCAAGGCGCGGCTTATCTGTATCGCCTGCAGCAATTGCGCGCACAAGGCGTGACCCTGCCCGCGAGTCTGGCGGCGTATAAGCCGGAACCGATGGCGTAATTTTTTTTCTACACGGATCACACTGATCGTATGGAATTTCATAGATTTTTTATAAAGAAAAATCCATGAGATTCTTTTAAATTTATGACTCTCCCAAACAACTCGTGGACTCAACCTCCCGCTCATCTGGTTTTATCTACTGATGAAGTCCATGTCTGGCGCGCTTCACTTGATCAACCGACAGTGGATTACGCGGCGCTGCTTTCCGCTGATGAACAAGCCAAAGCGCAGCGCTTTCGTTTTGAACAGGAACGGCGGCGATTTATCGTGGGACGTGGAACGCTCAGGGTCATTCTTGGTCGTTACGTGAATTTGCTGCCGGAAAACCTACAGTTTGAATATCGCGCGCATGGGAAACCGGCGCTGACAGCAGAGTCGCTTTGTTTCAACTTGTCGCATTCAGAAGATTTGGCGCTTTACGCTGTAACGCATGATCGCGAAGTGGGAATTGACCTTGAACATATCCGCCCCGTCCAGGATGTGGGAAAACTTGCGGAACAATTCTTTTCGCCTGCGGAAAGAGCCGAGTTGGATGCGCTGCCTTTGGGCAAAAAACTCAACTCTTTTTTTAGCGGCTGGACTCGCAAGGAAGCGTATCTCAAAGCCCGCGGAGATGGGATGACTTACCCCTTGGATCAATTTTCCGTTTCAATGGATTGCGAACAGCCCGCCAGATTATTGGAAGTAAAAGACGATCCAGGGGAATTGTCACGCTGGTCTCTTTACGCGTTGACGCCTGCTCCCGGTTATATCGGCGCGTTGGCAGTGGAAGGGGTACCGGCAGCCCGCATCATCCGCCATAATTTTGGGAATTTTTAACTGAAATTCGATGAAAATTTGCGTCATTTGTGGATATTCATCTGCCCCCTTCCTAACAAATCTAATGATTGAACTTTAGGTTTTAAGGTTGACACTGTATTCCACTTACTATATTATTGCTGAAAATTGCAATACAAGATATTAGGGTCAAAAGGAGTTATAGTATGTTTAAGAATTTCCTGGAATTAAATCAGCAGGACGTGTTGGATCATCTTATGCTAACCGCTCATATTGCGGAATTTGCTGAATGGGACAATCGCACTCATTTGGAACGCATCCGGCGTTACACTTACATTTTAGCGAGCAAGACAGATATTGGCCATAACGAGGCAAACCTTATCTCCATTGCATCCACTTTACACGATGTGGGAAAGATAGCCATTCCTGCTTCCATCCTTAAAAAGACCGCAAACCTTACCCCTGCGGAATATAAAATCACGGAGCGACATACTTTGGAAGGCGCCCAGTTACTCAGCGATTCGGGTTCCCCTATTCTGCAAACGGGTGAAATCATTGCGCGAACACACCATGAAAGATGGGATGGGTCCGGTTATCCGGAAGGTTTAAAGGGAAAATCAATACCGCTAAGCGGGCGAATTATGGCCTTGGCGGATGTTTTCGACGCCCTCACTACGCAGCGTCCTTATAAAAAGCAAATGCAGCCGGAGGCGGCTTTTGAGATGATCAAAGAATCGGCGAACTCGTTGTTTGATCCGAAATTGGTTTCATTCTTCGTTGATAGATTTGAGGAATTCAAGGCTGTTTTACGAACGCAAAACTAATTCATACGGCACAACAAAAAAACTCCCCGAAACGCTAACGAATTCGGGGAGTTTTTTTAGCCATGCAACAGGTTGCGTCAGGGAGTTGTTCCAAAATTATAATATTCACCAGTGATGTTATCCACATAGGGAATTCCCCTTGAGCAGGATTCGTTGTCCTCAATACTAGCGGCAATCTCATCCCAATTCATTATTTCTTCATCGTTATTTTTATAGCTTGCCTTTACAGCGTTATATACGCAATTAGGTCCTACGTTGTAATTGAGGAGCGTTAGTTGCCAGATGGTGGCATAATCCACCACGTCACCTGCGTTCTTATTCGTAGCGTTGAAAACCACCAGGGACGTTTGTCTGCAGAATCCCAGCAAGGCCTCGCCAATATAAGTTATGCTTTGCTCAGCCTTTGGGACATCTATTTTCAGGGCGCAGGTTGGGCACGCTGCATTCATCATGGATAACAGTTCGCTGGGAAGGTCCGCCGAGGGATCGGGTAATGAATGTGCGTAGGTGTCTTCATATAAAGCACGGCTCCAGGTTAGGGCGGTAATGGCGCCAGGATAAGTTAAGTGCCCCAGGCCGTAGTGATACCCCATTTGCGTCGGCCAGAATTGGCTTTCATAACGAATTTGCTGCTTTATCATCACTGGCGGTACGCCAACGCCCTTGCCAACCGCAAGTATCTCATCGTCGTACACATTTTGAAGATAGAGCGACAACTCACGTGTTTTCTCCAGCCCGCATGCATTGGCATACCCGTTTGTCCAAAGACCATTTAATGGACAGGCAGAAGCATCCACAACCCCCGCTTGAATTAACTGTCCTGAAAGATAACCATAATATTCACTTGTGGCGAGTTCACTGGGGTCGGTGGGGATGTAAAGCCAGTGTAGTTCCTCTTCCGGAATTACACTTCGGTCAAGACAGACGGGCGTTTTATTGGCCTGCTGCAATACAGTAGATACCTCGACTGTAAATTGTTTGTAAAGTCTCCCGGCTGACGATACAGATAGAATTACAAAGCTGCCAAAAATCATTGTCCAAATGTGAATTTTCATAATATTATATTCTTTTCCTCCTGTCCAATTCGATCTGTCACAAACTGGACTTTGTCCATTTGAACATTAACAAAAAGCAGGGAAACCAAGCCAAATAATCCGCCAGAAAATTGCCGATGTTACTCCTGTACGCAGAATATATCATGAATCTCAAAGTCCTTGCGAAGCCGTTTCCAACCACATTTGGTAACACATCAGGATTTTTGTTTGATGGCCCAATATTTTTGCCAGCTGAGGAACCTTTGCGGCTGTTTTGGAAATTGTGGATTGAATTGGTGAAAAGCATTTTCAGAATTACCCTCGAGTTCTTGCTGACTAAGATCCTGGTTTCTTTTTACAATTACGGGGAAGGAGGTCGAACTTTGGCCTGATTGCTTACCCCTAACTAGTAAAGGTGCTTTATATAATATTTAGGGCAAATTATAGCACTCAAAGTGATGTCGAGTACAGCGAAAAGGCGGTTGAGATGATATTGAAATGATTTTAAGATAATTTTTATGATTAAAGAAGTATATAATTGGGCAAATCGAGGTATGGAAGTATTTGGACGCTCATTATTCAAGATGATGGGGATTGACTTGCCAGTACCAGACCGTTCGACTATTTCAAAACATGGCAAGACCATTCCGCTTGATGACTTTTTGTGTTATGCTAAACAGCAGAGGGAATAGCGTCCCGCATACCGTTGCCTAATGACGGACAATCATTTTTAAAAAATCTGACGAATTACACAGCCGAACAATGATGACATCCATCACTTGTGACCAATTAAGAAAAACAATATATATTAATAACCTTACAAATATGCAAATAACCTTATGGATATATTAAGATATATTGTAGTTAATCGAATAGTTGACTGGACCAAAGAGTAAATTTTTTACCATCCAGCGAGGATAAGAGAAAAGGTGGCTTCAAATGCGTAATAAAAAATGGATCAGTGGACAAGGCTTGGTTGAATTTGCTTTGATTTTGCCTATTTTGCTGCTCCTTGTAATGGGAGCACTTGATTTTGGGCGCGCATTTTACATGAAGACGGTAATGGAGAATTCAGCGCGTGAAGGCGCTTATTACATGGTCAACCACACTGACGAGGGCAAAGCAACTGCAGTTGTTGATGGTGTATCCACTACATTTGCCAAAGCAAAGCAAGCAACGCAAGTTGAAGCAGAGGACTCGGGCTTTACGATCCCACTGGAAAATATTGAGGTTAATTGCATGGTAGGGAGGGACAATAGATAATGCATGCCCCAGCGAATCGACAGTGATCGTTACAGTTCGATCTGAATTCCAACTGGTGATCAGTGCATTATTTGGCGGCCCATTCGAATTAGTTAACGATGCAAGGATGTTGATACCATGAAAACGAACCGTCAAATTCGAGGACAAGGTTTGGTGGAGTTTGCCCTCGTACTCCCGCTGATCTTATTGGTTATTATTGTTTTTATCGAACTTGGCAGAATTGTTTACTTTTATTCCGCCCTGAACAATGCAGTCAGAGAGGGCGCCAGATATGCTGATTGTGAATCAATTCGCAAACAGCACTGAAAGAAAATCGGAAATTTACGATAAAGTTGCCCATTACGCTGTGACTCTGCCCCTTAATGCCGCTGATGTTTCCGTTTATTGTGACCGGGATGAAACCAACCAATCAACGCACCAATCCATGCGATAGAATATGTGACCGTTTCAGCAGATATTGAAATTGAACCCATGATTGCTGTTTTTGCGCAGATGATTGGGGTGGGTGATACTTTTAGAATTACTGCGAAATCCACCATGCAGACGACACCGTACGGGAATTACCATGGAATGAGGAAGATGAATAAGAGGTTCCAATGAATAAGAATACGAATGAACGCGGGCAAAGCCTGGTTATTATCGCGATCGCCTTTCTGGCGTTGGTCGCCATGGCAGCCTTGATCATTGATGGCGGCAGCCTTTATCTCAACCGCCGAAATGCGCAAACCGCAGCAGATGCGGCCGCTCTGGCGGGCGCGCATGAACTGTGTGTAAATAAAGGCGATGATAGTGCAATACAGAATATTGTCAACCAATATGCGATCACTGAAAACGGCGCCACTGCGGTGGAAAATGTGGTTATTGACAGGCCGAATAGATCGGTGACTGTCCAAACCATGCTTTCGACCTCTTCTTTTTTCGCACGTGTCCTGGGTTATGAAAGCGATCTCGTGCGCGCTGAAGCCTCAGCCGGCTGCTTCGCTCCCAGGCAAGACAGAGAACTTGCTTCCAATTTCATGGGCCTGCCAACCGCCAGCGGACGTGGGTGGTTCAACAGAGGCATGCGTCATCCATTCAATTCCATGGAATGTGTTCTACGATGACATGCTACCTATACTCAACTCAGATCCCAATCTTGTATTAGATAAAGATACAGATGAAGCGACGACACATACCAGCATTATATCTGATGGCATCGGTCATAAAATGATCTACGTTATCATGGATAGCATCCGTACAAATGAGATCTGTCTGTAGTCCGCCTATTGGATCTGGGTTAGTCAATTGTGACTTCAACGGCGATGGTATTCCGGAATTGTCAGGCGGTGGAGATCGTGGCTGGCTCAGCCTAGACGGGACATGGAGCAAAAGCTACTCAAGGATCTTATAGTTAATGGGTTTGAAGGTTCATCTTACTTTGCCGCAATGGTTCCCTGCCAAGCAAGGCACCACCCAAGATGTATTTTCCATTGCAGAAGGTAAACAAAATAACCCAGGAATTGTGGATGAAGTTGTACTGGTGCCGGTCTACAACGCTTTTTGTTTAAGTACAACCGATACCACACTTCGCTGAGTGAGTGCGCCGACTATCAACCCAGATGATGGCATCGCTCCAGGCGGTGGCGCCACCTACTATAGGGTGGCTGGTTTTGCCCCGTTCGTTGCGACATGCATATCAACAGGTAAAACAGATGAATGTCCGGGCAAAACTTTAGCTGGATTACAAAATAAAACAGTACGAAGGCGTCTCGACAATTGAAGGGTATTTTGTAAGTGGATATACAGCAGGGACGGGTATTGACCCCGACGGATTTGATCTGGGGGCTTACGTCATCTCTCTGACGAAATAGAAAAACTAAAAAAATCTGCTATCATTCTCAAATCAAATGGCTTAGGTTAGGAGGCATACTTTGAATTCACGAGTTCGGACAGGATTATTGATCGCAATTGGGGGGCTTTTGCTAATTGCCATAGGTATATTTGTGGTCATTGGTTTTCTCAATTTTGGCGTGGCTTCAACAGAACCCACCCCAACCCCTGTGGCAGAGGTTAAATTCCTGGTTACTTTCGCAACCAATGATGTTGCGGCAGGCAAGGTGTTGACCGCAGAGGATGTGACGCTCTCTGAAGTGCCTGTGCAATATGCTCCCCGCGATGCAATTACCAATCTCGATGACGCAATCGGCAGGATCACGAAAACAGATCTGTTTGAGGGAGAAATGATCCTGGAGCATAATCTGGCAAATCCGACAGGCCAGGCATTTGACATCGCTTATGTTTTGGATGAAAATCATGTGCTTATGGCAGTGCCGGCCAACGATCTGATGAGCAGCCTTTCCTTGATCCAGCGCGGGGATATTGTGGACATCATGGTTACGTATGACACGGTACTCAATCCGGTAGGCGAAGGTGAAGCGGCTCCGACAACAGAAGAAGGTCAAAGCGAGCCCGTAACCTTTACATCCTTTCAAAAGGTGGATATCACCGCCATCGTAGTGGAAATTGTAAAAAAAGAAGAGGCACAAGCCAATGCGACTCCAGCCCCGCCAACCCGTGAAGAAATTACTGTACAAGCTTATCTTTTGGCGTTGGACCCCCAGGATGCGCTTGTGCTTAAGTTTATAAAAGATGCGGGCGGTATTTTCGATTTTGTATTACGCGCCCCGACCTCAACAGGTCAATTTGAACTTTCGCCAGTCACATCAGAATACATCAAGGAACTTTATGGTTTGGATCTTATACCATAAATCAGATTCCGAAAAAGGATAAACCATGCCAAACGTACAAGATCCGATCCGCGTGCTTTCCATTACATCCAACGAGCTAATGTTCAATATCATTAAGGCTGTCCTGGAGGATGAGACAGGTTACTTTCTTCTTGACCGCCAGGAGCTGAATGGCGAATTGATGGAAAACATCGAAAAATTGAAGCCAAACTGCATTCTGTTCGATTATCTTGGCCCGGCTGATAATCAGCTCAAACTGATCGACAATATTTCGCTGCAATTTCCAGAAATAATGATCGTCGTGATCCTGCCAGAGGATAAGGTTTCGGAAGCAAATAGTGTCATCCTTGCAGGCGCACGCGCCTTCATCGTCCAGCCTTTTAACCAGAAGAAATTATTGGATACCCTGTCGCGCATCAAGGAGCTTTATCATCGCGGCCTGAAAGTAAGAAAAGAAGTGGTGAGCGATGATACTCCCATAGCCACTCGTGGAACATTCGTGATTTTCAGTCCCAAGGGAGGGGTGGGATGTTCAACAGTAGCGGTCAACCTGGCAATTGCTTTAAAAGACGAACTGCGCCAGGAAGTATTGCTGATGGATGGGAAAATGCTCTTCGGAGATCTGGATATCATGCTCAACTTGAAAACCCAGAATTCCATTTCCGATCTCGTTCCGCATATTGGCTCTCTTGATGAAGGTTTGATCCGCGATGTAACCTCGGAACACATATCGGGACTCAAAGTCCTGCCTGCCCCAAATAATCTCGCCGCAGCCCAGGGTGTTCATCCAGAGGAACTTCATAATATACTCACCAGTGTGCAGGCTGTTTATCCTAATATTGTGATCGATAGTGGAAATTCGCTGAGCGAGAACGCGGTCACGTTGATGGATGCAAGCCATAAGATCATTCTGGTGATCAATCCTGATATCGCCAGCTTGCGCGATGCAAGCAGGTTTATCGATATCTGCCAGAGCACGCTTTCAATACCGAAGGAGAAAATACTGGTGGTCATCAACCAGCACGATCAGCGCGATGGTCTTAGCCGTGAAGACATCGAGCGTTCCCTGCTTGTAAAAGTATTTGCAACCTTGCCAAATGACCCGCGGGCTTCCCTGCAGGGTATTAATCGGGGTGTTCCGCTGCTAATGCAGGCACAAAACAACAGTCCGCTGCGAAAAGCATTCGTGAGTATGGCGAAAGCCCTTGCAGCAACAATAGGATATAAAGCAAGCGACGCCAAGGCAAAGAAACCACTTTCCGATGTGCTTGTCAAATCATCACACCTTGGCTAGTTTTGAAACGATAAACAGTACCTACTAATGGGATTCGTACCATGCCGCTCATAATCTTCGTAGTTGGAATTGGAATAGTTGGATTGATCATCGTTGTTTACCTTGCATTTCAAGGCAGGCGCGAGATGAACGAACGAATCCAGTATTTTGTAAGACCAACTCCCTTGGTCCCAACGCTACTGCTGAATCCGTCCATGCCAGAACAGGAAGGGGATAGCTCTTTAACTCGTTTTCGCCGTCAATTTAATCGTGTATTTGCAGTATTGAATACTGAGGAAATGCAGAGAAAGTTAATCGCTGCAAACTGGCGGGTTACTGTAAGCGAATATTTATTTATCCGCCTTGGCGCGGCTACACTATCATTCCTGATCGGCCTATTGATCTTTAAAAACATATTTCCCGGGATCGGTCTGGCAGTTCTAGTATATTTAATTCCTGGTTTTTTCGTTTTTCGCAGCGTCCAAAAACGCCAGAAACTCTTTCAAAGTCAATTGCTCGATACGCTTACTTTGATACGTGGCGCAGTTGGAGCGGGTTATTCCTTTCAACAATCGATAAATGTGATCGTTCAGGAAATGGCATCCCCAACTTCGGATGAGTTTCGCCAGGTTCGAAAAGAAACGGAACTGGGTTTGCCGCTTGCCCGCGCACTTACCAATATGGCAAACCGTATGGAAAGCGACGACTTCCTATTTATTGTTACGGTGGTGAACATTAATGCGCAAGTAGGTGGCAACCTGACAGTCATTTTAAGTGTTGTCATAGAAACGATCCGTCAGAGAATTTATCTTTTTAGCGAGATGCGCTCCCTGACTGCGTATGCAAGCTTTGCAGGCTACATGCTTACATTAATGCCGTTTGCCACAATTGCCGTACTTGCTGTCTTAAGTCCGGGTTATTGGGAAGCGCTGCTTCAACCCGGATTTTCACGCTATGTGTTAATTTACGCAATGAGCAGTTTAGTTATAGGAAACATCATATTGCGCAGGATATCCAAGGTCCAGGTTTAAAGGTACTGGAGGTAAAAAAACATGAATCTCACCATAATCGGTTTTTTGTTTGCGTTCGTTTTTGTGCTGCTCGGCCTGGCGGCTGTTGCCATTGGACTGAGATATTTTGATACCAGCGAGACACAGGGCCGGCTAAAAACCTTCATTCTTGATGAGCACCAATCTACATTGCCGCGTAGTTTGACAGATCCTCAAAACCAGAATTTTTCGGAATCTTTTTTCCAAAGAACCATACTATCCTGGTTAAATGGCATCATTTCATTCCTGGGCAGCTACACACCGCAGCAGACGCTCCAGGAAACCAATCGCCGCCTGACGATTGCCAGGAAATCCTTTTAACTTCCGCGCTCCGCAATATTATGGCTTTCGGATATTGCTCCTTATTGTTGGCGGGCTGCTTACTTTTGTGACTTACCAGTTGGATCCCTCGATGCGAAATTTGTTGATCTCCTTTATGGTTCTGTTCTTTTTTCTTGCTGCACCCGGTGTCTGGTTATCGTCAATGATGCGACGGCGGCAGCAGGAAATAAGGCATGGATTACCCGATACATTGGATATGCTTTCAGTGTGTGTTGCCGCTGGATTAAGTTTTGACCAGGCAATGATGCGGGTTGGCCAAACCTTTAGAACACCGATGGGCCTGGAGTTTGCCCGCGTTGTTACCGAGATCGAAGTTGGAGTTTCGCGCAGGCAGGCTTTGCGAAACCTGCAGGCCCGTGTGGATATATCGGAATTGTCAAGTTTTGTAGCTGTCATCCTCCAATCAGAAACGATGGGCATGAGTATCGCGGATGTTCTTCATTCACAGGCGGAGCAGGTGCGTATCTTCCGTCAGTACCGGGCGAAAGAGATTGCGCAACAACTGCCAGCCAAAATGATGTTCCCTTTGGCGTTATTTATCTTTCCGGCATTGTTGGCGGTCATTCTAGGACCAACCCTGGCCAGGTTCGTTGATATTTTACAATTTGCGAGATAATGAGGCAGTTGGCGAAAATGAAAAAGGAAACAACGAAAACAGGATTCGACCCTACACCGGAAGGACTGCCGCCTGAAAAATCTGCCAACGAAAAATTGGAAGAACAGGTAATTCCGCCCTTTAATTTCCTGGAAAGTTATGGCCAGGAAATAAATAGACCTGTCTACCAGAATGACCCTGACTATAAAGAGCTTCTCGTTTGCTTTCAAAATGGCCAATGGGATGAGTCTCTGAAAAAAATTGATCAATTTCTGACCATTTATCCTAAAGATACACATTTACTGGCTTTCAAACGGGATGTGGAAGTTCGCATCAAACAACACGACAAACACCAACACCATGAGTCGAAGGAACACCGCAGACAACGCTGGTGGGCGGGCATACGCGTCTTCTTAATGGCCGCATTAGGGTTGGCTGTCATTGTCTTAATTGTGTGGGCGGCAAATGATTACCTGAAAAAACAAAATCAAGCCAGGTTGGATCAGCAAGCTGCTGTCATTGCGCAATCCCTGGCTGAGAAAAATCAGACTGCCGATAGCTTTATGAGAGTTGACAAACCAGAGGAAGCGCTTCGCTTGTATAGCGAAATTCAACAGATCGATCCATCCTACAAGGACATTGATCAAAAAATTCAATTGGCAAAGCAATCAATTGCCGTCGAAGAAATCTACCAGCAGGCTGTTCAGGCCATTCAGGATGGTAAAAGTGACGCGGCATTGGAAATTTTGTTGAAAGTGGAAGAACTGCATCCAAAATACAAAGATACGCCCCAGATGCTTCAAAAAATTCAGCAGGAACAAAAGATCGCCCTTCTGGTCGAAGAGATTCAAGATTTATACTCGCGTAAAGATTGGGCTGGAGTGATCCGTGCGCATGAAGCCATAGGCGATATAGATCCGTTTTACGAAAATTCGGATTTAAAGGATATATTGTTTCTCAGTTATCGAAACGAAATCGTCGATATCGCTGGAAGCGGAGATGCAACTGTTGAAGAGATCGAACGTGCGGAAAAATATTATCGCACCGCCCTCAGGTTATTTCCACAGAGTAAGGAGTATGCCGTCGAACGTCAGGAATTGCAGAATGTCGCTGTCGAACTCCTCGCGAACAAATATTACCTGCATGCGATCACCCTGCTTCAAAATTCCAATTATTCCGCCAAGGAATTACAGGAATTGATCCGTATTCTGACGAAGGCAAATAATATTGGAACCAGCTCTCCTGCCATTAAAGAGGAGATCGAGAAATCTCAATTATTTCTCAGCTCTTACGATAATTTTTTACAGGGCAAATGGGATAATGCCATTAGCGATTTGGAAAAATTGCGCCGTAGCGACGAGAATTTCGCGGACGGCAAAGTGAAATACCTGCTCTATGAAGCCTATACTGCACGCGGCGACTTGTTGTTCAACTACGCAGACTTTGTAGGCGCCTCTGACGATTATCAGGAAGCCGAGAAATTTGCCTGGAGCGGCAAGGAAAATTTATTGCGGTTGTTCCAAGTCCAAACACGTACAGCGGCTGCTTTAAGCAGGCTTGATAAGGTGAAAGAATCTGCTGAGTTTTACCATTATGCTTTTGATCAATTGGGATACCAAAAGAGACTCTCCGGTTCAAATGGGCAGGATCTGCTCAATACACTTGATCAAGCAGAACTGGCTTATAAAAACGGTGATGACTTTGAAGCCGTCCGCTTGTATGAGATCGCGATCGGGCAGATGGATGAACTCTACGAACATATCACAGTTGCGGTTAACCAGGGCGACGTACTGGCTGATATCGCTTTCGAATATGACACCACAATCGAAAGTTTGCGTACCGCAAACAATCTTGGCGATGCCATTCTTATTGGCAAGGACCAGGAAATTCTAGTTCCTTTCATTTCAAGTACAACTCCATAAATCGATAAGGAAAAAAACATGTTTGAAAACCGCCCCGCATTAAGTAAAAAGAGCCAATCCAAACAAGCAGAGACACTGTCCCCTGATGACATCGAGTCCATGAAGGGAAATTTATTCCACGTTCGTGATGAGGTTCAAAAGCGTATTCTGACCGAGTTTGATGGTGAGGTTACGCTCGATAATATTCCTCGTTTGCGCAAAATGGTCGAAGTATTTTTTAATCAAGTCTTGACCGAAGAAAACCTTCTGTACACACGCACAAATAAAGCCCGCATGCTTGATTGGGTCTTTGCAGACATTGTAGGTTACGGACCGCTCGAGCCTTTCTTGAGCGATCCCGAGATCACAGAGATCATGGTGAATGGTCCCTCTACTATTTTTGTAGAGCGCTATGGAAAGATCGAATACACCGGTGCCACGTTTGAGGATGATGCCCACCTTCGCAGGATCATCGATCGAATCGTCTCGCCGATCGGGCGCCGCGTTGACGAAACGTCCCCCATGGTGGATGCGCGCCTGCCCAGCGGTCATAGAGTCAACGCAACCATCCCGCCTCTTTCCCTGGATGGTTCCCTTTTAACCATTCGAAAATTTTCGGCCACTCCTTATACCGCCCAGGATCTAATTTCCAATGGAACGTTGAGTGCAAACCTGATTGCTTTTCTGATGGCCTGTGTTGAGGCACGCGTCAATATTGTCATCTCCGGTGGAACAGGCAGCGGAAAGACGACGCTGCTAAACGTGACTTCAGGTTTCATTCCCGAAGCCGAAAGAATCGTCACAATTGAGGACATTGCTGAACTTCAACTGCATGGCAAACATGTGCTGCGACTGGAAAAACGCCCGCCGAATATCGAAGGCAAGGGCGAAATAACGATCCGACAGTTGGTTGTCAATGCCCTGCGCATGCGTCCAGACCGTATCGTCGTCGGCGAAGTCCGCGGCGGAGAGGCCCTGGATATGTTGCAAGCAATGAATACCGGTCATGATGGATCCATGACCACCCTCCACTCCAATAGTCCGCGTGACTCCCTGCGCAGAATTGAAACGATGGTCCTGATGGCAGGCATGGAATTGCCCTTGCGCGCCATTCGCGAGCAAGTCGCCTCATCCATTGAACTCATTATCCATGTGGAGCGCTTGCGCGATGGCACTCGAAAAGTGGTGAATGTCACAGAGGTTCAGGGCCTGGAAGGAGATACTATCGTGCTGCAGGATCTCTTCTATTTTGCACAGACGGATTTCAAGAATGGCCACGTGTTTGGAAAACTAAAGGGAACCGGACTTCGCCCGCGTTTCTTGGAAAAATTCAGAAAATCCGGCATCACCGTTCCCGACCAGACCTTTGAAAAAGATTGAGTAAAAATTCCCCAATACTGGAAGCAAACAGCCAGTTTTGGGGAATTTTTGATTTTATTCCTCAAATCGAATGAGAGGCTTTCTTGACATTCTCATTTATTCTGATTAACCTGAATTGCCTAACAAACTTTTCTTGCTCAAGCCGCCGAGAGCATAATCTTGTAAAGCAATTATATTAACCTAATAGTAAGTTGTGATTTGATACATATCGTTCAAAATTGTTTGCAGTTCCATCATACTGCCAAATGGAATTGCGCCCGCTTTTTTCAGGGACTTTTCTGATGTGGCAGCCGCATGTCCAAAGACCCTCATCCCCGCGCGGACAGCCGCCGTCACCCCTGGAATACTATCCTCAACCACGATACACTGATCAGGGGATACGTTAAATGCCTTCGCTGCGGCAAGGAAGACATCGGGCTCAGGTTTGGGGTGCGGCACTTCCATTCCGCTGAAGACTGCTTCTCCGAAATAATCTGTCAGTCGGGCACTTTTCAACCGCAGCGCGATTTCCTCGCGGCTTCCATTTGAAGCAACGCAGATAGGCACGGACAAGCTTTCGATAAGTGACTGAACTCCAATTACAGGTTGGAGTTCAGTTTTAGTAACAACCGAAAGCCGCTCATTGAAAATGGACAGGAAATCCACGGGAGGAGTCCAATTCAATCTTTGGGATGTGATTTCCAGCCTTTCGTTTACGTATGTTCCCGAAAACTCACGCAGGTATTGTTCGGCGTCCACTTGATAGCCAAATTCCCCAAGCATTTGAACATAAACTTTATTGGTGAGCGGCTCGCTGTTCACCAGCACGCCGTCACAATCGAAAATGACAAGGTCGAAGGAAGAAGTTTTTCTCATAGGAGCAAAGATTATACATGAAATTCCGCTCCTGTTTTTAATCTACAATGAAAAGCTTTGCGCCGATCTTTGTATGGGAGCGATGCGGTTCAGCATTATCGGCAACTTGATAGCTTGTTCCCGGGGTGAGCGTAAATTTTCTGCCATCGGCAAGCTCGGTATGCAGTTCGCCTTCCAGGCATAACAGGATATGACCTTTTTCACACCAGTGATTGGCAAAGTAGCCAGCGCTATATTCCACCATGCGCACACGAATATTTCCAAATTGCAGGGTGCGCCAGGTTGCCATTCCCGTTTCGCCTTTGTGTTCGGTTGGGATAATTTCCGCCCAATCTGTCGTGCCAAAAGGGATGTTTTTCATTTCCATCATAACCTCCAATTAATTTGGGCTGTGAAACATATTTTTATGCATATGTTGCAATAACTTCCATTAATTCCCTCGGCGAGTGAACAATGAAATCAGGCTCAGCGCGGATCAATGTTTCTGCGCTTTGATGCCCCCAACTGACTGCGATACTTTTGACCGATGCCTCTCTCGCGGCGTGGATATCGCTTGCAGAGTCTCCCACCATGAACACCGCTTCGCCCTCCGCCGCAAACTGATCCTGTGCGAGTGAAATTTTCTCCGCCTTTGAGCCTGGCGAATCCAAACCAAAGATCGCGCGGACATGTCCGCCCAGTCCGTGCTCAACAAGAAAAGCCTTCACATTTTTCGATGAGTTGCCTGTAACAACGCCTATGACGTTACTTGTGGATAATTCCCGAATGACCTCACCCAGTCCTTTGAAAATATCGGGCGGAGATTTCTTCTCCCCAAATTTCGCCAAACAGCGGCGGACAAATTCATCCACCAGGTTTTCAGGGACTTCCAGTTGCTGCCCATAAGTTGCAAACGACATGATCTCAAGGGAACTTACGTCATCCAGTGTCGCGACATGTTTTACGCCTAATTCGTTGCAGACCTCCTGCCCGAATTGAAGCAGGTCACCGAGAGTATCTGCAAGTACGCCGTCAAAGTCAAAGAGGATTAATGCCATGATTGATGTATTTTAACAGACCCGACGCATTATCCCGCCATTTTTTGTGGTGATTTCCAAATCTCAAATGCAGATATTATTAGAATTTCCAATGAATTTCGAATCTGGTTAAAGAAAAAGCTATACTGTAAGTTAATTGAAAAATGGAGATAAATAATGACGTATCGATGGACACAGAATGATATACCAAACCAGCAAGGCAAGCGGGTGATTGTGACTGGCGGGAATAGCGGAATTGGCTACGAGGCGGCTCTGGCTTTAGCTGGCAGGGACGCTCAGGTAATTCTGGCAGTGCGTAATGTGGATAAAGGCGAGGAGGCTGCACGCCAAATTCGCCAACGCCATCCTCAGGCGCTGGTTACGGTGATGGAATTAAATCTCGCGGACTTGAAAAGTATAGCGGCTTTCGCAGAGTTGTTTCTGTGCAAACCATGATCGGCTGGATATTCTCATCAACAATGCGGGAGTGATGGCGTTGCCTGCCCGAAAGACAGTTGACGGTTTTGAAATGCAGTTTGGAACCAATCATCTGGGACATTTTGCACTGACTGGTTTGCTCCTGCCCTTATTGAAGAAAACTCCTGGTGCACGGGTCGTGACCGTGAGCAGTGGCGTGCATATTTTGGGCGATATTCACTTTGACGATCTCCAATGGGAAAAGAAGTATGACCGCTGGGGAGCCTATGCTCAAAGCAAGCTGGCGAATCTGTTGTTTGCTTATGAGCTTCAGCGCCGTTTTGCTGAGACGGGGATCAACGCGATCAGTGTGGGTTGTCATCCAGGATATGCGGCAACAAATTTGCAGTATGCTGGTCCTCGAATGGACGGCTCTGCTTTCGGGGTCTGGCTGTCTAGTGCGGGTAATTCTTTGTTTGCCCAGCAACCTGAGGTGGGCGCTTTGCCGACTCTTTTTGCGGCTGTGGCTGAGGAAGTCAATGGTTGCGATTACATTGGACCGACAAGCATGGGAGGGATGCGCGGCTATCCACAAAAGGTGAAATCCAACAATAAATCCTACGATGAAGCTCTTGCCAAACGGCTGTGGACTGTCTCCGAAAAGTCGACTGGCGTGGTTTATAGTTTTTAGCGTAGGCTAATCTTATTTATCCAACCTCACAGACAAAAATCTCCAGCCCTCTGAGACAGGAGATTTTTTAATTTACTTGTTATGTTGACCAAAAACCCGCATGGACTGCACGCGCTTCCTTATCGAGTTCCGTGGCGGGACCATCCACCTTGACAACACGCTGACTGTGCGCAAAAACTTCACGGCATGGAAGTAACAAATGCTCTGGTGATGGACCGATAAGATCGTACAGATCAACTTCACTTAAAGCATATACAACGCGCCTCACATTGCCCCAGTGGATCGCCCCCGCGCACATAGCGCACGGTTCAGTGCTGGTATAAAGCGTACAGGATTCGAGTTCTTCAATTGAATAGTGCCGACTGGCCAGCCGCATGAGATTGGTCTCGGCGTGACCTGTACAATCGCGCTCGGTGACCACTGTATTTTCGGCTTGTAACAAAACATTATTCTCTTTATCCACAAGTAACGCGCCAAAGGGATGATTGCCATGTTCACGCGCTTGCCTGGCAATTTCAATTGCAGTTCGAAGATGTTGAAGGTCAGTTGGGTTCATGGATGATTTCCTTTATGATTATTTTTATATACAAGCAAGTCTGTAACGATTATTTTCTGGAATATATTTTGTTCAAGTATAGCACGCCCATTATTAACCCCTTATAATTGACTTAACCAATCCAAAACTGTAAATCCTAAATCGAGCGTCCCATGACCCAACTCATCGAATGTATTCCCAACTTTTCCGAAGCACGCCGCCCAGAAGTCATTGACCAGATCGTCGCCGCCATTATTTCTGTTGACGGTGCGAGTCTGCTTGACCGTTCCTCTGACCTTGACCATAACCGTACTGTGCTAACCTTTGCGGGTTCGCCCGAAGCTGTGGAGGAGGCCGCTTTCCGCGCGATCAAGACCGCCGCCAAATTGATCAACCTCGACCAGCACACGGGCGCGCATCCGCGCATCGGCGCGACGGATGTTTGTCCCTTTGTGCCGTTGAGAGATGTCAGCATGGAAGAATGTATTGCTCTCTCCCAAAGGCTGGGTCAGCGCGTCGGGTTGGAACTCAGCATCCCCGTTTATTTGTATGAAGCGGCGGCAGCTCGTCCAGAACGTGCAAATCTCGAAAACATCCGCAAGGGTCAATACGAAGGCCTCAAAGTCGAAATCGAAACTGACCCAAACCGCGCACCTGATTTCGGTCCCAGCAAACTTGGCGCGGCGGGTGCCACTGTCATTGGCGCGCGCAGCCCGCTGATCGCCTTCAATGTTTATCTCACCACCGACGATGTCAGCATCGCCAAGAAGATCGCCAAAGCTGTGCGCCAGTCATCGGGCGGACTTCGTTACGTCAAAGGGCTTGGCTTGCTCGTGGATGGCCGCGCGCAGGTCTCGATGAACCTGACCAACTTTCGTGAGACGCCCATTGCCCGTGTGGTGGAATTTATTCGGCGCGAAGCCCAGCGCTACGGTGTCGGCATTCATCACAGCGAACTTGTTGGATTAATTCCGCAGGAAGCCCTGGTGGATGCGGCGGTCTGGTATACCCAGCTGGATCAATTCTCACACGAACAGATTCTCGAAATCACGATTATTTTCCGCGCCTCCTGCCGTTGCGGCAAACTCAATCCGAAAAAATTCCTCCTTCACTGAAGAATTAGCCGCCCCGACACCGACTCCGGGCGGCGGCTCTGCGGCCGCCTACGCAGGCACTATGGGCGCGGCGCTGGTTGCCATGGTTGCAGGACTCACCATTGGCAAAAAGAAATACGCCGAAGTCGAGGCTGAAATGCAGGCGATCCGAGTTATCGCAGAAGGTTTACGAAAAGAACTTGGACAAGCTGTCGGCGACGATGCTGCATCTTTTGAAGTCTTGATGGCTACTTTCAAATTGCCAAAAGAGACTGACGAGGAAAAATCCACCCGCGAGGCCGCCATCGCGCAAGCCACACTCAATGCCGCGCATATTCCATTGCACGTTGCTGAAGATGCGGTGAAGGTGATGGAGCTTGCCCTCAAATGCGCCAAAGACGCCAACCTCAACGCCATCAGCGACTCCATGTCAGGCTTTGCCATGTCCCGCGCCGCACTGACCGCCGCAGGCTATAATGTAAAGATCAATATCAATTCCCTTGAAGATAAATCTGCTGGCGATAAAATGCTAAAAGCACTTTCTGCTCTTGAAAAACACGCCGACAAACTCGAAAAAGAAATCCGCAAGGTCATGAAAGAGCGCGGAGGGATCTAAGCCCCGCTGAAGCAGACTTGATTATATTTTCTAAAACAAAAAGAGCCAATTGATTCAATTCAACTGGCTCTTTTTACTTCTCATTTTTTACTTCTATTCCTCTAACGTCGAAATGTCACCTTCAGGCAATCCCTGTGCCCTTGCCTTCAATACACGCCGCATGATCTTGCCTGAACGCGTCTTGGGAAGTTTGTCCAAAAACTTCACATCCTCGGGGCGCGCAATCGGACCGATATGTACGGATACATGCTGGCGCAATTCTTCGGCTAACTCAGGCGAAGGCTCGAATCCTCTGCGTAACATCACGAAAACGTAAATCGCCTGCCCCTTCACTTCATGCGGCAAACCGATCGCCGCCGCTTCTGCCACTGCGGCGTGACTGACTAATGCAGACTCGATCTCCGCGGTTCCCAAACGATGACCAGAGACCTTGATCACATCGTCCACACGCCCGATGATCCAATAGTAGCCGTCCGAGTCACGCTTGGCGGAATCGCCTGTGGTGTAGCGCCCAGGATACTTACCCCAGTATTGACTCACATAGCGTTCGTCGTCTCCATAAATGGTGCGTAACATCGAAGGCCACGGATTCTTAAGTGTGAGATAGCCTTCGGTATCATCTGGTACAGGTTTGCCGTGTTCATCCACGATCTCAGCCTCCTGTCCAAAGAACGGGCGGGTGCCAGAGCCAGGCTTGAGCGGCACAACAGGTGTGGGTGTGATCATGAACGCGCCTGTTTCGGTCTGCCACCAGGTATCCATGATCGGACATTTCTCCTTGCCGATGACACGGTAATACCACTTCCATGCCTCAGGGTTGATCGGCTCACCGACCGAGCCAAGCAGGCGCAGGGAGGAAAGGTCGTGTTTGTTGGGCCAGGATTCGCCGAAGCGCATCAGTCCACGAATGGCGGTTGGAGCGGTGTAAAGTATGGTGATCCCATAACGTTCGATGCACTGCCACCAGCGATTCGGATACGGGTAGGAGGGGCCGCCTTCGAACATGAACGAAGTTGCGCCATTGAGCATCGGGCCATAGACAAGGTACGAGTGACCAGTAACCCAGCCTGGGTCGGCGGTGCACCACCAGCGGTCTTCATCTTGCACGTCGAAAACATATTTCAAGGTCGAATATGTGCCGACCATATATCCGCCATGTGTGTGCAAAATAGCTTTGGGCTTGCCAGTGGAGCCTGAGGTATAAAGAATAAATAGGGGATCTTCCGCATCCATTTCTTCAGTGGGGCATTTGCCATTTGCGATGGGAAGCGCGCACATGTCATGGTACCAGTGGTCACGCCCCGATTCCATGACAACGGGGTTGCCCACACGCTTGACCACGATCACATTTTCAACAGAGGGACAATGCTTGAGCGCCTCATCCACAATAGATTTGAGTTCAACGATCTTGCCGTTCTGGTAGGAACCATCACAGGTGATGATGAGTTTCGATTCACTGTCATCCACGCGACCTTGTAACGAGTCGACTGAAAAACCGCCGAATACCACCGAATGGATGGCGCCGATCTTGGCGCAGGCCAGCATGGCAAAGACGATCTCAGGCACACGTCCCATATAAATGGTGACACGTTCACCCTTTTGCACGCCCATTGATTTGATAATATTCGCCATGCGTGAGACTTCGCGGTTCATTGCAAAATATGAAAAAGTACGATGGTCTTTTCCGTCTTCACTTTCCCAGATCAATGCCAGTTGATTCTTGCGATGCGTCTTAAGATGACGGTCAATTGCGTTGTGCACGATATTGGTCTTTGCCCCAACGAACCATTTATAGAATGGGGCATTGGAATCATCCAGTACCTTGTCCCACTTCTTGAACCATTCCAATTCTGAGGCTTCGTCGGCCCAGAAGCCCTGCAAATCTTTTTCTGCTTTTTCAGCAAGCGCATCCCAATCTTTCAAACGCGCCTGTTCTACAACCTGCTCAGATGGATAATAAACTTCGCCTTCCATTTCTTTCGGCTTGCCAGTCTTTGCCATAAGTTCCTCCTGAATTGAATTTCAAGTTTGATTATGTCGGCTATTTTAGTCTGTTTTATCGTATTGTTGTAGGTCTGTGAGCAAAAACATATTTATTGTGTTGTCCTATTTCGCTTAATGCTAAATTTAAAAAAAGACGTCCCGCGTGCGCGGAACGTCTTTAAAAACCTATTATTACCTCATTCTCAAGTAGGGCGGATCAGCATCACAGGGATCTTTGAGTGGTGCACCACCTGTTCTGCCACACTGCCTAACAAAAGCCGTAATATACCTGTTCGCCCGTGTGTGGACATGGCGATCAAGTCTGCCCGCTCGATCTCTGCCACTTCCAGTATCGTTTCCGCAACTATTCCGTCGCGCAGTAAATAGGTGACACGCAAGCCTTCACGCTCAAGGTTGGCACACACGGTTTTCAGGTAGTTTTTTTCATCTGCGTGCATGGTCTTGACTTCCTCAGGCTGTGCAAACGGTGACTCGTTAGGTTCAAATATAGGTGCGGGACTTACATCCACGTGCAGGAGGACGATCTCCACATTTAATGCGCGGGCTAGTTTCTCCGCATGAGGTAGTACCGCCTCCGATGTGGTTGAGCCATCCAATGGGACAAGGATTCGCTGATACATGGGTAGCCTCCATCTGCTTATTTGACACGCATGTTTATTCAATACTGTCTATATCTTTATAGCATAATCCCGCAGTCGAAATATTAAAACAAGATTGAACATAGAAAAGCCGATTGTTGATTCGCTAAATTCTTTCCTATTCCACCCAATCCAAAATCTTATGCCATATACCTGCAAAAGGTAGAAACCACGGGCGTCCATCGTACAATCCCAACGGCGCATTTGGAAAATCAAAGCGCGCAAACGGATGCTCTTTTATATTTCCATGCAACAAAGCTTCGGCAACTGTCTTTCCCAAATATGTACCCATCGCCACGCCGTGCCCCGCGTAGCCAAGGGAATAATGCACGCCGTCCAACTCACCAACATGCGTCATTTGGTCGAATGCAAAATCAAGTGTGCCGCCCCAGGCGTATTCAACTTTCACATCCTTCAATTGCGGATACACCTGAATCATCTCGCGCCGCAAAATTTCCGCGCTTCGTTCCACAGTCCTGGATGTTTCAGGGAAGAACGCCGCGCGCCCGCCGAAGATCATACGGTTATCCCACAACCTGAAATAATTCAAATAATGTTTGTAATCGAAGATCATCCGATTCTTTGGGCTGAGTCCGTGCGCGAGTTCATCCGATAGTTTTTCCGTGGCAATAATGAACGACCCGATCGGAATGATTTTTTTCTGCAATTTCTTGACGACATTTCCCGTATAACCAGCGGTTGCCACAAAAACGGATTCCGCACTTAACGAGCCTCTTTCCGTATCGATGACAAAACGGTTCTCGCCCCGCCTCAGCCTGTTGACTCGCGCTCGCGCGCAGAGCATTGCCCCAGCCTTCTCAGCCGCATCTGCTAGTCCTGCCACGAATTGAGCAGGGTTCAATCCCGCGCTGAGATCATCCACCAAAGCGCCGTGATAAATATCCGTGCCGATCTCATTTCTCATTTCACTTGGCGGCACAAGATGTACTTTGTGATTGAATTCCTTTGACATGAATTCAACTTCATCTTTGAGCGCTTCGTAATGCTTTGGTTTGTTCGCCGCCAGCAAGTGACCTGTGCGCGCAAAGCCGCAGTCTATATTTTCTTCTTTTACGATCCGTTCAACTGTGTCGACTGAGTCCAACGAACATTGAAATAGTTCCTTTGCAATTTCCCGCCCATATTTTTTGATGACTGTTTGCATGGCAGGCTTAAGTCCTGTCAACGTCATGCCGCCATTGCGTGAACTCGCTCCCCAGCCCATGGTCTCCGCTTCCAACACAACCACATTCACGCCGCGCTTCGCCAGAGTCAACGCTGCACTCAGCCCTGTGTAGCCTCCGCCAATAATTGCCACATCCGCTTTTTCGGGGATGGGATGAGGTTTGAAGTCATCGGGCATTTTTACGGTTGTGTGCCAGTAGATTTGTTGATTCAAGGTTGCCTCTTGGACTTCAACGTCACCTGACGTTGAAGTGGAAAGAAAAATCCAAAGTCTCTAGACTTTGGATTCCATTTTATTCTAATATTTCTTCCCAATTCAATTCTTCAAATGCTTTGTGCAAACGATGTCCGTCATTGACAACATAATAGGTAAGGTCTGTAAATAATTTTTCTGCAATTTCGCGCACGGGTTCCAGTGGAACAACGTCATCCTCTGTTCCGTGGACAATGACTGTTGGAACAGAAACAGGTTCAAGGTCAAGGTAAGCTGCGAAGTGGTCGCGTAGGAGGGCTGGCGCGAGCAGGATCAACCTCCGCACCTGGGTCGGATGTTCGCAGGTGAAGACCGTTCCCATCAATCCGCCAAAGGATGAGCCGATGATCGTCCAGTTTTTCTTGCGGCCCAGGATCGGTTTGAGTTGTGCCATGCGCTCTTCAAAGGAGCCAGTGAAATCGGGCGTGACCATGCCAGGGAATTTTTCTGCGAACTGGCGTGCCTTTCCGCTCTGGCTGGTGCTTTCGAGCCCATGAAGATAAATGATTCTCGTATTGTCCATTTTCTTTTTTCTCCCTGTGCTTTTTTCTTCTGGCAATTCATCTATTACAAAATCCGTTGGTTCTTCATCAACGAATTGGGGCGTTGATAGCGGCTGTGGGCGAAGCAGGTCGCGCAGTTCTTTTTGCAAAGGCGGCGGGAACGAAGTGGCGATGCGGCGCATTGTGACCACGGTCATTGGGTTTTGTGTGTTGGTCAGGGTGTTTTTGAGCAGGAAAGTGGTTTCGTTGGACGATGCGCGGTACAAAGCGACAATGAGATCCGTAAGGTCATTTTGCAAAGTGGACGGCGCTTCTTCGATGATAGGTTCGACCATATCCAAAATTGTGGGGAGGTTTTCGTTGGTTGCATCCGCGATCATGGGCAGCAGGGCTTGAATACCGTTTGACCACGTGCGCATGCGTGCGGGATGCAAATACTCACGGACCAGGTTTAGAAATTGTTCAGGTGTTTCCTTGCGCATTCGCGTCAGGCTGGTCGAAAGCAATGCCGAACGTACATCGGGGTCGCGGATTTGTTGAGTCCATGCGGTGAGGCGGGGGAGCAGGCGTTCTTCCTGCGGCGGGATTCGTCCCAGAAAAAAAGCCGCCAGCAGGCGTGTTTCGAGTGCGCCTTCATCCCATAGAATATCTGCCAGATCAAGCGCAAATTCCGGGTTGGCCTCTGCCACTGTGCGCAGTTCATTTTCGATTTGTGCCAGTACTGCGGGCGGTGTGCGATAAGTTTTTAGGTTGGAGCCAGGGGCGACGTTTTCTTTTGTTCTTAACGAATGGTTGACATAAAACTCAAGCATCTCACGTAAATGCTTCATGAACTCATCTGGCAGAAAGAAAAAATCTGCAAGACGATTGGCTTGTTTACGGAGACGTGCGAGGTCTATGGCGGGCATGGGTTTGGTGGTGAGAAGTGAATAGTAAAAAGTGAGAAGTGGGAAGTTGCTATTCCTTTTTACTTCTCACTTTTTACTGGTTTTAGTACGCTTTCGCAAAATACACTTTACGTTTGGATGGCTTGCCGCAGACGATGCATGTGCCTGCTTCGGCGGGCTGACTGAAGGGGATGTTGCGGGTGGTGGCTTTGGTATCTTCCTTCACCTTGGCTTCACATTCTCTGGATTCACACCAGTAGGAGAATGCCCAGCCATCGGTGACGATTTTCTTCAAATCATCGTAGTCTTTGGGTTCGTGGATATTGGCATCGCGGAACTCGGTGGCGCGCTTGAGGAGTGAATCCTGAATCTCGACCAGCAACCCGCTGACAGTTGAGTCCAGACCCGCTTGAGGGACGAAGGATCTTCCCTTCACGTCCAGGCTTGTCACGTCGGGCAAGGGCGACTGATTCCTTTTCCACATCCTTGGGACCAACTTCAATGCGGAGAGGGACGCCGCGCATTTCCCAATCGTTGAATTTGAATCCACTGCTGACGTTGTCGCGGTCGTCCATTTTGACGCGGATGCCAGCGGCTTTGAGCTCAGCAAAAATGCGATTTGCAACTTCCATTACCTTGCTCTGCTCATCACCATTTTTGAAAATCGGCACGATCACGGCCTGGATAGGTGCAAGGCGGGGAGGTAGCACGAGACCCTGGTCGTCGCCGTGAGTCATAATGATGGCGCCGATCATGCGGGTGGAAAGACCCCACGAAGTTGTCTCGCAGAATTGCAGGGTGTTGTTCTGGTCAACGTATTGGATATCGAAAGCCTTCGCGAAATTTTGACCGAAATAATGTGAGGTGGCAGATTGCAATGCCTTTTTGTCCTGCATCATGCCTTCGATTGAGGTGGTGATCTGTGCGCCTGCAAATCTTTCGGTGTCGCTCTTGGTGCCTTTGATGACTGGCAGCGCGGCTTCATTGATGGCGAAGTTGGCATAGATATCGAGAATGCGGAACATTTCCTCTTTGGCTTCTTCGGCGTCGGCATGTGCGGTGTGACCTTCCTGCCAGTAAAACTCAGCGGTGCGCAGGAAGAGTTTTGTGCGAAGTTCCCAACGCATCACGCTGCCCCATTGGTTGATCAAGATGGGCAGGTCGCGCCATGATTTGATCCACTTGGCATACATGTAGCCAATGATGGTTTCGGACGTGGGGCGCACAACCAGAGGTTCTTCAAGTAATTCGCCGCCGCCGTGTGTGACCACTGCAAGTTCGGGCGCAAAGCCTTCCACATGCGCCTTTTCTTTTTCAAAGAATGACATGGGGATCAACATGGGGAATGCCGCATTGACATGTCCCGTTGCCTTGAATTCCTTATCGAGCGCAGCGGTGATATTCTCCCACAGCGTCCAGCCATAAGGTTTGACGACCATGCATCCGCGCACGGGGGCGTAATCAGCCAGGTCTGCTTTCAACACGAGTTGGTTGTACCATTCTGAAAAATCATCAGCACGTTTTGTTAATTTATCTTCAGCCATTTTTTGTCCTCTTTCGGTTTATATGTCATTGCGAGGGCTCTCTTGTTCTTTGCCCGAAGCAATCTCCAATATTGCGGGGATTGCTTCGTCGGGAAGAACACCCTCCTCGCAACGACATGAATTTATTTATTTATTTTTTCTACGGCAGTTTTTACGTCTTCCGCAAAGTATAACAACTCTTGCTGACGTATGGGCATGTAAGTATAAAACTCTTTGAAGAACTGATCGAAAGTGGACTGCCAACCGCTCCCGACCAGTATCAGAGGTCTGGGAGGCAGGGATTCCACGATCATTAAATTCCACATCAACGAAATCTCTGTTAATGTGCCAGCGCCGCCAGAAAGGGCAATCGCCGCGTCACAGCCTTCGATCAACGCCTGCAATCTTTCGATCAGCGACTTCTTGCGCCGCTCCTCTTTCACCCATTGGTTTGGTGCTGTGCCGCGCCAGTCTTCAATGTCAATGCAGGTCACGCCGATCACATGTCCGCCCGCTTCTGATGCACCGCGTGAGACAGCTTCCATCGTGCCCATGTAACCGCCAGTCAGCACGGCGTGTCCGCGCTCGGCAAGCAATTTGCCAAGTTCGCGGGCTTCTTCATAAGCCTCTGATTCTTCCTTTGGTTGTGAGCCGCCAAATACTGTAATATTCATAAAAGCACCTTTTTACTTCTCACTTTTTACTTGCCCTTCAACATCCCATTCTCTCGTTTTATTCACATCAATTTTCTTCAGTACGGCTTCTTCCAGGTCTATGCCTGAAACGGAAGCAAGCTGCAAAAGATATAAAGTCACGTCTGCAAGTTCGCTTCCCAATTCGTCTTTATCCTTGATCTCTTCACCGAATTGAAAATGTTCCAAAATCTCAGCTGCCTCAATTGAAAGCGACACAGCCAAATTGCGCGGCGTCTGCGGGCGTTTGCTGTCCTTCTCGTACCAGCCTTTGGATTTCACCAACTCGTGCATTCGTTTCGTCAAATCGCTGATCGTCATTTTTCCCATTACGCACCTGTTGAAAAGAAAAACGGCTCGCCAAGTCTGGGAGCCGTTTGGACGCACAAAAGCGAACCTAGCCAGACTTGGTAGATTTACACAATCGGGGGGACGGGTTCGGGTTCATCAACATGTGGGCGATTATAAGGGTAAAATTGATTTTATGCAAAAGGACTTGCTTCGCCTCATGCGTGACCCGAACTTGGTCCCGCCCGAAAACCAGATTCTTCTCTCGAGCATTGCCGACCAGGCAGCATCCCTGGGTATGCCTTGCTACCTAGTCGGCGGTTTCGTGCGTGACCTTTTGCTTGGCAAGTCAGTCAACGATCTTGATATTGTCGTTGAAGGCGATGCAATTGAACTTGGCGTAGCGCTGGTAAAAAAGCACGGCGGGAAACTCACCCCGCATACAAAATTCCGCACTGCCATTTGGCACCTGACACCTGGCACTTCGATCACCCGACACCCTCGATCTCATTACCGCCCGCAAAGAAACCTACAAACACGCTGGCGCATTGCCAATCATAAAGCCGTCCACTATTGACGATGACCTTCGCCGCCGCGACTTCACCGTCAATGCCATGGCTATCCGTTTGGACGGCGATCATTTTGGTGAATTGCTCGACCCATTAAACGGGCAGAATGATCTTGAAAAAGGAACGATCCGTGTTCTGTATCCACGCTCATTTATTGACGACCCCACAAGAATCTTTCGTGCCATTCGCTACGAGCAGAGATATTCCTTCACCCTTCATCCTTCATCCTTTATCCTTATCAATCCCGATGCTTTTTCCATCCTAAAAACCCTCAGCGGCGAACGCATCCGCCACGAATTTGATTTGATCTTTGAAGAGGAAAATTCCGCGCAGATGCTGTCACGGTTGCATGAGTTGGGTGTCTTCGATGTGTTTGATCCCAGCCTGCCAAAATTCAATGAACAATATTGTGGTTTCCTCAATTCCGAGCCGCCCGCTGACTTTGGAATTTCAGGGAATAAAATATTACTGAACTACCTGCTTTGGTTTATGAATTCGCCAGCGGATGTGATCGAATTTTATTCCAAGCGACTCGATTTCGCCTCCGATCTGACAGATGCATCTCTTGCTGTAGTTAAACTAAAAAAAGAATTAAATTCATTTGCAGCTGCCAAACCAAGTAAATGGACATTGCGCCTCGAAAAAATTCCTTTGATTGCAGTTTATGCTCTTTGGCTTGTCTCCAATGAACCCGCTTTGAAGGAATTCCTTCTAAAATGGCGACACATCAAAGCGACCATTACAGGCGATGACCTGAAAGCTCTCGGTATTCCAACAGGTCCGCGTTATAAGAAAATATTGTCGCAACTCCGCGCTGCGCGGTTGGATGGGGACGTGAAAAATGATAAAGAAGAAGAGGAGCTGTTGAATAAATTGCTTTGAACCTCCAACCCTATCTTGATTTCACCGTTTCCTTCACATACCATACTGGGAGGTTCACTTTACGATATTTCAATACAGGTATTCAGCCTGAATAAAAAAGAGGTCACGCTCAAGGGGAGGGAATTGTCTTTAACGCCGCATTTAGGCTCAAGGTTATGGACTTGGTGCGCATGACCCTGATCCATTGAGAATTCCTGTACTGGGACACGATCCTGTCTTATAATGCTGCCATGACAGATAACAAGGTGGATATTCAACGATTACCGTATCGACTTAAAGAGCCGTTCCTGACTACAACGGAGCTGGCTCTTTTTCGTGTTTTGACTGAGATGACAGGTGACCGTTATGTGATTTGCCCGAAGGTTGCTTTGAACGATATTTTTTATATTGTGCGACCGAATGAGAATGTACATTTCTTTAATAAGTTTTTTAGAAAGCATGTGGATTTTTTACTGTGCGATCTTCAAACATTGACCCCCGCCTTCGGCGTGGATATTGTGCGTCCGATTTCAAAAAATGAAGCACGCGAGAGCGATAAATTTTTGGAAGATCTGTTTACCAATGCAGGGCTGCCCCTGGTGCATGTGCCATCCAGTGAGTCCTATGATCCGTCTGATGTTATAAATCTCTTCCAGTTGGCTGTGGTGAAAATTGGCGGAACTGGCCCTTTGCGTATTGAACGCCCAACTGATTATGTGCCGAACTGTCCCGAATGTGGAAAGATGATGGTGCTGCGGTTTGATCGAAACGGTTCAGGTATTGGGAGGAAATATTATGGCTGTATGGATAGTCCGCGCTGCACTGGCGTGGTTTCGATAGATTAGCAAAAAAGTCCGCTCAATGAGCGGACTTTTTTTATCGTACACGTCATTTTTTGCTGCTAAGAGCGCGAAAAATGAAAAGTTTTTTAGAAATGTCTTGCTAATTCAGATGCGTATTGCATCCCGGCAGTGGTTTTATTTTCTTCCAGCCATTTCTGTAAGCTGGTTTTACAACGCGGAGGTTCCTTGGAGATGAGCAAGTTTGCCATCAGACCGTCCACTTCTTCGGGAGTGAGCATCACATCGTTTACAAAGATACTCATAAATTGAGCAGCCCACAAAGCAAGACGGGGTGGAAGTGGTACCAGCAGTCTGTTGGCGCTGGTCGTCTTCCCGATCAGTTGCACCATTTCCTTGAAAGTGAATTCGTCAGGACCAACTGCATCCCACACGTAATTCTCTTTTTTATAAACTGCGTCCACGGCGAGTTCAGCGAGATCGTCCACATAAACGGGGGAGAGTTTGTAGGAACCGTCACCAGGCAGACCGAAAATGGGAAGCCTTCTCAACAGCCATGCGATGTTGTTGATCAGAATATCCTCCTTTCCAAATAACACGGTCGGCCGCAAAATCGCGTAGCTCATGCCTGAATCGATCACTGCTTTTTCGTTGGCGGCTTTGCCCCAAAAATAAGGCAGGTGCGAATCGGCGGAGGGGTTTGTGATGCTGATATGCACGATCCGCTTTACGCCTGCTTTCGCGGCGGCGTTGACTAAAATTTTTGTATTCTCAACGGCTTTTGGCTGTGTGTTGTTGTCTTTATCGAAGCGGACCCAATAGGTGTTTACCAACACATCCACGCCGCGCAGAGTTGAGGTCAGTTCATCTTCATTGTTGAAATTAAGCGGAAACGCTTTGACTTTCCCTGCAAACGGGTCGGGACGGTTGGGGTGATTGGTCAATGTGACCACGTCTTCGCCGCGCGCCAGCAAACGGCTTGTGATGTATTTGCCTGAATACGAGAATGCGCCTGTCACTGCTATTTTCATTTTTGTCTCCTTATTTCAATACTGATAAGATTTTTTTGACATTGCCCAGCCCCAGGCTTTCCAATTTGATGACTGCGCTGGTGAGTGTGTCTATCGCATTGAAAAATTCCTGAAGGGCTTTGATTCTTTCATAGACGAATTGCACTTCCGCTTCATCACCCGACACCGAGCCTGATTCCAGTTCTTTGAGAGTTTCCTGCACCGAGCGGATCGCGTTGTCGAATTCGCTGTTTTGTCTTTCCTTCAGGATCGAGCGGATGGACTTGTAGAAATCGCTTTCGGCTTCGTAGTAATCCTTGCGGTCAGCCAGCTTGGACGAGCGATGCACCAGTCCCATGCGCGCCAGTGTGCGGACCTCGGTGCTGATCGCGCCTTTGGTCAATCCCGTTTGCTGGACGATCTCATCCAGCGAAAGCGGAAGGGGAGAAAGATACAGCACGGCGAAGATCGCTCCCATGCCTTTGGGAAACCCCCAGAAAGCGGCTGATCTGGCTGAGACCTTCTGTGAAATCCTGTTTGAGTTGCGTGAGTTTAGTGGTCATGACACTATCCTTTAGAACGTTTAGTAATTACTAAACGTAGTATATGATAAATGGTTTGGCTTGTCAAGAACAAAAAGCCGCCAAATTTCGATATGTCATTGCGAGGGTGCTCTCCCCGAAGCAATCTCCCTAATTCGATGGGGAGGCTGCTTCGCGCGAAGCGCTCGCAGCGACATGCTCACACGAGAATTAATACAAAAAAGCCGCCAAAGCTGGCGGCTCAATATTCATCCAGAGTGAAGTGGCGACTGTAAAAACAATCGAAGGACAAAAAGTTATGGGGGAGAATAAAACATGCGGAACAATGCCGCGCCAGTGATCCCATGCGTGCCATCCATGTATTCCTGAATCGGCACGCGGACAATTACATGCTCGCCTTCGGATTTCTCAAACCAGAATTCCACGAAACCATAATTGCCTTGAATTTGCTCGCGCGGAAATGCGATCACAATTTTCATTACCTGAGAAATCCACTCACCAAATGCTTCTTCGTTCGTCAGGTCATCCACAGGAATGCGGACATAAAAATCCGTTTCCATTGCGCTGAAGGTGGAATGTCCATCGGCATAGACACAATCCTCGCCATAGTAACTTGCATTTCCGCTCGCGGCAGGATCAATGGCGCGGATTTCCTCATCGATCATTGCGCTCAACTCATCTGCATTGTGAGTCGCCCACATGTATCCGCACTGACCGACAGCCTCGGCGGCGGTTGGAATATCCGTCGCGGCAGAAATAGTCATCGGAGCCGTAACAGCACTCGGGGTCGGTTGCGGCGGCGCGCTGATTAAATTACGCGCCAACACGCCTGCCCCAACCAATGTCGCAAGAATAATGTAAGGGATCGACTTTTTCATTAAGTCAATTTTATCCCAACTTTGAGGATGTTCATCACTAGGCTGTATAATCGAGTTCGTTTATAAATCCATTATGCGATTACTTGACCTGCCTCTTAATGTCCATGCGCGATTATTATCGTTTGACGAAGTGCGCGCAAAATTGAATCAATATGGTTTGTACGCTGGCGACATGGTGCGTGTGTTACGTATCGCGCCGTTGGGCGGTCCGCTATTGGTGGAGGTGAACGGGCGCGAGCTTGCCCTGGGACGCGCCGTGGCAGAAAAAATTTTTGTGGAGTTGCAGTGAGAGTTGCCCTTATCGGTTTGCCCAATTGTGGAAAAAGTACGTTGTTCAATCAGGTCGCAGGTTACAAAGCCGAAACGGGGAATTTCAGCGGCACGACAGTCACATTTACCGAGAGTCGAGTCCGCGTGGCGGGTGAGGTCATCGAGTTGGTGGACCTGCCTGGCGCATATTCTCTTGATGAAGGCAGCCCAGCCGAGAAGGAAGCCGCGCGTTATTTGGATTCCCGTGATGTGGATGTGATCATCAACGTAGCCGATTCAACTCAACTGGCATCGGCTCTTTCTTTAACCCTTGAGTTGGTTGCCCTCAACAAGCCTTTGATCCTCGCCTTGAATATGGTGGACGAAGCCGCGCGCATGGGACTGCACATTGACGCCGAAGGTTTTTCCCGTGAGTTGCATGTGCCTGTCTTGCCGTTGGTCGCAAGCAAGGGGCGCGGAGTGAAGGGATTGTTTATCAAGGCTTTGGAGGTGGGTAGAAAGAAAGAAGAAAAAGGACAAAATAAAGAAAGTGAATTTCAGAATGCAGAGGAACGTCACTCACTCGCAGTTTCTTTGGCAAAGAAATTTGTAACCCAGGGCGAGAGGCGCATCATCTGGCGTGACAGTCTTGATAATATTTTGCTTCATCCAGTGTGGGGATATGCGATCATGTTGTTTGTCTTGTTCTTATTTTTCCAGGTGGTTTATGGAATTGGAAAACTCACTGAGCCGCCCCTGCTGGCATTTTTCACCTGGCTGACGGAGATTGTCATGTCTCCATTTGCGGCAAATTCATTATTGGCGCAGATCATGCTTGGTGTCCTGCAAGGCATCGCAGCGGGTGTCGCGATCGTGCTTCCATATCTTGTACCATTTTTGCTTGGGCTTGGCGTGCTGGAAGATGTGGGATATTTGCCGCGCGTGGCATTTCTCATGGATGCTTTCATGCACCGCATCGGTCTGCATGGCAAAGCCATCGTACCTTTTATTCTCGGCTATGGATGCAACGTGCCCGCAGTCATGTCCACGCGGACTTTGGAGGAGCCGCGAGACCGTTATATCGCCGCCGCTTTGGCTACCCTTGTCCCATGCGCGGCGCGGCTGGCGGTTGTGTTTGGGTTGGTGGCATTTTATTTGGGACCAGTTGCCGCGTTCGCTTTGTATATCTTCAACTTATTCGTCATCGCTCTCACAGGCAAGGTACTCTCAAAGATGACCGCTGAAAATTCGCCAGGTCTCATTATGGAAATGCCTCCATATCGCGTGCCGACTCTCAAGAACGTATTCGGCAAATCCTGGTTCCGCGTGCGTGAGTTTGTCGTGGAAGCCTGGCCGATCCTGATCGCGGGAAGTGCCGTGCTGGCGATCTTGAATTATTTCAACTCCGCTGATTTTTTCAACATGCTGGTAAGACCGATCACCTGGCTGCTTGGCTTGCCCGCTCAAGTGGGTGTTCCGCTAATCTTTGGCATTCTCCGCAAGGAACTTTCACTGGTGATGTTGGGGCAGGCTCTCGGCACATCGAATTTTAGTGCTGTATTGACCTCGGAACAGATGCTCGTTTATGCGACTTTTGTGATGTTCTATTTACCCTGTCTGGCCACATTAGCTGTTTTGAAGCGCGAGCTTGGCACACGTGCCATGCTGACAATTTCCGCTTTGACGGTGATCATCGCGATGCTTGCGGCTTTAGCGGTGCGCGGCGTAGCGATCATTTTTCTATGAACAAAAAAGAAGACCGCACCGCGATCTTCTCACTTCTCACTTTTTACCTTTCACTTATTTCAAAATATCCATTGCCGCAGCGGACATGAGTGCCGCACCGTTGATCAAGGCTTGTTCGTCAAAATCAAATTTGGGGTGATGATGACCGTAATCCAAATGTCTCTCTTTGTTATTTGAACCGACGAATAAATAACAGCCATCTACTTTTGCCTGCATGAACGCCATATCCTCCGCGCCCATGGTGAGGTAGGGTGTGTTGTCGTGATTGGCTTGCGGCAATACGCGGCGGGCGGTTTCCTGCACTTTGGCTGTGACATCATCCGCATTGATGAGCGCGGGCGTGAGCTGCTTGACCTTCATCTCCACCTGACATCCCATTGCAGATGCGACGCCTTTCACGATCTCTTCAAATCGCTTGACAACTTTAATCCGTAACTTTTGGATCAAAAGTACGGATCGTACCTTCCATGGTCACTTCCTGTGGGATGACATTGAAAGCCGTGCCGCCGTTGATGATCGTAAAGCTGACCACCGCAGTCTCCAGCGGAGCGACATTTCGCGAGACGATGGTCTGCGCCGTTGAGATGATCTGCGCGGCACACACCACGGGGTCAATGGTTGCGTGTGGCACTGCGCCATGACCGCCTTTGCCGATGATCTTTATTTTGAATTGTTCAGCGCCTGCCATCACAGGTCCCTTGGCGACATGTACCCAGCCGAGCGGCTTTTCATTCCATAAATGCATCGAGAGCGTCATGTCCACTTTAGGACCTTCAAGCACGCCATCTTTCATCATTAATTCTGCGCCGCCAATCTCTTCGCCATTCGTACCTTCTTCCGATGGTTGGAAGCAAAATTTGATCGTGCCTGCCAGTTCGTTTTTGTGGGCGTTCAAAATTTTCGCAACCGTGAGCCCGATTGCCGTGTGACCGTCATGTCCGCAGGCGTGCATCACACCTTGATTCAGCGAAGCGTATTCCGCGCCTGTGTCTTCGATGATGGGAAGCGCATCCATATCAAAGCGGATAAGCAGAGTGGGTCCAGGTTTTGCGCCTTCGAGTAAACCGACGACACCCGTTTTGCCGATGCCTTTGGTCACTTCGATGCCGAGCGTTTCGAGTTCCTTTGCCACAATACCGCCCGTACGGATCTCGTTAAATCCGAGTTCGGGGTGCATGTGAAAATCACGGCGCAGGGTCTGGGTGTAGGGGAAGAGTTCAGTTGCTGTTTTGAGAAAATCAGTCATTACAAACCTCTTATTTGATTTGATAAATATAAGATTAACGCGGAGTGCGCAAATCCTGTAACGCTTGCTGCAAAATATGTGCAGAGTTTTCCAACGACTCCTGCTCCTGTGTCGTCAATGGGGCTTCAACTATTTTTATCGCACCCGTTTGCCCGAGGACGGTTGGAATCCCCAGGCAAACATCGCGGATGCCGTATTCACCATCCAAAAAAGTTGAAACGGTCAACACACTGCGCTGATCCTGTAAGATCGCGCCGACGATCCGCACGAGTGCCATGCCGATGCCGTAATAGGTTGCACCCTTGTAATTGATAATGTGATAGGCAGAATCTTTTACTTCCTGCGTGATTCGTGAAAGTTGCTCCGACCAGTCTTCGCACGCGCCGCACATTGGGCAGTATTCCTCCATCGGAACGCCAGCCACATTCGTCATCGACCATGCGGCAAATTCGCTGTCGCCATGCTCGCCCAAAATATAGGCGTGGACATTGCCGACATCCACATTGCAATGCTGGCTGATCAAATAACGGAAACGGGCGCTATCCAGCACGGTACCTGAGCCGATCACACGGCTTTTTGACCAGCCCGAACGTTTCAATGCCACATAGGTCAAAATATCAACGGGGTTGGTGACGATCAGAATGATCGCCTGCGAATTCTCGCTGACGATATCATCCACAATGGATTCGATGATCGCTGCATTTTTCTGCAGCAAATTCAAACGCGTCTCGCCTGGACCTTGTTTTGCTCCTGCGGTAATGACAATGACACTGGCATCAGCATAATCTTTCTTTTCACCGACGTGAATTTGCACGGGTGGGTAGTAGGGCAGTCCATGGGCAAGATCAAGGACCTGTCCTTCGGCGAGATCCCGATTCGCATCCACGATGCTGATCTCATCAGCCATGCCTTTTTGCGCCAGCGCATATGCAAACGATGTTCCAACCGCGCCTGCGCCAACAATCACTACTTTTCTAGATTTCCACATTGCTTCCATATCATCCTCCGTGCCCGGGGAATATTCGGGCAATTTTGTACTGATAAATTTTATCCCAGCTTGCTCTTGAAACAGTATCATCCTCTGGCAGCATAAAGGCGGGATGCAGATCACCTGTGAAAGCAAAGCCTTCGTCGAGGATCAAAGTCACGCTATCATCGCTGTGACCTGGGGTATGGATGATCTCTCCCTGCAAGCCAATGCCCTGCGAGGAATTTTCGGCTCTCTGCCACCTTCAAGTTGATACTGTCATCCGTTGTAATTTGAATGTAGGGATGGTTTTTTGTCTTGAAAAATTCCGTCATTTGCGAAACATGCTCAATTTGCACATCCAATAAAATATGCTTAATGCCGAGATTCTTCAATTCCTGAGTCATTCCTGCGTGGTCAGGGTGGAAATGGGTGACGAGAAAATATTTGATATCTTGTGATCAAAACACCTTTTCGTTTGAGTTCCGCTGAAAACTGCGGAAGTGTCCCTGGCCAGCCGCAATCGACAAGCAATTTGCCACTCTTGATGTCAATCAAATAGTAATTTGTGGATTGATAGCCGACGTTAAGGATGTTCATAGATTGTTTATGTCATTGCGAGGAAGGCTTTAGCCTGACGAAGCAATCTCCTTATGGCATTCGGAGATTGCTTCGTCGCAAACAAGCACGCTCCTCGCAATGACATGATTACGCGTACTTCACAACCCTAAACTTCTCTTCATACCGCGGATTTTCATCCGTGCTGTCTTCGGTGCGGCGGGACTTAAATCTTTCGATGAGTTTTTCAACATCCTGCACTTGTGTTTTGTGCTCGAGAACCGCTTTGAGTTTGATATCCCAGGTGTCGGTCACATCTATCGTGGTATTGGGCTGGCTGGTGAGCGAGCACCACACTTCTTTTGGCATGTGCGGTTGAAAACCTCCCGCGAGCAATTCGGGGAAGTAGGCAATATTTCCAGCAGCGGGGAAAACTGCATCCAGCACGACCTGTCCGCAGTAACGGTGATCGGGGTGGTTGATGCCGTACTGGGCGAATAAATTTTGCGGGTCGCAGGTGACGAGGATATCAGGCTTGTACCTGCGGATCTCGCGCACAATGTCACGGCGTAGATTCAGGTCTGGGACGAGGTACCCATCCGCAAGGTCCAGAAAATGAACCGCGTTTACTCCGATGACTTTTGCGGCATTATTTTGTTCCATGTGTCTGATCCCACATAACTTTTCAGGAGTCATTTCTGGATGCGTGGCAGGGTTAAATCCTTTGTCGCCGCAAGTCAGCAAAAAGTATGTGATCTCATGTCCAGCGCGCGCCCACTTCGCAAGCGTGGCACCACAAAAAAATTCTGGATCATCGGGGTGAGCCAGAATAACCAGAATTTTTTGTGAAGTTTCCCAATTGTTAGTTGTTTCGGTCATTGTTCTTCTTTGTGCCTTTGCTGCAGGTACATCCGCCGCCTTCGTGACGGTCACAGGGAGCCTGGGATTTGCGCCGCAGGGCTTCGAGTTCATCCCACGGTTCAATTTCTTCGCGAGAGAATGTCATGTGCTGCGGGCGGTCTGTGCCGCTTTCGATCAGCACCACCACTTTGTCGCTCATGGGGATCAGGTCAATGACTTTGCCTTCACCTTTGGGCGTGACCACGCGCTTGTTACGCTTGGGCAGGGTCTTGCGCGCTTCCACATATTGTTCATATTCGTAGATGAGGCAGCAGCGCAGGCGTCCGCACATGCCTGTGATTTCGTTGGGCGTGAGCGAGATGCCTTGTTCCTTCGCCATCTTGATCGAGATGGGGGAGAAGTCGGTCAGGAACTGGGAGCAGCAGCGGGTTTCAATTCCGCAGGCGCCCATGCCGCCCAGAAACTTCGCCACGTCGCGCGGACCGATCTGGCGCATTTCGACATGTGTGGTTGCGTACAACTGGCTCATATCTTTTTTGAGTGACTTGAGATCTGCCTTGTCTTCGCTCTCGGTGCTAAAGAGGAAGGCGAGGCGTGAGCCGTCGTAGTTGTATTCGGCAGTGACTATCTTTACATCCTTTAGACGAAGTTCGGATGCGCGTGCGCGGCAGTTGATCATGGCTTCGGTTTGTTTGGCTTGCCAGGATTGCTGGAGCAAAAGGTCGCGCGGATTGGCGCGCCGCTCCACAGATTTCCATCCGCCTTCTGGTTGAGGGGGAGTCTCCTCCAGAATTTGGACAACCTCACCGAGATGCTTGCCGCGTGCGGTATCCACGATGACATGCTCGCCCTGTTTTACGTCGGGCAGGGTGGAAGAGTCAAAGTGGTAGATTTTGCCTATTTTTGTAAATCGAACACCGATAATGTTAGTTTGCATGGGTGCAATTATACCGTAGGGGAGAGGTTAGGGGCTGGATAATTAGGAAATGGGCTGTTTACTTGCGGGATTTAGGATTTGGTTTTATTCTTGCTCCATTGGTAACCGGAATAAACCATCACTGCCTCAAGATTTCACAACAAGTGGATGCAAATCACTAATAAGGAGACTTTCGATGATGGACCCTCGCAAGTGTTTACCTGAATTATTTGACCTTGTTGATTCGCTGGCACATCAAATTGATATTGGAACCCTGAAAAACTGGGATGAATTTGAACTGCAGGTGCGCGAGTTTTTTGCATCGGCACAGATGGGGAAAGTGGAGAAATTTGTCACTGGCTGGGAGCGCATGGCGTCTTATGCGGACGGAATCACATTGGTCCATGTGACCAGTGCGCTGGTCGGCCTGGTGCAATTGCCTGAATACCGATCCGCTTCATCTACAGAAAAACAGATCATGGAATGGATCATCCTTTTCCATGATGTTGGTAAACAAGTACCTCCCGATGGCGGTCGTGACGCAGCTCATGCTTTTCGTTCCGCCGCTCTGACCGCGCGCGGTTTGCAGTCCAATGGATTTGTTCAGGTTGACGAAGATGGACTCGTTGAATGGTGTGACCTAACCCAATCGGCAATAAAGTCAGATGAACGTACGGGTCAGGAAATTCAGGATAACAGCCGTTTCGATTTGATTTGTGCGGGCATCGAAAATCTCTTTGGTCAGGATTCTCCAGCAGCATTAATTCTCAAGAGTATATTGTTTCACCTGTCAATTGATGTGGTTGCAGATTGGCCCCAACCTGCAGCGTTGGATGAAGCTCGCCATCTCGAAAATACATCAACGCAGAATTGTTCCCTTATTTGAAAGTAATGATGTTGGTGGATAGCGAGGCCTGGTCGCTGTTTGATCTGGACACAAAAATGAAATATCGTCAGGAAACACTTGCCGTATTTGAGAGGATCAGTGTATTGATTAACAGCTAAAACAAAAAGTACTTGTATTTGGGCTTGTTAGGTTGTATTCTAGGTGTGAATATTTTCACTTAACTAGAAAGGAAATTTCCATGAATACAAAAAACCTTCTAATAGCCAGTTTGATCGGCGCGGTTGTCACCACCGCGCTTGCTAATATCCCAATTATTAGCTTGCTCAATTGCCTGTTATGTCTTCCCTTCTGGGGCGGACCACTGCTGGCCGCCTGGTATTACAAACGCCAGACCGGTACGATGACAATGAATCACGCCATTAGCGTAGGGGCATTGACGGGTCTGTTTGCTGGAGTCCTCGGATTTCTTCTAAGTTTCGTTGGAATGGCGGGTGCTTCTGGCCTTGCCAACCAGATTGATCAGTACCTCCCGGCTGGTAGTATTCCCCCGGATATACTGTCAGGCTCCATGTCGTTCCTATTCAATTGCGCAGGCGTGTTGACGAATATCGTCTTTGGCGTGATCGGTGGGCTTATTGCAGGTGCTATCTTCAAACAAAAACCCACAACCAGTTGATCTAAGATTCAAAAAGACCTGACAGGCACAACACCCGTCAGGTCTTTCCTAATCACCTAATCGCTGACTTACTCCACAATATTGATCGGCAAAGCATTGCTTGCGGTCATTGCCGCTACGCTGGCTTTCGCCGCGATCTTTTGCGAAATTTCCTGTATTGATTTTGCAACTGCCGACTCGGGATACGAGACAACAATTGGCTTGCCAGTATCCCCGCCAATGCGGACATTTTGATCTATCGGGATCTTGCCAAGGAAGGTTGTATCGGTGGCTTTTGCGAGAGATTCTCCGCCGCCTGAGCCAAAGAGATCCATGCGGGTGCCGTCGGGCAAGTCAAGGTAGGACATGTTCTCGACCACGCCGAGGATCGGCACTTCCAATTGCTTGAACATGTTCAGGCCTCGGCTGGCATCTTCCAGCGAGACCAGTTGCGGTAATGTCACAACGACTGCGCCGCTCAACGGCAGGGCTTGTGCCAGAGATAAAGCCGCATCGCCTGTGCCAGGGGGAAGGTCAATAATGAGGTAATCCAGTTCGCCCCACTCCACATCGCTCAGGAATTGACGAATGGCTGAGTTGAGCATTGGTCCGCGCCAGATGAGCGGCTGACCAGGCTTGACCAGCAATCCCATTGAGATCATCTTGATGCCATACGCATCTGCGGGGATGAGTTTCTGTCCATTCGGTTCGGGGAGTTTATCCACGCCGAGCATGGTGGGGGTGTTGGGACCGTAAATATCGGCATCCATCAGACCGACGCGCGCTCCGCTTTGGGCGAGTGCGACTGCGATATTTACGGAAACCGTGGATTTGCCAACGCCGCCTTTGCCAGAGCCAACAGCAATCGCATTGCGGATAGGCATATTAACCAGTCCGCGCATACGGCCATCATTCGGTACATCCGAGTCCATTTTGACTTCGATGGTTTTCACGCCATCAACGGTCATCACGGCTTCTCTAACTTCCTTGTCAATGCGTCCACGCAGGGGGCAGGCGGGAGTGGTGAGCATAACGGTAAATGAGACTTTGTCGCCTTCGATCTCCAAATTGCGGATCATGTTCAGGGTGACGAGGTCCTGGTGTAACTCAGGTTCCTGCACTTTGCCAAGCGCGGCTAATACGGCTTCTTTTGTGATTGTCATTTGGTTTTACCTATTAAAATTTTTTACCACGAAGGACACAAAGTGTCACAAAGGTTTTACTTTGTGTCCTTCGTGCTCTTCGTGGTTCATATTTTTATGCAGTTGGAGTAGCAGGAGCGGCAGGAGTTGCGGCGGCGGCCGCTGCTTTTGCGGCTTTGGCGGCTTCTTTTGCCTTGCGGGCTTCCTCTTCCTGCGTGTAATTCAGCGGACGAATTTCCGAGTAATACGAAGCGGGTTTCAATAATTTTTCAAGATTGTAGACACTGCGGCTGGTTGAGGCGATGTCAAAATTATGATCCATTTTGATCGCGTCGAAGGGACAAAATTCAGCGCAGAAACCGCAGTTCATGCAGATGTCCACATCAATGTAGAAATCTGCCGGGGTGGCAACAGGCTTTCCAGTCACGGGGTCGTTTGAGCGCACGATCCAAATACACTGCGGCGGGCAGGCTTTCGCACAAATTCCGCATGAAGTACAGCGTACTTCCTTTTTCCCATCTGCGCCTTCATCATAGACCAGGATCGGCAGGAAGCGAAATTCTTCGGGTACGATCAACTGCTCTTCGGGATACTGCACAGTGAAGATGCCTTTGGTGTTTTTGCTCGAACGATGCCGAATTCCTTCGTCTGTGTTGTAGCGTTTCTTGCCGCGCAACGCCCACGCGATGTCTTCGGTGTATGTATCCCAGAATCGCTTCCAGGTGACGCTTAATCCTTTAAGAATACCTTGTCCGTACATAGTCAATTCTCCTGTTAGCGATCCACTTCACCCAAGACGACATCGAGCATGGCGAGCAACGCGACGAAGTCCTGAATCTTTGTTCCGGTACACATCTTTTCAAGTGCGCCGAGGTTAACAAACGAAGGCGCGCGAACGTGATAACGATAGGGATTCGCTTTGCCATTCGAGACGATGTAGAAACCCAGCTCGCCTTTGGGTGACTCAATACGACCATACGCCTCACCCGCCGGGACCTTGATCTGGTAGTTTGGTTTCTGTGAGTTGATCGGACCCTGTGGGATCTGTTTGACAGCCTGCTCCAGGATTCGAATGGACTGTCGCATCTCATCAAAGCGGATGAGATAGTTGTCCATCATGTCGCCATTGTGACGCACCGCCACATCGAAATCAAATCGGTCATATATGGAATACGGGTCGGCGCGGCGCAGATCATAGGGCACGCCTGAAGCGCGCAACACGGGACCTGTGACAGAGTATTTGACCGCGTCTTCCGCGTTCAATACATGCGTGCCTTTCAAACGCCCAACCAAAAGTTCGTTCTCATTCAGGAAGCGTTCCATTTCATCCACTTTGGCTGGCAGGCGGTCGAAGACCAGGTCTTTGATCTTTTGCAGCATATCATCGGGGACATCACGCACCACACCGCCAAAGCGGTAGTAATTGCACATCATGCGTGAACCGGATACGGCTTCAAAGATATCGAGGATCAATTCGCGTTCTTCGAAGGCATACAGCGAAGGCGTGTACATTGAGCCAAGGTCGTTGATCAACATGCCGACGAAGATGAGATGGTTTTGGATACGGCTGAGTTCAGCCATGATCACGCGGATATATTCTGCGCGCTCGGCGACCTGTATCTTCATCAACTTTTCAACAGTGGTCACATAGCCAAAGTTGTTGCTCATCGCGTTGAAATAGTCGAGACGGTCGGTGTAGGGGATGATCTGTGTGTAGGTATTGCGTTCGCCGATCTTTTCGTGATTGCGGTGCAGATAGCCCATCACTGGCTTGAGACCGATGATGGTTTCGCCATCTAACGTGACAGCCACGCGCAGCACGCCATGTGTGGATGGGTGATGCGGTCCAAGGTTGACCACGATGTGGTCGGTCTTCATCTTGCCCGCTTCGTCTTTTGTGGTGTAGCGTTCAAGTGAGGCGTAAAGGTCTTCTTCCTTGTCTACAACAAAGTTTTCAGGGTCGAAATCCTTGGGGAAGTTGAGATTATCGTGGAAGGGATTCTTGTCTTCTGCGAAGGTATGCTTGCCTTCGGGCCAGCGGCTCTTGTAAGGCTTGATTTCCTCTTCATAGAAAGGTTCCTTCCAGTCCTTGCGAAGCGGAAAACCTTCGAAGCCTTCCCACATCAAGATGCGGCGCAGGTCAGGGTGATCTGTGAATTTGATGCCATATAAATCCCATGCTTCGCGTTCCTGATATTCCGCTCCGTGCCAGATACCGGTCAGCGAGGGAACTTCAACTGGGTCAACGCGTTCGGCTTGTACTTTGAAGACCAGGCCAGCTCCGCCAGTTGTTTTGTAGGCGTTGTAGACTACTTCCATTTTGTTTTCAGCAAGGTAATCTACGCCTGTTAAAGAAGTGAGTAGGTCGAAGCCAAATTCATCGCGGACAGCGGTTGCCACTTCGACGAGATTGTCTTTGTTGACGATAAAGCCTGAGTAGCCGGGACGTTCATCAGCGGTGACCATGCCCGGGAAACGGGCAACCAGATCCACAGTTTGAGTCAGGGTCGGGGTCGCCATTATGCACTCTCCTGTGTTACCGGTGTCGCCTTTGTGGCAGCAGCTTCACGAATTTCAGCGTTGCGGCGCACATCGATCAAGTCAGGTCCGAGAATGGGCATCGGCACATAGTTGCCGTCTTTCTTTTCCTTGTTGTACCAGCGGACTTTCTTGATGGATTCCTTGTCGATCTTTTCCTGTAATTTGATCATGCCTGCGATCAACGCCTGCGGGGTGGGAGGGCAGCCAGGGATGTACACGTCAACGGGTAAAAATTTATCAATACCAGCGACAACGTTGTAGCCTTCCTTGAAAGGTCCGCCGCCCGAAGCGCACGCGCCCATTGCCACAACATATTTCGGCTCAGGCATTTGGTTGTATAAACGAACGATGACAGGTAACATTTTCTTTGTCACTGTGCCAGAAACCAGCATCATATCTGCCTGGCGCGGAGTGGGGCGCATGACTTCCATGCCGAAGCGTGCCATGTCGTAACGCGCAGTTTGCGCCGCGATCATTTCGATGGCGCAGCACGCGAGACCAAACATCAGCGGCCAAACAGATGAACGCCGACCCCAGTTGTACAGGCGGTCGAGCGTGGTGATGGCTACAACATTTTCCATGTCTTCTGGAATGTTGTAGTTTGGTAAACTTAATTTTTCATTTTCCATGAATGTTCTCCTCGAACCAGTCTTGGTAGATTGCGTAAAGGATGTCGTCGTTTGCGAGCGCGAGGTCATCCTCAAATTCATTAAGTTGGATCGTCCATTGATAGATCTGTTGCAGAGACACTTCTTCGATATTTATATCGGGATGCTGGCGGCGTAACTCTAAAGCGATGGCGTAGGTGGATTCCCAGGTGAAGGTCATTAGGTCATTAGGAATTAGGGATTAGGTAGTGGTCGAGTAGCCCGAATGCTCTTTGAGGGCGTATCGAGACCACGAAACCACAAGCGCGAATTATAGCAGGTGAGGGGGATAAGTCAACGGATTTATGCAAATATATATTTACATAAATAAAGAAGTGAGTATAATCACAGGCATTGTATGACAACAGCCCGCCAAAAAGTCCTTGCTCACCTGAAAAAGACTCGTGCCGCTTCTGCGCGGGAGGTTGCACGCGCGTTGAACATGTCCGCGCCGAATGTGCGGCATCATTTGTCCGTGCTGTGTTCGGATGGGCGGGTGGACGCTTTGGGTACGGTGGTCAACAACCGTGAAGGACGCGGACGACCTGAGAAAATGTATTCACTGTCCCAGGCTGCGCTGGGGGATAATTTGTCAGCGTTGGCGAATGCCCTTTTGACAGAAGCAGGTTCGGGATTAAATGTTGAGGCGATTGCGAGTCATATTTTGAACTCAAGTCAATTCGCAAATTTGCCTGTCGCAAAACGGCTTGTGCTTCTTGTCGAAAAATTGGATGAGATGCATTATCAGGCGCGTTGGGAGGCTGGCGCGGAAGGTCCGCGGGTGATCTTTGGAAGATGCCCTTACGCAAAGGTGATTGATGGCCACCCCGAATTGTGTAAAATGGATGCTGTTTTGCTGGAGAAGGCTCTTGGACGGCCTGTTTCTCGATCTTCAAAAAATGAGATGGTCGGGCGTGGACTTTGTCCTTTTATATTTCGAGTTGGCTGACAATTAATACTTTGGAAGGAGTTTAATGATGGACGTAAAATACTTAACAACCGAAGAACTTGAAGCGGGGCTTGAAGATATTTACCTGTCTCCAAAAGATGAGGGGCGTATCAACATGATCGTTTGCAGGCCTGATGATGATAAAAGAGAAGTATTGTCTGAAGCCAAACTTGATCTCACCGAAGGACTGGTGGGCGACAATTGGAGAGTACGCGGCAGTAAAAGTACCGCCGATGGCTCTGCCCACCCTGAAATGCAGCTCAATATCATGAACTCGCGTGTGATCGCATTGCTGGCACAGGACCAGGAACGCTGGCAATTGGCAGGCGACCAGCTTTTTATTGACATGGATCTAAGCGACAAAAACCTTCCCGCTGGGACTCGTCTTGCATTAGGTACAGCTATCATTGAGATCACGGCGAAGCCGCACACAGGGTGCAAAAAATTTGCCGTACGTTTTGGGCAGGATGCGATCAAGTTTGTCAACTCACCGCTGGGGAAAGAACTTCACTTGCGTGGCGTCAATGCCAGGGTAATTCAGTCAGGCACAATTCAGGTCGGCGATGCTGTCAAAAAGATTTAAGCGGATGAAAAAATTCCTTATTGCTTTTATCTGTTTCGCAATTCTTGCCGCTTGTGCGCCCGCCGCTGAGCTGCCGACTGCGACGCAAACTCCCGTGCCTTCTCCGTCTCCAGTGCCAGCGACCCATACTCCCATGCCTGCGGCGTTGTGGGTCAGCCCTGCCGTTCCAGCCGATCTTATTGAAGTTACAAAATCATGGAATATTCCACTGACCGAAGACCCCGCGCTTGCCACCCAAAAACTGGATGTTTCAAATTCACGGGCTCAATGTGGATTTATTCCCTTGTCGCGCCTTTTCCTACGGTGACGGATGATGTGACATCTCAAGATTTACTATCCGCTTGGAAGGGCGAGCCTGCGCCGCCGATAGCTGGCCATGCGATCCTAATGGCAGAATCCACTCTGGCGGCGTTCACTGCCCTTTGGGGTGAGCCAGCCTCGGGCGTGGTCAGTGTCGTTCCGTCTGACCAGTTAGTAAACACAGCGTGGGATCAGTCTGCGTGGGCGATCATCCCGTTCGAGGAAATTCAGCCCAAATGGAAAGTGTTGAGCGTGGATGGTCAATCTCCGATCCATAAGGATTTTGATGCGAATGCATATCCACTGAAAGCATATTTCTCGTTGACGAATCCAGAATCGTTTGCATTGCCCGAATCAAACCGCGACCCATCCAAAATGGCAACTGTGATCTTAACAGGCGTGACCGCACTTGTCCGCGCAACTGCGGCGACGATGGAAATGAAAGGCGTGACGTATCCTGGCTCATTGATCCGTGATTGGCTGCGTGAAGCGGATGTGACACACATCAGCAATGAAGTGACTTTCGATAAAGATTGTCCGCCCCCGCGTTCTGGCTATCGAAATTTCATTTTATGCAGTGACCCAAAATATATGGAGTTGCTGCTGGATGTTGGTGTGGACGTTGTGGAGTTGACGGGCGATCATCTTCGAGACCGTGGCGAAGAGGCGTTGTTGGAAACGCTTGATATCTATAAGGCCAATAACCTTCCATATTATGGCGGCGGTGCAAACGCCGAAGAAGCACGTCAGCCTGTGTTGATGGAGGTTAATGGAAACAAGATCGCATTTATGGGATGCAATGGAAAACGCGCAGGGAAATATCCGAAAGCCAGCGCCACCAGTCCTGGCCCTGCATTATGTGATTATGATTATTTTGGAAAACAAATTGATGAGTTGAAGGCACAGGGTTATACAGTGATCTTCACCTTTCAACATGAGGAATGTTATTCACCGACCCCATGTTACACGCACGAAGAAAATTTCCGCAGGGTGGCAGATGAAGGCGCCACGATTGTCAGCGGCAGTCAGGCGCATTATCCGCACATCATGGAGTTCCGTGATGATTCGTTCATTCATTATGGCTTGGGAAATTTGTTCTTCGATCAAATGACTTATATTCTTCCGAGCGGCGAAGTCATTGACGAAACACGGCGCGAATTTTATGACCGTCATGTCTTTTACGATGGGCGCTATATTGGCACGGAATTGCTGACTGCCATGCTGGAAGATTACGCTCGTCCGCGCCCGATGACAGAGGCTGAACGTGCAACATTCCTCTCCGACTATTTTTATTACAGCGGGTGGACTCCTCAAGTACCGACGGTTGTTCCCATGCCGACGGTTACGCTGACGCCGATTGCGCTGCCATAATCATATGGAAATGGCTGCGCATCATTAATAAAATAGACCTTTTGCTAAAGGTCTAATAAAGATAAGTGTTTATCGTTCCTTAATGTTGTTTTCCAGATAAATTGTTGCCTTGTCATCATCATACGAAAGCAGTTCGGCATAACGCCCCCAATTCACTGCGATCTCCACCTGCTTTTCCGCCTCTTCAGGGGGGAACTCCAATTCCAAAGCAGATTGAACTACATCCCATTCAAGTGCGTGAACATCTGCTTTTTCGAGCATGTTTAGCAGCCAGCGGAACATGGGTAAACGGCGGATACGCGCGGCGAAAATTTCCTTGCGCGCCAGGATGGATGCATCTACAAAGGTCTGCCCAAGTGAAGTCAGGTTGATGTCGCCCTGGGCAACCGTGGCAAAGCCCATCAATTCAGCGGCTTCGGTTAACAACAGCAAATGATCTGAATCCACTTTCAATTCTTCCACAAGCCGATAGAGGTCGGCGCGATCACCGGGTTTTTCAGCCACTGCCTCCAACAAACCCGCCAGGTCACCGGCTTGCACATTAAGAAGGCTGCGGGTGCGCCCCGGTTCACCTGGTGCGGTTCCCAATTCGAATGATTCAGGTCCAGTCTGTCCTGCCAGCGTGGCATAGATCAAATCAACCTTGGCAATAAATTCTGGCGATTTGCGATGGCGGGGGTGCGGCAGGTCTACCGCAAGGTCAGCAACCACATGTCCAGGGTCTTTACCCATCACCACGATCCGATCTGCCAGGGTAATGGCTTCCTCGATATTGTGGGTGACCATAAGGATGGCTTTGGTGGGAATGTCGCCTGCCGTCCATAGCTCAAGCAGTTCGCCGCGCAGGGCTTCAGCCGAGAGTACATCCAGCGCAGAGAAAGGCTCATCGAGGCACAGCAGTTCCGGCTCCACCGACATGGCGCGCGCAAAGCCTACTTTTTGGCGCATGCCGCCAGATAATTCACGCGGATACGCATTCTCAAACCCATCCAGCCCAACCTTATCGAGCAAAGCAATCGCCTTTTTGGTGCGCTCTTCTGCCGGGATGCCACGTACTTTGAGCGCTATTTCCACATTTTGCTGGACGGTCAACCAGGGAAATAATGCGAAGGTTTGGAATACGATTGTGGCATGGGGGTTGACGCCGTTAACGACATTGTCACGATAAAGGACAACGCCGGAAGTGGGTTTGTTCAAGCCGGTGATGATGCGTAAAAGAGTGCTTTTTCCGCATCCCGAGGGACCGACGAGCGCGACAAACTCGCCCTCTTTCATGCTCAAGTTGATATTCTGCACGGCTGTGAAACGACGCTCACCGCTCCCATACATCTGGTTAACACTGCGGACTTCGAGAAGGGAAGATTTAACCATTATCATTACTCCATTTTGAAGCGTTCTTCAGCAAGACGATAAAAACGCCGCCAGACGAGGCGATTGATCAGGACAACAGTCAGAATCATACTCAGAGTGGATGCGAGCAGGAGTGAGTAATCTCCGCCGGCGGTGGCAGAGGCGATCGTCGCGCCAATTCCGTTGACACTAAGCGTTTTCCCACTGAATTGAACATATTCAGCAACAATACTGGCGTTCCACGCGCCACCGCTGGCGGTAATTGCGCCGGTGACGATAAACGGGAAGAGCGCGGGCAGAATCATCGTGCGCCAGCTCTCCCAGCCCTTAATACCTAATAGCGCAGAGGTGTATTTCAGATCCTGGGGTATGGCGGCCGCCCCCGCGATGATATTAAACATCAGATACCACATCGTTCCCATTAACATCAGCAGTATCGCCGCAAGGTTCAACCCTCCGTAATAACCCGCCAGAACCGCTACCAGAAGCGGGAACAACGCTGTCGCCGGGAGAGAAGCTACCACCTGCACCATTGGTTGGAGCCAACTTGCCACCTTCGGATTCGATCCGATGGCGTACCCAAGAGGGATGGAGACCAACATGGCAATGGCGAGGGCGGCGAATACGCGCAGCATGGTGGAAAATACGCCGCTTGCGATGGATACCCACTGGCTTAACGAAAGTTGGAACAAAGTCGCACTAATTTTGTATCCGCCGTAAACAAGAAGCCCAACCCCAATTACGGTTAAAAGATAAAACCCTGTGCCCGGCTTCTCATCCCGCTGACCGATAACATCACCCATTGGCGAGCGGCGGATGATGGTACTGTCGAACCATTCCAGCAGCGGTGCGGCAATCTTGTTCTCGAACCAGCGGACGATGCGCGCATTATATACGAGGTTGTAGAACCAGGAAGTGGGCGGGTTGTCGCTCTCTACAGTTTCGATCTTGAAATGATCTGCCCAGGCGAGCAGTGGGCGCCAGATCCATTGATCCATGATGATGATGACAAAGATGAGAGTGCCCAGCCCCCAAGCGAGAGCTCTGATGTCACCCTGGGATGCGGCCGCTTGCAGGTAGGAGCCCAACCCCGGCAGGTGAAAGGACTTCTGCCCGACGGTGAAAATTTCGGCAGCCATCAGGAAAAACCAGCCGCCCGCCCACGACATCATGCTATTCCAGATGAGCGGAATGGCGCCGAAAGGCAGTTCGAGGGTCTTGAAGGTCATCCATGTGTTTAGGCGGAAAATGGCGCTGGCTTCCCGCAGTTCCTTGGGAATAGTGGTGAGTGACTGGTACCAGGCGAAAGTCATGTTCCAGGCTTGCGAGGTAAAAATAAGTACGATGGACGCGAGTTCGGCAGCCAGGCGCTGGGGCATGATGGCGCTCAAACTAAGAAGCACCACTGGCAGGAAGGAGAGGATCGGCACGGACTGGAGCACATCGAGCAATGGGAGCATTACTTTTTCAGCGCGCCGGTTATAAGCTGCCGTGCGTCCATAGAGAAGGCTGAACACTATGGCGAGGATATACGCGATAAACATGCGCGTCACAGAGAAAAGTGTATAAAGCGGCAGGGCACTGGGGGCAAGCGAAATTGTTTTTTCGACGCTGGTCGGGCCGGTGAAGTTGGTCGCTAAGGTCAGTCCGCCGAAAATAAGCACAGCCAGGCTGAGCAATACAATGCCGTCCGCGATAGTGGCGCGGCGGTCCGGGATGATGGTTCGAAAGATTTCAGAACGGAAGCGCATGGTTAACTGATAATGGGGAAATTAACAAAACTTTGGGCATCATAGTGTGATCAGGTTATGGCATAATTTTACATATGAAGTTTATCACATACAATGGTGCGCGCATTTTAGGGGATATTTTCAGTTTTTCTGTTTCCTAAATAGAGCTTGTCCCATCGCATATATAACCAGCTTACAGTTTTGCAAGTTTTCCCATATAATTAAAACTGCTAGTAAAATTTATTTATTCGCTGTTAGGATGCCCCCCTCATCCTAGCGGCGAATATTTTTTTCCAAGAAAATGAGATGAGAAAGTTTATCGAAAAGTGGAAACAACAAGCCAAACAACTCAAGGTCGAAGTATATGCTCTTTATCTGGCATATCAAGACCCGCGAGTTCCCTGGTTTGCCAAAGTCTTTGTTGCATGCGTGGTTGGCTATGCCTTCAGCCCCATAGACCTAATTCCAGACTTTATTCCCATCATTGGGTATTTGGACGATCTCGTTTTAATCCCTCTGGGAATTAAGCTGGCCTTGTCCATGATCCCAGAAAATGTAATGAATGAAAGCAGGGTAAAAGCGATGGAAACGCTTGGTCAAGGCAAGCCTGTGAGTTGGGCGGCCATGATCGTCATTGTCTTGATTTGGATCTCCCTTGCGGTACTTATCGTCACTTTTATTGCAAGAACATTTTAGAGCGTAACCTGTTTGGCGCGGATCACCTGACCGCGCCTTTTGATTCATTTAGATATTGGCAGCGTATATCCGCCATCCAGTGCAATGGTTTGGCCTACGATCATGGCTGCGGCGGGTGTGCATAAAAACGCCACCACCTCCGCCACTTCTTCGGGGGTGATCAACCTTCCCGCAGGAACTTGCGCGATAAAATTTTGCAGGATGGCATCCTGATTGCCCATCGAAGCGAAATGATTTAACGCATCTGTCTCAACCACACCTGGTGACACAGCGTTGACATTGATTCCCTTTGAGATCAACTCCACTCCCAGATAGCGGGTGAGCGATTCCAACGCGGCCTTACTTGCGCCGACCACGATGTAATCAGGCAGCACGCGGACGGAGCCTGGGCTTGAAATACTGACGATCTTCCCGCCGCCGCGTTTCTCCATCAAAGGTGCGGCGCGCTGTGCCGCAAAAAGCAAGGCACGAGCGTTGATGTTCATCGTCCACTCCCAACCTTTGGGTTTCTGTTCCAACGCGGGGCGGTTGTACCCCGAAGCCGCATTGTGGATCAGGATATCCAAACCGCCAAATTCCTTTTCCACCTCATCGAATAGGCGTTTTAGATCTTCGAGATCACCAACATCTGCTTTTACCAGCAAAGCTCGGCCACCTAATTTCTCGACTTCGCGTGCGGTCTCTTCAGCGGGAGCGCGGTTGCGAAAGAAATTGACGATCACGTCCGCGCCGTGCTGGGCGAAGTGCAGAGCAATGGCACGTCCAATTCCACGGCCAGAGCCTGTGACAAGTGCAATTTTGTTTTGGAAAATTTTATCCATAGAGTCTCTTTACCCTCTCCAAAATCGAAAGGCGGGCGAGGGATTAATCAAAATAAATATTCAAATCCGAGCAGTCAAAACGATTGCCGCAATTGGGACAAGTCACCTTGCAATTCTTTTCATGCATCTGGGTTCCGCAACGGTCACAGATCCAAACCCTTTTCTCACTCCATTCGACATTCTTGAACAGGGATTGGTCAAACTCGTTGATCCTTTCCACGCCCAGCCTTTGTACTTCCTGAATGACAACATTTAGATCCTTCTTTAATTTACCCACGTTGATTCCCCTGCAAACATCGGGGTAATCCTTTAGTAGCTTCATGCATCTTCCATAGAGCTTGACCGCGCCTTCATAATTTCCGCGCGTGATGTGAAAGTACGTCACCGCGGCCTGCAATACGCCCTGGTACAAATAGCGGATCGATCCCTTTTCATCGCGCCAGGCATCTTCCAACTCTTCATGCGATTCAAAGAATTGTTTTTTGTTGAATAGCCTTAATCCCTCTATAACCTTTGGGGGTAGCGCTTCATTACAATCATTGCTCATATCGCCTCACCGCTACTTCTCACTTTTTACTTTTTTCTTCTTGCGATAGCTACGCTCTCTCAAAAGTATAACATGCGGCCTGCATTCAGATGGTAGAATCCTGTCATGGTGAAACGTTTACTGAAAGATAAGCGTGTGATTTTGCTCCTGTCTTTTCTTGCACTGTTTTCTCTGGTTATACTTGCCAGTGCAGTAAGGGATGCAACTTTTCGCCCAGCGCGGCATTTTAGCTGGGAAGAATTTGAAGTAGTTCGAATTCCAGTTGGTCAGATTATCAGGAGTATCTCGAAGGTCCCATTGGAACGGCAGATCGCTTTTCTGGTACTTCTCTTTCTTTTTGGTGCCCTGGCTGTATCACTGCTTTCACCTGAGACGCGAAAAAAACTGCTCAAGCAGCTTTTCCGATGGACCGTTTCTGTGATTTTGATCCTTTATTTGCTCAGAATTAAACCAGACCTACTGGCAAACTTATTTCCCAATCTTGCTTTGGGTGGTCAATCTGCATCTTCTCCGACTGATGATGTCGCTCCGCCAGTTTTTGAACCTCCCCACATTTCAAGCTGGCTTTCCTTTTTCATCGCATTTGGAATTGTATTACTGATCGCGGTATTTTTCTGGCGGATATATCGTTGGCGGATGCTCCACAGGGAAACATCGGGAACCTATCAGTTGGATGAGATTGCCGAGATCGCCCGCGCTTCCCTAAGCGACCTTTCTTCTGGACAAGGTTCCGCTCAGGATATCATCATACAATGTTATAGAGATATGAGTCGGGTAGTGGTTGCGCGACGCGGTTTATATCGGGAGTACGCCATGACGGCATCGGAGTTTGCGGTGCGTCTCGAAAAAGCAGGCTTGCCCCGTGACCCTGTCAACAGGCTGACGCATTTATTTGAATCAGTGCGTTACGGCGCGCGGACCTCCGCCCAGGGCGATGTTGACGAGGCGATTGCATGTCTCACTTCCATTTTGAAATATTGCGGGGAGTCTCATATGACCCGCCGTCGGGTGGTTGTAGCGGGTATGTTTTTATCTGCCATGCTTCTCGCCTTCATGATGCGCGATGTTGTCGAGCAACTGGTTATTGTTCCTCTTGCGTATCTATGGTGGTTGTTGCGTTTGTATTATTCCATGTTTCCGCAATTTATTTTGTGGGGGATATTGATTGTGGTTGCCATATATTCAGCGACAACCAGTCTTTTGCCAGAGATTAAATATCGAAGAGCCTTCACGCCTGACTCCAAACCTGTGCAGGGCCAAGTTGGACTTCTTGTTGAATGGTTGAATAAATCCCAGCGTGGCAGCAGTTATTACAGATGGCTGATCGCGAATCGATTGGGAAAGACAGCCAGGGAAATTTTGGCTCAGCGAGAAGGACAAGTTGTCAGTAAAAAATTTGGCCGATTGGACGGGCGCGGCTGGAATCCTCCGCAGAAAATACGCGACTATCTGGAAACTGGTTTGAACGGCTCATTTGCAGAGTTCCCACGTCCACGCCTGCCTTGGCTAACGCCCAAGCCAACTCCTCTGGATGTAGACCCACAGCAAGTGATCGAATACCTTGAAAATGAAATGGAGACGAGTCATGATGGAAATCGCAAAAGTATCTGAGCTAAGCGGAAAAGTCGTTGACGAAGTGGAGCGCGCCGTCGTTGGTAAACGTGACGTGCTTGAAACGATCATGGCAGCCGTCTTGGCTGGCGGACACATTCTGCTGGAGGATTATCCCGGCCTCGGGAAAACCTTGATCGCACGCAGCTTTGCCTCTGCGCTTGGTTTGGATTTCAAACGAATTCAATTTACACCCGATCTTTTGCCCGGTGATATTACGGGGGGGTATATTTTCAATCGCGCCCAAAATAAATTTGAACTGCGTCGGGGTCCTGTTTTCACCAATATTTTGCTCGCCGACGAGATCAACCGCGCTTCACCCAAAACGCAATCCGCTTTATTGGAAGCTATGCAGGAAGGACAAGTCACATTGGAAGGTGAGAGTCTCAAACTGCCCGTCCCGTTCCTCGTACTTGCCACGCAAAACCCGATCGAATATGAAGGCACGTTCCCGCTGCCCGAAGCGCAATTGGATCGTTTTATGTTGAAGCTCACTGTCGGCTATCCCAGCCTCGAAGAGGAGAAGGAAATTTTACAGCGCCGCCGCGAACGCAGACAGGATGAGCTTTCGCTCAAGCAGATCACCAAACCCAGGCAGCTGCTTGAAATGCGTGCCGCGCTTGAAACCGTCCACGTTGACCCTGATCTCGAAGAATATATCTCTGCCCTCGTGCATGCCACGCGCGTTGATCGGCGTGTGGCTGTGGGTGCCAGTCCGCGCGGCTCGCTGGCGTTCCTCAAAATGGCGCGCGCTCATGCCGTGCTTGCAGGCCGCGATTATATTTTGCCCGACGATGTCAAGCACTTTGCCGTACCTGTTCTAAGTCACCGCCTTTTGCTTCAACCTGAATATTGGATGTCGAAACAAATGAACGGCGATGTTATCCGCGATGTGTTGAACGCCACGCCTGTGCCCGTTATTCGATAAATTTGATCAATGTCGTTGCGAGCCGCGCTCTTGGGTTTAGCGGCGAAGCAATCTCCATCAGGAGATTGCTTCGCGAACGCCCACCCAGCGACAGAAAAAATTATGTATCGCTCCATCCTTCTATCTACACTTGTCTATGGATTGCTGCTTGCAGGGCTGGTCACCTTGCGCGGTGAATTGATCGCGCTTGCGATCCCATTTGTGCTTTATCTTTTATATGGATTTTGGAACGGACCTGAAGCGCTTGACCTTTCCATCGAGCGCAAACTTTCACGTGACCGAATCACCCCCGATTCAGAAGTCATCGTGACGTTGACTGTGACCAATCATCGCGCTGATATCGAAGAGCTTTCACTTGACGAAAAGATATCTCCTAATTTGATAGTTCGCCACGGCTCCACCCGACACCTGATTCGGCTTCCGAAAGGCAGTTCCCAAACCTTTAGCTATACCGTCGCAGGCCCGCGAGGTTCGTACGAATTTGAAACCATCCATGCTGCGGCCACAGAAGCGACTGGATTGGTCCGCAGTGAACAAATAATTAAATCAGCAAATCAACGATTATTTATCTTTCCCGAATACAGACGGCTGAAGCACGTCTCCATCCGTCCGCGAAGGACACGCGTATATGCAGGCTCCATCCCCGCGCGCGTTGGCGGCTCAGGGATAGAATTCTTCGGCGTGCGTGAATATCAATTTGGTGATTCGCCGCGCACGATCAATTGGCGGGTGAGTGCGCGGAATGATGAGAATTTATACTCAAACGAGTATCAACAGGAGCGCGTGGCGGATGTCGGCGTTGTGCTGGATGCGCGCACCCGTACAAATCTTTTTCATGCCAATCAATCTATTTTTGAGCATTCTGTGACGGCTGCTGCCGCACTCTCCGATGCTTTTCTAAATCAGGGCAATCGAGTGGGTTTGCTGGTCTACGGCGCATATCTCGGCTGGACATTGCCCGGGTACGGAAAGATCCAACGCGAGCGTATTATGAATGCTCTTTCGCACGCGGAAGTCGGCGTGAGTTCGGTCTTCGCTGGTTTGGAGCATTTATCACCGCGAATGTTTCCGCTTAAATCACAGATCGTGCTGGTCAGTTCATTGGTAAATGACGACTTGGATATCCTGATCCAATTGCGTGGGCGCGGATATCAAATGATGGTTATCAGCCCGGACCCTGTCAAATTTGAAATTGGATGCTTACTGCCATCTCCACAAGTGGATCTGGCTGCGCGTGTCATTCGCCTCGAACGTGACCTGCTGATCCGCCGCCTCGAACGCGCGGGAATTCAAGTCATCGAGTGGGACGTGTCCATTCCGCTCGACCAGGCTGTCGGTCCGTTGTTGATGCGCCAAAGGAGGTCATTGTGACGTTGATCGCACTTTTATCCAGTATTGTGATTTGTTCTGTTTCGCTTGCATGGGGTTTCGCCCAGCAGGGATTTACATCATTTTCGACATGGATCGTTATTCTCGGAGTGGGCTGGCTTTTAGCCATCTGGCAGGATTGGAGATGGTATTCCTCAATCGCTTTGTTTCTTGCGACTGTTTTGGCTGCGCTCGGTTTATGGTTTGGCTTCACCCCAGGCTGGATGTTTGCAGGCGGGGTCTTCGCCCTCGTCGCATGGGATATGACTGATTTCCGTCAACGCCTGCGCGGGATGGCAGATGACGATGACACACGCGGACTTGAGCGCCGACATCTTGCGCGCATTAGTCTTCTGGCGTTTATCGGTTTGGCCTTTGCATCTGTCGCAATGCTTGTGCGTGTGCAATTCACTTTTGAGTGGAGCGCCTTGCTCGTGATCGTGGCTTTGCTTGGGTTGGGGCAATTGGTTGGGTGGTTTAGGAGATAATGCAGATGACAGTCACTTCTGAAAGTGACTGTCATCTTTTAACCAGCGTTCTGTTTCTTTAGGATGCTTGAAGTGAATTACTTTTAGATGCTCATTTTCAGGCAGTGCAAAAAGCAGGGGGTATTCACGTTTGCGCCGCCAGTAGGTTTTGAACAGCCAGTGAAAGAGGGATTCTTCAGACCAAAGTTTTAGATGCGTCCAAAAATTCTCGCGATTGCCATTCCATAATTCTTCTTGCTGGAACGACCTGCGAATGGTGCGTGTGAGCAAACGCCGGAAGACAATATGGAACGGATAATCCAGCCAGATGATGGCTTCGGCGTGCTGCCAGATCAAAGTACGCACGGCTTGATAATTTCCCGCTACCACCCAGACCTGTGAACTGATCGCTGTTTTAACACGTTCGCGGAACACTTCGTCTGGCGCTTCCACCCAGTTTGGTTCCCAATGTAATGCGTCCAATTCAATAAAGTCCCCACCGATCCTTTCGGCGAGTTGACTTGCCAGTGTGGATTTACCCGAACTGGTTGTGCCTACGACAACTATTTTTTTGCAGGGGAAATCTAAAGTCATGGTAAGTTCCGCTCATAATTTGTCATTCCGAGGGCGTTCTCCCTGGCACCGCCCGCCAGGGCAGGTGTGCTCTTTGCCCGAAGCAATCTCTCTCAACGTATGGAGATTGCTCACCGCACTCCCACTCGCTTTGTTCGGGGACAATGTGGCGTACGGCGCAAGTGTCGCCGCCAGAATGCAAGAGCGGCGGCTCGCAATGACGGGAGAAATTTAGCTTGATTGTGTAACCCCGTTCATGTAGATGTCGATGATCTGGTTGATGATCTCAGGGCGGACAGGCGTGGCTCCAGTGTGGGCGGGATAAAAATAAGGATACATGATGCCCAGTAAAGCCCAGATGGCTATTGCGGAATCGATCGGGCAGAATTCGCCGTTCTGGATGCCAGCCTCGAAGATGGCCTGGAGTTTGCCTATGAACTGGTTGTGATAGGTTTTGTCGAACTTTTTGCGCGCGGTGGCGCTGAGTTGGGACATTTCCTGGCTGGCAAGGCGGATCATGGCACGCTGTTCGGCGGGCTGTTTCAATACGTATTCCACAAACAAAACAATTTGTTCGCTGTACGAGACTGGTTTGGATCGGATCTCGTCTATGGCATGTTCGATCTCATCCAGGTTGCTGCTGAGGATGGCGAGAAAAAGCTCTTCCTTGTCTTTGAAGTGATAATACAGGGCCGCCTTGGAGACGCCGACTGCGTCTGATATCTCACGCATTGCCAGTCCGTGGTAGCCTTGTTGGATGAACAGGCTTTTTGCTGCGACGAGAATTTGTTCGCGTAAACCAGGTTCGGGGGTGGTCATAATGTGGGTGTATCCTCTCTATAAACATGTCGCTGCGAGCCTTCGGCGAAGCAGCCTCCTTGTTAAAATGGGAGGTTGCTTCGGGAAGAACACCCTCGCAACGACATATCTAATATTTAATCAGTGGCAGGGACTGTCTGGGCGTTTTGCTCGACCATGTTCAGTTCCTGTTGGCGGTTTTTCAATCCCAAGGTGAGGAAGACCATGATGCCTGCGATGATGCCGATGACCATGTAGGCGGCGCTGTAGCCCTTTACGCCGCCGCCCATGGAGGCGACTACTGCGCCGATCAGTGCGCTGCTGGTCAGTTGACCGATGCTGGTGAAGAGGGTGATCACGCCCTGCGCAGAGGTACGGTCGGCGGCGGAGGCTTCGTTGAGCATGATGTAGCGCATGGGCGCACCCAGCAGGGACGCGAGCCCCAGCCCGATGACTGCCGCAGCGGCGATAAAGCCCCATAGCAAGCTGGTCAGGCTGCTGCTGAGCATCAGCATGCCGATGCAGAGCAATAACGTGCCGCTAAAGACCATCACCTTGGAGCCGAATTTATCCAATAGGCGGCCAACGAGCGGGGAGCCGACTGCCATGGCGAGCACGATGGGCATCATCAAATAACTGGCGTTGCGGGTATTGATGATGGCAGGCATGGCGGCGACAGCCAAAGCTGGGATGAAGACCATGCCCGCTTCGCCCAAACCAGCCCCAGCCGAGAGCATGCTCGCGAGCACGGTCTGTCGGCTGTTGAACAGGTTCAAGTTCAAGATCGGGTCAGCCGCTTTCCTTTCCAGGCGGCGGAAAACAAAGAGCAGGACGATGCTGATCAGCAGGAATGGCCAGACATTGAGCGAGAGCAGGCTGGGAAAGAAATTCTGCACGTTGATCTGGTTGAGACCGAAAGCCAGGGAAGCCAGCATCACACCCAGGGTCAGCATCCCAGCCACATCGAAGGGATGTGTCGTTGCGGGGTGTGTGACAGGCAGTACGCGCCAGCCCAGGATAATAACGGCTAGGGCAATGGGCAGGTTGATGATGAAGAGCCACTGCCAAGTGGTGAAGGTCAGGATGATCCCGCCGAGGATGGGTCCGACCAGGAAGGCCAGCCCGAAGACTGCGCCGATGAGGCCCAATGCGCTGCCGCGCTTCTCAGGTGGGAAGGTGTCGCCGATGACTGCACTGGCAACGGGGAAGATACCGCCTGCGCCAAAGCCTTGCAGGGCGCGCCCGACCAATAGCATGGCAAACAGGTTTGCAGGCGAAAGCGCCACGATGAGCGAGCCCAGGGCAAAGAGGGCTACATCCAGTGTGTAAATGGAGCGGCGGCCAAATGTATCGGATAGCTTTGCCATCAAGGGGGTGCCGATCAGGTTGAAGAGGACATAGATCGTGAAGGTCCAGGTCAGGACGCGGTCGCCGACGCCGAAGAAGTCTTGAATTGAGGGCAGGGCAGGGGCTACGATCGCGATATCCAGCGCGCCCATCAGAACGCCTAGAAAAAGAACCAGAAGTACTTTGTTGCGGGTCTTATCATCCATATTGATTAGTTATGCTCCTTGTAATATGCAAGTACCGTCCCGAAGGTTTTCTTGAAAGGCCTTGTTTAACCGCTCAAATCTTCGGGACGCTTTTTTACTTGCTTTACCGAACTTACTGACCGCTCGGTAAGTAGATAATATCAAAGGCTTGTGAGGCTGTCAAGTTCGGATGTGTAGGAAATGTATGGGAGAAGGGGTAATAATCATATTGTTGTAATCGGTCGAACCAACCGCGCGGGAGGTTTTGTGGAGAGGTTACCTTTAACCGAATCACTTTTCAAGCAAATAATCAAAGCAAAAGGGATCATATAAGACACTAATAGGGCAGGCTTTACGGCTTGCCCTGCTTTTTATGATATTTGACTTAACTCAGGGAAGGAAAATCTGTATGCTATTTGTAATTGGTTGAGTAGCTCGCAGTGACACGTCATCAGATATCGTCCATCATTTTGAAAAGGAGATACACAATGCGACCAGTTTATGTTGTTTCTGGAGGGGTTTCCAAATTCGCCAAGGCCCGTCCCGATAAGACCTTCCAGGGCCTGGTAAAAGAGGCCTACGATTACGCCCTGGCTGACCTGGGTATCGAGCATGCTCAGTTCTTCGAAATTGTAGACGGGACGGTGGCCTCATACTTTTCCGACCATTTCACCCGCCAGCTGATGGCCGGGATCATGGTGCAGGATTACCTGGGCTTGGTCCCCAAGCCGTCCCACCGCGTGGAAGGCGGCGGCGCGACCGGCGGCATCTGCTTTCAGGAAGGTTGGAAGGCAGTGGCATCCGGTTACATGGATGTGTGCCTGGCTTACGGCTTCGAGCAGATGAGCCATGTTGAAACGTGGAAAGGCAACGAGTTCATCGCACTAGCCTCGGATATCTCGATGGATTATCCTGTCGGCGGTTTCTACTCGGGCTACTACGCCATGATGGTGACCCGCCACATGGTCGAGTTCGGCACAACCGTCGAACAGTTGGCGCACGTCTCGGTCAAGAACCATATGAACGCGTATCACAATCCGTACGCGCAGAAACGGCAGAAGCTGACCATTCAGGATGTGCGCTCCGCGCCGATGGTAGCCTGGCCGCTGACTCGCAACGACATCTGCGTGATGAGCGATGGCGCGGCTGCCGTCATCTTCTGCTCGGAGGAGGGACTGGCGAAACTGGAGAAGGCCGCCGGACACCGCCTGCCGCGCGTCCGCGTGAGCGGGATCGGGCGCGGCACCGATGCCATGCGCATGGCTGACCGTCCGCACCAATCCTACGATGATTTCTACAAATACAACGCGCTGCCCAATGAGCAGGGCGAAGATGCGAAGGCTTATTACAAAGACCTGTGGGCAAAAGGATTCCGCTATCCTGGCGTTCATTCCTTCCGCGCCGGGCGCATGGCTTCGTACGAAGCGTACAAGAACGCGGGCATCACCGACCCGCTGAAGGAAATCGATTTTGTAGAACTGCACGACGCGTACACTTCATCTGAGGTCCAGACTTATGAAGATATGGGACTGTGCCGCTACGGCGAAGGCGGTGCGTTCGCGGCGAGCGGCAAGACCTTTATGCCGGGCATTGACTACGGGCTGAAACTGCCCGAGAAGCCGGTCTGCCCCGTGAACCCCTCCGGCGGACTGATCGCCTGCGGGCATCCCGTCGGCGCGACAGGATTGATGCAGGGCGTGTTCGCCTTCTGGCAGTTGGAAGGGTCGATCAAGAAACATTTTAACGATGCCACGCTCCAGGTCCCAAACGCGCATCGCGGCGTGATCCACTCGCACGCAGGGACGGGTACGTACGTCACGGTCAGCATTCTGGAAAATGAAAAGTAGGAGAGCAGACATGTCTGAAAAAGAATTCCCCAAACGAATTGAAGATAATCTTGAGGGGACGGTGGTTTTCAGTGTGCCGTTCCCGAGCGGCGACGATCTCTCCGCGTTGAAGGAGATGTCGCCCATCGTCATTAAATATCCGTACAAGGTGGATTACAACTACTCCTACGGGCAGGACTCGCCGTTCTTTGCCGCGCTGGCGAACGGACGGTTCATTGTCAGCCGCAACCCAAAGAGCGGGTACACCTACGCCAACCCGCGCGGTCACGATATGTATACGGGCAGCGAAAACGAGTGGGTGGAGATCGTCCCTGTGGGAAAGATCCATGCCTTCACCGTCTGCTACTTCGGATCCGAAGCGTTCCTGCCCGAGTGCCCGTTCATCCTCATCCTGGTCGAGTTCGAGCAATGCGACACGCTCTTCCTGGCGCGCCTTGTCGGCGTGGACCCGGACGGAGCGAGCCTCGATTGGATCGGCAAAAAGGTCAAGGGGCGCTTCCTGCGCAACTCCAAACTCAAGCCAACGGATATTTATTTCAACCTAATGGACGAGAAAAAATGAAGGGTCCGATCAGCAACGACGAGGAGTGAGAGCAAGAGAGAGGCTTGCATACCCCGCATAAGATGAAAGGTCAAATATCCAGAATGACTGAAACGACACAATTTCCGTTCAATCAGGAAGTGGTCTGGCGGCCCACTCAAGAGTACATCGGGCGCAGCCGGCTCAAGCGCTTCATGGAGCGCCACGGTCTGGCAACGTTGGATGCGCTGATCGCCCGCTCCACCACCGACCTGACCTGGTTTTGGGAAGCGGTTTTCGAGGACCTGGGTATCGAGTTCTACGAGCCGTACTCGCAGGTGCTGGACCTCTCACGCGGCAACCAATGGCCGATCTGGTGCAAGGACGGCAAACTGAACATTGTTCACAATTGCCTGGATAAATGGATGGGAACCACAACCCAGACCCGGGTGGCGATCCGCTGGGAGGGTGAAGACGGAGCCGTTCGCATACTCTCGTACCGTGACCTGTTCTGCGAAGTGAATCGCATGGCATCTGCCCTGCGCCTCTCCGGCCTGGGCAAGGGTGATGCCATAGGCTTGTACATGTCCATGACACCCGAGATCGTGATCGCCCTGTTGGCGATTGCAAAAATCGGTGCGGTCATCGTGCCGCTTTTCTCCGGGTACGGAGCGGGAGCCATCGTTCTTCGTCTGGCCGATGCCAATGCAAAGGCGCTCTTCACTTCCGACGGGATGTTCCGTAAAGGCAAAACGGTTTTGATGAAGCCAACGGTGGATGAGGCTCTTGCCAGCCTGCCCTCGGTCCGCAAGGTGATCGTCCACCACAGGCTCGGCCTGGATGTGCCGATGCAGTCCGGTCGCGATGAATGGTGGGACAGCTTCGTCTCCGGTCAGCCGTTGCAATCGCCCACCGAACACACATGGGCGGAAGACCTGCTGATGTTGATCTACACCAGCGGCACTACCGGCAAGCCCAAGGGCACCATCCACACCCATTGCAGTTTTCCCATCAAGGGCGCACAGGATATGGCGCACGGTTTTGACATCCAGGAGTTCGATACGATGTTCTGGATGACCGACATGGGTTGGATGATGGGACCCTGGGAGGTGTTTGGCGTGCTGCTGCTGGGGGCCAGCATGCTGCTTTACGATGGCGCGCCAGACTTCCCTTCTGTGGAGCGGGTGTGGAGCCTGGTGGAACGCCACGGCGTTACCTGCCTGGGTTTGACGCCCACATTCGTCCGCTCGATCATGGGGCATGGAACGGAGCCGGTACTGCGCCACGACCTGAGTTCCCTGCGCATACTAGGCTCCACCGGTGAAGCCTGGAATGTCGATTCATGGCTTTGGCTTTTCGACAACGTTGGGCAGCGCCGTCTCCCGATCATCAACTACTCTGGCGGGACGGAGATCGGCGGCGGGATCGTGCTGGGCAACGTGCTGACGCCGCTCAAGCCGTGCGCCTTTTCTGGTCCGCCTGCGGGGATGGCCGCCGATGTGGTGGATGAATACGGCAACTCGGTACGGGGAGCGGTGGGTGAGCTGGTCATCCGCCAGCCGTGGATCGGCATGACGCGCGGTTTCTGGCAGGACCCGGAACGCTATCTGCAAACCTACTGGAGCCGCCTGCCCGACATTTGGGTTCACGGCGATTTCGCCGCCATCGATGCCGACAATCTTTGGTACATCCTTGGGCGCTCCGACGATACCATCAAAGTGGCGGGCAAGCGGGTTGGACCAGCCGAGGTGGAGAGTTTGCTGGTCAGCCACCCAGCGGTCGCCGAAGCTGCGGCCATCGGGGTCCCGGATGAGATCAAAGGGACAGGTGGTGGTGGCATTTGCCGTGTTACAGCCCGATTCCATTCCAAGTGAAGCGCTGCGCCTTGAACTCAGAGAATTGGTTGCAAAAGAGCTGGGCAAGGCGCTGGCGCCCAAGACCGTGTTGTTTGTGACCGATATTCCCAAAACCCGCAATGCCAAGGTGATGCGCCGTCTTATCCGGGCATCCTACCTGGGCGAGCCGCTCGGCGACCTGAGCGCCCTGGTGAACCCGGATGCGGTGAAGGCAATAGAAAAGGTGAGAAGTAAAAAGGGGAAGTAAAAGAAGTAAAAGGTGAGAGGTAAAAGGTGGGAATAATAATGTCGTTGCGAGCATGTCGCTGCTAGTATGTCGTTGCGACGAGCCTCAAACGGCGAGGGTGCTCTCCCCGCCGCGGCAACCTCATGTTTCATGGAGTATTTCAACTGATGGGGAGATTGCTTCGTCGCTAAGGGCAAGTGCGCTCCTCGCAATGACATTACTCGCAACGACATTAGGTGATGGATAACAAATTCCTGCCTTTGAAGTAATCTGAGACGGCCAGGTCGTAGGGGCGTTTATGCTGTGCGGCGGCTCGTTTTTCGTATTCGGCGCGGACTTGTGGGTCTGCCATGGCGGATTTCGCATAAGCAGCGGCTTCTTTGAAGCGTTGGCGGTGTTCTTGCTGGGCTTTGCTCCATTTTACGCGTGACATGTCGGCGAGTTTGATGAGGGTCATTTCGCCTGTATGCGTGCGGCGGAAGACGGCATTGCCCATTTTGCCCTGGGCACTTTGTACCATTGGGTGGAGTGTGATCTTTGCCATGGGTATTTCCTTTCATTTCAAGAGTAAATAAGGCTATTCTATATCAATCCTGTACTCATCCTGTACTAGTCCTGTACTAGTTCCGTAGTTGTGCCGTAGGATGGAGATTTAGACGGTGGGATTATAGCATAGAGAGGGTGATGGATGCGGGTCGGGAGACCCGCATCGAACAAGACCAATGCGACCCCCTCTGTCCTTTGGACATCTACCGCTCGCTTCGCTTCGGGTACGATGTCCCCCAAATCGAGAGCAGATTTGGGGGAGAGTAGGCGGTGATGTGGGTCGGGAGAACCGCATCGAACATTGGGAGGTTAGGAAAGATAGATGCAGGTCTCCTGACCTGCATCTATCTTTGGGAGGGAGTATTTTGCGAGGCGTTGCGCATAGCAGAGCGGGCGGGAGGTCAAGTGTGCGCCTCACGTGATTTGGTTGGCAGAACAGGCGGTGAGCAATCTCCCGTAAAGTTGGGGATTGCTTCGCCCACCCGCGTTTGAGACTCGGGGGCGCAAGGATATGACAACAAGACGAACCATTGTGCTTACAGATGCGTGCGTTTATTATTTTTTAGTACCCGATTTGCCCTTATTTTCAGGCTGCCTTGTTTCTTCAATTCAGGGATATGTTCAGGCAGGCGAAAAACAATCGCCTGGCTAAAATTTTTCCATACTTCAAATTCTTCCTTGCGGGTTTCGGGACGTTTGATGGAAAGTGAATCAAGCAATTTGAAGCGATAGACGTCAAATGCGCCTTTTACAAAATCGCCCCACTCAACTGCCAGCCGACGGGCGCGCGAGGGAGAAATGACAAGAATAATAACCACGATCACCAATAACCAAAGCGGTGGCAGGATGCGATAAATGCCAAACAAGCTCAAACTGCCAATGACGAGTACCAGAGACATAAAAAATAGATTGACCCAAAAATCCACCTGGGCTTTGGCGCCATCAATTAAGTTGCGGTAATCAGATGGTATAACCGCCAGTAGACGGCTCCAGCCGTCGATAGATTCCAGTCCATACATCACCAGGGGGTAGGTTTCAAAAGCGCGCAAGGTATTGCCAAAGGGGGTTAGCGGGATCAGTCTGTCCCGGTCAGGAAATCGTTCCACGAGTTCGATCTTTATGTGATTGCGTTTTGTTTTTAGTTCTTTTGGCACCTCCAAACTGGCATCCAAATATTTGCGTATCTCAACATCAAGTTTTTTGATCTCATTATGTAGGTGGCGGTAGCGTGCCTGTTCAAGCCAGGTAAATAATCGCGATGGGTTAAATTTACCGTAGCCTTCAAGGATACGGTACAGATCACGGTTGGTGACTAATAGGAGAATACCTCCCAACCAACAAAATATACCGAAGATCGTACCGCCGACAATGAGGTCTTCTTGCAAAGTTGTCAAAATAACACCTGAAAGGCCATAGCAATCCAATAGATAAAGGCTGGCAGCAGCAGCCAGGGCAAATGGTAAAAAGAAGCCAATGGCAAAGTTTCGGTCAAAGAGTTTAGGCAGCTCAGCGAACATGGTTGATCCTTGACGATCTATCGCTTTTTTGGAGGGGGTGGGGGCGGGGGCTCGGTGGACGGATCTTCCGCCTCGCCTAGCGGCAGGTCCAGGTCCACACTGCGGTCGCCAGTGAGACCATGCGGTGCACTATGAATTGAGATCGCGTCCAATATCCAGCCTTGAATTTGCTCAAAGGTGGGAAGCTTCCGCACTATTTTCTTCTTCTTATTGACTTGTTCTATTTTTTCCGCCAGCTGTTCAGGTTTGCGGTTTGCTAATTCTTTTGATGTATCGACGCCGGCAGATCCGAGCAGACCGGCATATTTGGGGCCGACACCATTGACTTGCAAAATATCCGCTTTCTTGACCCATTCCAATATGGATTTTTCTTTCAATCCGGTGGCTTGTGCCAGTTCTTTACGTTCCTTGCGGGTATACCCATGAGCCAAAAGAGACTGTGTGGTTTTGATGCCCCTCTTCGCAAGCTGCTTGATGTGAGGAATACTAATGCCTTCAATATTGCCCAGACTGGTCATACACACCTCAACAAATCACATTTTGCCAAATATATTCTGCGGTACCCACAGAGGGGGATTGTGTTTGCCATATTCACGCTCTTGAGCAACCTATGGACGATCAGTCCATATATACATAATACGGAGAATCGACTCGAATTTCAATAGGGATCAAAACGTAGTTTTTAGGCTGATAAGGGTTTTGGCTTGATAAGATTGTTGGCCTGCATGGTGCGGATGCGGACCCCCTCCGTCCCGCCGAGCGAGACACTCCCCCAAATACCCTACGGGCACGATGTCAAGGGCGGATTTGGGGGAGCCAGCATGGAACAATGCGACCAACATACTTGACTCGAACTTTGAAAGTTATATAATGATATTGACGATAACAATTGTCTGAGTTTGGATCGTATCTGTGATCCTTAGCAGAGAGTTGACATGTTTCATCTCACGTACTATTCACCCGGCGCTACATGACAATGGGCGCGGGCACAGCCCGTGAGATGGGAAAGGAAAAATGCCTATAAGTCAAGTCCTGGCCTACCCTCAATGACGTACCGTCGACCGTCTGTGCGCATAGCTGTATGGCGCATACCAACCACATAAAAAAGGAGAAACGATCATGTCTGAGCAAGATAACATCAAAGCCGCCCATGCGTTTTTTGATGCGTGGAATTCCGGCGACCTGAGCAAGAGCGAGGGATATAATGCGGCTGACTTTATGGCAGAAGGACCCGGCGCGCCTGGCCCGATGACCACTGAACAAAATCGGATGTATAGCCAGAACTTCCTGACAGCTTTCCCCGACTCCAAGTTTGAGGTATTGCTTACGATCACGCAGGGTGACTACGTTGTTACGCATTGGAAAGCCGGTGGCGGCACACATAGCGGCCCACTGATGACCCCCTCTGGCGCCAGCATTCCGCCCACTGGCAAATCGGCTACGATCAAGGGCAGCACAACGACTCAACTCAAGAACGGCAAGATCATCCGCTCCTGGACGTTCTGGGATATGACCTCGCTCTTGGGCCAGTTGGGCTTGTTGCCGCCGATGTGATCAGCGGCAAGAGTTGAAAATAAACTGAATCAAAAAGGCTTTGGAAATTTTACGGTTTTCAAAGCCTTTTATCTTGTGTAGGCGTCAATAATGGATAAGGAATTTTTACCGCAGAGACGCAGAGTTCACACACTTGCCCTCACACTCGCTTCGGGTACGAGACCACACTGCGACCCCCTCCGTCGCAAGTGTCGGGTACACCAATGCGACTCCCCTCGCTTCGGACATCTCCCCCAAATCGAGAGCGGATTTGGGGGAGAGTAGGCTGACTTGCGGATTTGGGGGAGAAAACTAAGCAAAACTAACCTGCGGACGTATTGCTCGAACCAGGCTAACATGCGTTCCCAGGCGTTGCGGGCGGCTTCGGGGTTGTAGCGCGGGCCTGTGTCATTGTGGAATGCGTGGTCTGCGTTGGGATAAATTACCTTTTCATAAATTTTATTGTTGGCAGACATTGCCGCTTCGATCTCTGGAATTCCTGCGTTGATGCGTCCGTCGAGTTCGCCGTACATGGCGAGGATGGCAGACTGGATGCTGGGGACATCTGTTGAAAGCGGGTGCGGACCATAAAACGGTACGGCGGCAAGAAGTTCGGGCATATGTACGGCGACCTGCCAGGTTACGCCGCCGCCGAAGCAGAAGCCGGTCATGCCAACACGGTCGGCATCGGCAAATGGCTGCTCCTGAAGGTAGTGCCATCCGCTTTTGAAGTCATCCACAAATTGTTCTGGCGCGATGTTGCCCAGCACACCAGGCACGTTAGCCGAACCGACTGCATCCGTGCCGCCTTGTCTGGAGAGCAGGTCTACGGCCAGCCCAACATAGCCAGCCTTTGCAAAACGGCGGGTTACGTCCTGAATGTGCGGGGTGAGTCCACGGTTTTCGTGGCAGACCAGGATGACGGGCGAGACATTCCCGCTGGCGGGTCGGGCGAGATAGCCGATCAGATCCGTGTCGGCTGAGGGGATGGCGATCTGACTGGCGATGACGGCGGGGTCATCGGGCATGACGGTTCCATAAGCTGACGGGGAGGATGGGGTATTTGTTGAGGCTGCCGCAGCAGGGGGTGAGTTGGTTGCGGGTGGTTGTGTGGTTGGGGAATTGGCTGCAGGCTGGGTATCTGTGGGCTGAATGGCTTTGGGGGAAGGCACGCAGGCGGCCAGTATGGAATTGGCGATGAGTAAGCTGCCTGTGACAGATGCAATGAGTTTTAGGGCATCCCGCCGAGATAACCGTCCCTCCTGGTAGTCTTCTGCAAATTCATCTGCAAGGTAACGCTGGAAAATGTTCATGTCTGTCTCCTTTTCTAAAGTAGACCTCTTGCAAAAGCCCATTGCCCTGCCGCCTGCCTGGCTTGAGGGACCTGTGTATTTTGTGGTTTCTTTCGCAAGAGGTAAATGAAAACGTCGGGAACATTCGCTTCTCCCTGTGCGGTACATGGGATGAGCTTATTTATTGAATGGATGATCATTTCGATGATTTCCTTACACCTGAAAACCAGCGGGCATGCAAAGGGTGGACGTGCGTGGAGCAAGTCAATCAGGTGACTGTCATCTCGAAGATGACAGTCACCTTACGGTTGGGAAAGTTTTTGTGTTATGAGGATTTAGGTCGGGTATACTTGCACTATTGTGGAAAATATCATAAACCTGTACAATGACTATTTCCATACACTGCAAGGATAAAAAACCCTCTCGAATTAATAAGAATAAGTATTGCAACAAAAGTAAATCAATCTTAGGGAAACTAGAAGGATAAATGAGAAGAGAATATTACTCAGACACAATTGCTAATTTTCTGAACACCAAGCCTAATGAAATTCTTGGGGTACTTGTGAAAAGCAATGATTTTGCTTTGGAGCAAACCCAAACTGATGCATGGATAGAGGAGATAAACATTCTCCAAAGGGCATTGCAATCTTATAAAGGGTCAATATATTTTGAATACTCAATTCCACGCATGGGAAAGCGAATTGACGTTGTTGTTATTACAGGCTCAACTATTTTCATCCTTGAGTTCAAAGTGGGCGAAAGAGAATTTCCCATCATACGCAATAGATCAAGTTTGGGACTATGCACTTGATTTGAAAAATTTTCACGAAACAAGCCATGAACAATTCATTGCCCCTATATTAATTGCCACAAAAGCAAAAAGTGTTT
>CAWHXC010000031.1:0-36347 GCA_963833175.1 uncultured Chloroflexia bacterium
GAGCACTTTTCACCGGTTCAGTGATGATGCACGTCTCCACCACCAGCGCCATTGCACTGGCAGTAGGCAGTTCACTAACCGGAATACCCGCCGAGCAAACATTAGAGGCCGCATTCCTGCTGGCGTTCATGGTGGGCGTAATCCAGATTGCGCTGGGTGTGTTCAAGATGGGTTTTCTCGTTCGCTTTGTGCCTTTTTCGGTGATGACCGGTTTCCTGAATGGCGTGGCCGTATTGATCATCCTGGGTCAGTTTGGTGACATAACAGGATACGATAGCGATTATTCGAATAAGGTGCTAAGTGCTCTTGATACGATCTTACATCCGTCAGAAATCGTTCTCGAGATCTTATTCATCGGTCTGACAACGATCGGGCTGATCCTATTATTCGATAGGGTAAAACGACTTAGCAAATTTTCAATGGTGCTGGCGATGATCATCGCTTCGGCGTTAGCTTCATTACCTTTTTTTGGTGATGTACCCCTGGTCGGGGATGTGACCGATGTCCCCAATGCATTGCCCACCTTTTTAGTCCCCAATTTTTCACTGTTCCTGACGTTGCTGATCCCTGCCTTATCGATCAGCATCATCGGACTGGTACAAGGGGCAGGGATCAGCCAGAGTATGCCAAACCCGGACGGGAATTTTCCCGATCCATCCAAGGATTTCTTTGGACAGGGAATGGCTAACCTGACGACCAGCTTTTTCCAGGGCATGCCCGCTGGAGCCTCGCTATCCGGCACATCCCTGGTGGTCAGCGCCGGGGGAAAGTCCCGTTGGGCTAATATTTTTGTTGGTATTCTGATCGCGATCATCGTCCTGTTATTCGCCGGCCTGGTTGAATTGATTGCCATGCCTGCTCTGGCGGGTCTGCTCATCGTGGTCGGCTTTCAGACCATCAAACCAGTCAACATCCAAACGGTTTGGCAAACGGGTCAGATACCGCGGGCGGTCATGCTGATCACCTTCGTGGGAACCCTGATCATGCCGCTGCAGTATGCCGTTTTTATGGGTGTGGGTCTCTCCATTCTGCTTTTCCTTGGACAGCAAGCCAATCGCATCAGCCTGGTTGAGCTTGTTCCATCGCCGGGCGGCTTTCCAATTGAACAACCCGCGCCATCCCAGCTCCCCAGCCGTAAGATCACCTTGTTATTTACTTATGGCAGTTTATTTTATGCCGCAGCTAAGACGCTGGAGGAAGTCCTGCCAGCTGCCGAGGAAGCAAAACAAGCCGTGGTAATCTTCATTCTGCGCGGACATGAAGAGTTTGGCAGTACCCTGTTCGGAGTATTGGAACGCTACACCCGCACCATCCAAAATAACCAGGGACTGGTGATGCTGACCGGAGTCAGCGAGACCATTGTGCAACAAATGGAACGCACTGGTTTTCTTGATCTGATCGGCCGCGAGAATGTCTTCCTTGCACAAGCGCAATGGGGCGCATCCGCAAGCCAGGCGTATGAAGTTGCCGAGGCTTGGCTGGATGCACTTGACCAGCCAAAAACAAAGGAATAAACATAGAGCGGTCATGATGCTGGTCGAGTGACCTGCGCCAACGTAACTTGAATTAGGCAGGGTTACATCTTTTATATCTACGGCAATCTTTTCAATGCCGCAGCGGATACTTTTTAAAATCACAATACGCCTGCCACTTTCGAAATGGCAGGCGTATTGTGATTCTAATATTCTGGCGAGGCTATGATAGTACTGGCAGTACTTGACCTTATGCTCTCGTCAAAGTGAGCAGGGTGATCTCGGGCGGACAGTTGTAACGCAGGGGAACACTAATCACCCCCAAGCCGCGGTTGGTATATAACCATGTGTCATTGACACGAAACAAACCCTGGTTGTATTTCTTCCCAAGATGAGGCGTAACGATCGGCGGTTTGCCCGGCATAAGAACCTGTCCCCCGTGGGTATGACCGGAGAGCTGCAAAGCAATGCGTGGATCCAGGGAGGTTTCGTCCACCAGGTCAGGCTCGTGCAGGAGCAGAACTACCGGTGTATTGGCAGGAGCATTCTCGAGCGACAATTTCATATCCGGCTTGCCGCTCCAGCCATCATCCATGCCAGCCAAATAGAACGACCCATTACCGTCACTTATCTCCAAACCCTGATTGATCAACATTGGAAGGCCTGCTTCTGCAAATGCTGTTTTAATGACTTCCACATCCAGCCAGAGATCGTGGTTTCCTAAAACAGAATATACTCCATGGCGGGCATTGAGCCCGGCCAGAATGGGAGCTAACTCGAAAGCCGCTTCTTGCTCGCGCCAAACGTAATCCCCTGTCAAGACCACCAGATCGGGGTGCAGGCTATTAGACATCTCAACGGCTTTCTTCACCAGGTCTGGCTTGGTGTAAGGCTGCAGGTGAATATCGCTCAACTGGACGATGGTAAACCCTTCGAGCGCTGGTTTTAAGTTTTTGATCGGAATCTGCACCCGGTCCACAACTGGAGTCACTGTCTCATCATTCAGTTCCAATTGACCTACACGTGCCAACACAGCGCTCGCAACAACAAGACCGCTGACCTTCAAGAAATCCCTACGATTTATAGACATATTTATCCTCATATAATTAGCCCTAACTTTACTAAAGGATTATTTGAGGTAGATTAGAATTTCTGTAGAAGCGCGTTAATTCTGATTGGATACCTTTGTGTCTGGCTTTTACGATTTTGACTATGTTATTTTTTGCCTTATAATATGTGTAGTTACAGTTAATTTAATGAATGGCTGCCTTAAAGATAGGTCGCTAAAAAACTTATCCGGGAAATATTAACGGTAAAAGATCAAAAGAAATCCATTGCAATTTCCTGGATCATTCCCGCCCTGTCCAGCCACGCTGGTGTGCGTTACAGACAAGTTATAAACAACAAAGGAGCAAACCATGACTATTCCCTACAAGCGTGTCCTTGTGATCATCAACCCTGCAGCAGGACATGATGAACCCATCCTCAACACACTCAATGATGTATTCCATTCCGCGGGCGTTGATTGGGATATTCGCATTACCCACAAGTTTGGCGACGCCACCCGTCTCGCAAAGGAGGCAGTTGAAATGGGAGTGGATTTGGTCGCCGGCTATGGCGGTGATGGAACACAGATGGAAGTCGCCAATGGCTTGTTAGGGAGTGGTATTCCGCTGGCAATCCTGCCCGGAGGCACCGGCAACGCCATGGCTCGCGATCTGAATATTCCGATCAATCTGCGACAGGCGACGGAATTAATCGTCTCCAGTCCCAAGCGCCGCGCTGTCGACCTGGCCAGGATTGGCGACAGGGTTTTCATGCTGCGCGCCTACGCTGGAGTAAAATCACAGGACGCAGCCAGCAGAGAAGACAAAGATAAATTAGGCCAGCTCGCCTACATCCAGGCTTCCCTGAAAATCCTGTCTAACACAACTCCCACGCACTATCGCGCCACGGTGGATGGCGAAGTGATCGAAGGCAATGCGCTGATTTGTTTCATTCTCAACGCCGGTTCAATTGGCGGTGTATTGGGCATCAGCCTCCCTTCGGTTGGCGATGTTAACATTAGCGATGGCTACCTGGATTTATATGCCGTGACCAAAGGGGTTCAACCTCTACGGGCGGTTACTCATCACCTCTTTAAAATTGGAGAATCGCAAGCAGGCATTTACCATTGGCGCGGCAAAGAGATCACACTGGAAGCTGATCCTCAGCAAGAGGTCTGGATCGATGGGGAAATCGGCGGCAAGACGCCGTTCACCACGGTTGCCATCCCCCAGGCGCTCGAGATCGTGGTTCCGGCTTGAACGGGAAAATGTTTTCCTGGTGCAAATGCAATGTGGACGCAAGCAAGGCTTTTGAAACCTCCTAGGCATGGATGAACCAGAACTTCAGTCTAGACTTTCAACTCTCAATTCTATATAATGAATATGTACCTTACTGAAACCTATTTGTCGCTGACCCAAAATAAGTAAGGTTGATCTTTATCAAATCCTTTTTGCTCTAATGGAATGGAAGGGATTATGCAAACACAAGATGATGATTTTCCCTATACTAGCGATGATCCCAGCCTTTCGCCAGTTGAAGAAAAAAATGCAACCCTGAGTTTGCCTCCACAGCAAATTAGTGACCTCAAAGCGACTCTACGGCTGGTTGTCGGTTCCGCCTTGAATGGAGGGGACGCCTATATCGAAAGGCTAAGACGGGTGCAGGCTGCGCAGGAGGCTATCAAACCCGAGACCTTAGATGCCGATGAGGGTGAGGCCTTCGGGGACCAATTAAGATATCTGCTGCTGGGGATTTTGTTCGAAACACCCGATTTAGTCCACCGAGGCCTGACCACTGCAGGACAAGTTTCTTCGCAGGTGTATGGTTTTTTTTCAAAGATACTTTCACCTATTACTGACAGTTGGATATTTGATCCTGTGAGGGATCAATACGATTATGCTGCAGCTCGAGGGGAAAAAGTGATCGACCGTCTGATCAGGAAGGGTCGAAGGGAAGAACAAAACAGCCGTCTCATCCTCCAACAAAAGAACATCGATGATCTGGTAAACGAGTTGCTGGAATACGTGATCCTAAAAACAGAATTACAGCAGATAATTGAGGAAGGGGGAATCGGTATGGCTGGCGGCGTTGTTGATGAATTTCGCGAACAAAGCGCATCTGTTGACACAACCCTGGAACAAAAACTTAAATCAATTTTTCATAAACGCGTTCCTTCACAACCTGTCACACCACCGAGTGATTTAACTGAAGGGGGTAAGGTAAAATGAAATTAACAACATCTCAACTTGAAAAGGTGGGTCGTCTCCCTCCACAGGTTCAATCGTCTCGCCCAGCCGGCTTTTTCAGTCGGTCGCTAGCCTTTGTTTTCGATTTGGTCATACTAAACATTGTGCTATTGGGAGGCTCAGCCCTTATTCAGGCATTTCTTAGATTTTTCAGACTCACCGGGCTGGTTGACAGTATAAAAACGGTATGGGAGAACTCCACCTTTAACATCGTGCTCGATTTGGTTTTAATCACATTGTTCGTGATCGGATACTTCACGTTTTGCTGGACCCTGGTCGGGTTTACCCCAGGTAAGGCAATCCTGGGTCTTAAAGTTGTGCGAAAGAACGGCGCCAAGGTTTCCTTTGGTCGATCCATCCTGCGCTTTTTCGCTTATTGGATCTCAGCGATTCCTCTTTTTCTAGGCTTCTTTTGGGTCCTTTGGGACCCCAAACGCCAAGGCTGGCACGATAAAATTGCCGGCACCCAGGTACTTTACATCCCCAAAAATCCGCACAAATAGATGTCTCCATGCAAACTCAGTTTGAACCATATCAGGAAAGGCGAACACCAGGGCTGATAATTCGTTTCTTTGAGACTTCTGCCCAGCTCCTAGGTTTAGCCTTGGGAGGCGGTATGGATTTTGTCAGGCAGCAAAAAGAACTGGGCGAGCATCGCTCCCTCGGCATCTTGCTCCTGCGCTTCTTCCTGGCGCTCACCTGGCCTTTTTTGGATAAAAGCATCGTTACCTTGCCTTTCTCGATGCAGTTCAAGTTGAGGTTGGAAAAATTGGGACCCACCTATATTAAACTCGGCCAAATTCTCAGCCTGCGCGAAGATATACTCCCTAAAGTCATTACAGATGAGCTGAAAAAACTGCTCGATAAGCTTCCAGCCGTCTCATATGACCGTTTTAAAGAGCTTATTGTCGAAAGTGTCAATCTTCCGCTTAATACAATGTATTGCTGGATCGATCCCCTTCCTTTAGGGTCAGCCTCTCTGGCACAAACCCACCGGGCCAGGCTGATCACTAATGAAAAGGTGGTTATCAAAGTCCTGAAGCCCGGTGTTCGCACGCTCATCGAGCGCGATACCCGCCTCCTGCACTTCTTCGGCAACTTCCTGCAGATCTTTTTAGCGCGTTACCAACCAGCCCGGATCATCAACGAATTCAGTGCCTATACCTTGCGTGAAGTTGACTTACGCTTTGAAGCCGATAACGCGGAAACTTTCTCGGCATACTTTAAGGACGAGCCCGAAGTACGTTTTCCCCGCATTTTTCGAAAATACAGCTCTCGAGATGTTCTCTGCATGGAATATTTCCACGGCATCAAGCCCGATGAAAACGCCGTAAAAAAACTGACCATTGACCAGCGCCGCCAGGCGATCGATTTGGGCATTGGTGCAGTCGTGAGAATGATCTATCGTGATGGATTCTTCCATGCTGATCTGCATCCGGCAAATTTGATGGTTTTCAAAAAGCCCGGCTCCAAGGAAGTAAGCGTTGGATTTATCGACCTGGGTATGGTTGGCAAGTTTACCCGCGACATGCGTAAGCGCATGTTCTACTTTTTCTACTCTCTGGTCACCGGCGACCCCGATAGTGCAGCGCGTTACCTCTCTTCATTAACCATACCTGGAAAGGGGGCGGATGTTGAGGGGTTCCGCCGGGCGGCCTCTGACCTGTATACCCGTTGGTTGATGAATCCCAATTTTAATGATTTTTCACTAGCCCAGGTTATTATGCAATCTGTTCTCCTGACCGGTCATTACCACATCCAATATCCAGGAGAAATCATCCTGATGGTAAAAGCCCTGGTAACAATCGAAGGAGTGGGACACATCTTTGATCCAGATCTCGACATCCCCTCCGCCGCCCGCAAGCATGTACGGTTCATCTTAATGCAGGAATTCAACCCTTTGAACATGATACGCGACAGTGCCCTTGTCCTGCCTGAAATGCTGGATGTGCTTCGCAAAAGCCCGTTGATTCTGACAGAGGGAATGAGAGTTTTGGAGTCGGATCTTAAGAAACCTCCCGCGGGACCTTTGAATGGTTTACGCGGTACGCTGCTGGCTGGATTCTGCCTGCTTGCAGGGGCTATGATATTGGCATTCAATGGCCCATGGTTCATTTGGGGTGGTTTATTTATTGTAGCGGTTCTTCTGGCGTTTCGCTCATAAAACATATAAAATAAGACGATACCCATATCCGGTATCGTCTTATTTTATATAATTTCCTTCTTGAAAACTGAAATGGTGAGAGAGGTGCAAAATAACAAAGATCAGATTGAACAATGTAGATCTTGCCTGGCTTCGCATGGAGAATCCGACCAACCCGATGATGATCACGGTGGTCTTAAGATTTAATGGGCAGGTAAATTATGAGCGGTTAATTACAAATCTCGAGGGTACCGTCAGCCGTTACCGCCGCTTTCGACAGCGCATTGTCAGGCCAAGTCAAATTTTCGGCCGCCCGTACTGGGAAGATGCTCCCTATCAACAGGTTGAAGATCATGTGGAACGCGTTAAACTTCAGTCCCCCTCAAATGATGCAACTGTGGATGAATTGATCAACAGAGAAATGAACACAATTCTGGATTTTGCCCGCCCATTGTGGAAACTTACCCTGATTGACGATCATCCTGATGGCAGCATAATCATCGTTCGCGTGCACCACTGTATCGCAGACGGCGTTTCACTCATGCAGGTATTATTACGGATGACCGAGACCTCAATCGGGGAGTCTGCGGATCGAGATCCTGTGGATAATCCAAATCAAGATAAACACCAGGCTAACCGCAGATATGCCAATGTGCAAACAGCGGCGCAAGACTCTCCGACAAATTCCACTGCCACACCGGGCCGGGACAATTCGCATCGTAACCCTACTTTGACCGATATGCTCGCGGCAATAACCCGAATCATATTTCGCCCACCCGATCCGCCTACCATCCTAAAAGGACCGCTGGGACAGGTCAAAAAAGCCGTCTGGTCTGAGCCCTTTAGTGTGCCTGAAATAAAAAAAATTGCCCGGTATAAACAGGCAACCATCAATGATGTGTTAATGGCGGTTGCATCTGGTGCGATACGTCGCTATATGGATCTGCACAACGATAATCGAAAACGTAACATACGCGCTTTTATCCTGGTAAATATGCGCGGCCTCACCTTTGACGAGGAACTTGGCAACAAATTCGGTCTTGTCTTTCTCACGCTGCCTTTGGATCGTGAGCAGCCCTTGGAACGTCTTGAGGGGGTTAAGCAAGGCATGGACAACTTGAAAGCGTCTGCTGAATATGCCGCCACTTATGTAATACTCAACATTCTGGGCCAGCTGCCTAAGTGGATCGAGCATCTGGCAACCAGGCTTTTGGACACAAAAGGAACGATTGTGGCTACAAACGTCCCTGGGTCGCGTCGACAACTTTACCTGGCAGACGCGCCCATCGAATCCATCATTGCCTGGGTGCCGCAGTCGGGGCGGATTGCGGTGGGACTGAGTTTCGTCAGCTACAACGATCAGCTTGTTGTTGGCTGGAACGTTGATGCGGGGCTGATACCCGACCCCGAGAAATTCCTCGAACTTTTTACTGAAGAATATAAATCCTTCCAGGCTGTCCTTTCAGCAGGAACCCTTGATTAAACACACTAAGAAAAAAGTTCTTGACTCTCTATAACCGCGATGCTATACTTTTTAATAGACAGTGCGTCATAAATATAGGTCAAATTAAATATTCAATCTATTTGCTTTTTTTCAGATGACGGAGGATTAATATGCCCACGAAATCGAAAGTTGAAGATGTTGTTGAGGAACCGAAAGATAAAAATCAATCTAAAATGTTTGAGATGCTCCGGCGAGTGCTGCTGGCAACCATCGGCGCCGCTGTGATCGCAGAGGAAGAAATCGAGGCTTTTGTAAATCGCCTGATTGAGCGCGGCGAGATCGCCGAAAAAGATGGTAAAAAGCTCGTCAACGAGATGATGGATAAGCGAAAAGGCAAGACGAAGAAGATCGAAGATGAGATCAGCAAGAATGTCGAGGGAGTTCTGGAGCGGATGAATATCCCATCCAAAGGCGATGTCGAGGAACTTGGCCAGAAAATTGCTACTCTATCAAAGAAGATCGACGAGTTGAAAAAAACCACCTGAGCAAGAGGTCTGGATCGATGGGGAAATCGGCGGCCAGACGCCGTTCACAACAGTTGCGATTCCCCAGGCGCTGGAGGTTTTGGTTCCCGCCTGAACGGGAAAATGTTTTCCTGCTTTTTTCACAGGCGAAAATCCAGGTTCCTGGCTTGTTTTATATTGAGGCGCCAACATCCTGCTGAAATACACCCGCCGATTTGACCGTCCGCTGGAGGATTCACTGGCGGACATAAGGGGCTTGGGGAAACTGGCACTTAAAACCACCTCAACTATGGAATTGACAACGTACGATGCATGTTATGTTGGCAAAAGCCGTTGAATAGGCGGTTTGCATTGGGGATGTTGAAATCTAATTCCCAGACCTGACAAGTGACTCGCAACGCAAGCCTTTCGCGAACGCGTACCCGTTAGGGTACACATGTCAGGTCTTGTTTTGCAAACAGGCACGTCCTTTATACGGGACGCGCCTGTTTGGTTTTATATCATTCAGCCCAGTAATTACCCCGGTAATGTATTTTTGATACTTTGTCAGGCGGGATGGCTTGCGGATTCGTCATAACTACCGCGTCATTCCCAATATTCCGTCTCTCCCCCAAGTGGCGGGGACAAACACTCCCCGGTCGACGGATGTGCCCAGGGAGTGTTTACTGTATGATGGGTAGAGTAGGCAAGCGATCAGATTATTTAGTAATTTAAGATATGACAACTGGCACGGGTTAATGTATATGCCAGCAATATTGACGAATAAAGAAATATCGTATGTCAGTGTTTTGACGTGATCAAAATTTGGTTGCGTACACTTAGATCACAAAGGGCAATATGGAAATTCAAACTATGCCATCATCATCAATAAAATCCGCCAAAACCAGCGAGACCCTGGAAGAATCAGTTACCGCGACTCAATCAGGCGCTTGAGTTGAACCCAGAGAATGCTGTAGCCCGGCAAGAACTTTATGAAACCATGCAACAATTGCTGCGTAAGGATGCGTTTCTTGCTTACCAGAGTGAGACAGAAGTTATTTACAAAATCAGTACACTGGAGAATTTCAATTTATTCATCCAAAAGACCGGGCCATGGCAGAACTGTTTCCGCCTCAAAACTCCCCGCCAGCCCGACCAGCCATTCACTGGCTGGGATGGTCTGTAGTCGGGTTGATTCCGGCCGGATTGGGCACACTGGTCATTGCTCCGCTAGCAATGATTACTGCTATTAAATTATTGCGCCAACCAGTCGAGCCAATTGATAGCCGCCGGGCCTGGGTCGTCATAGGTGGGGCAATCGTGCTGTGGCTGATCGCGCTGGTATTTTTTTTCATTTTTACCTTACATCTGGTGTAAAACATAATGCTGACGAATTCACTGGCTCTTTCTGCAATTTGGTTAATCATAAGCTCAATCGTTACATTCCTGTTGGGTACACGTGTGCGTCACGGTAATAAACTAAATGGGGTTTTGTGGTTATTGACTGTGATTCTATTTGGGGATCTATGGGCAGTGTTCACCTTTGGCGAACCAAATGAAGTATTGATTCTCAGCCTGGCAGCCATTTTGTGTGGAGTCATCTGGATATTCCTGCTTCCCAACTGGAATTGGTTTGGGCAAACCACCTGGACGATGAGCGTACTCTCGGCAGTGTTGTTCATAGCGTATAGTTTTACTGTGACTGCCTTTACTCCGTTAAACCCGTTAAGTTTCCTGTTTTCATTTGTTCTGTTCTTTGCCGAATTGTTTGCCATTGGACTTTCATTGTCGTATACCTTTGAAATGCTGGATGTCTGCACACGGTTTCGCTGGAATCATGTAGCGGGCCCTGCTCAACCTGTTAGCGGATACACGCCGATGGTTTCGCTTCAAGTCCCGGCCTATAACGAACCTTTGGAAGTGGTCGAAGCAACCTTGCGCACATTGGCAAGGATGAATTATCCCAACTATGAAGTCCTTTTAATTGATAATAACACCCCGGATGAAGCCACATGGCGTCCATTGGAATCCCTTTGCAAGGAACTTGGTCCAAATTTTAAATGTCTCCACCTCGATAAGTGGCCTGGATATAAATCCGGCGCCTTAAACTTTTCTCTTACGCAAACCGACCCTGATGCAGAGATCATTGCCATCATCGATGCTGACTATCAAGTCCAGCCAAATTATTTGAACGAACTCATTCCGCATTTTATTGATCCAAAGGTCGCATTTGTCCAAACACCGCAGGATTATCGGGATTACAAAGGCAATCCATTTCTGGAAGCCTGTTACGACGCATATAAATATTTTTTCGAAGTCTCAATGCCTTCGCGGAATGAACACAACGCAATCATCTTTTGCGGGACGATGGGACTGATCCGTAAATCTGTGGTGCAGGAGATTGGCGGCTGGGACGAGTGGTGTATCACCGAGGATGCCGAGGCGAGTCTGCGCATCCTCAAGTTGGGATACAAATCGATCTATATTAATCAGGCCTATGGACACGGCATCATGCCGTTGAATTTTGAAGGGTTGAAGAAACAGCGTTTCCGCTGGTGCTTTGGAGGCATCCAGGTTTTGCGCAAGCATTGGGAATCACTGATGCCGTGGGCACATTGGGTGGACCCGACAAATCAATTGACTGCAACCCAGCGCTATTACTATCTTTTATCAAGCCTGCAATGGTTCAATGAGTCAATCACCTTGGTATTTACGACGATGCTGCTCATAAGCAGTATCGCTATCATGTTTGGATGGGACACTGGCGTCCGTCCCATGACCGGGGTAATTGCTGTGGTGCCGCTGGTATTCCTTGTCCTTGGTTTGGCGCGATTCTTGTGGGCACTGCGCTACAGATTGAACCTTGACTGGTTGCGGGCTTTGCGCGCGATGGGCAGCTTCTTCAGCCTGAGCTGGGTGGTGACCCTGGCCAGCATACAGGGACTCATCCAACCGCGCGGTGTGTTTTTGCGAACATCCAAGTCAAAAGGGGATTCGAACCTGCTGCGGGCGCTGATCGTCACGCAGTGGGAAACCGGGATCGGCATCGCTTGTGGTTTGACCGGACTATTCCTGGCGATCAGCAAGCCGCCTTTTGAAGGATGGCTGACCGTTATATTCCTGTTTTGGCAAATGAGTTTATATCTGGCGGCACCTGCGTACAGCCTGCTTAGTGAACGCGGGACAAAACCAGTGCTGGTGACAAGCGCTGGGGATATCGACGGAAGAGTTATAGCAGAGACACAAGCCGCTCGCTGGTCCGTTGCGCTGGTGACACTATTGTTATTTGGATTTTTGATGTTCCGAATATTACCGCAGCCAACAGAGCCGATCTATGCAAGATATGCGCCATCCCAATTAAAACCCGAGAAAGTTTTTAAAGCGCACCCGCCTAGGGGAAATTCTGGTAATCATGGTAATCCAAACAAGCCTGTGAAACCGCCCAAAAACCCCAAGTAACCACAAACTCCAAAGCGAAAGCTTCGACTTTGTGACATTCCAATCTGTTTGACTTTGAAAAAAAGCGTGAAAATATGTTTCGTTCCTTTAATTTTCGTTTGTTGCTCATTCCGGTGTTCCTAATCCTCGCGCTGATACTTGTTGGCGTTCTGTCTGCCCAGACTTCATCCATCCAGCCTTCATCCACCCAGATTCCGTCTGCACAGACTTTGCCAGCGACTTCGCCTGCCCAAACTTCCCAATCCATCAACACACCATGGCTTTCCATCTCAGGTCGATATATCAAGGACCCGAGTGGCAATAATGTGATTCTGCGGGGCGTTTCGCTTGTGGATGTTTCGGTTGCAAATTCGCGCACGCGCAATGCCAATGCGTTAATCGATATGGCAACAGATAATGCCAACGGTTGGTACGCACGTGTTGTTCGCCTGCCCGTATATCCAAATGCAATTGACGGGCAGCCAGGCTGGAACGCGGACCCTGATGCCTACTTCACCAAACATCTCGACCCTGCTGTTCAACACTGCATCAGTAAGCAGATCTACTGCATCATAGACTGGCACTATATTAAAGACTACAACTCCAGCGATGTGGATACAGCCACCCGCGCTTTCTGGAATTATGTGGCGCCAAAATATGCCAGCACGCCAAACGTGATATTCGAACTTTACAATGAGCCGATCTACCCCGATGACTGGAGTACCTGGAAAACAACCGCCCAACCCTGGGTGGATATTATCCGCGCTGCGGCGCCGAAAAATCTGATCCTGATCGGTGGTCCGCGTTGGTCTCAGAATGTTGCCGAAGCTGCCACCAGCCCCTTTAGCGGCAGCAATCTGGTCTATGTCGCTCATATTTACCCGGGGCATGGTGGTCAGGCCGTTTGGGATTCCTGGTTTGGGGATAGCTCAAAAACAGTACCATATTTCATCACTGAATGGGGTTGGCAGCAGGGCGGCAGCGTTCCCACCAGCGGCACCAAGACCGAGTACGGCGTTCCGTTCAGCGCCTATCTCGATTCAAAAGGCGTAAGTTGGACTACCTGGGTCTTTGACGATTACTGGCAGCCGATCATGTTTGATACGGACTGGAACCTGCTTGGCGGCGAGGCCTACATGGGAGAGTTCACCAAGGATTTCCTTTATCAGCATCGCAACGACAATTTGCCTGGTGGCGGTAGTGCTGCGAGTGCGATCAATACAACTGTTGATCCAACGGCTGCCTTCACCGACACACCTATCAAGCCAGGAAATACAGTTGTCAGTACTGGCGTTTTGAAGGTGCAACTGGTTACGGGCGGCACCGATAACAACCAGCAATCTGCCTTCCACTATCGTATCCAGAATACTGGCTCGAGCGCGCAGTCAAACATTTCCGTTCGGATCTACTTCACCATAGATGGGTCTCAGGCTGCAGACAGTTATGTGCTGGAAAAATATTATGACCAATCGGGAACTGCGACGATTTCGGGTCCGACTCTTGCATCTGGTTCCACTTATTATTTTACGGTCAACTATGGGACGACCTCTCTCCCCGCTGGTGCGGGTTGGGAATATCATACCGCCCTGCGGCTGAATAACTGGAGTGAAAATTACAGCGGCACAAATGACTGGTGGCATGCCACTGGCGCACTTCCTGCCAGCTATGTCGATTGGACCAATTTACCAGCTTATGTAAATGATTCCCGCGTTTGGGGCTACTGAACCTCGCTAGGGGACAGCCACATTCCATGATACATAACTGACGCGCTCCCAATTGGGCGCGTTTCAATTTAAAATTGCATTGCTAGACTGAATAATCACTCCCTCCCGCGGACATGTAACTCGCAACGCAAGCCTTTCGCGAAGATATGTCTGTTTTGTTGTATACTATATTGTCTGTGGATAAAGTACTTTACAAGTCAAATAGATTCTGATCTTCCTTGATGCCATGAAATTATATGCGACTAATTTAATGATTTACTCTATTTAAATTGCCAACTTATGAAATATCTGGAAGCTTGCTAGTGAGTTAAGTCAATGGATTTATTTGTTTATGAGCTATTTGATGATATTGTGGCGCAATATCGATTGGTTCAGATTTTAAAGCATATAGAAGTGCTTTGATAAAACATAAAAGCACCGCTCTATGCATACGATTGAGTGGATATAAAGGATTCGAGATTCAAGTCAACATGCTTGATGAATTTGATACAATTGCTTTATTGCAAAAATTTGTAGCTAATGATATCTCATGATATTTGTCAGTTATATCGCTGAATTAGACACGATATTAGCAGATCTAGTATCGCAAAAGATGATGGGTTACTTAACAGGTATTTTGAATGAACGGACAGAAGAATTACTCTCTGTCACAAATGAAGAAACTGGAAATGCTTACAATGCTTTAAAGAACATATATGACAGTATAAAAGGTGTAACTTTAATTCAAGAAGTGCTCGATGAAAGTTATACAGTTGAATTAGATGAATTGGAATTTCCAGAAGGCAAAATCTTCATGCATTTGCACAGTACAAAGAAAGACATAGCGAGGCTGCAAATAAGATAAAGGCTAAGGTTTTGAGTGAGGTGGGTGCGTTAATTTGCGAAGCTTGTAATTTTGATTTTTTGAAAATCGATGGATTATTGGGAGATAGTTCTGCTGAATGCCATCATCTAATCCCAGTTTCGTCACTAGAACCTGGGCACGTTACGAGATTTGAAGATTTGACTATTGTTTGCTCAAATTGGCATAGTATGCTACATAGAAGTCGTCCAATGTTGAGTGTCACTGAATTGCGTGAGCTAATCTAATTCGATTCAAACTAACCCTTGACACATCCCCCTCTCCGTCATAGAATACCGCCCAATAACATACATAAAACGCTGACGAGGACGAGTACACTTCAAAGCGATTTCCAGAGAGCCGAGCAGAACCATGGTGAAAGCAAGGCAAAAGCGCAGAAGTCGAATGGACCTCCGAGTAAAAGGATGAACGTACTGAGCGAAGTCAAGCATAAGTATTCCAATTCGGGAACTCCCGTTATAGAGTAAGGGTATAAATCTCATGACGAGATCGTACCTGAAATAGTGAAGCTGGCTTCTGGATCTCTGTTGCTCACAACAGAGATTTTTTGTTAAAGGAAACCATTTCTAACCTGGGTTGGCACCACGGGAGTCCTCTCTCGTCCCTATGGACGGAGAGGATTTTGTTTTAAATCAATATATGTCAACCTGAGCAGATTGCGACAGGTCTTTCGATAATCTCAGCAATCTGCGTAATCGCTCAGAATTGACGATAATTAACAAGGAGAAACTATGTTACTTAAATCAACCACAAGTCCAAACCATCATCCGCGAGGTATCGGCGGACCTTGAAACCCCCGTCAGCTTGTATCTCAAACTGCGCGGCGACGGCGCGTCCTTTTTATTGGAATCCGTCGAAGGCGGCGAACGCATCGCGCGCTATTCATTTATCGGTGTGCAGCCCAGAGCGGAATATATTTTGCGCGACGGTCAGGTCGAGATCAAGGAGAACGGCGAAACCCGCACCGTCCAACTCGATAACGATGACCCGACCCTGTTTTTGCAAAATGAAATGAGCCGCTTTCCCGCCGTCCGCTTGCCGAACGCGCCGCGCTTCACGGGTGGGTTGGTGGGCTACCTCGGGTACGAATCTGTCCGTTTTTTTGAACCCACTCTCAGCGAGAAAATGAACCGTGCTGACTTCGCGCAGTGCGAACATCCCCGATGGAATTTATTTGCTCGCCGATACCATCGTCGCATTTGACCACGCGCGCCGCACCATCTTCCTCATCGCAAATGTTTTGGATGGCGATACACAAGCCGCTGAACAAAAACTCGATTCGATTGCCGCGCGCATTCATCAGCCTTTGCCGCCCGCGCAAAATATCAAGGTCACGCCGTCGAAGGTCAAGGCGAGCCACACGCAAGGGACATACGAAGATATGGTGCGCGCCGCCAAGGAGCACATTGTTGCGGGCGATATTTTTCAAGTGGTGCTTTCGCAGCGCTTCAGCCGCGAAACAAATGTTGAACACTTTGATGTTTATCGCGCCGTGCGCCGCCTCAACCCTTCGCCGTACATGTTCTTTTTTGATTTCGAACTCGTGGACGATGAGCCGCTTTATATTGTTGGATCGTCGCCTGAGATGTTCGTGCGATTGGAAGGAAGAACCGCTTCGCTCCGACCGATCGCTGGGACGCGCCCCCGAGGAGCAGATGCGGACGCTGATGCATCGCTTGCCAAAGACCTGCTCGCCGACCCGAAGGAACGCGCGGAGCATGTGATGCTGGTTGACCTGGGTCGCAACGACCTGGGGCGCGTGTGCGAATATGGCACGATCAAAGTTTCTGATTTCTTCACTGTTGAAAAATATTCACACGTCATGCACATCGTCTCTCACGTCGAAGGGACGCTGCGCCCCGAACTGACCGCTTTCGATCTAGTCCGCGCCGCCTTCCCCGCAGGGACAGTCAGCGGTGCGCCGAAAGTCCGCGCCATGGAGATCATCGCCGAACTGGAACCTGACGCACGCAGTGCCTATGCAGGCATGATCGGCTACTTCGGCTTCGACGGCGCCATGGACACCTGCCTCGCCATCCGCACCATGGTCGGGCGCGGCAATACGGTCAGCGTGCAAGCAGGCGCAGGCATCGTCGCGGATTCAGACCCGTCCACGGAGTATCAGGAGACGGTGAATAAAGCGAGCTGCGATGTTACGTGCCATCGACGCTGCTGAGAGCAATAGTTGATCGAACAGTAAAAAGTGAGAAGTAAAAAGTAACCCCATCGCCACTTCTCACTTTTCACTTTTTACTTCTTCACTTGATAACCGAAAGGAACCTAACCCATGACAAACCCCAAACCCCGCCTCCTCACTGGTGACCGCCCAACAGGGCGACTGCACCTTGGTCATTATGTCGGCTCACTGCAAAATCGTGTGCGCTTGCAGCATCAATATGATTCGTTTTTCATCATTGCTGACTTGCACACGATGACCACCAAACCCGAGCCGCAGTACATCAAAGAAATTCCCGCCTACATCCGCGAAATCGTTCTGGATTATCTCGCTGTCGGCATTGACCCGCAGGTCAGCACCATCTTTGTGCAGTCTGCGATCCCAGAAACCTATGAATTAAATTTGATCTTTGAAATGCTGGTCACCGTGCCGCGCCTCGAACGCATGCCCACTCTCAAAGACATGGCACGTGACGCGCACATCGACTCCATGCCGTTTGGTCTGCTTGGGTATCCCGTCCTGCAAGCTGTGGATATTCTCCTGCCGCGCGCGCAGGAAGTCCCTGTCGGGCGCGATAATCTATCGCACGTTGAGCTCGCCCGCGAGATGGCACGCAAGTTCAATAATCTCTACGGTGGCGAAGTTTTTCCCGAACCAGAACCCATCATCGGCGAAGTTCCCATGCTTATTGGCACAGACGGACAAAACAAGATGAGCAAGTCACTGGACAACGCCATCTATTTATCCGACGATGCAAAGACCGTCGAAGAAAAAGTCAAAGGCATGTACACCGATCCCAAACGCCTGCGCGCCACGGACCCAGGTACGGTGGAAGGCAATCCTGTTTTCATCTATCACGATGCGTTCAATCCCTCCTACGCCGAAGTGGATGACCTCAAGGAGCGTTATCGCAAGGGACAGGTCGGCGATGTGGAAGTCAAGGAGAAACTTGCCAAAGCCATCAACACCTTCCTTGAGCCCATCCGCGAGAAGCGCGCGTACTATCTCGCCCATCCCACCATTCCGCGTGATGTTCTTGCGGACGGAATCCGCCGTATGCAAACCGAAGCCAAAGAGACCATGAAACTGGTCCGCGATGTGACTGGCTTATCGTATTCACTCGACCTCTTCGCTGATGAAGTGGATATTTTTGGAAATGAAGAATAAAAAGATTTCACCACGGAGGTCACAGAGTCCACGGAGATTTAAAAGGTTTTTCTCAGTGCTCTTTGTGTGCTCTGTGGTAAAGGAAGGTTTTAACTATGCTAGCCTTAATCGACAACTACGACTCCTTTACCTATAACCTCGTCCAATACCTCGGCGAACTCGGCGCGGATATTCGTGTCTTTCGCAATGACCAAATTTCCTTGAATGAATTGGTTGCCCTCAAGCCTGACCACCTCGTCATCTCTCCAGGTCCAGGCGAACCCATCAAAGACGGCGGCGTCTCCCCCGAAGCCATCAAACACTTCACGGGCAAAATTCCCGTGCTCGGCGTCTGCCTCGGACATCAATGTCTCGGCGCAGTCTACGGCGGCAAAGTGGATCGCGCTCCGCGTCTCATGCACGGCAAGACTTCTCCCGTCACTCACAACGGACAGGGTGTCTTCAAAGATATTCCTTCGCCCTTTGAAGCCATGCGCTATCACTCTCTCGTGGTCTATGAACCCATCCCCGCCGAACTTGAAATTGTCGCGCAAACTTCCGAAGGCGAGATCATGGCGCTCAAACATCATCAGCACCCGACCTACGGCGTGCAATTCCATCCCGAGTCCATTCTGACTGAACACGGCAAACAACTGCTCAAGAATTTTCTCGATATCAAGATTGCCCCGCCCGCTGGCACGTCTGCGGAACCGTCCATGCTGAAGCCGTTCATCGCCAAAACCATCAACCGCACAGACCTCACCGCCGCAGAAGCCGAAGAAGCGATGAACGTCATTATGACAGGTCAAGCCACGCCCGCGCAGGTCAGCGCCTATCTGGTTTCTCTGCGCATGAAAGGGGAGACCATTCCTGAGATCACAGGTTCAGTACGTGCCATGCGCGCTAACGCGGTCAAGGTGAAGCTTGCTGATCCAGACCGAACGCATTTACGACATCGTCGGCACAGGCGGCGACGGCGCTCACACTTTCAATATTTCCACCGCCGCCGCATTCGTCCTCGCAGGCACGGGACGCAAAGTTGCCAAGCATGGCAATCGTGCCGCTTCATCTCATTGCGGTTCCGCGGATGTACTTTCCGCGCTCGGTGTCAGCCTCGAACTCACGCCCGAACAGATCGCCCACGCCATTGATACCATCGGCATCGGCTTTATGTTCGCCGCCAAGTTTCATCCCGCCATGAAGCATGCCATCGGTCCGCGCAAGGAGATCGGTCAGCGCACGATCTTCAATGTCCTCGGTCCGCTCACCAATCCCGCGGGTGCGAACATTCAACTCACGGGTGTCTACGACGCCAAACTCACCGAGCCGCTCGCCAATGTTCTCAAGGAACTCGGTTCACGCGCCGCGCTGATCATCTACGGCGCAGGCGGCACCGATGAACTCAACACTTGCGGCATCAATCGCATCAGTCATCTCAAGGATGGAGCGGTCAATACCTACGATCTCGACCCCACGACACTCGGTTTCTCCCTCGCCACGATGGAAGATTTGCGCGGCGGCACGCCCGATGAATCCGCGGCGATGATGCGTGATCTTCTCAGCGGCAAACTCAAAGGCGCGCGCCGCGACTCCGTTCTGCTCAACGCCGCTGGCGCTCTCGCTGCCGAAACGGGTGATTTCAAGTCCGCGCTGGTCGAAGCCACTGCCGCGCTCGATAATGGCAACGCCCTCGCCAAACTCAACGCCCTCGTTGAATACTCACGATAAGGGCGGATCGCGATCCGCCCCTACGCCAAATTATGACAAATATCTTAGAAAAAATTATCGCTCAAAAGAAATTGGAAATTGCGGCGCTCGACGCTGTCAAATTGCGCCGCGCCGCAGAGCAGAGTCCCACGCCCAGAGATTTTCTCGCCGCAATCAAGCGCCGCCGCTTCGCTCTCCGCCCGAGCCTGATCGCTGAACTAAAGAGAGCCTCTCCCTCCAAAGGGATTCTCGCCCCGCACCTCGACCTGTTTCAAGTGGCAGACATCTACACCCAAAACGGCGCCGCCGCGATCAGCGTTCTCACCGATGAAAAATTCTTCATGGGCAAACTCGAAACCCTGCGCGAACTTCGCTTTACAAAAAAATCAGAGTTACCTCTTCTTACGAAAAGACTTCACCATTGATGAAACTCAAATCTACGAAGCCCGAGCCAACGGCGCCGACGCCATCCTCCTCATCGCCGCTGCGCTGACAGACGACAAACGCTTCGCCGACCTGCACGCCTGTGCTTTGAGTTTGGGATTGACCGCCTTGGTCGAAGTCCACGACGAAGCTGAAACCGAGCGCGCTTTGAAATTGAAAGATATAAAATTGATCGGAATCAACAACCGCAACCTCGCCACTTTTGAAGTCTCACTCGCAACCACAGAACGCCTCCGCCCGATGATCTCATCTGATATCGCCGTTGTTGCCGAAAGTGGAATTTTCACAGCCACCGACGTTGACCGATTGGCAAACATAAATATTGACGCAATTCTCGTCGGCGAAGCATTGGTAACATCGGAAGATATTCCTGCGAAAGTGAGAGAGTTTCGGGCTTAATTCCGTCACACCTGTGCTTGCATCAGGTGCAAGTGTTGCGAGGGGCGATAGTCCCGAAGCAATCTCAGATACTGGGACGGAGATTGCTTCGTCGGGAAAGAACATCCTCCTCGCAATGACGAGATAGACAATTATGACAAAAATAAAAATTTGCGGAATCAAAAATGTGACTGACGCTCTCGCAGCGATGGATGCGGGTGCTGATCTGATCGGGTTTAATTTTTACCCAAAGAGTCCGCGTTACATTGATGTTGGCAGATGTCGTGACATCATGTATGTGATGCGGAGATATGGACATATCACGTACGTGGGTGTGTTCGTTAACTCTTCGGTTGAAGAAATTTATGCAACGATGGAGACATGCGGATTGAGTCTCGCCCAATTGCATGGAGATGAAACACCTGAAATATTGAGCGCTCTTCACGGGAAGGCGTTCAAGGCGTTCCGTGGAGTTCCTGTTGATGTAAATGGATTTGTAAGAAGTGAATCTCCTGCTTTGTTGGTGGATGCCGCTGTCAAAGGAGTCTACGGCGGGAGCGGTGTGACAGCGGATTGGTCAGCGGCGGCGGAGTTGGCGAAGCGTTATCCGCTGTTGCTGGCGGGCGGGCTGACTCCAGAGAATGTTGCGGATGCGGTGCGGCAGGTGAAACCCTGGGGCGTGGATACTGCCTCGGGTGTCGAATCAGCTCCAGGTGAGAAAGATGCGAGCAAGATGAAGGCTTTCGTAAGAGCGATACTCGATATTCGAGATTAGGAATCAGTGTAGATAAAATTTCCAATCTCGAATCTCGAATAAAGAATAACGGAGAAATTATGACAACATTATTACCCGCAAAATTTGGTCCGTACGGCGGACAGTTCGTGCCCGAGACGCTCATGCCCGCGTTGATCGAGTTGGAGCAGGCGTTCGTGGACGCGCAAAAAGACCCAGACTTCAGGCGCGAGTTCGAAGGACTGTTGGCGTCGTTCGTGGGCAGGCCCACACCGTTGACCTATGCAAAAAGATTATCGGAACAATTGGGCGGCGCGCAAATTTATCTGAAGCGCGAAGATTTGGCACACACGGGCGCACATAAAATTAACAACGCATTGGGACAGGCTTTGCTCGTGAAGCGCATGGGCAAGAAACGCGTGGTTGCCGAAACGGGCGCAGGTCAGCATGGCGTAGCGTCTGCAACCGCCGCCGCATTGCTCGGACTGGAATGTGTGGTGTACATGGGCACGGTGGACATTGCGCGGCAGGAACCGAATGTCTTCCGCATGAAATTGCTTGGCGCGGAAGTTCGCCCCGTGACATCGGGCACGCAGACATTGAAGGATGCCATCAACGAGGCCATCCGTGATTGGGTGACAAATGTGGGCGACACACATTATTTGCTCGGCTCGGCATTGGGTCCACATCCATACCCGACCATCGTGCGCGAGTTTCAATCGGTGATTGGAATTGAGGCACGCGAACAAATGCTGCGTGATGTGGGTCGCTTGCCCGACACAGTGATTGCCTGTGTGGGTGGCGGGTCAAATGCCATCGGTGTTTTCAGTGGATTTGTAAATGATGATGGTGTGGAATTAATTGGTGTCGAAGCGGGCGGCAGTGGAATTGCTTCAGGCAAACATGCTGCTCGATTTGGCGATGCGACCAAGGCACGAGTGGGGGTTATCCACGGAACGCGTACGTATGTCTTGCAGGATGAAGATGGACAAATTGCAGAAACTCATTCTGTTTCAGCGGGATTGGATTACGCGGCAGTTGGTCCCGAACACGCGATGATGCGAGATAACGAACGGGCATTTTACACATCCGCAACGGATACGGAAGCATTGAGTGCTTTCCAAACCTTGTGTCACACCGAAGGGATCATCCCCGCGTTGGAGTCGTCTCATGCGGTAGCGGAGGTCATCAAGCGTGCGCCGAAGATGCGGAAGGATCAGGTGATTTTGGTTAATCTTTCAGGGCGAGGGGATAAGGATTTGAATACGGTGATTAAAGGAATTAGGCGATATTAGGAATTAGTTGCAGTAATTCTTCCGAATTTCCTGATTATCGAATATCGCTAATACCGAGGAACTTATGAACCGAATTGAAAATGCTTTCAAAAATAAACCCATCTTCATGCCCTATTTCCCTTTGGGCTATCCTGACCTGGAAACATCCATTGACGTGATCGAAGCCCTCGCCAAAAACGGCGCGGACTTGATCGAAGTGGGATTATCCTTCTCCGATCCGCTGGCGGATGGACCTGTGATTCAAAAAGCAACGCAGGTTGCGCTGGAACATGGGATCACGGTCAAGAAGTCACTTGTGGCTGTTGCGGAGTTGCGCAAACGCGGCGTGGACATCCCGTTGATTCTGATGGGATATTTCAATCCCATATTGGCATATGGACTGGAGAAATTTGTCCAAGATGCTCTCGAAGCAGGCGCGGATGGATTTATCATCCCTGACCTTCCACTGGAAGAAGCAGGCGATTTTGAATCTATATTGAACGCTGGTCGAGTAGATGGCGATGATCTTTCGCCATCGTATCGAGACCTGCCGTTAATCCAAATGCTCGCGCCGACATCGCCAAATGAACGCATGGAGATGATTGCGCGCAATGCCAAAGGGATTTATTTATCTTGGTTTCAGTGTGACAGGTGTGACAGGCGCACGCACATCCATTTCCGATGGACTCGGCGATTTGATCGCCCGCGTGCGAGAGCACACGTCCGCGCCTGTGTGTGTGGGATTTGGAATTGGCACGCCTGAGCAAGCCAAACAAGTCGGTGCGCTGGCGGATGGAGTCATTGTCGGTTCGGCGTGTGTGAAGACGATTGGGGAGAGTGAAAATCCAGTGGAGACGGCGAGAGAATTTGCCCAAAGTTTTTTGGATGCGTTACGACCATAACTTGTCAGTATTTCGCGCAAATTCAATCGTTTGAAAACCCCAAATTATCTATTCACCCACGATATAACCCTCCTATAAAAGAGGGTTATATCGTGATTTATTCAAATGCCTTACTAACCCATCGGGTTCATCAATTGAAAATAGTTTCCATCGGGGTCAGCCAGGGTTGCAATGAACCCGCCGCCCATATCATACGGCTCTTTGATGACCGCGCCGCCAAGGGACTTGATCCGTTCAAAATCCTCCTTTACTTGCGGAGTTTCAAAATTGATCATCATGCGCCCGGGATCTTTTGTTTTTCCTCCCATCTCGGAATGATTAAGGATTCCCAAAAAACCGCCTCCCAACTGCCAGCCCCAAAAACCATTCTCCTGGTCCACCATGTCAGCGGGCTTTCCAAACACTTTTTCGTAAAAGGCCGCCAACACGAGGGGCTGTTTCGTTCCGATCATGACTGAATTGAGATTTAACATTTTACACATCCTTTCTAAAGTAAATTGGCACAATCATTTTTCTAAAACTTGCCTTATTGTAGAACGAGTATTCTATTTTGACAAGGTTGGGGGGAATATTTTACGAACCAAAAACCGCCCTGATACGATTACATGTGGTCATTATCGGCTCGGCGTGTATGAAGACGATTGAGGAAGTGAAAGTCCAGTTGAAGCGGCGAAGGAGTTTGCTAAGAGTTTTTGGAGGCGTTATTACAATAGTTTGTTGGTCTTTAGTGCAATCTCAATGGTTTGACGAGGCTCAAAATTGACCGTAACCCATCGATACGTTTGTTCTCGGTCTGCGCCGCCTTCGTCGGTTACATCCCCGCCTTGATCGCCAGCCCCGCGACCACACTACTAAATGAGTTGGATTCTTTTACCTTCTCTTTGCCAAAAATGCGCGCGAGCATTTCTGTGAACAGCGGAATATTCGATGAGCCGCCTGTCTTCACGACCGCATCAATCGAGCCAGGTTCAAGACCTGATCTGGCAATCGTATCGAGTAAAACTTTTTCCACTTCGATCAAATAATGACGAATATCGGATTCGAATTGATGGCGCGTGTACAAGTCCCATAGCGCGATATTTTTGTCTTCGAGGCTGATGACCGTCGCGCCTTCTTTCGAGAGCGCGATCTTTCCCGCTTCCACGCGATTGTAAAATGTGAACGCCAGATCGTTGTAGATCAATCCTTCCAATGCTTTCAAGCGGACAGGGGCGATCTTCGCGTGAATGGCTTTTTCAAGAATGTTTCGATTGATGGGCGTGCCCAGTTCGGGAAGCGCCATCCAATCAGGTACGGCGTGGATCATTTCCAATATCTCAGGATTATGTTTGACCTGTCCATATCCGAAATGTGGCAGCATACGCTTCTCGATGATCGTGCGGTCAAAGTCACTGCCTGCGATGTCCACACCGCCGCTGGCATAGACTTGGCGATTTGTGCATCGCCAAGCCGCATGATGGCAATATCGAGCGTGCCGCCGCCAAAATCGAAGATGAGAACATTCTGCGGCTGCGTAATTGTCTGCTCGTAATATAAAGCCGCGGCGATCGGCTCCAGTTCAAAATCCACTTCTTTGAATCCCGCTTCATGCGCGGCTTGACGTAAAGTCTCTTCCGCTTTTTGATCCTGCTCAGGCGATTCTGAAAACTTGACAGGGCGACCCAGCGTTGCCGCGTGAATCGGTTCGCCAAGCACATCTTCGGCGCGGTGTTTGAGCAAACTCAAATAAGTTTTTGCAAGATCGCCCACCGTGTAAAACCGTTCGAAAATTTGCGTGCCTGTATATCCTTCCTTGCGCAGCGCCGTCTTGAGATATTGCAGCAAACGCCCAGGCTTGAGTTCATCCACGTAAACATAAATGTCGCGCACATAATGCATGTCCGCGCCGTGATAATCGATCTCGCCCGCCCATTGTTTCACAAACCTGCGCTGACGATTGACGTTATCGCGGTAATACATTTCCACCGCTTCCTGCCCGATCGCGGTGCGATAATCCTTCGTGATGTACAGCACCGTCTTGATCACTTCGGGCAGGACATTTTTTGAATCGACTGGAAGCAGGCGAACATGCTGACCGTCATACACTGCGACGCCAGAATTGGATGTGCCGAAGTCAACGCCAACTTTGAGACTCATGATGTGATGCGCCTCTTCCCACCCTCAGCTTGGATCAGCCCAATGGACAGGATCCAACCCGTCGGCTTCGACCGATCCGCTGCCCGTCATCGCTTCCACATCGTGAATGTTGATTTTTCCCGATGAGTCCAATATTGCAATTTGATCTATTTCTTTTGCCGCCACCGCACCCATAAAGCGGGTTCCCTGTTCGAGCCGCGAAGGCGGGATCAGCGATTGCCCTTTTGATAAAGTTGATTTCGACGCTTCGATGCTTTTGCTTTCGCGCTGAATCACCTTGCCTGTTTGAGTCACGCAAAGCAGCGACGTGTCGGCTGGGATGATGAAAGACCCGATGACATAATCCAACGCGCTGAGTTCGAATGCGCTCCTCGGCGGCATAGGATAATTTCTCCACATCGAAGGCGATCACTTTTCCTTCGTAGGTCACCAGCGCGGCGCGGTCATTCTTGCGCGCGAGAGTCAGGTCAAACGGCTGGTCAGATTTTTGCGTCGCGCCTCTTCCAATGAAGTGATTGTTGAGAATCGATTCCGACATCGAGGTCAGAGTCTTTTTTGTATAACCGCGTCGGCTGACTTGTAAAAAGAAATCAGAAAGCGGAAGATGCGAGAATGGAACGACGCAAGCCAGTTGTTCGCCTGCATGAGGTTCGTTAGGCATTGCGGCTTGTTCCCATGCCCATGTGCCGCCAAGTTGCATTGTGGGGATGTTGTTTACTGAATAAGTTTCCACCCGTCCCGATGTAAAAAGTAAAAGCAGATTTTCATTGGAAGTCACAGCTAACAGCCGCGGCGCTTCATGGTCTGTGATCATGTTGCCCGTAATGTTTCCGATCTCTCTAGTCTCCGCATCAAGTTCAACGCGGATGATTCGTCCCTGCGCGTTGTAGATCAGCATGTTCATCGTGGATGTGCCATCGATTTGTGCGGGAAGATTATCCATCGCCGCATTGTCCATGCCAAAGCGCTGCTTGAGCATATCCAGTTGATATTCCAAATGCACAATGCGTTTCTGATATTCCTCGACGCGGGTCCCATTTTGCAGGGCGATATTTTCCGCGAGCAGTTCCTCATTGCGTTCGGATAGTTCGCGCAAACGCCTGACCACCAGCCTCACGATCGTGGCTGCTGATTCGGGTCGCTCTTCGGCTTCTTTCATCCATTCTTCGATTTTATTTGTAAAGGACATGGCGGATTTCCTTTCGGGGAAGTAATTATACATGAGACGAATTAATAGCTTGGATTTTTTATCGGAAAGAGAGTGTCTAAAAGAATGGGCTAAAAAAACCTCTTACCACGGAGCGCACAGAGTCCACAGAGGTTTTCAAGGGGTTTCTCCGTGCTCTTTGGGCTAACACAAATTGCAACTGCACTAATTTCCCGCTTGCGTCGTCAATGAAAACCAGCAGCACACAGGCTTCTGCGCGCCCCTCGAACCAGTCGTGCGGTGACCCATCAATTTGTACCAACTCGCCACACCTCTAAACACGCACGCCGTTCACGCAGTTGATGCGTCACAACCTTTTTCAATTTGCGTGGCTTCCACAAATCTTCTTCGATCATGATCTTCCGCACGCTTTCCACCGAGAGTTTTAATTTGTCTTTCTCCACCAACTTCTCTTGCGCCAACGTTGGACCAAAGCCTTGATATTTTGTTTTCAGCAAACTCAAGCCTTGTTTCTTCACGCTCTCCGACAAACGGTTATTCCCTTTTCGACCTCGATGTTTTGAAACCAATCCGACCGCCCCTTGTTTCCATATGATTTCAGTAACCGTTTTATTTGTCGATTGCCAAGATGCAGAATTTCTCCCGCTTCTTTTTGGCTCATCTGTTTCTTCGACAACCTTTGCATTACTTCCAATCTGCTCAATTCTTTTGTGTTCATACTCAATAACGTCTCCATTTTCTCGTCCTCCGAAGGGGACATTTTAACTTTGCAGAAAAGGGACATTTCAACTTTGGGCTAACATCGTTAATTTCAGTCTTGACTGAATCAAGAGGAGGATTTATTATTCACAATAATAAACCGACGGTCGGTTTATAAAAAGGTAAACATGCCTAGAGTTGTCAAAGAAGAAGATTATGCCGCGCGACGCAACGAGATTTTGGATGTGGCACGCCAGTTGGTTTACACCAAGGGATACGAGCAGATGTCCATCCAGGATATTTTGGATGCGCTGAAGATCTCGAAGGGAGCTTTCTATCATTATTTCGACTCGAAACAGGCTTTGCTTGACGGACTGATCGAACGAATATTGGATGATGCCGAGCAGGTTTTGCGTCCCATTGTGGAGGATAAAGACTTATCTGCCATCGAAAAGCTTCGGTGTTATTTCGATACTGCCGGACGGTGGAAAGTGGCGCAAAAATCTTTTATGCTTGATCTGTTTCGTGTATGGCATGCAGATGCAAACGCCATCATGCGCCAGAAGCAGGAGGCTGCATCCATCAAACGGATTGCGCCAATGCTGGCGGTGATCGTCCAGCAGGGGATGGACGAAGGCGTATTTTCAACTAAATACCCGGAGCAATTTGGGAATATATTTGTGGGGTTATCGCACGGGTTTGAAGACAAGCTCGTCGAATTATTACTAACAGATCATCCGCCTCCCGATGCGTTACAACGTCTTGAAGCTTTGATAGGCGCTTATTCTGATTCGTTGGAACGGATCCTTGGCGCGCCCCCTGGCTCTTTGCCGTTGGGTAATATTGAAATATTGAAAGAATGGCTGGATATTCCAGTCGATGTAAAAAAATCATGAGATTTTAGAAATTCGGTTTCGAACCTCTGAGAGATAAGGAGTAAAAATGCAACTTTACCTGCGCCTTGCATGGCGTAACATTTGGCGGCACAAACGCCGCACCATCATCATTGTCCTGGCAATGTCTTTGACGCTGGGTTTGATGATGTGGTATGACGGGCTGATGAATGGGTTCACAGATGCGATCTATGGCAACGCTGTGAAAGTATTGGGTGGCAACGTCCAAGTCCACGCCGAAGGCTACCGCGCCGAGGCGAATTCAAATCCTCTTTTCCCATTGGCTGATCCACAAGCCGTGATCAAAGCCGCGGAATCGAATCCGCTGACGCTGGCTGCCTCGCAGAGAATCCATACTGGCGGACTGGTCACCAGCCGCGAGGGCGCGTTTTCGGTTGGCATTACAGGTGTCGAGCCTGAAAAAGAAATAGCAGTCAATATTATCGGTCAGAATGTCAAAGAGGGACGCAATCTCACCAGTGATGACCTCGACAACGTCCTGATCGGCAAAGGTCTTGCCGATGCGATGGGCGTAAAAGTAGGCGACCGTATTGCCATGGTCGGGAGTTCACAACACGAGCAGATGCGTCAGCGCACAATGACCGTCGTCGGTATTTTTGATCTCGGCTTGCCGGACATTGAGAAACAAACCGTTTACATTTCGCTTGCCGAAGCGCAGGCGCTCTACAACGTGGCAGGTTCCACTGAAGTGGCGATATTCCTTGATAAGCTTGGCCAGGAAAATAGTGTGATCGAACTCGATGAAACCCACTCTGCCCGGCTACGAGATCGAATCGTTTCAAGCGAATTATCCCGAGCTTGCTTCGGCGATTAACAGCAAAAATGGCGTGATGGACATTTTCAGCATGATCATCATCGCGATTGCAGGCGTTGGTATTCTCAACCTGCTGCTGATGGCGGTCTACGAACGCACGCGCGAGATCGGCGTGCTGGGCGCCATGGGACTCAAACCGCGTCAGATTTCCCTGCTTTTCGTTCTTGAGGGAATCATGATCGGGCTGGTGGGCGTTACGGCAGGCATTATCCTGGGGCTGGCAATCAACGGCTATTTGATGAGAGTGGGGCTGGATTTTGGCAATATGACACAGGCTGCCAGTTACATGGCGCTGATCCAAAGTCGTGCTTATCCCACCTGGGGCGTCGAGAAGCTGCCCTTGCGCGTCTCCATGATCGTGATCATCTCCGCCTTGGCAGCGCTCATCCCAGCCTATGAAGCCGGGCGGCGCGAACCTGCCGAAGCCCTGCATTTTGTATGAGGCACTTCCATGATGCAAATTCTTAAAATGGCTTTCCGCGATTTAGGTCGCAACCGCCGACGCAGTTTCTTTTCCGCGCTGGCAGTGGGCGGCGGACTTGCGCTGCTGATCCTAATGTCGTCTGTCGTCACAGGCGAGATGGGCAGTGCAATTGAATCCGCCATTAACCTTCAAACCGGACACATCCAAATCCGCGCAGCTACTTACGATGAAAATAAATCGAGTCTCAAGTGGGAAGACCTGGTTGCCAACCCGGACGAGATCGCAACTAAGATTGCCGCGCTGAATCAGGTCAAAGCGGCGACACCGCGCTTGTACGCAAGCGGATTCCTCTCCTCGGGGACTCAATCGGCAGGCGCGAAAATCACGGGTATTGACCCATTGTCACCCGCGAATGATCCATATCGCGAAGGAGTTATCAGCGGGAATTACCTCAGCCCAGATGACCGTGACGCGGTGCTGATCGGAAAACCGATGGCAGAGAAGTTGAAACTGAAGGTTGGCGACAGCGTCAGTCTCTCGCTCAACACTGCCGATGGCAATGTACAGGATCAAACTTTTACCGTAAAGGGAATTTACACAACCGGCACCTATGGGTTCGACAGCGGGACCGTTTTTCTGCCGCTTGCAAAAGCGCAAGCGATGACACAGACGGAAGAGCACGCCAGTACAGTGTATGTGCTGCTCAAAGATACAACAATGACCGATACAGTTGTCCCCGCGCTGAGTGTTCCTTCAAATTTGGAAATCAAGACGTGGAAAGACTTGAACTCTCTGTTCGTTGAGTATGAGACCTTCGCACAAAGTTATATCGCGATCTTTTACATGATCATTCTTTTGATCTCTGCTTCGGTCATCATCAATACTTTGATCATGTCAGTCTACGAACGCACACGCGAGATCGGAATCCTGTCCGCGATCGGCATGAGAGGCGGACGCATCATGATGTTGTTCCTGGCAGAATTGTCCATGCTGGCGATTGGCGGTGTAATTATGGGATTGATCATCGGTGTGCTGGCCACCCTTTATTTCAACGTTAACGGATTTTATATCGGAAACATGGGGCTGAGCGGAATGATGATCGCCGATACGATCTACGCCAAATTGACGATGGATAATCTTATCAACCTGACCATCATGACCTTTGTGGTCACGATGTTGGCCGGGCTTTACCCAGCCGTGATGGCTTCCCGTATGCAACCGGTCGAAGCCTTGCGCGCTGAAAAATAAAATATACAGACCTGACAGGTTTTGCAAACCTGTCAGGTCTTAGCAGTTCAAATCATGGAAGTCGTAAAAATAGAAAATGTCACTCGTGTATATCAAGTTGGAAAAGTCGAGACGCAGGCTTTGCGAGGCGTCAATCTCTCGATCGAGAATGGAGAATTTACTGCTCTGGTCGGACCCTCTGGGTCAGGTAAGACCACGCTTCTGCAAATGATCGGCTGTCTCGATCAGCCCAGCTCGGGACGTGTGTTCATCAACAACAAGGAAGTCACCACCCTCAACCGCAACCAACGCGCCGATATGCGCCGTGGGACGATCGGGTTTATCTTCCAATTCTTTGCGCTGATCCCCACTCTCACCGCATATGAAAACGTGGAGATGCCTCTCCTGTTGAACGGGCATACCCCTGCAGAACGACGGGAGCGTGTCATGGAATTGCTCAAGGCAGTTGATCTTTCCGACCGCGCCAACAACCGCCCGGATCAGTTGAGTGGGGGACAACAACAGCGTGTGGCTGTTGCGCGGGCGTTGGCATCCAAGCCGACACTTATTTTGGCAGACGAACCAACCGCTAACCTCGACACAACCAACGGCCATCAAGTCATGGATATCATGAAGAAACTCAACAAAGAAACAGGCGTTACTTTTGTCTTCGCTACACATGATCCACGTGTCATTAGTTACGCCAGCCGTGTAGTGACGTTGGAAGACGGTTTGATTGTGAAAGATATACAACAGTAAAACCTGTGCAAAACCTGTGCAATCTGATAGAATTTGTACATAAATCACTACCATGCTAGGAATAGCACAAGGAGATCACGAATAATGAAAAAAGTTTTTTGGATATTAACCAGCATTTTGGCGCTGGCACTCGCCGCTTGCAGTTCGTCTGCTACGCCAACGGCTGTCCCGACCGTTTCGCTTGATACAGCTTCCCAGTCTTCCTCTTCCTCTGGCAGTGCCTCTGCCTCTGCGATCATTGTCCCCATGGAAAAAGTTGAGCTGGCATTCCCTTTTACAGGTACGGTAAAAACTGTTGAGGTTGCCGCAGGTGATTTAGTCACCGCGAACCAGCCCCTGGTCACGCTTGAAACGGCAATTCTCGAAGCGAAGGTTAAAGAAGCGGAAGCGAATGTCGTCACTGTTACGACTCAGTTGACATACCTCAAACGCGTAGGCACATCAGCGGAAAGACTGGATGCCGCACAGGCGAATATTGACCGCTCGCAAGCCGCAGTGGATATTGCCAAAGCGCAGCTTGCGCAAGCCACACTTACTGCTCCCATCGATGGCACGATCGCATCGGTGGATATTTCACCCGCTGAAATTGCCAGCCCTGGTCAGATCGTGGTTGTGATGGGTGATCTTTCAAACTTCCAAATTGAAACCACCGACCTCAGCGAAAAGGATGTTCCTTCTGTGCAGGTGGGACAGAACGCGACGATTTTTATTGATGCGCTTGGCGCGGAATTTTCAGGCAAAGTTATTGACATTGCCCGTGTTTCAGAAACTGTTGGAGGCGATGTCGTTTACAAAGTGACCCTTGAATTTGACTCGCAACCCGAAGGCTTGCGCTGGGGCATGAGCGCTGAAGTGAACATTGAGACGGAATAGCGAGACTCCCATGAAGAAAATTTTTTGGACAGCGTTCCTTGCGTTGACCGTGACTCTCGCGGCATGCAGTGCGCCAACCGCAACCCCGCCTCCCACCACGCCCCAACCTGTTTCCACACCAACAGGCTTGATCCTCACTGGAGGAGTAGTCGCATCCGCCGAGGCTGTGCCCGCGCTGGATACGCAAATGAGCTTTATTATCTCTGCGCCAGTAAGTGAAGTGTTCGTAAAAGAAGGTGACATAGTTACAGCAGGTCAACCGTTGGTGACGATCTACTCGCCTGACCTTGAACTTGCAGTCACATCAGCCGAATTGAACTTACAAGCCGCGGAATTGGAATTCCAATATTGGATACCCGCCCGCCACGATCGCCCGCCAGAGCGGCGTAAACAAGCCGAAGCCGAGTTGGAAGAGGCAAAGGCCAAGCTTGAAACTGCAAAAGTTAATTTTACGCAAACCACTCTCGTTGCGCCATTTGACGCCACAGTCGTTGATGTCAAAACACAGGCAGGTGAACTTGCACAGGCTGGTCAGGCTGTGATCGTTTTGGGTGACCTGGCTCACATGCAGATCAAAACCACAGACTTAAGCGAGCGCGATGTGCCTGCCGTACAGATCGGTCAAACCGCGAAAGTTTATATCGAGGCTTTGGATATTACAGTCACTGGCACGGTTACCAAAATCTCGCCCGTTTCAGAAACTGTCGGCGGTGACGTGGTCTACCCCGTCACCATTGAACTGGATGAGCAGCCCGACAGGTCTGCTCTGGGGCATGAGCGCCGAAGTGGAAATTCAAACGAAATAAAACCTGTCGTTTTTGTAACTTGAAATTTCCATCAAAACGTCCTATCATAAAAGTAGGACGTTTCCTTTTTTATTGTTATCGGGCAGAAACCAATAATAATCTGTCGTATCATTTAAGCGGCAGAGGAATGGAGGATGCCATGACCACCAAACAGATCGAAAATGTCGAGCCTATAGAAGACCGCAATGCGTTCCTGGAGAAGACCCTCATCGAAGAGTACCTGCACAAAAAAGGCCATTCGCTGGAGACACTCAAGAAACTTCCTGTTGATGTCGCTGAAAGTTTGATGAAGGAAGCTTCGCAATATGCCTCCCTCAAAATGGAAGAAGTGGAAGCGCGGGCTCACTTTGTACAGGAACTTCACGATGACGCATCGCCGCTGAAGAAGTAAAGAAGTAAACAAAGGCAAGCACAGAAGTAGACAGGTAAACACGTAAAAGTCATTTACGTGTTTACCTGTTTTATGTCTACATGTATACTAACGCCAAAGGAGAATCACATGACCAAAATCACCGTCATCGGCGCGGGAAGCGCATCATTTGGAGAGAACACGCTTGCAGCACTCATGCGCTCGAAGAAACTAAGTGGTTCACATCTTGCACTGGTTGATCGCAACGCGCAAAGCCTTGATATTGTCCACAGGCTTGCAAACAGACTCAACAAGGAATGGGATTCAAATTTCATCATCACTGCCCACACAAATCATAAAGATGCGCTAGATGGAGCAAACTTTGTTGTCTCAGCCATTGAAGTCGGTCCGCGCGAAGAACTATGGAAATCAGATTACGACATCACCTTGAAATATGGCGTGCATCAACCCTACGCTGAGAATGGCGGTCCTGGCGGATTTATCCACGCTGCGCGTAACATCATGCCGCTGATGGAAATTGTCCGCGATATGGAGCAGGCTTGTCCTGATGCCTGGTTCATCAATTTCACCAATCCAATGGTGCGAATTTGTGACGCGGTCAATCGTCACAGCAAAATAAAGGTGGTCGGGTTGTGTCATCAAATTTACGCGGGCTATGGCATGGTGGGGGTTGCACTGGCAAAGGAACTCGGCATTCAAGTCCCCGATGGATTGGAAGGCATGCATGCTGATGTGCTGCAGCATCCGCTTCAACATGAAGTGAAGAAGCAGGCTGTGGCTTTGCTGGACATTCGCGCCGCAGGAACGAATTATTTTACGTGGATCATGTCTGTTCACGATAAGCGGACGGGCGAGGATCTATATCCGCTTTTGAGAAAACGATTTTTTGAACTCGACGAAAAATTTGAACCGCTCACGCGCCGCATCTTTCATGACTTTGGCATGTTCCCCGTTCCCGGAGATACCCACCTCTGCGAATACCTCCCATGGATGAGTGACGCCGTCACCAAGCCGTGGGATAAGTTCAATATCCGCCTGTATGATTGGGAAACGATGGCTGTCTTGCGGGATTTCAGTCTGGATCGATTGAACGAAATGGCAAATGACAACATGACCATTGATGGTTTGCTTGATGCAGATTCCGAAGGCGCGCTGGAGATGATAGAGAATATCACTTGCGCAGGCAATCATTACCACCTCGCCGCGAATTTCCCGAATGCGGGGCAAATTACCAACTTGCCCTTGGGCGCAATTGTTGAAACACCTGTCATGGTGGATGGAGCAGGCATTCATCCTGTTTATATGGGTGCATTGCCTGAATCCGTTGCAGAGCTTTGCCGTCGCGAATTAATGATTGCACAATTAGGCGTTGATGCTGCCGTCGAAGGTAGTTATGAAAAGGCGTTGCAGTGTCTTTTACTTGACCCCACAATCCATGATCTTGATTTTGCAAAACTTATCCTGGATGATTATCTAAAGACATACAAGGAACATCTCCCGCAGTTTTGGGGTAAATTGAATTGCATGTTTGATTGACAACCAAAATTTCGAAGCACAGGATATCATCCTGTGCTTCTTTTTCTTAAAAACATTAACGACCTTAAAAACCTTAATGAAAATAAAAACGACTTATAAAAACATCTTATAAGATTTTAAGATAAGTGTATACTCAAAAACCTTTACATAAATCAATAGTTAGTTACAATGGATATGTAAATAATAATTTTTTTACATTTAAAAATATTACTTTTGTAATAAATATAAGATCATAAAATAAATTATGCAAACTATAAAAATAAAAAAGAGAAAGTCAAATAATAAAGGATAGATTATGTATATCTGTGTATTGGCAAGCCTTCCAGATGATAACGACATTCCTTACGACCCATCAGCGTATATGAATGGATATCGCTGGAAGCAGCATCTCGTGCAACCATGGGATGTTGAAAAACAAATCCGCGATCTTATGGATGAAGGAGTTGAAAAATTTATTAATTTATGTGATGGGACTCCCGATGACGCGCTTTCAGGTATTGCGCTGGTAAATGCGCTTGAAAAATATAATGCAGCTTTTACTGGTGCAGATTCGAAATTCTTCGATCCTACCGTGATGAAAATGAAAGATGCCGCCCGTCGTGTGTCTGTTCCCACGCCGAATTGGATTTTTGTGAATCGCGTTGAAGACGCTGAGAAGGTCGTCAAGCGTTTGAAGTTCCCCATGTTAGTCAAACCGCCGCATGGATATGCCAGTGTTGGCATTCGCCGCAACTCACGTGTTGAGAATATTGATCAGTTGCGCGAACAATTAAATGTTGAGATCAGTGAATTTGGCCGTGCGCTCATCGAAGAGTTCATTGAAGGCCGCGAGTTCACCTGTCTCATCGCAGAAAATCGAAATGACCCCCAGAAGCCCCTTACATTCACTCCTGTTGAATTTATTTTTCCAAATGGCGAATCCTTCAAACATTATGATATGAAATGGGTCGAATACGAAAAAATGTCTGTGGCGGTTGTGGAT
>CAWHXC010000032.1:0-15674 GCA_963833175.1 uncultured Chloroflexia bacterium
AACAGGAGGATTTATTATCCATAATAATAAACCGACGGTCGGTTTATAAAAAGGTAAACATGCCAGAGTTGTCAAAGAAGAAGATTATGCCGCTCGACGCAATGAGATTTTGGATGTGCCCGCAAGTTGGTTTACACCAAGGGATACGAGCAGATGTCCATCCAGGATATTTTGGATGCGCTGAAGATCTCAAAGGGAGCTTTCTATCATTATTTCGACTCGAAACAGGCTTTGCTTGACGGACTGATCGAACGAATATTGGATGATGCCGAGCAGGTTTTGCGTCCCATTGTGGAGGACAAAGACTTATCTGCCATCGAAAAGCTTCGGTGTTATTTCGATACTGCCGGACGATGGAAAGTGTCGCAAAAATCTTTTATGCTTGATCTGTTTCGTGTATGGCATGCAGATGCAAACGCCATCATGCGCCAGAAGCAGGAGGCTGCATCCATCAAACGGATTGCGCCAATGCTGGCGGTGATCGTCCAGCAGGGGATGGACGAAGGCGTATTTTCAACAAAATACCCGGAGCAATTTGGGAATATATTTGTGGGGTTATCGCACGGGTTTGAAGACAAGCTCGTCGAATTATTACTAACAGATCATCCGCCTCCCGATGCGTTACAACGTCTTGAAGCTTTGATAGGCGCTTATTCTGATTCGTTGGAACGGATCCTTGGCGCGCCCCCTGGCTCTTTGCCGTTGGGTAATATTGAAATATTGAAAGAATGGCTGGATGTTCCAGTCGATGTAACAAAATCATGAGATTTTAGAAATTCGGTTTCGAACCTCTGAGAGATAAGGAGTAAAAATGCAACTTTACCTGCGCCTTGCATGGCGTAACATTTGGCGGCACAAACGCCGCACCATCATCATTGTCCTGGCAATGTCTTTGACGCTGGGTTTGATGATGTGGTATGACGGGCTGATGAATGGGTTCACCGATGCGATCTATGGCAACGCCGTGAAAGTATTGGGTGGCAACGTCCAAGTCCACGCCGAAGGGTACCGCGCCGAGGCGAATTCAAATCCTCTTTTCCCATTGGCTGATCCACAAGCCGTGATCAAAGCCGCGGAATCGAATCCGCTGACGCTGGCTGCCTCGCAGAGAATCCATACCGGCGGACTGGTCACCAGCCGCGAGGGCGCGTTCTCGGTGGGCATTACAGGTGTCGAGCCTGAAAAAGAAATAGCAGTCAATATTATCGGTCAGAATGTCAAAGAGGGACGCAATCTCACCAGTGATGACCTCGACAACGTCCTGATCGGCAAAGGTCTTGCCGATGCGATGGGCGTAAAAGTAGGCGACCGTATTGCCATGGTCGGGAGTTCACAACACGAGCAGATGCGTCAGCGCACAATGACCGTCGTCGGTATTTTTGATCTCGGCTTGCCGGACATTGAGAAACAAACCGTTTACATTTCGCTTGCCGAAGCGCAGGCGCTCTACAACGTGGCAGGTTCCACTGAAGTGGCGATATTCCTTGATAAGCTTGGCCAGGAAAATAGTGTGATCAACTCGATGAAACCCGCTCTGCCCGGCTACGAGATCGAATCGTTTCAAGCGAATTATCCCGAGCTTGCTTCGGCGATTAACAGCAAAAATGGCGTGATGGACATTTTCAGCATAATCATCATCGCGATTGCAGGCGTTGGTATTCTCAACCTGCTGCTGATGGCGGTCTACGAACGCACGCGCGAGATCGGCGTGCTGGGCGCCATGGGACTCAAACCGCGTCAGATTTCCCTGCTTTTCGTTCTTGAGGGAATCATGATCGGGCTGGTGGGTGTTACGGCAGGCATTATCCTGGGGCTGGCAATCAACGGCTATTTGATGAGAGTGGGGCTCGATTTTGGCAACATGACACAGGCTGCCAGTTACATGGCGCTGATCCAAAGTCGTGCTTATCCCACCTGGGGCGTCGAGAAGCTGCCCTTGCGCGTCTCCATGATCGTGATCATCTCCGCCTTGGCAGCGCTCATCCCAGCCTATGAAGCCGGGCGGCGCGAACCTGCCGAAGCCCTGCATTTTGTATGAGGCACTTCCATGATGCAAATTCTTAAAATGGCTTTCCGCGATTTAGGTCGCAACCGCCGACGCAGTTTCTTTTCCGCGCTGGCAGTGGGCGGCGGACTTGCGCTGCTGATCCTAATGTCGTCTGTCGTCACAGGCGAGATGGGCAGTGCAATTGAATCCGCCATTAACCTTCAAACCGGACACATCCAAATCCGCGCAGCTACTTACGATGAAAATAAATCGAGTCTCAAGTGGGAAGACCTGGTTGCCAACCCGGACGAGATCGCAATTAAGATTGCCGCGCTGAATCAGGTCAAAGCGGCGACACCGCGCTTGTACGCAAGCGGATTCCTCTCCTCGGGGACTCAATCTGCAGGCGCGAAAATCACGGGTATTGACCCATTGTCACCCGCGAATGATCCATATCGCGAAGGAATTATCAGCGGGAATTATCTCAGCCCAGATGACCGTGACGCGGTGCTGATCGGAAAACCGATGGCAGAGAAGTTGAAACTGAAAGTTGGCGACAACGTCAGTCTCTCGCTCAATACTGCTGATGGCAATGTGCAGGATCAAACTTTTACCGTAAAGGGAATTTACACAACCGGCACGTATGGGTTCGACAGCGGGACCGTTTTTCTGCCGCTTGCAAAAGCGCAGGCGATGACACAGACGGAAGATCACGCCAGTACAGTGTATGTGCTGCTCAAAGATACAACAATGACCGATACAGTTGTCCCCGCGCTGAGTGTTCCTTCAAATTTGGAAATCAAGACGTGGAAAGACTTGAACTCTCTGTTCGTTGAGTATGAGACCTTCGCACAAAGTTATATCGCGATCTTTTACATGATCATTCTTTTGATCTCTGCTTCGGTCATCATCAATACTTTGATCATGTCAGTCTACGAACGCACACGCGAGATCGGAATCCTGTCCGCGATCGGTATGAGAGGCGGACGCATCATGATGTTGTTCCTGGCAGAATCGTCCATGCTGGCGATTGGCGGTGTAATTATGGGATTGATCATCGGTGTGTTGGCCACCCTTTATTTCAACGTTAACGGATTCTATATCGGAAACATGGGGCTGAGCGGAATGATGATCGCCGATACGATCTACGCCAAATTGACGATGGATAATCTTATCAACCTGACCATCATGACCTTTGTGGTCACGATGTTGGCCGGGCTTTACCCAGCCGTGATGGCTTCCCGTATGCAACCGGTCGAAGCCTTGCGCGCTGAAAAATAAAATATACAGACCTGACAGGTTTTGCAAACCTGTCAGGTCTTAGCAGTCAAATCATGGAAGTCGTAAAAATAGAAAATGTCACTCGTGTATATCAAGTTGGGAAAGTCGAAACGCAGGCTTTGCGAGGCGTCAACCTCTCGATCGAGAATGGAGAATTCACTGCTCTGATTGGACCCTCTGGGTCAGGTAAGACAACGCTTTTGCAAATGATCGGCTGTCTCGATCAGCCCAGCTCGGGACGTGTGTTCATCAACAACAAGGAAGTCACCACCCTCAACCGCAACCAACGTGCTGATATGCGCCGTGGGACGATCGGGTTTATTTTCCAATTCTTTGCGCTGATCCCCACTCTCACCGCATATGAAAACGTGGAGATGCCTCTCCTGTTGAACGGGCATACCTCTGCAGAACGACGGGAGCGTGTCATGGAATTGCTCAAGGCAGTTGATCTTTCTGATCGCGCCAACAACCGCCCGGATCAGTTGAGTGGGGGACAACAACAGCGTGTGGCTGTTGCGCGGGCGTTGGCATCCAAGCCGACACTTATTTTGGCAGACGAACCAACTGCTAACCTCGACACAACCAACGGCCATCAAGTCATGGATATCATGAAGAAACTCAACAAAGAAACAGGCGTTACTTTTGTCTTCGCTACACATGATCCACGTGTCATTAGTTACGCCAGCCGTGTAGTGACGTTGGAAGACGGTTTGATTGTGAAAGATATACAACAGTAAAACCTGTGCAAAACCTGTGCAATCTGATAGAATTTGTACATAAATTACTACCATGCTAGGAATAGCACAAGGAGATTACGAATAATGAAAAAAGTTTTTTGGATATTAACCAGCATTTTGGCGCTGGCACTCGCCGCTTGTAGTTCGTCTGCTACGCCAACGGCTGTCCCGACCGTTTCGCTTGATACAGCTTCCCAGTCTTCCTCTTCCTCTGGCAGTGCCTCTGCCTCTGCGATCATTGTCCCCATGGAAAAAGTTGAGCTGGCATTCCCTTTTACAGGTACGGTGAAAACTGTTGAGGTTGCCGCAGGTGATTCAGTCACCGCGAACCAGCCCCTGGTCACGCTTGAAACGGCAATTCTCGAAGCGAAGGTTAAAGAAGCGGAAGCGAATGTCGTCACTGTTACAACTCAGTTGACATACCTCAAACGCGTAGGCACATCAGCGGAAAGACTGGATGCCGCACAGGCGAATATTGACCGCTCGCAAGCCGCAGTGGATATTGCCAAAGCGCAGCTTGCGCAAGCCACACTCACTGCTCCCATCGATGGCACGATCGCATCGGTGGATATTTCACCCGCTGAAATTGCCAGCCCTGGTCAGATCGTGGTTGTGATGGGTGATCTTTCAAACTTCCAAATTGAAACCACCGACCTCAGCGAAAAGGATGTTCCTTCTGTGCAGGTGGGACAGAACGCGACGATTTTTATTGATGCGCTTGGCGCGGAATTTTCAGGCAAAGTTATTGACATTGCCCGTGTTTCAGAAACTGTTGGAGGCGATGTCGTTTACAAAGTGACCCTTGAATTTAACTCGCAACCCGAAGGCTTGCGCTGGGGCATGAGCGCTGAAGTGAACATTGAGACGGAATAGCGAGACTCCCATGAAGAAAATTTTTTGGACAGCGTTCCTTGCGTTGACCGTGACTCTCGCGGCATGCAGTGCGCCAACCGCAACCCCGCCTCCCACCACGCCCCAACCTGTTTCCACACCAACAGGCTTGATCCTCACTGGAGGAGTAGTCGCATCCGCCGAGGCTGTGCCCGCGCTGGATACGCAAATGAGCTTTATGATCTCTGCGCCAGTAAGTGAAGTGTTCGTAAAAGAAGGTGACATAGTTACAGCAGGTCAACCGTTGGTGACGATCTACTCGCCTGACCTTGAACTTGCAGTCACATCTGCCGAATTGAACTTACAGGCCGCGGAGTTGGAATTCCAATATTGGATACCTGCCCGCCACGATCGCCCGCCAGAGCGGCGTAAACAAGCCGAAGCCGAGTTGGAAGAGGCAAAGGCCAAGCTTGAAACTGCAAAAGTTAATTTTACGCAAACCACTCTCGCTGGCGCCATTTGATGCCACAGTCGTTGATGTCAAAACACAGGCAGGTGAACTTGCACAGGCTGGTCAGGCTGTGATCGTTTTGGGTGACCTGGCTCACATGCAGATCAAAACCACAGACTTAAGCGAGCGCGATGTGCCTGCCGTACAGATCGGTCAAACCGCGAAAGTTTATATCGAGGCTTTGGATATTACAGTCACTGGCACGGTTACCAAAATCTCGCCCGTTTCAGAAACTGTCGGCGGTGACGTGGTCTACCCCGTCACCATTGAACTGGATGAACAGCCCGCAGGTCTGCTCTGGGGCATGAGCGCCGAAGTGGAAATTCAAACGAAGTAAAACCTGTCGTTTTTGTAACTTGAAATTTCCATCAAAACGTCCTATCATAAAAGTAGGACGTTTCCTTTTTTATTGTTATCGGGCAGAAACCAATAATAATCTGTCGTATCATTTAAGCGGCAGAGGAATGGAGGATGCCATGACCACCAAACAGATCGAAAATGTTGAGCCTATAGAAGACCGCAATGCGTTCCTGGAGAAGACCCTCATCGAAGAGTACCTGCACAAAAAAGGCCATTCGCTGGAGACACTCAAGAAACTTCCTGTTGATGTCGCTGAAAGTTTGATGAAGGAAGCTTCGCAATATGCCTCCCTCAAAATGGAAGAAGTGGAAGCGCGGGCTCACTTTGTACAGGAACTTCACGATGACGCATCGCCGCTGAAGAAGTAAAGAAGTAAACAAAGGCAAGCACAGAAGTAGACAGGTAAACACGTAAAAGTCATTTACGTGTTTACCTGTTTTATGTCTACATGTATACTTAACGCCAAAGGAGAATCACATGACCAAAATCACCGTCATCGGCGCGGGAAGCGCATCATTTGGAGAGAACACGCTTGCAGCACTCATGCGCTCGAAGAAACTAAGTGGTTCACATCTTGCACTGGTTGATCGCAACGCGCAAAGCCTTGATATTGTCCACAGGCTTGCAAACAAACTCAACAAGGAATGGGATTCAAATTTCATCATCACTGCCCACACAAATCATAAAGATGCGCTAGATGGAGCAAACTTTGTTGTCTCAGCCATTGAAGTCGGTCCGCGCGAAGAACTATGGAAATCAGATTACGACATCACCTTGAAATATGGCGTGCATCAACCCTACGCTGAGAATGGCGGTCCTGGCGGATTTATCCACGCTGCGCGTAACATCATGCCGCTGATGGAAATTGTCCGCGACATGGAGCAGGCTTGTCCCAATGCTTGGTTCATCAATTTCACCAATCCGATGGTGCGAATTTGCGATGCGGTCAATCGTCACAGCAAAATAAAGGTGGTCGGGTTGTGTCATCAAATTTACGCGGGCTATGGCATGGTGGGGGTTGCACTGGCAAAGGAACTTGGCATTCAAGTCCCCGATGGATTGGAAGGCATGCATGCTGATGTGTTGCAGCATCCGCTTCAACATGAAGTGAAGAGGCAGGCTGTGGCTTTGCTGGACATTCGCGCCGCAGGAACAAATCATTTTACGTGGATCATGTCTGTTCACGATAAGCGGACGGGCGAGGATTTGTATCCGCTTTTGAGAAAACGATTTTTTGAACTCGACGAAAAATTTGAACCGCTAACGCGCCGCATCTTTCATGACTTTGGCATGTTCCCCGTTCCCGGAGATACCCACCTCTGCGAATACCTCCCATGGATGAGTGACGCCGTCACCAAGCCGTGGGATAAGTTCAATATCCGCCTGTATGATTGGGAAACGATGGCTGTCTTGCGGGATTTCAGTCTGGATCGATTGAACGAAATGGCAAATGACAACGTGACCATTGATGGTTTGCTTGATGCAGATTCCGAAGGCGCGCTGGAGATGATAGAGAATATCACTTGCGCAGGCAATCATTACCACCTCGCCGCAAATCTCCCGAATGCGGGGCAAATTACCAACTTACCCTTGGGCGCAATTGTTGAAACACCTGTTATGGTGGATGGAGCAGGCATTCATCCTGTTTATATGGGTGCATTGCCTGAATCCGTTGCGGAGCTTTGCCGTCGCGAATTAATGATTGCACAATTAGGCGTTGATGCTGCCGTCGAAGGTAGTTATGAAAAGGCGTTGCAGTGTCTTTTACTTGACCCCACAATCCATGATCTTGATTCTGCAAAACTTATCCTGGATGATTATCTAAAGACATACAAGGAACATCTCCCGCAGTTTTGGGGGTAAATTGAATTGCATGTTTGATTGACAACCAAAATTTCGAAGCACAGGATATCATCCTGTGCTTCTTTTCTTAAAAACGTTAACGACCTTAAAAACCTTAATGAAAATAAAAACAACTCATAAAAACATCTTATAATATTTTAAGATAAGTGTATACTCAAAAACCTTTACATAAATCAATAGTTAGTTACAATGGATATGTAAATAATAATTTTTTTATATTTAACAATATTACTTTTGTAATAAATATAAGATCATTAAATGAATTATGTAAACTATAAAAATAAAAAAGAGAAACTCAAATAATAAAGGATAGATTATGTATATCTGTGTATTGGCAAGCCTTCCGGATGATAACGACATTCCCTACGACCCATCAGCGTATATGAATGGATATCGTTGGAAGCAGCATCTCGTGCAACCATGGGATGTTGAAAAACAAATCCGCGATCTTATGGATGAAGGAGTTGAAACATTTATTAATTTATGTGATGGGACTCCCGATGACGCGCTTTCGGGTATTTCGCTGGTAAATGCGCTTGAAAAATATAATGCAGCTTTTACTGGTGCAGATTCGAAATTCTTCGATCCTACGCGTGATGAAATGAAAAATGCCGCCCGTCGTGTGTCCGTTCCCACGCCGAATTGGATTTTTGTGAATCGCGTTGAAGACGCTGAGAAGGTCGTCAAGCGTTTGAAGTTCCCCATGTTGGTCAAACCGCCGCATGGATATGCCAGTGTTGGCATTCGCCGCAACTCACGTGTTGAGAATATTGATCAGTTGCGCGAACAATTAAATGTTGAGATCAGTGAATTTGGCCGTGCGCTCATCGAAGAGTTCATTGAAGGCCGCGAGTTCACCTGTCTTATTGCAGAAAATCCAAATGACCCCCAGAAGCCTCTTACATTCACTCCTGTTGAATTCATTTTCCCAAATGGCAAGTCCTTCAAACATTATGATATGAAATGGGTCGAATACGAAAAAATGTCTGTGGCGGTTGTGGATGACCCAAAGATCCAAAAGACCCTGCGCGAGCAAACCATGCGTGTCTTCAAGGAATTGGGCGGTAATGGCTATGCCCGATGTGATTATCGCATGGATGCCGATGGCGTGATCTACATGCTGGAGATCAACCCCAATTGTGGTATCTTTTATCCGCCTCACGAGCCTGGCTCGGCAGATTTCTCGCTGCTCAATGACCCAACCAATCACACAAAATTTATGAAGTTGATCATCCGTAACGCCCAAATGCGACAGGCTCGCATCGCTGCCGAAAGAATGGTCAAACGCCAGCCTCGCAAACGCGCCATTGAAGTCGAACAGATGGCATACACCTAAAACAAAAATGGACACGCAAAACGTGTCCATTTTTTATTCTGTCATTGCGGGAGCACTCAGAAATTACCCTTTGACCAGACTTGCTCCCGCACTTGCCTTGCAGACATAAACACTCGCATCCAAACCCGACTTTTGCTTGTATGCGGCGGAAACAGCATTGGTGAAATCACTGGCATTTTCCTCCTGAACCAATGCCACAGCACAGCCGCCAAAGCCTGCGCCTGTCATGCGCGCGCCATAACAACTGGATTGTTCCTGTGCGCATTCAACGATTTGATTAAGCGCCTCATTGGTCACTTCAAAATCGTCACGCAGACTGTTGTGGCTGGCATTGAACAACTCTCCCAGCCTTTTTACATTTCCTTCCTTCAGTACGTTGACTGCTTCCAATACACGCGCATTCTCTGTGATGATATGCCTTGCTCTTTTCATCACAACTTCACTTAAGCCGCTGCTTTTTTCAAACTCATCCACACTTACGTCTCTCAACGCCTTTACCCCAAACCAGCGTGCCGCTTCTTCGCATTGACTTCGCCTTTCGTTATAAGCCAAATCGACCAGCCCGCGTCTTGTGGACGTATCCAATATCACCACGGATGTATTCTTGGGCAGGGGGGCATGTTGATATTCCAGGGTGCGGCAATCCAAAAATAACGCAAAGCCTTCTTTGGATGCTGCGCTTGCCATTTGATCCATAATGCCGCATTTCATGCCAACCCATTCGTTCTCGGCTTTTTGTGAGATTTTTGCCATTTGAGCGGCATCCCATGCGAAGCCGGAGACGGCGGCAAATGCGCGCGCAGTTGCCAGCTCTACTGCCGCAGAGGATGACAGCCCTGCGCCGCGAGGCACATCACCAGTCATTACTGCGTCGAATCCTCTTAACTCATGGCCTGCTTTTTGCAATTCATTGGCAACGCCTTTGATGTATTCGAGCCAGCCTTCGCCCTTCGTGAGAGAATGCAATTCGAAAGCCGAATCAACTTCAAGGTCGAGTGAACGGATGCGGACTTGCGAATCCGCTCTGGGTGAAAGTGCAATCCAGACAGCGCGGTCAATCGCCATGGGCAGGACAAATCCATCGTTATAATCGGTGTGCTCGCCAATCAGATTTACACGCCCGGGTGCGCGGACGATAAATTCAGGTTTGGCATTAAAATAGGTTGTGAAAGATCGCTCAAGGGTTTGGTTTTCCATAATTGCGTTTATACCATAGAGACCCTTTGGCTGAGCTTAAATTACTTGAACAATATAAGCGCACTCTCTTGAATTCGGGGCTTGATTGTGTACAATATAAGCAATTGTGGGGAGTGAAGGGTTTGTTGATGGAAAAATTGGATTCAACTGTTCACTGGTGGGACAGTCAAAGAAAAGGCATACCGTAGGACTGGCTTGCAGAGTTGGAAAAGTTTGAGCATCATTATGAATGAAATACTACAACCAAGGAGAAACTTATGTCTGTCTCACAAGTTCTTGAAGTTGCCATTGGTCTCATCGTTATATACTACATTTTAGGCTCCATTGTTTCGCTTGTTACACAATTGATCAATGAATTTTTCGAGTCGCGCGGGAAGGCGCTGGAGCAGTATTTGATCAAACTCGTTGGCAATAAAAAGATCGGTGATCTCAAGAACCTGCCGCAGATGCAGGCTCTCCGTCCAATTCGTTATAAGGGCCTCCTGAGTGTCTTTGGCTCAGTCACTGAACCCAAAATGATCGAAAAAATTCCAGTAGCGACCCTGGTGGATTCCTTTTTTGATATTTCAGGTTTGACTGCAAAAAAGGAACTGAGCCTGTTGGAACTGGCTGAGTTGGTCGATAAACTCCCTGATTCTGACGGCAAAAAGGCATTTATCAGCTGGATCAATCAAGGCGTGACCAATATCGCTGACCTGCGTACACGCACAACCGCTTATTTCACTGGGATCCTGGAGCAGGCTGCGGAAACCTTCCGCGCACGTGCCCGTAGTTTTGTGATCATACTTTCCATCGGTATAACCGTCCTGTTCGGGACAGACTCCATTCAACTCGCCCGGGATTTATGGAAAAATGCAGAATTGCGGGCTATTGCCGTTGCTCAGGCTGACCTTGTTGTAGCACAAGGTGGTACGACTGGGGATTTGTTTGATATTATCGATGACCTTGCTAGATTTTCAATTAAGGTCGGCTGGTGGCAAACTCAACAATTCCCTGCGGCTTCCAATGTTGGGGATTGGGCTTCGTTTATTTTTTTGAAGGTGCTTGGATTGGGCATCACTGCCGTGGCAGTATCACAAGGGTCATCCTTCTGGTATGATCTGATGAAGAAATTGACATCACCTTCCACAAGCACGAGCAGCAGCAGGACCAGCGGCGGGGGGAGCAGCAGCAGTGCAAGTAGCAGCAGCGGGTAGATATTGCATAAAAAAGTTCCGAGGTGGTGAGCTTCGGAATCTTTTATCAACGACACTTCAGAAAAGGATGATTTTCTTGTTTCGCGGTAAAATCCATTCGTCAAATTAACAATTTTTAGCAAGGAGAAAATAACTATGACAACAATTCGTAATGATGTTTTCAAAATCAATGACAATTTCGTCACTTTATTTGGTGATGAAGTAAAGGTCGGACAGGTTGCGCCTGAATTCACTTCTGTTGTTTCAGGCTGGACGACGGTAAATCCCTTGCAGGAATCCAAAGGCAAGGTGATCATTCTAACTGCGGTGCCATCACTGGACACTGATGTGTGTGACCGTGAGACGCGCCGTTTCAATGAAGAGGCTTCAAAACTGGGCGATGACATTATCATCTATACCATCAGCACCGATTTTCCCATGGCGCAAAAGCGCTGGTGCGGAGCGGCAGGCGTGGACAAGGTGAAGGTTGTGTCTGATGTGGTCGAAGCCGAATTTGGGATCAAGTACGGCGTGCTGATCAAGGAGCGCCGTTACTTGCGCCGCTCGGTATTCATCGTTGGACGCGATGGGAAGTTGACCTATGTCAAGTACCTGCCTGCCTTGGGCGTGGAGCCAGATTACGATGAAGTGATCAATGCGGCAAAAGAGGCGTTGAAGTAAACGAGGACGGCAATCCATCCTGAATCCCGTCACGTTGTTGACGGGATTTTTTTATGTAAAAGACCCTAAAGGTTTTCAAAGGCTTTAGGGTCTCTCATGGAGATATTATGAACGAAGCGAGGAAAACATTTTGGGACGGCGTGCGTGCAGAGATCCCATTGCTGATTGGTGTATTTCCATTTGGCATGATCTACGGTGCGCTTGCCCTTAATGCGGGGCTTTCCCCGCTGGCTTCGCAAATGATGTCATCCATTATATTTGCGGGGTCGGCGCAATTTGTCACGGCGCAGCTTGTACATGATGCCGCCCCCGCGCTGGTCATCATCCTGACGATTGCGGTGGTGAACTTGCGTCACATGTTGTACAGCGCGTCGCTCGCGCCTTATTTGAAAAACCTGTCGATGAAATGGAAGGTTTTACTTTCATATCTGCTCACTGATGAAGCCTATGCACCGAGCATCCTCAAATATGAAGAGACGGGGATACTGCCTTTCAGCCATTGGTTCCTATTGGGAGCAGGCTTTTCGCTTTGGCTTACCTGGCAGGTCAGCACTGCGCTCGGCATATTTCTCGGTGCAGCAATCCCTGAAAGCTGGCCGTTGGCATTTGCCTTGCCGTTGACCTTTATCGCCATGGTTGTGCCTGCTTTGAAAAACCGTCCAATGATCGCGGCGGCGGTTAGCGCAGGCATGGTCGCTGTGCTTACTTATAGTATTCCATTCAAGTTGGGATTGATCCTTGCCGCGCTGACTGGGATCGTGGTGGGGACGATCATGGAGGGTAGAAAATCCCCAAGGGGGACGCTGTGAACATTTGGCTGATCATGATTATTGGCGGTTTGATCACGTTCGGGATGAGATTTTCCCTCATTTTTTTGTTTGGCAAATTCGAGATCCCGCTAACCATGCGCAGAGCATTGCATTATGTCCCGCCCGCCGTACTGTCTGCGATCATCCTTCCCGAATTGGTTTATCGCAACAATCAACTTGACCTGTCACTCGGCAACACACGTTTGCTGGCTGGCATCGTAGCGATCCTGGTGGCATGGTTCACAAAAAACACCTTGCTGACCATTCTGGCAGGGATGCTCGCTTTGATTCTTTTTCAATTATTTATCGGCACTTGACGCCTTTTCTTTTTCCTCGTAAGATAACCCCGAATTAGAACAAATTTTCCCTCACCCCTTGCCCCTCTCCCAATTTGGGAGAGGGGTTGGGGTGAGGGTTATACGGAGACAACCATGGAACTTGGCATCGTTAGAAAAGTAGACATTGACACTGAAATGCAGCAGTCGTATCTCGATTACGCGATGAGCGTGATCGTTTCGCGTGCACTGCCTGATGCGCGTGATGGACTCAAGCCCGTGCAAAGACGTATTCTGTATGCGATGTACGACATGGGCATCCGCGCGGATACGGCTTACAAGAAGTCTGCGCGTATCGTGGGTGAAGTGCTCGGTAAATATCATCCACATGGTGACTCGGCAGTCTACGAAGCGATGGCGCGCATGGCGCAGGATTTCTCCTTGCGAACATTGCTCGTGGATGGTCAGGGTAACTTTGGCTCGGTCGACGGCGACCCGCCCGCAGCGATGCGTTATACCGAGGCGAGACTTACATCCGCTGCGCTGGATATTTTGTTTGACCTCAACAAGGAAACCGTAAACTTCGTCCCGAATTTTGACGACACACTCGAAGAGCCAGGCGTTCTACCTGCCGCGATCCCAAATCTTTTGGTGAACGGCGCAACGGGTATCGCTGTCGGTATGGCTACTTCCATCCCGCCGCATAACCTGGGCGAGATCGTTGATGCGCTTGTGTACATGATCGAGAAGTGGGACAAGCTCGATGATATTGATGTTGAGCAGTTGATGGAGTTCGTGCAGGGACCTGATTTCCCCACGGGCGGCATCATCATTCAGGAAAAAGGGGAAGAGGATATTGAGTCCGCGTATGGTTCGGGGCGCGGACGGGTCACGGTGCAAGCCAAGGCGCACATCGAAGAGATGGAAAGAGGCAAAAGCCGAATCATTGTCACAGAATTACCGTACCAGGTCAACAAGTCCAGTTTGATCGAGCGCATTGCCGAGTTGGCGCGCGATGGTCATCTCGAAGGCTTATCCGATCTGCGAGATGAATCTGACCGCCAGGGTATGCGCATCGTCCTTGAGATGACGAAGAACGTTGAACCCGAAACCGTTTTGCGCGAGCTATACAAACGTACGCCCATGCAAACCACCTTCGGCATCAATCTGCTGGCGTTGGTCGATGGCGAGCCGCGCACATTAACTCTGAAACAGGCACTCCGCGTTTATGTTGAACACCGACTTGTGATCATCAAACGCCGCGCCGAATTTGATCTGGATAAAGCCAAAGCCCGCGCGCACATCCTCGAAGGATATTTGATCGCACTCAAGAATCTGGATGAGATCATTCAGATCATCCGCTCCGCACCTGACGTTGAGACTGCTCGGCAAAAACTGATGAAGCGTTACAAGCTGACAGAGTTGCAGGCAAACGCCATCCTCGATATGCAGTTGCGCCGTTTAGCCGCGCTCGAACGCAAGAAGATCGAAACTGAATACAAGGAAATATCCGCGATCATCAAAGACCTGACCGATCTGCTGAAATCTGCGAAGCGAATGCGCGCCGTTGTATCGGACGAGTTACTGCGTGTGAAAGCCGCCTATGGTGACCGACGCCGCACGCAGATCGTGAACCTCAAGAAGAGCGGAAAAGGCGTGAAGTCCCTGGTTGCCACCGACTTGATCACCGAGCAAACCGTCTGGATCGGTGTGACCGCAGAAGGTATCATGGCGCGCACGCATGAAGACAAAGCGCCGCGTCCATCGGGAAATGAAGCGCCGCACTTTTTAGTGCGAGCCTCATCCACTGATACGCTTTATTTGGTTGCTGAAAATGGAAAAGCCGCCGCAATCGCATTGCATACCCTGCCAGAGATCGGCTCGAACGGACATTTATCCGACGGCATTCCATATTTCAAAGCCTCACCATTGACCGAAGATGATAAACTCGCGGCTCTATTTTCCCTGCCCGCCAAACGCTCCGAATTCGCGCCCGAGACTTGTGTCATCACGGTCTCACGCTTTGGCATGGTCAAGAAGAGCCTCGTCACAGAACTGCCTGGTCCCTCCGCGCAGACGTTTGTGCTTAGCCAGAGTCAACGAAGGCGACAAACTCGGCTGGGTGGGACTGACCGACGGCATGAAGAAAGATGTTCTGCTGGTCACATCCGAAGGCATGGCGATCCGCTTCAAGGAAGATGACGTGCGCCCCATGGGACTCGTCGCCGCGGGTGTGAACGGAATCAAACTGGATGATGGCGTCGAATTGGTCGGCGCGGAAATCCTGCCCGCCGAAGGTGAAATCTTCCTGATGACCTCCGATGGCAAAGCCAAGCGCGTCAGCGAAAAGGAATTCCCAACCCAGGGACGCTACGGCAAGGGCGTGACAGCCTGGTCATTGCCGAAGAAGGTCACCATTGCAGGCGTTGTCTCGGGCAAACCGAATCACATCGCCACCATCCACACCAGCAAAGGCGCGCCGAAATCTGCTAGATTGGATGCCGCCACGAATCCGCAAACGCGCCGCCACAAAAGGCGATGCCATTGTGGAAGTGAAGCCAGGCGAAGCAGTCACATCCGTGATCGTGGCTTGGACGGTGGAGAGGTTTGTGAAGACGGTGAAGGAAGAGA
>CAWHXC010000033.1:0-105912 GCA_963833175.1 uncultured Chloroflexia bacterium
CTAGAACCATTTCCTGCAAGGCTATTGGAAGACTCAATACGACCTGGATCGTCGACATCGGAGTGATGAGCCGGAATACTCCCAGCAAGCCCACAGCTAACCACAATATAACTCCAATGAAACCCCAACCTGATATCCATCGAGGAACGAGTTTTGATTGATACAATAAATAATAAATCATCAGAGCACCCAAGCTGAAAACGATTTCCAAAATGGAACCTAATCTGAATCGCTGGATTTTAGTAATAAAGTGCCTAAAGTTTGAAAATAGGAAGCATCCGAAGCTCCTGCTTTTACATATTCCTGACTACCGCAATGAGTAATAACCAGCTGATCGCCACTGCAATATAGATAACAGCCTCAAGCGCCCCCCTGAAAACAACAGTACCCAAGGGCTAAGGCTTCATGATGGTTTTTCAGAATTGGAAACAACATAATAGACATCATGGCAAGCGAAAGGCCCATACGTTAACACAAGGAGGGATCCTGTTACGATTTGATTTTCATTTGCAGAAATTTTTATAAGATAATCTGGATCATTTAGAATAGATCCTGCAAAGACAAGGCTTAGTACACCTGCAACTGTCCCGACGATGTACAACACTCCGACAATGATCGCAGTTTTTCTGCTTGTCCCAGAACGACTTACTTTGACCGTATTCATTTTATAGTTCCTCCTTTTTGTTGTTATTCTCCATAGTGATGATTACGCTTCCCGTTTTGCAGCCTTTTTCAACATAGCGGTGAGCTTCGGCTGTCTGTTCCAGGGGGTAACATCTGTCTATGATCGATTTTATTTTTCCTCCTTCAACGAGCTCTTTGATGAAGACCAGATCTTTCGGATTTTCAGATGACAAGGTGCAGATTACTTTTTTGCCAGGCATTATCGAGGTCCACAGCATTTGAATAAGTTGCTTGATCTTGAAACTGGCTAAAAGATAGATTCCATTTTGTTTGAGAGAGTTCTTGCAGCTCGAAAATGAACTCTTGCCTAGTATGTCAAAAATAAGATCATAGGTCTCACCATTCTTGGTGAAATCTTCCCTCGTGTAATCCAAGACTTTGTCTGCCCCCAGTGTCTTTACGAATTCCAATCTTGGGGTGCTACATACCCCGGTGACTTCTGCTCCAAAATACCTGGCAAGTTGGACTGCCGCTGAACCAATACTCCCCGAAGCGCCATTGATGAGTACTTTTTGCCCGGGTTGGATATTTGCTTTTCGCAGCAAATTCAATGCGGTGAGTGCTCCATAGGGAACGGTGGCGGCTTCCTCATATGTCATATTGGCGGGTTTTATCGCCACAAGCCCATCCTCAGACATACAGAGATACTCGGCATTCGCTCCCATGCTCTGACCGCGATATCCAAATACCGGGTCGCCTATTCTGAACCGTTTTACATCCTTACCCATCGCTTCAATTTGCCCGGCAAACTCATTCCCCAGGATGTTTATTCTTGGTTTCGTGAATCCAAAATACATCCGTGAGGGAAGCCAGAGGGGAAGAGGCATTGTGAACTTGGATGGAGTAATTGCTTTGAAATTTCGCGCCCAAATATCTCCAATGTTTACGGTCGTCGCATGGTTTCTTATTAATATTTCATCATCCTTGGGGGCAGGTTTTTCCACTTCTTTGAGTTGAAGAACATCGGGCGGCCCGTATTCCGTGTATACGATTGCTTTCATAATTTTCTCCTGATGATTATGTTGAGTAGATCCGAAGGTTTTGGATTTTTGATTGTTCAGTTGGACTCAGTTTCGGGGTCGTAAGAGAAGACTTCGTCGAGCGGAACGCCAAAAGCGAGTGCAACGCGAAAAGCCAATTCCAGGGATGGGGAGTACTTCCCTTGTTCCATGGCAATGATGGTTTGCCGCGTGACCCCAACTTTATCAGCCAGTTGCTGCTGGGTCATCTCGTTATGAAAAAAACGCAATTTCCGAATATGGTTATTAATCCGGTATTTGGCCATCTTAGACCCCCTTTCTATAAAGAACCAATCTTGAAATATCGCCAATAATCTGCGCCACTAATCCGGAGAGGATGAGCAGGGAGAACATCACCAGCGCGGGCTGACCGAAGGCAAATGTCAGCATCGAAAGAAATACCCCGATGGAGGACACAAAATAAGCGACCTTTGTCCCTCTCAAATCAATCAAGCGGTCGCGCTCATCCTGAATATCTTCAATAACAGGTTCTTCCCTTGTTTGTATTGCCTGGATGATACCGGAGCCAATATGCGTGAGGATCGTGCCGATAATCGTCACGACAATCCCGAGTATTATGACGGTCCCCCAAAGGCGAACCATATTTGTCAAATTGAAACTCTCACTCTGGATCATTTGAAATACTCTGACCAGATAGAATCCCAAAATCAGGGTAAAGACCACGAAAGATGCAGTTATGTTTTTTTCTTGAAATGACATAGTATCCTCTTTTTGTATGATTGTATTTACATTTGGTAACTTCTACATTACATATAGTAATATAAATCAGACTTTATGTCAAGTATTTTTTACATATTTGATTTTACAATTAGCGTCTGCCATACAAATCAAAATTACCAGAAACAGAAATTTATTATTTTTCCCAAAATGAACCATTTTCAAAGTGGACTGCATGTGTCATAATTACATATGCTTCCATATGGCACTGTAACTTTTCTTTTTACCGATATTCTGTTGGTTATTATGCTAATACCAATACCAACTGTATTTATTTCTCACAACAAAAAAGTGGAGGCGATTCTGAAAGCTGCACTGGCCGAAGGACATATCACGCCTGAATTGACCGCCGCGCTGAATGGCAAAAAGAACACAATCACACATCATGCGGAGGAAATCATTGTTCTCGTAGTTGCGGCGTTAATGGTGCTGAGGCCGTTCTAAAATGACAACTATCCTCGAAACAAAACGGCTTCTCCTCCGTCACCAAGTCATTGAAGATTTGGATGATCTCTGGGCACTGTATTGCAATCCCAACATCACAAAATATATTCCCGATGCGCCGCGTTCTCGCGCCGAAGCCCAGGAGGAATTGGAATGGCATATGCATGGACATCCCCAACATCCCGAGCTGGGATTGTGGGCGACCATTCATAAGGAAACGGGAAAGTTCATCGGTCGCTGTGGCTTGCTTCCATGGACAATTGAAGGACGCTATGATGTTGAAGTCGCATACACCATCGCGCAGGAATATTGGGGACGCGGGTTGGCAACTGAGGCGGCGCAAGCAATTCTGCAATACGGATTCGAGAAATTAAATTTATCCCGCCTGATTTGTTTGATCGATTCGGAGAATATCGCATCTAAAAAAGTAGCGGAGAAGATTGGCTTGACGTTTGAAAAAGATGGGCGTGATGAAATGGGTTCGTTTTTGATTTATTCAAGTACAAGAAAATAACCGTCCATATGGAAATTCTAGGGAATAAATTCCGCAGCCTCTTAAACATCCACGCCGATGAAAGCCGTATGGCTTCGCTTGTCGTTGGCGTGATGCTGCTCACCTCTGCAGGATTTACTTTGGGAAGCACAGGTGTGGATACATTGTTCTTCACACGCTATGGCGTGCAATACCTGCCCTACATGTACCTGCCATTGGGCATAATTTCGCTTCTCACGTCATTGGGAATCACTGCCCTGCTCGGGCGAGTGCGCCGCGAAGCACTTTATATCTTCGTTCCAATTGGCATTGCCATCCTGACCGTCTTCGCATGGATGGCGCTTTTCAGCACCTGGCTTTTGGTCTACCCAATTCTATGGCTTGGCAAGGAAGTCATCAACTCACTCATCAGCCTGGTCACCTGGGGCATTGCAGGGGCAGTCTGTGATACACGTCAATCAAAACGCCTCTTTCCACTTTTCAACGCGGGGCGCATCCTTGGCGCGGTCATTGGTGGTGTTGGTACTGGCTTGCTTGTCAACAAGATCGGCACGCAAAATCTTCTGTTGGTCTGGGCGGGGATGCTGATCATGGCCTTTGTATTCACTCGTGTACTTTTGCATGGACACATTTCCGCCGAACCCATGATCCAGATTCGCCGCAAACAAAAACAGCCTTCGCTCTTTCAGGAAATCCAGCAGGGCTATCAATTCGCACTTAGATCCTCATTGATGCGCTGGGTCTCCTTTGCTGCCATCCTCTTTTCCATTTTGTATCGGTGCATTGACCTTCCATTTTCCATATCTGCCACAGCGCATTTTCTGGAGGATGAAAATGCGCTGGCGGGTTTCCTCGGTCTCTTTAGCGGACTCAGCACCGCCGCAGCTTTCGTTGCCTCTTTATTCATCGCCAACCGTCTGTATGCGCGCATCGGCATCATGAACGCCATCCTTGCCCTGCCGATCATTTATCTCATCGGTTTTGGAGGGATGACGCTCTCCAGCACCTTCGTGCTCATCATCACTTTTCGTTTCGCACAAATGCTTTGGCTTTCGGGTGTCGCCGACCCGGCTTATCAGGCAATGTTCAATGTAGTCCCATCTGCGCGTCGGGATCAAGTCCGCGCTTTCATTGGCGGTATTCCTGAGCAGGCAGGGACATTCCTCGCGGGTCTCATTACCATTGTTTTTGTGTCACAGCAGCTGGCCGTCGTTGGGCTGGTTGCTGCCGTTGCCGCCACATACATCATCTGGCGGGCAAGTCGCGCCTATAATTTTGAGCTGGTTGATTCCCTGCGCAGAGGTCGTCCCACAATTTTTGGTCAAGACAGCCGCCCTGATGCCGCTGCGATCAATGCCGCGCTTGACGGGATGCAGCATGCCGACCCAATCGTTCGCCGCATCTCGACGGAAATTATCAGCACCCATTCCGCCGAAACAGACGCCCTCGTTCGAGCTCTTTATGATGAAGACACGGATGTTCGCATTTCCGCGCTAAAAGGACTTGCCCGCCTGCAAGCATCTTCCGCACTCCTCGACATTGCATCGCTTCTTTCCGCCCCTCAGGCTGAAATCCGCGCCCAGGCAGTGGACTCACTTCGGGCTTTGACTCCCTACCCTCAAGGCTTGAGCGGCTTGCTGACACGCATGCTTGATGATGAAAATTCACAAGTCAAGGCGCGTGCGATTGTTGGATTGTTGTCCATTGACCCATCCCATCCCTCTCGAAAAGTGCTGCGTCAAATGTCCATGATCGGGGATGTGGATGAGCGTATCATGGCATTGAACGCATTGGCTGAAGCTGGCGATCCAAATGCGCTTATTCTTTTCTCAACTGAACTGAACGACGAACAAGCGCCTATTGCAGTACGCTGTGCCGCTGCATCTGCATTGGCTACCTGCGGAGATCAAGTCATTCCTGAATTGAGTAAAACATTAGCCACACAATATTCATCACTGAGGTCAAGTGTTGCTCGTGCTTTGGGAAAACTCGGGGATGCATCCCTGCCCGCAGTCTTAAGCTCTTTGGGAGAACTTGATTCAGAGGAGGGAGCTCTCCTCGCGCTGAATCAACTTCCAGCGTGGAAAGAAGCGGGACGACTACGAGAGTATGTCAAAAACCGCGTCGAGTCGTCCCTTCGTTATGAAAACCTTCGACTCGGCATCCACAAAATTGAAGATGAACGAATTCAACTGCTGACGGATTCGCTTCAAAACCGTGCCCATCGCGATGCTATTCATGCGCTCAAAGCACTAAGCCTGCTCAGCGACCGCGAAACCCTTTCGACTGCAATTGCCAATCTGCAAAATCATAGTCAGATTCCTAATGCGCTGGAAGCATTGGAGTCCCTGCGCGAGGCGGCTCTCATTCGTCCGCTGTTTCGGATTTGGGAACCTGCGAATGAGGCGCTTTCTACCATCAGTGTAGAAGAAGTCATTGCTGATCTGATAACTGAAAAAGATGAATGGCTGCGTGCTTGCGCCATTTTTGCAAAGGATGAACCCATGGAAACCTTGACCACTCTTTCAAGTATGGAACGTATTCTATTGCTGCGTCATGTGCAATTACTTGCTGATCTATCCACCTCTGACCTGCAACTCGTGGCTGCACTTGCCACTGAAAATAATTTCAGCGAGAACGAGGTAATCTGCGATCAAGGCGAAGAAGGCAACGAAATGTTTATTATCGTTTCGGGTGAAGTGCGGATCGTGGTGAAAAATACAGATCAACACGAAAAAGAAATTGCCCGCCGAGCAGTTGGAGATGTGGTCGGTGAGATGTCGCTCATCAGCGGCGGTACGCGCGCGGCTTCCGTGATTGCCTTAGGTGATGTGCGCACGCTGTGCCTCGACCGATTAAGTTTCGAGAGTCTCCTGCGCGAACGTCCTGAAGTATGCCTGGCTGTGATGCGCGAGTTGTGCAATCGGCTGAAGGAAAGGATGTAATGAATTCAAAAACGTTTCATGCTTATCTTGGCAAAACAGAACACAAGCTCCGAATTTTTTTATCGTGTTAATCAAATAATTTCTCGCAAATTACAAATCTTTTAACGAGAAACCAGGAAGAGGATTAAGTACACCTCCTGATTCAAGATTGGCATGTTTGTGAACAAGAGGGGGTTCCATCAAATTTGGAAAATACCCCCTAACCTTTTCGCTTATCATGTGTATACCTGATATGAGCACGCAACAGAATAAGAGAAAAGTTCATTGTGAGTTATTGAGTTTTTACTCGTGTCAAGCAATAGGCTATCATTGAGTTTGGAATACGCCTTCCTAATAATCTTCTTCGAGGAGAAAAATCATGTCAGAACATTATCGTCACCTTGGCGTTTTTAGTGATTGGGTTGCCGCAGCGCGTGGGCAGCAATCCCTTTACCCTGTAGCGGCTCCCGGGCCGCAAACTCTGGCTCTTATCCGCGACGCATTGGGTTTTTTTCACGAGAACGAAAATCCAATGGAAGTAAGGATGGAAAGTCAGTGGGGGAAAGATGGAGTGATTGGGGAAGAGGTCTCATGGTCAGTGGGCTATGGACCACGTACCCATGCTTATGTGCTCAAACCAGCCAATGCAATGGGACCACTGCCCGGGATCGTTGCTTTGCATGATCACAGTGACTTCAAATTCTATGGGAAAGAAAAGATCGCTGATGGTTGGGAAGAACCCTTGCCTATATTAAGTGACTTTCGTCAAACCCCTTATGGCGGACGGGCTTATGCCAATGCGCTGGCGCGTGAAGGATTTGTTGTGCTGGTTCATGATGTGTTCCTGTGGGGCAGCCGCCGTTTTCCTTTGGATACCATGCTGGAAATGATGGGCAGCAAAACAGCCGATCTGTTGAAGGCGCGCCAAACATCAGATGAAATTGAAGTTTATAACACTGCCGCCTATTTTCATGAACATTGGGTTTCAAAGTATTGCAATATTCTTGGCACCAACATGGCTGGAGTTGTTTCTTTTGAGGATCGCGTTGCCTTGAATTACCTGCTCTCCCGCGCGGATGTGGACACTGAACGCATCGGGTGTGTTGGTTTATCTGGCGGGGGAAATCGAGCAGCCTTGTTGAATGCCACTCATGAATCCATACAGGCGACAGTCATTATTGGTTTGATGACCACCTATGCAGCTTTGCTCGACCATAATATGTCTCATACCTGGATGTTGTTCCCCTTCGGTTGGTCGCGTCACGGTGATTGGCCGGATATTGCCGCGTCTCGTGCGCCATTGCCTTTGTTGGTTCAATATGATATGCAGGATCATTTGTTTACGGAGGATGGAATGCGGGAAGCGCACATGCGATTGCAAAATCATTATTGGAGTGTAGGAAAGCCTGAAGCTTACACAGGAAAGTTCTATCCCGGACCGCACAAATTTGACCTGGAGATGCAGTCCGCTGCATTTGACTGGTTGAAGGAAAAATTGAAGTAAAAACGATCCCGCTCAACCAGCCGCATTTGCCTGCCATTCTTCTGGCACAGGCTGCAGCACACCAACCGCCTTGAAACCGTCCTGGATCATCCTGTCGATTGCGGCTTGCATTTCGATCTCACCGCGCTCCGAGGGGCTAACCTTCGGCAGATATTCCCAAATCTGCGGCGGGAGGATGAACAGGATCGAAGCCGCATAGGGACTCATGATCTCTTCTGGTTTTGGCTTCTCGATAATTCGTTTCACGCGCCAATCCGAATCCACATCCACGCTGGAGCGGGCGGCGAGTTCTTCGATGGGACATTCCTTTAGGCTCATCACAATATCTGCCTGATATTTCTCTCGGGCTTGCACAAGTTCCAGTAAAGAGTCTTCTTCAAGAATGTAATCCGTTGCCACGACCATCACGGGGTCATCCTGAATCCAAGTCTGTGGCACGGACATCAGCGCGTCACCATTGCCATGCAGCTCGGATTGATGGGCAAAGCTCGCGGAAAGATTCCACTTCGAGCCGTCGCCGACATACTCAAATATTTTTTCTTCCAAATGATTTGTCACAATGCAAACCCGTTCCACGCCAGATTTCGCCACCGCGCACAAAACAAAATCCAATGTAGGGCGTCCCTTCACTTCGAGCAGTGGCTTGGGCGTGAAATCGGTGTGCGGGCGTTGACGTTTGCCGCGCCCTGCCGCGAGTAAAACAGCAGACCTTATCATGACCTCACCCCTGACCCCTCTCCTGAGAGGAGAGGGGAAATGCCGTCACCCGTTTCCACAACAAAAACTTGTGACGGCAACTCAGGGTGAATTGCAGAAAACTTCTCTGCGATTTCCTTGCAGGCAGTCTCCGCCAGATCCCGTTTTGCCAATGCGACCACGCACCCGCCATATCCGCCGCCGCTGAAACGACTGCCATACACGCCGTTTGTTCCGCTAATAATTTCATGCAGTTGGATCAATACCTCGCTGCCTGATTCGTAATTCTTGATGGACGACTGGCAGGACTGGTTCATCAACTGACCAAAGCGCACCGCATCTGACTCAGCCCAAGCCTGTTTGCCCAAGTGGACACGTTCCACTTCGCCGAAAAAGTGTTCCGCCCGCCTGCGGAGATTTTCAGGCAGGGACATTTTCTTCGCCTCGAAAATTTCACGCGAGACATCGCCTAGTTTCCACGCGCCATTTTGCAGGGATGCCGCCGCTTCGTGACATTCCGCCACGCGAACGTTAAATCCGCTTTTGGTGAGTTCACGCGAGATACCTGAATATGCCACGATCCACACAGAGTCGCTTGAGGGTAGATCAAAGATCGGGGAAACAGAACCAGTTACCGTGTCTATGAAAAGAAGCGCGTTCTTCCTCCCATGGATAATGCTCATCGGGTCAAGTAGTCCGTTTTGCAATCCGAGTTCGTTACATTCCAATTCAAAATCAAGATGAATAAGCTGCTCGTTGGTAAGTACAATATCGTTCACATCGGCAAGCGCCTTGAGATATGCCAGCCCCACCGAAGCGGACGAACTCAGCCCCGCACCGATGAGCGGCCCAGTCACATGCGCCTTCATGCCGCGTTTGGGATTCAGGACACGCGCCGCCGCCTGTGCATAGCGTGCCCAATGCAATTTATCAAGATCGCCGATGGAAAATTTTGCTTCGCCGAATTGATCGCTTGTGATGTGAATTTCTTTTGAATCAAGCGGTTGATACTCGAGCGTGGTGCCAAGGTTGATGGTGCGCCCCAGGACCGCGCCGCCTTGATGGTCAATGTGCGCGCCGATGGGACAGATGCGATAGGGGGAAAAGAGGGTGATGGGTGGCATAAGATAGGCAGGGTAAGAATATCCTTTTTGCATTCCGGGAATGATAGTTTTGTAACCAGTGAGGGTATTATCATTTTTATGAGTAAGCGGGGCATCAAAACCTGCCCCGCTCTGAGTCTCATAGGATTTGTTCTGGCTCTGTATCACCCCTTTGTTTCGCAGCCATAATGATTTTTATTCTTCGAGAATTGCTCCAGCCGCCTGTGGATCAAATCCGTCAGGCCACTTTGTTTCTTTATTATATTTAGCCTCGGTCAAGTCGGCGCCGCTCAGGATGGCATCAACCAGGTCGGCATAGTGCAAACGTGCATTGTTAAGTTTGGTTCCGCTTAGGTCAGCTCCATGCAGGCTGGCGTCGCTCAAGTCAGCCTCTACCAGGGTTGCCCCATGCAGGTTGGCTCCGCTCAGATTGGTGTCGCTCAGTTTGGCGTTGCTCAGATCGGCATAGCGCAGTTTAGCCGCGTTCAGGTATGCCCCGCTTAGGTCGGCTCTGCTCAAGTCTGCTTTGCTAAGATCAAAGCCCGCCAGATTCAATGGCTTTGGTTTGTCTAACAGCGCGTCAAGTTCATCTTCTGTAAATTGCATGTTTTACCTTTCAGGGATTTTGTTATGGGCAGGAATACTGCGGAATGATCATTCTGCGGCCAGTGAAAGTATTATATTCTTGATAAGAAAGCAGAGCAAGCATAAACCTGCGCGGGAAAAACGCAATAATCGCAACGGACTTGTTTTCAAGTGTTAATGCTCTCACCGGGCAATCTGACATTATAATTATTCAAAAGACAAAATCTGCCCGTAAGGTGAAAAGAAAGCATGAGCAAAAACATTTATATTGGCACCGATGGCGGCGCGACCACATCCAAAGTAGGCGGAGTTTGGGGCGACGGCTCGACCATCTCGACAAAATTATTGCAATCCTCCACCAATTCAACGCTGGGTCCTGAATCCGTTGTGCGCAGTTGGGTCGAGGCAATCAACTCTTATTTGACTCAACATGACCTGACCTGGGAGCAGGTCAGCGGGGTGGGATTGGCAATCCCCGGCCCGTTCCAACGTTATGGCGTTTTTGACCGTTCGGCCAATCTGCCTGAAAACTTTGCCGGGTTCGATGTGCATACTGCCTACAGCAACGCCATCGCCGAACGCGCCGGGCGCGCCATCCCGCTGACAGTTGGCAACGACGGAGATATGGGCGGCGTGGCTGAGGCTCAGCATGCGCGCGGCAACAGCAACGGGACGGTGCTTATGCTGGCGCCCGGCTCCGGGCTGGGATGCGCCTACATCAATCAGAATGGACTGGCCTTGGAAGGGGACACACTGGCTGGGATGGAAGGCGGTCACATGCCCGCGCCCCTGCATTTGCTGGGCGCCAAAACCTATCCCTGTGGATGTGGACGCACCTGGGGCTGTATCGAAGTCTATACCTGCCTTTCGGGACTGCCCCACCTGCTTGCCGAAAAGTTGGAGCAATATCCCGATCATGACCTGGCAAAGTCAACTCTCAGCCTCAAGGAACGTGCCTTTTCCCTGCGCGGATTGGCTCAAAAAGGCGACAAACTCGCTACAGAAATATTCGACTTTCAAGCCAAAGCGTTAGGCTTGCATGTTGCCAACCTGGCCATGGCACTCGACCCCAGATTTGTGGTTATCGGCGGCGGCTTGATGGATCCCGAAGCGACCAGTTCCGCCTTCCGCGAGCGCTATCTGAGCATTGTGCGTTCGACGGCTCGTGAATACCTGTGGCCTTATCAACGCGATACCATTAACATCGTTCCTGCCGCGCTTGGCGATCTTTCGCAAGCCATCGGCGCTGCCTTGGCCGCTCTGTATAAGAACAGAGCATAAAACCTGTAAACCAAATATAAAGAATTTGCGAATCATTATCTCTGTGTGAGCGTTCTCCAATGCTTGCACAGAGATAATTTTATGAATTTGCGTGAGATTGTATGAGGTATTTTAGGTTGATGTGAATTATGATTAGTCAGCTATAAGATAGACAAGAGCATAGAGCGGGCTGTGAAGACGAGTGTGTCAATTTGTGAAATGTATAGAGAGAAAGATGAACATCAAGAAAGGAAAGTAGAGAAGAAGTAATGTGAACTGAGCTGAGAAGTTCATTCTAAAAAGTGTGAAGAGTGGTGGGTTGAAAGTCTCCAGGTATTTCCAATAAATGGGAGATTGCCACGCCGAAAAGAAGAAAACAAAAGATAGCACAAAAAAGGAGAAATAGCAAAAAAAAAAAAAAAAAATGATATGAAAAGAATGATTGTTGCTGAATAGAAAAAATAATAAAAGAAAGAAGTAAAAAAAGAAAAAAGAGCGATAAGCGAGCTCTGCAATGACATCAAATTTAGTTGTGGTTGAGATATTATCTATTATATCTAAAGTGATTGAATATACAAATGTATGTCCTGTGGTTCTCATATATTCTCTAGAGGTGAGAGATAAAACCAAAGAGAGATGGACAAGAGCAAGCGAAATATATAAAAAAATAAAATAAATCGTTATAGATGATATGAGATATTTCTGTGTATATGTTGAAATCTGTACGAGATTAAATAAAGAAAATGTATAAAATAGAGAACCAAATGAATGAAGAGAGCTCGCAACGACATCAATTTATTAACAAATGTGATGAAGGCTGGAGAAAAATCTAATCAAGAATATACATAAATCATGAGTTATCAATTCATGTGTGTACCTAAAGTTAATAAAATGAGAAAAATGAAAGATAATTTTATTTAAGCAGTGCCTCTCTCATCGGCGGCTTGCGCGTGGGCTTCCAGTCCTTCGGCGCGTGCCAGGATGGCGGCTTGTTTGCTCAATCTGGCGGCTGATGCTCGGTCCAGAGCAACCAGGCTGACAATATGCACAAAGTCCCATACATTCAAAGGGGATGCAAAACGCGCGGTTCCACTGGTGGGCATTACGTGGCTGGGACCAGCGTTGTAATCGCCAAGCGCTTCGAAGGAATGTTCACCGAGGAAAACGCCGCCAGCCGCGTCGATCTTTTCACTTAATGCCCACGGCTCTGCAACGGAAAGACACAAATGTTCCGGGGCATACGCGTTGGCAAGTTCGGCTGCTTCGGGGATGTCGCGGGTGATGACGACTCCGCTGCGGTTTGCCAAAGACTGCGACAGGATCTCAGCCCTCGGCAGGTTCTCAACCCGATGCGCCACTTCCGCCTGGACAGCTTCAGCCAGTTTGCGCGAGGGAGTCAGCAAAATTGCGGATGCCAGCACATCATGTTCCGCCTGCGCCAAAAGATCAGCGGCGACCCAGGCGGGCGAGGCGGTGTCGTCGGCGATGACCATCGTTTCTGTGGGACCCGCCAAGCCGTCAATGCCGACCACGCCAAAAACCTGCCGCTTGGCAAGCGTGACAAAGAGATTACCGGGTCCGAATATTTTGTCCACGGGGCGAATGGATTCGGTCCCGTAAGCCAGCGCTGCAATTGCCTGCGCTCCGCCCAGCGTATAAACTTCCTCGATGCCAACAAGCGCACACGCGGCGAGAGTAATATCCGCCACTTCGCCAGTTGCACGGCTGGGCGGGACAACGACAACGATCTCCTTCACACCTGCCACTTGGGCAGGCACAGCAGACATGATCACAGTGGACGGCAAAGGTGCGGTGCCGCCAGGGACATACAACCCGACGCGCTTGATCGGGCGGATGAATTGCCCCAGCGTTCCATCGCCTTCCTGCATCATCCACGAGTTGAGCGGCTGGTGATTGTGGAATCGGCGCACTCTTTCAATAGAGAGTTCGAGTGAGGCAAGTTCTTCATCCGAAATAGATTTCAACGCGCTGGCAAGCCTGCTGGCAGGGACGCGGAACGTTTCAGACGAGCGATTGTCGAGGCGTTGACTCCATTCCTGCAACGCAGAATCTCCCCGCTTGCGGACATCTGTCAGAATGCGGGTAACAGCCTGTTCGGGAGTCAGTGCTTCGCCGAACAGTTTCGTGATCCCATCCAGAACTGATTGAGAAACAGGAAATTCATCTGGCGGCTGACGTTTGAGAATACTTTGTTTTGCTTCTTCAACAGAAAAAATATTTAACATGATTGCTCCTACTTGATGAACTCCTCCCTCCAAATCCGCACTTTGGAATTTGGGGGGAGGTCGGGAGGGGGGCGGGGTCAAGATGCCAAAGCGCGATCCACACTTTGAACCACTGCGCCGCTGGCGACAAACTGGCGTGACGTTTCAATAAATCCCGACATGGTTGTATCGGACTCAATGAATGGAATTTTTTCACGGATCAACGCATATGCGCCGCGTGTGCCTTGACCTAGATTCTTGTCTGCTCCAATTGCCTGCTTGCGGAAATCAATTCCCTGTGCCGCGGACATCAACTCGATCGCGAGGATGCGTTCCACGTTGCCGAGGATATCGCGCAGTTTGAGTCCAGCCGTCACGCCCATGCTGACGTGGTCTTCCACATTTGCCGAGGTGGGAATCGTATCCACGCTGGCGGGATGCGAAAGGACTTTGTTCTCGGTGGCAAGTGCGGCGGCTGTGTATTGCAGGATCATGAAGCCTGAATTCAATCCGCCTTCTTTTGTGAGAAACGCGGGCAAGACATGGATGTTGGAACTTTCGTCGGTCAGGCGCATGATGCGGCGCTCGGAGATGTTCCCAAGTTCGCTGACAGAGAAAGCCAGATAATCCATCGCAATTGCCAGCGGCTCGCCGTGGAAATTTCCGCCCGAAAGAACATCAATATCGCCTGTTGCATCATCAATAAATATTAATGGATTATCCGTGACCGCATTCAATTCGATCTCGAAAACCCAGCGCGCATACGCAATCGCATCGCGCACCGCTCCATGCACCTGCGGCATACAACGCAAGGTATAAGCATCCTGCACATTGAGCGAACTATGCTCGCGTTTGAACTGGCTATCCTTTAGTAAACTTCGCAAATAACTCGCGCATTCCTTCTGGCGCGGATACGGTCGCAGGTTATGAATGCGTTCATCAAACGCAAGATCGGTTCCGTTCAACGCTTCGAGACTCAGGCATCCCGCAATATCGGCGGTTTGACTATATCGCTCGGCGCGCAAAGTTTCCAGCACGCCAAGCGCGGTCATCACCGAAGTCCCATTCGTCAGCGCCAAACCTTCTTTCGCAGCAAGCGTGATCGGCTTCAATCCCGCGCGCTTGAACGCCTCCGCGCCCGAAAGTATTTCGCCTTGATATTCCACGATCCCTTCGCCGATGAGAGGCAGCCCCATGTGCGCGAGCGGAGCCAGGTCACCGCTTGCACCGAGCGAACCTTTCTCAGGGATCACAGGATGAATGCCCGCATTGAGCATGTCGATCAGCAATTGCAAAGTCGAAAGACGAATGCCCGAATGTCCGCGTGAAAGCGTGTTGGCGCGGATCAACATAATGGCGCGCGTCGTGGGAATATCAAACGCATCGCCAACGCCCACCGCATGGCTGACGAGGATATTGCGCTGGAGTTTCTCCACCTGGTCAGGCGGGATAATGCGATCTTTGAATGCGCCGAATCCAGTGGTGATGCCATAGGCGATGGTCCCACGCTCAAGCAGAGTTTGCACCGCATTCGCGGCTCGCGTGACCCTTTGGCTGGATTCTGCTCCGATCTGAATTTTCGGCGCGTTGGGTTTTCCGTACGCCACAGCCTGCACCTGATCAAAGGTCAGGCTGGCTCCGTCCAATTGAATAGTGTTTAATTCAGACATAAAATATTTCCTTTCAACATTTGATGACCTGCTTATTTGGCTTTGGCAGTGTACCATAACAAAAGCCTCCAAGTTCTAAAAAACCTGGAGGCTTGCTTGAATATGCGTAGTGCGACGAACTCTTATTCTTCGTCTTCCTTCTTTACTCCAAAGATCACATCAATTCTTTCCATGATCTCAGGTGTGATGGCATCCACCACATCTGCGGCTTTCATATTTTCGTGCACCTGCTCCACACGGCTTGCGCCCGTGATAACCGTGCTGACGAATGGATTCTTCAAACACCATGCGATCGCCAACTGCGGAAGCGAGCAGCCGAGTTCTTTGGCAATCGGTTCCAGTGCCGTAACCTTGGCGAGTTTCTGCTCATCGGTGAGACTACCTTGCAGCCATTCATACCCTTTGAGTGCGCCGCGGCTGCCTTTGGGAATGCCGCCCTGATATTTGCCCGTCAACAAACCAGAAGCCAGCGGACTCCAAATGGTGGTGCCGTAGCCATAATCTTTATAAAAGCGGACGTAGTCGCCATTCATTCGTCCCTGCTCGAACATGTTGTACTGCGGCTGTTCGACAACAGGCTTGTGCAGGTGATGTCGTTCCGCGATCTGGATCGCTTCGGTGATCTCAGAAGCTGCCCATTCCGATGTTCCCCAATATAAAGCCTGCCCCCATTCGATGATGTTGTGCATGGCCCAGACAGTTTCTTCGATGGGTGTGGTCTTGTCAGGGCGGTGGCAGTAGATCAAATCCACGTAATCGAGCTGCAAGCGTTCGAGCGAGCCAGTAATGCCTTCGATCAGATATTTGCGGTTGAGCGTGTTCTTTTGATTCACACCCTCATTGATGCCCCAGTAAAATTTAGTGGAGATCAAATAACTGCCGCGATTCCATTTCAACTTCTTGAGCGCCTCGCCCATCACCGTTTCTGATTTGCCGCCCGCATACACTTCAGCGTTATCAAAAAAGTTCACGCCCGCATCGTACGCCGCAGACATCATTTCCACTGCCGATTTCACGCCTGCCTGATTATGAAACGTGACCCACGAGCCAAACGATAGCTCGCTTACCTGAATGCCAGTCTTACCGAGATGACGATATTTCATTGTTTCCTCCAAAGATTTTTTCGTAATAACGACTGTAATCGTTATTACGCTTGTGTGATCTACTGATTATAATCACCTAATGCGTAATTCATTATTTCTTTTTATTTTTCTCATCACCGCCTGTGCGCCTGCGTCCGCGCCCACACAGAACATATCCAACAAATCGCTTGAGCCTTATCTCACCGCCACGCCCAGCTCGACTCCCACACCCAATGTGCTTGTCATTGTGGAAACGCCAATACCAACTTCCACGCCTTTTATTTACACAATTAAAAAAGGCGATACTTTCAGCGAACTCGCCGAACAATTCAAAATTTCACAGAATGAATTAAGAGCGGCGAATCCAGATGTCTCTCCGAATAGCATGTCCGTCGGGGCGACTTTCCTCATCCCAGACAATTCCACTACTCTCACAACCGCATCGACTCTTACGCCCGTGCCTGTTCCTGTGACCCAAACAGTTTGCCACCCGACAGCAGACAACGGATTATGGTGTTTCGCGTTGATCCAAAACAATACGCCCGATATTCTTGAAAATGTCTCGGCACAGATCACCTTGCTGGATGAAAACAATAACGCGCTCGCAAGTCAAACTGCATTCATGCCGTTGGATATTATTCCGCCAAACGAATCGTTGCCTGTGTATGTTTTCTTTCCAAATACACCCGCAAGCGCAAATATACAAGTTCAAGTGTTGAGCGCGATGCAGTCCAGTGCTTCGCGTTATCTTCCCGCGACCCTCAACAATACCGTTACCCAAATTGACTGGAACGGACTGACCGCCCAACTCAGCGGACAAGTCAGCCTGCCAGCAGAATCAACAGCCGCAACCCAGGTTTGGGTCGCGGCTGTTGCGTATGATAAAGATGGTCGCGTTGTCGGAGTCAAACGCTGGGAAGGCGGAGCGATCCAGCCTGGGGGGAGTATCCCTTTCAGCTTTTTAGTATCCAGCCTCGGGTCCGCGATCGATGCGGTGGAGTTTGTGGTGGAAGCAAAATGACGCATCCACATCCCTTGTTTATTAATCCAAAAGATGCAACAAACTAATGGAACAATCCCGAAGGGATGACATGGTTTTCAAAAAACCCATGACACCCCTCCGGGGTTTGGCAGACATTATGTATCTTGCTAGAATCATCCCACCCCTTCGGGGTTGCTTCATCCCTCATCCTTTATCCTTCATCCTTTAATTTCACTTCCCATCCAGCCACATATATCTTTCTAGCGGAACAGTGATGGGGGTGAAGACAAATCCCTTCACGTAGGGTTTTACCAGTTGATAGGAAAGCGAGTGCGTGGTGAACAGCACGGGGGCATCATTCACGATCATTTGCTCGGCTTGCTGATACATGGCGATGCGCTTTGTCACATCCTGTTCCACGCGGGCTTGTTCGAGCAGCGCATCCAACTCAGGGTTTGAGTAGCCGCCATTATTTTGACTTGAGTCGCTGTGGAAAAGGACATCCGCAAAATTCTCAGGGTCGGCATAATCGGCGCACCAACCGCCGCTGAATATTTGTCCGTGGTTGCCAGAATAAATTTGCTGATAATAATAATTGTAGTCAATGTTTTCGATCTTGAGTGTTACGCCAAGGTTCTGCTCCCACATCTCAGCCATCGCGGCTATGTCAGCGCTGACATAACTTCCGATGCCGCCGTTTGTGTAAACAATGGGAGGCAGTCCTTCGGGTCCGCCATATTTGGATTGTTTGAGCAGTTCACGCGCCATCGCAGGGTCATAAGGCAGACCTTTGAGATCATAACTAAAGCCAGGCAATCCAGGCGGATAGGGTCCAATGGCTGGCAAAGCCTGTCCGCGCAAGACGACATCGATATAACGCTGTCGGTCGAATGCCATCGTAAACGCCCTGCGGACATTGACATCATCAAAGGGCGGTTGTGTGGTGTCAAACACAACGTAGTCGGTGCAAAGGTCAACGCCTGTAACGAGCTCGTCGTGCAACGGCTCTGTTGGGTCGAGCATGCGGTCTGCGTCATAAATGCCCACGCCAGCAACATCCACTTCGCCTGTTTCATACAAACGCAGATCATCGCCTGCAAAAAGTTTTACATAAACATAAGGAATGGACGGCACGCCCAAATAAAAATCCTGGTTCGCTTCGTAGAGAATATATTCGCCAGACTTCCATTCTGTTAAGCGATAGGGTCCCGTCCCGTTCGGTTTATGAACCCAATCTTCGCCGCTTTCCACGTTGGCCTTATCCACCACAAAGGCAGTTGGGAAGGTAAGCTTCAAAATGAAGTAAGGCTTGGGCGCATCAATGGTGACTTGCAAGGTAAGGTCATCTATGACTTTCAAACCGCTGATGTGATCTGCCTGCCCTGCGGCCATTTCACGCACGCCGACAATATCACCGAGATAGGTCAGCACCGTGTCTGACGCAAGCTGGGAGCTGGCAGCACGTTCCCATGAATAGACTACATCCTGGGCAGTGACAAACCGTCCATCATGGAAGCGGGCATTCTCGCGCAGGTGGAAGGTGTAGACCGTGCCATCGCCGCTGACATCCCATGTTTCGGCAAGGTCGGGCGTGAGGTTCAAATGCGGGTCGAAGGAGACCAGTCCGCTGAAAACCAGTTTGTTGCCTGCGCTATACGTGGTGGCGGGGTCATAGTCACGCAGGTTGGTGGATTCTCCGCCGCTGTAGACAATCGCCTGATCGAGGGGAATATCCACTTGCAAGGCAGATGCTTTTTTTGCGCTGGAGGAAAGTACAAGAGAAAGCACAAGTGTGAGAATGAAAAGGGAAGAAACAAATTGATGTCGTTGCGAGCCGCCGCTCTTGTTCGTGGGCGGCGAAGCAATCTTCTGTTGCGTGGAAATATTTTGCAAAACAAGAGGTTGCTTCGTCGGGAAGTGCATCCTCCTCGCAACGACATTTTTAAAATAATTGAAGATGTTACTCATTTTTTGCCTGCCTTTTGGTTTTGCGAGCGGACAATTAATCCCAGAACTACAACTCCAATGATGAGCAAAATAACCAGACAGATGCAGGCCAATGCAACGGTCAACAGTCTAAAGGTGGTCGTAGATGTTGCAGGGACTGCGCCAGTGATGGAGGAAGTGGGGATCGCGTATGGAGTGGGGGTCACAGCCAGCGGTGCGCCTGATACTGGCACGTAAGTGGGGACATATGTTGGGGTTGGCTGCGATGTTGGTTGGGCAGAAACAGCCCGAGGCGCCGCCCCAACCGATTGTCTCCAGGCGTCTTCCAATCCATCGGTGTCGAATCCATAAACTTCGAGCAGGGCATCATCGATCGGTTTTGCATCCCGCAAGGCGTGGAGCAGTTCTGTCATTTTTTCCTGCCCGTATGTTGCAATTAGAAAACTGACAATACTTTGCGACTGGCTGTAGGAAAGATTGGCTTTGTCTGAGAGTTCGGAAAACCCGCCATTCAACGAGCGGACAGTTAACACAGTATTATCTTGAATAGCCTGGTCAAGCTGGTCCTGTGCGTAGGAGTCCAGTCCGCCTTCGCTGAACATGGCGAGGCCTTCATTCAGCCAGGTGGGTACTGAGCCGATGCAGGAGAATGTTTCATGCCCAATGAGAATGTGAGTCAATTCATGGATGACTGTATTTTGATCCCATGTGGAATCTGATTCCGAAATGCCCATGATGAAAATACTGTATTCGGGGAAAGCCATGCCGCCCGTCCATGAAGGTTCATAGAGGATGGCATCTTTCATGTCGTCATAGTTGGGATAGACATAAAGATCAATGGGAGTATCTGTGGTCAGCCCAGCTTGTTCGTTATTGCGGCGCAGACCTTCAATGCCAGCGTCCAGCATGGTTTGACCAAAAGCTTGATCGTTCCCGTACCAGTGGACGCGTAAATCACCGCTTGAGATGGTCTGCCAGTCGTGGACTTTATCCAACCATGTGGCGGTTTCTGTTTCACTGGAGTATTCCGCGCCTGTTTCATCTGTGTAAAGCCAGCGCCACCAAATGGTTGCACCTGGTGGAAGTGAGCCGCTTTGGCGCATATCCCAGGTCCATTCGACTGGCGTTGTTTTTGCGGATATGAAATCAGGATAAGCCTTGGCGATAACGTCACCGCAAGTCTGTTGCACATTGCCGTATTCCAAAGTCACCGAAGTAATGATGGCGTCGGCGCTCAATGTTGCAGAAAATGTGGCTGTGTTGGGAAATGAAAATGTGACCTGGTTATCCGTCACTTCGGCGCGAGGTAAAGCAAAAACAGACTGGGCGGGCATGACAAGTAATCCAAATAGCAAGAGAAATGTGGTTAATTTTGTGCGCATAAAGTGCCTCTCCTTGTCTCGTTGTGCCTACTATATCACCAAACAAAATTATCATAAATAAAAGAGACAAAATTGGGGAATTTTAGTGACATATATCCGCCTATAAAACTAAGCGTTATTTAATCTCGCCATGTAAAATGGATATATATAGGTACATTTTACACATTTTTATATTTGAGGCATTTGGTCTCAAGGATTCATCGGAGGAACACCATGCAACGTACTAAATTCATTCTCGGCGGAGCGCTCATTCTGGCGGCAGTCGTCTACCTCATTTTTTCATCCACACAGGCAAGCGCTGAATACTTCATGACAGTTAATGAAGTTAAAAGCGGAAGGTGCTGCAGCCGTTGGCAAGAGCCTGCGTCTTTCCGGGGCAGTGCTCGGCGATACGATCAACTACGATGCCGATTCCCTTACCCTCACCTTTGATATTGCCCATGTTTCTGGCGACAATGCAGAGATCGAAGCACAAGGTGGTTTGGCGAAAGTCCTTGCTGATGCTGTGAACGATCCCAGCCGTCAGCGTGTGTCAGTTGTTTATGTAGGTCCCAAGCCAGACCTGCTGCGCGGAGAAGCCCAGGCGATCATGACTGGCAAACTCGGCGATGACGGCGTTTTCTACGCTGACGAATTATTGCTCAAATGCCCCACCAAATATGAGCAGGCAGTACCCGACCAAACCGAATCGAATTATTAAATCTGATCACACAGTTTAAGAGAAACCACTGAAGATCATGGAGTCCATAAAAGTTTTAATGATGGCTCTCCGTGGTCTCAGTGGTAAAACTTATTAACAAAAGGAAATCCTATGCTCGCAGAATTTGGATATGGCATTTTAGTGGTAAGTCTTCTCGTTGCAATTTACAGCGTATTTGCGGCGGTTTATGGTGCGACGACAAAATCTGCCGCCTGGGTGGAAAGCGCGCGCCGCGCCATGCTGCTCATGTTCCCGCTTATTTCTCTTTCAGCGGCGGCATTGATCTATCTACTGGTCAACAATCATTTTGAAGTTGCCTTCGTTTACGAAGTGACCAGCCGCAGTATGCCAACTTATCTCAAAGTAACCGCATGGTGGGGCGGACAAGCCGGCTCATTGGTCTTTTGGTCATGGCTTCTCGCGGCCTTTGCTTCCGCAGTCACCATCCGCAAATGGGAGCGCGATATTGAATTCCTGCCGTGGGTGGTCGTGGTCTGTTCGGTCACGCTCATATTCTTCCTGGGCATGGTGGTCCTTTTCGAAAATCCATTTACCCGTTTCTGGCTGGTGACTGGAAATGTGGAACCTCACTTGTTCGCGCCTTTAAACGCGACGTTATTCACACCACAAGACGGCAATGGATTGAATCCGCTCTTGCGCCACCCGGGCATGGTCATTCATCCGCCCATGCTTTATCTTGGCTTCGTCTCTTTCGTGATCCCCTACGCCTTCGCCATGGCTGCGCTTATCACAGGCCGTACCGATGACCGCTGGATCCGCCTTACCCGCCGTTGGTCTTTGTGGGCCTGGCTCTTCCTCTCCTTTGGTCTCGTACTCGGCGGACGCTGGGCTTACGACGTTCTCGGCTGGGGTGGTTACTGGGGCTGGGACCCGGTTGAGATCGCGGCTTTCATGCCCTGGCTGACAGGCACTGCCTTTTTACATTCGGTAATGATCCAGGAAAAACGCGGCCTGCTCAAGCACTGGAACATGATCCTCGTCATCCTGACCTATTCACTCGTCATCTTCGGGACCTTCCTCACGCGCTCGGGTGTGCTTTCATCGGTCCATGCGTTTGCGAACAGCCCGATCGGTCCCTTCTTTATGGGATTCGTTTCCCTCTCGTTGATAACATCCATTGCCCTGGTGATCTGGCGCTGGCCTGATCTGCGCAGTGAAACTGAAATGAAGTCCATGCTTTCGCGTGAGGCTTTATTCCTTTTGAACAACCTGCTCTTTATGAGCGTTCTGGTGATCTGTTTCTGGGGCGTGATGTTCCCGCTGGTCTCGGAATTATTCACAGGACAAAAAGTGACCGTCGGCCCGCCGTTTTATGAACGTGCCACAGCGCCGATCTTCGCCTCGTTGATGTTCCTGATGGGGGTTGCCCCGCTATCCGCATGGGGACATTCCACCTTTCAGACACTTGGCCGCGCCATCTGGAAATCGGCAATTGCTGCGCTTGGCATTACCGCGATTTTATTTTTCACCTACACCCAAAATATCATTGCGCTGATCGGTTTCTATCTCATCGCGCTCGTTCTGTTGGTTACCATCCATGAATTCTGGCGCGCCGCCCGTGCAAGGCAAAGGGCGCAAGGCGAAAACTTCCCAGTCGCGCTCTCACGCCTGATGGGACGTAACCGCCGCCGTTATGGCGGCTACATCATCCACATCAGCATGATGTTGATGGCAATTGGCATTCTTGGCATTGAAGTATTCCAATCGGAAACACAAGGCTCGCTGGCTCAGGGCGAGTCATTAAATATTGGCAATTACACTGTTGAATACCGCGAACTGGCCTCATGGAATGATGAAGGCAAAGGCGTGAACTTTACCCGCGCAACCCTGGATATTTATAAAAACGGGATCTATGTCGGTAAACTCAACCCGCGTATTGACTATTACTTTGACTCAGAACAAAACATGACCATCCCTGGCAACCGTTCCACGCTTAGAGATGATCTGTATATCATCCTTGTAGACTGGCAGCCTACAACCGCGATGGGCGCCACGTTCAAGGTGTTCGTTAACCCATTGGTCAACTGGCTGTGGATTGGCAGTCTGCTCTTCCTGTTTGGCGTTATTTTTGCGGCCTGGCCAGACCGTGACCCGGCGGAAGAACCCGCTCGTGTTGCGCGAAGTGCGCGTCAGCCCAGTGCAGCGGATTAATAATTGGTTGCAGGTTGGAAAGTTGCAGGTTGAAGGTTTTGAACTGCGACCTTCAACCTGCAACTTTCAACTTCCCGGAGTTCTAAATGAAAAAGTTTTTATACACGCTCATCTTTACATTTTTACTAGGCGCCCTATTCACAAGCGTCGCGCTCGCTCAGGATAACACTCCGCCGACTGACGATGAGGTGAACGCGGTCGCGCATAAACTATATTGTCCTGTTTGTGAAAGCACTCCGCTGGATGTTTGCCCAACCGATGCCTGTAAAGACTGGCGCGAGTTGATCCGCACCATGCTTGCAGAGGGTAAAACAGAAGATGAGATACTGCAACATTTTCAAGATCAGTATGGTGCGCGCGTGCTGGCTGAACCTCCCAAAGAGGGATTCTACTGGCTGATCTACCTCCTGCCGCCTGCCATCATCCTTGCGGGTGCTGTGATTCTCTTCCGCTCTCTCAAAGAGTGGACAAAACCCAAAGCCGCCGCACCAATCCCGGGCGGGGCGCGCAGCGAACTGTCGCCTGAAAAAGATGATTATGTGGCACGTCTTGAAGAAGAATTGAAGAAGCAAAAATAGATTACACAGACCTGACAGGTTTTCGCGAAGCGACCTGTCAGGTCTTAAAACGGAGAATGTAATGACCGAAGAAAAAATAGAGACAAAACGAAGTGTGCCTCTTTGGGTACAGGTCGTCATTTGGGGAATTGTGGTTGGCTTGCTGGCGCTGGTTGCCTTTGGCTTGCGGCGCGCCCAAAATCCCATGGCAGAGGTCGGCAAGCCTGTGCCTGATTTCAACCTTGTTTTTTACGAAGGGTATGAATACAACAATAATGCAGAGATGAAGCTCTCTGACCTGAAAGGCAAGATCGTTGTGATCAACATCTGGGCTTCGTGGTGTAAACCCTGTGAACAGGAAGCGCCTGACCTGGAGGAAGCCTGGCAGTTTTATAAAGATAGCGATGATGTGGTTTTCGTCGGCGTGGATTATGTGGATACGCCCAAAGGCGCAAATGAATATCTGACGAAATTCAACATTACTTTTCCCAATGCTCCCGATCTGAAGTCAAACATTTCGAGCATTTTAAACCGCCAAATGGGCGTGCCTGAAACTTATTTCATTGACCGCGAAGGTGTTTTACGCAATATAAAAATTGGACCTTTTGCTTCTGTGGATGAGATCAAATCTGCTATTCAAAGCATTGAATAGGGGTATTCAAAATGGAAATACTCTCAATCTTTTTAATCCTCACTGTCATTGTGATGATAGGTTTATTTTTATACGCGCCTTTTACAACACGCGGACGCCGCACCCGCGCACAAGAGACTCACGAAGTTTCTGCGCTAAAGGCCGAACGTGACCGCGTGATCAACTCTTTGCAGGAACTGGATTTTGACTATCAGTCTCGGCAAGATCCCTGAGGGAGAATATCCCGAGCAACGTGCCGCTCTTCTGCAAAAGGGAGCAGACATCCTGCGCAAGCTCGATGAACTTGCGCCTGTATCTTCTTCATCCATCAATGCGGAAGCGCGTATTGAAAAAGCCACCGCCGCAGGCCGCGCAGATGCGGGTGTAATGACCCCCATCCTTGCAGTCAGCGACGACGATCTTGAATCAATGATCGCTGCACGCCGCAGGGAACATAAAAGCAAGTCCGCGGGATTTTGCCCGAAATGCGGCACGGCCGTGCTGGTAACAGATAAGTTCTGTCCTTCCTGTGGGAAATCAATAAACTAAAAAAATCCCCCTCACCCTCTCCCGTTGGAGAGGGGACTCCCTCTCCCAATTGGGGGAAGGGCTGGGGATGAGGGCAATCGAGGAAATTATATTAATGAAACTACGTCACACAATGCTCCTGGCAATCATCGCAGTTTTTCTGGCCGCTTGTAACTTTACGCTCGCGGAAGATGTTACGCCTCCACCTGATTACGTGCCTCCGACTCCCATGCCCACACTGGGACCTCTCTATCCCGCAAGCGCACCTGATGTTGCAATAGGCGAGGCTATCTATGTCGAGAAGTGCGCGCCTTGTCATGGTGACACTGGCTTGGGCGATGGTCCGCAAGGACAGCAGTTACCCATCACAGTGGCTCCAATTGGTTTAGCTTCCACCGCGCAAAAGGCTCTTCCTTCTGCCTGGTACACCCAGGTTACGCAAGGCAATATTGATCGCTTCATGCCTCCTTTTGTAAGTTTGAGCGATCAGGAACGCTGGGATGTAGTTTCGTACGCGCTCACCCTTCACACCACGCCCGCGCAAGTTGAAGAAGGCAAGTCCCTTTTTGAAGCCAACTGTGCCGACTGCGCCAAATACTTCAGCAGTCCTCAAATGATGTCTGCACTTTCTGAAGATGATATCGTTCAAATCATCAAGGAAGGCGCTGGGGATATTCCCGCTTTTGGAAAGAATTTTACAGATGATGAAGCCACGTCCACTGCAATTTACATCCGCACATTGACATTTGCCGAGTCCTCTGCCGCGCCGACAGTTGTTCCTGCGACTGAGGCAGTCGTCACCGCCGAAGCAGGGACTCCGTCAGCGGAGACAACACCTGTCGCCGAAGGCACGCCCCAAGCCGATGTTACGCCAGAAGCGACATCTGTCGCAGGTGTGGGCATCGTCATCGGCTCAGTGGATAATCAAACTGGCGAAGACCTTCCATCCGATACCAAGGTGACATTGCACGGCTACGAGCACAGCGGTGATATGAGCGCAGGAGCGCAAGAGGTTGCCACTTTTGAGGGACCCCTCAATTCAGATGGGACATTCGTATTTGAGAATATCGAAATGCCTGAAAACCGCATCTTCACCGCAGATGTGACCGTGGATGGTTCAACTTATCAATCTGGTTTTACGGTTGTGGAAGCAGGCATGACGGAACTGGTTCTACCGCCTATTGTTATATTTGCCAGCACAACAGATTTCTCCACACTGGAAATCAACGCTTTGCAAATGTACTTTGACTTCGCTACTGAAGGTAAAGCACAAATATTCCCCGTGTATACCATCACAAACCCAACCGACAAAACGGTTAATGTGAAGATGGCAAGCGAGATGGAAATACCTTTCATTGCCTTCCCGGAAGGCTCGGAGCCGATGGGCTTTGAAGCAACGCAGGATAGTGCACCCTTCGTTCCCACTGCGGATGGCTTTGCCATGCCGCCCAATGAAACACCTTATGGCTTGATCGCATACGCATCCATCCCGAATACAGACGAGATCACCATCATTCAAAAGGCACTCCTCCCTATTGACGGTGTAACCATATATTTGCCCGAAGGCATGACAGCTGAGGGTGACACCCTGACTGACGAAGGTATTCAGGCACAGCAGAATACGAACTATCATGTTTATTCCGCCAGCGCTTTGAAGCAAGACGAGAGCCTTAAATTCATAATCACCGGCAAGCCGCCGACGACAGCCGTCAACCCTGATATTACGCAGAACAAAACCCTGTTGATCGGCGCTGGCTTATTTGGCATAGTGCTCATCCTGGCAGGTGTATGGTTGTTCATGCGTGACCGCAAACGCAAAGATATCGAAGAAGAAGTGGATGAAGAGGAAGAGGGCAGCGAATTTGACGACCCCGAATCCCTAATGGATGCCATCATTGCGCTCGATGACCTGCACCGCGCAGGCAAACTCTCTGACGAAGCCTATCAACAACGCCGCAATGAACTGAAAGATGCGTTGAAGAAAAAGAAATAAAATCCCCTCACCCTAGCCCTCTCCCTATGGGAGAGGGAACTTCCTTCCCCTTCGGGGGAAGGGCTGGGGATGAGGGAGTTTTGGAAACCCAATGATCGAAGTCAAAAAACTTGTCAAACGTTTTGGGCTTAAAACCATCCTGCGCGGCTTGGATTTTTCTGTTGAGTCGGGTGAGTTCGTGGCATTGCTCGGGCCGAACGGCGCGGGTAAGACCACTTTCCTGCGTGTTCTCGCAACGCTTTCACGCCCATCTCTGGGACTGGTGAAAGTTGCAGGTCATCACCTGCCGCATGAGGCGGCGCAAGTCCGCGCAAAATTAGGCGTTGTCTCGCATCTGCCATTGCTGTATCCAGACCTGACCGCAGAAGAAAATCTCCGCTTCTACGGGCGCATGTATGGCATTGGCAACATGGAAGCACGCATCAGCGAAGTGTTGGAAATGGTCGGCTTGGAGCATCGCCGCAAGGATCTAGTCCGCACTTTCTCGCGCGGAATGCAGCAGCGCCTCGCCATTGGCCGCGCCGTGATCCACGACCCCGAAGTGATGTTGTTCGATGAACCCTACACAGGGCTCGACCAGGACGCATCTGAAATGCTGGATGAAGTACTGCGTTCCGTTGCCGCAGAGGGACGCACGGTTGTGATGACCTCGCACGATCTTGCCCGCGCCGAAGATTTGGCCACCCGCTTTGACATTTTGTCACGCGGCGTGATCACAGCTTCTGCCGCACAAAAAGAATTGCAAAATACAAACCTGCTCGCATTCTACAAACAAGCACTGGCGGATTGATTATGGATATGAAATCGACAAACGAACTCCAGGGTACAGATCATATTCATCCTTCATCCTTGATCCGTCATCCTTCGCTCTTAAAAGCCACATTTGCCATCGTGCAAAAAGACCTCGCCGCCGAGTTCCGTTCCTTTGAATTGGTCTCCGCCATGCTGGTCTTTTCTCTTTTGGTTATTATTATCTTTAACTTCGCGCTGGAATTGGATGTCAAAGTACGGCAATCTGTCACCGCAGGCGTATTGTGGACAACCTTCGCCTTTGCAGGCACGCTCGGGCTGAATCGCTCCATGGCTACTGAAAAAGACCGCGGCTGTATGGATGGTCTTCTGCTCGCACCCGTGGATCGCTCCGCCATTTATTTTGGCAAAGTCATCAGCAACCTGGCTTTTATGTTGATCGTGGAAGCGGTTGTCTTGCCTGTCTATAGTGTTTTGTATAACGTCAACCTTTTTCGTTTCGACCTGCTCGGTGTTATTCTACTCGGCTCGATCGGATACGTCGCCGTCGGCACGTTACTCTCTGCCATGTCGGTGCAGACACGCACTCGCGAAGTATTACTGCCGATCTTATTGTTCCCCGTTGCCATTCCTGTTCTACTGGCAGCTGTCAAAGCCAGCAACGGTTTGTTGGCAGGCGCGGAATTTGCGGAGGTTCTCATACCACTCAATATCCTTATTGTTTATGATGTGGTCTTCATCGCCGTGGCCTTCATGGTCTTTGATTTTGTTGTGGAAGAGTGATGGCAGTGACCAGCGTTTAATTTGTAAATCCAAAACCGAAAATTTTATTAAGGAGTTTCCATGCAATCCAAATCAATCGCACTAACAATACTTGATGTTGTCTCCATTATTTTATTGGCAATATCCACTTACCTGGCGCTGTTCTTCGCCCCCACCGAATTGATAATGGGACAGGTCCAACGTGTCTTTTATTTCCATATTGGCACAGCCTGGGTCGGCTTGCTTGGTTTCGTCCTCGCCGCGATTTCGGGCGTCATCTATCTCATCACAAAGGATATGAAATGGGACCGCTTTGAAGTTGCCGCGGTGGAGGTGAGCACCATGTTCTTCTTCATCACCATCGTGCTTGGCTCCATCTGGGCACGCCCCGCCTGGAACACCTGGTGGACGTGGGACCCGCGTCTTACCACCGCCGCTGTCACCGAACTGATCTACATTGCATATTTTATGCTTCGTCAGGGCATTGACGACCCCGAAAAGCGCGCACGTTTTGGCGCAGTCTACACCATATTGGGTGGCGTCAGCGCCCCGATCACTTTTATGGTCATTCGTTTGTTCCGCACCATCCATCCCGTCATCATCGGCGCGGCAAATGCAAATCAGGAAAAAATGAGCATGACCGGTGACATGAAAGTCGCGTTCTTCTTCGCCCTCTTCGCCTTCACCGTCATCTTCATTGACCTGATGTGGCATCGCATTCGTCTCGGCAATTTGGAAGAAAAAGTCGAGCAACTTAAACTCAAAGTTTCAATGTAAGAACGGAGAATTCAATGGAAATTACCCCCGATACCTCAAGCTACATGATCGCAGGCTTTGTCGTCACTTTTGTCACCATGGGCATCTACATCGCCAGTTTATACATCCGTAACCGCAATCTCCTACAGGATGTCGAGACCCTCGAATCCATGCAAACCGAAAAGCCAAAGTCAGCCAAAAAATAATAACATACGATAAAGAGTTCGCTTGTACCATAAGCGAACTCTTTATCATCATCTCAAAACATGGAGCAAAGGAAATGGCTGGGGGAATCTGCTCAACTCCGCGAATGCGTATTGCACCCTCTAAAACCATCTAAAAAGAGAACGACCCGACTTATATTAATCTTGCATTTTTGTTTACCAGTTGTTAACTGGTTCTTAAGTCGCTTCTATAAACTTTGAAGTATCATATGAATATAGAAATGGAGAGCACATGGAAACAATTTTACCTTCAGTTATTTTTGTGTCTATGGTTGTAATTTTCGGTGTTGACGCGGTTATTAAACGCCGCGACTTTCTGAAGAAACATAAACGCGCTTAATTCATTTTTCCTCCTCCTCAATTGCCTCTTTGAGGCAAACTACCCGCCTGGTTAGCGGGTAGTTTTTTAATGCAATCCGTATAATTTCTAAAAACAATCTTCACATGGTCAAAGGGTAGTATCCTGTCCGAGGTCCAGGAAGTGATGCGTGCCGATGCTGAAGAGAAATGTCCCGCAGTATTTCTCAACATGGGGACGCATGAACACTGGCCGTTTGAGGATCCTGCAAAATTTGACGAAGAGCAGCGCCTCAAATCCACCCGACGCCTGCGGGGCCAAATCGAGGAGTTTCTGCGCCTCTGGTCGATCCAACAAGACATCACACCGCGCGAGTATCGTCAGATGTAATTGTCAGTAGTAAAATGATTGAAAATTATGCCATTTCTTTATCGGAATTCAGAATCGTCCCGCAATGACATATACAAGAGGAACCCATGATCCGAAAAACATTTGAAAATGAGATACAACAAGTGAAAGATGAAGTGCTTCTGCTGGGCTCGATGGTGGAGCATGCCATTATGGCATCCGTGGAAGTGTTGAAGAAACGCGACATCAAAGGCGCAGAAAAGATCATTGCCGACGATCGAGAGATCAACAAAAAACGTTTCGCAATCGAAAGCCAATTGATGATCCTGATCGCCACACAGCAACCGATGGCACATGACCTGCGCCTGCTTGCCTCGACCATGGAAATTATTTCAGAGTTGGAGCGCATGGGCGATTACGCCAAGGGGATCGCGAATATCAACATCCGCATGGGCGAAGAGAAACTGCTCAAGCCGCTGATCGACATTCCGCGCATGGCGCAGATCGGCACGAATATGCTGCACCGCTCCCTGACTGCTTTTGTCAATGAAGATGTGGAGGCCGCAAAAGCCATCCCCGCGGAAGATGATGAAGTGGATGCGCTCTACACCCAGATCTATCGTGAGTTGATGTTGTTCATCATTCAAGATCCCAAATCCATCGAACGCGCCAACTGGCTTCTGTGGGTGGCGCATAACCTGGAGCGTGTTGCTGACCGTGTGACCAACATCTGCGAACGGACAATATTCATTGCAACAGGCGAGATGGCCGAGATCAAAAGTTCAACTGATGAGTTTGAGACGAAATAAGCGGTGAGTAAAAAGCGAGAAGCAAAAAGTGGACGCAGGTTCTCTGTGTCCACTTTTTTTATTTGACTAAAGACTAACCGACTACTACCCCATTCTTCCAGTAATATACGCTTCGGTCAATTCCTCTTTGGGCCTGGTAAATATCTGATTGGTGGGCGAAAACTCAACCAGTTTTCCCAGCCAGAATAATCCTGTGAAATCTGAAACGCGCGCGGCTTGCTGCATATTATGGGTCACGATGACAATGGTGTACTCTTTTTTTAATTCCGCGATCAGTTCTTCCACGCGCAGGGTTGCGATGGGGTCCAGTGCCGATGTGGACTCGTCCATCAAGATCACTTCTGGCTGCACGGCCACCACACGAGCAATGCACAGACGTTGCTGCTGACCCAGTGAAAGTCCCATTGCATCAGATTTCAAGTCGTGTTTGACTTCATTCCATAAAGCGGCGCGCTCCAAACTGCTTTGAACAGCATCATCCAAATTCACGTCCAAGCCCAGCACGCGCGGACCAAATGCCACATTATCGTAAATGGACTGCGGGAATGGATTTGGTTTCTGAAACACCATTCCCACGCGCTGGCGCAAATTGACAACATCCATGTTCTCGTTGTAGATATCGTCTCCGTTGAGCAAAATCTTTCCCTCGACTCGTGTTCCATAAATTGTGTCGTTCATGCGGTTCAAGCAGCGCAGGAAGGTGGATTTGCCGCATCCCGATGGACCGATCAACGCGGTCACTTTTTGCGGTTGGATTTCGATATTAATATTGGAAAGCGCTTTTGAGGTGCCATAATAAAAATTAAGTTGTTGGACGGAGAATACGGATTGTTCTGTGGTCATGGGGGTGATTGTATCAAAAAAAGAGGAAGGATGAAACAGGCAGACCTTTGCGTTCGTATAAACCGTAAAAACAGAACAAAAATTCTGTTATACTTTGAATGAATAATCAGCCGCTAAATTTTTCAAACTGCGAGAAACAATATGGCAAAAACACACACCCGTTATGTCTGTCAGCAATGTGGACGCGTAGCCGCTTCGTACATGGGCAAATGTCCGCAATGTGGGTCGTTCAATAGCATGCTGGAAGAAGTCATCCATGAAGAGCCTGTCAACAAGGGACCCGCAAATGTCCGTGGGCTGAGCGGCCGCTCGATTCCGCGTCCCATTGACGAGGTCGGGGGTGATGCGGAGGATCGAGTCCATTTGCCGATCGGTGAGTTTTCGCGCGTCCTCGGCGGCGGGATCGTACTGGGTTCCATCGTTCTGATTGGCGGCGATCCTGGCATTGGTAAATCCACGTTGATGCTGCAAATGGCAATGGAGATGGCGAACTCGCAGCGTGTGCTGTATGTCTCGGGCGAAGAATCTGAACGGCAGATCAAAATGCGCGCGATGCGTTTGTTGAGCGACAGGCAGGAATTGCCGAAAAATCTTTTATTGGTGACGGAAACGAATCTCGAAGTGATCCTGAACCACGTTAACGAGCTAAAACCTGACCTGTTGATCGTTGACTCGATCCAGACAGTTTATTTATCTGAATTGGATTCGTCGGCGGGCTCAGTTTCACAGGTACGCGAGTGCGCGTCACATTTGCGCGAGTTGGCGAAATCCAGCGGTGTGTCTGTTTTCCTGATCGGGCATGTGACCAAGGAAGGTGCGATCGCGGGTCCGCGGGTGTTGGAACATATTGTGGATACAGTTTTGTATTTGGAAGGCGATCGGTTTCAAGCCTATCGCTTGTTGCGCTCAGTGAAAAATCGCTTCGGTGCAACTGCCGAAGTTGGCGTGTTCGAAATGCGCGAAGGCGGGTTGATTGAAGTGACCAATCCTTCCGAGGCTTTTCTTGCGGAGCGATTGGTCAATGCTGCGGGTTCCGCCATTGCTGTGACAATGGAAGGCACGCGCCCCATCCTTGTTGAGATTCAGGGTTTAACTTCCCCCACTCAATTTGGAAATGCGCGCCGCACGCCGAATGGCATTGATTTCAATCGTTTACTGTTGATCTCGGCAGTCTTGACCCGCCGCGTTGGATTAAAACTTTCGGAGCAGGATGTCTTCGTCAACGTGGTGGGCGGCATTCAAATTGACGAACCCGCCGCTGACCTTGCCATTGCCGCAGCGATTGCCTCTTCGTGGAAGGATGTGCCTGTCCGAGCCGAAGCCGTATTAATCGGCGAGATCGGTCTGGCTGGCGAGTTGCGGATGCCAGGTCAAATGGTGGCGCGCCTGCGAGAGGCGCAAAAGCTAGGCTTCAAAGTTGCCATTGTTCCGAAGGCTATTCGCCAGGGTGAGGCGTATCCAAAAGGGATCGAGATTATCGAAGTCAGATCACTGGATCAAGCATTGAATGCAGCTTTGAAAATGCCTGAGTCTGCGCGAGCGAAGAAACAGGAATAATCTTACAGTTACATTCTCTGTCTCCAATCTTTCGGCACGCTACACGAAGGGAAATTGAGCCGTCATTTCTTAAGGAGAAAATATAATGCATAAACGCTTTGCGCCTCGGGTTAGTCTATTGTTAGTGGTGCTTACAAGTGCATTACTGGCATGCCAGGCCAGCGGGTTGGTGCCATCTTTTTTGGCACCTGCAACGCTCACTATTACTCCATCCCCCATACCAACAGCCACATCGCTTCCGATTTCCACACCAAGCTCGGATATATCTTTGGAACCCCAGGTAGATGGCTCCATGCTCTTTACCGATCCTAAGACAGGATTCTCGTTGCTGATCCCCTCCACATGGGTGGGCATACCCGCCAATGTGGATGACATCACCCCGTATGTTGAGCAGGCGACTGAAAATAACCCGCAATTCAGCGAAGCGCTTTCCATGTTGCAAAAGATCGATCCAAACACTTTCAGGATCATGGTGCTGGATTCCAATATTGATCATTATACGGGTAACTATGTTCCAAACTTCACTATCCTTGCGATGAAAGACCCACGCAGCACAAAAATGCCATTGAAAAGTTGGGCGAAACTAATAGGAGGTTCTATAAAATCGCAATTTCCGCAAGCAGATATGCTTAACTCCGGTGTCGAACAAGTGAGTGGTGATTTCTCCTATGGCTATAATGAGTGGCAAATCCCTTTCAACGGACAAGGTGGCGCGGTTATCAAGGTCTTTCAGAAACAGGCATTTTTTCCAGTTCAAGATTATCTTGTCGTCATGACCCTGTCTGCTCATTCCACCAATTACGAAGATGCTTTACTTGAATTTAACACGATAATAAAAACGGTTCAAAGACTTGACCAATAAAATTCAATAAATATTCCGTTTGCAAGTTAAGGTTCATGAGGAATATGCATCCAACAATTTTTTGCAACCAATTTCCTTCTAACGACGTATATTTTCCAGAAGGAGAATTTTAAGATGAACACAAAACCTATTTCAGCATTTCTCGCACTCACTTTCGCGCTTGCTTTAGCCAGTATGGCTTGCGGTTTCAATATTAATCTGCCCAAAATATCCACGCCTGGTCCCGAAGTGACCGATGAGATCACCGTACCGACCCCCGAGACGGAGGATGTGAGTTTACGTCTCTCGTTCGGTGCAGGTGATATGACTCTGGCTCCTGGCGCGAGTCAACTTGTGGAAGGTACGGCCACCTATAATTACGCCGCGTTCAAGCCAGATGTAAATATTGACGGCGGCAATGTCCAGATCCAGATGGGTGAAATTAAATCGATCCCGTCTTTTGATGATCTCAAAAATGAATGGGACTTCATGCTTGGCGAGACTCCCATGGATTTGACCATTGAATCTGGCGCGTACGATGGAACTTTTGAATTTGGCGGACTTGCACTCAACAACCTCGCCATTAAAGATGGCGCGGCAAATGTGGTACTTGCCTTTTCGGACCCCAATCTGGTTGAGATGTCCACGTTCAAGTATGAGACAGGTGCTTCGAATGTAAAAATGAGCGGTCTCGCCAATGCCAATTTCAGTATCCTTGATTTCTCATCTGGCGCAGGCGATTACACCCTCGATTTTTCAGGCGAATTACAGCGTGATGCTTCGATCAAGATTTCAAGCGGATTAAGCAATATCGTTGTGGTCGTTCCTGAGGGGGTGGATGCAGTCGTCACAGTGGATAGCGGCGCGTCAAATGTCAGTGCGGGACCAGGTTGGAGTCAGAATGGAAATATATACAAGCAGAAAGGCGAAGGTCCAACGCTGACCTTTGTGATCGAGATCGGCGCAGGAAATGTGACGTTGACAAAATAGGAATTCGGCTTAGCATTTCAGAAATCAGTCCCATGCCAACCTGTGGCGTGGGACTGATTTCTATCGGGTAGGTTCTGCCCTTCGGACGGAGCCAATTTCCAGTCAGGTGGATGCGTTTTCTCGCCTAAAATTCGACACTCCCAGTCATTCCTCCCATAATTCGGAGCAAAAGGTCATAATTTATCCATGACCTCCATCACTTGCCTTGTACAGCATTGCACTATAAAATCGTGTTTGTCGATAGGAATTACCTGTTTTTATCAAAAGAGGCCATATGCAAATTACACGTCAAGCAGACTATGCCGTTCGAGCTGTACTCCACCTTGCCCGCAACGGTGACCAGCGAATTGCCACAAACATGATCGCGGAAGAGCAGCGCATTCCGCCGTCCTTCCTTGCCAAGATCGTCTCACAATTATCCATTGCGGGGCTCTTGCATACTTCACGCGGCGCGCGCGGAGGTGTGACGCTTGCTCGTGACCCCAAGGATATTTCCCTGCTCGAAGTCATTGAGGCGATTGACGGCCCCATTCAGCTCAACGAATGCGTCGGCGAGAACAGCACATGCTCATTCGATGATAATTGCCCGCTGCGCCCGGTTTGGTGTGAGGTGCACGAACAATTGGTGGGCAGGCTAAAATCCACAAGCTTTTCCACCCTTATGAAAAAGGATTCGTTTTCTTTATAGGTCACACGAATTCCATGAAGCCTCTCGGCTATAATAGCCGGGAGGCTTTTTTATTTCGTAGGTCAAGGAAGAGGTTATGAACAAGAACCGTACATTTTTCATTTCCCTGATATTTTTGGTGACTATTACAGCTTGTGTTCTACCTGGACTTTCATCAACCCCTCCCACGCCCATTTTCGCCCCGACAGTTGATACGGGACTGATTGAAACGAGAGTGGCTGGGACAGTTTCCGCCGCCATCGCGCAGACCGAACAGAGCACAGCCAACCGCCACAGCAACATTCCCAGCGACTCCAACACCCACGCCCACACCAGCATCGACAGAGACGCCCACTCCCCAGGCTAATCCATCTCAAAGCACGCTGACCCAACAGACAGACGGTTCGACGCTTTTTGCAGATGAACGCGCTGGCTATGAAATCACGATTCCAGCGGAATGGTTAAGTGTGCGAGTTGATGGGCAGGAATATCTGGATGCCTTCTCAATGGAGGAAGCCGCCAACGCAAATATTCAACAATCCCTGCTCAGTATTCAAAATGAAGACCCGAATATTTTCCGCTTGCTTGCACTGGATACACAAGCGGCACACATCCAAAACGATTTCGTCACCGACATGCGCTTTGTTTTGGATGAGACAAAAAACATTGACCTGACTTCCGATGCGGACTTGCAAGCCATTGCAGAAAAAGTACCTGCCTCTGCCGCGCCTTTCAGGTTTGAGGTGACTTCGGCGAAGATCATCACCTCTGCCAGCGGAATACCATTTGGCGTGATCGAAGCCGAATCATCGTTTACAAGCCCAACTGGCGCCGACGTGCCTATCTATCAGAAGCAGGTATTCTTCAACGGAAAATCTGGGACACAATCCATTACCTTCACCACTTTGGTTGACTTGAAAGAGACCCTTCTGCCCGCCTTCGATGCGATGCTTGAGACAATAAAGATAGATGCGAAATGAAGCAAGTAAGAAGTAAAAAATAAAAAGGAGACTCCCCATGTCCACATCTCGCGTAGTCCGCGCTCCGCGCGGCACACAACTGACCTGCAAGAACTGGCTTTCCGAAGCCGCCTATCGCATGATCCAAAACAACCTTGACCCTGAAGTGGCTGAGAAGCCCGAAGACCTCGTCGTCTACGGCGGACGGGGCAAGGCTGCGCGCAATTGGGAATCATTCGATGCCATTCTTGAGTCACTCAAGAATTTGGAAGAAGATGAAACGCTCCTCGTGCAATCGGGCAAGCCTGTCATCGTTTTCAAATCTCATAAAGATGCGCCCAAAGTTTTGATCGCCAATTCAAACCTTGTGCCGCATTGGGCTACCTGGGAAAAATTCGATGAGTTGGATAAAAAAGGACTTATCATGTACGGGCAGATGACCGCTGGCTCATGGATCTACATCGGCACGCAGGGAATTTTGCAGGGGACTTACGAGACCTTCGGCGCGCTTGCCAAACTCAAAGGCTGGGATTCGTTGAAAGGCAAGTTTGTTCTCACCGCAGGTCTTGGCGGGATGGGCGGCGCGCAGCCTTTATCCATCACCATGAATGAAGGCGTTGGTTTGGTCGTTGAAGTTGACCCCGAACGCGCCGAACGCCGCCGCGCCATCGGTTATGTGGATATGGTTGTGGATAATCTCGAAGAAGCCATGACCCTCGTGGAAGAATTCAAGGAAAAAGGAATTCCAAAATCCATCGGGCTGATCGGCAATGCCGCAGATGTGTATTCCGAACTCGTCGCACGCGGTGTGACTCCTGATGTGGTCACCGACCAGACCTCGGCGCATGAAGCTTTGTTCTATGTGCCGTCTGGGTTGAGCGTGACAGCCGCAAATCAATTGCGAGTCTCCGACCCTGAAAAATATAAAAAGATGGCAATGGATTCCATGTCCACGCATGTGAAAGCCATGCTTGCGTTTCAACGCGCGGGCGCGGAGGTTTTCGATTACGGCAACAATCTGCGCCAGCAGGCTTTCAACAATGGCGTGAGCGATGCCTTTGAATTCCCTGGTTTCGTGCCTGCTTATATTCGTCCGCTGTTTTGCGAAGGCAAGGGACCGTTCCGCTGGGTGGCGCTTTCAGGCGACCCTGAAGATATTTACACCACCGACAAAGCCATCATGGAACTCTTTCCCGATGATGCCCATCTGCACCGCTGGATGAAAATGGCGCGTGAGAAAGTTCCGTTCCAGGGATTGCCCTCGCGCATCTGCTGGCTGGGATATGGCGAACGCGCCAAAGCTGGCTTGATGTTCAACGAACTCGTGGCAAGCGGAAAAGTAAAAGCGCCCATCGTTATCGGGCGCGATCACCTCAACTCAGGTTCTGTCGCTTCGCCGAACCGCGAGACCGAAGCCATGAAAGACGGCTCGGATGCGATCTCCGATTGGGCAATTCTCAACGCGCTGATCAACGCTGTCGGCGGCGCCACCTGGGTCTCGTTCCATCACGGCGGCGGCGTGGGCATGGGCTATAGCCAGCACGCGGGTCAGGTCATCGTGGCTGATGGCACGCCCGAAGCGGCTCTCAGACTGGAACGTGTCCTTACAACAGATCCAGGCATGGGCGTGGCACGTCACGCTGATGCGGGTTATGAAATTGCCATCGATGCCGCCAAACGTCACGGGTTGAAAATGCCAATGCTGGGGAAATCATCCTGAACATGATCCGACGCATTTGGATCTTGACTCTGCTGGGGATTTTTCTGCTGTCATGCGGATTCATCGCCACACCTCTGCCGCCGACAATTGTTCCGCCCCCGACGACAACTCCCAGCCCGAGCATTACTCTGCCGCCTCCCACCGAAACGCCTCTCCCAACGATCACGCCCACACCTGCGCCGAGATTCGAACACGTGTTGATCGTGAGTTTTGACGGCTTGCGTCCCGATGCCATTGAAGCAGCGAAGATGACCAATGTGATGTCGCTGATACAAACAGGCGCGTCCACGTTTGACGCGCAGACCATCCTGCCGAGTGTGACGCTGCCATCCCATACCTCGATGCTGGTGGGGACCTGCCCTGAAAAACATATCGTGCGTTGGAATGAATATGTGCCTGAAAATGGATTTGCGATGGGTACGGATATTTTTGACCTTGCGCACGCGGCTGGCTTGCGGACGGTGATGGTGGTCGGCAAGGAAAAGTTGCGCCAGGTGACTGAGCCAAGCAGCACGGATTATTTTGCATTCGTGGATGAGACCGATAAAATAAAAGACCCGCTCACGATCGAACAGCTTGCGATGCAGCAAATATTGCAAGGCTTTGGTCTGATGTTCGTCCACTTCCCCAGCGGCGATCTGGCTGGGCATGATCACGGCTGGATGTCGCGCCAGCAATTAAGGGCCTATGCCGATGACGATGAATCGTTCGGTTTTATCCTTGAGACGTTGAGGAATCATGGCTTGTTTCAAAAAACGCTGATCATTGTCACAGCCGATCATGGCGGGCACGACACCACGCACGGCACAGCCATGCTCGAAGACACGACCATCCCCTGGATCATATCTGGGTATGGTATTCAGCCTCTGCAATTGACAACACAAGTCCACACAGCGGATACAGCCGCCACAGCGGCTTTCGCGCTTGGACTTGCCTATTCCGCCCGAATGGGATGGAATGCCTGTCACTGAGGCGTTTGGTTTGCCTGTTGAGGAGAGGGAATGGCCTGTGTGCCAGTAAAAATTGGGCGAATAGGTGACTGTCACTTACGAAGTGACAGTCACCTGCTTTAATACTCTCACACACCCCCTCTTCATTCCTGCCAAATGACAACTTGATTCCGCCCATTTGCCTTTGCCTGATACATTGTTTTATCAGCTAGGGTATTCAGATATTCCGCATGAGATGGTAGCTTTTGCCCTGTTGTATTCCAGCGGCAGAGTTGCCAGGAATTCCACTCCACACCGTAGCGGCGCATAAATGTTGATAACGCGAGCCTGACTTAGAAGTTTGCATATCTACTTCAACATCTTCACCACATTCCTGCCGCTTACCCCGCTGACTCCGCCTCCGCCGTGGACTCCGCTTGCGTAGATTCGTTGTTTGAATTCAATAGGGAATGGTTGGCCCGATATCATGACAAGTCGATCAACCCATGCTCACGGCAAACTGTTCTGCTTTGTTCATAATACTCTTCTGCTTTTTCAAAGTTGCCTTGTTGGCGATGCAAATTACCAAGATCTCGCCAGCCATCGGCGATACCGTCCCAGAATTGGAGCTCCATATCAAGCCGTAAATGATCTTCAAAGAAGCGGCTGGTTTTTTCATAATCCCCTTGTTTAAGAAATAAATAACCTAAAAAGAGGGATACTCTGGAGATAAAGAACAGATCGCCAAATTGACGAAACAGGGCAAGGCTTTTCTCCAGCAGGGAGAGAGCCGCATCTGCATGGTCCAGGTCGCTTTCAAGAATACCCAGATGAAAAGTACTTAACGCCACCCCTCTTTCATCTCCCCATTTTTGGTTAAGTTCAAGCCCTTGTTCTAAAATGGATCTGGTTTCCTCGGTGTCGTCCAGAACCAGTCCCAGCCAGTTCAATGTTTCAGCCAGACACAATTCACCTTCCACGCCTAATTTCAAGGAGATCGCCCGGCTTTCCTCTAAAAGGGAGTTGGCTTCAGGAATATTTTTTTGTGTCCAGAGGTAACGCCCGATATGGTTCAGCGTGCGTGCCAGGATTAACGGATAATGACTCACATCAGGCAGGGCGCGGATTTTATTAAGCCAGCCGTGTGCTTCCGTGTAGTGGCCCCGAACCTCCCATGGCCATCCCAGCGCACAGAGCAAGCGCAAGGCAGACTCGGTATTTTGATCGGATACAGCCCAATCCAATGCGGCGTGAAAGTTGTCATGCTCGCTTTCAAGAAGATCTGCCCATTTGGCCTGGGATGGCCCGCGCATTTCTTTATCTCCTCTCTCTGCAAGATCAAGGAAATAGGCCAGATGCTCATTTCGTATTTCCGCTTCATAGTTGGCATTTCTCAAGCAGGTCAATGCAAACTGTTGGATCGTCCCCAGCATATTGAAGCGGGTTTCGTCGCGGGTGTCCAATGCCCGTTGCAGGAGGCTTTTGTTTGTGATCGAGGCGACAAGGTCAGCTACGGGTTTCCCTGTGAACATTTCTGAGAAGATCGTTTCAATTGCCTTCAACGTAAAACCGCCAGAGAATACAGAGAGGAATGAAAACAGTTTTTGTTCTTCAGGCGGGAGAAAATTGTAACTCCAGCCAATTGCATTGTTCAACGTTTTTTGACGGGCAGATACGGCGCGCATCCCATCAGCGGATAATATGAATGAGTCGGTCAGGTTTTCAAGCAATGCCTGCGGTGACATAAAACGGATGCGGGATGCGATCAGTTCGATGGCGAGGGGCAAGCCGTCCAATTGGATGCAAATGGCAGCGACTGCCTGAATATTTTCGGCGGTCAATACAAAATCAGCGCGGACGGCGCGGGCGCGTTCAGTGAACAAGGCCAGCGCGGGGAAGTCAGCGATGGTTTCCATGTTCACGGGTGCATTTTCTTTTGGCACATCCAATGCGGGGATGGAGTAAAGCCATTCACCGGGGATGCGTAAAGACTCTCGGCTGGTGGAAAGTATCTTTAAACGGGAACATGCTGAAAGGAGTCTGGAGGCGAGAGGGGCAAGGTCTTCGATGAGATGTTCGCAGTTATCCAAAACGAGCAGGATGTGCTTATCCCCTATCCCATCGGCGAGTTGAAGAAAGAGGGGCTGTTTTTTTGCTTCAACATATCCAAGAGCCTGAATGACCGCGGAAGTTATTAGTGACGGATCGTCGAGCGCCGCCAACGCAACAAAGAAAACGCCATCGCTGAATTCGGAGGCGTATGTGCGCGCTGCTTCGAGACTTAGCCGTGTCTTGCCTATCCCCGGCGGACCGACCAGCGTGATAAGGCGGATGTTTGGATTTAACAGGTAATCACGTACAAACGCTAGTTCTTTGCCACGCCCGATCAATGATGTGACTGTTGCGGGTAAATTCACACGCGCAGAGGCGTTTGATGCGCGCCAGGGTACATCATTGACGGTTTCTTTTGGCGCCAATGAAATATTTCCGCGTGCAAAATTCAGAAATGTCAGTTGTTCGTTTTTGGGGATATGGAAGATTTGCGCAATACGCTCGGCGATCTGGGCAGAGGGGCGGCGTTCTTCAGCTTCGATCTTGCGGATGGCAATGGCAGAGCACCCCACCTGATCTGCCAGCTGCTCCTGAGTTAAGTCTGATGCCTTTCGCTGGCGTTTAAGCCACGCTCCAAAGGATAGGTCGGCCAATGCATTCTCTCCAAAACTGTATCGCTGATTGTATCGGTAAAAGATACCCACTCATACGTGTAATTGTGTAAATTAGGAACACTGAGCGGAGTATACCATGCAGAGATATGGTGTTTCTTCGCTATCAATTTTAGTGATAAAGGAGAATAAAATGAAATCCAAGGTTTTTTTGGCTGGTTTGTTGTTGCTCTCGGTAATCCTTGCGGCGTGCAGTTCCTCTGCCAGTTCCGAGTTCCCAAATGGGAAATTCGTGAAATCGGGCAGTGAGAACTATGGGCTCGTTTTCAACGAAGATGGGACCTTCTCTGTCTATAGCGGCGGTACAACTTTGGTAACAGGCACCTACAGCGTGGACGGTGATTTTTTTACCGAAACATCCAACACGGGCGGCTGTGTCTCTCCCATGAAGTTCAAATATACGTTCGATGGGACGAAACTGACCTTCAGTTATGTTGGCAATCCCGAGGATGACAATGGATGCGGTGGGCGCAAGGCTGATTTCAATAACCAGACCTACACCCTGGCAAAATAATACCGACCATGTTTTTTAGGCTGGTTTCGTAAAAGCACAAACAAGCTCACCCCGAAATTAATCTTTCGTGGGTGAGCTTGTTTATAAGAACAAAACGGAATGCAGACCCTGGCGGACGGTGCAAAGGTCTGCGTCCAAATTAAATTCGAGCTGATTATGTTTTAACGCCAGTCGCTTAATTTGTCTTCGAGCGCTTCGATCAATTTGATGTATTTTTCCTTCCCATCCTTCAATCCACTTTCAAAAACGATCTTGTTTATCTCTTTGGATAATTTATGTTCCTCATCAATGGAGATGGTCTGTTCAAGCAGTGGGATGATCAAATTTTTTAGATGTTCAATATACCCGCAGATCGCGGTCGCATACTCACATGGGGAAACTTTGTAAAGATTTCCAAAGTCTGAAACTGTAGACAATTTTTGCGTGTATCAATTTTTCCAGGCAATCGTGCCTGCATGGGTGCTATAATAATAAATATACTTTCGTGAAATTTCGCCACTTAATTAGGAATAATATTCCAAAAGGATAAACCAATGCCAGCAGTGAATTATCAATACGAAAAACGCAAAAAAGAATTGGACAAGAAAAAGAAGAAGGCCGAGAAGGAACGGGCTAAAGAGATCAAAAAGAATAGCAACAAGCCCAAAGAGACTCCGCCGCCGCCCGTCGCACCTGAAAAATAGAATAGACTTGTGTCCGCACCTCCTGCAAATTCTACACTTGCAGGAGGTTGCAAATAGTGGAAGGATGAAAATCTTATAACGAATGGATATATTTTAACCTTTTGTGTATAATTCCATTATCAGCCCCGATAGTTCAATGGACAGAACAAAGCACTCCTAAGGCTTAGATGTAGGTCCGATTCCTACTCGGGGCACAACGCTTTTCATACCCTGCAAATTATAATGAAACGTTAATGTTTTAATACTTGCATTGAATAATACCTTGTAGTAATATTGATATTGATGACCGCTAGGGTGCCCCCCTCACCCTGGCGGTCATCATTTAATTACGGGATGGTGATATACACCGTCCCGTTTTTGTTATGTATAGACTCTTCCATGGAATGAGAATAGATAATTTATGTGGTACTGAGGGGATATGGCGAAAATAAGTGTTTCATTAGAGGATGTGTTGGTCTATTGACAACCTGTGCAAAAGGCATAAAATACTGACAATATATGGACAAAACATATACAAAAATTAGGGACAACTTGGAATGGAGAGTGAAAAGTTAGGCCGCTTTGTAACTTTGGGGCATACCTAGTTGCGTCACTTTATTGAGAGCGGCACAACGAACTAAAGATTGAGTTGTCTGTGTTTGAAGCAAGAGCGCCGAAAGTGCGTTGGCAAAGATAGTTGCCAGTCAAGACATGGTATGTCTCAGCCAATGAACGGACATGAGATCCGGAATTCATGTGATCGATTCCTGACGCCCATCGTTACGGCTGGCGCGAGGATGCTCATCTCGTTTGAGCCATGCTGTTTTCGTTTGCCGTGTTTCCAGATGCGCGCGTTCTTGCTCGCTGTGATCAAGCTATTGCCCTCAGGTGAATGTGCGTTAAGACTGACATATACTCTGCTCTAACGTAGGTTCCATCTTCCGCAAAATAAAGGATGGTTTGCTCACTTTGTCCTAACGATTCTTACACTGCTTGATCGTCACTAATATTGTTTACAGTCACGAGTATGGCATGGATTTCACCGTCTTCTGGATTTGCACCCACGTGCAATCATCTCCAGATACGAAGCTTCGAAACGGCGTGCATTTGAAGCTTCCATTCTCCCGCCCCATAGATTTTCAAGACAGTGCTGTCGATGACAATGTTCAAACTTTGACTGTTTTTCTTCGGCACTTTAACCTTCTATTCTTTGCGGCGTCTTGAATAATGTGTAGAATGGTCTGTCGCCTGCCTGTGTGATCGTCATCAGACAAACCAAGCAGACATGCTACAAAACATTCCACACCACGTTTGGTCAGGTGAAATAATTTTTGATCGGCAATATCAGCAGGATGGCTTGATCCGTGTAATAAAACTGGCTTGCAAGTTGTTTTTCTCCAATATACATTCATTTCTGCGCTAAATCGTGAGCCATCCAGAATGTAACTGAGACCATTACACTTAGCACTGTCCCAAACCAGATCATGTCCTTGACACTGTGATAATGGTCTTTGAGCGTGGCAATTGGTAGATCTACGTGGCATAGGGATCAACCAAACGTATCGCAGTGACCCCGATTTGTCAAACCCTGGCAAAACCACAAAGACCAGGATACCAACGATGAAGAGCAGGTAAAAAATAATGGCCGCCAGCCAGTTCGGGTTGGGAGCCATCAGGAAACCCAGATGCTTGCGATAGAATGTTCGCGCCACGAGTTCAAGCCAAAACATGTCAATGGCAAAGAATACCGCGAGAGTGGAAAAGTAGAGTTTAAGATAGTAAGCCATGTTTGCCTCCTTTTTGGAATATTACTGATTTTTTGTTCATAATGCTGATGCTTGAAACTTCAAGATAGTTTCCATTATATAGCACATTCACGTGGTGATAATTCCTTTGTCGGGTCAGCATGTACATGCGCGAAGGTGACTTGACCATCGAACGCGAACCCTGGCTGGACTTCACAACCGCCAGTGCCGTAGTCGCGACAGTTGCATTGAGTATTGTCCCACAATGGTTGTTTCTGTCGGCAAGTATGACAGTGTTGAGGTTGTTTTAGAAATTGAAATAATAAGTGATGATTAATTACTGTTACAAAAGTTTTACACCTCCCGAAAGGACATCGGGACGATGTGAGCGTAGGCAAAGCGCACTTGCTGAAACATCCTTCGACTGCGCCGCTTTCGCGGCTCCGCTCAGGACTTAATTATTTCATAAAAAAACGCTCCAGCCAAATGCGGTTGGAGCGTTTTTTTTTCCACACTTTCTATTTTTTCGCTTTGATCGTTTCCCGTGCGACTTGCAGCAATTCGTGCGCGGAACGTAATGTCCCTTCGCCTACTTCGCCGAGCATTTGCGAAAGTTCAAGCAGACGCGGCTCGCCGTCCAGGCGCTCGACGCGTGTGAGTGTGCGGCCATTATCAACAAGTTTTTGCACCTGATAATGCTGGTCGCCAAAGACTGCAAGTTGGGGGAGGTGCGTCACACAAAAGACCTGATGCGTGCGCGAGAGATTCCAAAGTTTATGACCAACCACCATGCCCACACGTCCGCCGATGCCCTGGTCAATTTCATCGAAGATCAGGGAGGGCACTTCATCGGCACGCGCCAGCACATTTTTTAATCCCAGCATCAAACGCGAGGTTTCACCGCCAGATGCGATCTTTGCCAGCGGTTTGAGTCCTTCACCTGGATTCGGCGCGATCAAAAACTCAACACGGTCGAATCCGTTTTGGTCAAATGCGATGCGTGTGCCGTCAGCCATGGGAATGCCGTTGACATCAGGCTTGGTTTGGAAGTCCACGCCAAATTTCGCGGATTGCATTTTCAGATCATTAAGTTCGGCTTCAATACCATTGCCCATGGTGATGGCCGCTGATTTACGTTTGTCAGAAAGCACGCCGCCTTGTTTGGCAAGTTTTTCAAGCAGTTTGGCTTCCTGCATTTCCAGGTCATTGATGCGTTCAGCCGCACCTGTGATGGTTTCCAATTGTTTGCGTGCGTCTGCGCCATAAGCGATGACAGCGGGAATACTGCCGCCATATTTGCGAACCAGCGAGTGAAGCACATCCAGCCGCTCTTCGACATCTTCCAATCTTTTCGGATTGAATTCAATTTCTTCGAGATAATCACGCAAGCCGTGGATAACCTCAGAGATCGTATCCAGCAGGAGTTCAGCCTGGCTCGCCAACTCTGCCTGCCCCGCATCTATTTTTGCAAGGGTGGCTAAAGCCTGTGCGGCTTGACCAACCAGATCCGTTGCGGCGGGTGTTTCGGGGGTGCCTTCGTCGAGCACAGCCAGTGCTTCCTGTGCGTTTTGCGCGAGGGATTCTGCGTTTGCCAAACGGTCGCGTTCTTTGCGCAGTTCTTCATCTTCGCCCACCTTCAACCTTGCGGATTCAATTTCTTCGGCTTGATAGGTCAGCATTTCAATGCGGCGGTCTGCATCAGATTGCGCCTTTCGCAGGTCGGTCAACTCGCGGCGCAGGTTGAGCAGCGAGTGGTAGGTTTGGCGATAGTCGCTGAGGGGCTGACCAACTTCCGCGTAGCGATCAAGCAGGCCAAGGTGTGCGCGTGGGTCGAGCAGGGATAGGTGTTCCGCCTGTCCGTGGATGTCAACCAGGAGCGCGCCCAATTCCTTCAACAGTCCCACGTTCACCGTGCGGCCATTGATGCGCGCCACGCTGCGTCCCTCTTTGCGGACTTCACGCATCAACACCACATAGTTGGGATCATCCATTAATTCTTCGCGGTTGAGGATGAAGTGCACCGCTTCTTTTTCTGGACCCTTGAGCTGGAACACCGCTTCGACAAATGCGGCGTCTGAATCAGTCCGCACAAATGTCGTATCCGCTTTGCCGCCGATGAGCATGACAACAGCATCGAGGATGATGGATTTGCCCGCGCCCGTTTCACCCGTGAGGATGATGAGACCTGAATCAAAGCGCAGATCAAGCTTGTCAATAATTGCAAAGTTTTGGATGTGGAGTTCGGTAAGCATAGGTTATCTACGGAGTTGAATTCCAGAGAGTCGCGCATAAACCAGCGGCACAGCAATGATCAGATAAACAGCCTGAAAGATGATGCCAAAAATATTCATGCTAAATATTTGAATTAGCAAAATCGGTAATGCGCCAAGCACCATCCCTGCAATTACCGTATAGAATAACGAAGGTGAACGATGACGGCGGGTGGCAAAGCGTACAGCTTCGGCAATTATGGTTCCCGCGACAGGCGCTGCCGAAACTGCCAAAAACCAGCCGATGAAGCCGATACTGCCGAGCAGGTTAATGAGAAATGCCGCCACACCTGAAAGAAAGCCTGCAACAGCAAACCCGAAAATATAATCATACCATTCAGAAGTATCAAAGGATTTCTGATGCGCGCGGACACAGTCTTTGCATACATAGCCTGTGGGGGTGCGCCGTGCGCAGGAGGCGCACATGGGCTGGTCGCAGCGCTTGCAGCGTAAAGTGGTTTCGCGGTCAGGATGGGCATAACAATATATTACAGGTGGAGTAGTTTCTGTCATCGTGGGAATCCTAAAGAGTTTTCGTTCATGTGCGCTGTGAGATTACGATAGAAATAGCCAGGGTCTCCGAAGCGGACAAATTGCGCGGTGACCTCGGCGACAGTCACATTTACATGGTCATCTTCCATCAACGGTGTCGGCGGTTGACCATCAACACTGAGAACGGAGTTTTCGCTATTAACAACGATACTGACCGAAGCACCTTCTGACAAAACCACTGCGCGGTCTACAGAAAGATGCGGCGCAATGGGCACAAGCAAAATATTACGCAACTCAGGCGGCAGAATGGGTCCGCCCGCGGCAAGAGCATACGCCGTGGAGCCTGTGGCAGTGGATGCGATCAATCCATCTGCAACATAACTGGTGAGGCGGCGTCCATCCACGAATGCAGTCAACCGCACGGGGCGCAGGTTTTGTCCGCGTGCAACAACGACTTCGTTCAATGCGATTGAACTGCCAAGGCTTTCACCCGCGCGGATATGTTCAGCGCGCAGCATCATGCGGTTCTCGACCCATGCTTCGCCATTAAATAATTTATCAAAGTACTCACGCCATTCCTCGCGTTCGATCTGGATCATGAATCCCAACCTGCCAAGATTTACACCGAGAATTGGCACGCCGCTTGGAGCACATAGGTGGCCTGCTCGCAACACACTGCCGTCGCCGCCTACAACAATCAGCATGTCAAACTCGCCTGCTTTTACACGCTTTCGAAGGTCGCTGTCATTTAACGAACCAAAAGGCGCATCCATGCCTTTTTCTTTTAAGAAGGCAGACATTGCTTCCGCTTCTATAAAGGCTTCGGGTATTTTGGTGTAAGCCGTTATGACAGGTCGTTGTGGCAGAAATGGTTTGGACATAATAATGTAATTATAAGAGCAAAGGATGAATTATGAAGGATGAACACTTCGCGTGAAGTTTAGTCGAATATCCATTGACTTGTCGACCTATTTCCATGTTTCCTTCTCACTTCTTACTTTTTACTTCTTCACGCCAATCTCTGATCACAATTTTTTCTAAATCCGCACTTTGTGCAGCGCCCCGCTTGTTCATGTGAGCGCGGGACATCCTTTTTATGTTCATCGCGTTTCATCTCCACTAGCAGGTCTATCAGTGCTTCCTCCAGGTTGCGAGTGTAATCTATGGCAAAATCCCGATTCTCATAATGGATGATCCCATATGGTGGACGTGTGTTATAGGTTTTCTCGACCAATAGACAATATGCCGCGAGTTGATAAATATGTGAATCATACGGTGCATCTGGCGCTTTGCCTGATTTGACCTCGACGGGGATGATCTTCCCATTTTGCTCGACCAGGTAATCAGGTTTGCCTGTCAACTCCAGGGCTGTATAGAAAAGTGGTTTCTCCACTTTGCCCCATCCATGTGTATCTGTGTAGATGATGCGTCCGCCGGGCAGGCCAATTTCCTTCCGCTGGGTTGAGGATTTGCGGAAGAAAAAGATTGCAAGGATAAGCAGCGCAAGGGCAAGATAGAGCATTTTAGCGAATGACTATATTTTTTCTGCGATTCTTATGATTTTCTTTAATCGGGTGAAATCCGAACCTGAAAGTTCTTCCAGTCTTTTTTCCAAAGTTTTGATGAATACAAAATTATTATTTTCATTCACGGCAGGCAGTATTCTCTCTGCGTGTTCTGGCACTTCTTTGTGATGACAGGTCAATAGATGCTGGAGCAAATAAGGGAAAATAGCCTTGCTGTACTCTTCATTTGCGGCGGCAGTGTATGCCAGCGCGGAAATGGACTTATTGACGGAGATTTCGGAGCCAGTCTCTGTGACCTTTTTGATCTCATCCAAATGTTGAAATATAAAATCAGGCTTGACTTTGGCAATTTCTGAGAGGGCGGTGATCGCACCCTGTGCCATAATTTGATGTTTGCTTTCCAGAAATTTAATAAAATCCCCGGCGTAGGGTGTGATGAGGTTTGGGTCAACCCTGCCGAGTTCATACATGACATTCATACAGTCAGTGTGAATGTTCTTGTTGTCGTTCCACATGTTTTCGGCGATCTCGCGAATGCCCGCCGTATCGTCACGCGCGGCGAGGTCACGCGCCAGGTCAAGGTTGGGCGTTCTGTCGCGTCGAGTTTGCAAATATCCAAGGCGGTTTAACAGATCAGACATGGTTTTCCTATAAACTTCGGAAGTCTTTTATGAGTCTCCACAACAGCGAATTGTGCAAGCGACTTCCGAAGTTCGGTAATTAAAGTTGTGCAGTGCAATACGCTACCAGCATGAGAATTGCCGCCAGAAGCAGGACCATGCCAAAGGTCCGCAGGAGAAGCGCGGAGAGGGCTTTCCGTCCGTGCTGGCGGTGCAGTTCAGTCCCTGCGGCTAGTTCGGCCTTATTCTCCGATTCGACGCCATCCTTGCGGTAGCGCCAGGCGCGGCGGCAGTATAAATAACTTCCAATTTCAGAAGCGCGGATAATTGGCATTGGCAAAGTATAGCACAAATTTTCTATGCAAGTTGTGATAAACTACACGCGCAAAAAATTTCCCTTATAAGAGGAAGCCATGTCTAATCTTCAATTCCACTCCATCGAGATCGCAGGTGTAAAACGCGACTTGCGTTTGTTTGAGATCAAACCCGGTCTAAAGATCGCTATTTTGAATATTTTAGGTGACACCGAATTGGTGCAAGCCTGTGCCCGTGAACTTGGTAGAAAACTTCAAGAAGTTGATTATGATATTCTCGTGACGGCGGAAGCCAAATCCATTCCGCTGGCGTATGCGCTCTCGGTTGAGACAAAGAAACCGTACGTGGTTTTGCGCAAAGCTTACAAGCCTTACATGGGCGATGCGCTCAAAGCGGAAACGCTTTCGATCACGACTGGACAACCTCAGATTTTGATCCTGGACGAAAAAGACCGTCAGTTGATCCAAAACAAGAAAGTGGTCATTGTGGATGATGTGATCAGCACTGGCTCCACCCTGCAAGGGATGCACATGATCCTGGACAAGGCAAGTGCTAATGTAGTTGCAGAAGCCGCGATCCTTACCGAGGGAGATCGGGCCGAGTGGATGCACATCATATCTTTGGGACATTTGCCGTTGTTTACCGAATAGCCTGGAAACACATGGATACTAAAAAAACAAGACCCTGAGATATTTTCTCGGGGTCTTTTTTACCGTTTTACTATTTACCTGCTCCCCACATAATTTTCCACCAGTTTACTCTTCTGAACCCGCTTCATTTTCTTGATCGCAAGCTCTCGTTTCATTGCTTCTGTGCGATTTGAATGCGTTTCCAAATACACCAGTTTTACAGGTCGGCGGGCACTGGTATATTTTGCGCCGATGCCTTTGTTATGCTGGGTTACCCGCCTTTCGGGGTCAGTGGTCCAGCCTGTGTAAAAGGTTCCATCGGAGCATTTCAGGATGTAGCAATAGCAACTCATTTCCCGCGAGGCTTCTTGACAAACATGCCGCCAAACAGTCTTTCAGAAAAAGATGGGAAATCAGCCGCTTCAGATTGCGCTGGCTTTACCCATTCCGCAGATGTGCGCTCGCTTAGCCAGCGTTTGCGTCCCAGCAAAGCGGATTCCAAACGCTTCGCAACCCCATCATCATTTCCATTTTCAATATCATCGCGTAAGCTATACAGGGCGGCAATGGTCATATCCAAAGCGTGGACAACACCTGCAGGGTTTTGAAATGCAGACAATCTCAGTGAATCGATCTCATCCTGATAAGCCAGCCCCGCGGTAACCGTTGCGTACGCGCGTCCCGCCACTTTACGCGCATCCTGCCAGCCAGGCTGGTCAATCGTCGCATTCAATAAAGACGCCGCCACAAGTTGCGGCAGAATATGCGTGGTGGACATCAAGCCATCCGATTCGATCGGATCGGCGATCACCACATCCGCCTTCAACAGACGGACAAAGTCTATAGCCGTAATTACTGCTTTTTCGGGGGTTTGGTACGGCGCATCAATTAGGAAAAGGCCATTCGTAAACAGATCAGGCTGGGCTGCAGTCAGACCGATTTGAAACTCATGCAGGAATTCAGGGTTGATGGCAGGCACCAGTCCCACGTAATGACATACCTTCAGGTAAAATTTCCTTTGCCCACTTTTGCACACCAGCCTTGATCGGCGAAGTATCCAAAACCACCGTGCCTTTTTTTAGGTCAAGCGCAATGAATTCCAAAGTCTCCCGAATCTGGCTGACAGGAATACACAACACCACCAGGTCCGCATTCCGTACAGCACTCGGGAGGTTGTGTTCCATTTTATCTGCCACCCCTTTTTGTAAAGCCTCGCGCTCCACCTCTGTTTTTTTATCATGACCAACGCGCAAAATGTTATCTTTGTGTGGTGCAAGCGCGAGCCCCATCGAAGCGCCAATTTGACCCAGTCCGATAATTGTAATTTGTACTGGCATGTTAACCTCGCAATAGTTTGATGAAACAATTATACTGCCAATGTCTGCGGTGGTTTATATTTGTAGATTAAACGCCGAGAACCGCGGACGCCGACCGCGGTTCTCTTTGAAAGGAGGAGAAGAGAAATCACCTTACTGCGCTAAATTTATCATGGTTATCCGAATAGTACTTGACGCTACACCTACGTTTGCCCTACGATTGTCCGACAATTAACAAGTTTGCAAATATTTTATGCTTTTTTCTTCTGGAGGATGACAAAATGACATTCCCTTCCCTCGAAATTTATCTTGGCGAATTAAATAAAACTCCCATTGGAGATTTGCGCATCGCTGTCTCCGACCTGGGCTTGGTCGCCGTTGAATGGGCAGACTCTCAGCCTGAGCTTTTTACCTACCTGCTTCGCCTGAAAAGACCTGTTGAACAAAATCAAAAAATGATCAAACCCTATGCCAAAGAATTGGGCGAATACCTAAAAGGGAAACGCCGCGACTTCACCTTTCCCATTGACTGGGCAACTTTAAAGCCATTTCAATTGAAAGCCTTGAAGGCAGTTTACGCCATCCCCTATGGCGAGACACAAACTTATGCAGATATCGCCCTGCAGATCGGACATCCCAACGCCTACCGCGCCGTGGGACGAGCCAATGCCACCAACCCCATGCCGCTTGTGATCCCCTGTCACCGCGTCATCGGCAAGGATGGCAAACTCCACGGCTACGGCGGCGGAGAGGGGTTACCAACAAAGGAATGGTTGTTGAAGATGGAAGGGGCGGTGATGGCGTGAATAGGATTTATAGCAGGGATACATGTGACATTATCACATAATCCAACTATCGAACCTTTTACGCAATTTGTCCGCCAGCTTAGGTTGAATATCCAGGATACTTATCCCGAGTAATTGATTCTCATAATGATCTCAGCAGGTTGTTATCCATCAATATTAATATCATATATTGGTATCAATTACTCTCCCCGTGTCCAGGTCTGTTAACTGCGAAATCAACCTTTGTAGCTTCGCTCATCTTGACAGTTTTCTGGCAGGAAGAATATAGCCAGCTCGATTCACACTCTGATTCCAAGCGCATGTCCGACATGGTCATAACACTGTGTAAATCTTGCTTCAGGAATATCATTAAGTTTGATGGGGAATAACGAAAATGGATCAATGCTCCTTATTGAAAATGTTAATCTATACCGCCAATGACTGATGGAACGGAAATGTCATTATTATCGTAAATTCCCCATCCCTCATTATCAGTGTCGCAAAGTCCATGTATAGGAAGTATCAAAGGTGTCTGTGTAGGCAGAAAGGCTGGCATTATCTTAGGAGTAAGGATCATCTTCAATCGCGCCCATGCGGACATAGTCAAAGTGGGCAACAGGGTTTGAAGCATCTTTTACGCTTAATCTACTCATACTTGGACTAAATCGCCAAACATCAGATTTAAGATTTATCTGTCTGGGGTAACATGTAGTCCAATATCAATATCTCCGTCAACAATAAAAATAGATTTGCATTGTAACTGGGTCAATTTCGATCCGCATAATATGCCACGTTCCGGTGATCCCATTATCATTTACGATACTTCTTGATCATTGCCCAAAGAATTTCTCCACAATTCAAATCTTGTTTGCCAGTTCGTCCTGCAGAGATTTGCAAATCTGACACCATGTATCGCCACTCATATTTACCATAATGTATGCCCAAATCTATCTGATGCTGATCATTTGCGTTTATCTGCTTCAAGCAAAACTCTTGCTTCAATAAAAATTGGCTTGCTCAGTATAGACTCTTGAAATTTTATCAGATTTACATCCAACTATCTATTTATATCCATTCACTATCTGACGAATAACTCCCGTTTTTTTGGCAATGCGACCTTACCGCTACTTGTCCAATAGTCCCATTTTGCCTTATCGTAACTATTCTCATATTGCACATTTTCGAAATCATCATACATCGTTGGGTCAGAATAACCGCTAGTTACAGGTATCACAGGAAGAGGTGTGCTTGTTTTATTAGGAACTTTGGTTGAAGGTGGTTTTGTAACAATTGTACTGACCCGAAGCAGATATTGAAGTTGGCAATACATTCTGATTTCCCCCGTCCGAAAATATGACACCTGCTATTACGCCAGCAATCACCACAACTGCCACAATTCCCATCCAGGGCAGCTTTGGCATTACAAATCGCGGCTTAATTTGCACAGGCTTTGCCGCCAATTTCTTTTTCGCCGTTCTCTGCACCCACTGCCTGTCTGGATATTTCGGGTCAATCGTTTTCACTTCCTGCCACTTATCCAGCGCTTCCTGATATTTTTCCTCTTTCAACAATCGCGCCGCTTCAGCATACATTGCAGCCAGCCTATTTTGCTGCTGCGCTTCCTGCTCTTCGCGTGCCAGTTCGGCTTTGGCTTTTTCAGAAATCCCATCTTTATCCAGGAATTGATCTTCCAGTTTCTGGATCTCCTCCATCTTATCCAAAGCCTTGCGCCAATTCTTCGAGCGGATCAATCCGTGCGCCTGCTCATAAAGCACATTGACTTGATCATTGCGCCTGTTATGTTCCTCCACCTTCGTGATCTCATCTTCCACTTTTCTCAGCAGGCGTTCTGTCTCGAGGAAACCAGTCTGCGATTTATGGACTTGCTCCAATAACCTGCGCGCTTCGATCCAATTCCCTGCATCCATCTCGCGGACGGCATGACTGTACAGATCGTTTAAGTCAGCAAGGCGTTTGAGTTCCGCCACTTCTTTTTGTGCGGAAGGCAGCAACCCATCAACGTCAGGATAAGTTGGCTCAATGGCAGAGATCTGCTCAAAGACTTTGAGAACCGCATGCCACTTTTGCGCGGAGTGTAATGTTTTTGCTTCTGCATACAACTCTTTGAGTTGCTTTTGTTTCCTTGCATTCCTGAGCAATTGCGCGGCATCTTTATATTCTGCCGATTTTTGCAACAACTCTTCCAACGAGTGGATCGCCGCCTGCCAATTTTCAGCCGAATATCCTTGCATGGCTTGCGCATAGCATTTCGCCAGACTTCTCTGCTTTTCAGCTTCCGCCATTTTTTCGGCTGCCCGTTTATGATCTGGATGTTCGCTCAAGATCATCTGAAATCGTTGACAAGCCTTGTCCCAATCCTCGGTATAAAAAGCCGCCAATCCCTCTGTATATAGCTGCTCTACTCTTTGTTCAATTTCCTTATCAGAATCTTCATAAGATATAGGCTGGACAGTTGCCCCCACCGCATGGGCGCGCAACTTCAACGAACGCAATAACTGGAGGAATCCATTTTCTTCATACAAATCCACCCACTGCCAACGGCTTAATCTCTCTGGAACAACGCACTCTTCCAGGCGTGCCGGGATCAGGAAAATCGTTCCCTCAGGTTTTTCTTCTGCACTGTCCAACGCGAATTTGATCTCTTTTTGAACATATCCCTCCTTTGACACTGATTTTTCCGATAGGAAAACGATAACGACATCTGCTTCCTGTACTGCCCGTGGAATCTCCACCCGCCAATCCTGACCGGGAAGAAGTTTTTCCTTGTCCAGCCAGGCATCCACCCCCTCGAATACCAAACGCTTATAGAACTCACGTACCGGGGGCTTATCACCGGATGCGTGACAGAGAAATGCTTTCAAAGGACGCGCCACTATTTTATCCATATAGCCCGCCGAAAGAATTAAATAGCCGACATGACGTACCATCCCGCATACTTATCCAGAATGCTCTTGTCTGGGGGTTTATTCCAAAAACAGGCAATCTGTGGGATGTTTTGCATAACGCGGTTAAATAAATTATACGGCAATTTAGAAGGATATGATACACTTTTGAAGTGAAAATAAGAAAATCGAAACACAAGCCACTTTTTAGAACTATTCACCATTAAACCTTGCATACTCTCCTCATCCTTTTCTGGACTTTCCTCAAGATCAACCTGCTTAGCACCTCGGGTTCAGCTTCCACCGGGCTTCTTTATAACGAAGCCGTGGGGCATTTTTTAACCGAGAATCAGTTTGTGCAGGCTGTTGGGCTTGCCACGCTCCTGCCCGGCAGTGACGCTTTGCAACTTGCCATGTTCGTTGGCTACACAGTGGCAGGCATCCCCGGCGGATTTGTATCTTTATTTGCCGCCATCCTTCCACCCACGGTCATCATGCTTGGGGTGGTCATGCTGCTACACCGAATACAACGTGAGGCCTGGGTCAGCCGCTTTGTAGAGGGGTTAACTCCCGCCGTCGCCGTCCTCATTCTGACCGTCGCCTGGAAAATATTCAAGGGAAGCGGAGAGGATGTTATTGGATGGCAAACTCTCGCGCTTGGCGGTGTTGGGCTGGCAGCGTTATTATTGGAAGCGCCCGCTCCACTTGTACTTCTGGCTTGTGGGATCGCGGGAACGTTTTTATTCAAATGAATACGCCACTACTTCCAAATAAAGAAACGCCTGAAGTTAAGGTTAAGGCACAGTCTAAATTCAAAGTTGACATGAGTTTATTTTGGATCTTTCTAAAAGTTAACCTGCTCACAACCGCCGGCCCCACCTCTGTCGGCTTATTATATAAAGAGACTGTTGGAACGATCATGACCGAGGCTCAATTCGTGGAAGCCGTTGGTTTTTCAAACCTTGTTCCCGGTAGCGAAGCCCTGAAACTGGCAATGTTCATTGGTTATGCATCCGGCGGAATTCCAGGCCTTCTCGCCGCATTGCTGGGCGCGATCATTCCGCCCACGATCATCATGCTTACTGTGGCATCCATACTTGTGCGTTTTCAAGGGCAGGGTTGGATGGAACATTTCATAAAAGGGATGAGTTCCGCGGTTGGCGCTCTATTGGCGCTGGTGGCATGGCAATTATTTCGAGCCGGTAGTCAAAAATCCATTAAGTGGCGCATGATCCTGATCGCTGTTTTGAGTTTTGCCGCCCTGGTCCTATTTAAAATCCCGCCGCAATATGTTTTGATCGGCGCGGGGGTTGTCGGATTATTCCTCTTTCGGTAGATAAAAAATGAAACCTGACCTATTAATTGCAACAAACGGATTTACAGGGACGTGGCCTTCGATTGAATATGGCACATGGCTCGCAGCGACACTTGAAACAAAGATAACGCTTCTTGGCGTGACCGAGAATCTGAATCCTGCTGCGATAGACGACCACCACCCGTTAGAGGATGTATTCGCGCGCGCCGTGGAATTGTTCCAGAAAAACGGTGTGGCATACAGTCTTGAGGTCCAGAATGGAAACGCAGAAGATATCATCCCGAGCAGGGCCAGGCACGGTGATTACATCGTAGTGCTGGGACCGTTGGGGCGTCCGCAATTTCGCCGCATTTTAACAGGACGATCCATCCGTCATTTACTGGAGGAGATCGAACAGCCGATTTTGTATGTGCCAGAGTCAAAACTACCCTTGAAAAAGATTTTGATCTGCATTGGAGGGCTTGGTTATGAAGTGAATGCGGAACACATCGCCATGCAAATGGCAATAAAAAGCCGCGCCGAGATCACCCTGCTTCACATCGTCCCCCCCATAGATTTGAATTATCCAACCGCAAAAACTGTGAGGTCCAATTGGAAGAACCTGGCAGATACAGACACACCCGTTGGGCGAAGTTTACGGCAGGCTTTGGATGTGGCAAGAAATGACGGTCTGACCGCGAATATAACAGCGCGGCAGGGAAACGTGGTGGAAGAGATTCTGGCTGAGCTTAAAGAGGGGAATTACGATCTGTTATGCATGGGGTCAATGTATAGCTCAAACGCTTTGCGTCAACGCTACGCGCCAAACGTGACAGCAGAGATCGCCGATAGCACGACTTGTCCTGTATTATCTGCAAGATATAAGAGGGAATAAATAGCGACAAAAAAGCATCCGATAACGGGTGCTTTTTTGTCGCTTATGATTTTTCACATCCCCGGTGTATATTTCTTTTCCCATTCTGCAATTGCGGCGCGGATGACAGTTTTGATTTCCTCATCTGGGACATCATCCACTGCGTGAAATTTTTCCAAGCCAACATAAACTTCCACGCCGCCTTGAATTGATTCTTGCAGACGAATGCCGCGTTTCGCGAGGGGGGTATTCACCAGGTGCGCTTGCAAGACGGTGTCAATTTGTTGGACGATACTCAGCGATGAAATATTTTTTTCTGCTTCGGGTTTCTTCACTGCGGGTAAGGGCTGGGCGGAAGGCTGCACAGGACGAGAAACTGCATCTTGGGCAGGATCAGGCGCAGGCTGAGTTTGTAGCGGAGTGGTGGGCTGAGTCTGAATTGGGGTAGCGGGCTGGGGCGCGGCCGGTGGTGATTGTTTACCTTCAAGCCACGGGCGAATGACTGTGACCAGTTCGATCAAGCGCTTTCTTTTATCTGGAGATAACTCACCCGTAACTGGCGCGCCATCCATTTCAAGCGTAAAACGCTCGTTGTCTTTCTTGAGGCGCAAAAGGCCGGGGTCATCCGGCAGTGTTTGAGCAGGCTGGGAATTTTGTTTGGCTTCCGCGATCTTCCTTTCGGCTTCCTTAACCTTGATTTCAGCATTGGCTTCAGCGGCTGTTATTTTTTTTGCGGCGCGGCTATTGGAATCTAAGAAACCAATGACCCAACCAAGGATCATGCCAAGGATCAGGCCAACAGCCACATAAAAAAAGGGGGTGGGTGAAAATTCCATGGAATTACCTCAATCTCTGACAATTTGGGCAGACATGCGTACCACGCTGTCCGACTGTGAGTTTTTGGATCGTGGCGCCGCACACAGGGCACGGACTGCCATCGCGGCCATACACGCGAAAGTGATTTTGATATTCACCGCCGCGATAGACCCAGTCTATGCTTGCTCCGTTTCGGCGAATGCCTTCTTTTAGAACGGCGCGGATCGCCTTGTGCAGTGCCTCGGCTTGTTTTTGTGTGACATTGTTGGAGGCCGCCAGCGGATGCAGTTGCGCGATGTGCAGACATTCGTCGGTGTAAATATTGCCGAGGCCGGCAATGAAGGTCTGGTCAAGGAGCAATGGTTTTAGCGAACGCTTCCGCTGATGCAAATTTTCAAAAAGCCATTTGGCGGTAAAACTTTTTTCAAGCGGCTCAGGCCCAAGTTTACCAAGAATTTTTTCGGGCTGGTCTGTTAACCACACTCGCCCGAATTTTCGCGTATCGTTGAAAGCGAGGTAGTTGTGGTCTGAAAGATGCAGCAGAAGACGGTCATGTTTTTCTGGCTTGATTTTACCCGCCCTTATCATCAAATCCCCGCTCATCCGCAAATGTATAAGGAGATCGTAATTTTTTAGGCGAATGACAAGGTATTTTGCGCGGCGCGAGACATCCAGGATTTCCTGTCCGATGATCTGTTTCTTGAATTGAGCAGGGGACGGAATGGCAAGCGTGCGCGCCCAGCGCAAGTCAGTAGACAGAATGGTTTTGCCAACCAATTCTGGTTTCAGTGCGCGGGCAATGGTTTCTACTTCGGGAAGTTCAGGCATGGTTTAGCTCTTGGCGATTAGCTCTTAGCCAAAAGCTAACAGCTAATCACTTGTTTTTACTCGTTGAACATCTCTCCAACCGAGCGGCCTTCGTGGGCACGTTTGATGACCTCGCCTAGTAGTGGCGCAATGGAGAGTACGGTCAGGCGGCCTGCAAGGATTTTCAATTTTTCAGGAGAGAGCGGCACAGTATCTGTGGTGATAATATGCTTGATGGGCAGTGAAGCCAAACGCTGTGCGCCATTGTCAGAAAGGATCGCATGCACGAAAGACAAATACACGTTACGAGCTCCATTTTGTTTGACTACGCCGACAGCCTGGGCGATGGAACCGCCGGTATCTACCTCATCATCCACAATGATCACATCCCGGTCTTTCACGTCGCCGATCAAGGTTAGGGCCTCTGCATTTGCGTCATTTCCAACACGGCGTTTTTCAATGAAAGCGATGGGCGTATCCAGGTCCGCGGCATAGTTGCGGCCTTTTTTGGCAAAACCGAGATCAACCGAAACAACTACGGGATCAATCATATCCGCACGCATGTTTTTGTTGATATGGTCGATCAGCAAATGAGATGTAGTCAGCACATCGCCGGGGATGGAGAAGAATCCCTGCACCTGCCCGGCGTGCGGGTCAAGGGTCACGTAACGGTCTGCGCCGGCAACTTCGATCATATCTGCAACCAGGCGCGCAGTGATCGGCACACGCGGCTGGTCTTTTTTATCGGAGCGCCCATAACATAAATACGGCACAACCGCTGTGATGCGCGCAGCGGAATCCAAACGCAAAGTTTGGATCATGATCAGTAATTCCATCAAGTTGCGATGCACAGGTGAGGATGTGGTTTGGATCACATACACATCCTGCCCGCGCACACTTCCGCCCAACTTTACAAAAAGATTTTCGTTCGGGAACTCGATTACCTCACGTTCGCTCACGGGCTGGTGGAGATAATCTGCAATTTTTTGTCCAAGCTCCGGCGAGCCGGTGCCTGCGAATAATTTTATTCCGCCGTACACTTTCAGATCACTATGACTATGTTGCATCTATTTCTCCTTCATTCGCGCGACCCACTCAGAACGCAATACGCTCATCACGATCACATCGTCATATTTTCCATGCTTGTACACGGCTTCTCGCAAGCGTCCTTCTTCCACAAACCCCGCCTTTTCGTAGGAGCGGCTTGCGCGTTTGTTCTCTGCATACACGTGCAGATAAGCACGGTTCAAGTTCAATGTATCGAAGCAATGGCGCAGCAACAAGACCATTGTTTCCGTGCCATACCCTTTATTCCATTCATCCTTTTCGCCAAGCATGATGCCAAGTTCGCCCAGGCTGTTCACAGGATCAATACCAAACACGCCGCAATTGCCGATCATCTTCCAGCCGTTGCCGTCGCGCACTTCGATCACAAGCGTTTTTTCAGCCTGGTCACGTTTGGTCATGCGCTCAAACCAATTCTCTTCATCCACACTGGACATTGGCAAATACAGCGACAAGTATCTTGTCACATCCGGGTCGTTCACCCATACACAAAACTTTTTTACATCCTCACGCTCTGCCGCACGCAAACGCACACGCTCACCATAGATCATGCTCATTTCAACCTGCCATTCATTAACAACTTCACCGCTTCACCCGGTGACAGTTCTCTTTGGATGATCTTCTCAAGTACATTATCATACTGTTTTTGCGGGACATCTTGACGAAAGCGGCTGACCAACTCTTCACGGATCAACGCATCCAACTCGACCTCGAGCCTGGCTCGCTCACGAACGAGCCCAATCTCCGCTTTGAGTTAAGTGCGCCACGTGCCGCCCAATGGCTTGAATCAACTCAGCGATACCTTTGCCTTCAGTTGCGACCGTCCGCTGGATGGGCGGGATCCACAATAGTTTTTGCGAATCTGTTTTAGGAGCAGGCGCGTTCATATAAGTTCCATGATGCAGGAAAACGTGTTGTGTAGGATGCGCCAGATCCAGCATGGATTTCAATGCCTTCTCTGTCATTTCCACTCCGGGGCGGTCGGCTTTATTTACCACCAAAATATCCGCGATCTCAAGAATGCCCGCTTTAATGGCCTGAATATCATCACCAAGCCCGGGCGCTTCCACGACCAATGTGGTATGCGCGAGGCGCGCAACATCCACTTCACTTTGGCCTGCGCCGACAGTTTCAACGATAATGACATCGAACCCAGCCGCGTCAAAGACCTGCACCATATTCGCAGTGGACTGTGCCAGTCCGCCCAGCGAGCCGCGCGTCGCCATCGAGCGGATGAACACGCCTGTGTCGCCGGCAAGGTCGCGCATCCGCACACGATCACCGAGCACTGCTCCGCCAGTAAATGGGCTGGATGGGTCAACCGCCACAATTGCCACGCGCTTGTTTTCTGTCTTGCGATAATACAACGCCAGCTGATTCACCAGCGAAGATTTGCCCGTACCCGGCGCACCCGTCACACCGATCAAATGTGCCTTGCCTGTGCTTGGAAATAATTCAACCAATGCGGCGCGGCCTTCAGGCGCATCATTTTCCACCTGAGTCAACAGGCGGGATAATGCGAGTCGGTCACCATTGAGAACTGCTTGAGAATAGGTCATAGAATTTTTTTTCGTCCTGAGCGTAGTCGAAGGACAGCGATTCAAATGAGTTTACTTTACCGTACAACTCCGCGCTTCGACTGCGCTCTGCGCGAAATGTGTATTAACAACAAAACACAGAGTACATTAGACTCTGTGTTTGTAAACCGTTATCCTGTCACTGCCAATCTGACATCACGAATAATATCTTCGGTGGATGCGCCGGGACCATAGACGCCAGTCACGCCCATTTCTTTTAGACTTTGCAGGTCTTCATCCGGAATAATGCCGCCAATAAATACCTTGACATGCGATTGTCCATTTTTTTTCATTAATTCCAAAAGGCGGGGGGTGAGTGCCATGTGTGCGCCCGAAAGAATGGAGAGCCCAACTACATCCACATCTTCCTGAAGCGCGGCTTCGGCGATCATTTCAGGGGTTTGGCGCAAGCCGGTGTAGATCACTTCCATGCCTGCGTCACGCAATGCACGTGCCACAACTTTTGCGCCGCGGTCGTGTCCATCCAGGCCGGGTTTGGCAACCAATACACGGATCCTTCGACCTTGCTCAGGACTAGTCTTCTTTTCAGTCATAGTTCCTCCGAGGGAATGATGAACAAAGATTATACTATGTATCACAAGCTCGCTTAAGAAAATTCCGAGACAAAATCTCGGAATTTTTTGACTGCCAAACTACGCACCATCATCTTTCGGCGGCGCGGTTTGACCGTAATCCAAAACTGAGCGCATTTGCGTTGCGCCTTCGGGGGGACCGACGATCTTTTTATCTTCCATTGTATCCACAAGACGGGAAGCACGAGTGTAGCCGATACGTAATCTTCTTTGCAGCATCGAGACCGAAGCGCGGCCTTCCTTGCGGACAATTTCCACGGCATCGTCAAAAAGCGGATCACCTTCCACTTTTGCGCCTTCATCCCATAACTGCGTTTGCTTAAGCGGAACATTGGTCGGCACTGAATCTGCGGGTGTGCCTGCAACGGCATAGGGACTCGCTCCGCCGGCTTGTGTGCGCCAATATTCCACCAACTTTTGAATTTCATGGTCGGAAACAAACACGCCCTGCAAACGCGCAGCGGCGGGAGCATCTGGTGCCTGATAGAGCATGTCACCGCGGCCGAGCAATCTTTCAGCGCCGGGCTGGTCGAGAATTACGCGGCTGTCTGTGTTGGATGCAACCGCAAAAGCAATGCGCGCAGGGAAGTTGGCTTTGATCAGGCCTGTCACCACATCCACTGAGGGGCGCTGCGTGGCGAGGATCAGGTGAATGCCTGTTGCGCGCGCCAATTGCGCAAGGCGCGTGATGGTCTTTTCAGTTTCATCGGGTGCGATCATCATCAGGTCGGCCAACTCGTCAATAATGACCACGAGATACGGCAGTTTCTTTTGCCCCTGCAGTTTCATCTTGGCGTTGTAGTCAACGATATTGCGCGAGCCAGCTTGTGCAAACAGATGATAACGTTTGTCCATTTCGCGCGTCATCCATTGCAATGCGCCGATCACGCGGTCCATTTCAACCACCACTGGGCCGAGCAGGTGCGGGATGCCGTTATACCCTGTCAACTCTACGCGCTTGGGGTCCACCAAAACAATTCGCAAGTCATCGGGTGTGTTGAAAAGCAATAAACAAGTCAGGATGGAATTGACGCACACAGATTTACCAGAACCTGTGGTGCCTGCGATCAACATGTGCGGCATAGTTTCAATGCTGGCAATGACGGGGACTCCCGCCACGTCGCGTCCCAATCCAAAATTCAAAGGCTTGGTGTTGCGCTTGAACGTATCGCTTTCCAAAATATCGCGCAAGGCTACCATTGCCATTTCTTCGTTTGGCACTTCGATGCCGACATAGCTATGTCCTGGCACTGGCGCTTGAATGCGGATGCGCGGCGCGGCTAGTGCGAGCGCAAGGTCATCGGATAGGGATGCGATCTTGCTCACGCGGACCTTGGTTTTGACTCCGCCTCTGGTTTCAAGAAATAGCGGCTCCACGCCGAATTGCGTGATGGATGGTCCACGGCTGATGGCAACCACCTGGGCAGGAGCGCCGAAGGATGCAAGTGTCTCTTCGATCAAACGCGCGCGTTGTTGGATGAAATCTTCGTTGATGGCGGGTGCATTGCCTGAGTCAAGAATGTCACTGACCTGGGGCAATGTCCAGTGGATGACGGCGGGTCCGCTGGTTGTGCGCGTGGGTTGGGCGCTTCGCGTATTACCAGCTGTGGCGACGACGGGCTGTACAGGGACGGGATCTATCGGTGTGAAATCTTCTGTCGCAACAGTACCAGCTTCGGGTTTGCGCGAAGCGGAGGATGCGATGGGTCTATTCAGCAACTTCCGCGTCCAACTGAACAATGGGTTAAGCCAGAAAAATAAATCCTTCACTGGCTTGTCCAGAAATACCGCGATGCCGATAAGTAGCCAGGCAAGCAACACGACAAATGTGCCGACCCTGCCGAGGCCGAACGTGAGCACGCGTTGGAAGAGGCTGCCAAGTGCGCCGCCGCCTTTGCCTGTGAGCGCGACCATTTCAGCGGTATCGGCGGTGGCTGCAAATGTATGCAAAACGGTGAGCAGCCAAAGGTAGAGAATGATACTGCCGATAACGTGTTCCATTGAAAGCGACGGGATGCGTTCGATCTTGCGGAAGACCAGCCATAAACCAAAGATAAACATGCCGAGCGGCAGGATGTAAAAGCCCCATCCAAAAATTTGCGAGAAGAAGGTGAAAAAATCGTTGATCGGATTGGAGCGGTTTGGGGAGACCTGTCCTAAAATCATGAGAATGCCGGAAAGGGCAAGTCCCACACCCAGTATATCGAGTTTGCGTTCGGGGGATAGTTTGTCCCAAAATGAAAGTGAGGGTGGAGGCGGTCGGTGCTGTTTCCCCTTTGATGCAGATTTGCCGTGCGATGCCTGTCCCTTTTTAGGAGGCAGGGTCTTGGTTGCAGGCTTTGCGCTTTTTTTGGGAGGAGTGGATGGTTTTAGAAGAGGCATGAACTGAAAAGGATGAAGGATGAAATTTGCGTGATGCGTTATGATCGCTTGATTTTCAATCGAAATTTCAAAAAAGATTATAGCACAAATGGTCTGTTTTCTTTAAGGTACAATTGCGGGATATTAATCCTCATGATGTCGTTGCGAGGAGGGCAATTGCTCTCCTTGGCACCGCCCGCCAGGGCAGGTGTCCCAACGAAGCAATCCCCTGTTTTTTAGGAGAATGCTTCTGTTAAGAACGAGAGCGCCTCGCAGCGACATTGTCTATTATTGTAAGGACTTAAACATTGTTTGAAATACTTTTTCTTGGCACATCCGCTTCCGCGCCTTCTGCAAAGCGCGGACTTTCAGGGCAGGTCGTTTCTCACAACGAATATCGCTTCCTTATTGATTGCGGCGAAGGCACACAAAGACAGATCCTTCAATCTGGCATCGGCTTTAAACGCCTGACGCGTATTCTATTAACGCATGGTCATCTTGACCATATCCTCGGGTTGGGCGGTTTGCTTTCCACACTCCTGCGCTGGGAATCAATTGATGAACTTACGATCTTTGGCGGACGCAGTACGCTTGAACGTACGCGAACGCTTCTTTATGACGTTGTCCTGCGCGGCAACCAGCCTCCCATGCCTTTGACATTGAAGGAGATCAAGCCTGGCATCATCTTTGAAGCGGATGATTTCACGATCACAGCATTTTCTGTCACCCACCGCGGACCTGATTGTCTTGGGTTTATCTTTGAAGAGAAGGCGCGCCGTCCTTTCCTTTCACAAAAAGCGGATGAACTCGGCGTGCCGTTCGGACCCGAACGCCGTGACCTGGTCGCTGGCAAGGATATTACCCTGCCCGACGGCAGGCGCATCACACCTGACGATGTGCTGGGGGCGTGGGAAAAGGGCAGTAAACTCGTCGTTGTGGGGGATGCCGGTCGGACAGATAACCTGATCGAGGTGTGTAAAGATGCGGACGGTCTCGTTATCGAATCCACTTACCTGGATGAAGAAGAAGATATGGCGAAGCAGTTCTCGCATCTCACGGCGCGCATGGGCGCGGAGCTTGCCACAAAGGCAGGGGTTAAGAAACTCATTCTCACACATATTTCGCGCCGCTATCGTGAAAAAGATGTGATTGCCGAAGCGCAATCCGTTTTTCCAAATGTGGTCGTTGCGCGTGATTTCGACACATTTCAGATCAGGAAAGAAATATAAAATCGCAGATAAATTTACAATAGGGATATTAACCTCCGGTGATCATATTCAACGCGGCGGCTCGCCGACTGCTTATGACCGTCTATTGGCATCATGTATGGGTGAGAAAGCAGTGGAAGCACTTCTGGAAGGAAAACACGGCGTGATGACCGGACTTCAGGGCAAAAACATTGAATTCATTCCGCTTTTGGATGTGATCAGCAACAAGCGTCAGGTGAACATGGAGTACTATCACATGACGAAGGTGCTGGCGAGATAAAAAAGAAGTGGGGTGGAAAATAAAAAGTAAAAAGACCTCTGGATTTTTAAAATTCAGGGTCTTTTTTTATGAACTAAATTTGCATATAATTAACAAAATCATCTTTTGAGTAGTGGCTTATCAAGCATAACCGAAAGCATGGAACAAACGAGAGATTTGACTTACATTAGAGGTCTAGATGTTTTCCGATCAAAATAAATTTCAAACAGTGATTAGCGATTTCCAATCGGCACGGATGAAAGCAGGGATACAGGAAGTCCTTGCGCGTATTACAGGAAGGTCAACCCAGCTTCTTTCTTATGAAGAAGTAGCCGAAAAACTCAAACTGCGTGTCCGCACCGAACGCGGTGTGCAAAATATTCCACTCAACGCAATCGTGGGAAGCGTGGGGCGTTACACCGATTTCACGCGCACATTTCTACCTCGCAGTGATAACGACCAGGAGCGTTGGACGCGTGTAAAAACCGCGTTCATGGAAAGCGGCGCAAGCCTGCCGCCCATTGAAGTTTATAAAGTCGGTGAAGCTTATTTTGTGGTGGATGGGAACCATCGTGTATCAATTGCGCGGCAGGAGGGACTGATCTCCATTGAAGGGCGTGTGATCGAATTCAAAACGGATACGCCGCTCACGCCCAATGTGCAGCCCGACGACCTGATCATCAAAGCCGAATATGTTGAATTTCTCGATGCGACCAATATTCATCAGGCCTACCCCAATGCAGACTTAAGCGTCACCTCTTGTTGTCAATTCGAGAAATTGATGGACCAGATCCGCGTTTGTCAATATACCTTGCAGGAAGAAAGCAAGCAGGATGTTTCGCTGCAAGACGCCGCTGAAAGCTGGTACAACACAATGTACATTCCCCTCGCCGAAGCCATCCGTGACCGCGGCTTGCTGCGCTGGTTTCCCAACCGCACGATCACAGACTTGTATTTATGGATCTCGGAAAACCGCGCCGCACTTGAAAAAGAACTTGGGTGGGAAGTCCAATCTGACATCGCCGCAACAGACCTGATCTTGCAAAGCAGCGTCAAGTCTGAACCTGGGAGTTGGCGCAAGGCTCACACGATCTCCCGCTACACCGATCATCTCTTCGAGGATATTCTTGTCCCGATAAGTGGATACAAAGAGAGCTGGGATTCGCTTGACCAAGCCATCCTCATCGCACAACGTGAAAATGCCAAACTGCACGGCTTGCATATTGTGGATACCTTGGATGACGCGGAGAGTTCGGATTCGCTGGGGGTCAAAGCGCGTTTCGATCAAACCTGCAAAGAAGCAGGCGTGGAGGGAAACCTTGCCGTTGACGTTGGCGACATCACAACAAAAATTTGCGAGCGCGCAGTGTTGACCGACCTGATCGTCTTGAAGATCACAAACCCGCCGTCCACTGGAATATCTGCATTCCAATCCCCATTCCGCACCATCATCGAAAGATCATCGCGTCCGTTGTTGACTGTTCCAGAAGCCGCACATCAATTCAAGCGCGCCCTGCTTGCATATGACGGAACTGACCGCTCAAAAGAAGCCCTGTTCGTTGCCGCCTATCTTGCTGAAACATGGAAAACTGAGCTGATCGTTTTCACCGCCCCCGATGGACCAAAATTAAAAGAAGATGCACAGGATCATGTCCGCCGTTATCTTGAGTTTCACGAAATGGAAGCGGAATATGTCATCAGCGACAACGGCGCAATGGATTACCTAAAGAAGACCGTGGAAGAACGCAATGTTGACCTGGTACTGATGGGCAGTCACGGCGGTACCATACTGCAACAGATATTAGTCGGCAGTGCGCTGGATTATATGCTGAGGGAATCCAAGGTTCCGACTTTTATTTGTCGATGAAGGAGCGGTTAGCTTTTAGCGGTTAGCAATTAGCTTTGCTGTGAAGTCTTAACTTTTGGATAAAAGCATTCAACATTCGCCGCACTTCCACCAAATCATTGTTTAGGGTTTGATGGCTGTCTTCAGGAAGATATTTCAAATCACGGGCAAGGAGGAGAAGATATTCCAATTCACTGGATGACCCCATGGCAATCACAAAATATCGCTTTAGTTCCGCGTCACTATCCTTGCCGCAACCTTCGGCTATATTCGTTGGGACAGATACCGCCGCGCGCTGAATTTGATTGGTAAGTGCATAAAGCTCTTGTTTCGGGAATTTCTCAGTAACTTTATAGATCGCCAAAGTGAGTGCGTGCGCCTTTTCCCAAACCTTCAAAGTTCTGAAGTCTTTCATAAATCCTCCATGTTACTTTAGCGGTTAGCGGTTAGCTGTTGGCTTTTAGCTAAAAGCTAATCGCTAACCGCTACTTAACCGTCACCTGAATCACCGCCGTATCCACCTTTTGATCTGTCCTGACCACCAATAATTGTATGGCATACAAACCGCTTAGCCCTTTTGTATCCCACTCAGCCAGCACGCCGTTTTCAACGGGAGCGATCACATCGCCGCCGAGTTGAATCCACTCCTGCGGATTTAGTCCCTTGCCGACCTGCACGCGATAATAATCAAAGTTCTCGCCCGAAGCGGTGCCGATGATCTTTACAACATCGCTGACTTCTGCGAATAATTTTGGAGAGGTGATATTCGCCGTTGGGTTTACAGGCGGAGCTTGAATGGCATCGTAAGAAGTGGGCGGAATTTCCAAGCCTGCGCTCGCCGCCCAATCACGTGCAAATTCGGGGACAAGCATATAAATGCGGTTTTCAATTAATTCAGGCGGCGTAAAGACCGTGGCAAGCAGACCCGTTTCACGGTTGATTCCAAACTCGCGATACATATTATCCGCCTGGATCGGCTCACTGCCATTCAGGAAAACTTCGCTTACCAAATTTGGACATTCCTTTGTCGGCAGCATTCCCGAAGGGTCACAGACTGTAATTGTGGATACACCTTGCGGCGCAGTCCAACCGTCAGCGGGAGTATCGCCAGATGCAAGCTGCATCAACGCATTCCACAACACCGCTGGGAAACGCGGCGAGACCGTTTCATTCTCGCCATGCACACCTGTCCATGTGGCGACCACATTCGAAGGCGTGTACCCAACCACCCATGCATCTTGTCCGTCAACTGTTTGTCCCACTTTCACACCCGCAGGTCTGCCGATCTCCAACGCATTCGACCTCGTCTGCGACGATAGCGATTGCGAGCGCGCAGTTTCATCGCTCAACACATTTGTCATTAAATAGGCGAGCGCGGGAGTCAGCACAGGTTTCGCTTGCGGCAGAGTCCAATCCAGCAGTGTGTTGTGGTCGGCGCTTTCCACGCGCAAAACAGCGGCGGGCAAAAATTCATCATCAATATTCTGCCCAAAATAAATTCCCTGCTTGCCGAACACGCCATACGCGCCCGCGAGTTCCAGCATGGATACCTGATCGTTCAAGTCAATGCCAAACGACGACGCAATGTTGGTCACGTTCTCAATTCCCATTTGCGCCTTCAACGTTTCCACAGGCACTTGATAATCATTCGCCAGTGCGTTTCGCAACCGCATGGGTCCGTGAAAAATCCCGTCAAAGTTTTGGATGATGCTTTCGCTGGGAATATCCCACGTCAACGAGGCTGGACTTAACCCGCGGGTGAATCCTGTCAAATAGACAAACGCATCCAAAACGGACCCTGGGTTGTGTGCGGTCACGAGAGGAGTTTCCACGCCTTGAGCAGTCTCCCCGACCAACGCCAGCACCTGACCATTGTTCGGGTCGAGGATCAACGCGCTCGCAGACGAGTTGGCAAGTGTGACGGCGGGAGGCAGTGACGGCAATAATCCTGCAAACTCGCAGCCTTGCGGTTCAGCCAAGCCAGCCATGCGCGCGGCATACACTTCTGTGACACACGACGCCTGCTTCTGCAAGTCATAATCCAGTGTACTGATGATGTTCAATCCGCCGCGTTCGATTCGGTCACGCGGAATTTGCAACTCTGCCTGGGCGAGGACCATGTTGACGAAAGCAGGAGCAGCATTGGGAGGGGCGGGCGGCGCGGGCTGAATCGTCGGAGTCTCGATCAAAGCGATCGCCGTAGCTTCATCGCTCGCAATGCCAAGCCCATTCAAAATATGGATCACTTCGCGTCCGCGCTGCAACGCCACCTGCGGAGCATCCAGCGGATTGAGCGCGGGGGTCTCGCTCGCCGCCGCAAGCACAGCGGACTCAGCCAGCGTAAGCTCTTCAGCGGATTTTCCGAAATAAAGCTGCGACGCGGCTTCAACGCCAAAGGCATAATTTCCAAAGTGTGCGCTGTTGAGATACCACTCCATGATCTGCGTGCGCCCGAATTGCGCAGTGATCTGCGCCGCGAGAATCCGCTCACGAATTGCGCGGCGGATGGACGGCGGTTCATCATAAAGAATTAGATCGCTGACAAGTTTTTGCGCGATGGTTGGATGCGAGTTGGGGTCAGTAAATCCTTGAAGCAAATATCCCGAATGTGATCGAAAGCGCGGGTCTTGAACTGCAATCATTGAATCAATTAAGTTGTTGGGAATATGCTGTGGGTTTTGTTCGTTGATGGGAATATAACGCCGCGGTGAATTTTCACCGGAAGAAAAGGTGAAAAGCAGCTGCTCGCCTGTGCGGTCATAAATGCGCGTGGGTTGAAGCAAAAGTCCGTCTGGCGGGTTTAGCAAACGCGGCAAAATTTCAACTGAGGGAAGTTCACGTGTTACATTGGCATATGCAAACGCGCCCAGCAGGATCGACGCGGCAAGTATTATGGAAAATATTATGCCCACAGTGATTAGCGCACCGCGCGTGCGATTGGAAGATGTGCGTTGTTTTGCGAGTCGCCGATCACGGCGGGCGCGGAGGATGGGAAGGGTGGAGGGCATGCTTCTATTTTAGCGTAGTTTGAAAACTCAACCACATACAAAGGGATTTTTTGATTTTCCTTTGTGACCCTTTGTCTCCTTTGTGGTTAAAAAATCATCAATTAATCATTCAACAAATCCGCAAGAAAACCTAATAGTCCACCCTTTTCATCTTCTTCCTGCTTTTGCATTTCATCCAAAACATCACTGGAGACCACGCCATTCTGACCATTGATCAGCACCAGATGTTTGCGTCCATCGAAGGGAAGTTCGGTCATCCACACGGGGAGCAGATTAAGTTTGAACAACTCGATCACCAGGTTTGCAGACGACGTATGCACGATGTTCATGTTATTGATCAGACTGGGCAGATCGCGTTTATATTTTTTGTACGCCTGACTGCGCGCATCCAGCGAAGCATCTGCCATCGGCACATCATAAATTTCCGCGGGCCAGCTTGCCAAAAAACGCGCATCATACGGCTTGATGGATGCCATGTCAAATGAATCGATCAACTTCAAGAAAACAGCAGACGGCTTTTTGGAAGCGGGAAGCGGCAGGTCATTAACCATGATGGGATATTGATCAGAAAAACGTGCGGCATGTGTTTGTCCGCGTCCGCCGAACGCTTCATTTTCCGATTCAATGATTTCGTAGGTGTAATCGATCGCGCCGCCCACATCAAAAGTCCACAGCGGAAGATAAAGTCCGCGCGGAAGTTCCACCTGTTTTTCAGGTTTGATCCCGTTGCCTTCCACCCAATCAATGAGCAATTTTATGGCGCGCTTCTGGTTGAACACATGCGGGATAATTCCATCGGGGGCAAGCAGATCTTTTGTCTTTTCAAGGCTAACGACATGCGGCGAGTCGCAATAGACACAGGAAGTCGAAATTTGTTTCGGCGGCAAAATAAATTCCGCGCCGCAGCCTTTGCAATGAAAGACCTGTTCCTGCAAGGGTTTGCCATGTCCGCGTGAGGTTGCCATGGCGATGATGAAATCCTTCTCACTGGCTTCCTGCACGCCCGCGCCAAGCGTGTGACTGCGTGTGCAATATTCACAAACAAGTCCCTGCCCATCTGGCGCAAACGACATGCGCGCTCCGCACTTGGCACACATAAACCTTTGCGCATCTGACTTGCGAAGACCATCAGGCGCGGCAGGCAGTTTATCGGGATTGATGACTTCGTCCACTTTGAGCTTGCCATCCAAAATTGCAAGCGCACGCCGCGCACGCGAATGACGCAGGTCATGTGAAAGACAGTTTTCCATTGCCTTGCGTTTTTCAGCTAACTCAGCGGTAATCTCCCCCATCCAAAACCATGACTCAGCCAGCACATCATGCGAGCCAGACATATAAATGGCGCGGTCAAGATAGCGGCGGGCAGTATCGTGATTGCCCGCTTTTGCCTCAATAATTCCAGTGCGGAGAAGTTCCTTGCTGTAATCTTCCATATTTATTTCTGAGCGGAGCGAGACCGTGTTCTTCGGTCAAACGAAGTCGAAGGACATGGTTTCAAAAATATTGTGCTTGCATTTTACATCGCCCTTCGACTACGCTCAGGACGAGGGTTTCCTTACAATCGCATCCGTCATCTTTGCAACGCGCGCCATTTGCTTCACATCATGCACGCGGATAATATCCGCGCCGCGAGTGATGCCCACTGCAACCGTCGCAGCTGTGCCTTCCACACGTTGGTCCGCGGGCAGGTCAAGCGTGAAGCCGATAAACGATTTGCGGGATGTGCCCAACAGGATCGGATATCCCAACTCGCGGATTTGATCCAGCCGATTGACCAACTCCAGGTTATGTTCACGCGTCTTGCCAAACCCGATGCCTGGGTCCAGAACAATAAGAGAATCAGCGATTTGGGCTTTTTTCGCGATCGCCACACACTCGAGTAATTCCCGCTTTACATCCTCAATTAAGTTTTCATACTCCGCGCCAATATATGCATTCCCAAACTTCTCGCGGACTTCCACACTGGCGGGGTTGCTGCGGTTGTGCATCAGGATCACTGGCGTTTTATATTTCGCCGCCACCAAGGCGAGTCCATCATCCGCGCGCAAACCCCAGACATCGTTGACGATACGCGCACCCGCCTTGATCGCTTCTTCAGCGACCTGTGCTTTATAGGTATCAATTGAAATAATTGCTTCGGGAAAATTTTTATTCAATGCGCGAATGATCGGGATCACGCGTTCCATCTCTTCATCAGCATTGACAGGTGCGGAGCCAGGTCGGGTTGATTCGCCGCCCACATCCAAAATGTCCGCGCCAGAGGCGAGAAAATCTTGCGCCTGCTCTACAGATGCATTCACAACATCCCCTTTTGCAATGATGCCGTCACCAGAAAAACTATCGGGAGTCACATTCAAGATTCCCATCACATACGTGCGGGAACCCCAGTCGAATGTGAAACTCCCGATTTGCAGCGAAGGTGATTTCATGAAATGATAGACCTGACAGGTTTCTTAGAAACCTGTCAGGTCTATATTAAATCTGATCCAACGGACGCGCAAGCCAGGCTTCGGCTTCGTTGATGTCGGTAAATATCTTCATGGCCGAAGCTGCTTCTGTCAAAGAAACCGCTGCCACCTTGCGGACCGCATCCGCAACAGACTGATCCGCCACGACCACCGCCACACGGATATTCCGCGCGGATGGGTCGCTGTTCGCATCCACCGCCATGCGGACGGCTTTTTCGGGAATTTCTTTTACGGCACGTATATCGTACAAATTGCGTGTGCGTCGGTCGGCGCCAAGCAGATGTTCCAGCGCAAACTCGTGCCAATGGGCAAGAGTGGCATCTGAAAGGTCTGTGAATGTCAAAGTCATGCCGCCATCACCGCGGCGGATCACGGTATAGCCGACATTTGCCGCGGTCCAGTTAAGTGGTTTTGATTCAGTCATGGGTTCTCTCCTGTTAATTACAAAGTACTAAATAGTTTTTCAATCAAAAAGTATGTTCGCGCTTGAAACTTTAGAAGGTTATGCGACAAGCAATAATGTGATTATAACGCAGGCTACAAAGCACCGCATAGCTCGCCCCTCTTAATATAAAGCAGCAAAACTAATTTTTTCATTTCCTCAATCCCGTGCTATAATGCGGTTCTCCGGGCGCTTAGCTCAGTCGGTTAGAGCACCTCGTTTACACCGAGGGGGTCGGGGGTTCGAGTCCCTCAGCGCCCACCTTTTTATCGAAGTCATATCGGGGTCGAGCGCTCGCGTCAGCGCCCACCTTTTTTTCGAAGTTATATCGGGGGTTCGAGCGCTCCGCGTCAGCGCCCACTAAATCCTGCAGAAGCGGGATTTTTTATTTCCCCCACTAATCTCCAAATTACTTCTCTCCCGTTCCCTCTGCTATAATCTCATCTATGATCCTTATTACAGGCGCAACAGGTTTTATTGGACGTACGCTGGTCCGCCAGCTTTCATCCATTGGATACCCGCTGCGCACATTGATCCGTCCCTCGCCGCGAACTCCGCGCCTGCCAAAAGGTGTGCCTGTGGAAGTGGCAGTGGTCAGCCTTGCGGACAAACGCGGGCTGCGCGCCGCCCTGCGTGATGTGGATATCATCATCCATCTTGCCAGTGCGGAAAATCAGGGAAGCCGCGGCAATCTTTTGACGGCAGATATTCAAGGGACGGAAAATCTCGTCGAAGCCGCATCAGATGCGGGCGTGGATCGCCTCGTGTATCTCAGTCATATTGGCGCGGGGCGCGCTTCTGCATATCCCGCATTCAAAGCGAAAGGTATCGCCGAGGAGCATATCCGCAATGGGAAAGTGCCTTACACGATTTTGCGGACTTCCCTTGTGTACGGACCTGAAGACCATTTCACGAATAATCTTTCGCGGCTGATCCGCTCTTCGTTTGGCGTGTTTCCGATCCCATCTGGCGGGCGGACAGTGGTGCAGCCTGTGTGGGTGGAAGACCTGGCCACGTGTATTTTGTGGTCGCTGGAAAATGAAGATACGCTCAATAAAGTTTACGAACTCGGCGGCAGTGAATTTTTTACGTTGCGGCAGATCATAGAAAATATCATGGAGACCACGCACAGAAGGCGTTTTCTTATTCCGTTGTCTCCGATCACTTTGCGTGCCATGACCGTTTTTCTTGAAGGAATTTTCCCAAGTTTTCCGATCTCGTCTTTCTGGCTCGATTACTTCGCCGTCAATCGCACATGCTCCGTGGATTCCATGCCGCGCATTTTTGGTCTGATGCCTGCGCGTTTTACCTATCGTCTCGACTACCTCATCCGCAAGCCGTGGTATCAACGCGCGTGGAGCACGGTCACGGAAAGAGTCGCCTCTGTGCGTTCGCGTTAATTATGTCAAACTTCAACATCCGTGTAATTGAAACACCCGAAGAAATGCATCTCGTGGAGGAACTACAACGTGATGTGTGGCCCGATTCTGAAACCGATGTTGTACCTTTGCACATGCTCATTACTGCCGTACATAATGGCGGACTCGTGCTTGGTGCGTTCGTTGAAGAGAAGATGATCGGTTTTGTCTTTGGCTTTCCCGGGCTTGATACCACACCCGATGGTCCGCACCCGAAACATTGTTCGCACATGATGGGCATTCATCCCGATCACCGCGATGGCGGCGTTGGTTTTGCACTTAAACGCGCGCAATGGCAAATGGTTCGCCATCAGGGACTTGATCACATCACATGGACGTATGATCCCCTGCTCAGCCGCAACGCATATCTCAACATTGCAAAACTTGGCGCGGTCTGCGTCAACTATCGTCGCTCGGAATATGGCGACATGCGCGATGGACTTAACGCCGGTCTGCCATCCGACCGCTTTCAAGTGGATTGGTGGATAAACACCCAGCGCGTAAAAAGCAGACTGGGCAAACGCTCACGCCCCACACTCAAGCTGACTCACGTAGCGCGCTCCGGGCTGCATCCGTTTTATCCGCTTCACTTCGACGCCTCAGGCTTGGTTCAACCGCCCGAGCATATCCCACCCTTTGAAGATCGCCTGCTGCTCGCCGAAATTCCCGTTGACTTCCAGTCGCTTAAATCCGCAGACTTTGGGCTTGCCCGTGACTGGCGTTTTTTCACCCGTGAGCTTTTTGAAACCGCATTTGAAAAAAAATACATCGTCACCGATTTCATCTTTGATGCAAACGAAGGCAATCCGCGCGGCTTGTATTTATTAACTCATGGCGAAAGCACCCTGGATGAGTTTGAATGAATTTTGGAGTCCATCATCTCACTTGCCCTGTGGGCACTGGTACGGTTTTACCCTGATAATGAAAAGTCTCAGGGAAACGGCGAGGAGTGGACACTTGAAAAGCGTCAGAGGCTTTTTCAGAATATATTTGGCGTGAAGCTTATAATCATGGAATAACCAATGGACGCACAAACTCTTTTAACGGATTCACTACATACTCGCTGGGATAAATACCAGGCCGATCTGGAAACCTGTCGACGCGAATTTTCCGAAGAGGCGGTGCATGATTTCCGCGTAGCAACACGCCGTTTGCTCTCTTCCCTGGATCTTCTGCGCGCGGTGATGCCAGACCTGAGAATTCAAAAAATGCGGCGCGTCCTAAAGGATCAACTCGACAATCTTGATGATCTGCGTAATGTGCAGGTATTGCTCGCCGATATTTCCGAGGAAATTCACGAAACCACTGTGTTTCAACCTTTTCAGGGATATCTAAAACGCAGGGAAAAAAAGCTGCTGCGCTCGGCGCAAAAAGAGATCAAAGGGTTGAAAATTGAAAACCTTTCAAAGCGGATGGAAAAACTAAGGCAAACAATCGAAGCATTCAAACAGACTGATCTGGATCTGAGCTTGTTCTCAGCCATTGACGAAGCGTACGCAATTGTCAATCAACGCTATGCACGGATTGACCCAGGTCAGCCTGCCACGATCCACCGCTTACGAATAGCGTTCAAGAAGTTTCGTTATATGATTGAGGTCGTTTATCCCATCCTTCAAAATCCAGCGCCCGACTATCTAAAAAAATTGCAAGGTTATCAGGCAGCCATGGGCGATATTCAAGATATGGAGGTAGCTTTGCAGGAACTTGCAGATTTTGAAGATCATGCACCTGCCTCCTATGACCCTGAACCTGTCCGCGCTTATTACAAAGAACGCCACACCATTGCCTTATTGATATATATCAAGGGCAAAGGTAAGATAATTACTTTTTGGCGCCCTGCGCCAGATCAGCCGTTTCCTGAGGAGAAATAGACCATGGATATATATATTATCCGCCATGCCATTGCAGTGGATAGAGGCACACCCGAATACGAAGATGACAGCCAGCGTCCACTTACGGAGAAAGGCAAAAAGAAAATGCGCCAGATTGCTAGTGGTCTGCGTGCCCTGGGCGTGGACTTTGACTTTATCCTGTCCAGCCCGTACATCCGCGCCAGGGAGACCGCCGAAATCCTCGCAGATGTTTTCAAGACAAAGGCTGATGTAGCCTTCAGCGAAAACCTCATCCCAACGGGTGACCCTGATTTATTGATCTGCTGAAATAAATGAGAAATATAATGTGAATAGCATTGCATTGGTGGGGCATGAACCATACCTCACAGACTCTGATCAGTCTGCTCGTTTCAGATAATGCAAGCCTGGATATGACCCTCAAAAAAGGCGGCGTGTGCCGACTCTCTGCCAATGACCTTCACCATAGCCGTAAAACTACGTTAGAATGGCTGCTAACGCCAGGCATTCTTGTTGAAATCGGTGAAAATTAATTATGACTGAAACCGTTGCTGTTGACCTTACCTCTCCCTCCCTTTATCTCAACCGTGAGTTGAGTCTGCTGGAATTCCAACGCCGCGTGCTGGAAGAAGCCTGGGACGAATCCAAGCCTCTGCTCGAGCGCATAAAATTCCTCGCCATCTTCGGCTCGAACATGGACGAGTTCTTTATGGTGCGTGTCTCTGGCATTCGCAAACAGGTGGAAGCGCGTATTATGGAGGTTTCGCCAAATGGCATGACCCCGCCAGATCAACTTGCGGCAATTCGCAAGTTGTCTCTGGAATTAATGGTCGAGGCACAGCGGTATTATCAACGCAAACTTTTGCCCAAGTTGGATAAAACGGGCATTCACATTATTGATTATCAAAAGTTAAACAAAACCCAAAAAGAACGGGCTGACACGTATTTCAAAGAAGTGGTCTATCCTGTACTCACACCGCTCGCGCTTGACCCTGGACACCCCTTTCCGCATATTTCGAATTTGAGTTTGAACCTTGCCATCGTGATCCGCGACAAAAAGGGAAACGAAAAATTTGCGCGCCTGAAAGTGCCCGATACCCTGCCGCGCCTTCTGCCGATCAAGCGTTCTTCGGGCGGAGTCCGCAAAGACGGGACGATTCCCCACCAGCATTATTTCGTCTGGCTCGAGCAGGTGATCGCCGCCAATCTCAATGACCTTTTCCCTGGCATGGAAGTAATCGCTGCGCATCCCTTCCGTATTGTGCGCGATGCCGACATTGAAATTCAGGAACTCGAAGCGGATGATTTGCTTGAGACCATGCAGCAGAGTATCCGCAAGCGCAAATTCGGTTCGGTGGTACAGGTGGCTGTATATGAATCCATGCCTGAGAATATCCGCGAACTGCTCGTGGATAACCTTGAAGTGTTTCGTAACGATGTCTATGTTTTGGACAGTCCGCTTGGCTTGAGCGGATTATGGCAGCTTTACAACCACGTGGAGCGGCACGATCTGAAAGATACTCCGTATAAGCCGCGCGTTCCCAAAGCATTGAAATATGCCACAACGCCGACGGATATATTCGAAGCCATCCGAAACGCGAAACATCCTTCTTCATCATCCCTACGATTCGTTCAACCCCGTCGTTGATTTCATCAATGCCGCCGCGCGCGACCCGCAGGTATTGGCGATCAAACAAACTCTGTATCGCGTTGGGTCGAATGCGCCTGTGGTTGAAGCCCTGCTTGAAGCGGCGGAGCGCAGCAAACAAGTGGCAGTGCTGGTTGAACTCAAAGCGCGTTTCGATGAAGAATCAAATATTGGCTGGGCACGCGCATTGGAAGAGGTGGGGGCACATGTGGTCTATGGTCTCGTAGGCTTGAAGACCCATTGCAAAGTTACGATGGTTGTCCGCCAGGAAGGCGAGGGTATTCGCCGCTATTTACACCTTTCAACAGGGAACTATAATGCGCTTACATCCCGCATTTATGAAGATATGGGCATGTTCACCTGCGACGAAGACATGGGCGCAGATGCAACCGATCTATTTAATTATTTAACAGGCTACTCAACAAAACAGGAATATCGCAAATTATTGGTCGCCCCCGTCAGCCTGCGCAAGAAACTGGAAAAAATGATCCAGCGTGAGATCGAACATGCACAGCAGGGACGCAAAGCCCACCTGATCTTTAAACTCAATTCACTGGTTGACCCGCAAATGATCCAGCTTTTATATCAGGCATCGCAGGCTGGCGTGCAGGTTGAACTGCTTGTACGCGGCATGTGTTGTTTACGCCCTGGCATAAAAGGTGTCAGTGAAAATATTCGTGTCACCAGTATAGTCGGGCGTTATCTCGAACACAGCCGTTTATTTTATTTCCTCAACGATGGCAAGGAAAGTATCTATCTTGGCAGTGCCGACCTCATGCCGCGCAATCTCAATGACCGTGTTGAGGTCGTCTTTCCTGTTGAAAACAAGGAGCAAATAAAGTATCTGCGCCATCACGTTTTGGAAACATATTTGAAAGATAATACGCGCGCGCGCATTCTTCAATCAAATGGCACATACACCCGCCTTATTCCTGAAGCAGGAAAAGACGTAATTGATGTTCAGGAAAAATTTATGAGTTAATTTGTCGAAAGAGGAATTGCAAAATAAAAAACGCTCCTGTGCCTTTCGTTGCTCTCCGCCCAAATTTTCCCAATGTTTTTCCTGCCCGCGCGGATCATGTCCCGTGTGTGGATGAATAAAAAGTCGAAGGCATACTGACCTTCGACTTTTTACTTCTCACCTTTACTTCCCGCTTCTCACTTTTTACCCGCTCTACCCATTCTTCAACGCCTCTTTCAAAGTCACTCCCAGCCTTTCGATACCCTCGCGGATATTATCTGGATTCGAAAAAGAGAAGTTGAGTCGCATCGTATTCATGCCGCCGCCATTCGGGTGGAAAGCTCCGCCTGGCACGAATGCCACCTTGCGTTCAAGCGCTACTTTCAAAACTTCAGCCGCGTCCATTTTTTCAGGCAACTTGCCCCACAGGAACATGCCGCCCAGCGGTTTTGTCCAGGTAACTTCGGGTGGGAACATTTCCTCCATCATTTCGATCATCACGTCGCGCCGCTCTTTATACGTCGCGCGGATCACTTTTACATGTTCATCTAAAAAACCGCCTTTGGCAACTTCATAAGCCACATGCTGATTAAAGGATGACGTGTGCAGGTCGGCGGCTTGTTTTGTCATCACCAATTTGCGGATCACCTGCGGCGGCGCGATCACCCACGCAAGGCGCAAACCCGGCGCGAGCAATTTCGAGAACGTGCTTAAGTAAATAACGCTTCCAGTATATTCGCCGTCATTGTCGTTACGATAACGGCTGTCAAGAGTCGCAACGGACGGAATATGATCGCCGTCATATCGCAGTTGACCGTACGGATCGTCTTCCACGATCGGCACTCCGTATTGATCTGCCAGCAATACCAATCGCTGCCGTCGTTCAAGGCTCAAAGTGGAGCCCGAAGGATTTTGGAAATTCGGAAGGATATAAATGAACTTCGGCCCAATGCGAAGCGCCTCCTCCAGTTTATCCATGATCATGCCGTTTTCATCAGACGGCACGGAAATATATTGCGCGCCGTACGCATTCCACGCCTGCAATGCGCCCAGATATGTCGGCGATTCCACAACAACATAATCTCCGCGGTTGATGAACAACCTGCCGATAAAGTCCAGCGCCTGCTGCGAGCCGGATGTGATCATAATATTTTCAGCAGTGACCCGCACACTATAGCGCGTATTGTGACGCGCGATCATTTCGCGCAAAGGCAGGTAGCCTTCCGTCGTGCTGTATTGCAATGCCTGCGCCCCGTGATCGGTCAACACTTGATTGCAAGCCTCCTGAAATTCCTTCACAGGAAAAACTTCAGGTGCGGGCAACCCCCCCGCAAAAGAAATGATATCAGGCTGTTCGGTCAACTTCAACAACTCACGGATGACGGAACTCCCCATTTTTTGAGTGCGATGTGCGTAACGATACTCCCACGGTGTTTGCATTTATTCTCCTTGATATGAGATAAAAAAAGCCTGACAGGTACGTGTGTACCCATCAGGCTGGCTGACTGAAGGCATAAGAATGCCCAAAAGGTCGAAACCTATTATTTCCTTCATGGTTTTCTTATCTTAACCATTTTTTGGTTGCACTGCAACCCTTTTAATCACCCTGATGTTATGACAAATTTCCCTCAATGATCTTCTCGACGGATGTGCGCGTATACGAATCCAATGGCAGATGAAGAGCCGCATCCAACTTAACCCAAACATGGTCCTCCGCCTCATCATTTAACTCCACTTTGAGAGAGTCGGCTTTACAGGCGAAATCGAAGAAGATGAAGTGCCGCTTCTTCCAAAACGAGGGGTCGTAAATGAACTGCTGAAAGTTGATGAACTTGAGGTCATAAATATCCAGCCCCGTTTCCTCCTTCGCCTCGCGGATTGCCGCCTCCTCCAGCCGTTCACCCAATTCCACATGCCCGCCAGGGACAACATACTTGTCCGGCCATTTGTGACTTTTCAAAAGCAACATCTCCCCCGCCTGATTGAAAATAAAAACACCAACTGTCGGTTCTGGAAAAATTTGATCTGCCATTTGTTCTCCTTTGAAATCTTCGCCCTGAGCGTAGTCGAAGGGTCACCTCATATGACAATAAGTATTTCAGTAATCTGTCTTTCGACTGCGTTCCTCGAAGATCACTCTTCACTCCGCTCAAGACGAGCCATGCTATCCAAAGATCGCGATCACCATCACACCTGTAAACACAATCGCCGATCCCAGCACACGCACCCCGCCCATTTCCTCTTTCAAGAATCTCCAGCCGAGGAATGCCCCGATCACCGCACTCACTTCGCGGATCGCGCCTGAATAACTAAGCGGGGCAAAAGTGTAGGCAAAAAGCGCCAGCATATAAGCCACCAGTCCCAATGCACCGCCAAGCAATAAATATCCGCGCTTTTTATTCCACATATCCGCAAAATGACTCCAACCATATTTTCGCGTCAGGTAAGGCGTGGTCACAAACGGGACCATCACAAACATGAACAGTCCATAAGGCAGGGCGGGGCCATTTTTGACGGCAGTACCGTCAATGAATGTGTAGATCGAAATGATCAATGCCACCAATAGGGCTGTCAAAATTCCGCGCAGGTGCGGCTTTTCGCCGTTGCTTTGGATCAACGTGGTTGCGCCGATAACCATAATGCCGCCAGTGATAAGAGCAATTCCGATATATCCACCGACTTTTAATTGTTCATGCAGAAGAAGCGCTGACCATAAGACAAGCAAAGCAGGAGCTGCTCCGCGCGCGATTGGATAGACAAGCGAAAAGTCATGGTCAGTGTACGCAATGCAAAGCAAAATAAAATAAATAGCTTCCAGTATCATGCTCACGATCGCGAAGCCCCACATCGAACGCGGCGGCAGTCCTGTGAAGAAAAGAAATCCCAGTGAGAAGATTCCGCTCAGGATCACCTGCCAGCCCATGGCAATATATTTTTCGTCTGCACTCTTAAGTAAAAAATTCCACATGGCGTGCATGGATGCGGAAAAGAAAAGCAAAATAAGCGCGGAAATTGGCATGGGCTATTTCATGAACTCGATCAGTTTTTGATTCACTTCTTCGCTGGCATCATGCTGTACCCAATGCGTGGATTTGTCAAAGAAGGTCAACTCGCCTTCGTCGCACAGATCAATCGAGGGTTGTGCCATTTCGGAACTGAGCGCGATATCGTGTTTGCCCCACAACATCATCGTTGGGACCTGCACCCGCCGCGCAGGTGACTTTTTGCGGCGAAGCGCGGAACGCAACCCACGGCGCATAACGGCACGATACCAATTGACCATTCCCGTCAACGCGCCTTTTTGTGACCAGGCTTTTTTATATTCCACCACATCCGCTTCGGTGAAAGTGTTTTTGCGTCCTGAATGCGTCAGCATACGCGCGAGATATTCAAAATTGTTTTTGCCAAGCATCCATTCCACGAACCAGGGGATTTGAAAAAAGAATACGTACCAGGATTTTTTCCGTTGGGCGGAATTGTGCAGCACGAAATCCGTCATCACATCGGGATGCGGCACATTGAGGATGGCGAGTTTTTCCAATCTTTCAGGGTGAGTTAATGCCAATTGTCCACGCAACAACTGCCCCCCAGTCATGCCCGATGATTTTCGCTTTTTGAATCCCAAAGTGGTCGAGCAGTCCAACAATATCGTTTGCGAGAATATCCACATCGTAAGCGGATATTCCTTTTGGTTTGTCGGATAAGTTATATCCGCGCTGGTCTGGGACAATGACGCGGAAGCCCGCCTCTACCAAAGCAGGGATCTGATCCTTCCAGCCATAATAAAATTGTGGAAACCCATGCAATAAAATGACCGCCGTTCCGTTTTCAGGTCCGTCGGTCATGACATGCAGGTTGATGTGATTGGTTTGTATGAATTGGCTTTGCATCCCGCGAGTATAACGGAAAATTTATTATCTGTTGCCAAAGTCTTTCGGCGGCTGGGACATCAAATACTTGTAAACCGCGCGCAGTTCATCGTCGGTCATGTGACGGTAGGATTTCCACGGCATGTAATTGGAGTTGATCCTTCTGCCGTGTTTTTCTCCGTTGTGCATGATCTCGATAAACCCTTCTTCGCCCCAGGTTGGCAGGCGGCTGCCTTTGCCAGAGGTCAGGTTGGGAGGGGCGGGCCACTCCACAGGGAAGCCTGGGATTTCGCCGCCTGAAAGTGTCAGCCCGTGACAGACCTTGCACGACAAGGAAAGATACTCGCCGTATTCAACTGTGACTCCAGGCTCTGGTGCGGGCGGAGGTGTCTCGTTATGCGGAATGAGTTCCGCGGGAAGGAAGGTGATGGTTTTGACAACGTTCATCACGATAAATCCTGTGGTTGATAATTTGCTCGGCTGCACAACATTATCCACGGGCGGTTTGCTACGGATATATGCCAGCACATTGCCCAGGTCTTTGTCACTCAGAAAGTAGAACTCAGTGGAGGGCATGAACAACAGCGGGGTTCCGTCGGGGCGAAGACCATGCTTGATGGCGCGGATCAAATCTTCGTCGGTGCGCTGCGCGGCAATTCCACCCTGTCCGCTGGTGAGGTTGGGCGTGATGACTTGTCCCAGGGCGGGATTGTCCATGTAAACCAATCCCTGCAAATCTTCGCCATGACAGGCTTCGCATCCACGATACTGGAAGATGCGTTTGCCTTCGGACAGAGATTCGGCGTCGCTGGGAATGGCAACCATTTGCACAGGGACATCATATTTTTTATTCAGCCGCATTTGACCCATGCCGTACAAACCCAGCATGGCAAGAATGAGCAAACTGAATATTGCGCCCACTGCGATCCCAACCCATTTTAGAGTCGCCTTCATTGCTTCATCCTTTTGTGTGCAGTTTCAAAGTATTGTCTTCCAAAATTTCCACACGCAGATTCTTTAGCGGTTGCTGCGCGGGTCCTGCCAATACTTTCCCATTTTCATCAAAGCGTGACCCGTGACAGGGACATTCAAACTCAGCCCCATTTTCAGTGATCGTGCAGCCGAGGTGCGTGCAAACCAAACTGTGTGCTGTAATTTTCCCATCCCTGTTGTAGATGACAGCGGGGATGTCACTGCGGACAGTGCGCGAGCCGACTGGGTAATTTGTTGGTTCTCCCAGATCAAACTCGGTTGGCTTTTCAGGTTCGGGAAGATAGTCGAAATAGCGCAGCAATCCGCCCAGGGCAAGTAATCCGCTCAAGCCGAAGAGGGCGTTGGTGGATAATTTTATAAAGTCACGACGGGAAATACGGGTTGTTTTGTTCATATTTTTTACAAGATAAACCCTAAAGGTCTTTAAGACCTTTAGGGTTTAATTTTATTTGGGAATTGCTCCCAACAATGTCAATACAAGGATCGCAAACATAATCAAGACTGCCAACACTTGCGCGATGCGATTTCCGCGCGGGAACCAGGTGCCCAGTTCTTCGCGTTTTGCATTGGGCAGGATATAAGGCATTGCCCCAAGCACAACAACTACCAGCACAGGGACCATGATACCCAACAGGAATGGATTACCAAATTTGAGCAACTGCTGAACCCATAGAAAAAACCAGGGCGCTTGCGAGTCGGCAGTCATCACGCTGACGTCTGAAATGGGCTGCTTGATCGGCGCGGGGATGATCATGGAAAAGAGCAATAAAATCACAGCGGTGATGGTCATTGCCAGCACTTCACGGCGCAATAAATCGAAGCGGGTGATGCGTTCCTTCTCTTTGCGTTCAGACGGCGGTGGGACAGCGATGCCGCCATCGCGGCGGACTCGAAAGGTATGCCAGACCATCAGGATAACCGCACCCAGAGTCAGCCCGAAGATGTGCCACGCGTAGAAACGGATCAGGGTGGGAGCACCAGGTTCAGTCCCACCGATCACGAATTGATACAAGCCATTTCCGATCCACGGGATTGTTTTCAACAAATTAGCGCCGACCACCAACGCCCAGTGAATGCCCTCGTCCCAGCGCAGGACGTAGCCTGTGAAATTAAGTAAGAGGATGAAGCCCAGCAACCCCACGCCGAGCACGTGATTAAATCTTCGCGGCGGAGCATACGCTCCAGTGAGCGTCACGCGCAGCAGATGGATGGTCATCACGACCACGAGGAATTGCGCCGCCCAGAAATGCAGGTTGCGGACTAGACTGCCGAAGGGCACAAGGGTGTTGATGGTCTCGACGGAGATTGCCGCCTGCCCTGGTGTGGGGACGTAGTAATACATTTCCAGCAGACCTGTGATGAGCAGGATGAACGACAGAAAGACTGCCGCTCCGCCTGCGCCCAATGTATAACGAAAACGGGATTGCTCGGCTGGGATGCTGGGCGGGTGCAGATGGTGGAAGAAGTTTGGTTTGGCAGGCTGGGCATTTTGTTTGGATTGGATATTTACCCCAACCGCCGCAAGGATGAGAACGCCGATCAAGATCAACGCACCCGAAATTTGGTTTTCAGGCAGACTGACTTTGTGGTGCACGGAAATGGCAGAACCGTTGATCTCATTCAACGTGAAGTTATCCGTCTGCCTGTCGTTGAGCTGCAGGATGTACGCCGTCAGCGACCAGGCTTCTTCGGAAGTCAATGAGCCTGCCCGAAGGAACGGCATGTTCTGGTGGATATGGCGATAGAGTTCAAAGGAATTGGAAAAGCGGGATAATGTCCCTGCTCCTGCCAGTGCGGGGATTCCTGTTTTTGGAATTTCGAAACTGTTTTCTGGAGCGTCGCTTCCGTGACAGCCAGATTGCCAGCAGTCGCGTTCTTCGAGAGGATAGGAGTCGCGCCACTCATCCGTCAAGCCTTGACCTTGGTCTCCATGACATGCCGCGCACATTCCCCAGTAGACTTGAGCGCCGTTGTCCGCTTGGGCAGGTGGAACAACAGTTGGCGGTTGAGCCAGACGGCTGGGATCAAATGTTGGTGTGATTTGAATTGGGGGAGCAGCGGTTGCCTGCTGTAATGCTGTGGAAGCCTTTACAGAAACAGAAGAAAGGAAGATGCCCCCAAGTACTAAAATGCCGATGATGACGAGGATGTGAGCGCGACGCATGATGTCGCATTATACATCCGTGAAAGTGATTTTCGTCACAAAAAAACTCCGAGTTCTTGTGAAGCGGAACTCGGAGTTTTTGCTTTACCCGTATAACGGGATTCTCGCCCCATTCACCTTGCCCGCTTCATCTGAAAATAGATAGGTCATGGCTGAGACAATTTCTGCGGGTGTGGTTCCTTTGCCATTATTTTTTGTGTCAATGGATTTGACGTGGATGACATTTGCCGTCAATCCGCTGTCTTTGTATTCTTCGGCGAGAGTCAGCACCAAACTTTCCTGTGCAGCTTTTGCCGCGGTGTACAACGCTGTCTTTGCGGAAGGTTTCACTGTCTCAGGTTTGGATACGACGATCACTCGTCCCCACTGGCTGGCGGCGATGTGCGGAGCAAAAGCCTGGAGCAAGTGAAATGTTGTCCACGCGTGTTGATTGAGCATGGATTCAAAATCGTCCGCGCTGGATTTGGGGATGGTCTTGCCGCCAGTCCAGCCGCCGACGAGATGGATCAAGGCGTGGACGCTGCCAAATTTGGAAACAACAGCTTGGGCTGAGTCATGAACCGCTTGCCCATTGAGCAGGTCAATGGCTTGAGTGTAGAGTCTCTCAGTGGGCAGATTTAAATCACGGGTGAGGGAATCCAATTTATTTTGGTCTTTGGCAAGCAAAGCAAGATTGTGTCCGCGCTCCGCAAAAGTTTTTGCAACAAGATTTCCAAGGACACCCGTTGCGCCAGTGATAACAATTGTTTTCATCTTTTGACCTTCAACATTCAACCTTCAATCTCGGTCATGCCTTCAATGATCGGCTGGTCACTTTGTTCGGGCAGATGTTTTTTGCCGTGGAAATCGATCATGTGACCCGACTTGGCGGCTTTGGTTTCAAGATAAAAACTATTGTGTTCGTTGGGCGGCAAAATGTGCGGAAGGCGCTCATTGACCTTGACGCCATATTGTTCAAGCTGGGCGATCTTCTTCGGGTTGTTGGTCATCAGGCGGATGGACTGCACTTGAAGCGCGTGAAGCATGTGCGCAGCGACGGCGTAATCGCGTTCATCGTCGCGGAAGCCGAGCGCAAGATTTGCCTCAACCGTATCCAGCCCCTGATCCTGCAAATTGTATGCGCGGATCTTGTTGGTCAGACCAATGCCGCGTCCTTCCTGGCGCAGGTACAAAACAATACCCTTGTCCATCTCGCCGATCTTCTTCAAGGCGGCTTCGAGTTGATCGCGGCAATCACAGCGAAGTGAGCCGATCACATCGCCCGTTAAACATTCGGAGTGCAGGCGCACGGGCACATCATCCGCGCCAAACACTTCACCTTTAATAATGGCAACATGTTCTTTTCCGTCCTGATTATTTGAAAATGCAACGATATGAAAATCGCCAAAGCGCGAAGGCAATTCCGCAATCGCTTCGATGTGAACGCAGACAAAATTCCTGTGCAAGCCTTCGCATCCTTCGCAGGAATTTTCCTCCAGCATAAGTTTGATTTGTTCGTGAGTGTTTGTTGTCATGGTTTTTCTCCTAGTGGGGCATATTTCAAACATGCCCCTACAATTTGTATCGTAATAAAATTCCGCCGTCTTCGTGCGGCTCAACATTTTGTAACTTCAACTCAATGGCATTGCTTCGCGTGAGTCCGAGTCCATCTGCAAGGGTCGGGGCATTTGCGCCGCCGAAGATCATGGGCGCGACATAGACCATCAATTCATCCACAAGACCCAGACGCATGAGCTCAAAATTCCGTAGTAATACATCTCCAGCAGACCTGTGATGAGCAGGATGAACGACAGAAAGACTGCTGCTCCGCCTGCGCCCAATGTATAACGAAAACGGGATTGCTCGGCTGGGATGCTGGGCGGGTGCAGATGGTGAAAGAAGTTTGGTTTGGCAGGCTGGGCATTTTGTTTGGATTGGATATTTACCCCAACCGCTGCAAGGATGAGAATGCCGATCAAGATCAACGCACCCGAAATTTGGTTTTCAGGCAGACTGACTTTGTGGTGCACGGAAATGGCAGAACCGTTGATCTCATTCAACGTGAAGTTATCCGTCTGCCTGTCGTTGAGCTGCAGGATGTACGCCGTCAGCGACCAGGCTTCTTCGGAAGTCACTGAGCGTACTCGAAGGAACGGCATATTCTGGTGGATATGGCGATAGAGTCAAAGGAATTGGAAAAGCGGGATAATGTCCCTGCTCCTGCCAGTGCGGGGATTCCTGTTTTTGGAATTTCGAAACTGTTTTCTGGAGCGTCGCTTCCGTGACAGCCAGATTGCCAGCAGTCGCGTTCTTCGAGAGGATAGGAGTAGCGCCACTCATCCGTCAAGCCTTGACCTTGGTCTCCATGACATGCCGCGCACATTCCCCAGTAGACTTGAGCGCCGTTGTCCGCTTGGGCAGGTGGAACAACAGTTGGCGGTTGAGCCAGACGGCTGGGATCAAATGTAGGTGTGACTTGAATTGGGGGAGCAGCGGTTGCCTGCTGTAATGCTGTGGAAGCCTTTACAGAAACAGAAGAAAGGAAAATGCCCCCAAGTACTAAAATGCCGATGATGACGAGGATGTGAGCGCGACGCATGATGTCGCATTATACATCCGTGAAAGTGATTTTCGTCACAAAAAAACTCCGAGTTCTTGTGAAGCGGAACTCGGAGTTTTTGCTTTACCCGTATAAGGGGATTCTCGACCCATTCACCTTGCCCGCTTCATCTGAAAATAGATAGGTCATGGCTGAGACAATTTCTGCGGGTGTGGTGCCTTTGCCACTATTTTTTGTGTCAATGGATTTGACGTGGATGACATTTGCCGTCAATCCGCTGTCTTTGTATTCTTCGGCGAGAGTCAGCACCAAACTTTCCTGTGCAGCTTTTGCGGCGGTGTACAACGCCGTCTTTGCGGAAGGTTTCACTGTCTCAGGTTTGGATACGACGATCACCCGTCCCCACTGACTGGCGGCGATGTGCGGAGCAAAAGCCTGGAGTAAATGAAATGTTGTCCACGCATGTTGATTGAGCATGGATTCAAAATCGTCCGCGCTGGATTCGGGGATGGTCTTGCCGCCAGTCCAGCCGCCGACGAGATGGATCAAGGCGTGGACGCTGCCAAATTTGGAAACAACAGCTTGGGCTGAGTCATGAACCGCTTGCCCATTGAGCAGGTCAATGGCTTGAGTGTAAAGTCGCTCAGTGGGCAGATTCAAATCACGGGTGAGGGAATCCAATTTATTTTGGTCTTTGGCAAGCAAAGCAAGATTGTGTCCGCGCTCCGCGAAAGTTTTTGCAACAAGATTTCCCAAGGACACCCGTTGCGCCAGTGATAACAATTGTTTTCATCTTTTGACCTTTAACATTCAACCTTCAATCTCGGTCATGCCTTCAATGATCGGCTGGTCACTTTGTTCGGGCAGATGTTTTTTGCCGTGGAAATCGATCATGTGACCCGACTTGGCGGCTTTGGTTTCAAGATAAAAAATATTGTGTTCGTTGGGCGGCAAAATGTGCGGAAGGCGCTCATTGACCTTGATGCCATATTGTTCAAGCTGGGCGATCTTCTTCGGGTTGTTGGTCATCAGGCGGATGGACTGCACTTGAAGCGCGTGAAGCATGTGCGCAGCGACGGCGTAATCGCGTTCATCGTCGCGGAAGCCGAGCGCGAGGTTTGCCTCGACCGTATCCAGCCCCTGATCCTGCAAATTGTATGCGCGGATCTTGTTGGTCAGACCAATGCCGCGTCCTTCCTGACGCAGGTACAAAACAATACCCTTGTCCATCTCGCCGATCTTCTTCAAGGCGGCTTCGAGTTGATCGCGGCAGTCACAGCGAAGTGAGCCGATCACATCGCCCGTTAAACATTCGGAGTGCAGGCGCACGGGTACATCATCCGCGCCAAACACTTCGCCTTTAATAATGGCAACATGTTCTTTTCCGTCCTGATTATTTGAAAATGCAACGATATGAAAATCGCCAAAGCGCGAAGGCAATTCCGCAATCGCTTCGATATGAACGCAGACAAAATTCCTGTGCAAGCCTTCGCATCCTTCGCATGAATTTTCTTCCAGCATAAGTTTAATTTGTTCGTGAGTGTTCGTTGTCATGGTTTTTCTCCTAGTGGGGCATGTTTCAAACATGCCCCTACAGTTTGTATCGTAATAAAATTCCGCCGTCTTCGTGCGGCTCAACATTTTGTAACTTCAACTCAATGGCATTGCTTCGCGTGAGTCCGAGTCCATCTGCAAGGGTCGGGGCATTTGCGCCGCCGAAGATCATGGGCGCGACATAGACCAGCAATTCATCCACAAGACCCAGACGCATGAGTTCGAAATTCATCGTCCCTCCGCCTTCGACCATGAGATGATCCACGCCGATCTTTTTTAGCGTTTGTACCATCAAGGTCAAATTGACGAGCGGTTCAGAGTGTACGAATATTTCAACGCCGCTGTTGCGCAGCTTTTCAAGTTGGTCTTTAGATGTTCGTTTCGTTGTAAATATTACAACTCGCGCAGGACCTGTTTTAATAAAATCAGACCCGATCAAACTATCTGCATTTTCCACGCTGGTCGCAACTCCCACCTTAATGGGATTTGGCGCAAGACCCCGTTGAACTCTGCCTTCACGCAGCGCTTCGCTTTTAACTGTCAGTCTAGGTCGTTCTTCGAGAAGCGTCTTCCCTCCGACAAGGATTCCATCTGCAGCGGCGCGCAATTCATCCACGCGCTCCTTATCCCGTTTGGACGAGATCGCAGAGCCTTTGCGTTCAAAGGTGTCTATTTTCCCATCCGCCGTCATGGCGACATTGATAAATGTGTAGGGACAATTCATGTTAGGGTTTCAAGTTACAGTCACAGGCTGCAAGTCGTTCAACGGTCTACCTGCAACCGAATGATTATCCAATCCGCACCGAGCGCATACTGATTGCCCCGCCCCACACTTTATCGGCAAAAAATGAAATGGGGTCATTCTCCTCCTTCAAAGCCAGTGCATACAACAACGGAACATAATGCTCCCCGCTGTTGATGGCAAGCTGCGCGGCTTTTCCCTGTTTTTGGTAGTCAATAAGCGGTTTATGGTCGTCGGCAAGGATCCAATCCCTGACTTTGCCGTCAAACTCAGTCGCCCAGTCATAGGCAAAATCGCGGAATTCCACCATCCCAAGGTTATGCACGATATTGCCAGAGCTGATGATGAGTATGCCTTCTTCGCGCAACTCTTTCAATTGCTTTGCAACTTCATAATGATCAGCGATCTGCAAATTTGCGTTCAAACTCATTTGGATCACAGGGATATTCGCCTCTGGGAACATGCGATTTAACACAGACCATGTGCCGTGATCGAGTCCCCATTCCTGGTCCGCTTGCACATCGGTTTTGTTGATGATGCGTCGGACTTGTTCCGCCAGGTCAGGTGAACCAGGCGCGGGATATTTCACTTCATACAATTCTTTTGGGAATCCATACATATCGTAGATCGTGCGCGGCTGTTCCATGGCAGTCACCAGCGTGCCGCGAGTTACCCAATGTGCTGAAATACAGAGAATCGCACGTGGCTTTGGCAGGGCATTCCCTGCATCCTTCCACGCGCGGGTAAATTCATTATCTTCGATGGCATTCATCGGACTTCCATGCCCAACAAACAGGACTGGCATCTTTTCGCTCATAAGGTCTCCTTGTTCCATCTTGACGCGCTGACTCTCCCTGCGTTTACCTGTGCTTTGCTATGTCGAGGGCTTAGCCCCCGACATAGTAGGTCATCAATACGAACCTGAAAAATACTCCATCATCAAGTCGCTGATGTCTGCGGTGGTATTCTGACGCACAACATCAAAGAAATCATACGAGGTTGCGCGTCCACGCGAGTAGCGCGCAGCGTAATCTTTCAGGAAGCGGAAGAAATCATCATCCCCCATGCGCACGCGCAAGTCTTCCAGGAAATGCGCGCCGTTCAAATAAACGGCGTTGGTATACGTGCGGAACGAGCCGCCGTTATAAATGGTCGTATCCACATAACCGCTTGCCCCAAAATAATCCACGCGGTATTGCCACCACCAATCGCCATAACGCGGATAGTTATATTCATAGAAAATCTCTTTCGCTATACGCCGACATTGCTTCATCAAGCCACGGCTCCAGCGCCTGGTCATTGCCCACCAGCCCAAACCACCATTGATGCGCGATCTCATGCACGCCGATCGTGGTTAGGTTGTTCTTCGAGCCGCCGCCGTATTGCCCGTAAAAATCCGAGGCGAGAAAAACCAGACCATCATATTCCTGTCCATCGTGGATGTCGGTCTCCACCACAGCCAGCGTTTCGTAAGGATAAGGCGCAAACTTGGCGGCATAGATACTGACAGCCTGCACTGCCGAATACAGGATTGACTCGCCTGCGGCTTGATAGCCATCGAAATAATACGAGCGGATCACCACCGTCCCGACAGCTGATTCGCTGACGAGGAACTCGTCACTCGCTGACAGGGCAAAGGTCCGCGCGCCGTATAGCCGATAATTCGTCCACTCGCCGTTTTGGACTGCTGGTGCACTTGCCGCCACGATCACATCCGAACCTGTTTTGAGATTTAATTCAATATCTGAAGCGTCATAAACAAGGTGCTCGCCAAAGGGCATGGGGTCGTGTAAAACCCAGCCGTTGATGTATGGCACAACAAATGGATACCAGTCCACGAGGTTGATCTGATTGAAGTCGTAGCCAAAGATCCCAGTGGATGATTTTGCGGGGATGTTGAGTTTGAACTTGATTCCCAGCGTGGTGGCTGAGCCTGGCGGAAGTGCCTGCGGCAGGGACAAGGTCAGGCTTTGACCGTTGAGTGAATATGTTGTCAGCGCAACGTTATCCTGAAAAACCCCAATCAGGTTAAATGCGCCGTTGTATTGGTTGGGCTGAACAGACAAAACAATATCCGACAGCGTGACGCCTGCGTTGTTGTAATAGCGGATGGTCTCGTCCACATCAAGCGTGTGTGCGTCGAAATCCAGTGTGGCATACATGATGTAATTGGTGCGGGACGGATTCGCAGGCGGCGGCACTGTCGTCGTAGCGGGGTCAACTATCGGCGTGGGAGGAGGCGGAGTGAACGTCTGCGTTGGGGATGGGGTCAATGTAACTCGTCGGGGTCGCAGATTCAAGCGGCGCTTGTGTAAAAGTCGATAATGGCGTATTGATTTCTTCCGATGGTTGAAACGGCGTTGGCGTGGGTGATGCGTTCGGGTCTTGCGTGATCAAAATAAATGTCGGGAAATAAGGCGCGGCGGGAGTGGGGGAGGCGCAGGAGGAAAGGAGGATGAGAAGTAAAAAGTAAAAAGTAATACGCTTTACTTGGGCGGTGGTCGAGTAGCCCCGATGCTCTTTCGGGGCGTATCGAGACCCGCGTTGCGTGTTGTGTGTTGTGTGTTTAGTCATTAATAAATATTTTGAAAATATTGGCGCACGATGTCTGAATAATCTGTGCTGGTATGTTCGCTGAGGATGCGGAAGAAATCAGTTGGTGGTTAAGATCTTGCCGCGGCCCTGCGCGAGATAATCCTGAATGAATGCGAAGAAAGCCTCGTCACCGATGCGCGCGCGGAGTTCTTCGAAGAAGTGCGCGCCTTTTAGATAAACAGATGTTCGGTAGGGTTCAAAACCTTGCGCTTCATAAATGGGAATATCTATAAAACCTTGAGGTTGGAAAAAGTCGACGCGATATGTCCACCAGGTTGAGACAAGATCAGGATGCAGGGTTTCGTAGTAAATGCGTTCCGAATAAGTCGCCATAGCTTCATCCAACCAGGGCTGCTGTGCCTGGTCATTTGCGACCTGCTCATACCACCATTGATGGGCAGTCTCATGCACACCAATGAAGGTCAAATAATTCATAAGGTCGCCGTCATATTGTTCGTAATACAAAGGCGAATGGAAATAAAGGGCTGAAAATTCCATGCTGTCTTTGAAGTCTGCCATGACTATCGAAAGCGTTTTATGCGGATAAGGTCCATATCGCTGGGTAAATACTTGAATTGCCTCGGCAGAAGTCCGTAATACTGCCTGACCTGGAGAGTCTCTTAAGGGGAAGTAGTAACTGGAGACTGTAACATCCCCAACTTGCAACGAAGCCACTTGATAATCCCGACTGGCAGAGATCGCAAATGACCGCCCAGAAGTGATCGTGTACTTGGTGAAGTCTGCCTGGGGTTCAGGTGCGCCGCTGGATGCGACAATGGGAGCGGTTGCAGGGTCTGTGAACTTGAGATTTACTTCATAATCCGCGGCTTCGTAAACGAGATGTTCGCCATAATACCAGGGTTCGTGCAAAACCCATTCGCCGTTGATATAAGGCACGATAAAAGGATACCAATTGGTCAGGTTCGTTTGTCTTTTTGTGTAACCGTAAATGCGTGGTCTGGTCACGTTTGGGTCTGTTTCTTCAATGGCAGGCAGTAAAAGGGAATATCGAATATTGATCGTCATCACCTGCTCAGGCTGAAAAAAATCGGCTAGCGCAATGTCCAATCTTTGACCGTCGAGGGAGTAGGTCGTTGTCGGTGTGCCATCAATGGAAATGCTGGAGAGTGTGAAACCGCCCTCCCAAAGATTTGGCTCGACCGCCATCACCAGTGTGTTGAGCTGGCTGCCAGTATGGTTGGGATAGAGAATGGTCTCATCCACAGCGACGGTATGTGCGTCATAGTCAAGGGTCGTATCCAGTATGTATTTTGCGCGTTCAGGCGCAGGGACGGTTGTGGCTGTCGGCAAAATGGGAGTGGCTGTAGGGAAAGGGGTGGCGGTTGCCGTTGGAATTATTGTTGTCGTTGGAGTAACTGTCGGTTCGGGGGCAAAAGATGAACAGGACGAGAGGATAAATGTGAACAGAAAAATAGCAAGGATGGATGGGGTGAGTTTGTTTCGCATGGGCTGTATTCTAACAAAAAATTCAGACCTTCGAGGTCTGATGCATCTACATCCGCTTCATTCGCTTCCACAGGAATGCAAGCAGGAAAAACAAAGTTGCCGTTAGTACTATTGCCGCGCCTGACGCGATGCTTAAATAATAGGAAAGATATAAACCGATCACGCCCGAAAGTGAAGCAAAGAGCGCGGCAAGCCCCATCATGATCGGCAGGCGCTGTGTGAGCAGATAGGCTGTCGCGGCGGGTGTGACGAGCATGGCAACCATCAACGCTACGCCGACTGTTTGAAGGGAGACAGCAACTGTCACAGCGATCAGGACCAGCAAAAGGTTGTTGAGCAAATTCACGGGCAGGCGCAGTGTCGCCGCGAGGATCGGGTCAAATGAAAGGGTCAGGAATTCCTTGTAGAATGCGGCAATTGTCAGCAGGACGATCGCGCCAAAGATGATGATCAGCCACAAGCTGTGCGCGGATACGCCCAGCACATCACCGAATAAAAAGTGACTCAAGTCCACTGCGTAACTGCGGACAGTGGAAATCAGCGCGATGCCAAGTGCAAACATCCCAGCGAAGATGATGCCAATTGCCGTATCTTCCTTGATCTCCGCCTGTTTGCTGATCGCGCCAATTCCCATCGCGGCGACGATCGCTGTCCCCAGCGCCCACCAAAATAAAGTGTCGCGCGCGCCGCCAGTGATGAGATATCCGATCGCAATTCCAGGCAGGATGGTGTGCGCGAGTGCGTCACCAAAAAATGCCATGCCGCGCAATACAACATACGTGCCGACAACAGCGCAAACAATGCCAACCAGCACAGCCGCGATCATTCCGCGCTGCATGAATTCATATTGGAGAGGTTCCACCAGCCAGTTAATGAACATGGTCGTGTTCCCCTTCGTCACAACATGAATCGTCTACGGCTAGCAAACCTTCTTGTCCTTCCACTGTTCTGAACCTGCCGCCATAAGCGGATAATAGATTGTCTGAATGCAAAACGCTTTCGGGGTCACCAAATGCCACGATCTTTTTATTCAGCAGCATGATCCGATCAAAATGTTTTGCGGCTTGTTCAAGGTCGTGAGTTGCCACCATCACGGTGACTTTCTGTTCCCGCAAAGTATCCAGCAAATCGAGCAAGCCTTCCTGCGCGGGCGTGTCGAGACCCGTTAAAGGTTCATCCATCAACATCAACTCGGCTTCCTGTGCCAATGCGCGTGCGATGAACATGCGCTGCTGCTGTCCGCCAGATAACTGGCTGATCTGTCGTTTTGACAGATTGCCGATCTCAACCGTTTCAAGCGCGTGATTCACAAAATCCCAATCCTGTTTCTTGGGCCAATTGAACGGACCCAATTTGGCGGAGCGTCCCATCATCACCACATCCGCCACACTGACTGGGAAGTTCCAATCCACCTGGCTGCGTTGCGGAATGTATGCAATGCAGCTATGGGCTGTTGGCTGGGAACCAGAGATGGTCACTTCGCCGCTGTTGGGTTGCAAAACGCCAGAGACAACTTTGAACAGGGTGCTTTTCCCTGCGCCGTTCGGACCCACAACTGCAATGCGCTCTCCGACATGCAAATGAAAGGTGATGCTTTCGAGCGCAACACGTCCGTTGTAACGCATGGATAGATCATGCACGTCGAGAATGGGTTTATCAATTTGGTGGTTTCTGTGAGGGTACATATTATTTCAACGCTTCCACAATTCTTGAAACATTATATTTCATCATGTCAATGTAGGTCGCGGCGGGCGCGCCTTCGGTCAATGATTCCAAATGCAGGTCATCCACAATCTTAACGCTTGTTTCGCCGGCGATCTGTTGAGCGAGCGTATTGTTATCCGCTGTATCCAAAAAGATGGCGGGCGCATTGATTTTTTTGATCTCATCGATCAGGCTTGCCATTTCCTGCGCGGAGGGCGCGGCATTGCTGCTAAAACTTGGGATCACAGAGCCAGCCACTTCAAATCCGTAGCGTTCGGCAAAATATCCAACCGCCTCGTGATTGGTCACCAGCAGACGGCGTTCGGCGGGGATGGTGTTCACCTGTTCCACGATCCACGCATCAAGGCCTTTGAGTTGCGCGATGTATGCATCCGCATTGGATTTATAAATTTCTGCGCCTTCGGGGTCAATTTGAATCAAACCATCGCGGATGTTTTCCACGTATGTGACAACAAGATTGGGATCCAACCACATGTGCGGATCAACTCCCTTCTCATTTCCCGCATCTTTTCTTGGATCTAGGCCTGCTGTGGCCTCAACGACCATTTTCTCCGTCCCCGGCATTTTCTAATAAAGGCTCGATGAAATTTTCATATTCCAAGTCCATTGAGAATTAGCAAATCGCTTTCGGATATCTTCGCCACATCTGCAGGCGCGGCTTGATAGGAATGCGGGTCCGCGCCGATGGGGAGCAGTGACTCCACCTGGGCGCGGTCGCCTGCGATGTTCTGTGTGATGTCTGCCAGGAAGGTGGTGGATGCGAGAACTCTCAAAGTGTTGTCATTGCTTTTCGGGGCTGATCCGCACGAGGTGAGGAAAAGAGCCGTGAGGGTTGAAAGTCGCAATAATGGAATTGAAAATCCTTTTCATTTGAACTTCCTGATTTTCCATCCCCCATCAAATATGATGAAAGATGGATTGTTTTGATTGTGCTAGGTCAGGCCTTTAGCCCTCGACATTTTTTTTATTCGTGCGGCAGTCCGCGCACAGACCAAAGAGTTGCAGCCAGTGTTCACTGATCTGATAACCTGTCTTTTTGGCAATGGACTTTGTCAACACATCCAGATCGTCGCCTTCGAAAAATGCAACCTGTCCACAGTTTTGACAGAGCAATAAATGCTGATGTCCTTCGCCCGCAGAAATAAAAGCCTGACATCCCAATGGCTGATGCACGCGCTGAATGAGATGCAACTCTTCGAGCTTTTCCAGCGTGCGATAAACCGTGACCAGGCCGAGGGCACGGTATTTTTTGCGCGCCATGTCATAGACCTCAACAGGCGTGAGTGCGCGATTGGATTTTTCCATCGTTTCAACCACTGCGCCGCGCGCCTTCGTGATGCGATAACCATTCTCGTGCAATTGGGTGAGCCACACTTCAGCGGACATAATTGCTCTTTTCTTTATTGAAAATCATTTTCAATAAGTATACGCAACAAAAAGCGGGGAGTCAAGTTTCAACTCCCCGCCTGTGATGCGTTTAGCTTTTCATTATTGCGCTGGCGCGCCTTCGATGGGATAACCCTTGGCGTACCATTCTTTCAATCCGCCTGCCATACTGGTGGCATTGTAGCCTGCCGACAAAAGAATATCGCGCCCCTGTTGACTGCGATTCCCGGAACGGCAGACAACCAAAATTTCCTTGTCCTTCGGCACTTCGCTCAAACGGTTCTGCAATTGATCCAGCGGAATGAGCGTGGTGTTGGGCGCGTGGTATTCGTCCCATTCTTCCTGCGTGCGGACATCCACAGTAAATGTGCTGCTTTGCTGATACATCTTGTAGGCTTCATCGGTGCTGACTTCATTTGCCAGACCGCTGCTGCTGCTCCCGCCTGCTGATGCGATCAGATAGACGATGAAGGCGACAACTGCGACCATCGCCAACTGCACCGCAGGTTTGCGCAAAAAAGCGGAGAGTCCGCTGCGGGTGTTGATATTCTTATTTTTTCTTTTAGACATGCTTCCTCACAAATTCGTTTTTTTTATTTTTATTAGATGCAGAAATGCCGAAAATGTTACAGAGCACGCTCACCTAAAATGATTGCACAGCCGTTTCAAATTCAGTATGGACATCCAATAACTGTTTTAGACCTACGACATCCAATAATTGGTCAACAGCAGGCTGTGGGTTGAGCAATTTCAAATGCTGACGGACAGTTTTTTCATTTTGCGCATTGACAGAGCGGGAAATCGGACGACCTGATTCTTTTGATTTCAGGGAATGTCCCGCAAAGATCAACGCCACTGTATGAAGAGACATCAACCCCGCACTGCTTACATAAGGCACTTCGCTCAAGTCGATCAGCAGGTCGCGCGCGCCTTCGTCATAAACATCCCGTGCTTTGGTAATCACCTCTGCATAGTTCGATGCATCCAAATTCCCCGCCAACTTCATGACGGTCACGGATACACGACCTTCCTGTTTGGAAAAGTTGATCTGCATGGAATTCTCCTTGCTCAAATGGATAAAAACATTTTACCTGAAATTGAACTCCTCATAATGGATGTTTGCGGCAGGAACTTTCGCTTCGAGGAATTTCTTTTCAAAGGCTTGCACCATCGGGAGTGGACCGCACATGTAAACATTCTGTTCGCTAATATTTCCTTCTACATTCTTCACGATTTCATCCACGGTCAGCGAACCATCAATGGATGAAAAGCGGATATGCGCCTTCAACCGCGAATTCTTTTTTGCCGCAGCTTCGATCTCATCTACAAAAACAGCTTCCTCGCGATGACGGACCGTGTAATAGAAATCCACATCCTGTGCCAAATTCCCATCCATGTCGCGGATGAAAGATAGGAAGGGCGTCACGCCAATACCGCCTGCGACCCAGATCTGCTTCTGTCCGCCAGTTTTGTAGTCAAACATGCCATACGCGCCCTCGATGACAGCATCCATATCCGCTTGCAGATTGCTGAAAAGATGACGTGTGAAATCTCCGCTGGCTTTGATCGTGAGACGCAATACATCTTCCTGCGGTGCGCTGGATATGGTGAAGGGATGCGATTCGTTCAATGTCTTATCGCCTGGAAAATGCACGAACAGGAATTGTCCAGCACGTTGTTTCTGGATCGGTGCCTTCTTTGCGCGTAAGACCACTTCGGTGGTGGAATTATTAGGGTGATTTACGGCTTCAACTTTATAAGGCAGATATTTTTTGAAAAATCCCCCAAAAAGCTCGGTATAGAAATATGAAACGGCACCAATAATAAAGAATATCTGCACCCATGTGATTGCGATCAACGCATTAAGTGGATGCGGAACCGTCAGCGAGTGGATGAAGGCAAGGATAAAGAAAATGCCGATAAAACGTTTGAGTTTTTTCCAATCATTATAGTCACCGCCAGTAAGCCGATTTAGAAAAGGAATGCGCGGCGCAAGTGTGATCAACACAATGGAAACTATGCCTGCGAACGCGATGACCGCCAGATAATTTCCAAGCGCCCAGCCCGTGGTCGTGATGGGAACTGTCAGCACATGGATAAAGATCAGCAGGAAAGCAGCCGTGCCTGTGTACCGATGAGTAAGATACATTTTATCCAACCCGCCGAAATACTTCTCAGCCCACTTCGGGCGGGTGGAAAGGAACAGCGCACATGCCATCAAAATAATATTGTTCGCGCCGATGATCTCGCCCGCATACTGGCGTGTGAAGTTCTCGCGCCCGTCGTTCACAGGAGGAAACACAAGCCAAACGACAATATTTAGAATCACAAGAACGATAATGGCGATATTGCCAATATTGCGCTTCATATGGCCTCCAACCAATAAAATAAATCAATAGCGATGCAACAGGCTGCATCGCTATAAATCAACTTACTCTAAAAAGAGTCAACGGCTTTTTGTTTGTCTGTGAATACCTCAAAGAACTCAGAGAAGCCGACCATTTCCAAAACGTTTGTGATCTCACTGCGCGGGTTGAGTAATTTGAGATGTTTTTGCAAACCGCCGTCACGTGCAGTATCCATGGATTTTAGAGTCGACCATCCCTGTTCAGGATCGGGCGGTTCTTCACCGCGGGTCATCAAAGCAATGGTATGCAGGGAAACCAACCCTGCGCTGGAAATATATGTCAGGTCACTGAGATCCAACAAAATATTTTTGGTGCCAGCCTTCACGACCTCGCGCGCTTTTTCGATCAGGTCCTGGTATGTTTGACCGTCCAAATGTCCAGCTATACGGATCACTGAAACAGCGACACGCCCTTGTTCTTGTGAAATTGTAATTTCCATTTGAATTCTCCTCTGGTTGAATGGTGAGCAAATTATAAACCCGCTTTGCGTTCCAGCCGTGCCATTCTGTGGTCTATTTCATCCAGCCAGTGCTTGCGGATGTAGGCAGGCAGGTCGGCGCGCTCCGCTTCCTTTCGCGCAGACTTTGCCCATTTGAGCGAAGTCTTTGGGTCGCGTTTTTTGTGCTCATAATATTTTGCCAGTTCGATGTGAGCATAAATATGACCTTTCTCTGCCGCCTGTTCCCACAGCCGCAGAGCCTCATCCTCATCCCCGCGTTTTTTCTGGAGGGAGGACAAACGCTTCACTGCCACGCCGAAATCTGATTCGTCCAACCCCAGCTCGAGTCCACGCTCGAAGAGACGGGCGGCTTCATCCCAGTGGTTGAGGTCTTCATAAAGTTTGCCGAGCGCAATGAAATCCAGCCCATGCTCCACGCGCCCATTGTATGGGTCTGCCAGCAGCTCGCTGATGTGACCGAGCAAAGCCGCCATGGCAACCACATCCATTGCGTTGTGATAAAACACTCCGCCCAGCGGACGCGCATCCTGCGTGCGTAAATAATCAAAATACAGCCAGGGGATCTCATAACCTGGCACTTCTTCAGATGCGCGTGTAAATCCCAGCACATGCTCTTCGAGATATTTCAGCGCGCGGGAGGGGAGTCTATCTCGCCATAATCGCCGTGCGAGGGGCAGCAGATCAAGATGTGCATAATTCTTGAATGGCACGGGGATACGGTGCATTTTATATCGAGTTGCAAGAAGGGGAGCATCGAAGGCTTTGCCGTTGAAAGTTACTAGTGCTTCGCACGGCGCAAAGAAATCGATCAGCGCTTCGAGCATGGCGGGTTCTTCAGAGGGGTCACGCAGGAAGAATTGCTGCAATGCAAATTTGCCGTCCACGAAACGCGCCGCGCCGACGAGAAAGGCATAAGTCCCTGTGCCGCCTGCCATGCCCGATGTTTCAGTATCAAGAAATGCAAACTTGTTGATGGGCAGTTCCGCGATGCGAACATCATTTGCCCATTCAGAAATTAGAGAAAGCGGGAACGATGAGTATGGCGATGTGTTTCCATGCAGATAATCTTCGCCAAAAATTTGATCTGCAACGAAGGCTTCGCCGCGCGGCGTGGCACGAAAACTCCCAGCCACGACAGAGTCAATTGTGTGGCTGTCAACTTTAGGCGGACGCGAAGCGGGAAGCGAGCTTCCCGTCGTCACGCCGAGTGATTTGAGTTTATCTGCAAGCGAAGACATGAGTTTATTTTATCCCACAAGGGGACGATGTCCCCAATATTAGATGACAGTCACTTTTAAAGTGACTGTCATCTTTGTTGTTACGGTCCCCACTTCATATCCATTGCAAATGGGACAAGTGAGATCGTGCCTTTTTGTCCGTCGGTGTAGATCATTTCCGCCGCGCCGCCTTGATAGACCTGCGGAATCTGCGCTTTTGCCACGACCACAAAACTTGCATCGGGAGCCCAAAGGGACTCGTTCATTAATTCAAAAGTTTCGGGGCGCAGGACGGTTCGGTTGGTCACACCATCCGCTGCGGAGCGGACAAGCTGCAAGGGCGGGCGGCTGGCAAATTCAGTCGTATTCGGCTGATTGGTAAAGAAATAATACAACTGCCCATCGGGCGCGAGATATGGGGCATCGGCATAATTAAATGTGCCGTTACCCTGGTCGGCATTGATCAACGTGGTCACCGCGCCTGTAGCTGGGTCGACGCGCCATAAGCCGGGATTGAACATCCCCATAAATGGATACGCCGAATATAAAGCGGAGCCGTCGGCTGTCCATTCGGCATATCCGCAACAGATAAAAGCACCCTGGTCTCCAGTCAAACGGACGAGTGCATTGCCGTTGGGATAATAGATCGCGGCAGATGCGCCTTCATAATAACCAAGTGTGATGACCAGTTTGGTTCCGTCGGCGCTGTATTCTTCAGGCCAATATAATTCCTCAGGGATGGACATACCGCCGTCAAGTTCCTTGATCAAATTATCCAGCGCGCGGCTGGATTGGCTCGTTTTGATCGAATAAAAATTCAAGCCCTTGTATCCGTAGGCAATCGTCTCGCCGTTGGGCGACCATACGGGATTCGTGATATTGGAAAGGAAGGGGTTATTTTCGTCGCGCGTTCCGCCGTCCAGCAACTTGCGGCGATTGGCGCCGCTGGCATCCACCATGAACATCTGGTTGTCGGAAACATAAACCACACTCCCGTCAATAAGCGAAACATCATAGTCTTCCACTTTGGCAGGTTCAAATGTGATTTGCGTTACGGTCTTGCCGTCTTTATCGAGACGATAGACTTGCACGATTCCCGCGCTGTCATTGTTGAGAAAATACATCGAATGGGGGAGCAGGCTTGAGGGTTCAGGGGTAAGCGTGGGTGTCAGCGGTTCAGGCGCAGCGGCTGTCAGCGCTTGAAATGTTGCCGCGACAACGGTCTCCACGTTAGGCTGGGCGGGCGCAATTCCTCCCAAAGGGTTGGCACAGGCAAGGGCAGCAACCAATAAAGACAAGGGTCGCAAAAAGAAGATGGGACTTTTTCAACATAATCACCTCACAGTAAAATAATTAAACAAAACAAAGACGTTAAACAATTAATAAAGTTCCATGCTTAACGTCTTTGTTGTACAGCTAAATATTTATACTTGTTCGAAGTGTTGAACAGGGACGACAAACAAGGTGGCGCGTTTTTTCTCGCCCAGGGATGGCAGGGCGTCGCGCACAACTTGTATTGCCGCATCCACTTGCGGGTCTTCGACACCCAACAGCATGGTGACAACTCCGCTGCGCATAAAGCCGCCTGTGGAGGCAACCCGCGTCACGCGAAAATTACCTGCCGTAAATGCCCGAGTAAGAGTATCGGCGTCGTGGTCCTGCACAATGATGATGATCATTTTCATGGTGTTATCTCCCGGAGTTATATTTGTTCAAATCTTTCCACAGGCAGGGCAAAAACCGTCGCGCCGCCAACAGTGACAGGCACGGGTGCGGGCATGGGCATGGGCGAGCCTTCGAGCGGCAGGGTCATGTATTCAATGCGCTGGCGGCAGGAGGTTTGCAATGCTTTCAGTGCCTCCTCTTCCCTTTCAGCGGGCAGACCAATCAACAGCGTAGCGTTGCGGCGTCCCAAAAATCCGCCTGCGCTGGAAAGATAGGTCAGAGATGCGCCAATTCCCTGCAGGGCTTTGGTCGCAGTCTCAAGGTCCTGGTCTTGAATGACTGCCATTAATAATAAATGGAT
>CAWHXC010000034.1:0-24475 GCA_963833175.1 uncultured Chloroflexia bacterium
CACCTGGAAGCGAATCAACTTTCCCTTGCGAAGCCAGCGCCGCGGAGTCCAACAATAAGTTAGTCACGCCCGACATCGCAGAAGTGATCACCACCACACGCGGATATTCCGCACGCGCATCCTTTACGATCTGAGTCGCTTGCAAAAGCGCATCCGCCGACCCGACGGATGTTCCTCCGAATTTCATTACAAGTGTTCGTTTTGGCATAATCTTCTCCTTCACCTGCTTTTAAACGGGTATTTCAGTAAACAAAAACGCCCCACGTATCCGTGAGGCGTTGTGTTTTCTGAAAGTACCTATTGTTTCGGTTACTTCTGTCCAAGCACAAATATCTCACGGTGAGACCGAGAGGTAGTAGTCATGGGCATGGACATGTAGAAGTGAGCCGAGTTCATATTGGGCGCAGTTATATCATTTGGACGCTGTTGCGTCAATGGATTTTTGGAGCGAATTCAAAAACTCTTCCTGGTTACGGACTGTTTCTTTCAGCCCCAATTTCTTACCCAGCCTTGTCAACTGCGGAGGATCAACATAAGTCTGGGCGAGGATCTCTTCCTGACCAAGAACTTCACGCGCAGAGCCATCCAATAAAACCTGTCCATTTAAGAGCGCGATCACACGCTCGAAGTTCTCCGCGCAGAAATCAATATCATGCGTAATGGTGATGACGGTCTTGCCTTCCTTGCGCAACTCGGCAATGACGTGCGCAATGCGCGCCACATTGACCGCGTCCTGTCCTGTAGTGGGTTCATCGAAAATAACAATGGGCGTATCCATCGCGATGACAGATGCCAGCGCGACCATCTTGCGCCAGGTGGGCGACAGGTCATAGGGATTGGTCTCGGTCTTGTCGCTCAACTCGGTCAGTGCCAGCGCACGCGTGACCAGATCATCTACTTTCTCTTTTGAATATCCCAAATTTTGCGGACCAAATTTCACTTCTGTGCCCACATCTTTTGAGAATAATTGTTCATCAGGGTTTTGGAAGACGTAGCCGACTCGGGACGCGAGTTTCGCCACCGAATATTTTTTTGTGTCCCAATCGCCGATCAACACCGACCCGACAGTGGGTTGCAAAAGCCCGTTGAAGTGTCTCACGAGAGTGGTCTTGCCCGCGCCGTTCTGACCAACGATGGCAACCTGCTCGCCTGCTTCAATGGTGAGCGAAATGCCGCACAATGCTTCAAGTCCAGTGGGATAGGTAAAGCGAAGATTATTGATTTCTATTTTCATTAAGCGTTTCCCCCTCTCCCCTTGGGAGAGGTAAGGGTGAGGGCAAATCCTTCCGCTGCCTCATCCAATGTGACAGGTAAATTATCCTTCTTCCACAAACCTTGCTTCTTTGCTTCCCTCGCCGTGGATGTGTAGCGCGAAATGCCAAAACCGTTCTCAGCCAGCAGGTCGGAGGTCAATACTTCACTTGGTTTTCCTTCAAGCAAAATTTGTCCGTCTTTCAAGGCGATGACTCGGTCTGCGAATTGAGCGATCCATTCCATTTTGTGCTCGACCATTACAACCGTCATGCCGCCCTCCGCCATCCTGCGGACCACTCCGAAGACTTCGCGTGTGCCGATCGGGTCCATTTGGGAGGTTGGTTCGTCGAGGACGAGCAGCTTGGGTCGCATGACCAGGATCGAGGTCAGCGCGACGCGTTGTTGTTGTCCACCAGAAAGGGAATAAGGTGAGCGGTCAGCCAGGCTGCTGATATCTGTTAGTTTCATGGCTTCCTCCACGCGCGGACGAATCTCTTCACGCGGCACGCCGTTATTCTCCAGCCCGAAAGCGATCTCTTCAAAGACAGTATATTTTGCGCCAGTTATTTGGTTGAACGGATTTTGAAAAGCGAGGCCTACGTTCAGCACCCACTCGTCCAGCGTGGATTTGCTTGATTCCACGCCAGCTACTTCAACTGTGCCGCTGATCTCACCTTTGAAAAAATGCGGCACAAAACCAGCGAGGGTATAACACAGCGTGGATTTGCCCGCGCCGTTCGGTCCAACAACCGCGACGAATTCGCCCTCGTCCACTTGCAAATTAATATTTTGCAAAGCGGGCGTTTTGGTAATCGGATAGCTATATGTGACGTTTTGAAGATTTATGAGTGCCATATGTTTAGCGCAATGGAAATGATGACAAGAATAACAAGACCCCAGCGGATGACCCGATCCAAACCGCTGTCAGGGATTTCATGCAAGAATGTTTTGACTTTTTTGGATGTAAAACCGCGAGCTTCGATGGCAATGGCGCGCTCCTCCACTTCTGCCAGGGAACCAAAAACCAACGGACCAACCAATGGGACCAGCGAACCCATTCTTTTCATGAAACTACTTTCCGTATCCAGTCCGCGTGAGCGCTGTGCTGCAATAATGGTTTGCGCCTTCGCCTGCATTTGTGGAAGGATCTGCAGTGTCGAGATAATGACATACGCGAACTGGCCGGGCAGTCCGCGGCGTGTAAGATCAGACATTAGTTCGCTTGGATGGGTTGTCAACAATAAGAGCGTAAAGGCGGAAATCATCACCGCAATTCTTGTGGAGATGCGAAAAGCATATAAAAGACTTTCCTGCGTTACATCCAGGAACCAAAATTGGAAAATAACGGTTTCCCCAACGGGTTGGAAGAATGCCTGCATCAGGAAAATAAATCCAGCCGCAGGAAGGATGACCTTGATTGCGCTTGAAAAATATTCCTTCGAAACTTTTCCAACAAAACTGAGCGGCACGATCACCGCAAGCAATAAAACAACGGAAGTCCAATACCAGGGGCTGGTAATTGAAATCAAAATAATACTTAGAGCCAGGATAATCTTGGTTAATGGGTTGAGACGGTGGAGAGCGCTATCGCGCTTGACGTAAAAAGACAGGCGTTCGTGCATAAAGGTGACCTTCTTCCGCTTGTGTTGAACAGCAAAGTAAGGGAATGATTTTGATTATAAGCTAAAAAATCAGGCTTCCTCCCGAAGCCTGATTTTTTTGAATAAGTATTATTTATTAACCTACAAGCATATTGCGGACCAGGAAGCCCAACGCAATTACAACCACAACAACGATGATCGCGATAATAATTTGTGTTTTGCTGTTCCCAGCTTCCACTTCTGCATTCTCAGGTCTTGGGAAGCGGGCAACCAAACGCTTGGAAAGTCCCTGGACGATGATAAAGGCGAGCATGGCTGTGGTGATCTTATCCACTGGCTCAACGAGAAAGCCGGTGCTCAATACAGCAGATACAACGCTTTGACCAGTTTGAAGCAGATAGGCGGTAATAAAAGAAGAACCGCTGGCAGTAATACCACCATAAAGGTAAACAGAAATCGGGGTTGAGACGATCGCAGCAGTGAGCGCGATAAGAAAACCCGACAAGATCACCTTCCACCAATTCTTGAACAAACCTGCATTGGCGCATAAACCTGCCACCAAACCGATGAAAAACGCCACAGGCCACCAGGGCAAAGAATTTGGATTAAATAGACCCCAAATGGTATTGGAGAGCGTACCAGTCAGCGCACCTGCCCACGGACCGCAAAGAATAGCCACGAGCACGGTGCCGATCGAGTTAAGGAAAACAGGTAATTTGAGCAGAACAACGATTTGTCCGACCACGATATTGATGGCAATTGCCACAGGGATGAGCACCCACGTCATGGTAGTGAAATCTTTCTTGAGCTTTTCTAACATATTTGCCTCCAGATGATATATAGAATGATGATTTAAATATCACAACACTGCACAAACTGAAAGGTCACGAAATGGATTTTGCCAGTTTTTCCATCCTTTCCAAAAACAACTCCATGAAAACACGCGGACGAACACCGAGCGCCACTTTCATATTCGCAGGCTTTTGGGTCATCTTGTAAAAGTCGGCGAAAGTGTTGCCCATTGAAACACCGCCAGAGAGATCAACATCCACGTACAGATCCTGATAATCGCAGATCTCGGGCATAAAGGTCAATGCCATTGTCAGCGGGTCGTTGATCACACAACCGTCAATTTTTTGATATTCATCGTGAAACTCCATGTAAAAGCGGGTCGCATCTGAAACGAATTTTGTGATCGGTGAATTAATTTTCAACAGCCTGTTTAAGTCATCTTTCAAAAAAATACATTCGTAAGTCACATCCAGCGGAGTAAGCGTGATCGGCATCCCCGAATGAAAAACAATATGCGCCGCGTGCGGGTCAACATACGTATTGAATTCAGCCAGCATGGTTGTGTTGCCTTCGTGGCGAATCGCGCCGCCCATAATGAATACTTCTTTGACATTTTCCACAATGCGCGGCTCCTGCCGAATTGCCATTGCGATATTTGTCAGCGGACCGATTGCCACCAATGTGATCTCGCCCGGTGATGACATGATCTTCTCGATCAGAAAATCGCTTCCTTTTTGGACCTGAGGCTTGGTCTGAGGTGCTGGCAGTTTTGCGTACCCGATTCCCTGCTCTCCATGCGTCTCAGGCGCAAGCAATGACGGTTGCACAAGCGGCAATTCACAGCCTTTATATACAGGGATGTGGCTCGCCTTTGCCAACTCCAAAACAGAAAGCGCATTGACCGTCCCCTGCGTAGTGGACGAATTCCCATGCACGACGCTCACCCCTTCGAGGGTGACTTCAGGAGATGCCAAAGCGAGGAGAATTGCCAGGGAATCGTCGATCCCAGGATCGGTGTCAAGAATGATGCGTTTTTGATTCATAATTTCCTATATCATGTCGTTGCGAGGAGGATGCTCTTCTGACGAAGCAATCTCCAACCATGAGAAGATTGCTTCGTCGCCAAGAAAAAAATCGCTCCTCGCAACGACATCAAATTTTGCGACTCAGCGATTCCATCCGCTCGATAAATAATTCGATAAAATCACGCCCGCGCACATCGAGCGCCACTTTCATATTGGCAGGTTTTTTGGAAACTTTCATAAAGTCGGCGAATGTTTTGCCTGTGGAAACACCGCCTGAAATATCCACATCCACATGATGTTCTTCATAGGTGAACAACTCGGGCGCAAGGATGGTTGCCAGCGTGAGCGGGTCGTGCAGGGCACAACCGTCAAAGTTTTCGTACTTTTTATAGAAATCCATATACACCGCAGTCGCATCGCGGACAAAGCGCGCAATGGGTGAGTTGATCTTGTTCAGACGTTCAACGTCCGCAATGGTGAGCAGGCATTTGTAAGTGACATCCAGCGGGATCAACGTGATCGGAATTCCAGAATGAAAGACAACATGCGCGGCGTGCGGGTCTGCATGGATGTTGAACTCAGCCAGCGGGGTAACATTTCCACCAGACCTGATCGCGCCACCCATGATGACGAGTTCTTTCAAAGCCTGCACGATGCGCGGCTCTTTGCGAATTGCCAGCGCAAGGTTGGTCATTGGCCCGATCATGAAGAGAGTGATCTGCTGCGGCTCTGCCAATATCCGTTCGATCAAATAATCGATGGCGTGCTGGTCAACAGGTTTGGACTTTGGCTCTGGCAAAACAGCTTTTCCAACTCCGCTTGAGCCGTGGACCGCCTCCGCCGATTTGGAAAGCGGACTAACCAGCGGAAGTGAACATCCGCGCGCAACTGGAATATGACTCGCGTGTGCAAGTTCCAGGACAGCCAGCGCGTTGCGCGTGGTTTTGTCTATGCCGATATTACCGCAGACAGTGGTCAACGCTTCGAGTTGGATCTCTGGCGAAGCGAGTGCGAGGAGGAAGGTGAGGGCGTCATCCACGCCGGGGTCGGTGTCAATGATGATTCGGGTTGGGTTCAATTTTGCTCTCAGCGGCGTCCTCGCCGCCGGGGACGGCGGCAAGAGCCTTATTTAATGAATTTTTCTACTTCTTCTTTTGTCGGCAATGATGGTTGTGCGCCAAACTTTGTGGTTGCCAATGCACCGCAGGCATTGGCATATTGTGCGGCTGCTTCAATTTCAACTCCGCGCAATAATGCGGATGCAAAACCACCGATGAAGGCATCTCCCGCAGCGGTGGTATCCACAACATCTACTTTATAGGCTTCCACGTGTGTCGCTTGTTGACTTGATACAACCAACGCGCCTTTGCTTCCGAGTGTCACGATCACATTCTTTGCGCCGCGTTTCAATAAAACCCTTGCGGCTTTTTCAGTGGATGAAATATCTGTTACGGGAACGCCAGTTAATAAACTGAGTTCCGTTTCGTTGGGGAGAATGAAGTCTACATTTGCGATTAATTCATCAGGCAATTCACGCGCAGGGGCGGGATTCAAGATGACGGTCATAGCTTTTTGCTTTCCCCACTTCGCCGCATGGATAACAGTTTCCAGCGGAATTTCAAGTTGTAAAAATAAGACCTTTGCTTCAATATTCAGTGTTTCTATATCTTTTGGAGTTACTTTGCCATTCGCGCCCGCTGACAAGACAATGCTGTTCTGCCCGCTCGCATCCACGACGATAATAGCCGTGCCTGTTGCAGATTCATCTGCGCTGACATGGGTTGTATCCACTGAATTTGATCTTAGGCTGTCCAATAGAAATGGGCCGAAACTATCTTTCCCCACATGCCCGAGCATTGCCACACTTGCGCCCTGCCTCGCCGCCGCAACGGCTTGATTGGCTCCCTTGCCGCCAGGGATGATCTGCAGGTCATCTCCGCTGATGGTTTCGCCAGGCTGCGGAAAATGCGGCGCACGCACAACAAGGTCTGCATTGAGTGAACCGATGACGAGAACATCGTGCTTTAGCATGTCGGGCATGGGGGTTATTTTACTTCAAGTTACATATGTCCTGAGCGTAGTAACGAGCGAAGCGAGGAGCGCAGTCGAAGGACAAGTACAGCGCTTCGACTGCGCTCGGACGATAAGGCTGTCCTCACTCCTCTCAGCGAGAATGTTTTTTATTTCCTTGGCTGCACCACGCCGCCGCTCACGTCCCATATCTCAGCTTGCTCAACAAATTCAGGCGTGAATAATTTTGTGTCTGTGGTCGTGAATAAAACCTGCTCGCCTTTGCCCACATATTTCAGCAGGTCGGCGCGGCGGTGCGTGTCCAACTCAGCCATCACTTCATCCAGCAAAATGACCGGCCATTCGCCAGTGCGTCTTTCATCCATTCAACCTCGGCGAGTTTGAGCGCGAGCAACGTTGTGCGCAGTTGTCCGCGCGAGCCATAGTCGCTGACATCCGCTTTGTTGATGACGAAGCGCAAATCGTCGCGGTGCGGACCAATCGTCGTCACGCCGCGCGCGATCTCTTCGCTGCGGATATTTTTCAACTGCGATAAAAATCCGCTTTGGATCTCATCCAACTCGATCGATGAACGATCGATCACCGTGTCCAACTTCAAACCGATTTGTCCATTCGGTTTGGCAAGCGGATCGTAAGCAGGCTCATAGGCGAGACGAAGCACTTCGGTTCCGCGAGTCAGCTCGTGATGGATGTGGGATGCGAAGCGTTCGATCTCCTGAACAGCCTGGATGCGCCACAAAATGATCTGTGCGCCGAGTTGCACCAGCGCATCATCCCACACTTGAAGCTGGTTGCTGTCTCCTGAACGTTCGTACAACGCCTTGAGAAGAGCATTGCGCTGCGTAAGCGCCTGATTGTATTCACTCAACACGCGCGCATAAGCAGGGACCGCCTGCGCCAGCGCGAGGTTGAGATAGCGGCGGCGCTCTTCGGGTCCGCCTTCGATGATCTGCGACATTTGCGGCACAAAGATGACCGCGTTGAAATGTCCCATAATATCGCTGACATGTCTCTTCGCGCCATCGATCAGCACTTCCTTGCGCAGCCGCTGACCATTGATGCCCGTCGGCTCGAGAATCAGCCGCGCTTCGAGTCGATGCTTTGTCTTGCCGCGCTGATAATCTGCCACAAGACGAGTCACCGCCAGCGGATTCTTCGCTTCGTGAAAATTCACGATCTGCCGATCCACATGGGTTTGAAAGGATGTGAATGCCGCGAGAAAATAAATGGCTTCAAGTACGCTGGTCTTGCCCTGCGCGTTTTCACCCACAAGCAAAACAGCCCGCCGTGGAATTTCCATATCCAGGCGGGTGAGACTGCGAAAGTTGGTCAGCGATAAATGTTTTAAGTACATGTGTTGAAGGTTTGAAGGTTACAGGTTGAATGTTTTTAACTTGCAACTTTCCAACCTGCGGCCTTCGACTTTTTATATCAATATTTCCAATTCAATTTCATCACGCAGACGGAATATTATTCTCTCCGATCAACGGGATGGTCGCTTTGATCTTTCGGGATTCGTTCACTGCTCCGCGATGAATGCTAACCAGTTCAAATCCGCGGCGTTGATAAAAACCGAGCGCGTGCAAATTGTCATTCGTGGTGATCAGAAAAACTCGGCGGCAATTCTTTTCTTTTGCTTCCTGTAAAACTTCGTTGATAAGCGCCGTGCCGATTCCTTTGCCTTCCTTCAAACTATCCAGTGAAGTGATCTCGCATTCTTCACCTCTTATCATGAAGGTGATCACACCTGCCCAATCACCATAAATGAAGCCGTCAACTTCATCGTATCGGATGATCTCATTGTGAACAACTATAAAATCGCTGCCCCATTGCTGGGTCCAAAAATCCCGCAGGCGGGGCATATCACTTTGAGACATAGCGGCGGATATGGTTGTTCACCTTAACCTTTGACCCTTCAACTCGCTCAGGGCTGGCTCTTCAACTTTCAACCTTTTTCTAATCGAGTGGGATTTCTTCTTCTGCGGTTGGTTTCCAGACTCGTGTGGCGAGATCAGTGAACAAAACGCCGTTGAGGTGATCGATCTCATGCTGGAAAATGCGAGCCATCCATCCATCCACTTTTAATTTGACAGGCTTTCCGTAGCGATTTAACGCCTTCACCTGCAAAGCCTCATATCGCTCAACTTCGCCGAGCAAGCCTGGGATGGAAAGACACCCCTCAATGCCGTTCACCTTTTCCTCCGAGGCTTTCACGATCTCGGGATTAATTATGACGAATAATTGTTTCGGCTTGGCGGGTTTCTCCGCGTCTTCGATTTCATCTCGTCGTCTTCATCTTCCGCATACTCGATCACAGCCAGCCGCTCGGAGACCCCCACCTGCGGAGCAGCCAGCCCCACGCCCGGCGCATCGCGCATGGTCTCGATCATATCGTCTATCAAAGTTTGCAGTTCTTTATCGAATTTTGTAATTGGTTTTGCCTTGCGCCTCAAAACAGGTTCAGGCAAGGTTACGATCTGTCTTAATGTCATGCTTGTTTTTTTCCTTTTCACTTATCAATATTCGTATTGATCCTGTCCACCGTCACCACCGTCATACATTTGTGCGTCGGCATCAGTATCATCCACAATTATGGGGTTCTGATCCATGTCGTTCTTTTCCCCTTGCTGACCTGTTGAAGATCCTTCAGGTTTCTTCTCAGGCGCTTCAAAATCGTCAATGTTTTCGTGATATGCCGCGATCCATGTCGCAAACCGTTCACGGTCATCCTTGCCGGCGTTTTCATTTTTCTGCGCAATACGTAGCATGCGCCTGCGGTTGATATCCGCCTGTACACTGGCGGGGTCGGATACATCTTGAAAGTCGAATCTTGAGCCGCCTACGGTAATTTCCACTGTGCCGTAATTAAAGAGATAAGCGAAAAATCCGTTACGGCTATAGGATATGCTTAAAATGTTCTCGAGTTGTGCAGTGCGTTTTTCCTCCTGTCCCAGGGGTTTGCGGTCAAAATCCATGATCTCTTCCGCTGTCACCATGAATATATCATTCTTCCAATCCACAAATACCCAAAGAAGCCAGAGAATAACCGGCAAGGACAACACGGGAAGCGCCGCCATGATCGTATCGGGCCTGAGCGCGTTCTCAGAATTTCGGTAAAATAACGATTCAGTGGATGAATCGAAAAGATAACCCACGCGCCAAGTTTGGCAGGCAAACAAGCCGAATAAAATAAAGAGGGGCAATAGTGCCTTCCAAACAAGTACGACCAAGTGTTTGTGATAAATAATCTTGCCTGCATCTTCTTTGCGCAGGCTAAAAGTTCCTTTGAGGGCGATCCACCATAACGGCTGTTTTGCAATGGATTCATCCATGGCAACAACAGGCGGGAGTTCCGGTTCTTTTTTCTTTTCAACAGGCATCCCTAATTTTTCACGTATGGTGTTCTTCATTACATCTTTTTGCGATACAGTGACGATCGACTTTATGCGTTCCCAATATTCGCGCACCATTTCTGCGGCCTGATTGGGATGATCCACATAATCAAATTCCAGCCTGCCCACATAGGTACGCACGATCACATTGCCATAGTCCAATATGCGTCCCAGTTGATCGGTCTCCACGCCCACAGACAGGATCGAGCTTAGCGGCGCTTCCTGTCTGCTATCGTATAAACCCACCACCTTCTCCAGCCAGATCACCCGCTGGTTGGTGACAACGTAATAATCGTTGCTCCAGTCGACCGCTCTCCATATTCCCCAACCGATGATAAAGAACAGGGACAGCGCAGCTAAAGCATTCGGCGTTGCTGCGCCTACAGCAGTTCCCCATGCAAACAATCCAAGCGGAATAAGGAGACAAAGGCACGGGACCACCAGCGCCTGATACAAACGTATTACATGCCTGCGAGCAATAAAGTAAACGACCTCTCTTGGCCCCAGCCAGTTGTATCTTTTTTCGCGCGCCAGTTTGTGGCTTTTGATAGCCACCGTGAAATTCGGCTTTAAATTTCCATGTTTGCTCAACAGGTCATCAAACCCGGCGCGTGAAAGAAACAAAAACACACAGTTATCAATGGTTGTGATGGTTGCCGAGCGGTCTTTGTTTTCAAACAAAGCTTCTTCACCAAAATAATCCCCCACAGTAAGACGGGCAAGGATATCCTCCCCTTTCCCTTTTTTACCTGGGACCGTCACTTTTACTCTGCCTTTAAACAAAATATAGAACCCATCTGGTTTGTCACCGTACTTAAAGACGATCTGCCCATTGGGCATTTCTATCTCGTCAAATATTGCGGCAACACCCGAAAGCTGATCAAGCTTCAGACCGGCAAAGAGATGGATCTTTCTCAATAAATCGACGCGTTGATTTAGTTCGATCACGATTTGATTCTATCAAACTTCTCGCACAATGGTGCAACCATATGCGGGAGATTCTGTCAGCGCGGGCAAATGCCCTTCGAGCAGCGACTCAACCGCCTCGTCCAGAAAGAAGCGAGATGGGGTTCGTTTGCGGAATGTCATATCATCTATTGAGCCTCGGTAGCGCAGGATTCCCTCACGGTCGATCACAAATACATGCGGAGTAGTCTGCGCTCCAAACATATCTGCGACGAAACACTGCGCATCGATCAGGACCGTTGGCAGGCGGCGGGCTTCGGCGGCATTTTTCACCGCTTCAGCATTCTCGCTTCGATTCGACGCGATGGACAACATCACTACTTCGTCACGCCACTGCACCAACATCGCCATGATTGCCTTATCTGTCCGCTCCGAGTGCGGACACTCACACGACCAAAAGTTGACAATGACGATCCTGCCGCGATAATCGCTTAAACGATGAAGCTCTGCCGTTAAGATCGGGCAATTCAAAATCTGGTGCGGGGTGATTGATTTCCATTTTTATTAATTGTAGGGGCGAATGGCCATTCGCCCCTACGAAGAATTAATCCAAAATTCCAATGCCCGCCAATTTCTCGATGACCCCCACTACTGCGGAATTATCCAATTCGCCCATGCCCATCTCGATCATTTGTTGATAGAGCCTGGTGTTCTCCTCGGTCGCTGAAATGGGAACGCCGTATTCTTTCGCTGTTTCCAAAACGATATTCATATCTTTTAGTTGCATGTAGGATTTAAACCCAGGGTTGCGGTTGCCGTCGAACAAACGCGGGGGTTTGATATCCAGCGCCCAGCATTGTGCCGCGCCCGCTTTGATCGCATCCACAACTTTGCGCGGATCAACGCCTGCCTTCTTCGAGAAGACGAGCAGTTCGCCCATGGCCACCATCTGCGCGGCGACCATGATCTGGTTGGCGGCTTTTGCCACCTGCCCTGCGCCCGCATCGCCAACGTGGGTGATGGTCTTGCCCATTGCCTGAAGCACAGGCATGGCTCGTTCCAGTGCAGATGCGTCACCACCGACCATGATGGTCAGCGTGCCATTCTTCGCACCAATGTCACCGCCTGAAACGGGTGCATCCAACGAGTAGATGCCCTTCTTTGCCAGTTCAGCCGCGATCATGCGCGCGGATGCAGGTTTGATGGTGGAGTTGTCGATGACGACCAGTCCATCGTGCGCGGCTTCGATGATTCCTCTTTCGCCCAGCACAACTTTTTCAACGTCGGGTGAATCGGGCAGGTTGGTGAAGACAATATCTGATTGTGCTGCAACCACAGCAGGTGATGATGCAGAAATAGCCCCCTCCGCCACCAGTTCATCCACGGCTGCGCGCGAGCGGTTATGCACCACAAGGGGGAAGCCTGCTTTGAGAATGTTGCGGGCAATGGACTTACCCATTAATCCGAGACCAATGTAACCAACTTTGAGCATGAATGACTCCTTATTTTATGTGCGTCACTTCAGATATAATCGAAACATGTCGATAATACAGGAAATGTCACAAAAAATCCATGCCAAGTTAAAGTATTTCGTCTGGCTGGATATAGTACTGTTATTGCTTATAACTGTATACATTCTGGCAGGAATAAACCTGGTCCCTTTTCATGGTGACGAATCAGCATTTATCTTGATGAGTGAAGATTACGACAAGATCGTGAAACAAGGAGATCTTAGGCATATACTTTTCAAACCTGAAGGAAGCACCAAACAAAATATAAGGCTTTCCACCGGTCCAATCCTGGCATTCTCGATCGGTTTTGCACGGGATATTACCAATACTGAAGGTCCAATGAGTAAATGGCTGTGGGGGGCTTCATGGGAGGAAAACATAATACTGGGTAATATGCCAAGTTTCAAGCTCTTACGTTTAGCACGCACATGCTCTGCCCTAATGGGTGCTTTAAGCATCGTATTATTTTTTTTGACCTCTCGTCAGTTACTCTCGTCTCGTCTGGCTGCCTGGACAGCAACTTTGGTGCTTGCCACGCATGGCGATATTTTAGTGAACTTCCGTCGAGCCATGCAGGAAGGACCAAAATTTCTTTTCCTGATCCTCACGCTATATATTGCTTCCCATATTCTCAAGGATTTTCAGAGCATGAAAACGCGCAGGTATCTATATGTATTACTGGGGGTTGCCAGTGGTCTCACACTTGCCGCCAAACAGGATACTGCTCCCATGCTTATTGCAGTCTATCTTGCACTCGCTCTTATTCCCATTTGGAAAAAAGAGACAGTTCGGGCCATCCTAATAAATATCCTTTATCTTGGTGCAGCGATCATCCTCGCATTTGCATGCTTTCTCGCTTTTATGCCTGTCTTTTGGAACTGGCGGGAAAGTGTGTTCGTCTTGACTGGTTTTGCAACCATACTTTTCCAATTGCCAGTATGGAAGATCCACCGGACGGCAAAACCGCTGGCGCTGGCAGGATGTCTACTTATCGTTGGTACGACCATTGCATCCCCAACGCTGTGGCGCAGATTTCCAGACCCGCTCATCATTATGATCGAAACGCGCCAATCTATCATTGGAGGTCAGGTCGAATATTTTAGAGGCAACAACTTCAGCACGGCAAAAGACAGGATGATATTTTTTTTGAAAACCACATTAACCTCAAATGCGATGTATATGGAAGCCCCCAGCTTCGATATACCACCTGTCCATGAACAGATTACAGCCTACGAAGCTTCACTTATCAGTGGACGTACCGGCTCATTGTTGGCGGATGGTTTCGTTGCAGTTCTGGTTTTTATTGGGGGATGGGCATTACTAAAGCAATTCAATGCAGAAAGCCTATTGATCTATTCCTTGTTAATTACAACTGGTATTTTATTGTTTGTCATGGTTCCATTACCCTGGCAACGTTATTATTTGATCATGCAGATCCCATACGCACTTTTCGCAGGTGCAGGAGCAAACCAAGTTTGGATTTGGGGAAAAAATTCGATAACAACCAATCAATAAGAAAAAACTAAAAATATAGAGCCTGCTTCTCGAAAGAGAACAGGCTCAGGGTTGGGAATGAAGCAGTTATTTGATCCCGTAGGTCGTATTGACCGAGACGGTAATGGTCAACTGTCCAGGCTGAATGGCAACAGCAGTATCCGCCGCCATTGCTCCGCCGCCGCCACCCTTTCCTTCTGCTATGGGGTAGGGGCTGCTATCGTAGGAGCTGATGTTCTGAATTTCGCCGAGGGTAACACCAGCGGCAGCAGCTAACTCTTGAGCCTGGACTTCGGCATCCTTTACGGCAAGGTCACGGGCTTCTGACACAGCGGCGGTCTTGTCGGCCACGTCAAACTGGATGCTGTTAATGCTGTTTGCACCTGCTGCGATGGCGTCGTCGAGCAGATCGCCAAGCCCTTCGAGATCACGCACGGTGACATAGACGGTGTTGTCCACCATGTAGATCGTGCCAGTCACCGAACCATCGGGCCCGTACTGTTGCGAAGGCCAAATGCTGAAGTTGGTGGTGCGCAAGTCCTTCTCATCTACGCCGGCATTCTTGAGAGCATCCAGCACGGCATTGGTCTGCACTTTGTTTGCCTCTACAGCTTCAGAGGCGGTAGGGCCTTCAGTGTGTACGCCAATGTAAATGTAGGCAATGTCAGGCGTCAGGTAAGTGGAGCCTGTACCGTTGACATTCAACGTACGGTTGACGGGCGCGGCTTCCTGGTTGATGGTGGTCGGTCCGCAGGCGCTCAAAATGAGGGCAAAAGCCAATACTGCAAAAACTAAAATTTTTGTACGCATTTTTATCTCCTTTGTGTATTGTTCTCATTCATAGACGATCCTGTTTCAAAAAAGTTCCCAAAAAGTTTGGCTATTTTTAGAAACAAATTTGTGATTGTTCAAAACCTGGTATTTCTTATTTTCACCAAGCCCGTTCCAAATTCTCGTTTTCTCCAACCTTGCGTCCCACTTTCGCCATATCGATCCACTCACCATGAATTTTCACGCGCACAACATCGCTTGTGTAATCGGTGGTGGTTGAGTTGCTGTTATTGAACAGGTAAGAACCCACCGCGTAAATATCCACTGGGACTTCGAGTTTTTCGAATTTACGGATCTTTTCTGGATTGAACCCGCCTGAGACAACGATCTTTACCCTGTGACAAAAATCCTTCGCCGCCTCTTTCCAGTCTTCGGTCAGGGTCCAGTTTTCCCAGGCATGGTCCAATCCCTGGCGGACGTTGAACACAAGCCGCGGGTTGACGCCCAGATCCAAAGCGGGGTCGCCCAGCGGCTGAACTGAGACATCGCGTACGCTTCCGCTCGTATCCAAACGTACGCCATATAATCTATATTTTTTTGCTTCTTCTATATTTCCTGCGTCCATCAACTCGCGGTATTTCACAAACATTTTATCCAGCACACGCAAAGTATCGCGGACGGAATCATTGTTGAAATCCACCAATGCGATACGTGGAATTTGCGCGGGTAAAATGCGCGCAAACTCCATCATGGCTTCGGCTGTATCCCCAAGGAAAGATGCGATCGCGGCATGAGCCACTGTCCCGCCGCCTGCGCCGCCCCACCAGTCTCCCTGCGCATCAGTTGAGACGAATGCGCCAAGGTCATGCTCGCTGTCACGGTTAAAACGCTGCAAGGCGATGTTGTAAGCGTATCCGTCCGCTGCCTGAACTTCGTGCAGGTCAAATCGGGCGGGAAAAAACAAAACAGGTTTGCCCTTCGAAGCCACAAAAGTTTCATACACGTTTGTCGCTACGCGGCTGGAGCGGGTGAGAATGCCAAGCGAAGGGGTTTCGAGCAGCGCAAAATCACGATATCGTCCGCGCACCTTTATGACGGGCTGAATTTTCATGGGGTCGCCGTCGTATTTTACAATTGTCCCGTCTTGTACAGCCCACACCTCGAGTTTATCGGAGGTGTCAATAAATGTGTCGCCTTCAAAATATCCTGTGCAATGCCTGAGCATGGCGAGCGCCTTATCCACGCCCACCACGGTTGTTTTGCCCAACCTGCGTGTGAACCACTGCATTTCCACTTCAATATCACCCACAGCGATGTCCTCAGGTGAAATGCCATCGGGCAGGTTATGGAATTCGCCTGAATAACTGTAGTTATCATTGGACAAGGCAATCAGCATTCGGTTGATATTCTCAAAATATTTATCCGAATACCAGCCCCGCCTCATACGTTCGATATCGAGTTTGAAAGTTTCGTTGGTCAATCGTTTGCCGTCAAAAATGGACATGCTTCCTCAGTTGTAAATTATTCCAATATATCGGTTGATTTGATGACGTTCATTCCCGCCTGTGCAAAGGTTTCGAATGCATCGTCGGCTTGATCGGTGAAATCCGCGCCAGGCACAACGACAGGCGATGTGCAGTCTTCAAGCAGGTAAACCTTCTTCGCGAGGTCAGGGTCTGTGATGCGGATGTCATCCAGCAGATCGGAGATTGTCCATGCTACGCAGTGACTCTTGGCCTGCCCAGCAATGATCAATGCATCCACTTCCATTAACTCTTTTATAAAGGAATCGTTGTGTTTTCCGAGTGTTTCGCCTTTTGGTCCTTTGGTTACATCGGGACCGATCACGGAATAATGTTCTGTGAAGGGTTCATCTCCCTTGATCTCAAACTTTGGCTGTGAAAGCCTCGCGATGGAATGAAAGAAGATGGCTTCTTCCACGGCTGGGACAAGCGCGTGACCAATTCCGCCGAGCATGGCGTGATAGGGCCAGATGGTCAAGGCATATTTACCGTGCTTTCGTAAATGCTCGGCATAGTGGACCATCATTTTTTGTCCGTATTCAGGTGTGACCTTGTAGCGCGGTGCGAGCGCAGGGTTAAATTTCCACACGCCTCTGTGCAATTCCTCGGCCTGAATGATCGTGTAGGGTGCGGGGTGATTGCCGTCTTTGTCTACAAAAAATATGGGGTGGAATATTTGCTGTGAATGGTGGGTGTCGAGGGTGGCAGTGATGTCTGTGATCTTTCCCAGGTTGCGGTAGATGAATTCACACAAACGGATGTTGTCATCCACTGCGCCGTTTCCGCTGCGGCCGCTGACGAACAGTTCAAAGCCAGGGATGCAGAAGGTGTTTTGCGCGTCAACTACTAAAAGGGAGATTTTGCCCTTCGAAACAGGAGCAGGCTCAAGGTGGTGTTGATGCGCCCACTCGCGAGCCTGATCTGCGCGGGCGGCATAATCCACTTTCCAGATTTCGCCGACGCGCTTTGAGTCAAAAAAAGATGGGACGGGAAGTGTGCTCATGTCCTAGTATAACGAAAAACAGGCTTCGCGTCACATCGGACTTGAAGCCTGTTTTTATTTTGAGGCTATTTTCTTATTGGGGCTGGACGGCTTTCACATCGCGCCTAATTGCGGTTGTGCGGGTAAAGAAAAATAAAACAACGATGATGTAGCTGAAGTAGCCGACCATCTCAGTAAGGGATGGGTTGCCGTTATAACCAAATAGCGTTTTTAGTAATTCGCCTGGGAATGGAATTTTCATCGATAATAGCATTCACATCCCACACATGCTCCACAACAGGCGGGATCCAGTAGATCTCATTGAATTCGTGGATTCCGTGCGCTACAAGGCCTGCGGCGAAGAGGATGAGCATAAAGCCTGTGACCTGAAAGAAGCGGCGCAGGTCGAGGCGCACTGCGGTGGCAAACAATGACCAGCCAAGTAGAACGGCAGTGCCGAGCCCAAGCACCACACCTGCCAGTGTTTGAATGGTGTTCAGACCAACGTTTTCATTGTTGCCGACAAAGAAGGCTGCGGTGATAAACACAGCGAGTTCCACGCCTTCACGCACCACAGCAATAAACGCCAGCCAGAAGATGGCGCGTTTGCCCGTCTCATAGCCTGCGGCGGCTTTGTTGACACCTTCTTCAAGTTCACCTTTAAGACTGCGCGCCTGCTTGCTCATCCAGAAGATCATCCAGGTCAGGATGGCTGCGGCAAGCAGCATAGTGACGCCTTCATATATTTTTTCGGCTGGGCCTTCGAGACTTAATCCGAACGTGGTCAGCAGGATCGCAGCAAGGATACTTACGCCAACAGCGGCGAGCGTGCCGAGCCAGAGCGCAGGGATAAGATCGGTTCGGCGTATTTTGCGCAATGCGCCAAGCACAATTCCGATAATGAGTGCGGCTTCCAAGCCTTCGCGCAGGGACAGTAAATAAGATGGGAACATTTGCAGGGTACCTCATGTTAAAGTTGGAATGAAAAAACAGCCTATTCAATAGGCTGTTTTGTTAAAAAATTGTATCATGAGGGTCTATAAATTTACAAGATATTTATCACTTTTTTGACAAATATTAGTCATCACAAATATGATGCAGATTGTCCAGATTGTATGACAACACCCCTATTTCTTCTTATGTGGACTTGTCTTGCTCGATTTTGCCACACGCCGATACGGTGGCATGTCAATCACAAGGATTTTACACCGTGACGTATCAAGTAGTTTCTGCCACAAACTAGGATAACTTGTAGCGAATGTGTTTGTATCCATGGAGGAAGTTAACACGGTGGGAAGGTTCGAGTGATAGCGATAATTTAATATGCTATATAGTTTGTCTTCTGCCCAGACTGAGCTTTTTTGGCTTTCTTTGATGTCGTCCAATATTAACAATGGCGTATTGCGAATTTCATGAACACGGCGATTGAATGTAACATCGGTATCTTTGCTAAATGTATCTTTTAAATAGTCTAATAATGAAGACACATCTATAAGAATTGCTTGTCCGCCATTGGCAATACGATCATGCCCGATCGCTGCCGCCAGATGGGTTTTGCCGCAATAAGATTTGCCTAAAAATATACACCAGCCTTTCGGGTCTTTCACAAAATTAATTGCAGCGCTGAATGCCGCATGTAACGTCTTTAGGTCGTTTTGTGTAACCGTTTTCTTGGTGACTACTCTTTCCTTGGCACGGCTTCGATAACCTGTTTCCTTCTCGGTGATAACTGTAGTGACAATTTCCTTTCCCAGATCATTATCTCTTGGCTCAAAACTTTCAAAGGTCATCTCTGCAATATCGGGCCATGAAAGCATGGAAAGTCCGGGATTGCTTGTTTCTTCAGGTCTGCGATAATCGGGTGCTTTGATCTTGATGTGATTTACAAATCCCTCATCTTGTAAACGCGAGCGGATGCGCCCTTCAATTTGATCGAGCATTAAATTGGTGGTAATGACCGTCGGAAGTTTGTTGGTGTAACGATAATTAATGATCTGGAATAATTTTTCCTGCGCCCAGCCTGTGGCATTCTGTGTGCCGAAATCATCCATGATCAATAATTTTGCATTTCGTATTTCTTCAAAGCGTTGTTCAAAAGTTGTCTCAGGGTCAGCATAAGCAAAGCGCAAAGAATCAAGCAAATCAGGAACGGTGATAAATAATGTCGGAATTCCATGGTTAACTGAATAGTTTGCAATTGCTGCCGCGAGGTGGGTTTTTCCGCAACCGTATCCTCCTTCAAGCAAAAGCCAGCCTGTTTGTAATTCCGCAAACTTTTCAGAAATTTCGTATGCTTCATGCAGACTTTCTGCTTCCTGCGGGGTCATGAACTTTGCTTTTTTATTTCCCGAAGGATTAAAGTTTTCAAAAGTTAAATGGCTTAGTCGATCTAAATTGCTCATGGCAAATAAACGACTGCGTGCACCTTCTGCCACATCCTTCGCGCGGCACACGCATGATTCCAACTTGCCGAATTTTTCGTGCCCGAGCGGATAATCCATGCGCACATAACCCACGCCGCCACAGTGCGGACAATTCGGGTCACCCAGTGTTTTCACCAAACCTTCAATCTCGGTTGATGAACTCTGAGAAGTCGCTATCGGTGTATCGTTTTGCATCTTTGACAATGTCTTGTTGATCTTTTCTTTCATCTTTCCCTTTTTCCTTCCAGCGCGCTAAAATGGCTTCCACATATTTCCAGTTGCGAATATTCCTGCTTACGGCAATTTCAAACGCTTCTTCAAACCACTCACTCGGATAATTTTTTTCCGCTTCACGCAGCATGTCAGCTAATAAAGGCGTGATCGGTCCAATGTTTTCTTCGTACAACTTAAAGATATTTGACTTACTTCTCGGCGCAGACATGATCCGTGCAGACTCGCGCCAATTGCCTTTTGCGAACGCTTCAGCGGCGAGACGTCCGCGCGGTGAGTTGAGGAAATAAAAAACATCCGCCTCATGCTGCGACCTGAGCAGGGTCCCGCGCTCGACAGATTTTTCCAGCCCGATCTGAATCTCCTCAAGGCTCATCCCCAGCGACTCAGGTTCGAAATCCGTCTGGCACATTGCACGGAAATGCCCTTCGATATGCTCGATGCGCCAGATGGCATACAGAGTCACCTTCAACTCCGCCGCGTCATCTATCTCTTTTAGAAGATGAATGAACGAATCAGGGATTTGGGTGAATGTTTCAGAGGAGGTAAAGCCAGGAAAATTTATCCATGTAATTCGGACGTATTGGGAGCGATCTCAATGCGTTGCTCTGCAGCACTCCTCACATTGACATTATTCGTTCGGTCTAAAAACCTTCGTTGCTGCATTTTCGAATTTCGCCAGCGCGCTGCGGAAGATCAACTCCACGCTGCCCACGGGACCATTGCGATGCTTGGCGATGATGATCTCGGCAATATTCTGTTTATCCGTATCCTTTTCATATTGGTCAGGACGATAGATGAACATCACGATATCGGCGTCCTGTTCCAATGATCCCGATTCACGTAAATCGGAAAGCACAGGTTTTTTATCGGTGCGCTGTTCCACGGCGCGGCTCAACTGCGCGGCGGTCAGCACAGGGACATTCAACTCACGAGCCAGCACTTTCAAACTACGCGAGATGTGCGAAACTTCCTGCACGCGGTTATCGTTGCGCGTGTCGCCGCCCATGAGCTGCAAATAGTCAATGATGACCAGGTCAATGCCAAATTCCATGTGCAGACGGCGGCATTTTGTCCGCAACTGCAAGGGTGTGATGGCAGGCGTATCGTCGAGAAAGATGTGCGTGTCCGAAAATACTTCGATGGCGTGTGTGAAAAGCGGCCATTCGTTTTCCTGTAATTTTCCGTTGCGCAGGCGCTGCGAGTCGATGCCTGTTTCCTGGGCGATCAAGCGCTGCACAACCTGTTCATTGGACATTTCCAATGAAAAGATGGCAACATGCTTTTTATGGGTCAGTGCTGCGTTCTTTGCAATGGAAAGCAGAAAACCTGTTTTACCCTGACCAGGACGACCTGCGATGATCAACAAGTCTGAAGGCTGTAAGCCTGTGAGCATCCTGTCGAGATCAATAAAACCCGTCGGCACGCCGTGAATTTCCTCGGGGCGTTTGGCGAGTTCATCAATTCGGTCGTAGTAATCGCTAAGGACTGCAGAGATCGGTTGCAGGTCATGTTTGAGTCGACGCTCGCTGACATTGAAGACTGCCTTCTCCGCCTCGTTCATCACATCATCCACTGTGGATGATTCGTTATAAGCAATGGACGCGATCTTGTTTGCGGCGGTGATCATCTTGCGGCGGATGGAATGTCCTTCCACGATACGCCCGTAGGATTCGGCGTTCAACGATGACGGCACTTGATTGATAAGCGAGGTGATATATGCCGAACCGCCAACATCCGCGAGCAGGTTCGAACGGTCTAATTCTTCGGAGAGAGTCAGCAGGTCAACAGGGATGCGTTGTTCGTGCAGACGTGTGAATGCCTCCCAGATCCATTTGTTGCGGTGGATGTAGAAATCATCCGCTGCGAGGAATTGGGCAACGTCATAATAGACTTCGGGATTAATCAGCACCGCCCCTACGACTGCTTCTTCGGCTTCTCGGCTATGCGGTACTGCCGAAGGCGTTGAACTGGCGGGGGCGGCTGATTTATCATCCCCGTAGGGGGCTGTTTCGGGGAAATAATCTGTCATTGATGTGTATCAGCTTTAGGGTGAGGGAGATTCGGGTTTATCTTTATCGGGGTTGTCAATGTCAAGTTTGTCAATGAAATCCTTGAAAATGGACAATCTATCGTTGGCTTCGTCAGAAAGGGGGGCGGGCGCTTCTTTACGCGGTGAAGGGGCGCTTGCCTCAGCAGGCATATCCTGCTCAGGCGACATACCCGCCGTATCCATCACATCCACATGGACGAGGATCGGCACATGCGCGCGCACGGCAATTGCAATCGCATCGGACGGGCGCGAATTGATCCGTATTTCCTGTCCATCAACTTCGGCGATGATATTACCGTAGAAGATGTCATCCTGTAGTTTGACGATCTCGATGCGGGTGATGCGCGCGTTGAATGCGGTAAAGATGCTTTTGAGCAGGTCGTGGGTGAGCGGGCGTGCCACTTCAACTTCCTGCAGGGCAATGGTGATGGCTTCGGCTTCGTAGGGACCAACCCAAATGGTAAGGTAGCGCGCGGCGTCAGTTTGCTTTAGCACGAGAACACGCTGCGGCGCCATTAAATGTACACGGATACTATCAATGACTACTTCAATCATATCTGACATAAGGCAACTCCAATATATCTATTTTACCGCTTGTTGCATAAATTACTAAACTTTCTGAGGAAGCTATAAGTATAAATCATATCCCGGTTTGGCTATTTGTGCGGTACTCGCAGCATAGCGGTTGAAATTTATGGGTCACCGATAAATTCCATTTGCCAGAATAATGAAACGCGACTATAATACGGTTCGCTCAATCGGGGCGTGGCGCAGTCCGGCTAGCGCGCTTGCATGGGGTGCAAGAGGTCGGAGGTTCGAATCCTCTCGCCCCGACAGGTAATAGCAAAACCGTCCTTGTACAAGGACGGTTTTTTTAGTTAAAGACCTGACAGGTTTTCGGCAGAGTTGCCAATATAGGAATTATGACGATAAAAACCTGTCAGGTCTGATTACCAATTGCGTTATTTCCTTTTGGGGTGTATTAATTGGATGAGATTTTTCCAAAATAATTACAAGGAGACAAAATGAATATTGTTCTTGTCCATGTGCATGTCAAGCCCGAAATAGTGGATGCCTTCAAACAGGCTACGATTGAAAACGCAAGTTACAGCGTAAAAGAAGAGGGTATTGAGCGCTTTGATGTTATCCAGCAGGTGGACGACCCAACACGCTTTATCCTTGTGGAGGTTTATAAAACGGCAAATGCGTCTGCCGCGCACAAAGAGACCGCGCATTATGCAAAGTGGCGCGACACTGTCGCAGAGATGATGGTTGAGCCGAGGCAGGGAATTAAGTACAGCAATATTTATCCTGAAGACTCCAATTGGTAATTGCCATGTCATCTTTTGAATTCGCCACAGCAGATCGGATCATCTTTGGGGCTGGAAAACTGAATGGGTTGGGTGACCAACTGAAGGGGCGCGCGAAGCGTCTGCTTTTGGTGTGTGGAAATTCGTCAGATGCGATTCCGCGCGTGAGGGAGATTCTCTCTGCACAAGACATCCCATTTGATGAATTTCACGTGCATGGCGAGCCGACAGTGGATACGGCTTCCGAGGGAGTTTTGGTTGCGCTCGAGCATGGCTGTGACATGGTCATCGGCTTGGGCGGCGGGAGCGTGCTGGATGCGGGCAAGGCGATTGCCGCGCTGGCGACGAATCGCGGCGACATCTTTGATTACCTTGAAGTGGTCGGCAAGGGACAGCCGTTGACAAATGCGCCGCTGCCGTACATCGCCATTCCAACCACGGCTGGGACAGGCACGGAGGTGACGCGCAACGCGGTGCTTGAGTCGCCGTCGCATGGTGTGAAAGTGAGCTTGCGAAGCCCAATGATGCTGCCGAGCATTGCACTCGTTGACCCTGAGTTGACCTATAACCTGCCGCCTGCCATCACTGCCAGTTCTGGTTTGGACGCGCTGACGCAGTTGATCGAGCCGTTCGTTTCGATCAAAGCCAACCCGATGACCGATGCCATCTGCCGCGAAGGGATTCGCCATGCCGCGAAGTCATTGAGACAGGCATATCTCAACGGCGCGGACGTGTCTGCGCGCGAAGGCATGGCACTGGCAAGTTTGTTCGGCGGGATGGCATTTGCCAATTCCGCGCTCGGCGCTGTGCATGGATTCGCAGGTCCGCTGGGAGGGATGCTCCACGCGCCGCACGGAGCGATCTGCGCGCGATTGCTGCCGTTGGTGATGGAAGCGAATATCAAAGCATTGGAGTCTGCGTCATGCTGGGCATGTGGCAATTCAAAAATACGTTGAGATTGCGCAGATAGTGACTGGGGATAAAAACGCCTCTGCACAAGATGGCGTGAAATGGGTCGGTGATTTGGTCAGCGAGTTGAAAATCCCGCCGCTTTCAGCGCATGGGATGAATGAGTCGCAAATCCCAGAGGCGGTGGAGAAGACATTGAATGCGAGCAGTTTCAAGGGAAATCCGATTGCGTTGAATGAAGGGGAATTGAGAGAGATTTTGGAGAGG
>CAWHXC010000035.1:0-19635 GCA_963833175.1 uncultured Chloroflexia bacterium
GCGGGTAAAGAAAAATAAAACAACGATGATGTAACTGAAGTAGCCGACCATCTCAGTAAGGGATGGATTGCCGTTATAACCAAAGAGCGTTTTTAGTAATTGGCCGGGAATGGAATTTTCATCGATAAAAGCATTCACATCCCACACATGCTCCACAACAGGCGGGATCCAGTAGATCTCATTGAATTCATGGATTCCGTGCGCTACAAGGCCTGCGGCGAAGAGGATGAGCATAAAGCCTGTGACCTGAAAGAAGCGGCGCAGGTCGAGGCGCACTGCGGTGGCAAACAATGACCAGCCAAGTAGAACGGCAGTGCCGAGCCCAAGCACTACGCCTGCAAGTGTTTGAATGGTGTTCAGACCAACGTTTTCATTGTTTCCGACAAAGAAGGCTGCGGTGATAAACACAGCGAGTTCCACGCCTTCACGCACCACAGCAATAAACGCCAGCCAGAAGATGGCGCGTTTGCCCGTCTCATAGCCTGCGGCGGCTTTGTTGACACCTTCTTCAAGTTCACCTTTAAGACTGCGCGCCTGTTTGCTCATCCAGAAGATCATCCAGGTTAGGATGCCTGCGGCAAGCAGCATAGTGACGCCTTCATATATTTTTTCGGCTGGGCCTTCGAGACTTAATCCGAATGTGGTCAGCAGGATCGCAGCAAGGATGCTTACGCCGACAGCGGCGAGCGTGCCGAGCCAGAGCGCAGGGATAAGATCGGTTCGGCGTATTTTGCGCAATGCGCCAAGCACAATTCCGATAATGAGTGCGGCTTCCAAGCCTTCGCGCAGGGACAGTAAATAAGATGGGAGCATTTGCAGGATACCTCATGTTAAAGTGGAATGAAAAAACAGCCTATTCAATAGGCTGTTTTGTTGAAAAAATTGTATCACGAGGGGCTATAAATTTACAAGATATTTATCACTTTTTTGATAAATATTAGTCATCACAAATATGATGCAGATTGTCCAGATTGTATGACAATACCCCTATTTCTTCTTGTGCGGAGTTGTTTTGCTCGATTTTGCCACACGCCGATACGGTGGCATGTCAATCACAAGGATTTTACACCGTGACGTATCAAGTAGTTTCTGCCACAAACTAGGATAACTTGTAGCGAATGTGTTTGTATCCATGGAGGAAGTTAACACGGTGGGAAGGTTCGAGTGATAGCGATAATTTAATATGCTATATAGTTTGTCTTCTGCCCAGACTGAGCTTTTTTGGCTTTCTTTGATGTCGTCCAATATTAACAAGGGCGTATTGCGAATTTCATGAACACGGCGATTGAATGTAACATCGGTATCTTTGCTAAATGTATCTTTTAAATAGTCTAATAATGAAGACACATCTATAAGAATTGCTTGTCCGCCATTGGCAATACGATCATGCCCGATCGCTGCCGCCAGGTGGGTTTTGCCGCAATAAGATTCGCCTAAAAATATACACCAGCCTTTCGGGTCTTTCACAAAATTAATTGCAGCGCTGAATGCCGCATGTAACGTCTTTAGGTCGTTTTGTGTAACCGTTTTCTTGGTGACTACTCTTTCCTTGGCACGGCTTCGATAACCTGTTTCCTTCTCGGTGATAACTGTAGTGACAATTTCCTTTCCCAGATCATTGTCTCTTGGCTCAAAACTTTCAAAGGTCATCTCTGCAATATCGGGCCATGAAAGCATGGAAAGTCCGGGATTGCTTGTTTCTTCAGGTCTGCGATAATCGGGTGCTTTGATCTTGATGTGATTTACAAATCCCTCATCTTGTAAACGCGAGCGGATGCGCCCTTCAATTTGATCGAGCATTAAATTGGTGGTAATGACAGTCGGAAGTTTGTTGGTGTAACGATAATTAATGATCTGGAATAATTTTTCCTGCGCCCAGCCTGTGGCATTCTGTGTGCCGAAATCATCCATGATCAATAATTTTGCATTTCGTATTTCTTCAAAGCGTTGTTCAAAAGTTGTCTCAGGGTCAGCATAAGCAAAGCGCAAAGAATCAAGCAAATCAGGAACGGTGATAAATAATGTCGGAATTCCATGGTTAACTGAATAGTTTGCAATTGCTGCCGCGAGGTGGGTTTTTCCGCAACCGTATCCTCCTTCAAGCAAAAGCCAGCCTGTTTGTAATTCCGCAAACTTTTCAGAAATTTCGTATGCTTCATGCAGACTTTCTGCTTCCTGCGGGGTCATGAACTTTGCTTTTTTATTTCCCGAAGGATTAAAGTTTTCAAAAGTTAAATGGCTTAGTCGATCTAAATTGCTCATGGCAAATAAACGACTGCGTGCACCTTCTGCCACATCCTTCGCGCGGCACACGCATGATTCCAACTTGCCGAATTTTTCGTGCCCGAGCGGATAATCCATGCGCACATAACCCACGCCGCCACAGTGCGGACAATTCGGGTCACCCAGTGTTTTCACCAAACCTTCAATCTCGGTTGATGAACTCTGAGAAGTCGCTATCGGTGTATCGTTTTGCATCTTTGACAATGTCTTGTTGATCTTTTCTTTCATCTTTCCCTTTTTCCTTCCAGCGCGCTAAAATGGCTTCCACATATTTCCAGTTGCGAACATTCCTGCTTACGGCAATTTCAAACGCTTCTTCAAACCACTCACTCGGATAATTTTTTTCCGCTTCACGCAGCATGTCAGCTAATAAAGGCGTGATCGGTCCAATGTTTTCTTCGTACAACTTAAAGATATTTGACTTACTTCTTGGCACAGACATGATCTGTCGCAAACTCGCGCCAATTGCCTTTCGCGAACGCTTCAGCGGCGAGACGTCCGCGCGGTGAGTTGAGGAAATAAAAAACATCCGCTTCATGCTGCGACCTGAGCAGGGTCCCGCGCTCGACAGATTTTTCCAGCCCGATCTGAATCTCCTCAAGGCTCATCCCCAGCGACTCAGGTTCGAAATCCGTCTGGCACATTGCGCGGAAATGCCCTTCGATATGCTCGATGCGCCAGATGGCATACAGAGTCACCTTCAACTCCGCCGCGTCATCCATCTCTTTTAGAAGATGAATGAACAAATCAGGGATTTGGGTGAATGTTTCAGAGGAGGTAAAGCCAGGAAATTTTATCCATGTAATCGGCGTAGGGGCGCAGCGGCGCTCGCCCCTACATTAATTATTCGTTCGGTCTAAAAACCTTCGTTGCTGCATTTTCGAATTTCGCCAGCGCGCTGCGGAAGATCAACTCCACGCTGCCCACGGGACCATTGCGATGCTTGGCGATGATGATCTCGGCAATATTCTGTTTATCCGTATCCTTCTCGTATTGGTCAGGACGATAAATGAACATCACGATATCGGCGTCCTGTTCCAATGATCCCAATTCACGTAAATCGGAAAGCACAGGTTTTTTATCGGTGCGTTGTTCCACTGCGCGGCTCAACTGCGCGGCGGTCAGCACAGGGACATTCAACTCACGAGCCAGCACTTTCAAACTACGCGAGATATGCGAAACTTCCTGCACGCGGTTATCGTTGCGCGTGTCGCCGCCCATGAGCTGCAAATAGTCAATGATGACCAGGTCAATGCCAAATTCCATGTGCAGACGGCGGCATTTTGTCCGCAACTGCAAGGGTGTGATGGCAGGCGTATCGTCGAGAAAGATGTGCGTGTCCGAAAATACTTCGATGGCGTGGGTGAAAAGCGGCCATTCGTTTTCCTGTAATTTTCCGTTGCGCAGGCGCTGCAAGTCGATGCCTGTTTCCTGGGCGATCAAGCGCTGCACAACCTGCTCATTGGACATTTCCAATGAAAAGATGGCAACATGCTTTTTATGGGTCAGTGCTGCGTTCTTTGCAATGGAAAGCAGAAAACCTGTTTTACCCTGACCAGGACGACCTGCGATGATCAGCAAGTCTGAAGGCTGTAAGCCTGTGAGCATCCTGTCGAGATCAATAAAACCCGTCGGCACGCCGTGAATTTCCTCGGGGCGTTTGGCGAGTTCATCAATTCGGTCGTAGTAATCGCTAAGGACTGCAGAGATCGGTTGCAGGTCATGTTTAAGTCGACGCTCACTGACGTTGAAGACTGCCTTCTCCGCCTCGTTCATCACGTCATCCACTGTGGATAATTCGTTATAAGCAATGGACGCGATCTTGTTTGCGGCGGTGATCATCTTGCGGCGGATGGAATGTCCTTCCACGATACGCCCGTAGGATTCGGCATTCAACGATGACGGCACTTGATTGATAAGCGAGGTGATATATGCCGAACCGCCAACATCCGCGAGCAGGTTCGAACGGTCTAATTCTTCGGAGAGAGTCAGCAGGTCAACAGGGATGCGTTGTTCGTGCAGACGTGTGAATGCCTCCCAGATCCATTTGTTGCGGTGGATGTAGAAATCATCCGCTGCGAGGAATTGGGCAACGTCATAATAGACTTCGGGATTAATCAGCACCGCCCCTACGACTGCTTCTTCGGCTTCTCGGCTATGCGGAACTGCCGAAGGCGTTGAACTAGCGGGGGCGGCTGATTTATCATCCCCGTAGGGGGCTGTTTCGGGGAAATAATCTGTCATTGATGTGGATCAGCTTTAGGGTGAGGGCGATTCGGGTTTATCTTTATCGGGGTTGTCAATGTCAAGTTTGTCGATGAAATCCTTGAAAATGGACAATCTATCGTTGGCTTCGTCAGAAAGGGGGGCGGGCGCTTCTTTACGCGATGAAGGGGCGCTTGCCTCAGCAGGCATATCCTGCTCAGGCGACATACCCGCGGTATCCATCACATCCACATGGACGAGGATCGGCACATGCGCGCGCACGGCAATTGCAATCGCATCGGACGGGCGCGAATCGATCCGTATTTCCTGTCCATCAACTTCGGCGATGATATTACCGTAGAAGATGTCATCCTGTAGTTTGACGATCTCGATGCGGGTGATGCGCGCGTTGAATGCGGTAAAGATGCTTTTGAGCAGGTCGTGGGTGAGCGGGCGCGCCACTTCAACTTCCTGCAGGGCAATGGTGATGGCTTCGGCTTCGTAGGGACCAACCCAAATGGTAAGGTAGCGCGCGGCGTCAGTTTGCTTTAGCACGAGAACACGCTGCGGCGCCATTAAATGTACACGGATACTATCAATGACTACTTCAATCATATCTGACATAAGGCAACTCCAATATATCTATTTTACCGCTTGTTGCATAAATTACTAAACTTTCTGAGGAAGCTATAAGTATAAATCATATCCCGGTTTGGCTGTTTGTGCGGTACTCGCAGCATAGCGGTTGAAATTTATGGGTTACCGATAAATTCCATTTGCCAGAATAATGAAACGCGACTATAATACGGTTCGCTCAATCGGGGCGTGGCGCAGTCCGGCTAGCGCGCTTGCATGGGGTGCAAGAGGTCGGAGGTTCGAATCCTCTCGCCCCGACAATAATAGCAATGAAATCGTCCTTGCAAAAGGGCGATTTTTTTAGTTAAAGACCTGACAGGTTTTCGGCAGTGCCAATATGGAATTATGACGATAAAAACCTGTCAGGTCTGATTACCAATTGCGTTATTTCCTTTTGGGGTGTATTAATTGGATCGAGATTTTTCCAAAATAATTACAAGGAGACAAAATGAATATTGTTCTTGTCCATGTGCATGTCAAGCCTGAAATGGTGGATGCCTTCAAACAGGCTACGATTGAAAACGCAAGTTACAGCGTAAAAGAAGAGGGTATTGAGCGCTTTGATGTTATCCAGCAGGTGGACGACCCAACACGCTTTATCCTTGTGGAGGTTTATAAAACGGCAAATGCGTCTGCCGCGCACAAAGAGACCGCGCATTATGCAAAGTGGCGCGACACTGTCGCAGAGATGATGGTTGAGCCGAGGCAGGGAATTAAGTACAGCAATATTTATCCTGAAGACTCCAATTGGTAATTGCCATGTCATCTTTTGAATTCGCCACAGCAGATCGGATCATCTTTGGGGCTGGAAAACTGAATGGGTTGGGTGACCAACTGAAGGGGCGCGCGAAGCGTCTGCTTTTGGTGTGTGGAAATTCGTCAGATGCAATTCCGCGCGTGAGGGAGATTCTCTCTGCACAAGACATCCCATTTGATGAATTTCACGTGCATGGCGAACCGACAGTGGATACGGCTTCCGAGGGAGTTTTGCTTGCGCTCGAGCATGGCTGTGACATGGTCATCGGCTTGGGCGGCGGGAGCGTGCTGGATGCGGGCAAGGCGATTGCCGCGCTGGCGACGAATCGCGGCGACATCTTTGATTACCTTGAAGTGGTCGGCAAGGGACAGCCGTTGACAAATGCGCCGCTGCCGTACATCGCCATTCCAACCACGGCTGGGACAGGCACGGAGGTGACGCGCAACGCGGTGCTTAAGTCGCCGTCGCATGGTGTTAAAGTGAGCTTGCGAAGCCCAATGATGCTGCCGAGCATTGCACTCGTTGACCCTGAGTTGACCTATAACCTGCCGCCTGCCATCACCGCCAGTTCTGGTTTGGACGCGCTGACGCAGTTGATCGAGCCGTTCGTTTCGATCAAAGCCAACCCGATGACCGATGCCATCTGCCGCGAAGGGATTCGCCATGCCGCGAAGTCATTGAGACAGGCATATCACAACGGCGCGGACGTGTCTGCGCGCGAAGGCATGGCACTGGCAAGTTTGTTCGGCGGGATGGCATTTGCCAATTCCGCGCTCGGCGCTGTGCATGGATTCGCTGGTCCGCTGGGAGGGATGCTCCACGCGCCGCACGGAGCGATCTGCGCGCGATTGCTGCCGTTGGTGATGGAAGCAAATATCAAGGCGTTGGAGTCGCGTCATGCTGGGCATGTGGCAATTCAAAAATATGTTGAGATTGCGCAGATAGTGACTGGGGATAAATACGCCTCGGCACAAGATGGTGTGAAATGGGTCGGTGATTTGGTCAGTGAGTTGAAAATCCCGCCGCTTTCAGCGCATGGGATGAATGAGTTGCAAATCCCAGAGGCGGTGGAGAAGACATTGAATGCAAGCAGTTTCAAGGGAAATCCGATTGCGTTGAATGAAGGGGAGTTGAGAGAGATTTTGGAGAGGGCATTGTGAGAAAAATGGACAATAAAATTAATTAATAATGGTCAATTTGATTTGTGGGTGTAAAATAGTAAAAAACATTCAACAGGAGATAAGGGATGGAAAAATATTTACTTCCAGAAGATGACGGCTTGCCAATTCGAGTATTTGGGAAATGGACAAAAGACAAACTTCATTATCTTGAACGTTATGTTTATATGTTTGAGACATCTATGCGTCAAATGAATTGGTGTGCGAGATGCTATATTGATTTATTTTCTGGTAAAGGTAAATACCAAATTGAAAATCATAGAGAGATTAATCTCGGTTCTCCTCTCATCGCATTAACCACAAAGCATCCTTTTACTCATTATTTCTTCGCGGACTATGTTCAAGAAAATGTTGATATTCTTAAACATAGATGTAGCGCGCTGCCCAATATCCCGAAAAAATTTTTTGTCGGTGATGCTAATCAAAAGGTAAATGAAATTGTTGATGATATTAAGTTAATTGAACGTAATCGACCACAAGGAACATGGTCCTCTTCGCTAAATTTGGCATTTTTGGACCCTGATGGACTGGAACTAGAATGGAAAACCGTTGCCAAACTTGCGCAAATTAAGAAAATGGATTTAATCGATCCATTATTCACAAAGCGGTTTGACCCGAAACTTTGAAAACTATGTGCATGCGGATGAAGAAACAATAATCGACAGGTTTTTTGGCGATACAGATTGGCGCAAGGTCTATGAGAAATATCACTTGAAAGAACCTTCGACTGTTCACAAGCATCTTATTGATTACTACAAGTCAAAATTGGTTGCGCTAGGCTACGAGGATATTAAAGACGTGGAAGATTACGAAAGCGCCGAGCCGATCATGCGTAATACTCGGCAAGCTCCGCTTTATCGTCTAATTTTTGCAAGTAAACACAAAAAAGGACACGACTTCTGGAAAGAAGTTATCCGTAAAAATGTTGCCCGGACAAACAAGTTTTTGGTAGACAAAACAGAACGAAAGTTCTATAATGCAAAGTGTAGGTTTATCACTTGGAGTAAAAATGGCGCAGTCTCGAATTGAGTGGACGGAATCAACTTGGAATCCACTCACTGGTTGTAACAAAGTCAGCCCTGGCTGTAAACATTGTTATGCGGAGCGCATGGCAAAGCGTTTGCACGCCATGGGGCAGCCTAATTATGTCAACAACTTCAAGTTAACCATGCACCCACAGGCGCTTGAAAAGCCCTTGGAGTGGAAAACCCCACAAGTTATTTTTGTCAATTCAATGAGTGACTTGTTCCACAAGGATGTGCCTTTGGAATTCATTCAGCAAGTGTTCGATGTGATGAAACGCGCTCATTGGCACCAATTTCAGGTTTTGACAAAACGTTCTGAAAGATTTAATGGAACTCAGTCCCAAACTTGAATGGATGGATAATATCTGGATGGGTGTCAGTGTGGAAAACGCAGATTACATCTTCCGAATTGATCATCTACGAAAAACAGGTGCAAAAACAAAATTCCTTTCGGTTGAACCACTTTTAGGGCCAATTCCAAAAATGAATTTGAAAGGAATTAATTGGGTCATTGTCGGCGGTAAATCGGGACCTGGCGCACGTCCGCTTGAAAGAGAATGGGTGGTTGGCATAAAAGACCAATGTCTCAAAGCAAAAGTGCCTTTCTTTTTCAAACAATGGGGTGGCGTTCAAAAGAAAAAGGCTGGCAGACTGCTTGATGGAAGAACCTGGGATGAGATGCCAAAGAACATGAATTTAGAAAGAGCGTAGCAAAGTAGAGTGCTAAAGAAATACAAAAATATTATTCCTCACTGAATCAAAAAACCGTCTCGTATGAGGCGGTTTTTTTGATTACTGAGCACTTCTCACTTTTTACTTTTTATTTACAATCCACTTCTCCAACTCCATCACAGCAAACACGATCACACCGGCGCTCGCCGCAATGGACAAGTCACAGCCGCTGAGGGGAATGACTTGAAAGAAGTTCGCCAACGCGGGAACATACAACACCATGAGTTGCAAGACAACCACCAGCAAAGCCATGCTTGCCAATAATGGGTTGCTCAACAAGCCCATTTTGAAAAGCAAATCTTTATATGAGCGCGAAGCCAGAGCTTGAAAAACCTGCATGAAGGCAAGCGAGGTGAAGATCATGGTCTGCCATTCGGGGCGATTTGTAAAGAAATACCACGAGCCAAGTCCCAGTGCGAATACGCCGATCATCACGCCAACCCAAATGGTTTGTATGCCTGCGCCGCGTGAGAATATGCTTTCGTTTGGAGAATAAGGCGCGCGTTTCATCGTGTCGGTTTCGGGATTTTCCACACCCATGCCAAGCCCAAGCAAACCGTCTGTCAACAAGTTGAGCCAGAGCAATTGCAAAGGTAAAAGAGGCAATGGCTTGCCCAAAAACGGCGCGATCAACATGACCAATACTTTGCCGATATTGCCTGCCACGGTAAAACGCACAAACTTGCGGATGTTGTCGTAGATCGTGCGCCCCTCGCGCACAGATTCGACGATGGTCGCAAAGTTATCGTCGAGCAGCACCAGGTCGGAGGCTTCTTTCGAGACGTCTGTGCCTGTGATGCCCATCGCCACACCGATGTCCGCTTTGCGCAGCGCGGGCGCGTCATTCACGCCGTCGCCTGTCATCGAAACGATGTGACCCTTTTCCTGCAAGCGCTTGCACGATCTTCAACTTGTGTTCGGGTGCAACGCGGGCAAACACGTTGATTTCTTCCACTACGTTTTTAATTCATCAAAAGTTAGTTTTTCGATTTCAACGCCAGTTAATGCATGTCCGTTATCGGTAATGCCCAACTGGCGCGCAATTTCGATCGCGGTCAGCGGATGGTCGCCTGTGATCATTACAGGGCGGATGCCTGCGGCGCGGCACACCGCCACCGCGTCCTTCACTTCGGCGCGCGGCGGGTCGATCATGCCGAATAGGCCCACCAGTGTTAAATTCTGTTCAAGGTCGGTTTGGATGATTTCTGGGATGGAGTCCATTAATTGGAATGCGACTCCAAGCACGCGCATGCCTTTCTTGGCAAGGCGATCATTCGTTGCCAGCATCCTCTCCCTCCAGCCTAAGTCAAGCGACTGGGCTTTTCCCTCCACCCAAATATGCGTCGCAACATCCAGAAGTCCATCCACGCTGCCTTTGGTGAAGGCAATGTAACGGTGGTCTCCGATTTCAAGTCCTGCGAGAACCGTTGGGTCGTAGCGCCCCAGATGGTGGACAGTGGTCATGCGTTTTCGTTCTGAGTCAAATGGAAGCTCTGCTGCGCGCGGGAAGGATGAGTCGAGCGACGATTTCCAATATCCCATTTTTGCGGCGGCGGCGACCAATGCGCCTTCGGTGGGATCGCCGATGGTGTGATAACGGTCGTCGCCGATGTCTACCAGTTTTGAGTCGTTGCAAAGCGCGCCGCCAATCGCTGCCAGCGAGAGAGATGATTGGGCGGGCGCACCCAGCCCTCGGGTGGCATGAAGCGTGCCGCCGCGTCCGACTTCTTCGGTTAAATCCAGGGCATGTTCGGCAACATCCAGCACGACCACGCTCATGCGGTTTTCAGTCAGCGTGCCTGTTTTGTCGGAGCAGATGACCGTGACCGAACCGAGAGTTTCAACGGCGGGCAGTTTGCGGATGAGGGCGTTGCGCTGCAACATGCGCTGTGCGCCAAGCGCGAGCGTGACGGTAACGACTGCGGGCAGACCTTCTGGCACGATGGCGACTGCAACACTGACCGCCGTGAGCAGCATGTGTTGAAGTTCATCGCCGCGCATGATGCCAAGCACAAAAATGAGTGCGGCGATGCCAACGCCGATGAGCGCAAGGGTTTTGCCAAGCGCATCCAGCCGCTTTTGAAGCGGGGTATCTTCCTGTTTGACCAGTTGAATGAGTTCGGCGATCTTGCCAAGTTCGGTCTGCATGCCCGTTGCGACCACCAGCGCAAGTCCGCGCCCTTGTGTGACGATGGTCCCCATGTAGCCCATATTACGGCGGTCACCGAGGGGAAGGTCTTCGCCAGAGAGCACGGCAGTGTGTTTTTCGATCGGTTCGGATTCGCCCGTGAGTGCGGCTTCCTGAATGCGAAGGTTGACGGCTTCAAGCAAACGCAGATCCGCGGGGAGGATATTTCCAGTTTCCAGTTGGATGATGTCGCCTGGTACAAGGTCGTGCGCGGGGAGTTCCTGTAATTTTCCATCGCGCAGTACACGCACATTCGGCACCGACATTTTCTTGAGTGCGGTAATGGCTTTCTCGGCGCGATATTCCTGAGTGAAGCCAAGAATGGCATATAGCACGACGATGGAAAGTATCGCGACAGCATTTTTTGTATCGCCGAGCAAGCCTGCGATCACTGCTGCCGCAATGAGAATGAGAACCATTGTGGCGGTGAGTTGTTCCCACAAAATTTGCAAGGGCTTGCGTCCGCCATGTTCGACGAGTTCATTTGCGCCGTATTGTGCAAGCCGTGACGAGACTTCAGAAGTAGTGAGTCCGTTTTGCTGATCTGAGTTTAATTTTGAAAGACTTTCTTGTATATCTGTGAGATGCCAGTTCATGATTCTTTATCCAGTTCGTTTTTATTTTTTCGAGCGTAAATCCATGCCAGTGAGGGCAGATGGGAGCGGTAATGATAAATCAGATATGTACCCATTCCGAAAACGCCAAGCGATAATACCAGCGGAAGGTGCTGCTTGATATAGTCGCTGATCAGCATCCACTCGTGCCCGAGCAGGTAACCCGCGCCAATGAAAAGTGTACACCAAATATAGGCCCCGAGAAAGGTGGCAAAAAAGAATTTTGGGAAGGGAATTCTTGCCAACCCTGCGGGGATACTGACCAACATGCGGATGCCTGGCAAAACCCGTCCCGCGAAAACCAGCCATGCGCCCCTCTTCTGCATCTGTTCCTCTGCCCTGGAGAGGAGGGACGGGTCGATGCGGAAGAACTTTGTGAAGCGGTCGATCATCGGACGTCCGCCGCTCCGCGCCACCCAATAGACGATGGATGCCCCGACCGCGCTGCCAAACCCAGCGTAAATTCCGCCCACGAGGATGAAACCGGGGGCGATGCCGTGACGTTCGATCAACATCCAACCTGCAAAGGTCAGGATGAGTTCGTTGGGTGTGACTCCTGTGGCATTTTCCAACACCATCAAACCAAACACACCGACCCAGCCGAACTGGTCAAAGATGGTTTGCAAGGCAGATAGGATTGTCGCTTCCATTTGGTCGAGCATGGTTTCCTCACTAGACCTTAAAGTCTTCCAAAACCTTTAGGGGCTTTGTAAATAAAAAGACCATCGCCAAAGTTTGAAGATGGTCTTGCCATTGACAGAACAGCCGGGAAAAATTTCCGTATTGACGACTGTACATCCCAGATCATTGGGCGGCTACTCCCCATCGGAGTAAGAATTAGTATACAAAAGAAGCGGTCAATTGTGGATAAGAGTCCTCTAATTTATGTTCGCAAATCTGCTTAGGAAGTTAATGCAGCTCTTCGTAACGCGGAGTGGATCATCAAATATTCGGTGATATTTTCGGCGGTGACAATGCCCACCAATTGACCTGCGTGTGTGACAGGTAAAGCAGGGATGCCAGATTCTTGAAGGCGCATATAGGCGGTCTCTACCATTTCATACGAATCCACTTCGGGCAAGTCCTTTTTCATCACGGACGAGATGGCGATATTTTCTCCGTGCTGGGTGAGGGCGGCGAGAAAATCATCACGGGTGACGATGCCCACGATACGGTCATTTTCGATCACGGGGAAGTCATGTTGTGAACCTGACAACAGAAGTTGAGACATGCGCGAGAGTGGGTCACGCGGCGAGAGGCTCCTGTAATCAGTAAGCATGGCGCGCCCGACGGGGATTCCGCTGATGGCATTTTTCATCTGTGTCATGCCTGCTTCCTGTGATGCCCCGATCCAAATAAAGAAGGCGATGAAAAGTAGTGAGGCGTTGCCAAACAAGCCGACCAACCCAAACAACAACGCCATGCCCTGACCAATTCTTGCGGCGATCTGGGTGGCTTGGATGTAATCCATGCGCATGGCAAGCAAGGCGCGCAGCACACGTCCGCCGTCCATGGGGAAGGCTGGGATGAGGTTGAACAGCACCAGTGAAACATTGATCATCATCAGCCGTTCGAGAAAACTGCCCGAGGCGATGGCCAACTCACTCAGCGGGACCAAACTCGAGGTTAAGAAAAGATACGCGAAGAGTCCCGCCGCGATGACCACGTTCACAGCGGGTCCCATCAAAGCGACCCACAGTTCTTCAATCGGCTTCTCTGGCATTCGCTCCAAGCGAGCCACACCGCCGATGGGATAAATCGTAATGTCACGGGTTTTGATTCCATACTTGCGAGCTGTGAGCCCGTGTCCGTATTCATGCAGGATCACACACGCGAAAAGGGCGAGAATAAAAAGAATGCCGCTAAACACCTCGCCCCAGTTTTCATTTTTCAGCCAGTGACTGTAGCCAACCCACGCGATCAAAATCAGAAAGGTGGCATGAATGTAAACGTCAATTCCTGCAAATGTTCCTAATTTCCATTGCCATTTCATAGTCTATACTCCTTGTACATTAGACAACATTGTACAGGGAATATATAAGAAAAATGTTATAAAAATTCTATCAGGAACTATCAGAATCAAAAAACTCGGAGTTCGGGCGAAGCGGAACTCCGAGTTTTGGCGGATGGGCTGTAAACTATTCAGTCGTTCGATCTGAAGTCGATCACGCATACCTTTTCCAGATTTTCATCCAGATAATTTTTGCAGAAAGCCTGGTGCGCAGGATGCGGCAGGTAGGTGTCGCGGTCTTTTTCGTTGGCAAAGGTCACGATGAAACAATGTGTGTAACCTTCGTTCAGATTCTCAGGACTGGAATTCCTCCCCCATTCAAAATCTTTTACAAAAGGAAGCTCGGCACTCAGTGCACGGAATGCATTTTCGATCTCCTCCACCTTGTCATTGCTGATATGGTCGTGGAATTTAAATAACACAACATGACGATATACATTGACTTTCTCAGCCATGGTACGAGCCTCCTGAAACGTGTCTTGTTTGAATATATCATCCATAGTATCATGAAAAGACTATCCAAAAAGAGGGTAACTTCGTATTGGAGCGGTAACCTGACAACAAAAGAACATCTCGTTGCATCGCGGGGTGAGACGTTCTTGATATCGAAAATAAAGGAGAAACAAAAGCATGAAGAATTTTGAATTTCAAAATCCGACAAAAATAATTTTCGGGCGGGGCACTGAAGAAAAGGTTGGCGATGAGGTGGCAGTTTACAGCAAGAATATTCTGCTGCATTTCGGGAGCGGCAGCATCAAGGCCTCGGGTTTGTATGACCGGGTGACCACTTCCCTCAAGAAAGCGGGCGTCACCTGGGTGGAACTGGGCGGAGTCCAGCCGAATCCACGCTTGAGCTTGGTTCACGAAGGAGTCAAACTTTGCAAGGAAAACAAGCTCGGTTTTATTCTGGCAGTCGGCGGCGGAAGTGTGATCGATTCGGCTAAAGCCATTGCCATGGGGTCGGTGATCGAAGGCGATGTCTGGGACTTTTACCTTGGCAAGGGTGCGCCTGTCGCCGCGCTGCCGATCGGAACGGTTCTGACCATTCCTGCGGCAGGCAGTGAGGCGAGCACCGGAACCGTCATCACCAATGAAAATGGCTGGCTCAAGCGGGCAGTCAATTCCGAGTTGATCTATCCACGCTTTTCGATCCTCAACCCCGAACTGGCTTTTTCCCTTCCCAAGTTCCAGGTGGCTTGCGGTACAGCGGATATCATGGCACATCTGATGGAACGTTATTTCACCAATGTCAGTCATGTTGAGTTTACTGACCGCTTGCTCGAAGCTACCATGAAGACATTGATCAGTCAGGCGCAATTGGTTATGAAGAATCCGCAGGATTACGATGCCTGGTCTGAATTGATGTGGGCTGGCACCATCGCGCATAATAATCTGCTTGATACCGGGCGGACGGGTGATTGGGCTTCGCATGACATCGAACATGAGATCAGCGGAATTTACGATGTTGCCCACGGCGCCGGACTGGCGGTAGTCTTCCCCGCCTGGATGAAGCACGTACTGCAACATGACCTGAATCGGTTTGTTCAATGGTCCGTCCGCGTCTGGAATGTGGAAATGGATGTTTTCAATCCCGAAGCGGTGGCCCGTGCCGGCATTGAAAGAATGGAGGAGTTTTTCCGATCCCTCGGACTCGGCACCCAATTGGCTGATTTGGGAATCCAGGACAATCGCATCGATGAAATGGCTGATAAATGCACCAGTGGAAATACCCGAACCGTTGGTAATTTCGTAAAGTTGGATCGCGAAGCCGTCAAGGACATACTCCTGCTAACTCAGTAGTCTGGCAATATTTTTCGTTTAGAAAGCCAATTGTTTTAGACATTAAAAAAGTCCTCCGAGCGCTTTGCAAAGCACTCGGAGGACTTTTACTTTTACTATCTCTCGGAATCTACTTGATCAATCCCAGCTTTTTGCCAGCAGCACCGATCACATCCATGGCGCGCTCGATCTCGCTTGCCTCATGCGCGGCAGTGACGGTGGCACGCAAACGCGCCAATCCTTCCGGTACCGCAGGTGAAGCGACGGGTAACACAAACACATCGTTATGTTGTGCTTCGCGGGTCATGGCAAAAGCCATATCATCATCACCGCACAGGACAGGGACGATGGCGGTCTCGGTCAGCATGGTGTCGAAGCCTCTGCCCTTGAGTCCGCCGATGAATTGTTTGGTGTTTTCGTTCAATTTTTCAATGCGCCACGGTTCATCCAAAATGACTTTGAATGCTTCGTTTGCTGCTGCGGCTTGAGCGGGCGGCAATGCGGCCGAAAACATGTAGGCGCGGCTGGCATGGCTCAGATAGGTAATGATATCCTTGTTTGACGCTATGTATCCGCCAACAGAAGGGATGGTCTTGCTCAACGTGCCCATCTTGATGTCGATCACATCGCCAAGGCCAAAATGCTCTTCGATGCCGGTGCCGTCCTTCCCAACACGCCCACGGAATGTGCTTCATCGATCATGAGCCAGGCATTATATTTCTTCGTCAACTCAAGTACCTTCGGCAGGTCGATGATGTCGCCGTCCATGCTGAAGACGGAGTCAGCGACCACCATTTTGGTGACATCTGCGGGAGCGTTTTTGAGCAAGCCTTCGAGATGTTCCATATCGTTGTGCCTGAAACGGCGAAACTCGGCGCCAGACATCAAACAGCCATCCACAATGGATGCGTGGTTCAATTTATCCGAAAATATGTAATCACCGCGCCCCATCAATGCTGAGATGACTGTCAGATTGGTTACATATCCCGAAGAGTAGGTTACCGCGGCTTCGGCATGTTTGAAATTCGCAATCGTCTCTTCAAGTTCCTTGTGAATTGTCAACGTGCCAGCCAGCATGCGCACGCCATTGGTGCCGGTGCCGAATTTATCTATGGCTTTCTTGGCGGCTTCGTTAATGCGCGGGTGGCCGACCAGCCCCAGGTAGCTGTAAGATGCGTACATCCCCATTTCACGTCCGCGCAGGCGCACTTTGCTGTCAGGTAAAATCTCTTCCACGGGCATGTTGAAGATAGTATAGGTCGTGCTCTTTCAGCCTTGCAACCCGTTCGGTAAACGCCCGGACGCGACGGGTCACAAAGTCATTGGTGTTGTTGAAATCCATGTAATGCCTCCGAAATTAGAATGCTGTAAGTTTAGTCTAGGGGTATGGTTCTGTCTAGTTGAATGTGAGGATTGTACGGGGCTCTTGCAAAGCCGATAACAATTTAATACCAAAGGTGCGAAGTAGGCGAATGGTGTGATTTTTTTACAGAAATTTATCCGTTTGCGCTTTTTATGATAATCGCACGCCGTAAAATCATGCGCCAGTTAGCAGACTTTGGCAAAGATAATGGCTGTTGAAGGACGGGAGGGGGAACAATTCTCTTGTATTATTCGTAGCAACGGCAAGCAAAAATCAGTGTTATTATGTCTGGAAGCGAACGGAAGTTGCTCTTGTTCCATTTTTGGGACTTTGATAATAATTGATTACATAAGGAGAATATCATGACTTTTGAACTTTTTTGCGCGACCCTGATCGGTCTCGCCTTTGCGGCTGCAGTGTGTTTTGCTGGTTACCGCTTTTTCCTGGCCCTGCTCCCGTTGTGGGGTCTTGTGTTTGGTTTTGTCCTCGGCGCGCAGGCGATCCAGATCGTGTTTGGGGGTCGATTCCTGAGCACTGTCACTAGCTGGGTGGTAGGCCTGATCGTGGCTGTCATCTTTGCAGCTTTGTCCTACCTATTTTACGCCATTGCCATTGCTTTGTTCTCGTTCTCAGCCGGCTATGGGCTTGGCATTGGGTTCATGGCGATGATCGGCAGCAGCTTTGGGTTCATTAATTTCCTCGTCGGTATCGTTGTCGGTGCAGCAGTGACCTTTGTAGTGCTGCGTTTCAACCTGCAGAAGTGGGTCATCATCATTGCCACTTCCCTCGGCGGCGCCCTTGGTATGGCTGGAATCGTGCTCTTCGGAATGCGCGTGCTGACCGTTGTTGAACTTGACCAGGTTGCCGAGGCCCTCAAGGCCACCCCCTTGCTCATGCTCCTGACGGTTGTCCTTGTCATTGCTGGAATTGTTGTCCAATTTCGAACCACAAAAGACTTCGTATTTGCAATACCCGAAGATAAAATGTAGTTGTTCCACTGCCGTTTCGCTTCAATAATACCGAGGTCGCAGATTGCCCAAAGGGGACTGCGGCCTCGGTGCGTTAACGGTTTATGTTGACATCGACTGTGTCTCGAAGCCTGAAAACTTGAATAAATTAACGCATGAGACGCCCTTGCGGACGTCTCAGCGGTTGGATGGATGAGGAGAAGTGAAAACCAAAGTTGTTAATCCAAAGGCTACCTCCGTACAGATGGATTCTGTTCACTATGACCCATGGCGGTCATGCCGATGGGATGATAGGTTGGCTCGGAACGGTTAACGTTATAACTGGGAGTGGGAGCAGGTCGAGGCTTGGGCGCAGGACGCGGATAGTTGTTGACTGGTTGGTTCGAGGGCAGGGGGTAATTCGTAGTGGCAGGGCGTGTCGAGTTATTTTGATAGGAAGCCGGCCGCTGTCGCATCCGCCACAGTGAAAAGCCGTTCGCCTGCCACAGAGAAGGTGCCAATGATCAAAACACGGATCAACCAGACCATTGCCGCCACAAAGATCGGCACAACTTTGATCATGACTGTTTGACCGACAAGCGATCCGCCTTCTGCACTGTGATTAAGGATGGCAACTGAAACGCCCCACCAGGTGAGTATGGCATTGAAAGCCGCGGCAAGCAGCCACGCGCCAAAGAGATACCAAACTTCAGCTGGTTCGTCGCGTCCCTGCTCGGGAGTGAAGATGCGGGCAATACCGGCAAAGTCCATACCGCAGAAGGCAAAGGCAAGGATCGTGGACCATAGAATCCCAGCAAATTTCAGATCGCCAAGCACATCTTGCAACGCAAATGAGGTTGTACCAAAATTAAACAATTCGAAGGCGAGCAGGGCGGTGATAAGGATGCTGCCAAAGATCGCGCCGCGTCTGAGTGATGCGTTCTTTAAAAACGGGAGCAATTGAATGTTGAGGAAACGGTTCATGAGAAATCTCCTTTTGGAATTACATGGAGGAAAGAACAACTTCTCCTAATATAGAACACTTGTTCTAATTTGTCAAGCCGGATTTGTTGCAAATTTATTGTCAGTATTTTTGAAGGTGTCGACCATGGGAAGCTTCGCGCTCAGCGTCCGTCAATAAATTTATAATTGCTGATTGGGTTCCATGAATTGCTGGAAAAAGTTGTAAATGAGGTGGAAGAAATCAATCGGGTGGTGTATGATATTACAAGTCAGCCCCCGCGACGATCGAATGGGAGTAACAGTCTACGATTTTGGATTTGTGATTTACGATTGATCGATCACTAAATTGCTGAATCAAAAAGGAGCACCATGAACAATTTCAATTTTGGTGAAGTACTCACCCGTGCCTGGAAAACCATTTGGAAGCACAAGGTCTTGTGGATTTTTGGTATTTTGGCGAGTTGCGCGCGCGGCGGAGGCAGTAGTAACGGAGGCGGCGGGAGTTCTAGCTATCAAACAAGCTCTGGCGAAAATACACTCTTCCCAGGCTGGCAAGTCGAACGGGTTATAATCAAGCAGGTCGGTACCTGGAACAAAACTGGTGGATCATCATTGTTGCGATTTTAGCGCTGATATTTATCATCCTCATTTTTTATTCGCTCGGAATGATCGGCAAAATCGGCGTGATCAAAGGAACATCGCTGGCAGAGAAAGGCGCCGAGAGGATATCCTTTGGCGAAATCTGGAGCGAAAGCCTGCCCTATTTCTGGCGCATATTTGGCCTGAATTTCCTTGTCGTTTTCGCCATATTTGCCATTATTATTCCATTTATTTTGTTGGGCGTGGTTACTGCCGGCATCGCGTTTTTGTGTTTACTTCCGGTCAGTTATGTCTGCTATTACTAATTAGCTGGATCCTCTACATAATTATTGAACAGGCACAAGCCGCCATTGT
>CAWHXC010000036.1:0-24248 GCA_963833175.1 uncultured Chloroflexia bacterium
ATTTTCTCACCGCGCGTTTTAATCGAATAGCATCAGATACGTTCATGGGTCCTCGCTTGGATTGGATTCCTCATCGTCCCGAAGGTTTTGAAAGACGGCTTGATTGGTTCAATTCAACCTTCGGGACGTTCAATCTGTCAACAGTGATTATAGTGCAGCCCTGCATAAAACGAATATTCCTCTTGACACTGCCAGAAAGGGAGGATAGTCAGTAGACAATCTGTGTCATTTCCGCGATAATGAAGGTGTACTTTGGAATATTATTTGATTAATCACAGGAGACTTAAACATGACGATACCTGCCGATCTCGCTAAGCCTACTCTTTTAGGGGAATATAGTTATGAACTGCGTCCCGTGGAACGCGGTTATGCCAGCCGAACACTTTACATCAACTTGGAACGATAACACCATCTTCGAAAAACCTGTCACACAGCAAATGAAAGATCTCTTTACTGGCGGGCGCGGATTTGCCCTCAAGTTGTTGTGGGATGCGGTCACTCCTGAAACCAAGTGGAATGATCCGCAAAATGAATTGGTGATCGCCAACGGTCCCATCTGCGGGATCACAGCTTATCCAGGCAGCGGCAAAGCCACGGTGGTGACACTCAGTCCGCTGACCGAAAATGTGATTGACAGCAATGTGGGCGGTTACTTCGCGCCCTTCCTGAAATTCTCTGGTTTCGATGCGCTCGAAATTCAAGGCAAAGCCGCCGAGGATGTGGTCATCTTTATTGACGGGGATACTGGCAAGGTGACGATTGAAAAGTCCACTGTCGAGGCGCTGGATTCGCATGAGATCAGCAACCAGCTCACGGCGCAGTATGCAGACGATGACAAGGGGCGGCGCGGCATCGCGGTCTTGTCTGCTGGTCAAGCCGCGGAGCATATCCGCATCGCGTTGATCAGTTCCAGTTGGTACGATGTGCGCCGCAAGGAAGCCCGCCTCAAGCAGGCAGGGCGCGGCGGACCTGGGCGTGTCTTCCGCGACAAGAAGATCAAAGCCATCGTGGTGCGTTTCAGCGACATGGGCGGCGACAAGAACGGCGTGGCGGATATGGCTCTCGTTCGCAAGGCTGGCAGCCGCATCAACAAGGAAATTGCCGACCTGGATGACAAGCAGAACCAAATGCGGAAAGTGGGCACTGCCAATATCGTCGAAGTGATGGATCATTTTGACCTGCTGCCGACGCATAACTTCCGCTACGGTTCGCACCCCGATACCTATAAGATTGATTCGAAAGTCTGGAAGGAAGCCTTCACTCAGGGTTTGCCCGACGGCTGCTGGCTGGGATGCACCCTGTCCTGCTCGCATGGCGTGGATCACTTCCCGATTCAAACTGGACCTTATGCTGGTCAGTGCGTTCTGGTGGATGGTCCTGAATATGAGAACGCCGCGGGGCTTGGCTCGAACATCGGAAACTTTGATGCTCAAAAAGTTTTGGAACTCAACTTCTATTGCGATACCTACGGCGTGGACAGCATCTCATTTGCGAACTGCGTAGCTTTTGCGATGGAATGTTACGAAGAAGGATACATCACCAAAGAACACACAGGCGGACTGGAACTGAACTTTGGCAACGGCGCGGCGGCATTGGAACTCATCCATCAGATGGCGCGCGGCGAAGGCTTTGGCGTGATCGTCGGTCAGGGCGTGCGTTACATGAAGGAATATTTTGTGCGGGAATACGGCGCTGACCCGAAATTCCTGCATGACATCGGCATGGAAATCAAAGGCATGGAAATCTCGGAATACCTGACCAAGGAATCGCTTGCCCAGCAAGGCGGATTTGGCCTGGCGACCAAAGGTCCGCAGCATGATGAAGCCTGGTTGATCTTCATGGATCAGGTGCAGAATCTTTTGCCGACCTTCAAGGATAAAGCTGAAGCCTTGCATTACTTCCCGATGTGGCGCACATGGTTCAGCCTGCATGGACTGTGCAAACTTCCGTGGAATGACATTTCCCCTGAAAACAACAAGCAGACCAAGGAACCTGCCAAAGTGGAAGAGCATGTCGAAAACTATGCCTGGATCCATCAGGGCGTAACGGGCAAGCCGACCGTGCCGCAGGATCTGTTGAATCAATCGGAGCGGGTCTATAACTTCCAGAAAGTGTTTGCCTTGCGCATGGGACGTGTGGGGCGCAAGCACGATTATCCGCCGTACCGCGCAATGGGACCTGTCACAGCGGCGGAGTATGAATCACGTCAGGATCGCTACGATGAACAGCTCCAGCGCCTGGTTGAGATCGATCCCACTGGGATGACCACAGCAGAGAAGATGAAGCATCTGCGCAAGTATCGCGAAAATCAATATGAGCAGTTGATGGATGCGGTCTATCAACGCCGCGGCTGGGATGCGAACAGTATTCCCACTTCCGAAAAACTACATGAACTGGGCATGGACCTGCCTGAGGTGCTTGAGGTCGTTGAGCAGGCCAAGAAAAATATTTAGATCACGAATTCGTTAAAAGTAAACGAACTCACCCCGAAATTAATTTTCGTGGGTGAGTTCGTTTTTAAGCAGAATTTCCGCCTGGAGGGCATTCTTTTTGTAAGAATAGGACAATATCACTCATCTTTATCTAAGAAAATAGCTTTATATTTTAATTTTGAAGCAACCCTATTTCTACCACTCTGAAAATTGCTCGAAACTGCCGTGCAGGTCCTTCCTCCAAATCATTATTTATCGGAAAAGAGCATGAACGAACCTTCGGTTTCACAATTTGAAATATGGAAAGAACGCGCAAGGGGATTTCTAACGCGTTTGCGTCATTGGTTGCCGTTCGGTTCGGGTATTTCTGGCGGCGCTTCTGGCTTTCCTTGTTTACAACCTCGTCTTTATTAGACCAAATCAATTAACTGTGAATGACGTGAATGATTCCGTTGCAAGTGCGATGGCGTCCGCTACGCCTCCGCCCGCTTATTCTGCGCAGGTGTATCAGGCCATACGGCCTTCGCTGGTTTTGATCCAGGTGGAGGAAAAGCATAAGAACGCCAAATCAGATTTCGGTTTGGGAAGCGGCGTTGTTGCCGATAGTTTTGGGAACATCCTGACCAGTCTGCATGTCGTAAAGGGGGCAAGCACGATCACGGTCACATTTGCAGATGGGACTGAATCAGAAGCGGCCATTGTTCTTGAGCAACCTGAAATTGATATTGCTGTGATCCAGGCCCTCGATACTCCGCTTTTTGTCGTGCCTGCTGTGTTGGGAAATCCGAATGCGATGCACGTTGGTGATGAAGCTTTCGTCGTGGGGAATCCGTTTGGTTTGTACAGCTCGATGAGTGCGGGGGTCATCTCTGGTTTTGACCGCGTTTTCACGCTTTCGAACAGCAATGTTGAAATACATGGAATGATCCAGGTGGATGCGGCGATCAACCCCGGTAATTCAGGCGGGCCGTTGTTGAATCGTGATGGCCATGTAGTCGGTATTGTCACTGGCATTGTCAACCCAACAGATGATATTTTTTTTGTGGGCATCGGTTTTGCTGTGCCGATCATGACCGCGGTCGGTGGAATGGGTTCGCCGCCATACTAATAAAGGAGACGATCAATGGATAAAAACTCGGAAAATAAGCTGCCAATGGAACGCATGTTGTATGAAATAAAAAAAGTGATCGTAGGTCAGGACCATTTATTGGAACGGCTCATCGTTGCGCTTCTTGCACGCGGACATATTCTCGTGGAGGGTGTGCCTGGGCTTGCAAAGACGATGGCGATCAAGACTGTGGCTGATTCGATCGGTGGTGAATTCAAGCGTATCCAATTTACGCCCGATCTTGTCCCTGCCGACCTGATAGGGACTCGCATCTATAACCAAAAGACGGGCGAGTTCAATACTTCGCTTGGTCCTGTTTTCACCAATCTGTTGCTTGCCGATGAAATTAACCGTGCGCCTGCCAAGGTGCAAAGCGCATTGCTCGAAGTGATGCAGGAAAAACAAGTGACAATTGGACGCGAGACACACAAAGTGCCGAACCCATTCCTTGTGCTGGCGACTCAGAATCCGATCGAGACCGAAGGGACGTATGCCCTGCCCGAAGCCCAAGTGGATCGCTTCATGCTTAAGGTGTTGGTTGGTTACCCGACCCCGACAGAGGAGTTTGTCATCGTTGAGCGAATGACAAGCGCATTTGTTGAGGCACAAAAAGTTTTGACCACCGATGAACTTGTTGAATTACAGAAAAAAGTTGACCAGGTTTATGTGGACCCATCACTGATGGAATATGCGGTCAAGATCGTGACTGCCACGCGCAAACCAAAGGATGTTGGGGAAGGCGATCTTGCACGATATATTATGTTTGGCGCAAGTCCACGTGCTTCGATCAATTTGATCCTCACGGCACGGGCGCTGGCATTTGTCCGCGGGCGCGAATATGTACTTCCGCAGGACGTGCTTGATATGGCGCTGGATGTGATCCGTCACAGACTTGTGCTTTCGTATGAAGCTCTCTCAGATAATATTTCCAGCGATGACCTATTGACGAAGATCCTTGACCGAATCCCGATCCCAGTGGTGCCATTGAATGAACACTTCAACGTCCGCGCCAACGCCTGAGCGTATTCTGCATCGGTTGGACTGGCAGGTCATCCGCAGGTTGGATGGCTATCTTCAGGGCGACTATCGCAGTCTCTTTTACGGCTCGGGTGTGGATTTTGCCGACTTGCGCGAATACCAGCCTGAAGATGATATCCGCTACATTGACTGGAACGTCAGCGCGCGCATGAACACTCCCTACGTCCGCAAGTATGTGGAAGACCGTGAAGTCATCGCATGGTTCCTGCTTGACCTGAGTCCCTCTGTGGATTTTGGCAGACTGGATAACCAGAAGCGAATGGTGTTAATTGATTTCGTCGCCACGCTGGCAAGGCTGCTGACGCGTCACGGGAATCGCGTCGGGGCGATGATGTATGGGAATAGGATTCAGCACACGGTCCCAGCCAGAGGCGGGCGCAATCAAGTCCTGCGCCTGATCAACGACTTGCTGAAACAGCCGCATCATCTGTCCAAGTCATCCATCACTGATCTTGCTCCACTATTCAATGGCGGATTGAATGCCATCAAAAAACGTTCGCTTGTTTTTGTGATCTCGGATTTCATCAGTGCACCGGGTTGGGAGAAGCCGCTCAATTTGTTAAGCCGCCGCCATGAAGTGATCGCCATCCGTTTGTGGGACCCGCGTGAAGTGGAACTGCCTGATATCGGCCCCATCATCATGGAGGATGCGGAGACGGGCGAGCAGTTGTATGTGGATACGCACGATAAAAAATTCCGCCAGCGTTTCCAGGAGGCGGCAAGTCAACGTGAAGCGGTGTTGGCCGAGACCTTCAAACGCTCCGGTGTGGATGTGCTGCCGCTTTCGACGGAAGAAGATCTGATCCGCGCGATCATCCGTTTTGCGGCGATACGACGTCAGCACAGGAAATAATTTACCCATGTCATTTATCTGGCCTGCAATGCTTTGGTCGTTACTGGCGGTTCCGCTTATTGTTTTTTTGTATCTTCGCATGCAGAAACGACGGGCGCAGTATGCTGTGCGTTACGGAAGCCTGGGATTGGTGCAGCAGGCGTCAGGGCGTGGAGTTGGTTCGCGCCGCCATATTCCCGCAATCCTTTTTCTGATTGGGCTGATCATTTTATTCCTTGCTTTGGGCCGCCCGCAAATGGTGATCGGTCTGCCGAAAGTGGAGGGGATCGTCATCCTTGCGTTTGATGTTTCAGGAAGTATGTTAGCCGATGATTTTGACCCCACGCGCATGGAAGCGGCCAAGGCTGTGGCAAAGGATTTTGTGGCGCGCCAGCCTTCGAGTGTGCAGGTTGGCGTTGTTGCATTCAGTGACAGTGGATTTTCAACTCAATTACCGACGAATGATCAGGTGTCCATTCTTGCTGCCATTAATCGGCTTCACCCCCAACGCGGAACTTCACTTGCGAATGGAATCATTGTTTCATTGAATACGATTGCCAATGTCACCGGGCAGGAGCCAATTATTGGATTTAATGATTCTGAACCTTCTGAGGCAACACCAACACCTGTTCCAGTCAGCGCGGATAATTCTGCGGTCATCGTTTTGTTCACAGACGGCGAAAACAATATGGACCCTGATCCGCTGGCCGCGGCACAGTTTGCCGCAGACCGAGGCGTGCCCATACATACCATCGCGATTGGCAGTGTGGAGGGTGTGGACTTAACTGTCAACGGGTTCACAGTCCACACACAAGTGGATGAAGCGACTTTACAGCAAATTGCCGAGATCACCGATGGTTTTTATTTCAATGCCGAGACGGAGGAAGACCTGCGCACGATCTACGATAGCATCGAGCCAGGCTTTAGGATTACTAAGGATGAGACAGAGGTTACCGCTGTCTTTGCTGGCATTAGTATCCTCATCCTCCTGGTTGGCGGAATGCTATCGCTTCTTTGGTTTAGTCATGTACCGTGACAGTGTGACCATGTGACGGTGTAAGAGAGGTTGCCATGGAATTGCTCTGGCCTGGATTCCTTTATTTACTGGGATTGATCCCTATTTTGATAGTCACGTATATTTGGATATTGCGTCGCCGCAAACCTTTTTCTGTGCGTTATTCAAGCCTGTCACTTGTGCGGGCAGCGCTTCCTCAACAAAATCATTGGCGGCGGCATATTCCATTTGCGTTGTTTCTGCTCGCAATGTCAAGTTTGATCATGGCGGTCAGCCGTCCTGTTTCAATTGTGACGGTTCCTGCTTCAAATGCGACCGTCATCCTAGCCATCGATGTTTCGAGAAGTATGTGCTCAACGGATATTCTCCCCAGCCGCCTTGAAGCAGCCAAAAATGCCGCATTGAAATTTGTTGAAGACCAGGATGGCAAAACACAGATCGGTGTTGTTGCCTTCGCTGGTTTTGCAGTCCTCGTTCAGCCGCCGACGAGAGACCAGGATCTACTGGTAACCGCCATCAAGAATTTGACGACTGCCCGCCGAACAGCCATTGGAGAAGGCATGCTTATGTCATTGGATGCCATCTCTGAAATAGACGACAGCATCACAAGTCCTTATTCTGGAATTGAAGCCGTTCCTTTGCCCGAAGGTCAATATGTACCGGCGATCGTCGTTGTGCTTACCGATGGGGTGAGCACTACAGGGACGAATCCACTTGAAGCCGCGCAGCTATCAAAGGATCGCGGAGTGAGGGTCTACACCATCGGGTTTGGGACTGACCACAACACTTCAGCAATGAATTGTGGTTATCAAATTCAAAACGGTGACCAGTTTGGTCAATCCTTTGGAGGCGGTGGTGGAGGTTTCCGCAGAGAGATCGACGAGGAGACTCTCAAGCAAGTGGCAGATATGACTGGCGGCACTTATCATCTCGCCGCAAGTGCCGACGAACTGCAGGATGTTTTTCAAAATCTTCCGACGCAGCTTATGACCGTCACAGAAACCACGGAGGTCAGTGTAATGTTCGTGATGATCGGCGCGATGTTGGTCGCACTTGCTCTCACTCTTTCGATCCTCTGGCATCCGATCCCATAATTTAATCAAAGGTGAATTTGTTCTGCGGGTATAATTCCCTTAATGAACTCGAAGCAAACCACCTTTCGAAGCTATCTCTTTTCAACTCTTGCATTGATGATTATCGGCTGGGGCGGGATCGCCGCCCTGTTGTATTTTTCCCTGCCTTTTGTATGGGCACGCTGGGGATTTTTCGTGTTTGGCATCCTGGCGCTGACGGGCACTGCGTTACCAATTGTATATTTTCTCCACCACCGTTTTCCGTCTAACCCTCCCGCAGGCTCGAATGTCATTGTGCGTGAGGCTATGTGGGTGGGTGTCTATGGCGCCACCCTCGCGTGGCTTCAATTGGGACGCCTCGTTACCCTTTATGTAATTCTTGGTCTCGCAGGCGGTTTGATCGCCATTGAATATTTCATCCGCTTGCGCGAAAAAGCAAATCGAACTCCCCCCGTGATCGTTGATGACAGCCCTTCGTGACCTTCCCTCTGTTGAGGAATTACTGCAGACGAAAGCCGCCGCTGAATTGATCGCGCGATTCGGCAGGCCATTGACGTTAACCGCCATCCGCGAAACGTTGGAAAAAATACGCGCCCGCTTCGCTTCTGGAGCGATAACTGCTTTGCCCCTTCGAGATTTGATCCTCGTCCAGGCAGAGTCTCTCCTCAACTCGTGGACCAAACCTACTTTGCGCTCTGTCATCAACGCGACGGGTGTGATCCTGCACACCAACCTGGGGCGCGCCCCATTAAGTGACGCAGCTATCCGCGCCATGGATGGTGTCTCACGCGGATATTCCAACCTTGAATACGATCTCGAAAAAGGTGTGCGCGGCTCGCGTCTGACTCACGCTGAATCTGTTTTGCAAACACTGACAGGTGTGGAGTCAGCGATCATCGTCAATAACAATGCTTCGGCGGTTTTGCTTGTTTTATCCGCTCTGGCAAACAGGAAGCGTGTTATCATCTCGCGCTCGCAACTGGTGGAGATAGGCGGCGGCTTCCGCATCCCTGATGTGATGAAACAGTCAGGCGCGAAGCTGGTCGAAATTGGCACAACGAACAAAGTGCATTTGGCAGATTATGAAGAAGCACTACAGGATAAAAGCGCACTTGTCATGCGGGCGCATCCGTCGAACTTCAAGATCATTGGCTTTACTGAAGAACCAGAACTAAGGGAGGTCGTTGACCTTGCGCACACAGCAGGTGTATTTGTTGTAGATGACCTTGGCTCTGGCGCGTTGTTTGACACCGCCAAATATGGGCTTGCTCACGAACCAACCGTACAAGAGTCGCTTGCGGCAGGCGTGGATGTGGTCTGCTTTTCAGGTGATAAATTGCTCGGCGGTCCGCAGGCGGGGATTATCATTGGCAGGAAGGATTTGATCGACAAGATCAAGAAACATCCGCTGGCACGTGCAGTCCGCGCGGATAAGGCTTGTTTAGCGGGAGTCACCGCCACACTTTTACATTACCTCAAGGACGAAGCGGAGCGGGAAATCCCCATCTTGAAGATGATGTCTCTTACGCCGCACCAACTCAAAGGTCGTGCGGAAGCGTGGGTCAGGGAGTTGCGCCAGGGTGAAGTCGTCGAAGGTCAATCCACTGTGGGCGGGGGCAGCCTGCCTGGTGAATCCTTCCCCACGTTCTTGTTGTCGCTTACGGTTGAGTCGCCTGATAAATTTTTGAAGAGACTGCGCGCGCAGAATCCGCCCATCATCGCGCGCACAACGAACGATAAAGTATTACTCGACCCGCGCACCGTATTACCTGAACAGGAAGGCGCGCTGTTGGTTGGGTTAAAAAATGTGTTTCAGGAGATTTAATGAAATCAGAACTTGATGCTCTTATGCAAGACAGAAATATGGACGCTTTCATTGTGTTTGGAAATGCCGAGCATAACCCGCCGATGACATACCTCACAGGCGGCGGACATGTAAGCCATGCAACCTTAATTAAAAAGCGCGGTGAAGAAGCCATACTCTTTTTCGGCGACATGGAACGTGACGAAGCCGCCAAAAGCGGATTGAAGTTGATCCCGTACAGTAAATATGATATGAACGATCTGGCTAAAAGATCGAACCGCGATAATTTGCTGGCCGCTGCCATGCGCTGTGAATTGATGCTCAAAGACTTGGGTATTTCCGCGGGGCGTATCGGGGTGTATGGAACCTACGATCTAAGCTCGATCTTTGGCTTGCTTTCTCATTTACAAAAGTTAATGCCAGAAATTGAATTTGTCGGTGAAGCGCGCGAAGATTCCATTTTTATGCACGCAATGGAAACAAAGGATGAGGCAGAGGTTGCGCGCATTCGTAAGATGGGCAAGGTCACCACGGATGTGGTCCGCCAGACTGCGGAGTTTCTCACCTCATGCAATGTGCGCGAGGATGAGGTTCTATTGGGCGAAAATGGTTCTCCACTGACGGTTGGCGATGTACATTCGAAGATTCGCCTGTGGGTGGCTGAGCACGGAGCCGAGTTGCCTTCGGGTTTTATCTTTTCAATTGGTCGTGATGCTGGCGTGCCTCATTCCGCTGGCAACCCGACTGATCTTGATGAAGCTCGGTCAGACCATCGTGTTCGATATTTATCCTGCCGAGGCGGGCGGCGGGTATTACTACGATTTCACACGCACCTGGAGTTTGGGCTACGCCACCCCTGAAGCGCAGGAACTTTATAATCAAGTCAAAGAGATATACGAAAAACTTGCTGATAATTTTGACTTAAATGCGCCATTCAGAAATTATCAACAAATGGCTTGTGAATATTTTGAATCAAAAGGCCACCAGACGCAACTTAATACCAGAGCGCCTATTGAGGGTTATGTCCATAGTTTGGGACATGGCGTGGGGCTGAATATCCATGAACGTCCCTTTAGCGGATTAACCGTTGGTGACGATCAACGGCTCGCCCCTGGGGTGGTTGTCACCTCCGAGCCTGGTTTGTATTATCCCGAAAAAGGCATGGGCTTCCGCATTGAAGACACGCTTTGGGTTCATCCCAGATGGTCGTATGGAAATCCTTGCTGAGTATCCCTATGATTTTGTTTTGCCGATGAAGAAGTGGAATGGAAGTAAGTAAGAAGTAATAAGTGAGAAGTAAGTGATGTATGTTTTCAAGGTCGTACAACCTTGAACCTGCAACCTGCAACTTTTAAACCATAATACAATCGAGTAAAAAATGACTGACCTAAAACCTGCCCGTATTCTCGCTGTTGAAACCTCTTGTGATGAAACCGCATGTGCCGTTCTTGAAAATGGACGCGCGCTTCTTTCCTCTGTTGTCGCTTCGCAAATGGAAATCCATGCGCGGTATGGCGGCGTGTATCCAGAAGTGGCTTCGCGCCAGCATGTCTTGAGTGTCACGCCAGTTGTGGAGCAGGCGCTTGCACAAGCACATCTCACACTCAATGACATTGATGCGCTCGCTGTCACGCAGGGGCCAGGTCTTGCTGGTTCGCTGGTCGTTGGCATGAACATGGCAAAGGGACTTGCGCTTGGCACGGGTCTGCCATTGGTGGGGGTCAATCATCTCGAAGGACATCTTTATTCGGCATGGGTCTACGAAGCGGGCGAGATCGTCCCCCCTGCGCCGCAATTCCCCTTAATGGCTCTGCTCGTCTCAGGCGGACATAGTGAACTGAATCTCATGACCGATCATTTGACGTATCAACGGCTCGGCTCAACCCTCGACGATGCGGCTGGGGAGGCCTTCGACAAAGTTGCCCGCCTGTTGGAACTCGGCTACCCAGGCGGACCTGCCATCCAAAAAGCTGCTGAAGACGGTGACCCGAATCGATTTAGATTCCCGCGTGCCTGGCTCGAAGGTACATGGGATTTTTCGTTCAGCGGATTGAAGACATCTGTATTGTATGAAGTTCGTGAATTGAAAAAGAGGAGTAATTCGTTGCCTATCTCAGACCTGGCGGCTTCCTTCCAGAAAGCCGTAGTGGACGTGCTTTTCAAGAAGACGATCAATGCTGCGCGTGAGTTTGGAGCAAAAGAAATACTGGTCGCGGGCGGAGTTTCTGCGAACCGTGCCTTGCGTCAAACGTTTAGGGCGCAGACTGAATTTCCTGTGCATATTCCCCCGTTATCTTTGTGCACTGATAATGCCGCCATGGTCGCTTCCGCTGGATATTACCGCTACGCACTCGGACACACCTCACAGTTGGATATTGATGTTCTGCCAACCTGGCCGTTATCCTGAAAATGAGTGACGAATAAATTAAACCCAAAGCCCCGATGACTTGCCCAAGTCATCGGGGCTTTACATTGGAGAATGTAATCGTTATTATAGGCATGCGACTTAAGTGAAACCTGAAACTTGCTTAAGAATTTGATAAGAGAATTACAGTCCAGCTTGTGCAGTATTTTACAAGCACTGCCGCTATCCTGAATATCTGTGACGAACAAATTAAAACCAACGCGCCGATGACTTGCCCAAGTCATCGGCGCGTTACATTAGGAGAATGTATTTATGATTATATGCAATGAGATAAAAATAGGCTGAATAAAACTTAAATGGTGGATGAGAGTTTATAAGTTGAGCGTTGCCAATAATTCAGCCAATGTAATTGGACCTTCGCGCAGGATGACGGGTTTTTCGCCTGTGCAGTCCACCAGTGTGGATGGAATGCCGCCTTTTGTTTTTCCGCCATCCAAAATTAATGGGATGCGACCATTGAGTTGTTCATAGACTTCCTGTGCCGTGGATGGGCTTGGCTGTCCTGAAATATTTGCGGAGGTGACAGCCATCGGTCCTGCGGCGCGGAGCAGGGCGCGGGCATCGGGATGGTCAGGGATGCGGACTGCGACGGTGGCTGTGGCAGAAACTGCCACGGGGAGAGTCCGCTTTTTGGGGACGATACAGGTTAGAGGTCCAGGCCAGAAGCGGGCGGCAAGACGGAGAGCCATATCTGGGATGTCGTCTGCAACCTGCTCGAGGTCGCCCAAATCTCCGATCAAAATGGGAATGGCTTTTTCAATGGGACGGTCTTTGGCTGTGTAGATACTTTCGATGGCAGTGTTATTAAATGCAAGCGCGCCGAGTCCATACACGGTGTCAGTGGGGAAGGCGACAATGCCGCCGTTTTGTAAAATTTCAAACGCAGTCTGAATTTCACTTGCGGGTATGATCTCGGTTTTCATAAGTACATGATTTCCAGCAAACGGTCACGCCCCGCCAGGTCTTGATGCAAATGGATGCTGACATCGGAGAACATATCATATGCGAGGCTGAGAGCTTGTACGCCGAGGGTTGCCTCGGTCTCGAGCAGCAGCATTCCCTGGGGTGCGAGCCAATCGGGGGCAAGTTTGAAGAGGCGGCGGTATGCGTCGAGGCCGTCTGGGCCGCCGTCGAGGGCGAGGGTGGGTTCGTGACCAAAGATGGGAAGTTGGTGCAGTGTTTCGGTGGGGATATACGGTGGGTTGGCGCAGATCAGATCGAAGTGGCGGTCGGTGGATAGATTGTCAACGTGTTGGGGCATGAGGTCGCACTGTAAAAAGTCTATCAGGTGATGGACATGAAATTTGCGTGCATTATGTTGTGCGACCTTGAGCGCCGCAAATGAAATGTCTGTGGCAAGGATGCGCGCATCAGGCACGTGTATGGCAATGGAGGCTGCGATCACACCTGAGCCTGTGCCAATATCCGCAATGGTGCGCCGCTCTGGAGAGGCTTGAAGCCAGGCAATTGCTGTTTCAACAAGCAGTTCTGTTTCAGGGCGCGGAATGAGCACATCTTTTGTGATATCAAATTCGAGGCCGAAAAAGTCCCATTTACCCAACACATAAGGCAGCGGTTCGCCCGCTTCCAGTTTTTGTAATGCAAGATCGATCTGATCTTTTTCTGTTTCGGTTACATCATGGTCGGTGTGCGCCATAACCCACACGCGCGGCTTGCCGATCACATGCGCGATCAAAACCTGCGCATCCAGTTGCGGCGTATCGCTGAATGCCGATATCTTCTCGATACTTTCTTCAAGTAGTTTTTTGAGTTTCATATAAAATATAAAATAACAGTCACCTGCGAGGTGACTGTTATTTGGTGTTTATTCGTCGTCATCCCCGCCTGTTGCGGCGAGCCGTTCTGATTCATCCTGGGTGGAGAGTTGATCTATGAATTGATCTATCGCGCCATCCATGACCGTAGGCAGGTTGTAGCTTGAATATCCAATGCGGTGATCGGTGACGCGGTTCTGCGGATAATTATAGGTGCGAATTTTTTCTGAACGATCTCCCGACCCAACCTGAGAACGGCGGTCTGCTTCAAGCTCTGCGCGGCGTTTTTGTTCTTCAATTTCATACAGGCGCGCACGCAAAATGCTGAGGGCGCGTAATTTATTTTGCAATTGCGAACGTTCATCCTGACATGTGACGATCATACCTGTCGGCTTGTGATACAAACGCACGGCGGTGGAGTTCTTCTGCACGTTCTGTCCGCCTGCGCCAGAGGAACGGTAGACTTCGATGATAATGTCGGTTTCGGGTATGTCCACTTCCACATCGTCCACTTCCGCAAGCACGGTCACGGTTGCAGTGGATGTGTGAATGCGTCCTTGTGATTCAGTGGTTGGCACGCGCTGCACACGATGCACGCCTGATTCATATTTCAATTTTGAGTATGCGCCTTTGCCTTTGACCTCAAAGATCACTTCCTTGTAACCGCCTACGCCGATGGCGCTTTCGGACATTAACTCGATCTTCCAGCGTTTGCCTTCCACATAGCGCGTGTACATGCGGAACAAGTCTGCGGCAAAGATGGCGGCTTCGTCGCCGCCTGCGCCTGCGCGAATTTCAAAGATGACATTCCTGTCATCGCGCGGGTCCTTGGGCACGAGCATGCCCCTGATCTCTTTTTCAAGCGCTTCGATCTTGGGACTCAGATCATCCACATCCGCTTTTGCCAGTGCGATCAATTCGGCATCATTCTCGGCGATGATCATTGCTTTGGCTTCGTCATAGCTTTTCATTGCCTGACGGTATTCGCGTGCTTTTGCATAGATCGGTTCCAAATCAACGCGTTCCTTGTTGATCTCTGCGGCGCGTTGATAGTCACTGCCCACTTCGAGCAGTTCACTGCCCAGTTGTTCATAACGTTCTTCAATAGCTTGTAATTTGTCCAGCATGTTTTAATCCATTAAGGTGACAGCCACTTCGCAAGTGACTGCCACCTGCTTTCAGTCATGTTTCAAAATGTGCGAAAGAAAACGCGGCACGCGAAGCTGTGCCGCAAGTGTGAAATTATACCAATACACACGTACTTAATAATTTGCAACTGCCGAAAGCACCATCGAAAGGATCAGAATGATCGCAAACACTGCAAAAAGGATTTGGGAACTCTTTACTCTTCGTTTTGTTGCACGCTCCGCGTCTGTGGTCTTTGTTTGTTTTGTTGTTTTTGAAATTTTTCCATTCATGTTTCACTCACTTATCTAATAATATGTTTGTAAAAGGCTTGAGACATCACCTTTTCAAGTTCATCAATTGTAACAGGCTTCATCACGTATCCATCCGCACCCAGCAGCATGGCTTGGTCCACCATTATATCCGCTGCCTCAGAGGAAAGCATAATCACAGGCAGGTCTTTCCACTCTTTGCGGCGACGTAAAAACTCGAGCATATCCAACCCGCTGACTTCGGGCATGTTGATGTCCAGCACCATCAGGTCGGGCTGCCCTCCTGCAAGCAAGGCTTGTGCGGCAACACGTGGATGAAAAAAATACTTTGTTTCACAGTCCAGCATTTGCAGCATTAAGCTGACTGCGCGTCCCATTTCTTCATCATCGTCAACGATCCAGACTAGTTTCATTTGAGTTTCATTCCAGGTGTGCCTTAATACTTTCCGCCGCATTTCCATTCATGCCTTTGACTGCGGCTAATTCTTCGAGGGTGGCTTCCTTAATCTTATCCATAGAACCGAAATGTTTCAAGAGTGCTTTTCTGCGTGTAGGCCCAATGCCGGGGATTGAATCCAGCTGAGACGCCATACCCTGCTTCGAGCGGCGTGCGCGATGCGCCGTGATCCCGTAGCGATGCGCCTCATCACGAATCCTCTGCACAAGATACAGTCCCTGCGAATGACGCGGCAGGAGCAATGGCTGGCTGTTGTGCGGGAAGAAAATTTCCTCCTCCTGCTTTGCAAGCCCAACCACAGGCACTTTTTCGAAGAGGTCAAATTGTTCGAGGACTTTGACGACACGTCCCAACTGACCTTTGCCGCCGTCGATAATGATCAGATCGGGGAGGAAGGAAAAAGACGCATCAGGTTTGGACCCTGGGCTGGATGCGGCTTCCTGTGAGCCTTTCCACCTTCGGAATCTGCGCGTGAGCATTTCCTCCATCGAGGCAAAGTCATCGGGTGCTCCGATGCTGGTGCTGTCAATGTTGAACTTGCGATATAGATTCTTGGCGGGAGTTCCCTGCTCGAAGACGATCATCGCACCGACAGTTGCGATGCCCTGTGTGTGGCTGACATCATAACATTCAATGCGGTTCGGCGGTGCGGACAATTTCAATGCAGCTTGTAATTCGCCGAGCGCCTGTTCCTGCTTGTGGGCATCTGCCTGCCATTGGGCGCGTAATGCTTGCAAAGTCTCGGATGCGTTCTCGGCGGCCATTTCCACCAGTTCGTGCGGCTGACCATCTTTCGGTACGAACAATTCCACTTTCTGACCGCCGCGTTTGGATCTGAGCCACTGCCCGATGATCTTCGCTTCTTCCATTTCTATTTCTTCAGGGATCATCACCTGCTCTGGAATGTTCGCGGCTTCGGTATAGAACTGCTTGACGAACTCGGTCATTACTTCCTGGTCGGCTGTATCTTCGGTCCCTTCGAGAATGAAGTATTCGCGCCCGATCAATTTTCCGCCGCGGATGAAGAATATCTGCACGCAGGCTTCGCCGTCTGAGCGCGCCATCGCCAGTACATCGGAGTCTTTGTAATCGGTTGCGAATATAATTTTCTGTCTTTCAATGATCGAACTTATCGCCTTCAATTGGTCGCGCAGCGCGGCAGCTTTCTCGAAACGCATTTCTTCAGATGCCTTTTGCATCTCGGCTTCCAAACGTGTCACGATCTCTTCGCTGTGTCCACTGAGGAAATTCATCAGGTCGGAGATCATTTGGCGGTATCCTTCCTGGGTGGCCGCTCCGATACAAGGGGCAATACACAGCTTGATGTCAAAATAAAGACACGCGCGCTTGTCGAGTCCCGTGATCTCTCGGTCACAAGTCAGGTAGGGGAAGATGTGTCGCAGCGCCTCCAAAGTCTGATAGACCGCCCACGCAGAGGTATACGGACCAAAATACCGCGAGCCGTCTTCCGTCATGTGCCGCGTTACGGTCACTTTTGGGAATGGCTCATTCCAATGGATTTTTATGTATGGGTAACGCTTGTCATCCTTGAGGCGGATATTATATTTGGGGCGGTGCTTCTTGATCAGGTTCATTTCAAGAATTAACGCCTCAAGCTCCGAGCCGACCACGATCCACTCAATATCAACAATATCGCGCACGAGGCGGCGAGTCTTGGAATCGTGACTTGAATCCGCGTGGAAGTAGGATCGCACGCGGTTTTTCAGGCTGATGGCTTTGCCGACGTAAATGATCGTCCCTTCGGCATTGCGGTAGATATAACAACCTGGCTTGGCAGGCAGTGTGGCAAGGATGCCTTGCAGTTTCTCAGAGATTTCCATCGGCGGCAATTATAAAGTAGAAACCCAATGACCCCAATTACCCGGTTGACTTTTTTAATTTTGATCTTACAATAGGCTCAAACTATTTCAAAAGGAGAATGTACCATGAGTGAATTTGATAACACCCCCATTACGCCCCCTTCATCTGAAAAAACGGGTCTCGCAGGTTGGTTTGCCGTTTGGGTCAAGGCTGTCACCCAGCCTAATGAACAGACGTTCGTGGATATAACCGAACATCCTGACATGAGTGCCAAAACAGCATATATCTGGATCTTTATTGCCGGTACGTTCTCCGGGATCATTCAAGCAATCGCCCAGGCTATCGGCACAGCAACCGGCATGAATGCATTATCCCAAATACCAGGCTTGGGACAATATCTCCCACAAACATCTGGCGGAGGGGGATTTGCCTTAACTGCACTTGTTGGCGGGCTTTGCGCAGCTCCCTTTGCAGGTTTGTTGTCTATCGTGTTCTTTTCCCTTATCGTGGCGATCATCCAATGGATCGCAAAGTTATTTGGCGGCACGGGAACATATGACAAATTGTTGTACGCTTTCGCGGCAATTACAGTGCCGTTTACAATTATTTCATCTATACTCGTACTTTTCAGCATAGTCCCGTTTGTAGGGATTTGCACCGGGCTGATCTCCATTGCTTTAAGTATTTATGTTCTTGTGCTCCAGGTGATGGCGGTCAAGGGAGTCAATCGTTTTGGCTGGGGGGAGGCGGCAGGCTCAGTGTTTATACCTGGTTGTGTGGTGTTTATTCTTTGCGCTTGTGTGGTTGGCGGCAGTGCAGCGCTCTTAATGCCTGTGATTAGAAATGGGATTAACGGAATCAATTAAAACCTGAAATTCGTCCTATAGTTCAAGTATCAAAAATACACCTATCGAATCTTCTACAATTTGATAGGTGTATTTTTTTACCTGTCAATCTTGCCTACTTACTTATTTGCGTCGTCGCAGGGGGTGGAATGCGATGCGCGCCCGGCAGGAGCGGCATTTCTGCCATAAAGTAGGCATATTCATAAGCCGTGTCTGCTCCGCCTTCACCTACGATGGGTTCGATCAATCCATTCCCGTTTGAGTCTACGCCAGATATGAGCTGTGTTGAAAGCGCTGTCATTTCTTTGATAAGTGGTTCCATCTCTGGGCCGAAAGACATTTCTTGCAATTGCAGGGCTTTTTCAAGTAACTGCTCGGTCCAGCCTGTCATATTTTCACTGCAAATCACAACCTGGGCGCTGTTTAATTTTATGTTTTCTGTTGCATCAACAGCCTGCGCGGCGAAATTAGCGTGGGAAATGGTCTGCGCAATGTAGCCCTGGTCGGTGTAGCCCGGGTCTCCGTTGTGGAGCAATCCAAATCCATCACTGGGGTTATCAACCTTGCCGTCTTCGTTCCAGTCTTTATACTGGCTCGTATTTGCATTCCCCACGATCTCGTTAATGATCTCCTCGGTCTTTAAGCGAACAAGTTTTTCATCGCCCTCTGCGAAGGCTTTATTCAATTCATCTGTGCTTGTGTACAAAGACTCTGATGTGTACCATAATCCCTGGATGAGCGCAGTCGCGGCTGGCGCGGTCTGAAACCCAGAAACAACATGCCGCACATGGACGAGGGCGAGCGGAGGAAATACAGAGGAGGCGATAATTTCAGCAGACGGCTCGTCTGGCTCTGGATCATTATCCGCTTCAAGCGTGACTTCGAGCTGGTCAAACGCCGACAGAATATTTTTCTGAGTTGGGTCTGTGTAAGCCAACTGCCCCTGACCCGTCTCATCTATTTTAACTGTGCCTATATTGCGCCGTGTTTCCCCGCCTTGGGCGAGCAGCCATACTTCGTAATGCGAACCAGCTTTCGGCGCGGGGAGCGCGGAGAAAGTGATTGACGCTTTATCCATCACCAGGTAAGAGTCTAAAAATGAAACGTGCCCAACGGGTTGATCTTTATCCACTACAGGTGAAGGCAGGAAACTGAACGCAACAAATGCCAATCCGATAACCAGAAGCGCGCCAATGCCTGCCCACATCCATGGGAAGGGACGCGCTTGTTTCGGTTTTTCAACAGACTTTTTGGCGATATTCAATAATCTTATCGTGTCTGCCGAAACAGTATGCCCGTTGAAGACCGCCGTGAATTCATCAGCCAGTTCTGTTGCAGTGGCATAGCGGATTTTAGGGTCTTTTGCAAGAGCGCGGTCAATAATGAGTTGCAGGTCAGATGAGATGCCGAAGATGGGAGGCGGGGGATCGTTCAAATGTTTCATCAGAATGCCGAACGATAATTCGGCATCAAAGGGAACCACGCCTGCCAGCATTTCATACAACATCACGCCAAGCGAGTAGATATCGGTCTTGTGAGTGACCTTATCACCGCGCGCCTGCTCGGGACTCATATAAGCGGGCGTGCCAGAGACAGTCCCTGTCGAGGTTTGGATGGATGCGTCTAGAAGGCGAACCAGCCCAAAGTCAGTCAGGATCGGGTCTACATCTTCAGGTAAAGGCTGGTCGGTGTCAACAAGTCCGCTTGCTGACCGCAATAACACGTTGGCAGGTTTTATATCCCGATGGATGATATGTTTGCTGTGGGCATAGTCTATTGCAGAGGCAAGCGCGGAAAGAATCTGCGCGACCATTTTGAGCGGTAGTTTTTCCTCGCGTTTATGCAGGGCTTTTAGGTAATTTCCGAGCGAAGCGCCCGGTATGAGTTCCATGATGAGGCACGGTTGTCCATCCGCCAATTCGTAATCGAACACTTGAATGATATTGGGATGGCGCATGCTTGCAACCACCTGCGCTTCACGCTCAAATCGTCTGCGGTTATCTGGATCTGCGTCAACATGGTCGTGCATGATCTTGACTGCCACTTTACGATTGAGCGTGGTATGTTCGCCATAGTAGACTTCAGCCATGCCGCCGCGTGCAATAAAATCCCCGATCTTCACTTTGCCTAAAGTTTTTCCATTCCAATTTGACATTTGCGGATTATACCCGATAGTATAATTCAACGATTGCGAGGAGATTTTGATGAAAATCATGCTTGAAGAAACACTGCGCGAAATTATGCACGCACGCGGCTTAACTCTTGCCACGGCGGAATCCTGCACAGGCGGGTTGGTCTCGGATCGGATCACGAATGTTTCAGGTTCATCGGAATATTTTCCTGGCGGCGTTGTGGCTTATTCCTATGAAGCCAAGGCCAACTTGCTGGGTGTCTCGTGGGATACGCTCAACACGCACGGCGCTGTGAGCGAAGAGACTGTACTCGAAATGGCGCGCGGCGCGCGAAAATTATTCAATGCAGATATTGGCATATCGGTCAGCGGCATTGCGGGACCAACGGGCGGCTTGCCCGATAAACCTGTTGGTACAACATGGCTTGGGCTGGCGACGAATAGCGGCGAATGGGCACGTCACTTTGTTTGGGTCGGAGACCGTGCGCAAAACAAACGTCACTCGTCTGAAGCCGCGCTCCAGTTTGTCGTTGATTATCTTGAAGGCAAACTTGCATGAATGCCGTTGTTATCATATCCGCAAATGCCGAGTGGGGCGTGGTCAAGGAAATGTATCCCAATCTTGAAATTCAAATATCGCCATACGGCGAATTTTCTGACCTCACCCTTGACGCCCGACACCTGACACTCTTCCACGGCGGCTGGGGGAAAATTTCCGCGGCGGCTAGTGCGCAATATGTGATCGATCATTTCAAACCCGATCTTCTAATTAATTTAGGAACATGCGGCGGATTTGCAGGGAGAATTGAGATAGGAACGATCATCCTCGTGGAACGGACTCTGGTGTACGACATCATCGAGCAGATGGGTGATGAGTTTGCGGCGATTGATTATTACGCCTCTAACCTCGACCTGAGCTGGTTGCCGGTCAATTTGCCTTATCCAACCCCACGCGGACTCCTCGTCAGCGCCGACCGTGACATCCTCGTTAATGATATTCCAATGCTCATCGAAAAATACGATGCAGTAGCCGCAGACTGGGAATCAGGCGCGATTGCATGGGTGGCGCAAAAGAACAATGTCCGCGTTTTGATCTTGCGCGCAGTCACTGATCTGGTGGGCGGTGAGGGGGGAGAAGCCTACGGGAATATTGAACTATTCCACGAACGGACAAAGACCGTGATGCGCGAGTTATTTCGTCAATTACCTGGGTGGTTGAGTACAGTAAGGCTGGAGCAGGATTAATCCCAAAGATTTTATTGCGTGATTTTGCTGTGTGATAACTTATTCCCCGCCGGCAGGCATTTGGTCTTTCCCCGGCAGGATAGGCATGTCTGCCATGTAATAAGCATGTTGATATGCTGTGATCGCTCCGCCTTCGCCTGCGATCGGTTCGATCAATTCATTCCCATTTGTATCCAACCCATTCAGGATCTGATTGGCAAGCGTAACGGCAGTGCGGACATCCGCTTCAATATTTGCGCCTTCAGGGGCTTGTGCTATGCGCTTTGCTGTATCGCGTAATTGTATTGCCCACCCTTCGATGTTGTGGATGGATATTTCCACATGCTCATTGTGCAGCCGAATATTTGGAGCGGAGTCTTCTGCTTCGGCTGAATAACTCGAATGGTGATGTGTCCCCTCAATATAACCCGTTTGATCGCCGTTAACCAGAATGCCATAACCATCACCAGGATCGTTAATTATGCCGTTGGCATCCCAGTCAATATGCGAAGGATCTTGACTTCCTACAACGAGATTGACCAGCGCTTCTGCGTTACTGCGGATATCTTGTGGTTGGTTTCCTGTATACGCAGCCAGCATGGCTTCTGCACTTTGATTGACCAGCGTTGCATTGTTCCGCAAGCCATCGATCATGCCGATCTTGTTGGGTGTTTCATCGGTTGCGACCATTAAATGCCGAATGTGGGTAAGCGCTTCTCTGGGGATGCCCGACGAGTAGGCAACCTCACCCGATGGATTGGGACTGTTATCCGGGCTGGGCTCCACTGTAATTTCCATTTGGGAATAATCAGCAAGCAAGTTGCGGCTTTGTGGATCAACAAAAATCAGGCTATAGGTTCCTTTGTCATCGGCTGTGAGAACACCCACACTCCGACTTTGCTCTCCATTGCTGTCGATCAGCCAGACTTCATATTGAGTGCTTTCTGGCGGGCTTGCAAGTGTCGCACTGACAGTGATCTTGTCCGCAATTGCTGTGCCATCCTGAAAACGCAAAACGCCCACAGAAGGGTCGCCAGTGTTAGCTATGATACCTGCGACAGGCGTAGTTTCGGAATGATCCATTACCATTGCTGTAGGGGCGGTATTTACTACTTGCGTCTTCTGTACCTTTGGAAATATGGAATAAACTGATATTCCCAACAGACCCAGGAACCAAAAGGACACACAAGCACATGTAAATATCCCAGCGCCGATCCAAAGCGGATTCAAAGCTGAGGACTTTTTCTTCGAAACTGCAGCAGGCCGGGGCACCCGAGTTGGAGCCGAGTGAACCGTCCCTGTTTCGATGTGTAATCCAACTGCTTTGTAGTAATCCAGCATCAAATCGTGGCAGTTATCATATCGGTCTTCTGGAAATTTGGTTAATGCCTTGTCGATCACTGACTGTAGTTGTTGGGAAATACCATCTATGGGCGGCGGGGCTTCGTTGATATGCTTGAAGATAACCGTAATCGCGGTATCCCCTTCAAAAGGAACCCGACCGGCAACCAATTCGTACAATATGATGCCGAGCGAATAGATGTCGGTTCGATGATCCACTTTATTGCCGCGCGCCTGCTCAGGGGACATATATGCAGGCGTACCGCTGACCAGTCCAGAGGCAGTTTGTTGGCTGGAACGAATAATGCGCGCCAACCCAAAATCCGTGATGACTGGTTCCACATGTTTGGTCAGCAGGGAATTTTCAGTAAAATCCCTGTTTTTGCTATGGAGGAGGATGTTTGCTGGTTTGATGTCGCGGTGGATAATGCCTTGTGCATGGGCATAATCCAGCCCGGCTACAAGTGATTTGAGCAGTTTTCCGATCTGCTCAAGAGATAAGTTCATGTCGTTTTTATGAAGGGATTGAAGGTAGCTTGAAAGTGTTGGCCCCTTCAGGTATTCCATCACAATGTAGGGATGCCCTTCGTACGTGTCAAAGTCAAATACTTGCACAATATTTGGATGCCGTAACCCTGCAACCGCTTTTGCCTCGCGCTGGAAGCGATCAAGGAGTACGGGGTCTGACTCGACAAAACTGTGCAAAACTTTTATAGCTACTGGACGGTCAAGGGACAGGTGGGTACCCAGATAAACCTCGGCCATTCCCCCGCGTGCCAGATATTTATCCACTCGAACCTTTCCGATGGTTTGACCGATCCACTCAGGCATAGCTAAATTATACATCCACAATTTAGGTCTGAATAGTCTGAAATACTTTTGAAATAAAAAATTCGGTTGATCTGAGCATGCACACGTTACATTTGTTACAACGAAATCATTACCTCTATTATTTAAGCCCAATAATCACGCGTAGTATAATGACAATATGAATGCTTTGTCTGACAATCCGATTGTCAGCGCCGCTTCATTATTGCGGTTGTGGAAGTGTATCTGGTCGGTGCAATTTGCCTGACCAGATTTTTTGTTTAATAGTCAGATTTCAGAAGTCTTTCCACAAGGAGAACCATGAGACTTAGCAAATTGGCAAGTGACATTGCTGAATCCCCAACCTTTGCATTGAACGAAGAAGCGCGATTACTGCGAGAGCGCGGCGAAGCTGTGATCAATTTGGGTATCGGCGAACCAAAAAATAAAACGCCCATCGCTGCTGTTTTGGCTTCGGCTGCAAAGTTGACCAGCGGGGATGTGAAGTACACGCCGCCTGATGGTTTGCCATCCATGAAAAAGGCGGTGATCCGCTACACGGAAGAAAACTATGATCGTCTGGTTGCGCCTGAAAATGTGATCATCACCAATGGCGCGAAACAATCGTTATACAATATTTTCTATTCCATTTTGAATCCGCAGGACGAGGTGATTGTCATCGCGCCTTATTGGGTTTCATATCCTGAAATGATCAAAATGTGT
>CAWHXC010000037.1:0-57206 GCA_963833175.1 uncultured Chloroflexia bacterium
AGGTGAATCCATCCTATACCTCTAAGCAAAAGCGCAATAACAATAAAGTTAAAATAATATTACATCGAATTAATCGTGATTTCAAGTGAATGACGGAACGTTTTTTAAATCTGACCAAGTTTGGGGTTATTTGCAAAGTGGGTATAATTCCATAATGTCGAAAAAATTCATTTTTCTGGCTCTCATCGTCGCAATCCTTACTGCAGGAGCCTATCTGTACTTCAAATTTAGAAAGACTTCCGCCCGCACCGTACAAGTCTTTAATTGGTTTCGAGATCCATCATCAAGACCAGAGTTGATGATGACTGCTGGAAGCAGATGCGGCGACGCCCCATTCATTTTCCCCACCGATGGTTTGGTCGGCTTTATCTGGGACGATTCGTTCCGACCCGGTCACCGCCACGCAGGAATAGACATTTTCTCAGGGACAGAGGTGGGCGTAACGCCTGTCGTCGCGGCGTACCCTGGCTACCTCACACGCCAGTCAGACTGGAAATCCACTGTTATCATCCGCGTGCCAGATGACCCGCTCCAGAACGGACGGCAGATTTGGGTGTACTATACTCATATGGCAGATAAACAAGGCAATTCCTTTATTTCCCCAGAGTTCCCCGCAGGTACCAAGGAAGTGTATGTCGAGGCTGGCACGTTCCTCGGCTATCAGGGAAATTATTCGGGTGATGCAAATAATCCCGTTGGCGTGCATTTGCATATTTCAATCGTGCAAGATGACTACTTCGGCAATTTCAAGAATGAACTCGAGATCGAAAACACGTATGATCCCTCACCGTATTTTGGTTTGGCATTGAACGCAAACGTAAACCCTGATACGATACCTGTTTGTGAATGATGTGTCAGATGCGAGGTTTCAAGTGATCAGGTGAAAAAAGATGAATTATTTTAAAGATAAAGTGGTTTTGATCACAGGTGCGGGGAAGGGTGCCGGGCGCGCATTGGCACTGGCGTTTGCTGAGCGCGGTGCAATTGTTGCTGCGAATGATATTTCCCCGATCAACGTGGAGTTGGTGGTGGCAGAGATCGAGGCCTGCGGCGGAAAAGCCAAAGCCTATATTGAAGATGTTGCAAAAAAAGTCGGCGTGCAATACCTGATCAACAGCGTGGAGGATGACTTCGGCGGAATTGATATTCTGGTTAATCACGCGGCGGTGGAGCCGCACACCTCCCTGCTGGATATGGACGAATGGGACTGGCATCGCACGTTGGATGTCAACCTGACAGGCGCGTTTCTGATGACCCAATCTGTGGGGCGGGTCATGAAAGAAAAAGACAAAGGGACGATTCTGAACATTGTCGCAGGACCAAGCCGAGGCGGAGACAAAGATGCGGCGGCTTATCTATCCAGCATGGCAGGCCTGACGGCATTATCCCGTCAGGCAGATGTAGAATTAAGTCCACACGGGATTCGTGTTTACATAGTTGAAAATTCAGCAGATGTGGTGAAGGATGTATTTTTATTGTTGGAGGCAAAATGAAGGAACTACTTGAGTATCGTGTAAAGATGATCGTGAGGCTGGATGAAGCCGCGCGGGAATTTCGCCTGGCTTGTGAAGCGGTCAGCGACCCGTTTGAAAAAATCGAAGGCGAGTGGACACTACATCAAATTGCGTCACACATTCGTGATACGGAGAAACTGGTCTATGGCGCGCGCATTCAGCGAACACTGACCGAGAACAATCCTGAATTCAAAGATTTCGACGCGGATGCGTGGATGGCAGAGCATTACGATCCGCAGGAGCCGCTGAAAGAGATCCTGGATGAGTTTATCAAAAACGTGGATGAGCTATGCAAAACCCTGCGCGAACTGCCGCAGGAGGCTTGGTCACGCGAGAGCAGGCACGAAACCATGGGCGGCGAGTTGGCACTACAATTGTGGGTGGAGCGCAGCCTGGCGCACATCGAGGAACATTTACGAAGCGTGAAAAGAGCATAAAAGCTGTGAAATTTGCCCATTTTCTACTTGTTTAGAGGTAAAATAGCCCTATGAAAAAGCAACGAATTGTTCTTGTAGACGATCACGAGTTAGTGCGCATCGGACTGAAGTCCCTGCTGGAGCGCCACCCACAGTTTGATGTGGTGGGCGAAGCTGGCTCGGCGCGCGAAGCTCTGGAGCAGGTCGAATCGCTAAAACCAGATGTAGTGGTAATGGATATTCGCCTGCCTGGCACATCGGGCATTGATGCCTGCGAGCAGATCGTAAATCAATTCCCTGAAACAAAAGTACTGATGCTCACATCCTACGCTGAAGACGAAATGCTGTTCTCTGCCATTCGCGCGGGCGCTTCGGGATATGTGCTCAAACAAATCGGCAGCGAAGACCTGATCAAAGCCATCGAATCCGTTGGGCGCGGCGAAGCCCTGCTCGACCCCGCCGTTACACAGCGTGTTTTCCAGGAAGTGCGGCGCGCGGTAAAAGAGGAGGAGGCTTCGGCTTTCTCGCATCTAAGTCAGCAGGAAAAGCATGTGCTTTTACTGGTCTCCGAAGGCAAGACCAACCGCGAGATCGCCAAGAATTTATTCCTGGGCGAAGGCACGGTCCGCAATTATGTTTCGAGCATTCTCTCGAAATTAAGCGTGAACAATCGCGCTGAAGCCGCGGCATACGCAGTGCAGCACAGCTTGCGGGAATATATTACGACCTGAAGTTGCGCAATCGAAAAACAGTCATAACAGAGACCACAGAGTCCAGAGAGGTTATTAAAAGATTTTTCTCTGTGACATCTGTGGTTTCTTCGTAAATCTGTGTAAGGTGAGGTAAGAGAAATCATGTTCCCATTCATAACACTAACCGATGACATCGTTACATTGCGTGCTTTTGAATATGGGGAGGAGAAAGGGCTGCTCCAAGCCGTGCAGGAATCAATCCCAGAACTGGAACCGTGGATGTCATGGGCGAATGAAAATTATACGAACGAAACGGCACTCAATTTTATAACGCTGACTCGCGCGTATTGGTCGAATGGATCGATGTACGCATTCGCAATCACAGACGCACAAACAGGCGCGATCATTGGCGGCTGTAGTTTAAGTCACATCCACCCCGTGTACCATTTTTGCAACCTCGGTTACTGGGTACGAACCTCGCGTCAGAAGGAGGGAATTGCTGGGCGCGCCGCAAAACTGGCGGCAAGATTCGCATTTGAAAAAGCCAAATTGATCCGCGCAGAAGTTGTCATTGCCGTTGGGAATGAACCAAGCAAACGGGTTGCAGAAAAAATTGGTGCACATTATGAGGGGATTTTGCTAAACAGGATGGTGGTTGGGAACACAGATCTGCGACGCACACATGTTCTCGCTTCTTCCCTCTGACTTTGGGCTGGTTGCGCGACTATAATTACCCTCACCCTAGCCCTCTCCCATAAAGGAGAGGGAAAACTATATGAAAAACACACTTTCCCTTCTTTTCCTCGGCAAAGCCGATGACCCCGATTGCGCGCGTGCACTGGAATATTGCCAGGAACATTTTTCGCATGTGACGTATTGTCTCGGTAAGTGGGGCGACCCGCTGCCTGAGAACATCCGCAAATGGGAAGGCGATTACATCATCTCGTATCTTTCGCGCTGGGTGATTCCCGAAGCATTATTGAATCACGCAAAAATAGCCGCCATCAATTTCCACCCTGCATCGCCTGAATACCCTGGGATTGGCTGTAATAATTTTGCCTTGTACGAGGATGCTAAAGAATACGGCGTAACTTGTCATCACATGGCTGGAAAAGTGGACACGGGTAGGATCATCAAAGTCAGGCGGTTCCCCGTTTATCCCGAAGATGGCGTGGAGGAAATCCTAAAGCGGACATACGAAAATCAAATGGCTTTGTTCTTGGAAATCGCACAGATCATGTCCGAAGGACAGGAACTCCCCACCTCCACCGAAACATGGACTCGTCCGCCCTTCTCGCGCAAACAATTTGAAGAGTTGTTCAGAATCACGCCCGACATGAGCGAAGATGAAGTTAGACGACGAATTCGAGCCATCAGTTACAAACACTGGCAGCCGTATGTGGAGATTCACGGTCACAGGTTTGAGTACAGGCCAGAAAAAAGTGAGGAGTAAAAAGTAAAAAGAGCGTTGACAAAAATAGTCTGCGCTCTTTTTCATCCTTCATCCTTCCTAATTCATCCTTATACTTTCTCCCCACTCACCTTCATCCAAGTCTTCTTCATGATTAAGGCATCCTCTTCCATAATGGGACTTTCACATAGGATGCGTCCCGCACAGCCGAATTTATTCAGGGCTTTGAACAAAGCCTTCATGTCCAAATCCGCATCGGCGAGTTTGAGGTGATTCTTTTCGCCCTTGGGACCATACTCAATGCCAGAGAGGTGGATGTGCAAACGCTTCAAGGCTTTATCGCCCAACTCGCGCCCGTAGAACTCCAACAGCCGTGACCATTCATCATAGGTATTCATTGTGCCGTCACCGGGGCGGGCGTGCAAATGAGCGAAATCAAGACAAGGCAATACCATGTCCATGGCTTTGCTCATCGCTACAGCATCTTCAAAAGAGCCAAGCATGGCTGATTTGCCCATCGTCTCAGGGCGGATGGTCACCTTATCGCCATTCTTTTTCAGTTCATCCACACAGCCTTGTAAACGCGGAATGGCGATCTTCAACACTTCAAGCGGGTCATTCATAAAATATGAACCCGGGTGAAAAATAATATCCGTTGCACCAGCGAGGTAACCATAATGTGCCGCATCCATTAATCGCTTGCGTGATTTCGGCCACTCCTCATCGTTCGCATTCAGGTTGATGAAATAGGGCGCATGAACACTTAACGCAACACCATGCTCTTCACTTACAGATTTTATCGCCGCGCAGGTTGCCTCGGTTACACGCACTGACTGAACCCAGCCAAGCTCCAGCGTATCGAGCCCAATAGACTTGCTAAATTCAATCGCACCCACAGATCCACCGGGTTTTTTAGGTGTACCAGAGGGAGAACCAACTGTGCCGAATTTAAATGATAAAGTCATGGATACTCCTGAAATCAACTAAATTGATAATGAATTATGAGTCAGTTTACCATGAATGATTGGCTCGACAATATTCCCCATAAATTCTCAATTTTAATTAATGTCCCGCAGGTTGGATTGGGCCAACCTGCGAGACATTCCGCTCAACTCAACTACTGAGGTGCGGTTATTTCTTATTTTGATTCTGATGCTGATCCTGATTCACCAATTGTCCTGACTGTCGGACGAAAATATAAATGGTGAAGATCACGATCATTCCGATCACCATGCCTAAAACTTCAGGGAACCGTGCCCAAAGTTCCGAAACCAAACCCGCCCCATTGGATGAGACAGCCCGCTCAAAACTGGCTATAGTCTGGGCTATCACACTGAAGTGAAGGTCTATATAGGCAATCCCAGCCAGCGCCAGGATGGTGAATGGCACGGCTAATGCAAAGGTCCAAAACACGGCGGCAAACTGCACTTTTCGCATGGCAAACTCCTTTCTTTGATCTAATCCATCAACTAAAATCTTTTCCATCTACTTACAGCATACAAATAAATATACCGCCTGACAATAGGCGGTATAGGTCATTCTTAGAGTAGGGTCTTCACCCTATTTATGGTTTGATCAGGCCCTTGCGAATCGCGTACCTCACAAGTTCACTGCGGCTGTGCAATCCCAACTTACCCATCAGGTTCTCACGATGACGCGCCACAGTATGATGACTAATGGTCAGCGTATCAGCGATCTCATCGTTTGTCTTTCCTTCCGCCAGCATCGCAAGCACCTCCTGCTCGCGTGGCGTCAGGTCGTTCATCGTCGCTTTTTCATCCCCATCCTCTGCGCGCGTCAAAAAATCGTTGACAAGCAATTTGGCTAATGATGGGTAAATATACATCTCCCCGCGGTATGCCGCCCGTATCGCGGTAATCAGGTCGTTGGGAGCCGCGCGTTTGGGGACATAAGCCGACGCCCCAACCTGGAGCATTTCAAAAAAGTATTGTTGATCTTCATGGATGGTCAACGCCACAACGGCGATCTTCGGGTGTGATTGTTTGATACGCTGCGTAACTTCAATGCCCGACATGTCAGGCAGGGTAATGTCCATGATCACAACATCCAGGTCAAGTTTTTCCACCAGTTCCAACGCCTGCTGCCCATTGCCTGCCTCGCCAAGGATCACGAGATCCTCCTCATTTTCCAACAACATCCGCACGCCACTGCGGACTACATCATGATCATCTACCAGCAGAATGCGAATTTGTTTAGCCATGAGTTTCCTTTGCGAGGGGCATACATACCTGAATGAGCGTTCCCGCTCCGGGCGTAGACAGGATCAAGCATTCGCCGCCCACCAGAGCGGCGCGTTCCTTCATGCCAAGCAAACCCCAGCATGGATGTCCCGGCTTATTAAGCGTGGTATCCACATCGAAGCCGCAGCCATTGTCCTCCACGAGAATATTCACTTCATCTTCATCGAATACAACCAGCACGCCTGCATGGTCTGCGTTTGCATGACGGGTGACATTGATGATACTTTCCTGAACGATGCGATACAACACAGTGCGGACTTCCTCCGCTAAATCCGCTTCATCTCCGCGGCTGGTAACTGTTACTGTTAACCCAAACCGATCCTTCACCTGTGCACTAAACCAGCGCAACGCCGCCATCAAACCGAAATCATCCAACTGGGGAGGATGCAGTCCCATGATCAGGTTTTGCAGCCCGGAGAGTCCTGTGTCCACTACGCTTTGTAATTCACGCGCTTGTTTGTTTACCCGCTCCGGCTTGGATGAAGCGCTGTCTGAAATGGCGCGCAGCCCCATGCCCAGCGCAGTTAATGTTTGACCGATCTCATCGTGCAGTTCACGCGCAATGCGCTGGCGTTCCAACTCCTGCGCGCGGACTGTGCGGCGCAGAAGTTCGGAGTGTAGCTCATCCAATCGTTGGCGTTCAGCTTGTTGCGCACGGCTCAAGCTCTCGATCTGCAGCCTGGTTTCCTCTTCAAAGGCTCTCAGCGAACTGATGATTGAGATCGCGGCGATACAAGCCATGATCGAACGGAAAAGTTGAATGGGAAAACCAAACCAATTTAAAAAGGTTACAGAATTGAGGAAGGAAGAAGGAAAGATGATGCTGGGCGTGACAAAGAGCTGGCCGATACCGCCATACAATCCGAATGCGATTGCCGCTATGATCACATCCCGCCCATATCCTTTCATACCTGCCTGATGGAATTTTTGACGTTGTAAAAACAACCCCCAGGCGACCAGCGCCGCGCCGGGAATCGCCAGAGAATAACGCGTGTACACATCTGCCGCTACAATGTTGGACTCGTTCTGATCCGTTAACAACAGCCAAATCAATCCCACCACCCAGATGAATGCAATGGTCCCCAGCATTTGCCAGGATAGTTTATTTCGCTTTGACCCTGCAATTAGTCTCGCGCCGAAAGCAATCAAAAATAAAAAAGAAGTCGCAAGCAGAATGATACGAACAGGTCCAATCCATTTATAGATGGGTAATTCCTGCGAACTCGGATAAATAAGCAGGAACATCTCCAGCCACTCATGGCATCCGTGGATGATTCCAAAGCCTGCCAGGGCACGCAAAGCGCGCGCAAAGTCCAATTCAGAAGAACGGCCTACTTCCAACATAACGGCTAATCCCATGCAGAAGAAGGATAAACCGTAGAAGAAGTAGACCGTTATGATGTCCAAATTGGACTCCTTTTTATTTTATTTTCTTAACTTATTTTTCGAGTGCTCCTGCGTCAATCCATTGTACGACCAATTCCAATTCTTCAGGAGTTAGATTGAAAAAATGTTTTGCGGCCTGTATCTTCACCAGCAAACTATTTTCAGAATCATTCGGTACGATCACTGCGCCTTCCTGACCACCCTTCATCAAGTCAGCATACGTGGTGACGTTTAATCCGCCAGATGCCGCTGCGCCGTGGCAGGCTCCGCATTTTGCCGTGAAGAGTGCGCCGATATTCGTATCATAACTGGACGGGCCAGATGAAGTCGTTGTTTCGGCCGAGGGTGGAGTGGGAATTTGATCCTTCAATATTTCACGCAAAGCCGGGGCATCAAACCCGGCATAGGTGAACACACTCCCGTGACACGCGCTATTCGAGCAGAAAGATGTATTGCTCGTGCCGCCCGCATCCTCGGTGGTATGACATTGCGCACAAGACTGGTCCATCGACATGTTATGCAGGCTGATCCAATTGGGGTTGAGATGTGAGTCAGGTTCGACCCCGCCGCTGTTGATCTCGATCCTGGTCACCAAATCCTTTGGAGTTGAAACAATGGGAATGGAATGACAGAGGTTACATTCGAGGCGCACAGCCTCGTTATCCGCATTAAGATGTTTGCCGTCATGACAGCGGAAGCAGCCCGGTGAATTGATGTGACCCAGGTTATTCGGGTGTGTGTCCGAATCAACTTTTTGATCGTGAAAGACAGTACGGTCATAGATGGCTTGGATCTCAGTTATTGCATTTTGGATCTTTTCACTGTTCTGGCTGTAATAATCAGGGAAATTAGTCTGGTAGGTTTCTTCAAGAGCGGCAATGACCTTCATGGCATCTTCGCGAGTTTCATATTTGGTAGTCAGCACAGACACAGCCTGCTGGTGAATGGAAGGAATGGCTGGGTCGATCACACCACGCGCCATGGAATCGTTAACCGAATCCGCAGGGTTCTTAAAATTATGGGATACACGGTTATGACAGGTGGTGCAATCTATTAGGGTGAGCTGGCTTTCATCCACAGTGCTTGGGTCAAAGCCAGACTCAACGTCAGTATATTCTGTAAACGTGCCGTCATCATTATAGGCGCGTACGTAGGGAATTTCCTGACTTAAGGGATCTGTTGAATAGTATTCAACCTTGTTCATAATATGCCAGTGAATGCCCTTGCCAAGTCCCTGGCGTTTGTCACCTCCGCCTGTCTTCAAAATGAGATAGGTCGTGAAGGGTGTGTTTTCAATATCATTGGCAAAGTGCTTAATGTTACGCAGGCTGTCGCTCGTGAAGGTCTCTGGCAGATGGCATTTTTCACAGGTATCACGAGCGGGGCGCAAAGCCTTGGCGCGGATCGGATATTCGTAAAGTGAGAAAATCGTGTAGTAAATTTCATGCAATGCCTGTGACTTGCGCATAAATTGATCGCCAAATGAAGCGCGGCCAATATGACATTCTTCACAGGTGACATTTGCATGCGGGGAAATTGAGTGCGTCACACCTTGAGGCGGCATGGTATGGCAGGTTGTTCCGCAAAATTCCGTGGAGTTGGTACGTTCCCATCCATAGGTTCCACCTGCAAATATTACAATAAAAAGAAGAATTAAAGCCAGATACGGTAGAACATACGCCCAGCGTGAAGAACCCTGGTTCAGGCACAAAAAACTTTCCAATTCGTTCCATTAACTTTTTCATTAAAGCCTCCAATAGAAAACCGAATTTCGATTACTCAAAAACAATCCGCTAATCTTTGCCGATCTACACTAATCTTATCAAAAAATTCGCGGAGATTGGCTCAGACTAGCGGATAAAAGCGGAAATCCTAATAATAGGATCACTCGACTGTTCGCTACCAAGTAAATATTTCTATTTTTCCAACGCGCCTGCATCCAGCCAGGCTTTAACCAAAGCCAACTCTTCAGGCGAAAGGACTGCATATGGGTGTGCGCCGCCTTCAAACTTAACGACCATCAAATTATTGGCTGAATCACCGGGTGCAAATACCTCACCAGATGCGCCACCTTTCATTGCATCTGTATAGGTGGAAAGGTTTAATCCGCCTGAAGCCGTCGCGCCATGACACATCAAGCACTTTTGCGTAAATAACGGACCGACTGCAGAGTCCCAAGTCACAGCCGTATCTGCTGGCTCAGAAGGTGTGGAGGAAATCGAAACGGCAGGCGCTTCCTTTGTGGTGGAAACAGGAGTTGCAGAAGGAATCTTAGTCGGCGCTGCGGTGACGGTTGGAGGTAAGGTTGGGACTGGAGTGGGTGTCTGCGGAACGTACACTTGAACCACTGACCCAGCTGGCACAGTGGTGACCGCCGTCGTCTCATATCCGATAAAGAAATAAAAGCCGTAGCTGAATATAGCCAGGATCACAACAGCAACTGGCGCATAGATCATCTGACGTTTACGCAGCACTGCCTCTGGGATCGGGGTAAGGTGCTCGCCAGCTTCCATCGCCGCCAGTTCGGCAGGATGTTCATCTTCCATTTCTTCATGGTTGAGAGTCCCTGTAAATATGCTCTTATTAAAATGCTTGAGATGCACATGATAGAAATGCCAAATGATAATGGCTAGGACAGCCAGCACTGCCTCGCCGCCATGCGCGGCTTTTGCCGCAGGGACCGCTTCACCGGGCACGAAACGCAAGGTTGAGATCGGGTTCCACATCATGAAGCCGGTCAGCCCCATGACAACAGTCCCCCATATCACAGCCAGGTACTCTGCTTTCTCGGCGTATGTATATCGCCCATAATAGGCTTTACGCTTTCGGAGGCCGATATAGTACATAACATCCTCATATACATGTATGGGCATCGTTGATCCACGGGATCATTGCGATCGGAGTCCGCAACACGTAAACGCGATACAGCACATCCAATACATGAATTACGCTGACGATCATCATCACGATCGCGGAAGTGTGATGGATGATGCGCACATTTTCGATACCACCGAAAAAATTAAAGAACGCTATACTGATCGGTGAAAGCATAAATTTCTGAGGCAGGCCAGTAAACCCCAGAATTGAGAAAGAGATCAGGAATATGATATGTTGAACCCGCTGAACAGGATCAAAACGAGTATATGTTTTGAGTCTTCGAGTCCCCGGTAGGTTTAGTCATGGTGGGACTCCTCATCAGCAGGTTTGGTCTTTTTCTTTACGTGAGGCTTCTTTGCTTCAACTGGTTTTGGTTTACGAAAACGATTAATCATCATACGGCTAAAATCCATTACAACAAGAACAAGCATGGGGATCAACACAGCAGGGATGAAAAATTTATAAAACAGATTGATGTAATACACCATCACATATTTTTCAGGCGAAGGGATGTAATGAGAAAGCCATGAATCCGGGAAATTCGCGGTCGCATCCGGGTGACAGGTCTGACACCGTTCAAGCAGGTTTTCACGCACATGCAATCCCTTTTCAGGATCATCCCCACGCGCAACATCGTGGAAGCCGTGGCAATCTGTACAGACTGGTTTATTGGTCGGCTGGTCTGGGAATGTTTTATCGAACAACACCACAGTTGTGCCATGAAAATCAGAAACGTATGTGTTTAGCACTTCGGTGGATAAGCCATACTTATACATGAGCGCTTTATCTGTATGGCACTTGGCACACAGGTATGGCGTACTATTACGAAAAGTGGCTGTGGTTGGATCCTGGATGTTATGCACGCCATGACAATCAATACATGTCGGCACATCCGCGTTTTGCTCTTCGGTTAATGCCTTGCCATGTACGCTTTCTTTATAGGTGTTATATATCTCGCTATGGCATTGGGCGCAGGTCTCAGGGATGTGCAAGCGGGCATCGGGAAGGAGTGTCGCCTGAGATCATCGGTAATTTTTTGCTGGGTATGCGGGTTATGGCAATCGGCACATACAGCCGCATTTTTATTACCTGCCGCCAGGGCTTTTTGGTGAACACTGTCCAACGTCTGGTCAAATTGCTCCGCATGGCATTGCTCGCACGATGTGTAATATTTCAACTTAACGTCACGGATAGTTTCTGTGGTGCGTTCCGGGTGGGGAAAACCATCAATATCTGAGTGGCAGGTAACACAGGTCACATCGTTTGAGCCGTGTGTGCTTTACCGCAAACGCATCAGAGCTGATGGTCAATGGCAGGGTTTCACCGCTATCCAACTCCACACTAAAACCCTCTTTATCGTGACAAGCCAGACAGGTACTATCGTCAACCTGTGAGTGGAGCAGATGATCGAACCGCCGCTTCAACCCCTTGACCCGAACCTGCGGAGGCTTCCGAAACGGCAAATCCAAAGCTGACGAAGCAGATAACCAGCCCCGTTATGAAAAGAATGCTGCGTAGTCGCATCACTTCTCCTCTCCAGGCTGAGCGGATATGGAGGCTTGACCGGTGACACGTTCGTATTCCTTCTCATGGAATTCACGCATTTCGTCTTCACTTAAACGACCGGTAAACATACTCAAATTCATACGCTCTAGATGTACATGATAGAAATGCCAGATAATAATAAAGACCATCAGCACTATTGATTCGGTGCTATGCGCCAGTTTTGAGGCAGGCACCACCCCGCCCGGCAGGAACTGGGTAAACCATACTGGAAACCAGATGATGAGGCCGCTAATGACCATCATGCCAATACTAAAGAAGACAAACCAATAGGTTACCTTCTGCTCAAAATTATATCTGCCGAATTTTGGCTTGTCCTTGCGCATGAAAAGTAAATACTGGAACATCTGCCCCGCATCGCGCACATCCTGCCCGGTTGGGAGCAAATCACCAGGCAGCTTTCGGCGAACCAGCAAAATGATGATCCTGCCAAGGTGATAAATAACTTCCAAAATCAGGATGATCGCAGCAATGTGATGGATCTGGCGAATAAGGTTCACCCGTTCAGGTGTAGACAGCAGATCCTGGCTTAGTGAAAACTCACGATATTTTTGCGGCAACCCGGTTAATAAAAGAACCAAACCGCTTAATATCAAAATGGCATGTTCCCAGCGTTGCCCAAGCGCAAAACGCAGGAATGTTCTTTCCTGTTGGGCGGCTGTGGAAGGATTGGTACGATTTCCGCTCATTGCAGGTTTCTCCTTACACGATCAACGATGGCATGGATGATTTGCAGTACCACGTAGATGATACATACCCATAAAACAAATGGGGCAAAGGATGAATAGAATTGTTCCACGTAGTACAGGAAAGGCGTCCGCTCAAGGCTGATCTCATTGTGGCCGGTCCAGGCATCGGTCCAGTTTGGTCCCGCACTGGGGTGGCATTTCTGACAGGTACTCAGTAAATTGGCATGGTTCACTTTTGAAGCCGGGTCATCTGTCGAACGAATGTCATGAACGCCATGGCAATCGGCGCACACTGCGCTATCATGCCAAATGGTGGGCCACTTTGCTTTATATACAGAAACATCCACGCCATGCCAGGAGCGTTTGTAAATGCTGTACACATCAGCAGACAATCCATATTTTGCCATCAATTCAGGGTCGGCGTGACACCCAGCGCATAGCTCAGGCTCGTCCACACGGAATTGACTGGTGCGCGGATCTTGAATATTATGCACGCCATGGCATGTCGTACAAACAGGGACATCCGTATTTTCATCTTTCATCAATGCCGCGCCATGCACACTTTGTTTGTATGATTCTACAATGTCCGTATGGCATTGTGCACATGTTTCTGAAATAAGGGAACGTGGTTCGTTTGGTGATTGGACATCGTGCGCACCATGACAATCGGTACAGATCGGGGCATTTAGATTTCCCGCCTCTGCCGACTGGGCATGCATACTGTCTTTTGCTTTTTCATAATTTGTGGAGTGGCATTTCTCACATGTTTGATAATAGGCAAGAGAAAGCTCGCGTTTGTTCTGATACTCCATTTTCGGATGAGGATATTCCGAAATATTGTTATGGCAGGCTTCACACTCGATCCCAACGGAGCTATGCGCGGAATGATTAAGATCATCCTGCGCAACGTAAAGGGAAAGGACCTCGCCGCTCGGGAGGGTCATGCTCAAATTTTCATCGCCATGGCAGGATAAACAATACTTCTCAGTCTCCTGCGCAGGAGGCTGTGCGGTGGCTGGTGATACAAGCAAAAGGCTGAAAAACAGGGCAAATGTGCCTGCAACAACCAGCCAGAATATTTGCTGACGAAGGTTACGCGTTGTCATTTGCTAGGACTCCTTGAGGTTCCAGTCTTTGTTTTCGTAGCGGTCTTTTTCCTGGGCGGGGAAGGTTTCCGTTTTTTGGTTTTTTTAGGCTGTGTTGCGTTTTTCGATTTCGGGGATGAAGCAGCCTTGCTTGAGTCTTTTGTTGTATTTTCCACTGGTTCTTCTTTTGGCTCAGGAGCTTCGATGGCTACCAATCCCATGCGGCGGAGCAAATAGGAGATCCCAAATAAAATAGCGAGTGGAACAAGACAACGCAAGATGAACAGCAAAACCATAAAAAATGAACTGGCAGAGGATTCATCCATTGCTTTTCCTCCATAGCAAAGCTTTCCAGCTGTTTGCAACGTTAGTGATGGGCATTGCATTCTCCAAAATGTGAGTGTATGGGTATACATTGGCTAGTATAACCCAAACTTATTGCGAATCCATTTAACGAATTGATGAGCAGGTGTTAAAAAAACCTGCCCATCATGATGGTTGATTTCTATAGATCAATGTTCGGTCTTGTCAAAAAGTGGCAGGAAATAAGCTCCAAGAGTGATCACAGTCAGCGCATACCCAATCACGAGGATACCCACACCCCATTCCACTGGTGACGGGAAATAAGCTCCAGGTGGCAATTTGAAAGCTGTTCCCGGAGAATAGGCAAGGGGAACGAATAATCCGCCCACTGTAACATTCCAGCGGTGGATAATGATCCCCACCATGACGGAAAGGGAGCCCAATACAGCCAGAGCAGGGTTTCTGTTGAAGCGGGGAACAAGGAACAGTATTGCTGGAATGATAATACCCAGCAATACTTCCCCGGCCCAAAAGCTAAAGCTATATGGAGTCTGTTGTTGTAGGAGCGCAAACGCAGAACTAACTCCGGGGGTACGGCCATAATATGTCACTGCCGCCATATCCCAAAATTTAATATATCCATAGACCAGCAAGCCAATACCGCTGAAACGCGCGATGATCTGCAAGACATCATGCGGCACAGTGCGTTTGCCGGTTACCCACTCAAGAACATAGGCTACTCCCACAGTGATCGCAGGGCCAGCAGCGATGGCTGAGAGGACGAACATGATCGGCATGCTTGGTTTGAACCAGAAGGGACGCGATTTAATGATGCCGTATGTGGCGCCCAGTGAAGATTGGTGCAGCAGGGAAATGACCAGTCCCAACACTGCGAGGAATGGGGTCAACTTATGCAGGAAATGGCCGAATTTTCGAATACGCGGCCAACTATCAAAGAGTTTGGTATCAACAACTACCGGCGCGAATTCCGTAACCAGAATAAGCAGATAGATCGTGATGCACATCGTCACTTCCCAAAGCACCGAGTGCACATTCCAGAAGACCCACGGGTGCCAAAATCGGTCCGGGCGGCCAATATCCACCAACAGCATCAACATGGCAGAGGTGTATCCTGCAAAACCGACCAGAATCGCCAGGCGGATGATCGGCTGCAAACGTTTGATGCCAAAGATATACACGATCGCTGAAAGTGTAAATGCGCCCGCGCCCAAGGCAATGGAAGATAGATCAATTGTGATCCATAATCCCCATGGGACAGAGTCGCTCATGTTGGTAATGTACAACCCCTTGACAAATACGGTTATGGCTGAGTAAATGCCGATCAAAAGCAAAACTAACAGGATACCCAACCAGACTAGTAAGAGTCGGCTAACAGGCAAACGAAAAGGCTTGCGCTCCAATGGAGAATCTGTCATTTTTACATACCTTCCTTTGGTGGGATGTAGTAAACGCTTGCGTCTGTTCCAAGGTCATCGCGCAGACGCAAGGTGGGGTTTGCAGCGATAAGCTGGGAAACTTTACTATCCGGATTTTTCAAATTCCCAAATGTGCGTGCTCCCACTGGGCAGATGTTGACACAGGCTGGTGTGGCTTCGTAGTCTTCACCAGGAATGAGTCCTTTTTCAAGTCCGTCATCAATGCGATGGATACAGAATGTGCATTTTTCGACGACACCACGAGGGGGATGTTCCACCTCTGGTTCTCCCCAGGCTGGAACATATGGATTCGCATCGGTACGTTCCCGCCAGTTAAATTGACGCGCATCATACGGACAGGCCACTTGACAATAGCGACAGCCGATGCAACGGTCATAATCCATGACCACCAAGCCATCTTCGCGATGGAAAGTTGCTTTGACCGGACAAACCTCTACACATGGGGCATTCTGGCAATGTAAACAAGGGCGGCTAAGGAAAAAACTGTTTCCTGCCGTTGTTTTCTCTGGAAACACTACATTCCAGGGAGAAAGCGCATGAACATCGTTCGTGGCACAGCATGCACGCGTACAGTATTCACATCCAATGCACAGGTCAAGGCTGATGACCATACCCCAGTGATTTTCACCGGTTGCCCCACCATGCCCAGTCTTCGTTTCGCCTTCCAGTTGTTGTTGTTTGAGCTGACCAAAGGGTGACAATGGACCTGTCGTAAGCAGAGGCGCAGCAACAATGGAACCGATAGCTGCGGCGGCCACTTTGAGAACATCACTCCGCGTCAGCTTGAGAACAATCTTTTTCTTTTTAGATTCGTTCTTCTTTTCCATTTTCGTCAACCTCCACAATTTTCATACGACGACTTACCACCCACGCGGCAGTTCCACCAATGATCAAACCAACAATGGCGCCCTGCATCAAACCTGTATAAAGGCGAACCGAGCTTTGTGCTTCAAGACTCTTGATGGTTTGTTCCTGATCCTGTACTTGCTTTGCCAATTCTTCCTGGGACAATGCCTCGCCAGTGTCCTGTCCTGTCAATTTGACGAATCGTGTCGCGTGTATGGACTGTATCCTTATGACAATTGATACAGGCTTCTGAACCTACGGCAAAGGTATGCCCGGTGGCAAATAACCCGCCCGTGGAAGTGGTGTGTGAGGCCGCATTCATATGACAATCACTGCATTGCAAACCAGAATTTGCATGTGTGCCATGTGTAAAGGACGAACCTGTATCTTTATGGCATGTCCCGCATAATTCATTGACCGTTTCTGCGCGCGGCTTCTGTGAATGCGAACTATGACATGCTTCGCAATTAATGTTTACCCCACCATGTTTGCTGGCACGCCATTCATCAGTAGTAGTCTTATGACAACGCGCGCATAAGGTGTAATCTGGTGTGACGGGCATTGGGTTGTTCGGGTGGTCTTGTTGCAACGGGCCATGACAAGACTCGCAGGTCACGCCTTCCTCGAGAGTATTTTCCTGTCTGTTGGATCAAAGCCTGTTGTGTGGCATTCAAGGCAGGAAGCAGCAGAACTTTGCTTTACCCAATCCTCTTGAAAGATCGGCGAGGAGAATGCCTGCGAATGCAATGTAGTGGACCAGGTGGTATGAATATCTTTATGACAGCCAGCACATGTTTCGGAACCTGCGTAACTTGGCTCTGGGGTTACTGCGGAAGTGGGCGTGGCGGTTGCAGTTTGAGCAGATGCGGGTTGCGCCATGCTGATCGCCATCCCAAACATCAAGCAAATCACAAAAACCAGGGCAAATGTCACCCAAACTGGTTTTCTAAAGCGTAGTACAGGTTTCGTCATTGTTATAATCTCCTCTTTGGTGAATTCTGAAAAGAGCGTGTGGGCAATGGCAATAATTTCTAAAGACAATTTTTGTACTAATTCTCACAATATGTATTGAGCCTATTCTATTTTTATTATTGAAAATCTGACAGTGTTGAATATCATCGAATTAATGTGATTTTAATAAACGCAGAGCTCCCACCTGGTAATAAAAACATAATTAACCCAAAATTTAATTTTGGATGCAGATAGACATTGATTTTCGCTGATAAAAGAGCAAATAATCAGCATTTTCTTCGTTTTTCAGCGTTCCAACCGCCCTTAAAAACAAACTCACCCCGAAAGATTAAATTCGGGATGAGTTATGTTTATTACACTTACTTACTACTTACGTACAATTATTATGGGCGAGTATACGTGGTTACATCGCCACCGAGGTCTTCGATGGAGTCAATTGCGATCTGGATACCATATTTTCCATTGTGGATGTGGACATCCGGATTCTTGCGCAGGAAGTTGAAGTTGTAGGCGGCTTTGAGCAGACGGGGCGTCCAAGTGGTGTAGGCATTCGGGAATGCATTTTCACCTTCGTCCAACTTGCCATTGGCGTATGAATATCTTCATGGCAGCCAGCACATGTTTCGGAGCCTGCATAATTTTGCTGTATCGTTTCTCCCGCCGGCGCTGCCGCGTCTCCGCTACCGCTTGCTTTGTGGCATAGGACACACATCGCATCCGTGCGTCCTTCATGATCTGCCGGATTCGCTGGCCCGATGTTATTGGTATGACAATCGTTACAAGTTGTTCGCCCTTCGTGATCGGCGGGCAATGGCTTGGCAACGCCTGGCGTGGGCGTTGCAACCTGGGCAGCAGACGCGGGCTGGGTCGTGCTGATCGCCATTCCAAATATCAAGCAAACCACAAAAACCAGGGAAAAAGTTATCCAAACTGGTTTTCTAAAGTGTAATACTGATTTCGTCATTTTTGCATTCTCCTCTTGAATTAACTCTGAAATGAGTACATGGGCAATGGCGAAAACTTCTAAAGTAAATTTTTGTACTATTTCTCACAATATCTGTTAAGTCTATTCTATTTTTATTATGATGAATTTGACAGTGTTGAACATCATCGAATTAATATGATTTTAATAAACGTAGAGTTTTAAAAAATTAAATTAAAGCTTAAATTAATTAATGGTTAATACCCGTACGAGTACAAAATCGCACATTTCACTACCCAAAGGGGTATTAAGGTGTAACAAGCGTGTGAGTTGATTACAAAATAAAATTGTGATCGACTCACACTAAGAATTACTGGATTTCCACAGCCCATAAGTAAAAATAGCGGATGCCTGGCGGCATCCGCTATTTTTACTTAGTACTTACATACAGCTATGGGCGAGTATACGTGGTTACATCGCCACCGAGGTCTTCGATGGAGTCAATCGCGATCTGGATACCATATTTTCCATTGTGGATGTGGACATCCGGATTCTTGCGCAGGAAGTTGAAGTTGTAGGCGGCTTTGAGCAGACGGGGCGTCCAAGTGGTGTAAGCCACTGTCTTGCCATCCACTTCATCAGCTACATCATCGCCATTAGCGTCAACGAACCAGTATGGATAAACATCGGGGTTGTAGGTGATGCCGGTTCCAGCTGTTGTCCTTGGCATATTTCTGAATTTCGGCATACAGAACATCGCGCAGGCCGCGGTATTCAGCACGCAGGCCTTCCGTTGTATCGCCGTTGCCGTTGTAGTCGCCAGTGGAACTCATGCCGCGGAGATCATCCATAGATGTCTCGCCGTGGCAGGCTTTGCAGGCTTCTTCGTCAGGAGTGCCATTGTGGGCATCGTGACAGCCGGTACAGCCAGACTTGCCGTTGACCGCAGCGTGCGGGTTGGTACCGACATAGGTCTTGCCGTCGTATTCATAGAAGCCCTGAGCGTCTGTGCCGAACCATACAGCGGCGACGCCGAGGTAGTGGGCATTGCTGAAACTAAATTTAGTTCCATCTGCAGTAGGCTCAACAACTGTATCCGGGGCTTCAGCAGCGCCGGGGAACTGGGCAATCTTATCATCAATGGTCTTCTTGGAAGCGCGACCTTGATGACATTCGATGCAGAGGTTGGAATCAGCATCTTCACCATAGCTCACAACCATACCAGAAGGCATGGTTACTTCATCAGGAGCTATGCGGTCGGGGAAGTTCGCACCGTCATGGCAGGTGAGGCACATCAGACCGTTGCCGGCGGGAACGCCGGTTTCAGGAACGGTCTCGCCCGCGAGAAGTGTGGGCAAGCCGGAACTGCTGTGGCACTTGGCACAAGCGGCTTCAACCGTATAGACGGGATTGCCATCAGCATCGACATCCCAATGGCGCCAGGTTTCGCGAGCGCCGTTGAAGTGACCGGTATCTTCACGAGCCAGGGTGGTCGCGTCGAACTTGGTGGTCAGTTTTTCGCTGGCATTCAGGTCTTCAATCGAGTCATAGAGTAACTCCATGACGTATTTGCCGCCGTGAGCAAACGCACCGGGATCCTTGACGGAGACCTGGTAGTTATAGGTGGCTTTCATCAAACGGGCGGTAAAGGCATTGTAATTGACATTCTTGCCGTCTACCTGATCGATTGCACCATCGCCATCAGCATCTGCGAACCAGTAGGGGTTCGTAGCAGCATCGTAAACGATACCCAAGCCGGCAACTTCCTTGGCATAAGCTTGAATTGAGGAATACAGGGTTTCCTGCAGGCCTGCGACTTCAAAAGCAACGCCTTCGGTCACATCGCCATCGCCATCATAATCCGGGTAAGATGAGGGTTCACGGACATTCTTGAGGTCATCAACAGCGACAACACCCTCGTGACATTCAGCGCAAGCTTCAACTTTTACTTCCAGGCTGTGCTGGTCATGGCAACCGAGACATGTGTCGTAGCCGTCAACATGCTGATTCTTAATATCATACAGCTTGCCATCATATTCGTAACCCACATGGGCCTGGGAGCCGTAGAGCGTACCGGCTGCAGCAAAATAGTGAACATTGGGGAAGGTAAAGTTCACATCCTTGCCGTCTTTGTCCTTGATGGGGGCAACAACTGCGTCAACATCGGTCACAGCGAAATCAGTGATCTTCTTGTCAACGCTAACTTTGGACTGGCGTCCCTGGTGGCAGGTCATACAAATCGCCTCTGGGCCGAGGTTTTCGACAACTATACCGGAGGGGAATGTGACTGAGGTCATTGCCGCAGCAGTGTCATTGTGACAGGTTGCGCATTCAAGCGTGCCAGACGGGGCAGCAGGCACAGCCGCATCAACCTTGCCATCAACAATGAAATCCTGATAGCCGGCGCTGGTATGGCACTTGGCACAGGAGGTGGGGACTTCAGCCGGGGTTTCTCCGTCCCAATGGACGAAGGCTTCAGCTGCGGCATCCGCATGGCCAGAAGCAGCGAAAATGGGCTTGATCGCTTCAGCCGGGTCAACGGTGGGAACTACTGTCGGGACTGCTGTTGCCGGAGCCTTGGTAGGTTCAACAACAGGAGCCGGGGTGGTCGCGGCGCCGCCGCAAGCGGCTAATACAACAGCCGTTACGATCAGCAAACCAATTAGTGCAAGTAATTTTTTAAGTGTCATTTCTTATCATTCTCCTTATGACAGTTTGAGGTGATACTTCTATGTTTTGTTATTGTTATTGCATTTGGTCAATAGTGCCTCCTTTAATAAGCCATCGATAATTCAGACTTTCTTCTTTGTTAAATTCTGAAAGAGAGAGAAAAAACTTCTAAAGACAATTTATGTGTTATTTCTCACAATTTCCAGTCTAGCCAATTCTATTTTATTATGAGAAATCCGACAGTACTGAATATCATCAAATTAATGTGATTTTAATAAACGCAAATTTTCCCACTTTGTATAAAAATAGCGGATGCCTGACGGAATCCGCTATTTTTATAGCATTTACGTTATTATATTATTGCTAGCGTTGGTGGTAGCTATTACTTCAGTGCTTCAAACGCAGCATCAAGCATAGCATTGACATAGACCGGGTTGTGAGCACCATTGCTGGCGTCTTCTTCGATCACTTCATAGTTCCAGAGGGCAGTCGCCTGAGCTTCATCCCATGTTCCCGGAATAACTGCACCTGTCTGCATCAAGCAAGTCCGGCGGCTTGCAGAGCAGCCTTGGAGTTCCGCCATTCTCTCTTCCACTTTGGTTGCGGCGCCGTTGATGTCGAGGTTCTCGGCATCGGTATGGCAGGCCTGGCAAATGGCAAGTTGCGGCTTCAAAGAGGTGGTTTTGGCCTTCACCTAGGTGGCAGCCCACGCAGGTAGTTATTCAACATGGATAATGCGCGCCGGGTTTGCCTTCCACACCATCACCAGCGGAGACCCATCAACATATCGGCTTGAACACTCAAGTGCGGATTAAAGCGCGGGATGGTGGAAGTGTACTTGGTCGGATCGGTCTTGTCGACAAAATTCTCCATATAGCGGCGTGCCTGATGGCAGTTGGCGCACAGGTTGCCGGTGCCTCCATCGAAGGTCGCACCGCTTACAACAATGTTGACCGGGTCGGTGGTCTCAAGAGCCCAGTCCTCACCGGTATAGGTGGTGTGAACCTCGTGGCAGGTGCGGCAGTCCTGATGGGTCGGGTCGGCATCGCCAGATTCGACCTGGCTAAAGTTCTGTCCAGCGGCAATCATGGTGCTGAAAGGGCACCGGAGTGACAGCCTGCGCAGCGTGGGTTGCGGGTCCTTCTGTCGATAGGCTGCGCCGGTACCGTGCAGGTACGATTCCCAGGCGGCTTTCTTGCTGGCAATGAGAGGAGTGTCGTTATGGCATTCGGTGCAGGTCAAATCAGTAGCCGCTAAAGCAGCAGCACCTGCAGGGCCAGCAGGGCCGGCAGGGCCAGCAGGACCAGCGGGGCCGTTCAGGACCAGCGGCTCCGGCGCAAGCCGTCAACACAAAGGCGGCGACAATTAGGGCGGCAACGAGCAAAAGTACTTTTTTGAGTGTCATTTCTTACATTCTCCTTGTAGAAATTATATCTCGATGATCAATGTTTACTTTTATTATCAAATATGTTTAAACTGCACCTCCTTATACTTTCTTAAGACAATTTGGATAGGTTATCCAAATATCATAACCTACATTTTATTACAAAAAAAGATTAAAGGAAAGTTAATTTACTCGAATTTCTTAGGTGATGTATATCACAAGATGAGAAAGGATTAATAATTCAAATTTTTGCCAAATATTGTCCAATGGCTATAGCAGATAACCACCCGAAAAACAATAGATGGTGGAAATTATTGCACACCTGGATCGTAATTATTTGAGGAACCAATTATCCTTTAGCAAATTTTTATTTGTGGAACGCCAATGATTGACAAGCACTTCAAACACTCGTACAATTTGTAACAGAAGGGATGCTTGGACAGGAATTTTATAAAAAATATTATGGAGTAAAACAACTGCGAGAGAAAAGATCGTTTGGATAATCGCTCTTGCCGAATCTGAAAAACAAACCGATCCACTACATGGCATTATGCTGAAATGTTCAGCGTTTGTGATTCCTGTTAGGTTTTTGTCCAATACAACACAAGGAGAAAAAGTAATATGAATAAAAATGCACAGTTTTTCCGTAAGTGGTGGGGTTTGTTGGTGATAGGCGTTTTGCTCGTTTCCAGCCTGTCAGGTTGTGGCGCTAAAGAGAAAGTGCTCAAGGTGGGGTATATCACCGAACTGACAGGCGTAGACGCCTACGTTGGGGCAGCTTCAGTGCCTGCCATGCAGGATTATGTTGATGCAGTCAACGCAGACGGCGGGGTTGGCGGCTACAAACTGGAATTGGTTGTCTATGACACCCGTTCAGAAGTGACCGATGCCGTGGCAGTTGCCAAACGTTTGATGGATCAGGATAAAGCCGTAGCCATCATCGGGCCCTCCTGGTCGTCCGCTGGTATTCCTCTCGCAGATATTGCCGATGCTTCCAAGGTACCGATGGTCGCCACAACGGCATCCAACGTTAACGTCACCGTTGCTGAAGATGGAACCCTGCACCCTTATATGTTCCGTGTCTGCTTCATTGATCCTTATCAGGGCTATGCCCAGGCAGATTTCGCCTACAACAAACTCGGCTTGCGCAAAGCCGCCCTGCTGACCGACATTGCATCGCCTTACACTGTCGGCCTGCACCAATTCTTTGAGGACCACTTCATTGAATTGGGCGGCGAGATCGTCGCAAAAGAAGGCTATACACAGGGCGATGCCGAGTTCCGCGCCCAATTAGCCAAGATCAAAGATGCAGGTGCTGACCTGCTCGTAGTCGATGCCTATACATTTAAGGATATCGGTCTGGCTGCCCAGCAAGCAGAGGCGCTCGGATTGAAAGTCCAGATGATGGGTGGGGATGGCGTATTCGTTCCAGAACTACTTGAAATGGCCGGCCCTCAACTTGAAGGCGCAATCGTCACCACAGGTGTTTCGGATGTCGACCCCGCATTTGCTGAATTCAATGCCGCCTTTGAAAAGAAACACCCCGGCGTCAAGGCAAATATCTACACCTACTACGGCCTCGATGCATTGATGGCGATTGAATATGCCATTGGTGAAGCCGCCAAAAAAGGTGACGTTACACCGACCGCTGTCCGCGATGCATTGGAAACCATGACTGATGTTCAATTGTTCACCAGCAAGGTAACCATTGAACCGAAAACACACAACCCGCACAACAAACCATTGCTGATCATGACCATCAAAGACAGCCAATGGGAGCTCACTGAAACCTTCCAGCCCAAGTAAACGTTAGGGCCATAACCGGGGGTGTTTGCAAACGCCGCAAACACCCCTTTTGATTTTGGAAAGGGAATCATCTAATGGAATTATTCATCCAACAACTGGTGAGCGGCATTTCAATTGGCTTAATCTACTCTCTGCTGGCGGTGGGATATGCACTGGTGTACAGCGTATATAATTTCACCAACTGGGCGTTTGACGGGTTCATGACATTTGGCGCTTTCATGGCTTTTACCGCGATTACCTCCTTTTTTATGCCCTTCTGGTTGGCCGCGCTCATTTCAATTTTTCTTACCATTATTCTTTCAGTAAGCACAGAAAAACTGGCTTACAAACCTTTGCGTGTGCGTAAAGCGCCGCGCCTCTTTATGATGATCTCAGCCATGGGCGTTAATCTCGCGGTGGTCAACATACTTAATCTGATCTATGGCGGCACATTCCGCAAATTTCCTGTTGATAATTTGCAGCCCTTCTTTGTTCAGGGAGTTTCAATAGGTCGCATAGACCTCATAGCTGGTTTTCTTTCCTTTGCAGCGCTGGCATTGTTGTGGATGTTTCTCTATCGCACCAAATGGGGGCTGGGAATTCGAGCCAGTAGTATCGATATCCTGACCGCCTCTTTAATGGGAATCAACAATAATAGTGTTGCCATGATAGTCTTTGCCATCACCGGAGCACTCTCCGCTGTGGCAGGAATTTTTTACGGCATCAAGTACGCCGTATTTCCCATGATGGGAATCGTTACCATCAAAGCCATGATCGCCAGTATCGTGGGCGGACTTGGCAATCTGCCAGGCGCGATCTTGGGCAGTATGATCCTGGGTATTCTTGAAACCATGGTTTCAGGTTATATCTCCTCGACCTACCGCGACCTGTTCTCCTTCCTGTTTCTGATCATCATCCTGCTGTTTTTCCCCAATGGATTGATGGGCACAAGCAGTGACGAGAAACTATAAAGAGAGGATGGCGAAATCATGGGTTATATCAACGCAATCATCATCCTTGGCGGGATCAACATCATTGCCGTACTGGGAGTAGCAATTCTCACCGGGTATACCGGCTTATTTACGATCGGACATGCCGGGTTCATGGCGCTGGGCGGCTATATGAGCGCCATCATGGCCAAAGAATTTAACATACCCTTCCCGATCGCGCTCCTGATAGGAGGCACATTTGCCGGGTTGTGTAGTTTCATCATTGGATACCCTGCCTTTCGTAGTCAGTTACGCGGCGACTACTTTGCCATCGCCACTTTGGGTTTTGCTGAATCCATCCGCCTTCTTCTCAACAATACAAAAACCATCGGAGACATCAAACTCGGCGGAGCTTTTGGGTATATGGCCATCCCAAACCACACAACTGTGCCGGTTGTGATCATCGCCGTGCTTCTGGCTCTCTTTTTGGCGCACATGTTCGTGACTTCACAATACGGCAAGAATTGTATCGCCGTCAGCCAGGATGAAGTTGCGGCGCAAATGATGGGCGTGAACCTGATGAAAACAAAAATGATCGCCCTGTTCATCAGCGCCTTTTACGCAGGCGTGGCGGGAGGATTGATGGCTTTCTATTTTGCATATCTTAGCCCATCCTTTTTCACCATCACAAAATCATCTGACTTGCTGGCAGCGGTGGTTTTCGGCGGCATCCAATCCTTAATCGGTCCATTCATTACAGCCTTTATCCTGGTGTTGTTCCCCGAATTGCTGCGATCCTTTGCAGAATGGCGCTTGATCATTTACGGCTTCCTGTTCGTGATCGTCATGATCTTCCGCCCGCAAGGCTTGCTGGGATATGTGGAAATGAATTTCGATTTCGTGCATGTGTGGTGGAATAAAATTTTCCACCGCAAACAAGCCGATTCACAGGAAGGGTAAACCTCCATGAGCGAAGAGATCCTTAACATCAAAAATCTCACGGTTGATTTTGGAGGCGTGCGGGCTGTCAATAACGTTTCCATTGTGCTTCAACCAGGCGAATTTGTAGGGTTGATTGGCCCCAATGGAGCCGGAAAGACAACCATCTTAAATTTGATCACCAACGCCATCAAACCCACAGGCGGCGAAATTATCTTCAAGGGCAAGAGTATCCTGGGAAAATCGCCCGACCGCATCTGTCAACTGGGCGTCAGCCGCACCTTCCAAAATATTCGGTTGTTCCCTCAAATGACCGCTTATGAGAATGTGGAATTAGGCCTGCATAGCGAACCGCATTATTCCATAGCGGAAGCCTTTGTGCGCACACCACGTGCCCGCAAGATCGAAGTTAATACTCGCAAAAAAGCCATGGAACTGCTGGAAATTGTCAACCTGAAAGAGCATTCACATGCGCGCGCCTCCAGCCTGCCCTATGGCTTGCAGCGCCGCCTGGAAATGGCGCGTGCCATGGCGACCAACCCCGAACTCCTGCTCCTGGATGAACCCGCGGCAGGCATGAACGATGATGAATGCAACGATCTGATTCAACTCATTCGCGAGATCCATACCACAATGAAATACACCATCATCATGATCGAACATCACATGAACGTGGTCATGGACCTGTGCCGCGATTCACGCATCTACGTGCTTAATCTTGGTTCACTGCTCGCTGTGGGAACTCCAACTGAAATCCAGAGCAACCCTGATGTGATCCGTGCCTACCTGGGAGAGAGAAAAAAACATGACTGAGAAAACGCCCATGCTTGATATTAAAGACCTGGTTGTGCATTACGGCGGTATTTGTGCTCTCAATCAGGTTAGCTTGCGCGTGGATGAAGGTGAGATCATCTCTGTCATCGGCGCGAACGGAGCGGGAAAATCCACATTGATGAAATCCATCGTAGCGGTAAAAACCTTTACCTCGGGCACAATCACTTTTCGGGGACAAGCGCTCAAAAAGGAGCCGCATGACGTGATAAAAGACGGCATTACCCTGGCTCCAGAGGGACGGCGTATTTTTCCTTCGTTGTCTGTGCGCGAAAACCTGATGGCAGGCGCCTACACCCGCGATGACCGCCACGAGATAGAGGACACCATGAAAGAGGTTTTTGAACTCTTCCCGCGCCTTAAGGAACGCATCAACCAGCGCGGCGGGACACTCTCCGGCGGCGAACAGCAAATGCTGGCAGTCGGGCGCGCACTCATGTCCCGCCCCAAACTGCTGATGCTGGATGAGCCATCGCTTGGTCTCGCGCCGATCGTGATCGACATGATGTTTGAAACCATTGTGCGTTTGAATCAGCAGCTGGATTAACCATCCTTTTGGTGGAACAAAATGCATCCATCGCACTGGAGGTATGCCAGCGTGCTTATGTGCTGAAAACTGGCACAATCAACATGGAAGGCATTGGACAAGAATTGCTCCACGACGAACGCGTGATGCAAAGTTATCTGGGCATCGCGAAGTAGCTCTTCAATCACACAGAATCAAAAATTTTCGCAGGCGTTTGCACCTGCGAAAATTTTTTTGTTAAAACCTGCCCGCTAATCAACGCGAATTTTTCGAAGATTAGCAGATGTTTACAGTCCCAGCTTCTCCAACTCTTCCCACCTGTGATACGCCTGCGCCAATTCATCCTGCATTTCTTTTAATTCGATTAACCACCCGCGTGATCTCGGCGCTGTCCTGTTGATAGAACGACGGGTCAGCCATCGCCGCCGCCAACTTGTGCACATCCGCTTCGAGTTTTTCGATATGCTGCGGCAATTCGGCAAGTTCTTTCTTTTGAGATTCAAGTGCGCGCTGTTCCTTGTAACTTAATTTTTTGGATGTAGATTCTGGCGCAGGCTGGGCATCGCTGATAGTTGCCTTGCGTGACTTGGGTTCTGGCTTCGCTGATTTATTTTGCTTCTGCCAATCATCGTAGCCGCCGACAGTTTCGGTGACCTGACCCGTGCCGTCCATTGCCAGCGTGCTGGTGACGATGTTATTCAGAAAAGCGCGGTCATGGCTGACCAGCAGCAACGTGCCATCGTACTCAAGCAAAAGGTCTTCGAGGATTTCAAGCGTTTCAACATCCAAATCATTCGTGGGTTCATCCATCACCAGCAGGTTTGCTGGCTGGGCAAACAGACGCGCCAACAGCAAGCGGTTGCGCTCACCGCCCGAAAGCGCACTGATCGGCGCATTGACTCGGTCTTTGGAGAAAAGAAAATCTTCGAGATAAACATTCAGGTTGCGCGACCTGCCATTGATGGTGACGTTGTCACTGCCCTGCCCCACATTATCCAGCACCGATTTGCTGTCATCGAGTTGCGCGCGCAGTTGGTCGAAATATGCGATCTCCAAATTCGTGCCGTACTCCACCGTGCCGCTTTGCGGAGTCAGCTCACCCAACAGCAAACGCAGCAACGTTGTCTTGCCAGAGCCATTCGGACCAATAATGCCGACCTTGTCGCCGCGTTGAATAGTGGTGGTGAAATTACTGACGATGGGCTGATCTCCAAACGCATAATTGACATTCTCCGCTTCGATCACCAACTTGCCCGAACGTTTTTCTGTTTGAAGTTGCATCCGCACTTTGCCAGGTCGTTCGCGCCGCGCAGCCCGTTCTTCGCGCAGACGTTTGAGCGCGCGCACCCGTCCCTCGTTGCGAGTGCGCCGCGCTTCGATGCCTTTGCGAATCCAAACTTCTTCCTGCGCCAGCTTTTTATCGAAGAGAACATTTTGCTCCGCTTCGGCTGTGAGCATGGCTTCCTTGCGTTCGAGGAAAGTTGTGTAACTGCAATTCCAATCGAACAGACGACCACGATCCAGCTCAACGATGCGGGTGGTCAACCTTTGCAAAAAGACACGGTCATGGGTCACGAACAGCAGCGTGCCGCCCCAACGTTTGAGAAAGCCTTCGAGCCAGTCAATGGACGCGATGTCGAGGTGGTTGGTCGGCTCGTCGAGCAGCAAAAGCTCAGGGTCACGTACCAAGCCTCGGGCGAGCATGACGCGGCGTTTCATCCCAGCCGACAATGTCTCAAATCGTGCTGATTCATCCAACTGCATGCGCGAGATTACCTGCTCCACTTGAAGCTGTCCCTGCCAGTGATGCTCGTCGTGGATATGCGGCACATCCAGCCCGCCCGCGACGATGTCGAAAACTTTGCCAGTAATATCCGCGGGGACTTCCTGCGGCAGATATGCCGTACGCAAATTTTGCTGACGCGAGACAGTTCCGCTTTGCGGATTAATATCGCCATTGACCAGCTTGAGCAAAGTGGATTTGCCCATGCCGTTGCGCCCCAGCAAACCCAGCCACTCGCCCTGCTCGATCTGCAAGTTGATGCCGTCAAAAAGCCGCGGTCCGCCAAAGCCGAGGCTCACATTTTCCAAACTGATCAATGCCATAAATATCTTTTCCTTTGAGGGGGAAAATATACTACAACTTGCAGAAATATGTCGTTGCGAGGCGGGTGCTCTTCCCGCCGAAGCAACCTCTAATTAATAGGAGATTGCTTCGGGCGAGAAACATCTGCCCTGGCGGGCGGTGCCAGGGAGAGCGCCCTCGCAACGACATGATGTGCAGTTGCACTTCACCCAATAAAACGGTAAGATAGCGCCATGATTGACATCTCAAACGCACGCTTCGCTTTTTTGGATATTGAAACCACGGGGCTTTCGCCCTGGTTCGGGGATCGGATCTGCCAAATAGCAGTTGTCCTGACCGAGGGCAAACGCATCAAAACCACCCTTGACCTGCTCGTCAACCCCGAGCATGAGATTTCGCCTGCGGCATTTCACATCAACGGCCTGGACGAATCAAAACTATCAGCCGCGCCACGCTTTGAAGAGATCACCGATCAGCTTGAGGCGGTGCTCAAGGATGCGATCATCGTCTGCCACAATGCGCAATTCGACCTGCAATTTCTCGACAACGAATATCGCAAACTTGGTCGCACTGCGGAATATCCCAATTTGATCGATACGCTGGTGATGGCGCGTGAATATTTTGAGCTGCCATCGTACAGCTTGCAGCATCTCGCGGATGATTTCAACGTTTCAAGAGGTACGCAAAGCTCACGCGCACAAGCGGATGCGCTAACCGCGAAAAACGTCTTCTTTGCCATGATGGAGGCGCTCAAGCCCAACGGCAAACCGCTGGATGATTACATCGGAATCTACAACTCGCCCGCCTGGCCGCAGGAAGGCGTGTACCTGCCCACCGAACTGAGTGAAGCCATCAACAGCGGCAAACGCCTGTTCATCAAATACATGGACAAAGACGGCGAGATCTCGGAACGCTGGATCTCCCCCAAGGAAGTGCTGGGACTCTCCGATTACATCTACCTGAAAGCCTTCTGTCACACCCGCGAAGCCGAACGCACTTTTCGCTTGGACAGGATCATTGAGGTGGCGGTGGAAGTTCAGAAGGAATAAGACACTGTGAAGCGTTGTATAAATGCTATATATAGATAATCAAAAAAACTTTTAGTTAAATCATAGCCAGCCTCATTGGATATTCCAAATGCGCTCAGTGCAAACCACTAATAAGCATGTCAGGACAAACAGACTAATACTCGGCGCTTTCCTGCTCTATTTCTTTGGAAGGCTCCTGTATAGTTTACCCAGAGACATTATTAATGGTATTGATGACTGGGCCTATACAGATTGGCTTATTGATTACTCAGCGGGCTTTACACGGCGTGGATTATCAGGAGAATTGATAGGGATAACATCAACTTTTGTTCATCCAAAGGCCGTTATTGGAATATTGACCTGGGTTATTTTTTGTGCTGTTGTTTTTGGGTATGTACGATTAATCAAACGATCACTTGAGACCTTGAGTCCATTTTTACTAACGGCAATTCTATTTCTTCCATCGTTACTCCCCTTCTATCTTTACGATGAGGGAGCGTTTGGCCGAAAAGAAACCATTGGTTTTTTGATACTTTTGTGGCACTTATATATTCTTGAGTCTCAAGTCAAGTATTCTGGAAAAGGGTTGGCCACAAATAATTACATTAAGAAGCTGCTGTTCATTACAGTGATTTTGCTGCCCACTTATATATTTATTCATGAGAGTGCTTTTTTTTTGTTCGTTCCAGTTCATGCAATAATCACTTACTCCATACTTCGGCTTGATCCTTCATTAAGTTTTACAAAAAGAATAGCCTACCTTATCCTTATATATTCGCCAATCCTGCTGGCTTTTTCTGTCGTTCTTTTTTTTGGACGACCAAGTCTTGAAGTTGCTCTCGCCATTTGCAAGAGGTGGGAACTTGCTAAAGCGTTGGAAGCTGGTTCGTGCCGTATTCGAGGCAAGGATATGATGTGGGCATTGCCGAGTTCTTTTACAGCATTACCATGGTCATTTTCTCAAGCCGCCTCATTAGTTTTGTCGTTTTCTGTAAAAACCATATTAACCTGGATTACGGTCCTTTTTGTTTTAGGTTTTTCCACAATAAAAATTGGCATTATGACAGGCTATGCAATCGCTGGCGGTTTTCCTGAAAACCTCGAAGCAACGCTTACAAGGCAGTATCAAAATATTATGAGTTATAAGTATTTTTTACTTCCTTTATTGTTATCTGCTCCGCTATATATAATGGGCTGGGACATAGGTCGATGGTTTGCAGTAACCTGCATTAGTTATGTAATGATTATGTTGTCAATTGAAATAAATTATGCAGAATTCAAATTTAGTAATGGCACCGCAGCGAAAGATAAGACACCAGCCAAATTCCGCATTGGTGGGCAGAATGTTCTTTTGGATTATGCCAAATGGCTGCTTCTATTATCAATTGTTTTTTTTATAAGACTGCCCCATTGCTGCATCGAATACAATATGTTTTCTGAACCTTTTCAGTCGCTAGTAAAAAAAATAATTAGCCTACTTTAACCCAATACCGCGTGTAGTAGACAAGAATCTAGACTCCTGTCACACCCGCGAAGCTGAACGCACTTTTCGATTGTACAGGATCATTGAGTGAGGGTGGAAGTATCTCTAAAAAAAATCGCGGGATAAAGCCGTAAAAACCCTGTCCTACTCATCTTTTTTAATTTTATGTTCTTGAAAAAAAATGAAAGTCTGTTCAATAATTTTGTTATAATAATTGCGACAAGTCTTACACAATAAGGAGTTTTAACAATGGCAGTAATAACAGTTTCCAGAGATTACGGCAGTGATGGCGACATCATTGCCCAGCAGGCAGCCCAAACCTTGGGCTACCATTTTGTGGACCTAAAATTTATTGGCACCATCATCGGTCAGTACGGGTATGTGGAATTCGACAAAGAATATAGGAATTTGCCCACCTTTTGGGAGAGGTTCGATGCAGAGCGGTTGAAGCATCGAGATGTAATGATGAACATGCTCAATCAGGTGATACAAGCAGTTGCCCAGCATGGCAATGTAGTGATCCTTGGGCGCAGTGGTTTTGAGGTCTTAAGAGGCTATAGCGGTGTTTTCCATGTGCGGGTTCAAGCTCCCTTTTCTATTCGGGTTGAGCGTGTGATGGAACAACAGAAGCTCACATTCGAGGAAGCGGAGCAGATGGTGAAAAGCAAGGATAAAGTGCGGCTGGCTTTTGTGGAGGAGTTCTACAAAGTGCCATGGGGTTCGATCCAAGCCTTCGACTTGATCGTCAACACCGAAAAGGTCTCAACCAACCTGGCAACCAGCTGGGTGATCGAAGGGGTGAACGCCTACATGGCTGGGTTGGGAACTGATCAACCTACCACCGCCTCAATCGAAGTGGATCGCGTCCTGGCACAGTCGGTTACCGATGTGCTTAACTGTAATGAGACGCACAGATAATCACTGGGACGCTCTTGCAAAAAGTGATCGTCCGCTCTTTCGGAGCTAAGCCTCCGACTCAGCAAGATAAATTCCAAAATCCTTATCAAACAAAAAAGCGAGACAAGCCCAAAAGCCTGTCTCGCTCAATTTTTAAATCGTCTTTCTTTTTCAACTTTTTTGGTTCTTGAAAAAGGTTAAGGGTCGTGCAATAATTTTATTGGAAGTAGTTTCAAAAATGCCATATCACTCTGTGATCAAGGAAAGGAGTTATATCATGTCCGTGATAACCATTTCCAGAGAATTCGGCAGTGAGGGCGATGCCATCGCCCAGAAGGTAGCCCAGGCCCTGGGTTACCACTTTGTGGATCAAAAATTTATCGGCACCATACTCGGGCAGTACGGGTATGTGGAATTCGATAAGGAGTACAAATCCCTGCCCACCTTTTGGGAGAGATTCGATGCCCAGCGGGAAAAGCAGCGGGACGTAATGGTGACCATGCTAAATCAGGTCATAGAAGCTGTGGCTCATCATGGTGATGTGGTGATCCTCGGGCGCAGCGGCTTTGAAGTTTTAGGGCGTTTTAGCGATGTTTTCCATGTGCGGATTCAGGCCCCCTTTTCTGTTCGGGTTGATCGTGTAATGGAGCAGCAAAAAATACCCTTCGACGAGGCGGAATTGATGGTCAAGAAACACGATAAAGTGCGGCTGGCGTTTGTCGAGGAGTTTTACAGGGTACCCTGGGGTGCGATCCAAGCCTTTGACCTGGTCATCAACACCGCCAAGATTTCACCTGACCTGGCAACGACCTGGATCATCGACGGAGCGCAAGCTTTTACCCCCATCCGTGAAATTAACAAACCCACCACCGCCACAATAAAGGTGGATCGCATCCTGGCAGATGCAGTTTCCGAAGTGCTTAAATGCAATAAGGCGCACAGATGACTTGACACATGGAACAAAAGTCTTTGCAAACTATTGGACCACGGAGGCGCAGAGTTCGCTGAGTTTTAAATAATTTCTCTGCGCCTCTGCGTTACGAAATCAGGGCGGCAACTTGAGCTAATCACTTTTCTTTCAATATCTGTCCCAGCGCATTCTTGAAGACTTCATACGGTTGTGCGCCCACAACGGCATAACGGTCATTGATCACATAGGTTGGCACGCCTGTCACCCCAATTTGCTGTGCCTGCCGAACTTGCGCGGCTACTTCGGCGGTGTACTTACCGCCATCTACAACGACTTGCATATCATCGGCATCCAAGCCAACCTCTTCGGCAGCGGAACGCAGGATTTCCCATTTGCTGATATCCAGTCCCTCGGCATAGACTTTGCGAAAAACCACGCGATGGAACTCAAGTCCCATGCCATGCTCGCGGGCATATTCGGTGGCTTCGTGTGCGATGCGCGTGTTGAAAATACGGTCAGGGGATTTAAACTCCATGCCGTGCAGTTTTGCCATGTTTTGCAGGCGTTCATCCGCTCCGCTGGCACGAGCCTTGATAATGTACTCGGGCAGCTCCATGCCTTCGGGCGGAGTATCGGGGCGCAAATAATACGGACGCCATTCCACATCCACTTTATATTCAGCTTTCAGTAAGTCGACCACACCCTGGCCGACATAGCACCACGGTCATATATAATCAGAGTAGATGGTTAATTTGAAATCCATTGTTTGTTCCTTTGAGAGAAGTGAGACGTAAAAAGTGAGAAGTGAACAGTGGCTAGACAGGCGATGCAGGTGGATTCTTACATTAGGCCATTTATGCCCTATAATAAACTGCATCATCAGTGTATGATTAACTTACCTTTTTGATTACTGGAGAATCCCCGTGTCCCACACATCTTTTGCCACCACCACCCGCGGACTTAACCGCGACCTGCCTCCCATGCGTTTGTATGAGCGGGCCAAAAAACTCGGCATTTGGAATCCGTCTGATATTGATTTCTCAAAAGACAAACTGGATTGGGCGACTTTCAAAGATGACGAAAAGGATTTGATCTGGCTCCTGCTCGCGCTTTTTGTGGCAGGCGAAGAAGCCGTGACGTTAGACCTGCTGCCGCTCATGGAAGTTATAGCCCGTGAAGGCCGCACCGAAGAGGCAATGTTCCTAACAACTTTTCTCTTTGAGGAAGCCAAGCACACGGATTTCTTTCGCCGCTTTCTTGATGAAGTTTGCGATGCGCCTGTGGAACTATCCCATCTTCACACCGACAATTACAAAACCATTTTCTACGAAGCCCTGCCCGATGCCCTGCTCAACTTGAAAAGTGACCAAAGTCCCGCCGCGCAGATCCGCGCTTCTGTGACTTACAACATGGTTGTCGAAGGGGTCCTCGCTGAAACGGGTTATCACGCGTTCTTCACGATGCTTGAACGCAATGACTTAATGCCAGGCCTACGCAAGGGCATTTCCTTATTGAAACAGGATAAGTCACGTCACATCGCTTATGGTGTTTTCCTGCTTTCCCGTCTCATCGCGGAGCATCCGCAGGAATGGGATAATCTCGAAATACACATGAACGCTTTGCTTCCGCTTGCCATTGGCGTGATCGGCGATACTTTTGCGCGCTATGAGGTTGTCCCATTTGGATTGGTGGAAGATGACTTTGTCACCTACGCGATGACGCAGTTTAGCAAACGTTTCGAGCGCCTGGAAAAAGCCAGGGGACAATCTCTGGATGAGGTCAACCGCGCCACAAAAAAGATCATTAATTGGAGACTCGTAAAATTATGGCACTCAAACCCTGGAAAATTTTAGAATCAAATTACCTGCGCCCGCGGTATCGCTTTGATCAATGCGAATTACCAAACGGCAAAATCTTTGAAGCAACAGCACTTGAGTTCCGCACCTGGGCGTCTGTTTTGGCGCTCACGAAAAATCAGGAAGTGGTGCTGGTCAGGCAATTTCGGCATGGCGCACAGGGTGCTTTTTGGGAATTCCCTGGTGGCGTGGTGGAGGATGGCGAAAGTCCGCTGGATGGGGTTCGGCGTGAAATGCAGGAAGAAACAGGCTACACAACTTCAAACCTGATCGAAGTTGGAAATTTTTACCCAAACCCCGCCCTGCAAACGAATTTAATGTACGGCTATCTGGCATATGATGTCGAAAAGACAGACGCACAGAAACTGGATGACGCCGAGGATATTGAAGTGCATCTTGTCCCATTGGATGAGTTGATCGCCATGACAAAGCGCGGAGAATTTCAGCACGGATTGCAGGTTGCCGTTTTATTCCACGCGCTTGCCTATATGAACCGCATTCAATAAATGAAATCCAAATTTCTTATCGGCATAAAATATCTATTCCAGCTGGGACTTCGTCCGCTGGCGCTGTATGCGTTGTATAAATTTGGATTGCTCACTGGTCACTATAAGCGGCTTACACCGATATTTGATGATCGAAATTCGAATATCGAACTACCCAATATCGTCCCTTTATTCTCCCTCCCCAATCGCGATCAACTTTCCCAGATCCTCGGTGAAGAAGGCAAGGCAAATCTTCTCAAGGAAGCGGATGAAATTGTCAACGGAAAAGTTCGCATTTTTGGCGAACCTGTTTTGCTTCAATTCACTTTTGAAAAACCATTGTCTCATTGGACAGAGTACGAAACCCATAAGACTCCGCTTCCCGATTCCCCACACTTGCACCGCACGCAAGGCAGGTGTTCCCTATTCCCGATATCAAATTTCTTTGGGAACCCGCCCGCTTCGGCTGGGCATTTGCATTGGGACGCGCCTATCATCTCACGCAAAACGATCAATACGCCGAAGCGTTTTGGAAATATTTTGAAACCTTCACACAAAACAATCCCGCAAACCTCGGTCCGCATTGGATGAATGGGCAGGAGGTTGCCATTCGGTTGATGAGTCTCGTCTGGGCGGCGCATGTTTTTGAAAGTGCACCAGCTACCAGCCGCGAAAGACGCGCGCTTCTCATCCAAAACATTTACTCGCATGCAAGTCGCATTCCGTCCACGCTGGTGTATGCGCGTTCGCAAAATAATAATCATCTCGTCACCGAAGCCGCGGCAATTTATACGGCAGGTCTGTTCTTCAAAAATTCCAACTGGAAAAAACTGGGCTGGAAGTGGCTCAACTGGTCGTTCCAACATCAGATCGGCGGGTACGGCGAATATATTCAGCACAGTACGAACTATCATCGCCTGATGCTGCAAACTGCTTTGTGGGTCAATCTCATTAAACGGGATGTCTTTTCTACAAAGACTTCACAAGCGATCGGACGTTCGGCTCACTGGCTTTTCTCACTCCTCGACAACGCCTCTGGCCTAACCCCGAACCTGGGTGCCAACGATGGGGCTTTGATCTTCCCTTTGAGTTCTGCCGCCTTTGACGATTATCGTCCCACCGTGCAAGCCGCCGCGCGCGCATTCCTGCGGACAAGCCTGCATTCGGGTATCTGGGACGAAATGTCATTATGGTTCGGCTTGAAAGCAGGCGAGCGCGTGGCTGATTCAAGCGCGTACCTCACCGAAAACCTGCGCGGACAAAATTCATGGGCATACCTGCGCGCCTCTCATTTCAAGAGCCGCCTCTCGCACATCGACCAATTGAGTTTGGATCTATGGTGGCGCGGACTGAACATCACGCAGGATGCAGGCACATATTTATACAACGCCGAACCGCCCTGGGATAATCCGCTGGTGACAACGCGTGTGCACAACACAATCACCGTGGATGGGCGCGATCAAATGACCCGCGCAGGGCGTTTCCTTGTGCTCGATTGGGCAAGTGCCCATGCAAAAAATATAATTGAAACAGATGAAAATATTTTAGGACGCGTGCGCGCCCATCATCGCGGCTATGGTAATGTAAAACACGAGCGTACGGTAACGGTCTATCAAGATGAACGCTGGGTAATCGAGGACAGGTTAACTTCACATCGCCGTACCCCGCATGTCTATCGCCTGCACTGGCTTCTGCCTGACTATGAATGGAAAATGGAAACTCGGGAATCGGGAATCGGTCTTCGGTTAAAGTCTCCTTATGGTTGGATTATGCTATACGTTAAATCCGATTCCCGAGTACCAATTCCCGAATACCAAATATCCCTCGTCCGTGCAGGGGAAACGGTTTATGGTCAACGAGATACACTCCCCTACGAAGGCTGGGTCTCGCGGACTTATGGTCAAAAATCCCCCGCTCTGTCATTTGCCCTTGAAGTGACATCTGAATATCACACAATGTTCACAAGTGAATTTATCTTTCCGCGATAAATTCATTTGAACCCTTTCGCGCACCTTTGTGACCCTTTGTGGTAAAAGACTTTCCCCTGTTGTCTGATTCAGGTAACGGGCGTAAAATAGCCCAGCCGCAAAGGCAAGGAAATGATGTATTACACAGACGAGAGTGACCTTAGTTCTTCAGATAATAACCCGCCCAGTATAAGCTGCTGGGCGCAAGTAGTGTTTTATTTAAGTACCACCATCACGTAGGTGCGCGTGCGCCTCTGCGTGATGTCATATCACGCAAGGAGGCAGCCATGCTGAGCATTTACAAGACCACTGAGCAAGGGCTCGAAACAATTGAAGTGATCGCAAACGGCGCGTGGGTCAATGTGGTAGACCCAACACCCGAAGAGATCGAAAAGTTAGCCAACTGGGGGATGGATCTGGATTATATAAACTATTCCCTCGACCAGGACGAAATGGCACGCATGGAACGTGATGAAGATTACACCTTCATCCTGCTTCGCATTCCCATTTACCAGCCCGATAGCGACGTTCCATACAACACCGTTCCGCTTGGTATCATGATCCTGGGGAACAAGATCATCACCGTTTGTCGTTACGACAGTGACATCTTCAGAGTGCTTGCAGCTGGAAAATATCGTTTACTGAAAACGGGCAAGCGCTACCGCCTTGCCTTATATATTTTCCTTGAAACTTCATCACGCTATCTGAATTTACTGCGCGAGATCAACCGCGCAACCGAACTTGTGGAAGATCAACTGCAAAAATCCACGCGCAACCGCGAAGTCTTGGAACTGCTCAAATATCAAAAATGCCTTACCTATTTTTCAACCGCGCTTCGCTCCAATGAAGTGATGATGGAGCGTGTCCAAAAAACCCAACTCTTCAATTATTACGAAGAAGATCAAGACCTGCTCGAAGATGTGCTCACTGAAAACCAGCAAGCCATCCAAATGACCAGCATCGCCACTGAAATTCTTTCGGGCATGATGGATGCCTTCGCCTCCATCATCTCCAATAATCTCAACGGCGTCATGAAAGCCCTGGCCGCGCTCACGATCATCCTCAATTTGCCAGGCACAGTTGCCGGATTTTATGGCATGAACGTCGTGCTTGCCTTGTGCGGATACAAATCCATATCGCATTTATGATTGTTTTTGGCATATCACTCGTCATAACCGCCATCGCCACCTATATTTTCCACAAACGGGATTGGTTCTAAAATGAAAACTGAATTATTACTCGACGCAAAAGCCACCCTCGGTGAAGGTCCTGCCTGGGATGCAAAAACGCAAACCCTTTACTGGCTGGATATTCTTGAAAAAAGAATTTATAGCGGAACGCGAATCCTTGCCGAACTGGATGATCTCATCGGATGCCTTGCCCCATGCAAAAACGGGAATCTCATCCTGGGTATGCGCCTCGGCTTCACTGACCTTGAGCCTGATTCGGCCCAATTGACATTTCTCACGCCTTTAGATGAACTACCTACCAACCGCGTCAACGACGGCAAATGTGACCCCGCTGGGCGCTTCCTCGCTGGCACCATGGACATGAACGAGAAAGACCCAAACGGCGCATTATATTCGTTTGACGGAAAACAGGTCACAACTTTGCTCAGTGGCGTGACCATCTCCAACGGCCTCGCCTGGAGCGTTGACCATAAAACTTTTTATTATATTGACACCCCCACGCGCGAAGTCAAAGCGTTTGATTACGATCTCGCAACGGGACAAATTGCAAATCCGCGTACAGCGATCCATGTTCCCGAATCCCTCGGCTGGCCTGACGGCATGACCTCCGATACCGACGGCAATTTGTGGATCGCAATGTGGGGCGGCGCGCAGGTGACAAAGTGGAATCCCAACACAGGCAAACTGCTGGAGCAGATCCCTGTGCCAGCCTTGCACACGTCAGCGTGCGTGTTTGGCGGAAAAGACATGAACGAGCTATATGTCACATCTGCACGAAAAGGCATGAGCGAGGCGGACTTGAAAAAATACCCGCTCTCTGGCGGGTTATTCAAAGTGATCACCAATGTAGAGGGAATGCCAACATTTGAATTTGGGTAAGATGGCAGGGGCGCGGTGACCGCGCCCCTGCGTTATTATCACCATAATTTTTCAGTCAATTCCACCACTTCTTTTTGTTGTGCCTCAGATAAATTCGCTAACGGGGAATTCTCCAAAACCGTATTGCGGTTTTCCACAATCAGAACCCGCGCGTCTTCGCTATATGTGTGCCAATGCCACACGCCTTTCTTCACGTTATATAACTTATACAATTCCATATCCATCGCGTGAACTTTTACCACGCTTTCATTCCCTTCACCGAGAAATAAAATACAACGCCCTGCAAGCAGGACAAAGACTTCATCTGTCTCGTTATGCTTTTGCATACGATTAATCTTCTCAGGGAGATCGTCTGCTATATAGTTCAACATCGCCACACGCCATGTTTGATAGTCGATCAGCGGCATATAGCCTGGCTCATTGTGCTCACTAATTTCGATCAGGGATTCAGGAATTGCGGTCATACTTTTACTCCATGTTTTATTTTGTTTGTCTTTTCTGATTTACCAATTCATCAATGAATTCCCAGCGTTTGGTTTTTGCATAATCCCCGCCTTCGGGATAAAAATAACGCGCATAATCAGACCAGTTATCAGCAATATCGTAGATAGGGTCTTTTGTTCCGTTTGGCAGGAGGTAACGCTCAATTCTACCGTGAGCAGTCCTTGAAAGTGGATTATTTCGCCCCCAGCCGCAATACATCACCACGGATTCGGCGAAATCTTCCTTGCGATTGAAGCGCCAGTTTGCTCCGCTGGGCTATCGCCATAGAAATATCCGTACGCATTGACACCTGGCTTCCTGCCGTAATATCCCGGCTTGTTTTCTGCGCCGCACAACCCTGCATCCCATTGACCAGAAAGCCAGTTTTTTATTTTTGATAATAATGGATTTGTATATCCGCCTGTGAATTTTTCCAATGCCAGCGATAACCTCCACTGATTTTTCGCATCCCACACATGCGCCAATTCATGGATCACTGACCATGCGCTAAATTGACTGGTTTCACTTAGCTTAATACGGTCTTTATAAGCCAATCCCAAACTGGTTCCTGTATCTGTTCTTTCGACAAGGACTTCTCCAAGCTGACGTTTGAAATTTTCGTTTCCGCCCATGACTTCTGCAAATAGCTCAATGGACGAATGCAGAAGTTCCAGATCGCGTACGTGCCAATTTCCATTTTCTGCAACTTTTATCTGGAAATCCGCCTGTAAGCGCGTTATATGTTCTGTCTTATTTTGTTCCATGCTGAAAGTATAAATCAATATTATACGAAGGAATAAAAAAAACGCCCGTAACAGCGGAAGAAGCCCCATGGGGCGGTCACAAGGACTATCTCCCTTGATCAAGATTTCCGAGACGTTTTCCGTGGTTCCAGAGTTTTTACAAATTCAACTTTTCCCCATTTTCACGCAGCCACTTCCTTTGTTTTTTATACTCAGGATAAATAGACTCGACCACTTTCCAGAATTTACTGGAATGGTCCTTCACGCGCAGGTGTGCGAGTTCATGCACAACCACGTAATCGATCACATCCAGCGGGGCCATGACCAGCCGCCAGGTGAAGTTGAGCGTGCCATTTGGGCCGCATGATCCCCAGCGGGTTTTTGCAGAGGAGATCTTTACTTGTTTGGGTATGAAGTTATATTGTTGTGCATATTGTTTGACTCGCTCAGCGATGATTTCAAGCGCTCTCTCTTTGTACCAGCGCGTAAAAACCTGTTCGCCTTTTGTTTGCGCGGCGCGGCTAAGGGTGAATCCATTGTCAAAGTGAAGCGAAGGCTTTTGTAACCCGACCAGTTTCAGGTCAAAGTAAGAACCGAGAAACAGGAATTTTTCGCCGTCAATATATTGCTTCCCCAAAGTCGGCTCGATGGCATGGATTTTACCTTTTCGCGTGTGCGGGTGATCCAATCTGCTTTTTGCTGGATAAAGGTCTCAATTGCTGTATTAGGCACGCGCATGGGGGCGCGGACTGTAAACGAACCATCGCGCTCGATGATCAAGGCAATGGTTCTGCGTTTGCTGCGGATGAGTTTGTCAATTTGAATTTGCATAAATAAAACCGCCTTGGGGCGGTTATGAAAACAGCAATGGTTAGTTTCGTCCACAACGGGGGGCCGAGGATCAACAGACCAACAAGTATTGCGGCCAAGGCGGCAACCAAGACCGCCGCCGCGCCCACATCTTTGCCGATCTTTGCCAACGGATGAATTTCCGGGCTGGCAAGGTCAACGACTGTTTCAATGGCTGTATTCATAAATTCCGCAGCGAACACCACCGCAGTGGTCAGAATGAGCACCGCCCAATCACGCGCGGGCAGGTGAAGCCAAAGCCCCAAAAAAAATACGACGATGGCAATCGTGCTATGAATCCATGCGTTTGCCTGCGTACGTAGAACATAATGCCAGCCTCGAAATGCATGACCAAAAGATGCAGTCCGCGACGAAAAAAAAGATTTCATTACTCTTTGTATCCTTATGCTCCAGCCGCAGTCCTCGGCGGCGGGGACGCCGCCAAGAGCCAGTTGAGAAATTAAGTGTCCTGTACTTTGACGTGAGACAGTCCGAGACCTGACATCACCTCAGCCTGGGCTTTCCACATGCGGGCTTTTTCGCCCGCCTCGGCATGATCGTAACCGAGCAAATGCAATGTCCCATGCACGACCAGAAGCTGCACTTCATCCTCTAAGGAATGGCCCGCAGCTTCAGCCTGTTGCTTTGCGCGAGGGATCGAGATGAGAATATCTCCGAGATAGAGCGTACCCGTTTCAGGGTCCAATTCAGAGGCGGGAAAGGAGAGAACGTCAGTTGGGGCATCCACGCCGAGATATTCGCGATTCAGTTCATGCAGTTGTGCATCATCTGTCAGGACAATGGTCATGTCTGCACTGGCAGGGGCAAACTCCAAGCCCTCACTGAGCGGGACCGAACGCCCAGCGTCCAGCGTCAGGCGGGCGGCACGCTTCGCGTCAAGCAGGGCGGCATCTGAAAAGTCCTGTTTTACTTCAATATAGATCATTTTCTTTCCTCGGGGGCAGGCAAAGTTTCATCCTGGTCAGCGACCTTTGCATTGGGATATTGAATGCGCGGATGATACGTACCACGCAACGTGGTGACAAATGATTCAGTAATGAGATGCAGGTCACGGAGCGTGAGAAGCGTGTCATCCAGTTGGTTGTATTTTTGCACAGTTCCGATCACACTGCGGACAAGCGCGCGCAGACCTTCTTCATCGGCGGGGCGTTCGGCGCGGGCGCGGGCTTCGGTGGCGTCTGCAAGCATCAGCAAGGCAGTTTCGCGTGAGTTCGGGCGTGGACCAGGGTAACGGAATTTTTCGATATCCACCTTGTTCGCATCGCCGCCTGCGGCTTCCAAAGCCTGTCCATATTGATAGCGCGTGATCAACGTGCCGTGATGCTCAAGAATAAAATCATGCAAGCGGACTGGAAGGCGGTATTTCTTCGCCAGTTGAACACCATCGGTAATATGGCGAATAATGGTCGCGGCTGATTCCTCGGGCGGAATATCGTGATGCGTATTTACATTTCCCGGGACTTGATTTTCAATAAAGAAAGTCGGGTTGAGGGCTTTGCCAATATCATGGAACTGCGCACCCACGCGCGTGAGCAGCGGATCGGCGCCGATCTTTTCTGCGGCCTGCTCCGCGAGATTAGCGACCTGCAAACTATGCTGGTACGTACCAGGCGCGTTACGAAGAAAAAACTGCAAAAGAGGATAATCAGGCCGTGAAATATCGAGCAGCTGAAATACAGTTGTGATCCCAAGAAGTTGCGCCAGAAGATATTGAAGTAAAAGGGTAATGCTGGCAGCAGCGAATCCTGCAAACAGCACAACCGCAATAAATTGCGCAGTACCCAGCATGTCAGGCGCGAAAAAAGGCAGGCGATAGGCCACAAGCACAACCAACCCTGTAAGCGAAATGGCAACGCCCGCCCGTATAAATCCCCAGAACCGACGCACAGGTCCAAGCACCAGCAAGCCGATGATCGATGAGAGCATATAAAAGGGCATGAGCTCAAGCGTGTTTGGCAAGCCATAGGAAGCCAGCAGGCAAAGCGGAATGGCGATTACCAGCCCCGTTTCAAGCCCGAATAAAACCGTAATCAATAATCCTGCGGCTTGCAAGGGATAGCCATAAGGGGCAAGTGTACGATTGGTAAACAAACGCGCGCCAACCAAAAAAACAATAAATATGATGGCGATCACCAAAATACTGCGCGCATCATTGATAACCGACGGGCGCTTGCGGCGGAAGAAATAAAGAGGGACAAGAACTGCTGAAATTAGAATAATGGCTGCCGCGCCCAGCATATCCTCCCAGCGTTGACCGAGGCTGATCATGCGGAGTTGTTGGAAGGCTTCCATATCTGCGGGGGTGATGATCTCACCCGCGGGCGCAATGGTTTCCCCGTCTTTATAAGTCTGCACGATCGGCTTGACCGCATCACGCGCGGCTTGACGTGCGGCGGTGGTCAACTCCTCGCTGAAAAAACTGTTCGGCACAACGAAGGCAGTCACAAGTTCTGTTACAAACGCAGACTGTTGTTCGTTCAATGTGAGGCTTACAGAAGAGGAAACGCCCGCCTGGGCAGTTTCCACTTTATCTTCATAGATCGCGCGGCGCATGATCTGTTCCAAGACCCGCAAAGATTCAGATTGAACCGCCTCCCAACGAGAATCAGACATACCCACCACGTAATCAATGGTCTCAAGTGTTAAGCGGACATCGCTCAGCGTAACGAGGTCTGCCTTTTTCTCGTCGATTGTCAATTCAGTATTTCCGCGCACAGAAGAAATATATTGGATGGCAGTCCGCAGCCGTTCGATCTGCTGGCGCGCAATGGCAGGGTCTGGAGGGGTGTATACGAGCGGTACCGCACTCTCTGCGGCTGTTCGCGCTTCTTCTGTGCGAATATCACTCACATACTCAATATCATATGGAGCTTGCATGCTGATCTGCAGCACATCACCGACATTCAATGCCTGTGTGGTGGGACGCAGGGCAATGGGCATGGTCAGTGCAACAAAAGATACAAGGCTGACCGCAACGATCAGGCTGATCTGCAAAATTCGAATACGAGTGGTCGGGGGGGTGCGTGCAGGCATTAATCATTAGTGAGAGAAGTGACAGTCACTTTCGTTGAAAGGTGACTGTCACTTAAAAATTACTTCGTGAGCAACTCTTTTACGGTAGAACTGACCATATCATTTGGGGCGCGCCCTGCCACTTGCGGTATGACGATCTTCATTACTTTGCCCATATCGCTCGGCGCAGATGCGCCCGTCTCGGCTATGGCGGCTTGCACCAGCGCGCGCAATTCTTCAGCAGGCATGGCCTGGGGCAGAAACACCTCCAATATTTTGATCTCCGCTTCGTTCTCTTCGATCAGGTCGGGACGGTTGGCTTTCTTTGCTTCTTCAATGGCTTCGCGGCGGTTCTTGATCTCTTTTTGGATCAACGCCACCACAGCCAGATCGTCCATTGGAGCACGCTTGTCCACCTCGACCTGCTTTATTGCGGCAAGCACCATGCTCACTGTCAGCTTGCGGACTTTGTCGCCGCTCTTCATGGCATCTATCATTGATTCGTTAAGTTGAGTTTTTATATCCATAATTCGATTATACCCTTTCATTATTTGGATGAAGTGCCCGCTTCTTTTTTTGACCGTTCAGCTGGTGTGTCATCCCGGGCATTTTCTTACTCTGACAGATTTCACTCAATCCCGAAGGGATGAAACTATCGTTGCCCAAACCTATGACACCCCTTCGGAGTTGGGAATACTCATAATTCCTAATCTACAAACATGCCATCCCTTCGGGATTATTTATCCACAAATTTAGAAAACATTTCGGGCGTGAGGATTTTCTCTAAAATTCCAAACTCATACACAGTCCGCTTGACTGCGGCGGCGCGGGCATATTCAAAGCGCGGACCTTGTTGGGGCGAGTCCAGGTTCATTTTTCCGTGCGAGTCATTTGGCAGAAAGGCGAGTGAAAATTTTCGCAGAAATGGGACAAAGTACAACACATCCATGGGCAGGTAAAGTTTGCCGGAGTGCAGCTTCGGGCTTTTGATCAAGCTCTTTTGAACAGGATCAATTTCGGGCGGGGCTGGAGGCGTGCCATCATGTTGGTCAAGCCACAAAGGAATGTAATTCGTATGGGAGTAGAAATCCTGCGCAGCATGGATCAATCTGCCAAAGGCGATCCAGGCTGAGAGCACGCCGGGCGAAAGCAAGGCGGCAAGCACGAAACCGCGTTGTTCGTTGATGTATTGATGACCTTCGTCAATGGCATTGTTGTCAAAGTGATATTCGTTGTGACCGATCTGCCCGGAGAGAGCATCCTGTTTGCAGTTTGCGGCGATGATGATCTCAAGCGCGCGCGGGCTAAAATGTGCACCAAGGGCTTCACGGGTTATTTCTTCGTGGATGGGTATAAGCATTTCAAAATTATAAGCGATGCACGTGCAATGCACGTAAAATGGTTATAATGCTGCCCATGACTTTTTATACCTCAAAAGGCGACGACGGCACGACGGGCTTGCTCGGCGAGGGCCGCGTGCCAAAATATCATGTCCGCATGGAAGCGATCGGCGCATTGGATGAAGCATCTGCTGCGCTTGGGTTGGCGCGCGCGCAATGCAGTGCCCCGCAAACCGCGCCGATCCTGCTTGAAACTCAACGTGATCTATACAAGTTGATGGCTGAGGTTGCAGCCACACCGGAGAATGCGCAGCGTTTTCATTTCATTGATGAATCACGTGTGGGCTGGCTTGAAAAGCAAACCGATGAACTGAGCATGATCGTCGAAATGCCAAAGGAATTTATTTTGCCAGGGGATACGCTCGGCGGAGCGGCGCTTTCGCTGGCGCGCGCCATTGTCCGCAGGGCTGAGCGCTGCGTGGTGAGTTTCTTCGATGAAGAGAAAGTGATCAACCCTGACCTGCAGCGCTACCTGAACCGACTTTCATCTTTGTGTTTTGTGCTTGAACTTCTTGAGAACCAGAACGCGGGGAAGAAGACAACTCTCGCAAAGCCGTAAACATATAAATTTCAGAAATTCACATAAATCACATAAAGGGTAAAACATGACAGGCACATTGATCAACGTTGCCGCCATTCTCATTGGCGGGACAATCGGTTTATTTTTCGGTGCGCGTATTCCCGAACGCTATAAAAACACCGTGATCGCGGGCATGGGACTTTTCACCACCGCCCTGGGTTTGCAAATGTTCTTCAAAAGCGAAAATTCATTGATCGTGTTGGGGGCGTTGATCATCGGCGCGCTGCTCGGTGAATGGATCGGTATCGAAGACGGTTTGCAAGCTTTTGGTCAGATGCTTGAAAAACGCTTTTCACGGGATACTGATCTCCACAGATGAAACTGAAGGCAAGTCTGGTGGCAATTCCAAATTTGTGCGCGGATTTATGGTTGCCTCCCTGCTCTTTTGTATTGGACCCATCGCGATCCTCGGCTCCATTCAGGACGGGCTAACAGGCGATTACAAATTGCTGGCTGTGAAATCCACTCTGGATGGATTCGCATCCATCGCATTCGCGTCCACGCTGGGGGTGGGGGTGCTATTCGCATCAATTCCCATCCTCATCTATCAGGGCGGAGTCAGTCTGTTGGCTAGTCAGCTCAATTCAATTATCACGGCCCCAATGATGGCTGAAATGACAGCCACAGGCGGAATCCTGTTAATGGGCGTTGGGGTGAGCAACTCTGCTGGAAATCAAAAAAATACGCGTGGGAAATTTCCTGCCCGCACTGGTAGTAGCTCCGCTGATCGTGTGGGTGTTGAGTTTGTTTAAGACTTAAAGCAAAAAGGTCTGATACCAAGTGTCAGACCTTTTTATAGTGACCCCGGGGGGCTCGAACCCTCAACAAATTGCTTAAGAGGCAACTGCTCTGCCATTGAGCTACGGGGCCGTTAATCTTCGCGGACGGTATTATACCGCAAAGGAAATGAGTGTCAATAAATTATTTCGCCTTTTGGTGGAACTCGTAAAGCTGCCCAGGCTGCAATAAAAAAGTTCAAGCGATGCAAGTTATAGCCAGAATCAAAAGGACAGGCGATTTAGCCTGTCCTTTCTTTTTACACTTCGATCTAGGAGGAGAGAAGAAATTATTGAGGCGGGAGAAGAACCGCGTCAATTACATGGATCACACCGTTCGAGGCTTCGATATCTGTGATGATGACTTCCGCGGTGTCATTCAGGAAAACCTTGCCATCTTTGACCGTAACAGTGACATCCTTGCCAAGCAGTGTGGGGACACTCGTTAGGTTGACAACGTCAGCAGCCATCACCTTTCCGGAAGCTACGTGGTAGAGCAGAATGTCGGTCAGTGCCTGTTTATTCTCGGGCAACAGCAGGCTTTCAACTGTTCCAGCGGGCAATGCAGCAAAAGCGTCGTCAGTGGGAGCAAATACGGTGAAGGGACCTTCGCCGCTCAAAGTCTCGGCCAGACCTGCAGCTTGCACAGCAGCCACGAGGGTTGTGAAGCGTCCGTCAGCAGCAGCGATGTCAACAATGGTGTTCTTTTCTTCCACCATGGCATCTTCGGCAGGCGGCAGGAGGACTGCATCGATCACATGGATGACTCCGTTGGAGGTCTCGATGTCCGTGATGATGACTTTTGAATCGTTGATGTAGACACTGCCCATATCAGTCTTGATGGCAACATCCTTGCCAAGTGCGGTGGCTGCACTTGCCAGAGCGGTCACTTCGGCAGCCATTACTTTGCCTGCAACTACATGATAGAGCAGGATGTCAGTCAGTTTTTGCTTGTTTTCGGGCTTGAGCAATTCATCGATCGTGCCAGCAGGCAAAGCAGCGAATGCATCATCGGTGGGGGCAAAAACGGTGAACGGGCCTTCGCCTTTGAGCGTGTCAACCAATTCGGCGGCTCCTACTGCCGCTACAAGGGTAGTAAAGCGACCATCTGCAACGGCGGTGTCTACGATATCCTTGAGCATCGGCTCAGGGGTTGCAGTGGGTTCTGGCATAGCTGTGGGAGCAGGGGGAGGGGTGGCTGCGGGTGCGCAGGCTGCCATAACGAGGGAGGCAACTACCAGTAACATTGCGAACATTGAAAAGCGTTTCATTTTTTTCTCCATTTCTAAGTTGTCTAATTTTTGTACATGTTTTGTCCATATATTGTCAGTATTTTACGCCTTTTGCACAGGTTGTCAATAGACCAACACATCCTCTAATGAAACACTTATTTTCGCCATATCCCCCTCAGAACCTCGTAGATTGTCTAATTGCACTCTATCAAAGAATCTATACACAACAAAAACGGGACTGCGTTTTTCGCAATCCCGTTATTCAATCGTTCACCTGTTATTTCAATTTCTAAAACAATCTCAGCACTGCGGTACTTGCCAGCAGGAACAACCATTGTGGAACAAAACTCAACACAACCGTTGCAACTGCGGTGGCAGCGGTGGCGAAATCCAGCCAGGGTTCGCGTTCGATGGTGGGGTCACCTTCGCGCATGTACATGTTGACCACGACACGCAGGTAGTAATATGCGGAAACCAATGATGTCAAAACGCCGATAACGGCCAGACCTGGAAATCCGCCTGCGATAACGGCACTAAAGAGGTAGAACTTGCCGACCATTCCCAGCGTGGGCGGGAAGCCGATGAAGGAGAGCATGAAAACGGTCATGGCGACGGCGAGGGCGGGATACTTTTTGGCTAGGCCTGCATAATCGGCGATCTCAAGGTTTTTGCCTTCCGCTTTTTCGAGGGCGATCACTACACCCCACGCGCCGAAAGTTAGTCAAAACATACGCGACGAGATAGAACAAACCCGCTGCAACTGAAACAGGCATGACGTTTGGATTGCCGTACGGTACAAAAGCCATCAGGATATAGCCCGCGTGGGCAATGCTCGAATACGCCAACATGCGTTTGATATTGGTCTGTGAAATGGCGATGATGTTACCGACGATCATGGTCAACGCCGCAAGAACCCAGAGGATATCGGTGATGTCGGCGGAGAGGGTTGGAAATGCGGTGACAAAGACTCGCAGTAAAGCGGCAAAGCCAGCGATCTTCGCGCCAGAGGACATGAACGCTGTCACAGCCGATGGGCGAGCCTTGATACACGTCGGGAGTCCACATGTGGAAGGGGACGGCGGCGATCTTGAAGCCGAAACCGACAAGGAGCAGCGCCGCCCCAATGGTTAGTAACAGGCTCGGGGTTGAGTTTGATGCGGCGGTGAAAATTCCGCTCAGGGATGTGGTTCCAGTCGCCCCGAAGACCAGCGCTGTCCCGTAGACAATAAATCCAGTTGAAAATGCGCCGAGCAGGAAATACTTCATGCCCGCTTCTTCAGATTGGAGGTTGGGACGTGCGAAGGCGGCAAGCACATACAGCGGAATGGACAGCAATTCAAGCGCGAGGAAGACGATGATGAGGTCTGAGGCTTGCGTCATGAGAATCATGCCTGTCATGCTGAAAAGCATCAGCGCGTAATATTCGCCGCGTTCGATGCCCATGCGTTTGATGTAACCATAGGCGAGGGCAATGCCGAGTAACCCGCTGAGGAGGATGAGCGCGCTGGTGAAAGTGGAGAAACCGTCGAGGGTCACCATGCCGCTGAAGCTTGCGCCTTCGCTCCCGATCTGTGTGAGGGTGAATCCGAGCGTGACTGCCAGCCCCAATGCCGCGAGGAAGGCCGTGATGCTTTTGCGATCCTTCGGGATAGCAAGGTCGACCAGCAAAAGCGCACACGCCCAGACGGTGAGAATGATCAACGGGAGGATGATGTAAAAATCTATTTGCGTCATAAGGACAACTCGCTTTTAGCGGTTGGCTTTTAGCTTTTAGCCTTTGGCTAATTGCTAATCGCTAACAGCTAATAGCCAATAAGTAATTTCTCGACAGCGGGGGCTATCAAGTTGAAGAACGGAGCGGGATAGAGACCGATCCAGAACATGAGGATCAGCAAGGGAGCGACAGTGAGAATTTCGCGCCAGTTGAGGTCTTTGAGTTCGTGTTCCTTTGTGATCTCGCCAGCAGGTCCGAGGAACATTTTCTGGAACATGTAAAGGATATAAACCGCCGCCATGATAACGCCGATGGTAGAAATGGCTGCGAACCACACACCACCCCACGCTGAATAAGCGCCATTAGGCAAGCCCGCGCCAAACGCGCCAAGTAAAATAGTGAACTCGCCCACGAAGCCATTGAGTCCGGGCAGGCCCATGGATGAAAGTGAAGAGATCAGCATGATCGCGCCGAAAATCGGCATGATCTTCCACAATCCGCCGTAGACTTTGATCTCGCGGGTATGAGTTTGCTCATAGATCATACCGATGAGAAGGAACAGCGCACCTGTGCTAATCCCGTGGTTGACCATTTGCAAAATGGCACCTGACACACCCTGGGAATTAAGTGCAAACAACCCAAGCATCACAAATCCAAGATGACTCACGGAGGAATACGCGACCAGTTTTTTGACATCTGCCTGGGCGTAGGAAACTGCCGCGCCGTAGATGACACCGATAGTCGCGAGAAGCGCGATCCACGGGGCGGCTTGGACGGTGGCATCCGGGAAAAGCGGAATATTGAAACGCAAGAAACCGTAAGTTCCCATCTTGAGCAGAACACCTGCAAGAATGACAGAACCCGCAGTCGGCGCTTCTACGTGTGCATCGGGCAGCCACGAGTGCAGGGGCCACATTGGGACTTTGATGGCGAAGGCGGCAGCAAATGCGATGAAGAGCCACATTTGGATATTCTCAGGGATACCGCCCTTGGCGATCAAATCTGGCACAGTGAATGTATTTCCATAAATACCGAGCCAGAGAATGGCAAGCAGCATCAAAATGGAACCAGCCATTGTGTACAGGAAGAACTTGATCGCCGCATAAATACGGCGCGGACCACCCCACAAGCCGATCAGGAAGTACATCGGCACGAGAGTGAATTCCCAGAAGATGTAGAAGAGGAACAAGTCTTGCGCAAGGAATACGCCCAACATGCCAACTTCCAAAAGCAGGAAGAAGATCATGAAATCCTTCACGCGGTCTTCGACGGCTGTCCATGTGGAGAGGATGGAGATGGGCGTGAGAAGGGCTGTGAGCAAGACAAGCAGAATGCTCAAGCCATCGACAGCGAGATAATAATAAATATTCCAGCCTGCCACGCTAATCCACGAGTATTTGGCTTCCAGTTGCAGATCAGGGTTCGATGCGGTGAACTGAGAAAGCACCCAGAGTGAAAGTCCAAACGTGATCAGGGTTGTGACCAGTGCGACCCAGCGAATGGCGGTCTTTGCCTCGGAATTCATAAACAGAATCACGAGCACGCCCACAAGCGGGAAGAAGGTCAGCAGAGTAAGAGGTTGTAAAAGAAATTCCATGTTCCGTCCTCAAGTGCAAGATCGTTGAAGGTTTACAGGTTGCAAGTTGAAGGTTTGAACCTTAAACCTGTAACCTGCGACTTGCAACTACTTCAAAATCAAATATCCCAAAATAATAACAACGCCCAACATCACAGCCAGCGCGTACGAGCGGACAAATCCGTTTTGTATTTTGCGCATATTTCCAGAGAGCCATTGCGTGGCAGTTCCGAGCCAGTTCGCAAACGCGTCAATGCCTTTTTGATCGGCGTAACGATCGAGCGCAATTTCACTCAGCCAGTTATAAGACCTCAGAATAACCGTATCATGCACAAAGTCATGCAGGAAGCGCCAGTCGATCACATCCGCAAGGAACTGCGAACCCTTCGTGAACGGATTGACAATGATCGCCTGATAAACCTCATCGATCATCCATTTGCTTTCCATGCCGATGAAGATCGGACCCAGCGGCTTCTTGAGCGGGTCAACCTGCCCAACCTTGAGCGGACTGCGCCCATAGAGCAGCCATGAAATATAAATGGCGGCGAGCGCAAGAATGGTGGCAGTGGCAGCAACTTTCAGATCAAGCGGAAGAGTTTCGACTTCGCCAAGTGTATATTCCAGCCAATGACCGAGAGTATGGAAATTGTCAAAGGGAAGATTCGATACGCCTCCCACCAGCGATAAAACTGCCAGCACGACGAGGGGCAGGGTCATCACCTTTGGGCTTTCTTCTGCATGCGCCGCAGCAGTGTGCCTTGCCTCGCCGAAGAAAACCATCCAGATTTGACGTCCCATATAAAAGGCGGTCAGAAACGCGGCAGCGATCAACAGCCAGTAAACGCTCCTGGAATACAGGCTGGCACTCAAGAGAATTTCATCTTTGGACCAAAACCCTGCGAACGGGAAAATACCCACAAGCGCAAGCGTGCCGATGATATAAAGCCAAAATGTAACGGGCATCGTCTTGCGAAGTCCGCCCATGTTGCGCATGTCACCTGGGTCGAACACTTCTTCGTGATTATCATCATGTTCTTCAAGAGCATGACCTTTTACTTCTTTCTTCTTACTTTTCACTTTTTCTGCATGATTAGCATGTGCGAGGTGATGATGTCCGCGCTCCAGCCCAAGGATGACCGAACCCGCCGAGAGGAAGAGCAAAGCCTTGAAAAAGGCGTGCGTGATGAGATGGAACATCCCCGCTGTATATGCGCCCATTCCAACCGCGGCAACCATGAAGCCAAGTTGTGAAATGGTGGAGTACGCCAAAACTTTTTTGATGTCGTATTGACCGACCGCAATCGTCGCGGCAAAGAAGGCTGTGACCGCGCCCGTCATTGCCACAACGTATTGCGCATCAGGCACAAGGTTATAAAGCGGAGCGGAACGCGTGACGAGATACACGCCCGCTGTGACCATCGTCGCGGCATGGATCAACGCCGAGACAGGAGTTGGACCCGCCATCGCATCTGGCAGCCAAACGTACAGCGGAATCTGCGCGGACTTGCCCGCAACGCCGATCAGCATGAACAAGGTAATCGCCACGATCACCCACGGAGCGGAAGCAGCAATTGCGGGCGCGGCTTTGAATACCTCGTCAAATTGGAAGGAGCCGAGATACCAGAACATCAAAAAGCCCGCGATCAGGAAACCAAAGTCACCGATACGGTTGACAATAAATGCTTTTTTCGCGGCATCAGAATTCGCCCACGACGGACGTCCAAGCGTATCCATCTCGTACCAAAAGCCGATCAGCAGGAAGGAGCAAAGTCCCACGCCTTCCCAGCCGACGAAGAGCATCATGTACGAGTCGCCGCTGACGAGGATCATCATCGCCGCGATGAACAGGTTGAGGAAGATGAAGAAACGGGTGTAGCGTCCTTCGTCATGTTTGAAGCGCACATCCTCGTGCATGTATCCGATGGCATAAATGTGGATGAGCGTGCCCACACCCGACACGACCAGCATCATCGTGGTTGAGAGCGAGTCGATGCGGAAGGTCCAGTCGAGGTTGAGCGTGCCAATATGGATCCACTCCGCCAGACGCCAGCGCACCATCTCACCGTGATTTGCCGCCACCGAATAGGTCAACAACAGCGAGACGACAAACGCCGCTCCCGATGCCAGGCTTGCCACAGCGCCGACCATCTTTTCGCCGAGCCGCCTGCCAAAGATCAAATTGAACAGCAAGCCTGTCAGCGGCGCAAAGACCAGCCACGGGGCGAGGAAGAAAAATCCTGAACTAATTGTTTCGCTTAAGTGCATAAGTTCTCCGCAATTGGTGAGAAGTAAGAAGAGAGAAGTAAAAAGTGATTGGCAATTACTTCTTACCTTTTTACCTTTTACTTCTTACTTTTATCCCTTCAAAGAATTCATCTCATCAATATTGATGTTCTTCTTGGTCTTGAAAATTTCAACGATCAACGCCAGTCCCACGGCTACTTCCGCGGCGGCGACGGCGATGACGAAAAACACGAAAATCTGTCCCGTGTAGAATGGCTTTCCGCTCGTGATTTCCCAGGAACGTCCAAAGGCCACGAAGGCAAGGTTCGCCGCGTTGAGCATCAACTCGATGGACATGAAAATGATCAACGGGTTGCGGCGGATGAGCACGCCCAGCGCGCCGATGGTAAACAAGATGGCCGAGAGGATGATGTAATAATCTACTGGAATCATGATTTCTGCCCTGCCTTTTCCCGTCTTTCCCGATTGGTCAGCACGATCGCGCCCACCATCGCAACCAGCAGCAAAATGGACGTGATCTCAAACGGCAAAAGGAACTGATTGAAAAGTGTCATCGCCATCTCACGCAGACTGTCCATTGAATTCGCAGCAGCCCCAGGCGGGGTGATGAGCGTATCCAGTTGTGAACGGGAGAAGATCAAGATAGATCGATTCCACAACGAGAGTCACAGCCAGAATGAAAGCCAGTGGTCTCTGCCACGGCATCACCTGCGGCAATGGAGCCATGCTTTCCGCGCCGAGCAGCATGATGACGAAGAGGAACAAGACCATGATCGCACCCGCATACACGGTGATCTGCGACATGGCGATGAACGGCGCGCCAAGCAGCAAATAGAAGACAGCCACCGTCACGAAGTTCAGCACGAGGAACAATGCCGAGTAGATCGCATTGCGGCTAAACGCCATGCCAAGCGCGCTCGAAATGGCAACAAGGGAAAGAACGAGGAAGACAATTAGTTCAGAGTTCATGGGCAATTCATTTCCGATTTACGATTTCTGATTGACGATTGACGTCAATTCAAATCGTAAATCCAAAATCGTAAATCGTTAATCGGTTGGGTCCTTCATTTCAGGCACCGAGCGTGTGAACACGCGTGCGTCCACTTTGCGCGGAGTGAGCATATCCGCAGTTGGGACAGGCGCAAGCAGGAAATCTTTGGTGTAGATCGCATCGCGGCGGTCTGTGAACGTGAGTTCGTAATTATCGCCGAGCGTGATCGCTTCGGTGGGACAGGCATCTTCGCAGAATCCGCAGTAGATACAGCGCAGCATATTGATCTCGTAGGTCGAGGCATAGCGCTCGCCAGGTGAGAAGCGTTTTTCGTCTGTATTCTCAGAGGACTCAACGAAGATCGCATCCGAAGGGCAGGCTGCCGCGCAGAGGGAACATCCGATACATTTTTCGAGTCCATTTTCATAGCGATTCAACACATGCCGACCACGGAAGCGCGGACGGACTGTCCGCTTTTCTTCGGGATATTGGTAGGTTACCGTCTTCTCGAATAAAAATGAACGGAGCGTTTCAGCAAGTCCACGCCCAAGCTCGATAACGGGTTCAAACACGCCCATTGGATTTTCTCCTCAATTCACGATAAATAAACACCACCGCAACCAATGCACTGATAATGGAAAGCACAGGAATGCTGTACATATAAAGTTGATTATTAAGTTCCTGCGCCAGCAAAATGCCCGCGGCCGTGATAAATGCCGTAATAAAGGAAAGCGGCAGAAGCACCTTCCAGCCAAAGGACATCAAACGGTCATAGCGGATGCGCGGCCAGGTGGCGCGGATCCAGATCATGCCGAACAACAGGACGATCACTTTCAACAGCAAATAGATCGGACCAAGGAACCAGGGTTGAAATTGCCACGTGCCGATCGTCCAGGTGGAATCCACACTGAGGAAGGTATCTCTCAGGAACCAAATTTCACGATAACCGCCGAAGAACAATGTCGCAGCGATCATCGAAATCACGATCATCTTTTGATATTCAGCCATGAAGAACAGCGCGAACTTCATTCCAGAATATTCAGAGTGATAGCCTGCGGTCAATTCCTGCTCGGCTTCGGGCATATCGAACGGCGCGCGGTTGACCTCTGCCAGGGTCACGATCAAAAAGATGAACGCGCCCACAGGTTGGGTCACCGCAAACCACAGTCCACTTTGCCCGTTGACGATGTCCACCAGATTCATGGAATTTCCCATCACGACCGCAATCGCAAAACACAACCCAAGTGAAAGTTCATACGAGATCATTTGCGCCGAAGCGCGCACCGCACCGAGCATGGCGTACTTGTTATTGCTCGACCAGCCTGCCAGCACAATGCCATACACCG
>CAWHXC010000038.1:0-35163 GCA_963833175.1 uncultured Chloroflexia bacterium
GGGGTGCGTAAAATTCTCTACCATTTAAGGATCGTTTTCACTTTGTCCCAATCCACATTTGGTGAATCTTTCAGCAGATATAACTTTGCGTCGTTATATTTCACGCGCACATAATAGTCTTCTGCCCATCCGCTGAGTTTTTCAGCGCCATAATCAAATTCCTCCACATACGTGGGAAGCAAGGTCTGGATGGAATAGGTAAGGTCATGTTTATTATGTCCGGGCATACTGTCCATCTCAAGTCCTGCGCTCTGACCTGATGTGTCAGGGGGCAGGCTGGCAATGTATTTATCTGATTTGCCGAGGAAATCGACGGCAACCCGATCAACATAATACGGAAGGGTGCCCGCCCAAAAGACACCCACTGTCGCGTTTTCATCTGTCAATTCGTTAATGGCAATGGCTATTTCCACATGCGCGCGGGAGTAGTTATTTTGATATGGGAGGTCAAGCAGCAGGAATTCGCGCACGAAGCGTGAATTGGTCAGATACAGACCTATGAAGGCCAGGACAATCAGCACAACACTTCCCGACCAACCTGACATAACAGAAATGCGGTCAACAAAATCTGAAACTGCTAAAACGAAAAGAATAAAAATAAATGGCATGGTGGGAGCCATGATGCGCCAGTAGTTCCATGCATCACCACCCACATAGACCTGGTAGATGATCGAAACCAGAAAGAAACTGAACAGATATGCTTTTTGTTTGGAAAATCCAATTACCAATCCCAATACCGCGATGGCAATAACAAATCCTGTTTCCTTCAAAAACAGTTGGATAAATCCCCATCCATTTCCAAGCCTTTCGTCCAACGCCATTCCAACGAGTTTTAGCGTGTACGTATTGGGCACCATCTCACCGTAATATGAATAACGAAAACCCAATTGCCCGATCACAAACAAGCCATACAGTCCGCCCGCGAACAGAAATTGGTAGACATATTTGGAACCCAGTTTGAGGGTCGGGATCAAATATAGGAATGCCAGTACAGCAAAAAGCAGGGATTTATTTCGGGTTAGGTGAGCCAGCCCAAAACACAGGGACATCAGCCATAGATATTTTGCTTCCAATGTTTCAATGTACAACATCGAACAAAGCACACCTGCACTCAACAAAAATGCCAGCAGACCAGTTTCCATTCCCATTAATGACCAATAATTCAACGGGTAATACAACAGGATCATGGCGAAAAGCAAATAACCCAGAACATCTTTTTTCTTTTTATTCACGATCTGAAATATCTTCAATGTAAAAAATGCCGTGCCAAGCATGAAGAATATCCCCATTAATTGAATGGATCAGAACGGCGTATCGCTTTTCAAACACATAAGTTGAAATTGACATGATCAGCGTCATGAGCAGATTGGTGTATCCCTCCACACGCTCGCCCACATTCCAGACCAGTCCATTCCCATGCGCGAAGTTCCACGCATAGCGCATGGAAATCATGGCATCGTCGAACAAGTTGAAGTATCGTCGCCCATCAACCGCCACATAGGAGGAATGGTAAATGAACGCCAGCGACCATCCCAAAAAGAGTGCGGACAGTAAAAGGAATATCCAATTCTGTTTTAAGTAAATACGGTTCTTTTCAGTCATCGTAATTTCTTGCCTTCGATTTATTCAGTGTCCCATCCCATCACAGGGATGGACGGAATAGTTTAATTGATTTTTTGTTTCCCATTTGGCATCCATATAATTTGAGGCAGTATATCACGCTGGGATATTGTAAAATTGACCCTATGACTCAAAACGACATCATCCAAAAAACAACCGAATATATCAAGCAGGAATTCGGCGACGATTCCTCGGGGCATGACTGGTGGCATATCTACCGCGTATGGAAGAATGCCATCGTCATCTGCGAGCGTGAAAAAGCCGACCTGTTCGTTGTGCAACTTGCCGCATTGCTCCACGACCTCGATGATTGGAAATTCAACGAAAGCGAAGATGAAACCCCACACCGCGCCAAAGCCTGGATGGAATCCTGCAAGGTTGACCCGCAAACCATCAAGACTGTCTGCGAGATCATTATGCGCATCTCGTATAAAGGCGCACAGGTCGAGAATAAAATGAAAAGCCTCGAAGGGTTTATCGTGCAGGATGCCGACCGCCTGGATGCCATCGGCGCAATCGGCATTGGGCGCGCCTTTGCCTATGGCGGCTACAAGAACAGGCCAATGTACGACCCTGAAGCAGAAAATCAAATGCATGCGAGTTTTGAGCAATATAAAAACAGCAAAAGCGCGACCATCAACCACTTTTACGAGAAACTACTTTTGCTCAAAGACAGGATGAACACCGACACTGCCAAAAAAATCGCAGAGCAGCGGCATGAGATCATGCTCCGCTTTCTCGATCAATTTATGAATGAATGGGAAGGCAGGGACTTGGAGTGATTGCAGATGACAGTCACTTTAAAAGTGACTGTCATCTTACATGATTATTTCTTCACCTCAAACACCAAAGCATTCTCTGACTCATACACCAACACATGCGAATCAGAACTGCGTGTTGAAAGCGCAAGGCTCCGCAGTGATTTTCCGAAATCACTTTCGTCTTCCTTCGGGGGAATCGTCACGATTAAATAATCATAGTCCACATCATTGCTCTCGCTCCACTGGCTAACGCAAGACATATCCGCGCAATGCTGAAAACCAATCAACTGATCGTACCAGGGGAAAAATCGTTCAGCCAGAGTCCACTCCAAACCTTGCATGGTGGTTGCGCTGTGTTGCTTCGTCAGCGCGGGAAACCATTCCTGCATCGGGTCGGACATCGAAAATTCACGTCCCGTTGAGAGCAAAAAAGTTTTCCCATCATCCACATTGGAATTGACCCACTCGATCATTTTTATATCCGCGGGTTTCAAGCTTGTGTTGAGCAGTTGAAAATCCGAAATACTCGCGGCGAGGATAAAGTAGAATGCCATGCCAAACACGAGGATTTGACTGATGCGCTTCATCATCACATCCTCGGGTTGGTCGCTGTCCGAGCGGCTGATCCAGGCTGACAGTTTGAGCAGACCCAGCCCCGCCAGCATGGACTCGCCCAGCAATGCAATCCCATCCCCGCCGCGCGGATCGATCAAATATGCGAGTACCACCCACGTTACCAGAAAAAATTCGCGCCGCTTAATCGTGATCCAGGCCCCGATCAAAGCAAGTAACAAAGTTGGGATAAAAATGTAATCACCAAGCCCATTGAAGATTAAGAGCGTAAGATAAGATTCGAGAGTGCGCTGGCTGGTTTGACCCGCTGAAAGCAAAGGGGCAAATCCATATCGCATGAACACAGTTCCCCACCAGGGAGCGGTCAACAGCGCCACACCTGCACCCACAAGAATAGCTGAGATAATTCCACGTTTGTTTCGTCCATAAAAAAGAAAGAGCAACAAGCCGCCCAATACAGCATGTAAAGCTGTTTGCGGATGACTCAATACTGCGCACGCGCCGAAGAGAATGGTGAGTACAAGTTTTTTATGTGTGTACTCCCTGAATAATTGGACGGCCTGCCACAACATAAGGATAAGAAATAACATACCGAAGGCGCGTGTGATGCCGCCTCCCATCACTTGCCAGATGAAGGCGCGTGACGAAAACGCATACACCAACGCTGCCAACGAAGCGGTCATACGCGAAGGGAGGATCTGTTCGGCGAGTTTATAGAACGCAAGGATGGAAAGGGTGTTCACCAAAGCTGGCAGCCAGAGTAATACCTGGAGAACGGGAACATGCAGCAGGTCCGAAAGAGATGCGGCGATATAAAATCCAAGCGGAGGATAGGCGAATGGAATATCCGTAAAATTATAGGATGTAAATTGCGGAAGAATATAATGGTTCGCTTGCAGATCGCGGATCATCGTGTAGAACATTCCGCCATCGTTGAGTGGAAATCCGTTTGAGACGACAGGCATAAAGCGAACCACTGTGCCAAAAAGCAGAGCGGTAAAAAGGAAAAGCGCAGGCCAATCAAGTTTGCGATTCATGAATACCTTACTATTTTGATAAAAGACCCTAAAGGTTTTGAAAACCTTTAGGGTCTGAAATGTGTTTCGTTTTCCGTTTATTTTGCAGGCCTTACAGGAGGCTCCAATAATTTAGCCAGCTCATGGGCGCCTTCAGCATCTGTAACAGCCAGTACCTCATCGCCTTCTTCAAGCGTGCTAATGCCGCGCGGCAAGGTGATCTGTCCATGGCGGATGATTGCCGCAACGATACATTGATCGGGCAAGCCGAGGTCTTTGATCTGCTTGCCGATGGCCTTTGCTCCAGCGGGGATCTTCTCTTCCACCACCGAATAACGTCCACGGCGAAGTTTGAGCAGGGTCATCATGTCACCGAGGGACATTTCCTCCTGGATCAGATGCGCCATCACATCGGCGTTATTAATGGTCTCGTCCACATGAAAATTCTGGTCGAATAACCAGGCATCACGCGGATTATTGATACGGGCAACCGTGCGCCTGACACTGAACATGGTCCGCGCCATATAGCACAGCACAAGATTGACAGCATCATCATTGGTGCAAGCCACAAGCACATTTGCCTTGTCCAGGCCGGCCTGCTTTAAAACACTCGGGTCGGTCGCGACACCCTCATAGATCACTTCAGTGGGAATTTCATGATGCAGTAAACTCAGCAATTCACGCCGATGCTCAACCAGACGCACTTGATGATTTTGATCCAATAATTGCACAGCCAACTGTGCACCAGTTCTTCCGCCGCCAGCAATAAAAACGAACATATTAAGCCTCCGTTCCTTCCTGCAAGCGTTCATGCAGGGCAGTTACACCTTCCAATGTTGCGCTTACCGTGAGAATATCGCCGCTTTTGAGAATCGATTCGGGGGAAGTCAATTCCGCCCGGCCTGCGCGAGTCAGCGCCGCAACCACAATTTTATTTTTGCAACCATCCAACAGCGTGGAAACGGTACGCTCATTCCAGTTTTCAGGAATGTACATTTCATACAATTCGACTTCGCCATTTCCAGCGGAGAATACTGTGCGGAAGGATGTGTCGATCAACAATTCCTGCAAACGTTCCGCGCCCCAGGCTGTGGAGCTGACGATCTGCAGTCCGAAGGACTCAAGCATTTCACGCATGGCGGGATCATAATTGCGGACAATCACCTGTTTTACCTGTGGATAGTGCGAGCGGATGGCATGCCCGATGACTGCGTTCATGGTGTCTGAGTTGGTGACAACAGCAACGCCGTCAGCAGTAGCCACGCCAGCGCGTTTTAATGTGTCAGCCGAGAGCTCATATCCTTCCACAGTACGCCCGTGAAAATCCGAGTGGAGGCGGTTGAAGGAATTTTTGTTGCTGTCCACAACCACAACTTGATGTCCATTTTTGAACAATTGATAGGAGAGTTGCGACCCAACCCTTCCACATCCGATGACGATAAAATTCATATTCATAGCTCCTTACTCTAGATCTTCTTCATGTACATGATAAGGCACATTGGTGATCACGATACCGTGTTGATTTTTTAGTTGTTCACGCAAAATATTTGCAGTGTTTGTATGCAGTGCGCCGCTCAAGCGATTTTCTGAAACGAATTCAGGCACCACAATGGTGATGGTTTCGCCCGGTTGACGTGTAGCGGCAATCTCAGAGATATATCCCAATATCGGCTCAATGAAAAGACGATAAGGCGAATCCAACAAAACCATGCGCACGCCTTCGCCCCAGGTTTCCCACTTTGCGCGGACTTTTTCAGCATCTGCTGGTTCGATCACAACATGTACTGCAGTTACATCGTCCGACAACATGCGTGCATAGCGAAGCGCAGCCAGTGTACCCTGATGCACACCGCTGACCGGCATGATCACGCGGTGGCGAATGGTGTGGGGAGGAATAACGCCAATATTATCGAGGGAGAGTTTTTTGGCAAGATTTCTATAATGGCGATGGATCATCCAGAAGATGACGACCAGAACAGGAATAAGGATCAGGACAACCCAGGCGCCTTCAGTGAATTTTGTTATAGCGAAGATGAGCATCACAATACAAGTAGCAACTGCCCCAATGCTATTGACGATCATTTTTACAGACCAGCGAGGATCATGGCGCAGAGTGGAACCGCGCTCTACTTTTTCTGCACCTGGTTTGATATGCCCGATCTTCCACCAACGATGTGTCATCCCCGCCTGGGATAGTGTGAACGAGAGAAATACACCAATTGCATAAAGGGGAATCAGTGCTGAGACGCTGGCGTTAAAAATCACAATAAGAACTGAAGCGATCAGGGCAAGTGAGATGATACCATAAGAATAGACTAATCGACTTCCTTTGAAGGTTAGTTGACGTGGCAGAAAACCATCTGCGGCGACAAGCGCACCGAGTCGGGGAAAATCAGCGAAGGCGGTATTGGCTGCCATCACAAGAATTAGCGTAGTTCCGAGAATAGTGCAAATATACATGAAATTACGGTCGCCATAAACTGTACGCGCTATTTGTGATATGACCGTTTCATATTCTGATGGCACTGCGCCAATATGCACAGCCAGAAAAGTAATGGCAAGTAATAGGGAACCTAAAATTACCGACATCCAGATCAGCGTGATGCCTGCATTGTGACTGCTCGGTTTCCTGAAGGCGGAAATCCCATTTGAAATAGCTTCCACGCCGGTTAGGGAGGTTGTCCCATTTGAAAAAGCGCGCAAGAGGAGGAACAAAGTGATCGGTTGCAGTATCCCCACTTCCAAAGGTGGGGGATCCTGAACAACGCCCAGAGAACCAGTTACATACATGTATAAACCGATCCCCGCCGTCAGGAACATCATTACCAGAAAAAAATAAGTTGGTATCGAAAAAGCCAGTCCAGATTCTTTCACTCCCCGTAAATTCATCAGCATAATAAATAAAACCAGCGCGACGGCGATTGCAGCGCTATAAGGAAATAAGGCGGGGAATGCTGAAACAATTTGAGCAACGCCGGAAGAAATGGAAACTGAAACAGTCAAAATATAATCCATTAGCAATGCTGCACCTGCGATCAAAGCGTATATTTCGCCCAGATTATCGCGGGAGACAATATAAGCGCCACCGCCGCTGGGGTATGCGTGAATGGTCTGCTCATAGGACAGGGTTAATATGATGAGCAAAACTACAATTGCCATTGCCAATGGAAAAGCATAGCCCATTGCCTGTGTGCCAGCCACAGCAAGGATCATCAACATTTCCTGGGGTCCGTAAGCTACCGATGACATCGCATCTGACGAAAAAACCGCCAGACCAATGGCTTTGCCAATAGTCTGATGAGGTGCATCAGCAGTTGCGAGAGGACGGCCGATAAGATAATGGCTCCAGCCATGCGGCGGTTTGTAATCTGTCGTACGTTCAATAATGGATGATTGTGAATTATCTTCGTGATCGATCATAAAAACCAACTTATAGAAAAAATTTACGCCCCGCCTTATTGGAAGAGCAAGGTGTGATTATAGTACACATCCGTTTTTTAAACGGGCTTGGGTTGGGTGAGAGGAATTTGCAAATAGAACGTACTGCCTTCGCCCACCACACTATCCACCCATATTCGGCCACCGTGATTGGTGGCAATGGAATGAACAATGGCAAGCCCAAGGCCTGAACCATGCTGGGCGCGCGCTTCGCGTTGTTTGCCGCGATAGAATTTCTCAAACAGACGCGGCAGGTCATCCGCTGCAATGCCGATGCCTGAATCTTCCACAGCAAAGATCAAAAAACCAGGCTGGGATGAAGTGCGTACCGTCACACATCCATGATCGGGTGTATATTTTATCGCATTCTCCACAAGGTTGTACACTGCCTGATGCAAAAGCGCCTGGTCTGCCTCCACTGTATTGGGCATATCCTTGGAAAGTTCCACGATCAAATCAATATTCTTTTGTGCGGCCTGCAACTGCAACGCGCTGGTCGCACGTTCGATAATATCCAGCACGGAGACATTCTCAACCTGCAATCCGACCCCCAGGTCAATGCGACCGAGGTCGAGCAAGTTGTTAACCAGACGGGACATATTCTCAACGCCCGAAATAATTTTCTTCACATAGCCCTGCTGCTGTTCATTCAACTCGCCGACCATATCAAGCATGGTCGCATAACCGCGCATTAACGTCAGCGGGGAACGAAGGTCGTGGCTCACTGTAGCCACAAACTCCGATTTCTGAATATCCAATTCTTTGAAATGTGTCACGTCACGCATGATACACACGCGCCCGATCTGTTGACCTTCCACCATCACAGAAGAAGCTGTTGCAAGATAGGTGCGTTTATCTGCAAGCACGATCTCAGCAGATTGTTTCTCGGTGGTGGTGCTTTCCAATAATGCCAGCAAGGGTCTAAGTTTTATGACTTGCTCAGTATTCCTGCCAATATCACTTGTTAAATTCTCGGTTTGACCCAGCGCAATCGCAGCAGCGCGATTGGTAAGCAGGAGGCGGTTACGATGATCGGTCACCAGCACGGGGTCTGGTGTGGAGTTGAGGATGGCTCTTAACTGGCGGCGGGAGGCTTCCACACTCAGATATAAATGCGCGTTCGCAACCGCCAACGCCGCCTGACCTGCCAGCGTAGTCACAAAGCGGATATCGGAATCAGAGAACATGCGCGGCTGTTCATAGCCCGCCCACACCACGCCATAATACCGATTCTCATGCCGCAAAGCCACAGCCAGTAATGCCAGCGGTTGAGGCTTGGCTGGGTCAAGGTTTAACTCGCGCGAACGGCTCAGGTTTGGCAGAACGATCTTTTCCTGGTTCTGCGCCAGCGCGAGGATCTGATCATCCAGATGGGCATAAATATCCGGGACATCCCCCATGGCAAAGCGCGAGGGCAACTCCACAAAGGTATCAGGCAGGATACTGGGTGAAAGCACCACACTGACTGAATTTGCGCCAGTTGAAAGAATTGCGTCCAGCACCGGCTTGACCGCATCCTGCATCTCCAGGCTGGAGGCTACTCCCTGACTAACACGCAAAAGACTATTGATCTCTCCCAGGCGCGCTTGCAAACTGAATCGCATTTGTTCGAAGGCGCGGCGCAATTGACCGACTTCATCCACACCGTCCACTTGAAGCGGATGATCGAGATTTCCCTGTGCAATACGATTAGCTTCAGTGGCCAGGCCTTGCAGGGAACCTGTCACCACACGCAGACCAACGCGCAACGATACCATTGCCACAAGAGCAAGGAAAATGATCATCACCGAAAGCGGCATGGCAATATTCAGTGCAAGTTGCTGTGCCTGTTGCGCGGGGACAGTCAGCACAACCGCCCATGGACGCCCAAGCACAGGCTGGTAATAAACCAATTGCCGCGTGCCGTCCGAAGCGGTGCCATCATAAAATTGAGCTTTGTCCCCGCGTTGACCTGTATAGGTGGTCAACAATTGCGTCTGATCTGAATGATATAGAATACGGCCATTCTCGTTCAACAGAAGGCCCGCGCCGCCAAGATCACGCATGTTGTTAATATTCTCGATCAGCGGCAAAGTGAGCGGATTGGTTTCCAGCGTGGTGCGTCCGATCAATACGCGCTGGACCTGCCCCATCCCATCTACGATACCAACCATAAAAGAGACTCGGGAAGGATCATCCTTGGAAATGGGCGGTATCGAATAGATCTGAGTCAGCACACCGCTGGATGCCAGCGACATGCCAGACATTTCATCTGGATACAACTGGAAATTTCCACCAGCAGAATCAGGATATCCGGCCAGTTGAGCCTGGTCGCCATTCGCTTCCAGCACAAAGATTTGATCGAAATAAGGCACAGCTTGAATACGCGACCCAATGATGGATTTCAACTCATCCCCTGAGGCGGTCAGCAGGCGCGGGTCAGATGCCAGTTGCACCGCCAGATTCTGACCTGTTTCAAGGAAGAACGGCACACTCTGCGCGGCAGATTCGCTTGCGCTGGAAAGGCGGTCTTGCAGCATATCGCGAGCCGCGCGCCCAGCCACCACCCAATCTCCGATCAACAGGGTTAATAGCAAAAGGGAAATGAACGCACCCACCCCAAAGAGAAAACGAGAACTCAAGACTTTTCTCGCCAGGGGAAGGCTGCAATGGTTGCCTGCTGCCCCACATTAAAGGATATGCCTTCGAGACGATCTGTGCCACAATGCCCCCTACAAGCATCTCGCCTGCAAACGCGAGAGTCACAATACCCGCATTGCTCAATGCAAGGTCAAGGCGCGCAGTGGCCGGCACAGATGCATCCATGCCCCACTGGGTGAACATTGAACTGATCACATAGAATAATGTATGGAACGGGACCAGCAATAACGCGCCAATAAGAGGCTGACGCAATAAAGAATATGCCGGCGTTCTGTATCGCTGGCGCATATTCGTGGAAAACCACGCAGCCAGCAAGGCAAGTTCAATAACGGAAAAAATGGAATACGTATCCCATGTGCCGCGCAAAAGTCCCGCAAAGGCGCCAAGCGCGGCGCCGCCGAACGGCCCAAGCAGGCCCGCCACCCAAGAGCCAGGGAATGGCAGAAAAAACCATCAGCGCGGAACCCGGCGCATCGGCGGGCAACCCAGGCAGGGGGCGGGCTGAAGCGGAGGTAAGTCGTACTCCAATAAGCAGGTTGGTAATCGCGATCAGAAAAAAAAGGGCAACAAAAATCCCCCACTCACGTCTTTTCCACACAGGCTGGTAGTCTTTCCAACGATAAAGCAAGTACACCAGCAGCCCCAGCAGAGCCCCCCACACCAACCAGCCTAAAGGCGTGGGCGAGGCGGGGAACGCAATTCCTTCAAGGAGCGTGAAAATAAAACTCATTTCGTGAATTATAGCCGTAAATAATGCGGATGAGATTACAGGATTGTGTGTGGCTGAACGAAATCAATTAATTTCATGGTCAGAATACGCCCCTTGATATTTTTCTGGAAGCAGATCTGCCAACGCCTGCATGATTTGACGTGTGCCCAATTCAACTGCTTCCTGTCGAACCTTTGACCCGCTTCGCTTCGGGGCGGCGCCCCTGGCCTGTTCAGCCAACTTGAACATTTTCCCCACCTTGACATGTACCCGCGCGCGTCGAAATCTTTTCATGTGGCCATAAACATTTTCGTTTTCAGTATCTGTTACGACGATCGGCAGGATCATCGCGCCTGATTTATAGGCGAGAAAAGCCGCGCCCCCAGTGCCTTCTTCCAGTGCGCCTGTAAGGGAATAGCGACCCTCTGGCGCAATAACAATAATGCGGCCATCTGCCAAACCGTCCAACGCGGCGCGTAAGGCGCGGGTATCGGCGCGGCCGCGATGCAGCCAGATCACGCCGTACCAATCCATTAATTTACCGAGAACGGGGATTTCAAATAATTCGATCTTACCCAGCACATCAGGCAAAAAGGGCAAAACCGACATGATCGCAGGCGTATCAGCATCACCAAGGTGATTGATAACCACAAGCAAAGGTCCTTTTTGCGGAAAATTCTCCACCCCCTCTGATGAAACATTCAAACAAACTTTTGCGATCAGTTTTAATACGCCCTGCACAAAGATGCGAAAAGCGCGGCGGGCGCGAGTCAACTCTGGCAGGCGTACCAGTTCTGGACGCCATATTTCGCTGACAGGTTTGGGAGGAGGATTGTTCATGGTTAGGTGCAAAAGTATGGCCTGCCCCGCGTAAACCAAGTTAATTACTCGCCTTACGCAATGTCATGCTGAGCGAAGCGAAGCATCTCGCATTTCAGCAGTAGAGACCCTTCGCTCCGCTCAGGGAATCATGCTTGGGTGCGTAAGGTGAGTTAATTATTTGCACAATTCCATGACACGCGCAAGGACTTGCTCGGCGTTCATTTTGTCCGAGTCAATGATGATTGCATCATCGGCGGGGCGTAACGGCGCAACGGCACGGGTGGAGTCAATACGGTCGCGTTCAATAACTTTCCTGAGAATTTCATCATAGTCGGCTTTTTCGCCGCGCGCGATGATCTCGTCAAACCTGCGTTTGGCGCGTTCTTCTGCGCTAGCGTCCAAATAAATTTTGAGGTCAGCTTCGGGTAGGACAACAGTGCCAATATCCCGCCCGACCATTACGATCCTGCCGCGCATCCCAATACGACGCTGCTGCTCGGATAATGCCTGACGCACCCCTGCATACGCGGAAACGACTGAGACATTTGCATCCACTTCTCCGTCACGCATATCCCAGGTGACATCCTTATCACCAATGATGACATCGCAGGCTCGGCCATCAGCCTTGGACGGCGGACGAATATCAATTTGCGCCTTCTGTGCGAGTTCAGTGATAAGGGCTTCATCACGCAGGTTCAGGTCACGCTGAAGCGCGATCCAGGTGATGGCGCGATACATCACGCCTGTATCAAAAAATAGATAGCCCAGAGAATCAGCAAGCGTTCGTCCGAGGGTGGACTTGCCCGATGCGGCGGGTCCGTCGAGAGCGATAATGGAGGGGGGAGTTTGTTTTGTCATATTGGTCATTGATTCTCCGTCTTAAAGTTTAAGACCTGACAGGTTTTGTTCATAAAGTCGCGATCAACCTGCGTCACAATAAAACCTGTCAGGTCTGTCATCATATCCGAATTACGGAGTAATTGAAGATGCAGAGTCTAAAAAGAGATCATCGCGCACCCAAAGGATGATGGTTTCGCCGCTCTGCGGCATTTGACGCAAAGATATCCAACGGATCCAATCTTGCGGCAAGGCGGCGCTCCATAAAGGAGTTTGCCGCCAGGTGAAATCCTGTCCACGATAGGCAGAGGCAAGCGCAGGGTCATCTTGAAGCGGGGTGATGACAAAATCTGGTGCGCTGGAAATATCCAATGATTTCACAACAGCGACTTGATGATCACGCAGTGCCCATTCAAGCGCAGGGGAATCCACGCCTGCGATCATCACCGACCCCACATGGTCATTGCCAAGACCCCATTCGGAGTTGTCACTGACAGTTGATTCAAGAAGATCTGCCTGGGCAGGGAGATTTGCAGGCCACCATAGTTCGGGAAAAGCCTGTCCGCGCAGACCTGCCGCACCGAGCGCACCGCCAAAGCCAAGCACACCTAAAGCAAGCGCCAAACCCAAAATTCCGCCAATGCGCGCGATGCGAATGGACCAGCCCGCCGCAACAAGCAGGAGGCTCATCACAAGCAGGAGCAGTGAGCCGACCAGAAGCCAGAAACGCATGATGTATTCGCGCGAATCGGTTGAGAGCCAGACCAGGCCTGAAAAATCAAGCCAGGCGAAGGTCCAGATGAATGCGGTTAGAAAAACAACGCCAGCCACCTCAGTCCGTTCGTCGGTAAAGATATCTACGCTGCGAGTGAGTTCGAGGGCTGCCATTGCAAGGAGTGGAATCAACGCCCAGGCCAGGTCAGCAAGTTGGCGGGATGGGACAAAAATTGCGAGCAGGAAAGTAACAAAAAACCAGATGCTGAGCGGGATGATGCGGCTGCTTCCAGTGCGCCAGCCGCGAATGATGGCGAACAGCGCCAGCAAAAACACAAGTGGCTGATAAACAAGAAGCGAGAAGAAAAGCCTGCTTGCGGGAACATCAGAAACAGTCAGCCAGGTATTAATATAGGCGGGGATGGATGCCAGCGCGGCGCTGAGTCCATTGGGAACGATGAAGAAGAGCGTGCCAGCAATAATGAATGTAGCGGCGAGAGAGATCATCGAAGTTCGATAATCGAAGGTTGGTAGTGGGCGGTCTGTAGTCGTTGGGTCGGCGGCGATGGTTTCAAGGCTTTCTGCGGGTGGTGTGCGGCGGGAGTATGCGGCTTGAACGATTGCCCAGGTGATGGCGAGGCCAAGAAGGCCGCCCCAAATGGAAGGTCCGCTGAGGAGGGCGAGAGCAGCGAAAAAGCCTGCGAGACTGGCTTTGTTTTGTGTGTAGAATCCCCAGGCGAAAAGCAGGAACGTGACCGCAAGGATGGGGCTGGCGGCGTGACGTGACAGGGAGACCAAGCCCGGGTCCAGTGCAATGAAAAGGGCGAGGATCAGGCCCAGAGCGGGGTTTGATCCGATCTGAAAATAGCAGGGGGGCGAAGACAAGTAAACTTCCAATTGAGGCGGGAATAAATCGGGCTAGAAAATCAGTCCCACCGCCATAGATGAAAAAGAGAACCGAGGTAAAAAGGATGTAAAAGGGATGCGGATCGAGCGCGGGACTGAGCCCGTGTGAGATTTGCAGGGCTTGCAAGGCTGGCGCGGCTTCCGCGTCTGTGAGGGGCATTGCACCGAGCTGGATGAAACGCAGCGAAATGGCAAGAAGAAACGCCAATGCGTACAACCAGCCTTCGTGCTTGAAATGTCGGGGAGTCATATGGGCAATTGTAATCGGTTTAAATTGAGCAGGGGCGGCTTTAGATTACGGCACTTCGTAAATCACCACACCGCCTTGTTGAAAAACGGGCTTGAGATGGGTTTTGAATTTGTCTTCCTTCACGGCCATGGATGTCCGTTCAAGATCGCCGATGTAAATATAGCGAATATCGTATCGGTCAATGATGAATTGAGCTTCCTCCCAGTCGGTGGTGGCGTAGAGTTTTGTGATGTCATCGCTGCGGGAGCCTTGCGGCGCATAACTGCCGCGCCATTGATCTTCGTGACCAGGCCAGCCGAGTACATTTTGCAAGCCGGTGTAGGTGGCGATGCGCGCATAGCTGCTATAACTGCCTCCGACGGCTTCGGCTATGACTCCGTCCGGTGCGGTGCGCAGGAATTCAATGGCGGCAGCTTCATCGGGGTTTTCACGTCTGACACGGTCGAAGTCGTCGAGGGTGAATCCGTAAGACGGTTTGAAGTTGTTCGTCTTGGTCAGGAGGCTAAGCGAGGGATACAGCAAGCCGGCAAAAATGACCAGTCCGATCAACACACTGAAGAGGACGTTTTTTATCCCGCGCAGGTTTTGGAGCAAATACGCTGTTGCAAACGCGGCGGCGAGACTCCATAACATCCACGCCTGGTAATAGAACTTGAAAATCGTGTTGATGCGATAGCCGAATTTATCACGCAGGTAGACGAATTCAGGAGCGAGGACGAGGATGGCGCCGAGAATGATGAGGAGCAGGACAAATTGATTTTCGATTTTCGATCTTCGATTTTCGATTGGCGCATTTTCCGTCCCTTCAACTTCGCTCAAGGTGTAGGTGCGTGGAAATAGATATGCAAGCGCAGGGATCAATACCGCAAGCAGGGTGATGAGACTTGCGATGTAACTTAACCTCCGCAGGGAAGTTGCGGTGAATAATTCACTGGCAGACATGCCTTGTGAATTAAGAAACATGGTCACAAAATCTTTTTCAATAAAGGAGCCGACCCCGCCGATGAACCAGGAGAAAATCCACAGCAGGAGGGTAAAACCAATCCCGAGCGAGAAGGCGAGTTTCCAATTTGGTTTTTCGAGGCAGATAGCTCGCCATCTGAGGATTGCACTCCAGAGGAAAGATAAATAAGATACGCAAAAATGGGAATGAGTAACGTGCCCCACATCACCCAGAGATGCGCGCCGCGTGTAGGATACATGAGGTTGGGCAAAATTCCGCCCGCCTGTGATGAAAAACCAAGATAAAACGGAAAATATAATAAAACTGAAACAACGATAAGCGGCAAACCGAGCAGGAATGCATCTTCGAGACGACCCCAATGCCAGCCATCTTCGTCCGCGCGCCAGAAGATGTATGCACCAACGATCAATGCGGCGGCGATAAGAATATCCCAGGTGTTGAGAAAGGCAAGTCCACCGATGACTAATGCAGAAAATAAAAAGCCTGTGTAATTGATATGTAAACGCGTGTCCAAGGGCAGATTGATCTGTCCACGCCAGCCGCCGAGGAAGAGATTCAACGCGACAGCAATGGCAAGCAGACCGAAAGGGATCGCCAGCACATGCGGATGCAAGTCACCAAGCAGGAAGGAGAAGAATGGGAATTCGTCAATCACTTCGAGATGATTGCCGACCATATCGTAATCCTGGATCACACGCGAAGCACGCCACCACCATAAATAGCGATCAGGCATAAATTGAAATGGCAACATCGGCGCGCTGGATAGTTCCTTCATGTCCAGCCATGTCCAGAAGGAACTGGTGTATTGTCCTGTCGCGGCCTTCACCCAAAACAGTCCAAGCCGATGCAGGACTTCAAGCAATGCTTCAAAATTGGAAACGAGCAGGAGGAAGAGAGGAGCAAAAAGAGAATTTACGACACCTGCACTTGCGTGCGGTGCAAGTGTTTGCGATTTACGATTTTCTGTTTTGGTTTGAGAAAGTAAATTATATAAAATGCCATAAGAGCCGATTGCGCCGAGGGCGAAGATGAGCGAAGTCATCAGGTTGTGTGCCATACTGCCTGGGATCCCCGAAAGTCTGGCAAGCATGGCGGTCATCACATAGCCAAAGTAATAATATGAAATGGCGTAACCTGAGAGCCACGGGTCTTGCGGAGGAAAAACAGGCGAGCGCAAAATGCCGTTGATGAAAGCTAATTCCATCGGCTTCTCGGTGCTGATCAACTCCGGGTTGGCAGAGCGGACAAAAGCGAGAAAGCCAAAAGCTACAAGAAATAGAATTTCAGTGGTGAGGATGAGGGAGAGATTGGATTTGAGGAAATTTACGATTTCGAATTTACGGTTTACAGTTATCCAAATGCTTAATGCAATAATAAAAACAAGAGCGAGTAATATTCCGCCTGAGTCATTTTGTGCGATGTTGAGCGAGGCCAGCAGCCAGAAGATATAGCCCCAGATCAACAGCCCCGCGGCGCGGGAAAGTGAATAACCTCTATCCGCGAGCGCGGGGAAAAGAACATAAGCCAGCGGAAAGGTCAGCCAGCCGAGGAGGGTAATGATGAGATACCAGGAGATGAATGCGGTCATGTTCCAGTGGACAGTAATGTCGAAGGCAGGGAAAATGCTCCCGAAGCAGGATCAGGCTCAAAGTCCAGCACTGATGCGACTGCTGTTAAGTTGATCGGTCCAAAGATGTGCGGAAATAAATCGGATTCGGAAATGCCCGGGGCGGGCAATCCAGCAGGCGGTTCCCACTTAAGCTCGGGCTTGAGGTTTGCTTCGTCGAGTTTTAATAACACGAGATCATTTCGTCCGCGATAAAAAGCGTTCGCAACATGCAGGACTTGTTTTTCAGTGGAACAGTGGATGAAGCCTTCGGTTTCCAAACTCGGCGCGACGTACTCGCCGCGCGCTTGAGCTTCCTTCCATTCTGTTTTTGATGTAATGTGCAGGATCATGGCAGCACCTCATAGATGGTTGTATTTTTATCATGGTAAACCTGTTTCCAATACTTGCCATCGTATTGCTCAAACTTGGCTAGTCCGTCGGCGGCGGGATCGAGGGCTGGATAAATGTTGCGTTCAAGCTGACCTACAACAATATATTTGACCAGATATTTTTTCAGGAAAGCGCGTGTCCATTCAATATCCTGTGTGGTGTAAAACATGCCGATTTCATCCACACGCTGCTGTATATTTGTGGATGCAGACCCGCGCTGCTGGCGCTGATGCCAGTTCCAGCCGACCACACCGGGCAAGCCCGTATAAATTGTAAAGCGTGTGCACCAGCGATATTCAGTGCAATTGGCTTCCACAATGGCCGGTGAACCCTGCACGTTATCCTGCATCCAGCGGATGGCGCGATAGTCCTCGCTCAAGTCCATCATCTGGCCGTCATAGTGCTGGGCGTAATTCATGAAGGTCATACCATCCAACGTGCGCGGAGTGACATCCGTGATGCGGTCGCTGATCTTGTCTGTCGTGCCAGTGATCGTGAACAGGAATGCGCCCGCCAGCAATACATACAGTCCCGTTTGATAGATCGTGCGCCAGCGCAGAGACCAATTGGGGAAGGCTTCCAACAGCCAGCCAAAAGCCGCCGCCGCGCTGACCGCAAATAATATCCAGACCTGCATGTAAAGTTTGAAAATCGTGTTCATGCGGCCAATGTCGCCGCGCAGGGTGATCACTTCCACAGCCAGCGTCAGCACCAGACCGGTGCCGATCATCAGCAAGACAGCGCGTTTGACTCCCGGCATATTGGGTCGCAGGATCAAAATGCCCGCCAGCACAGCAAGCGGCAAAGCCACCAGAGCGATCCGCACACCTTCCACGATGAAGAATGCAGATAGGGCAAGTACGGCTGCCAATCCAATTTCCATTAGCAACTGGTAATTGCGCAGTTCCTTCAAACGCGAAACTGGTGTAGCGGCCATCCATTCACGCACTTCCCAAATGAGCCACGTGGTAATAATGAACAGGAATAAACCCCAGTGCGTGAAATACGAAGAAAATGGAGTACGCGAGGCGGTCCACGGGTCTACTTTGTTGTACGCCTGGCTATACCAATGATCGAACGGCGAATACATCAACGAGCCGAGCAGGTACAAGCCAACTACAAAAGCAATGGAAAACAAAGCACGCCCAAGCCAATCGGGAAGGTGGAAACGGTTCTTCCATTCAAAGTGACGGTTGATGGCATAGATCGCTGCCAGCGCAGCAAACGGGAAGAATGTGTACAAGTCCCAGGTGTTGGTGGGTTTCAACGCGCCGATCATCAACGCGCCAATCGCAAAAGTTGCAACCCATTCCGTGCGGCTCATCTGCGCGCGCGACTTGATGAATGAGACCGCCCAGGCAATGATGAACAATGTCAACGGCATCACAAGCATGTGCGCGTGCAAGTCACTGTAGAGGAGGGTGAACAGCGGGAATTCTGTGATCTCGTTGCCGGGTCCCGGCGGGATCACGCGGCTGGGATTCCAATACCATTCTCCGCGCCCAATGGGTAACACGCCGCCAGTGAACAGGAGATAAATTCCCTTGAAAGCCCAAGTCCATGTTTGCAGGAGTGTCGCGTCAACGGGGACAGTTCCACCCGGCGCGGCCATGCGCTGCAACGAGCGGAATATCATTTGCACTGTGCCAAGATTTCCCAACAAGATGGCAAAGGTCGAAGCGGCAAGCCCGGAGACCAATGCGGAAGGCTGGAGACCGCCTTCAGAATCCCTGTCAGTCACCAATAAATTCCAACCAATTGCAAACGCGCCGATCGCGATCAATGCGAACCAGGTCGGCAAAATAAAATTGTATGCGATCGAAGGCACAATGCCGAGCAGTTTCACCGGCGTAGCAGCCAGCACAAAACCGTAATAGTAATAATTGATATATCCGCCCGCAAACCACGGGTCATACGGCGGGAAACTCGTACTCTTCAAAATCGCGTTGAAATACGAAAAATCCATCGGCCGCTCGCCGCCCTTGGACGGGTGCCACATATCCGAGTTACCAAGACGGATCAGCAGATCGATCACGAAGAAGGCGAGGAAGATGATCTCAACCAAAGTGAAGAATTTACGACTGGAATTCCACTCTGCTTTGAACTGGTTTCTGCGCATCATCCATAACCCGAAGCCTGCCACAGCGATAATGGCAAATGCCACGCTGATGGAGACTCGCGTGTACGGTATGCCGACCGAACCGCCCATCCACGAGATCCACGCGAGCAGAGCCAGCCCCACAATGCGGCTGAGCGGATACGCATACTGGCGGAACCCAGCCAGAGCCGAGCGAGTGATCGGGTAGGCAACAAGTCCCAGCAGGAAGATAAACAGATACCAGATCACAACACCCACGAAAGGATATTTGTTTTGGATCCAATCGTAATTGAATAGTTCAGACCATGTGCCGCCCGCGCGTTGCGCCGCAAGGCGCACACCCGGCAGGAGCAAATCCTTGTAACCGGCAACCTCTTTCGGCAGGAGATGAACGACCCTGGTCAAATCCACTGTTCCAAGCACAGCGGCGACCTTGTTCGCATCAAATGAATCGGTCTTCTTGAAGATCAACACTTTGGGATGATCGTAGAACGTGAAAGCTTCCTCGGCAGACTGGTCATTGATCACCAGCGGACCTAATGTTGGATATGACTCAAAGACCTTCACCAACTCAAAACCCAAATTGCCTTCATATTGACCGGGCTGCGCCGTCTCATAGCATTGGATAATATCCTCGCCTTCGGGACAGCCGAGCAGTTCACGATAATACAGCGTAGTCAGCGGATATCTTTCGGGTATGCGCGTGACTTGCGCGTACTGGTGGTTGGTGGGGATGAAGATGTAATCCGCCGCATTAAGCGTGTTGACAAAATTGCTGAGCTTGTCCGCGTTATCATCCCAGTAGATCTGCAAGTCCAGATCGCCGCGATAGATACCGCCAAACGCATCGTACCCATCAACGCGGAACGGCAGTCCCCAATCGTAGTTGGTCTCATTCGCGATATACGAACCGCTTATGACCAGTCCGCTGCCCAGCGTTTCGATCTTCAAAAAATAAAGTTGATCCTTAATGACCGGGACCGGCTCGTCAAATGAAAAAGTCACAGACGGTCCGCGCGGGTCATCGGTTGAGTTAAAGTCCACCAATTCTGATGCAGTCGCCAAAGGGACTTCAGGAGCAGAAGCGGAATACATGGTCAGCATAATGGTCGAGGGCGAAGTCTGTTCCATGGCATGCCCCAACACAACCTCGGAAACCTGTCCGCTGTACTTGGGAGAGAACGGGAGCGAATATGGCTCCCCAGGCAGGATCAACGCATCAGCAGGAATGGGCAAAGGCTGGCTGTAGATCCCATTGTCAGCCGTTTCAATCTGCACATTGACCGGACCCGGCACGTTTTGATATATCCAGCGTGAAGCGGCCATACGCGGCTCAGGGCGCAGATAAATACTTTGGAACGCAAACGCCCAAACAGCGGTGAGGACAAGAACGGTTACACCAACCAGAACTGCGACGATCGATAACGGACGACTGACGGTTTGTGGTTGGTCATCTGCCTTCTTCCTTAATTTCGGCAGTTCAAACAAAAACCATGCCGCCATCATACACAAAAGCGGATAGATCGGCAGTTGATAGCGCATGGTGGGATTGAATTGAAGCGATTGCCAGATAAAGTAAAACGCCGTCCAGCCCCACAACAGGAGATGCTTCCATTCCCCTTTGATGATGCGCCACCCCATTAACAGGAACCCTGCCCAGGCAAGAATGCCGAGCGGAAGACCCAATCCCCACTTTGTTAAATTGGTGAACGAATATAAATGTGAACGGCGCGCCCATTGCAAATTCCAGGGCAGGTCAGAACCAGCGGCTTGTGCGCGCTGCTCCGCAATATTCGAGAGCCACTGTGGATTAAGTCCCAGCCCATCGAAGGCATAAGGTTGAAAGATGCGGAATGAGATGATGGTGGCAAGTCCGCCTGCAATGAGGAAGACAGCGATCAATGACCAGTGCTCAACGCTCAGTTCCCGCTTTCTGTCGTAGATCAAATGCCTCACGGCAAACGCTCCAGGCAACAGGAGCGCCAGTGCCGCCGCATTGATCTTGGATGCCATTGCCAGGCCAAGCATAAATCCAAAACCAATGCTCAACCAGAAGAGGGGATTGCGGAGGTAGGCACTTAGGTAATTTGGGATCTGGGGAATTAGGCTGGTCATCCACTTCCTGATCTCTAATTCCTAATTCCTGACGCCCATTCCCTTGATAGTCCACAATCGACACTGCGAACAAGATCGCGAGAAACATGAACAAGTTCGTGAACAGGTCGGTGGTGAAAAAATGCGATTGCTGGATCTGCATCACAGTCAGTGCAGAAAACGCCGCCGCTAACAAACCGACGCGCCGCCCGTATAAACCTGAGACAATCAGATAAAGCACAAATATGGTGAACAGATCAGCCAGCGCAGATATTTGGCGGGCCAGAAATTTCAAATTCTCCAATCCATCTGAGCCGATCGCTTCCGCAGTAAAACGAATGAGCGCCAGCGGAAAAGTGCCATAAACGAAAAAGGAATATCCGCGGTTATATGGATTAAGCGTTGACTTGGCAGTGTCAAAATATTCGCCAATGCTCATCCAGTGTCTTTGGTCTTCAGGGCAGGAATCGATCGGAACAAGCGGATCATCACATGACTGCGCCCGCAAACTTCCCAGCACACCGCTTAGAAACAACTCGTCCGGATGTTGGTGATACCCTTCGCCCCAGCCTGACCCCGCCAAACGTAAATATCCCGCCAACAGCAGGACAACGATAAAAAGCAGATCATATAACCACGCGCGCTTTTCGCTCATATCACCTCACGTCATTGCGAGGAGGGTGCTCTTCCCGACGAAGCAATCTCTGTCACAATAAGGAGATTGCTTCGGTCAAGAACAAGAGCGACCTCGCAATGACGATTATTCCTCGATCCTCAACACCATAAAATCCTTGCCGGGATACTCGGAAGTATAGCGGGACAACACACCATTCGGGTAGAGTTGTTTAAGAGCATTCTCAGTTTCCAGATCATCAACACGGTACATGATCATCTTCGGTCCGGGCACGTTTATCGTCCCGACAAAATCCTGGGGCCAGAGCGCAAAGTCACGGTTCGGGATGCCAGCCCAAACGCCCGGCAGACGCGTATCCACCCAATGCGGGAAAGGCACGATCCAGACCAAATCCGTCTGACCATATTGATCACGAAAGTCACTGATCAGCCCGCCCATTTCAGAAGTATTCCACGCACCCAACTTGAAATTCGCATCAAACTTGTTGAAAACAAGATCATAATTCTGAAAAGCGGATGCGACGAATAACAAACCCGTCAAACCATAGGCGATGTAAACCCGCTTCCTGTCCACGCCGAAGCTTGATACGAAACCATCGAGAGCCAGCGCGCTGACAATGAAAACCGCCACCGCCGCCCCGCCCGTGCAATTCAACGAAGGGTTCTCGCCAGGGAATGCCAGCGAAAGAACTGACGGCAAAAGCAAAATGGGAATGGAAACCAACAGCAGCAGGTCGCGCCAATCCCGTTGACGTACATAACGCACGATCAACAAGACAACGCCCATCACGAACAACGCGCCTGTCACCACATCCAATGCCGGGCGGCCAGGTATTGAATGGACCCAGATGACGCCATTATCCCAATTGAACATCAACAACGCTTTGTATAAATTGGAGAGGAAAATCTGCCATGAGGGCGCGGAAAGTACAGCCTCAGTGGAAGTCAGGCGGGTCATTGCCCGGTAACCAAAAACATCTGGATGCGCCAGCCAATAACGCAGAAGCGGCAAAAATACCAGCAGGGAAGTGACCACGATGATCGAGAACCACCAAAACGCCTGCTGACGACTTTCCTTTGAGCGGACGTGGATCACATAAATCACGAAAGCAGCCACCACCAGCAAAGGCACAATGCGGAAGGGACTGTATCCATGCAAGCCGAGTCCGAGGAAAAGGCCGGAGAGTAGAAAATCGTTTCGATTTCGAGTACGCAGTCCACGGATCAGGTAAAAGAGCATCGGCGCAACAAAGACAGCATACAAAGGAAAACGAAGTCCGATACGCGAGATCACATTCGGCCAGTAGGCAATTCCATAAAGAAAAAGCGCAAACACCCCTACGCGCGAACCGCCAAATTCCCTGCCTAATAAATACACATATGGGAGTGTCAGAATGCCGATCAACGCGGTGCCAAGCTTGAGGCTCAGGAAGGAAAGCCCTGTGCCAAAGACATTGGCAACGAGCAAGGTCCAGTACATTTGAATTGCTTCGCGGCCCGTGTTGCGCGGAAAGAAAATTTTATAGTCACCCTGCGTGATGTCGTAAACATCCAATATTTTTTCAGCATGGTCGCTAAACGGTTCGGCAGGGACAGAGTCAATGCGATAGAGCCTGAAAAAGAGAGCGAAGCCCAGGACAACGAGCACAAGCACACTTTGAATTATTTTTTGTCGGCGTGCTTCGGGATCTGGGACCTGCTCAGCTTTGGGAAGCCTCAACCACAACCCGTAAAAAAATGATCCGAGCGACAGCACCCAAAGCGTAAGATTGGCAAACGAAAATTTATCACTGCCAAAGCTCCAAAACGCGAGCAGGGCAAAAACAATGGAAAAGAGGAACGGTGCCACGCGCGTGGAAAGGTCATCGGGCATTTGTCTTGAAACTGGCAGCACTGGCAAACGCCATTCATTTGTGAAATATGCCCAAAGACAAAACCCCACCGCCAGGATGTACAACGCCAGCGCAATATTTACCTGACAATTCGGCGGCTCCAATAATGCCTGTGCCACGAGCGCAAGGAAAAGAGCCAGCACAGAACGCCAGGGAAAATAATCCGCGCGGACAGGTTCTTCGGGAAACTGCTCGGGGAGCAGGATTTGCCACTTCGTAGGCAAGTGCATGGTCAAGCTCGGCGCGGCGGCGCGCATCCCACAGGGATTGAATGAAATTAAAAAAGGAACGCCAATCCTTCGTGACAGATTTGTAAAGGTCAAGAACGGTGGGTTCGTTTTCAGAAGATTGTTGTGGTGTTTCTTGAGTCATATCCGCCCAAGTTTACTTCATCTTTGGAATTGTAAAGATCGTCTAATGTTTCATTTATATAATCGTCACGCTTGAAGCATGCCTGCATGCGATGAATTTTAATTTTTCCGTGCTACGTAAAATGTGTACGAGCCTTCTGGATGGTCAGGCGTCTCGACATACTTGCGCAGGAAGCGTTCGGTGAAATATAAATTCCAGCGCGTGGGCGAAAGTATCCAGCGGCCAAAGAGGGAGTGCACGATCAAACTCGGCAAGCCAAAGTAATGCCCCCATTCCAGCGCAGACAATGCCTGCGGCGAAAAATAATGCCACCAGCGCACAAGCGTGAAATCATTGGCTTCAAGCCGCGCCTGCCACACTGATGGATCGTCACAATGATGATGGCGGGAAATTTTATTGAAAAATGCGCGGTACAAATCTCCAAGTGAACGCAGTCCGATCTTATCCAGTCCGCGCCCAATGGACAGGGTCGGCAAAAAATTGTGATTCGGCACACAGAAAACAAACGGCGCACCAGATTTGAGAACGCGGCTTGTTTCTTTAATGACCAGGTCAACGTGCGGAATGTGTTCCAGCACCGAGTTCGAAAATGCGGATGAAAAATACCCATCCGAAAAAGGCGTAGTGCCGCCATCGGCTTCGACCAGCACATCATATTTTCCGTAAGGCTTCGCTTCGTGGATCGGCCCATGCCAGGGATCGAGTCCCACGTCAATGTTATGGTCGAAGGTCAGCGCGGCGAAGTTACCATCGCCGCAGCCCACATCCAGAGTCGGGGAAGGCAGGTCAATATCTTGATAATAGGCGCTTTCCACTGCCCGCAAAAAAGCTCGGAAGTAGGGAAGTCCGCTTAGATGCAGGAAAAGGAAGTCTTTTGATTCTGGATTTTCGATTATTTTTCAGATTGACGATTGTTCATCGGTTCATGAGCCTTTGAAATAATTTTTCATATTCCTGCGCGATCGAATCAGGGTCATAGGATTTCTTGATCGCTTCAATATCACCGCGATACTTCTGCGGGTCATCCAACACGCCCAGAATTGATTCTGCCAAAGAAGCGGAATCTCCGATTTGAGAGACGAGCCCCATGCCATGCATCTGGACAGGTCTGCGCACCCCAGGCAGCGCGGACGGTACACTCGGCACGCCGTTCATCATCGCTTCGATCTGTACGAGGCCAAAGGCTTCGGTGGAGTTGAGCGAAGGCACGGTCAGCACGTCCAGGTTGGGGTAGAACGCCGCCATTTGAACGGGGTCAAGGTTGCCCAGGAATGTCCAGTGACCCTGGATTTCAAATTCGCGGATGCGCGGCATGAGTCGGTCTGAGTAAGCCTGCTCACCCATTACGTTTTGATATGTGCCAGCGAATAACACCTGTGCATTTGGATATTTTTTTAGAATGATGGGAAGCGCATCGAGCAAAACTTCCACGCCTTTTTCGGCGGCGAGGCGGGCGGCCATGCCAATGACTGGCTTGCGTTCATCAATGTGATGCTCACGGGCGAAGGCGGAAACTGCCTCAGGTGTAGGAAAAGGCAATTCGACGGGCGGCAGGATCGGGGTCAGTTTTGATGCGTAGCGCGAGAGATAGGGCGAGTTATCCGCATAATCCTGGGTGTAGGTCACAATGTGATTGGCAAGTCGTCCCGCCATATTGTTTTGAAAATTCACAACCGCATTCACAAAGCGGTTGAACCATGTGCGTGTGAGCAGTAGATCGCAATGATAAGTAAGCACGGCGGGCTTGCCAAAAAGCCGCGCGCGGAAAGCAACACCAGGCGCGTCAAATTGCGGAAGATGCAATTGAACGACATCATGCTGGGCAACAAGTTTGGTGGCGACAAGCCCAAAGGTTGGCGCGATCACGCCCTTGCTGACACGCGCCGCAACCGGCACACGGATGACCCTCACACCATCCATCATCTCTTCATGCGGAAGCGACGGGTCATAGTGCGTGGTCATCACGGTCACTTGATGTCCGCGTTTGACGAAGGCGCGCGCGAGGCGCTCGGCGTAAATCGTGAGTCCGCTGGTGTGCGGACGGTAATAAGTAAGAACGGTTAATATTTTCATAAGGCGGGGAAATTATACACCACGAAAAACAGGCGCTTTTTGCAGGGTGGTCAAAGCAACCTGGTGATTTGATATGTTGTGTATGGATTTACTGCTTATGTGAAGGAAAGTTCCGATTAAATATTGTATCGAAATTGTCAGGTTTCAGGGTGAAGATTTTAAGTATAGTATTCTTAGGGACACCACTATAAAAGCGGTGTTCATATAGGCAGATTCGCTGATATTATGAACAGCCATTTTTGAAGGGCGAATCAGCAGGAGCTCCCATGTTGAAACGGATTTTGCTTAGCGTGGTCATTTTAGCGGGGTTATTAATAACACAAGCCATTCCACATGCAATGGCATCTACCCAATGTGATTCGGCTCAATTTGTCTCGGACCTATCCGTTCCAGATGGAGCCTCATTCGCCCCCGGTGCGGCTTTTACCAAGACCTGGCGATTAATGAACAACGGCACATGTACCTGGACAACATCGTACAATCTTGTATCGGTTGGCGGTGATCTCATCGGTGCGCCGCTCTCAGTGAAGCTGCCTGTTGATGTGCCACCAGGTCAGATGGTGGATGTTTCAGTTGGTATGACTGCTCCAATGGCTGGCGGTCACTATAAAGGCTTGTGGAAAATAAGCAACTCCTCCGGCGTCCAATTTGGTGTGGGCGAATCAGCGAGTGATGCGTTTTGGGTGGATATCAATGTGGTCGAAGTCAGCGCAGTCATTTATGATTTCGTTGCCAACGCCCCATACGCTCAATGGAAGAGCGGGGCAGGGATTTTGCCATATCCAGGCACAAGCGGAGATAGCCGCGGTTATTCATATCAAGTGAACAATCCGCATCTCGAAGACGACTCTTTTGATTCATCACCGGGTTTATTGACCGTGCCACAAAGCAGGTATAACGGCACCATACAGGCCACCTACCCGGAAATCCAAATTCAGCAGGGGGATAAACTGCAAACTCTTGTCAATTGTGAGTTCGGCGCAAAAGACTGCTACGTCACCTTCCGCATTGATTATCTGACCTCAGCGGGGAACCAAAAAGCATTGTGGTCATGGAAGGAAGCGCATGATGGCCGCTTTTATCGCGCAAACATTGACTTGAGTCCATTGGCAGGTCAAAAGGTTAAATTTGTCCTGATGCTGCTCTCGACTGGATTGTCCAGCGGTGACCGTGCCATTTGGGGATCACCGCGTATCGTCCGCAGCGGGAGCAACCAACCTCCTGCGCCTCCAGCTACTCTTACCCCGCTCCCGCCTTTGACGCCGACCGCGGCCCCGTTCAATCAACCACCACCTACCATTGCGCCCTACGGCTGCAATAGGGCTTCGTTCGTCGCTGATATCACCGTGCCTGATGGGACTTTCTTTTCACCAGGCGCAGCCTTCACGAAAACATGGCGGCTGAAAAATACGGGTGGTTGCGGCTGGACGACCTCATATAAATTTCTCTTCTATAGCGGGGAGCAGATGAGCGCGCCCACATCAATCAACCTGCCGCGAAATATTGCGCCAGGGGAAACAGTTGATCTGGCAGTCAACATGGTTGCGCCAGCCCTTGCTGGAAAATATCGCAGCTTTTGGGTCCTGAGTAATACCAGCGGCACATTATTTGGCATTGGCACAAATGCGTCAACAGCTATCTGGGCCGAGATCAATGTGGCAGGCGGAACGCCTACTGAAATGGGTTACGATTTCCAGGCAAATGCCTGTTCAGCACAATGGAAGAGTGGCGCGGGCAACCTGCCCTGTCCGGGTGTAGAAGGCGATGGCAAAGGTTTTACCATCCCATTGAATTTCACCAGATTGGAAGATGGAACGACAGGTCCTGCGCCTTCGTTGTTAATTGCGCCGGAGAATAAATACAACGGTTACATCCAGGGCGTTTATCCCACCTTTACTGTTCAACCCGGAGATCGCTTCCGCGCGGGTGTCGGATGTGAATATGCCTACAGTTGTTACGTGACCTTCCAGTTGGATTACATGACCGCCGCTGGTACGATCAAGAACTTCTGGACATGGCGCGAGCAAAACGATGGCCGCAACTATAGCGTCGATCTAAGCCTGAGTCCCCTGGCGGGACAGAGTGTACGCTTCATTCTGACGACTCTGGCAACTGGCAGCGCCGCCGGTGACCGGGTTAGATGGACAGCGCCATACATTATTCGCGCGGGAGGTCCGCCTGCAACAATAACACCTGTGGTGCCAACGATCACGCCAACATTTACGCCCACTCCCACCCCTATTGTCTCTGACTGGTTAACCTACACCAACTCATATTATGGTTTCCAGTTCAAATATCCTCCACAATCCCAGATCACCGGCCAACAAAACAATTTCGCGCGGATCGATCTGCCTTTCACGCCAGGCACAAACCTGAGAGAGAAATATCTCGAAGTCGTGGTTGCGGAGAACATTAATCCATGTCAAAGTCCGCTGGCTACGCAATCCATCCTTCAATCATCCGAGACAGTAACGATAAACGGCATCCCCTTCCTGAAACAGACCGGGGGAGATGCCGGTGTGGGGCACTTGCATCAATGGATCGCCTATTCCACCTTCAAAGATAATGTTTGCGTGAGTCTGGACTTTATGCTGCATTCTCTCCACGCGGGTAATTACGCCACCCCGCCGCCCGTTTTCGACTATGCGGCTGAGATAGCCGTCTTTGGAGATATGGTTTCAACCTTCACATGGCTGACTCCACCCCCCACTCCCATTGTCAATGGCTGGTTAACCTACACCAACTCATATTATGGTTTCGAGTTCAAGTATCCTCCACAAGCCCAGATCATTAGCCAGCAAAACAATTTCGCGCGGATCGATCTGCCGTTCACGGCAGGCACAAACCTGAAGGAGAAATATCTCGAAGTCATCGTCGCGGAGAATATCAGTCCATGTCAAAGTCCGCTGGCTACGCAATCCATGCTTCAATCATCTGAGGCAGTAACGATAAACGGCATCCCCTTCCTGAAACAGACCGGAGAGGATGGCGGTGCGGGACACCTGCATCAATGGATCGCCTATTCCACCTTCAGAAATAATGCCTGTGTGAGCCTGGACTTTATCCTGCATTCTCTCAACGCGGGTAATTTCCCCACCCCACCGCCCGTTTTCGACTACGCGGCTGAGACGGCCGTCTTTGGAGATATGGTTTCAACCTTCGCTTGGCTGGCTCCAACCACTACGCCGACACCTTCTCCCATTGCAACAGGTACCCCGCCCCCAACCAACATGGCTGTCGTGCAAAGCGTGGAGATCCAAATTCTTGAATCTCAGCCGTTGCAGGTCAACGCCATTGTACGTGGACAACTTCCCAACGTCAGTTGTACGAAGATCTCTTCTGTCAGTCAGGTACGTGATGGCAATACGTTCCGTCTAACGCTGACAACTGCCACCGATCCGCTTTTGCCATGTGCCCCTGCGCTCACCCCCTTTGAGCAGGTTGTCCCACTGGATGTCAGCAATCTGCCGCCAGCCAAATACACAGTCAATGCCAATGGGGTCGAGCAGACCTTTGAACTGGTCACGCGTGATCTCACGAAATTCGGACAAACCATTGTCGATGCATTGAACACGCGCAATTTCGATACCGCAAAGGTCTTAATGGACGAAATCTTTGGGTTTGCTTACTGGGGATCACAAGGGACAACCTCCACGCCTGACCTTGCCATTGAGGGATTACGAACAAATTATCTTGGCACAACACCACTTACCCCCAACCCCGGCAAGGATCTGAATACGCTCCTCGGCGGCTTGGATCCATACGCGATCATGGGGCTTGACCCCAACAAATCGCAAGCGTTGTTCGTCTCCGGCTGGGGGCTGGATGGTAAAGGAGAAGCCATTCTATACACAACACGCCTTGCGGACGGAAGCCTGTATTGGCACAGTGTCCTCATTGCGCCGACAGGCTTCACACCCGTCACTGCCCTAAAGGGACCATACGCCGTTGTGAATGTTGCGGGAAATGATACTTTGAACATCCGTTCGAACCCGGGAGTCAACCAGCCGATTATTGGATCCTATCCTCCAAACGCGACCGATGTCATGGAAACAGGAGCAAGCGCCAGCGTAGATGGAGCCGTGTGGGTTGAAGTCCACAAAGGAGATGGTTTAACAGGCTGGGTTAATTCCTATTATCTGACCGAATATGTTTCTCACGATGCATTCTGCGCAGACACCCGCATCGCAGCGTTGATCGGACAATTGAAAGGAAGCATGAACCAATCCAACGGTAACATGCTCTCCGCAATAACCAGTCCCGTTCACGGTGTGAATGTACACTTATGGGCATACGGACCTGGAGTCAACTTCACACAGGCCACAGCCGCAAACATTTTCGCAGACACCACTCCTTATAACTGGGGCGGCGGACCAAGCGGCTTACCGGATACCGGCACATTCAACGATCTTGTAAAGCCAAAATATTTGGAGGTCTTCAATGCGGCGAATATGGAAACGTATTGTGATAATCTCACAAAGGTCTTTACACTTTCCCGCCCATGGCCTTATGAAAACATCCACTACTATAATTTATACAAACCTGCCACACCCAATATCGTCTTTGACTTCCGCACGTTGTTGATCGGTGTTGAATACATCAACGGCCAGCCATACTTGTACAGCATAGTTACAATCGTTTGGGAGCCATAAAACCGAGCTTCTGCTATGATATTAAAGAGCGTTCACCGCAGAGATCACAAAGATCACAGAGAAAACCTATTAAAAATCTCTGCGGTAAAAGCACTTAAGGCGAGCAATTAATAAGCAGGTTGTGAAACGATTTAAAACAAATTTTTATTTTCCATCACCCAATCGAACAACTTCTGCACGCCTGCTTCCACATTGACCTTCGGCGTCCAGCCCAATTCTTTTTCAGCCTTCGCAATGTCTGCGTAGAACACACGCTGGTCACCGGGGCGCCAATCGCCGCGCGCCACTTCAATAGTCTCACCAATTAATTTTTCGAGTTTGGGTTGAAACTCCGACCAAATGGACATCACATTTTCAGGTCCGCCGCCGAGGTTGTAGACCTGACCTTTGGCAATGTCAATTTTCTCAACCCCAAGGTCATACGCATTTAACAGATCATCCACAAACAAAATATCGCGCACCTGTTTGCCATCGCCATAAATGGTAATGTTCCGTCGCATGACTGCCGCAATAATGAACCATGCCACCCAGCCCTGGTCTTCGATGCCGAATTGGCGCGTGCCATAAATACAACTTTGACGGAAGACAATGGACCGTAGACCATACATGCGGGCATAATCGCGCACGTATTGATCGCCTGTTCCCTTCGAGCACCCATACGGCGAGTGGAAATCCAGTGGCTGAGTTTCAGGGCAGCCGTTGACCAGATCCTTGTAGCGCCAGCGTGTGGGTTCCTCGGTCAACTCAACGTCATCCATGCCGCCATAGACTTTATTGGTGGAGGCGTACATAAAGATCGGATCCCTGCCCGATAAGCGCGCAGCTTCAAGCACATTGAATGTGCCCATTGCATTGGATTCAAAATCATCTCTGGGATTGATCACCGACGTGGTCACTGCCACCTGACCTGCCAGATGCACGATCACATCCGCGCCCTTGGCTGATTCAGCGATCCTATCGGCATCGCGCACATCCCCAGCGATCACCTCGAAGGCATTCTCCCCAAATTCCTGCTTCAACCAGTCGAGGTTGCGGGGAGCGCCTGCACGCGAGAAATTATCATAAATAGTGACATTCTCACCGCGTGCGAGCAAACGATGGGCATAATTTGAACCGATGAACCCGGCACCGCCGGTGATGAGATAATTTTTTTTCATGTTGACTCCAGTACCTCGTCATTGCGAGGGCGACAGCTCTTCCCGACGAAGCAATCTCCAATAGAGTGATGAGATTGCTTCGGCGGACGATCACCGCCTCGCAATGACGAGGTTTGTTTATTCTTCCTTTTTCCTAAGCGCCATCAATTCCTTGTAAACTCCTGCAAGAGATTCACCTTCACGCATCAAACCAATGCCGCCGATAACGCCACTATTCAGGTAATTATAAAAACGCGCTGTCAAAGACACCGCAAGCGCAGTGGACTGGTCGCCGGTGAACAATGTCAAAGCGCCGACAACTGCCCCTTCGAAGGTCCCCACAGCACCAGGCAGGGATGGGATCGCGCCGCCAAATGCCGCCGCACCGAGGATAAAAGCTGCCCAAATCCATTTTGCCTCTGGAAAGAACGCCAGGGTCATCAAATAGTATGCAGCCAGTGCAATCGCCCAATTGAACGTCATCCAAAGCAGGAAACGCACAAACAACCAGCCATCGGTCAGCACGCCAAGTCCTGTAAAAAACAACTCGAGGAAATTGCCGCCAGTTTTTTGCAGAGCAGGCCAGCGCGCGGTCAGTTTGTGAAATATATCCAATGCCCATTGATTATTTCGCGCAAGGATATACATCACCACAAGCCCGATCACTACAACTACACTGACAATAATGCCGATCCGCTCCGAACCTTTTGACCCGACTACATAGGGCAAAGAGATAAGGAGAATCGCGGCGGAGAAAGCAAGGTCAACGGCACGCTCGATAAAGATAGTGGGCAGGATCTCGGCAAATTTCATCCCCGATTTTCGACTAAGCAGGAATGCGCGTCCAAGTTCGCCGAGGCGGAAGGGTAAAAAATTATTGAGCAAATATCCTTCCCCCGTGGCAAAGAACACCTCGCGATATGGCGGTTTATCACGCAATAAGGTCTGCCAGACCTTCGCGCGCACAGTCAGCCACAAAAAAGACAAAGCCATGGCAACCGCAAGAATACGATAATTTGCCACGCTCAGGGCTTTCAGCACATTGCCGAAATCAATAAAATAGAAGACCGCCGCGATCAATGCAATACTGATCAGGGCGCCGGGAATTAAACGTTTTGCGTCTTTCATTTTATTTCTCACCACATGGTATTGTAGGGGCGGAGTCGCGACTCCGCCCCTACGAAGAATTAATCATCATCCAATTTCAAGACAGCCATGAAGGCGTCCTGTGGGATCTCCACATTGCCGACCATCTTCATGCGTTTCTTGCCCTTCTTCTGTTTCTCGAGCAATTTCTTCTTGCGCGAAATATCGCCGCCATAACATTTTGCGAGGACATCCTTGCGCGTGGCTTTGACATTCGCGCGTGAAATGATGCGTCCACCCGCAGAGGCTTGCACAGCGACATCAAACAACTGGCGCGGAATCAATTCCTTGAGTTTGGTGATGAGACGCTGTCCCTTGTGGAACGCATCCTTCTCATGGACAATCGCCGCAAGCGCATCCACAGGTTCACCGTTGACGAGGATTTCCAGTTTCTGCAATTTGTCGGCGCGATATTCGAGGAATTGATAATCCAACGAGGCATAGCCTTTGGTGCGTGACTTCAATGAATCAAAGAAGTCAATAATAATTTCAGAGAGCGGAATTTCAAAATCAAGCTGCACACGATGAGGCGCGGGATATTCCTGTTTTTTGTAGATGCCGCGGCGTTTGGTGACCAGTTCCATGATGGGACCGTAATACTCGGTGGGCGTGATGATCTCGATGTTCATCCACGGTTCGCGCACTTCGACGATCTTGCTTGGGTCGGGCAGCTCGGCGGGCAAGTCAACGGTCATCACTTTATCGTCGATCATCAAAATTTCGTATTCCACCGAAGGCGCGGTGAAAAGCACGTTCAGGTCATATTCGCGTTCGATGCGTTCCTGAATGATCTCCATGTGGAACAAACCGAGGAAACCCGCGCGGAATCCAAAACCCAACGCCTGCGAGGTTTCGGGCTGGAAGGTCAATGAAGCGTCGTTGAGTTGCAGTTTATCGAGTGACTCGCGCAGGCTGGTGTAATCATCCGCTTCAACGGGATAGATGCCAGCGAAGACCATCGGCTTGGGGACGTGGTACCCAGGCAAGGGTTCGTCAGCAGGCGCGGATGCGAGCGTGATCGTGTCGCCCACGCGGCATTCATGCACGGTCTTAAATCCAGTGGCGATGTAACCTACTTCGCCAGAGCCAAGTGTTTGAACAGGCTGCATGCCCGGCACAAAGATGCCAATTTCAACGGGACGCAGATCGAGTTTGGTCGCCAACATGCGCAGCACATCAGTGGATTTGATCTTGCCTTCCATGATGCGGACGTACGCGATGACGCCTTTATATAAATCATAATGCGCGTCAAAGATCAGCGCGCGGACAGGTTTGTTATCCACATCCTTTGGAGGCGGGATGCGTTTGACGATCTCCTCGAGGATCTGTTCGATGTTGATGCCTTCCTTGGCGGAGACGCGCAGAACGTCATCAGGGTCAACCCCAAGCAGGGAGCCGACATCTTCAGCCACTTCGTCGGGACGGGCTGAGGGGAGATCAATTTTGTTGATAACAGGGACAATTGTCAGGTCGGCTTCGAGCGCCTGATAGAGATTCGCGAGAGTCTGGGCTTCGATCCCCTGAGTCGCATCCACCACTAAAATCGCGCCTTCGCAGGCTTTGAGCGCGCGGCTGACTTCGTAGCCGAAGTCCACATGCCCAGGCGTGTCGATCAAGTTCATCTCATAGCGTTGATCGTCTTTTGAAGTGTAAAACATGCGGACAGCGGAGGACTTGATGGTGACGCCTTTTTCGCGTTCGAGGTCCATGCTGTCGAGCGCCTGCTCGGTCATGTCGCGCTCAGAGATGGCGCCTGTTAATTGAAGCAGGCGGTCTGCAAGCGTGGATTTGCCATGGTCAACATGGGCGATGATACAG
>CAWHXC010000039.1:0-22388 GCA_963833175.1 uncultured Chloroflexia bacterium
ATGTCTTCTACGAGAACAGTTTGCAAGCCGATGAGACGGTTCGCACCGCCCTGCTAGCTGACCTGCCCGCTGTGACATTTTCCCCGCTGACAACTTGCCCCGTGGACTTTATCGACACCGCAGGCGCAAGTTACGACGAAGAGCAGGAACCCAATGGCGACAGCCGCTTCAATCCGCTCGAAGCGGAACTGGTGGTTAAAAAGTGAATGCATTGATCGAGGCTGGTGTATGCCCAAGCATGATCGCCGTCATCAGCCCATACTCGGCGCAAGTGCGCTTGCTGCGTGAAATTATGTCTGCTAAAGGCGCCGTCCTCGGCGCCGAGGACGGCGCCTCAAGCGGTATAGAAATAGACAGCGTGGACGGTTTCCAGGGACGCGAAAAAGAAGCCGTGATCGTCAGCCTCGTCCGCTCGAACCGTGAAGGCGAAGTCGGCTTCCTCGCCGATACGCGCCGCATGAACGTCGCCCTCACCCGCGCCCGCCGCAAGCTCATCGTCATCGGCGACAGCGCCACGATCACAAGTCATGGATTTTATAAGCGCATGGTGGAATATTTTGAATCCATTGGGGCGTATCATTCGGTTTGGGAAGAATAATTCATAGCTGAAATCTGCTATTTCATTTTTATCAAAATCAAAAGTCCCTGCGAATTGGCAGGGACTTTTACATCGTTCCGATTCTCGTAATAATATTTGAATCCCACAACTCCGCGTGCTATGATAATTATGGAGGCACAAGATGACCAATAAAACAACTTCTTTTTGGGAGCGCGTCAAAGGAAAACCAGAGACGAAGGTTGGCTGGTGGGCAGCCTGGCTGGCGGCGGCGTTTGTTGTTCTGTGGCTGATCAACACCTTCGTGTTCATGTCCACCTGGGATAGTACGGCCCCCTGGCGACTTGCCCTCAACTCCGTTTTTCTGCCTGTCTACGGCATCCTCACCATGCTGTGCGGCGTAGGCGCGGGGATTTGTGCATTGATCGCGGTCATCTGGAAGAAGGAACGTTCCTGGATGGTGTTGGTCCCGCTCCTGCCCGGGTTGTTTGCCATTTTCTTTATACTAGGCGAGTTCCTGTTCCCGCATTAGGAGATACATTCCTCTTGAATTTTTTGCTAAAAAAATGATTATGAAATAAGCGATGGCAGGAGGCGCGAATGAAAACTGGTTCAAGAAAGTTCCTCGGACTGCCGACCACACGGCTTGGATGGTGGGCAGGCGGACTGGCGGTTATTTTCATCGTATTATTTATCCTGATCTCCAACTCAACCTTATTCTTCTCTGGTTTCTTAAACAAGATATTTGGATTCACCGCGGGGGTCTTCGGCTTGATCGCGATGATACAACGGGGCGAGCGTTCGTGGTTCGTATGGCTGGCGATCCTGTGCGGGTTGTTTGTTGTACTCGTTATGTTTGGTGAAATCCTGGCGCCTCGCTAGCGAATATCATCCAACAAATAAGGAGCTTGTCATGGAAAAGAAAGATGCCTTTACAAAATTTCTGGCGATCCTGGGAACCATATTTGTATGGCTTCCCATCGTAGCGCCGATCATTTTCTCAGTGGGCTTCGCCCTTCGTACAGGCATGTTCCGAGTTCGACTATCTCATGCCTGCGGAACTCTTTCCGATCGCCATGCTTGGCGGCGGAATGCTCCTATGGGCTGCACTGCGCGCACGTTCGCGCCGTGGACTGATCGGCTGGGGGCTGGTGATTGCTGTCGGCATGTTATTTGGCGGACAGGCACTGGCTGTTATCACAGGCCTGGCTTCGGGTGAAACCGAACCAACTCCCTGGTTGATGGCACTCGTCCTCGTGCCAATCGGAATCTATGTGCTGGCACTTGTAGCGGTTGGCATTGGCGGCGTGCTGTTGGTGCGCGATCTATTCAAACATCCTGCGCAGTAATTATCCTTGAAAAAAAATCAGTATGTACCTTTTTCGCGTCTTTGCGCTCCTGGTATTCTTAGCGGTTATTTTTTGTCAATGTTTGACTTTGCAAAAGCCGCAGAAAATTAAAAAAATTAAAAATTAAAAAATCATCAAGTAATGCTATAATTGATGTATGGCAACGCCCCAACTCGAACAACCAACAACACCTCCACCACCGCCTGCCCCGCAGCTCACCCCGGAACAACAAGCTGTGTTGCGCGAGCAGGAACGCAGACAGAGGATAATCGTCGCCAGCATGGTTGCTGGTATCGTTCTAATTGCTGTTCTGCTTAGCGTCACGATTTACTACCTTTTGCAGCCCACCACACCCACAGACCAGATCCGCGACGTATTCATTATCGTCGTCGCGCTTGAGTCGTTGGTCGTCGGCGTTGCGTTGATCGTATTGATCGTGCAGATGGCAACCCTCATCAACCTGCTGCAAAACGAAGTCCGCCCGATCCTGAACGCCACAAATGAAACTGTCAACACGTTACGCGGCACAGTTGAATTCCTGGGCGAAGAAGTGATCGAACCCGTCATGAAATTGAGCGGCTACCTGGCTGGACTGACTCGTATGTTAGAATTGATGGGCATCAAAAAGAAATAATTTTGAAGCAAACTCCAGGGGTTAAAAACCTCTGCGGGTGTAAAAATTAAAAAATAACTAACCAAGGAGTTGTAACCATGTCTGATCGTGATGAATTTGGCGCATTTTTAATTGGCTTTGTCGTCGGTGGCCTTACTGGCGCCGTCGTAGCCCTATTGTTCGCCCCCCAATCCGGTGAAGAGACCCGCGCTCTGATCAAAGATAAGAGCATCGAACTGCGTGATAAGGCAGAGGTCAGCGCCGAAGAGGCCTATGCCCGCGCAGAACAACTTGCCACCGATGCCCGCGCTCGCGCAAACCAACTCGCTAGCGAGATCAAAGGACGCGGCAAAGGCGCAGCGGAAGCTGTCCGCACCCCCGTAAAGAAGAGCGGCAGCGAAACCGCAGCTCCGAGCGACGGCGGAACTCCAGCCGCATAACGACATTCTCAAGGCAGCAAGGGTTTGGCTTCGCAGTCAAACCCTTGTTTTGTTTATGAACCTCATTCAGCGCTTCATGCGGGTCTTCTTTCACCTGCTTTATCATCCCCTCGCATTTACATACGATCTTGTCGCTGCAACCGTTTCATTTGGCCGCTGGAAGGACTGGGTCTATAGCATTCTCCCATTTATCGAAGGGACTCGCGTCCTTGAGCTGGGACATGGTCCCGGTCATTTGCAGCGCATCCTGCTTGACCGAAGCCTGGTCGCTGTTGCGATAGATAAATCAGCGCCGATGGGGACTCTGGCAAAGCGCCGCCTTGGCAGTTCCCACAAACTGGCACGAGCGCTCGCCCAAAAAATTCCCTTCGCATCCCAATCTTTCGACTCTGCTCATCGCCACCTTTCCAACTGAATATATTTTCGACACGCAGACTCTATCCGAGGCGCACCGAGTCCTTCGGAGCAGCGGCAGGCTCATCGTCCTGCTGGCAGCGTGGCCTAATCATCGATTGCTTGCGTGGCTGTTCAAAGTCACGGGTGAAAGTCCGTCTGACGCACACGGATCCATAAGATCAAAAATAAAAGAGGCTTTCGCACAAGCGGATTTCAAAACAGAAATTCAAATTGTTGAAGTAAAATCAGGCAGCTTATTGGTCGTCATCGCAACGCCGTCCCCGAAAAGGGAATAAAGAGGAGTCAAAATGTTAAAAAAATTACGTGAACCCGTCAACAGTCTCACCCATTGGATCGGCGCGATCCTTGCCCTGGCAGGATTGATCGCGTTGCTTGTCGTGGGTTGGGGCACACCTGCCAAAGTTGTTTCGTTGATCATTTACGGCGCCAGCCTGATCTTTTTATTTTCCGCCAGCGCCACTTATCACATGGTGCGTGCCAAAGATAAAGTGCTGGAGATATTCCGCAAGATCGACCATTCCGCCATTTACTTCCTGATCGCAGGCACATACACGCCGTTCTGCATCAACGCTTTCACAGGTTTTTGGAAATGGGGCATGTTGACCATCATCTGGTCGCTGGCTTTGATCGGCATCGGTATAAAAGTGTTTATCATCCGTGTGCCTCGCTGGTTGAACGCAGGCATCTACATTGCCATGGGCTGGCTGGTCATCGGTGCCAGCGGACAATTGCTGGCGGCGCTTCCCGTTTGGGTTCTGACATGGCTTCTCATCGGCGGCATTGTTTATACCCTTGGCGCGGTCGTTTACATCACAAAGATGTTCAACTTTGTCCCAGGCGTGTTCGGCTTTCATGAAGTCTGGCATATTTTCGTCCTGCTCGCCGCCGCTGCTCACTTTGTAGCTGTGCTGGGTGTGGCACTATAAAAGGAGTTCTATGTTTTTCGGGATCGATCTTAACCAAACTTTTTCATTTCCGTTCAAAGACGCTGAATCGCGCAAGTATTTCCTCATTGGATGTCTGGTTTCGCTGACGGCTTTTATCATTCCCATCCTTCCATTTTTTCTTTTGTATGGATATGCCATCCGCATTGTGAAACAAATAATGAACAACGAGTCCCCGCGCATGGTGGCATGGGATGACTGGGGCGGCATGTTCAAGGATGGCGCCAGGATGTTTGGCGTCCGAATCATCTATTCGATCCCGATCCTGATCCTTACCACACCTTTGTTCATATCCTCGATCGTCATGCCGATCTTTATGAGCAATTCAAACGGCTCTGAAATGGATGCACTCTTCCCCGCCCTCATGCTGATCATGTTATGCACAATGTGTATTTTGATCCCCTTTTCATTCCTGCTGGCTGTCATTATCCCCGCCGCGGAAATGCATGTGGTGGACAAGGATGAATTTGCCGCGGGCTTCCGCATCGGCGAATGGTGGCCGATCCTACGCGCCAACCTTAGCGGATTCGTCGCTGCTTTTGCCATCTACATGGTGAGTGCAATGATCTTGGGTTTTGCGGTGCAATTCATTGGCGCAACTCTTATCTTTGCCTGCCTCCTGCCATTTCTTTTGCCAGCAGTCACCATGTACATCCTGTTGATCATGTACACAACCATCGCGCAGGCGTACAAAGTCGGTAAAGAAAAACTCGCGCTGGTGGAGATTACTCCAGTAGCCGTAGCAGAACAATAGACAATAAATTCCCAAAAAAAGCTGTCTCAAGTTGAGGCAGCTTTTTTTATTCCTGGTGTGCGAGCGCCCTACTATTTTAGAATTTGGAATAAATTGCTGTAATCATCCGTCCACAGTTTGATGGCAGTGGTGTAACCATCAAAAGAGATCGCATGAGATTTGATGGCAGGGGGTTCAAGGAGTGCTGGATTTCTGGTGAGCAAAATCCACTCGGAGGAGAAATTGTCTTTCCCTGAAGAAGCGGGGCGATTGACTTGCACGATGTCCAAGCCAAACTCCTGGGCCAGCTGCCAGAACACAGGACGCAGGTCCAGGTGACGGTTTGAGATATGGGCGGCGATGATGCCGTCAGGCTTGAGGTGTTTAAGATAAAGGGCGAAGGCTTCCTTCGTCACCAGATGAACAGGGATCGAGTCGCTGCTGAAAGTATCCAGAACCAGCACATCGAAATTCTGCGGCTGTTCCTGTTCAAGGGAAATACGCGCATCTCCCAAAACAACGGTTGTGTCGGCTTTGCTATCGTTCAAAAATGTGAAATATCCACCTTCACCCTCAGCCAGTCGCACGACAACAGGATTGATCTCATAATATCGGTAAACGTCGCCATCCTGAGCATAAGTTGCAAGAGTTCCCGCGCCAAGTCCCAATACACCCACGCGCATGTTTTGTCCGCGCTTCGGGTGATTGAGCAGGAGCAAGCCCACGCCGCTATCTTCCACATAATATGTGGTCGGATGTGCGCGGTCATCGAGATATTGCACGCCATGCACGGTCATGCCGTGGATCATGGAATTTTCCTTCCCATCCCGTTCACGCACACGGATCACGCCGTAAAAATTTCGTTCTACAAAAAGCTCATTCTCATATTGATTCAAGCCAAAGGATAAAAGCAGAACGCCGATCAAAAATGACAGGCTCATTGCGCGCGCCTGCAAGTTGACCTGCCCCGAGAAACGCGGCAATAACATCACAACCAAAAGTATCGCAGTCAGCAGCCACGCCAGATAAAACTCCCAATAACCTGTAAAGATAAAAGGAGCGACCAGGTTCACAAAAATGCCGCCCGCCGCACCGCCCAGGGAAACCATCAAATAAAAACTGGTCAAATAGTCGGCGTGCGGGCGCAGGCGGTAGAGCTCACCGTGACAGATCATACATGCGAGGAACAACAGCAGGTTATAAATTGCAATCTGAACCAGCACATTCAGTGAATCCGCTTTGGTCAATGCCCAGAGCATGGCAAGGGAAGCAAAGCTGAAAAGCAAAGCGTAAACCCGCCTATCGTACCAGCGCGAATCTGAAAATGCCAAAATGAACGAGATCAAATATACGGCAAGCGGCACGATCCACAAGAACGGGATGACTGCCACTTCCTGTGAAACCTGGTTGGTCACAGCTAATAGAAAGAGCGAAGCCGTACCGCTTAGGATGATCCACAGGATACGCAATGATGATGAAGGTTTTTCTGCTGCCGAAGCATGAGTCTTAACTCCAGCTTCGTTTCGGGCGCGATAGCTTAAGATGCCTGCGATCACGGCAAAGACGACAAATCCGCATGCCCATGCCCAACCTTGCTGCAACAAAGTTAAGGAAGGCTCGATCAATATTGGGTATGCCAGCAAGCCAAGCAGGGAACCAAAATTGGATAATGCATATAATCGCGCGTAAGACTGCTCGGGGAAAATGCGACTGAACCATGCCTGCATCAAAGGTCCATTGGCGGCGAGGACGAGGTACGGCAAGCCAACGGAAACTGTCAGAAGAAGGAAAATGTCGAATACAGGAAAATTTGTCACCGCAGGGCGCATATCAGCGGAGGGAGTGATCGGGGACGGCCACCCAAGCCCGAGCACGGTCAGCAACGTGATCGTTATCCCCAATAATGTGAGGTGGATCCATCCCTGCTTTTTGCGTTTGACCAGCCAGTAGGCGTAAGCATATCCGCCTGTTAAAAGCACTTGAAAAAACAACATGGCAGTCGACCACACGGCAGGTGTGCCGCCAAACCATGGCAAAATAAATTTGCCGATCATCGGCTGAATTTGAAATAATAAAAATGCGGAAAGAAAAATGCTCAGGGCAAAAAATAACATCACGCCTCCGACTCAATTTATATAAAATCACTTACAATCCAAACACATAAGGAACTCCTATGCGTCCACTTGAAATTGTCATTTCAATATTGCTGGCTGGATTTTTACTCTGGCCGCACCCACAACCATTGATCGTTCAACTTGCGCCCGCAGCGGCGTTGATCACCATCCTGGTTCATTTTACACTGGAGGGATACCGCTGGCAGATGATACCGCTTTATGTGTTGGCTTTGATTTTGACTCGTGCTTTCCATTTTTATATCGGATGTAAAGCCTCTCGCGTCAACCCTAATCCTTATCCTGGTCGCTGTTTCAACAGCATTGCCTACCCTTTTGCCTGTTCCGAAGATCCCGCCACCAAGGGGATTATATGAGGTTGGCACAACAAGTTATGAATTCACAGATTCCGCGCGCAAGGAATTGTACTCGGGCAAGGATGAGCCGCGCAGATTCATGGTACAGGTTTGGTATCCCGCCGAGATTACATCCAGAGCCAAATATGAGCCTTGGGTGTCTGAAGCAAAAATTTATACACGAGCGATTTCCAATTATCTTGAACTTCCGTTTTTCTTTCTTGACCATCTTTCATTGTCGATCAGCCCTGCATATCTTGATGTACCATTGGCAAAGACAAGCAAGCCATACCCAGTGATCTTGTTCTCCCATGGCTGGGGCGGATTCAGTGCACAGAACACAGCTCAGGCGGTCAAGTTGGCGAGCCGTGGCTATATTGTTATCAGCATGCAGCACACCTATGGTGCCATCGTCACAGTCTTTCCTGATGGAACGGTTGCGCTAAATAATCCCAAGGCTTTGCCCAGAGACCCAGACGACCCAAATAATGAAGTCGTGGCGCGTAAGCTGGTCGATCAATGGTCTGGAGATATGGCTTTTGTGTTGGATCAGTTTCAATGCTTTGACAAAGAAGCGGGTAATCTCTTCTTCCAGAAATTGGATATGGAACGCATCGGAGCCTATGGTCATTCCACGGGCGGCGGCGCGGCGATCCAGTTCTGCGGTGTTGACTCGCGCTGTAAAGCCGTGCTCGGCATGGACCCGTTCATGTGGCCTGTCTCTGCAGAAGTGATCGAGAAAGGATTTTCACAACCATCCTTTTTTATGTTCAGCCAGGGCTGGAATGATCTGGTGGACAGCAAGAACAATAAACTGTTCGATCAGTTTTATCCAAATACCACAAACAATATGGGCGTGATCAGTATTAATGGCACAAAGCATTTTGATTTCAGCGACATCCCCTTGCTCTCTCCGATCGCGCCGCAGCTTGGGTTGAAAGGTCCGCTGAACGGCAAGCGTGTGACAAAGATCGTCGATGCTTATTTGCTCGATTTCTTCGAGATGACCTTGAACAATAAGCCATCCACATTATTTGGCGGTTCGTTCAATGATTTTAGTGAAGTCAAAGTGAGAAATAATGAAAATTAATCGTCGTAATGTGTCTGCTGTTTTTCTTATTCTTGGAATGGTCTTTCTGGCAATTGGCGTTGGTACACGCAATAACGTTTTTACATGGGCTGCTATAGCATTCATTGTGATCTCGCTGGCGGTAGGAGGTGGGCGGGTGAAGCCAGGAAGGAAATAGAAAATTACGGACAACTATTCGCCAGATGTTCTTCAAAAGTCACTGCAAAAGTATGATAACCTGAGCCATCACAAGTTGCCTGGAAATAATAATACGGGGAAGTTTCAGGAAAAGCCACAGCTTGCAATGCCTCCAAACTGGGGCTGGCAATGGGACCAGGCGGCAAGCCTGCGTTAATATAGGTGTTGTATGGGGAATCAAATTTCAAATCTTCGAGGCTGAGCGGATTTGTCCACCAGGTCTGGTCGATCAGATCATAGCCAAGCGCGTATTGCACTGTGGGGTCACTGCCAAGAGTCATACCGACATTCAAACGATTTATGAAAACAGATGCTATTAAAGCCAGCTCATCATCGTGAACTGATTCGCGTTCCACAATGGATGCAAGCGTGACGGCTTGGTATGTATCCAAACCTTGCGCAGCGAAACCTGCCTGCATGTCATCCGTGATGTGCACAGCAAAATTGCGTGCGATGATTTCGAGGAACTGGTCAACGGTAGTGGTACGCGGCAGGATATAAGAATCTGGAAAAAAGAATCCTTCCATTGTGGCCGAAGATGGAATATCCAAGACTTGGGGAGCAGTCTGTGCGGCGGCGATAAATGCCTCGGGTGAAATATCCAGTCCCGAGGTCGGGAGCGAAGCGGCGATCTCTTCCATCCGCCAACCTGAGAGGATCATGAAGTTGACGTCTTCAGGAGTTGAATCCTGCAACTCGCGGATGATGTCAATCATCGAAAGTGCGGGGCTGAGGATGTAATCACCTGACTTGAATGGTGAGGTCGAGACCTGTATAAACCACATAATCATAAAAAGCCTGGGCATCCGCAATGATGTAGGATTCTTCGAGCCGCGTTGCAATCGGAACGAATCGACTCGCCTTGCTCGATGTGAAAAGGTTGATCAATGCCGTTTGGATTAAATGGCTTGGCGAGAAGGTCACCGTGCGCAAGCAGCTTCGTGGAAAATTCAATGCGGTCTGAAATGGAAAGCGCTCGCGCGGGCGGACCATAAAGCATGGATGCGCGTGCGGGGATATATCCAAGCATGAGACAGGCACAACTAAGGATTAGCAGAACAATGGCTGCAAGAATAAAGTGAAGTTGATAACGGCGCATAAGGGGAAAGGATGAAGGATGAATTATGAAGGATAAGGAGTGCGTGGTTACTTGTTTTCTTATCTGTGTGACTCAAGGTAGGATTGCAGGATAACAACTGCGGCAAAAGCATCTTGATGACCTGAACGTTTTTTTCTTGAGACACCAAGTTCGATGCGTGCGGCACGCGCATCCTGTGTGCTGAAAGACTCATCCCATAGCTCAACGGGAATATTGGTTTGATTTTTTAATTCATCGGCAAAGCGACCCGCACGGCGGCCTGCGGGGTTTGGATTGCCGTCATCGTCAAACGATTGACCAATAACGATCAACACAGCGTCGTTTTGCTCGGCGAGGTCTGCAACCTGTGCGGCGTCAATGGCACGTGAGATGTGCTCAATTACTTTAAGCGGAGTGGCAATGGTAGCGGTCGCATCGCTGAGCGCAACGCCAATTCTTTTTTCGCCATGGTCTACTGCAAGGATTCTCATAATTTTAATAACAGTCACGTTTGAAACGTGACTACCTGGTCTCCACTGAAATATTGAACGGGATTAACGGAAGCCATTGCCACCACGAAGGCGTAATGACGATTTTAGGTTCCTGCCTTAAAGACAATTTGGAAACCAATTCATCTTTAATTGATTCTGGTCTTTGTCCGCGCACAATTGAGAAGACTTGCATCTCATTCAGCTGGCGGAGTAGGGTGCGAGTCACTTCCAAATCAAAATGGCTGACACCTGAGTTGTCGGTTGACGGGTCTGCAATGATCTTGTAGGCTGGTAAAGCCTGTGGTGCAAAGCCATTCTCCACAGAAGAATTCAGCGTGGAAAGCGACAGTTCTTTCAGGTCATCGTCTGAAACATAGCGCGATGAAAATTCAACCTGCATGTTCAAGTCCAGTGTTTTTCCAGGCTGTCCTGCGGGCGGTGTAAATTTCTCTTCGATGATCTCGGTAACTTCAAAGGTATCCATCAACAAAATGTCAGCGGGAGCGATCTGGGCGCGCAATTTGGTTTCAGCATCGCGGCGTAAATTATCCATCACCACTTTACGCAATTTCGCGCGATCTTCATCGGTTGCGCCAATCAGCTGCGAATTCGCGCCGCCTTTGGTCGCGTTTGGATTTGTGACCGAAATGGATAACCCAAGCGGCCCTTCCACAATGGTGATCGTATCGGCTGGTACATTTCCCTGCGTGCCCGCTTCCAGGGCTTCAATCGGCACATCTACAAACTGGTCAATGCCTGTGGGAAGGCGCGTATCATTCAATGTGGCAAAGCGTATGGATGATTCGGTTGCCACTACTGTGCCTGCAGGAAGGTCAACTTCAGCCTGACTCAAATTCGTGAAGCGCGCAACTCCCTTTGATTTTGATTTCGGCACAGAGATCTCATTGGTGATGGCAAGTGATTGGTCCGCATTAACGATGACAGACAAAGCCCGCGCAGGAATCTGTCCTGTGACCGATACCGATTTATTTGATTCACTTGCGGAGACAGGGATAACCACGCTTTGAGTCTGCGCTTCAGGATATAAAGTCAGAGCGGCGCGCGGGGCGAAGAGACCTGCGATTGCCAAGACGGCGATGACTCCCACTGTAAAAGCGAGAACACGTCCCAGCAGAGATGTGCGCCAGGGAGCTTCTTTTTCATAAATACGATCTCGGATTTTTCGCAAGTTACGGCGCGGAGCTTTCGGGATGCGTCTGCTTCTCGGAGCAAAATCAGGCCACAGGTTACGTTGTGCCACGGTTGTTGAAATAAAGACTGGAATGCCAAGTGATTCCGCGTCACGTCTCACATTGGCACGGCGAGTTACAAGTCCCAGCTGTGCACCGAGCGAGTCGGCGTGGCGCTGTAAAACTTTCAAATCCAGTACACGCAATGTGACTTTCTCGTATTTGGGCCAAACCAGCAAAATGCGCGGCGTCTTCGCCCACGATAATTTATCGCGGACGGAGATGAGGTCATCGTGAGATTCGAGGGTGATGATTTGGGTTTTCAAGGAGTAGTTGAGTGGTCAAATAGTAAATAGTCGAATAGTTGAGTAAGTTTCAGCGGGTTAGATTTCTTGCCGTCTCCACCATTCCAGGCAGGGTTTTCAAAAAAGATCCACGTGCTCGGTGGTAAAGTAGACTCCCAAAGTAATTCGCAAGGAACCTAACGCCCAATCACGAGAATAACCCAACGATGTGATCACTTCGCTCGGCTCAGGGTTGCCTGTTTTACACGCAGAGCCAGAGGAGCAAGCAAATCCTGCTAAATCAAGCATTTGCAAAAGCAGGTTGCCATCAACATCTTTGAATACGAAAGAGGCGTGATTCGGCAAACGGTTTTCGGGGTGACCTGTGAGTTGTAAGTCTGGAATCGTTTCAAGGACATTGCCAATAATATGGTCGCGCAACGGCTTGACGTGTGTGATACGCGCCTCACGTTCCTCGGCGGCGAGACGTAACGCCTCGGCAAAGCCAACGATATATGGCACGTTCTGAGTGCCCGCGCGTAGACCAAATTCCTGCCCGCCACCTGTCAGGTGCGGAACAAGGCTTGTTCCCTTTCGGACATATAACGCTCCCACTCCCTTCGGCCCGTAAAATTTATGCCCGCCGAGTGATAGCAAATCCACACCCAACTTTTCGACATTCACATCCAAATAAGCGGCAGCTTGAACAGCATCTGTGTGGAAGATGACGTTGTGACTACGCGCAACATCAGCAAGCTCCTTGATCGGGTTAATTGTACCGATCTCATTATTTGCATACATCACAGATGCCAAAGCGGTATCACTGCAAACCGACTTAATCAAGGAGGCAGGCGAAACCGCCCCATACTCATCCAGATCCAACCATTCAACCAGAAAGCCATATTCTTTTTCAAGCTGTATGGCTGTTTTGCTGACCGCGTGGTGTTCGTTTCTGGCTGTGAGTATCCACTTTTGCCCCGAGGTTTTCCGTTTTGCGAGTGCCGCCCCGCGAAGTGCGAGGTTATCAGATTCAGAACCACAGGATGTAAAGAGGATTTCCTCTGGTCTGCAATGAAGTACTGCGGCAACTTTCTCACGAGCATCATCCAGCGCGGATTCGGCTTTCTGTCCGTAGCGGTGGATTGAGGACGGATTCCCAAAGGATTCACGAAAATATGGGAGCATCGCGTCGAGAACACGGTTATCAAGCGGAGTGGTAGCGGCATAGTCAAGGTAAATCATAAAAAGCATTATAGCAAACAATTTTGTTTGGATGATAAAATAAGTCCATGACGAGAAATTGGAAGGGTATCGCTGGCATGATAACGGGGATCGCCATTGCTGGCAGCACATTTATTACACATCAATTCAACACAGGAAACACAGCCTCATGGGGATTGAAAAGCTATGTGTTTTTTTTTACAGGAATATTAATCTTTGTTCTCTCCCTGTTATATCGGGAAGACAACTTTCTCGGCAGCCTGGTTAATACAAAATTAGGGCGCGTGTATCTTTCGTCCGCAGTGGTTGGCGGCTGTATTGTTCTTATTTATGTTTGGATCATCAGCATTGGCACATGGACCACCTGGCCTGTAACGACAGATTATTACGATCTGCTCGCAAACGCATTCAGTCACGGCCAGCTGCATCTTGAAACAAAACCCGACCCTGCGCTCCTTGCACTCGATGATCTCTACAACCCTGACAATCGTGAAGGCATCCCTGTGCTATGGGATTTGGCAATCTACAAAGGGGAATACTATCTTTACTGGGGTCCTGTACCCGCTTTATCGCTCGCAGTCTTCAAACCATTTTACGCAACGCCCATCACTGACAATACGTTGACACTTATTTTCATGGTTGGACTTCTAATCTTCCAGATCATGCTGATTCTCGAACTCTGGAAAAATTATTTTCCAGAAACACCAGGCTGGATCATATTATTAAGTATTTCACTTACAGGGCTAATAAACCCCATCCTTTACATGCTTTTGGAGCCGCGCATTTATGAGGCGGCAGTAGCAGCTGGGCAATTCTTTTTTATTGGCGGGTTATATTGGCTGTTCACTGCATTTAGAAAACCTTCCCTGACAAAACTTGTCCTTGCAAGTATCTTTTTTACCCTTGCAATTGGCTCCCGTACCATCCTGCTATTTCCAATCGCCTTTCTTATGTTTGTCGCGCTCATTTGGGCCATCAAATCATATCCCGCCAGGGCTGTCACTTTCATCATGGTTCTTGCGCTGCCGCTTGCACTCGGCGCGATCAGCTACGGATGGTACAACTATCAGCGATTTAACTCGTGGACTGAATTTGGCATGGGCTACCAGCTTACGCAGACAAACATCCACGAGACATTGGATGAAACTTTTTCGCTCGCATACGCGCCACCCAACCTGTTCAAGCTGTTCATCAATCCTTTTGATTCCACCAGGAATTTTCCCTTCATCAAGGCAACTCCCTGGAAGGGACCAGCATGGTTCAAAAATTACCAACCCAAAATATATGATTACTTTGCAGAAGACATAACGGGCATCCTCGTCAGCAGTCCCTTTTTGATATTTGCAGTCCTTGCCGCAACTTGCAAACAGAAAAATATTCGTTGGATCACCGCCTCACTGGCTGGCTCCTCTCTCTTGATTTTTTTCACTTTAGTATTATTTTTTTACCTGACCATGCGCTACCTGCTGGACCTCGTGCCTGTTCTGTCCCTGCTGGCCTTGATCGGCTTCTGGCAGGGAATCTACTTACTTCAATCCAGGCGAACAGCCAGATATTTATATACATCTTGCAGGAAGCGTTCTTTGGGCGTACACAATTATCACCAGTTTTATTATTTGCTATTCAAGTAATTTGCATAGGATCAGGATATACAACCTCGAATTGATCCAGAATATAACATGGACATTTACGCATATCTTTAAGTAGAAGGAGCATCAGATGACAGACTTTCTCGCCTTTCTAAATACAGCGGATATTGACACACTGACCAAAATTCCTGGCATTACAACTGCTATTGCAGGCAGTATTATCGAGGCGCGACCTTTTGATTCTGTGGAAGACTGCCTGAATGTGCGCGGCATGGGAAAGAATCTGCTGGCGAAGATGCAGTCCAATTTTGAGGCGGGAGAAAATCCGTCAGAAAACAGTGCCATGATTCAGGTTGAGGAGGAAGCGCCGCCTGCCCCCATTGAGAAGAGTCAGCCTGCGCAGGAATCTGTCAAAGAGGAAGATACCTTTCTATCACGTTTGGGGCAGGCGTTTCTCAGTTTTATAAGAGCCCTGTTTAGATTGATCGCACTGGCGCTGGTGATCGTCGGGATCGGCGCGCTGCTGTACTATGGGCTGCCTTTCATTAATCAAAAAGTGATCGTGCCAATTCAGGAAAACAGAGTTCAAATTGACAAACTCGCTGTCGAATTGGATACGCTACAAACTCAGCTAGACGAAACCAACAACCAACTCGATGAGACGAACAACCGAATGGACGCGGTGGAAAAATCAATTGAAGCGCAGACCGCATCACTGACCAAACTTGATGAAATCCAGGCAACTCTTGAAAGTGAAATCCAAACAAGCCAGGACAAAACTTTATTGGAGCTGAAGCATGAAGTGATGTTCACGCGCGCACTGGATATGCTTGGGCGTGCAAGGCTGTATCTCGCGCAAAGCAATTTTGGTTTGGCGCGTGAAGATGTGAAAACTGCGCGTGACTTGCTGGTGGAACTGCAAGCTGAGACAGAAGATGAAGCGCGTGGACAGGCAATCTCACGGTTGGATCTGGCGCTCGGTAACCTGCCTGCCTTCCCCGTCGTTGCGTCTGGTGACTTGGAAATTGCATGGCAAATATTGATGAGCGGTGAAGCCCCCGCAGCGGCAACACTTGAGCCAACAGTTGTAAGCACTCCCACTGTTGAGCCAACCTTGGAAATAACGCCAACAGCTACACCCTAATCGAAACTCTTTTTTCGGATGTTATAATCTGCGCATTATCACTTCTCAGGAGAATATTCAATGGCACAAAAAATTAAATTCGGTACGGACGGCTGGCGCGGAATTATTGCAGAGGATTACACGTTTGATAATGTCCGCCGCTGTGCGCAGGGATTTGCAAATTACATGCTGGCACAAGGCAAAAAGGGACAGTGGATCGTTGTCGGTTACGATATGCGTTTCAGCAGTGAGCATTTCGCGGCAGCTGTCGCGGAAGTGCTGGCGGGTAACGGCTTGAAGGTTTATTTAACTCAGGAAGCCACGCCGACACCTGTGATCGCTTATGCAGTAGTGGATAAGAAAGCTGCAGGCGCGGTCAACATCACCGCCAGTCACAACCCGCCTACTGACAATGGATTCAAAGTCCGCAACCATACGGGCGGTGCGATTGACCCCGAAGGGTTGATCGAGATCGAATCGGGAATTCCTGATGACATCAAGGATGTGAAGCGCAAAGATTACAAGGAAGCCGCTGCCGCAGGCGAGATCGTCAAATTTGACGCTGCTACTCCTTACATTGAACATCTCACAAAAGATAAACTCATTGACCTGCAACCCATCAAAGATGCAGGCTTGACCGTGATGGTGGATACCATGTGGGGTAACGGCATGGGCTGGTTCCCGCGTCTGCTCGCAGGCGGAAAAACTCGCGTGATCGAAATCCATAACCACCGCAACCCGTCCTTCCCTGAGATGCGACGCCCTGAACCCATTCAACCGAATATTGACGTGGGCTTGAAAGCTACAGTTGATAACAAAGCCGATGTGCTGCTCATCACCGACGGCGATGCAGATCGCTGCGGAATTGGCGACGAGAACGGCGAGTTCATTAATCAACTCCGCGTGTTTGGTCTGCTGGCTTACTATATGCTCGAAGTCCGTGGCGAACGTGGTGACATTGTCAAGACGCTTTCCACAACCAATATGCTCAACAAACTCGGCGAGGTGTACGGCGTTCCCGTCCATGAGACAGGTGTGGGATTCAAGTATGTTGCGCCGAAAATGACCGAAACCAACGCCCTCATCGGCGGTGAAGAATCAGGTGGCTATGCATTCCGTGGCAATGTTCCTGAACGTGACGGGATTTTGGCTGGCTTGTACATGCTCGACTTCATGGTCAAGACAGGCAAAAAGCCCACCGAACTGCTCAAGGATCTGTTCGCCAAAGTCGGCGGGGAATATTTCTACGACCGCGTGGACAGCCCCTTCAGCGGCGACCCCGAAGCACGCAAGCAAATTATTCGCGACAACAACCCCAAGACCCTCGGCGGCTTGAAAGTAACCGACCTCGTCACTGTGGATGGTTTCCAATTCAAACTCGAAGACGGCGGCTGGATGTTGATCCGCTTCTCTGGCACGGAACCGATCATGCGCGTTTACACCGAAACCCGCCACAAAGACAAGGTCAAGGCGATCTTGGAAGATGGTTTGAAGGTTGCGGGAATAAAATAAAGTTTCAAGTGTTCCAGTGTCAGGTGTCAGATATTTGGCATTGGCGCGCTTGACACCTGACACTTGGAACCTGACCCTTGAATCTCACCGATACCCACTGCCACCTCGATTACAACAAATTTGACTCCGACCGCGCGGAGGTGATTCAACGCGCGAATGATTCAGGGTTGATTCGGCTGCTCGTGCCAGGACTCCACCACAAGTCGAGCAAAGAGGCGGTGCGGTTGGCAGAGTCAAATCCCAGCGTATTTGCGGCGGTCGGGTTCCATCCAACTGATTTGGAAGAATTCTCCAAGGCACATTCCAGCAAGTGAAGGAACTTGCCACCCACCCAAAAGTGGTTGCGATCGGCGAGATCGGCATTGATTATTATTGGGTGAAGGAAAGTGACAAGCGTGTGTTTCAGCGTGAAATTTTGAAACAGCAATTGGCCTTCGCGAAAGAGATCAACAAGCCTGTCATCATTCACATGCGTGAAGAGAACGATGCGTGGTTTGGTGAAGCCTCTCAAGACTTGCTAAATATTTTGAAAGAATGGCAAAGCAATTTGTCGGGGATACTTGCAGAAAGACCTGGTGTGCTGCATTCCTTCAATGGAAATCTTGAAACCGCGCAAAAGGCATTGGCGCTTAATTTTTATCTTGGCGTCACAGGGCCTGTGACGTACAAAAACGCGGAAGAAAAGCGCAAAATTATCGGGCAATTGCCACTGGACAGAATCCTGATCGAAACCGATTCGCCCTTCCTCACCCCTGTCCCCTATCGCGGCAAAAGAAACGAACCTGCCTATGTTGGTCACATTGCTGATAAAATTGCAGAAATCCATTTAAAAAGCCCTGCAGAGATCGCCAGTATCACAACCGCCAATGCGGCGCGGCTCTTTGCATGGGGAGACTGATTTGAACGCTGTAACTTTTCTATCACCTGTAACAGAAGAAATAAAACTCGTCGAAGAACGGATGCGGAGCCAGGCGGATAAATCGCACGCCGATCTGCGTGCCGCCCTTGAGCATTTACTTGCCGCGGGAGGCAAGCGCATCCGCCCCACCCTTAGCCTGCTCGTTGGAAATATGCTGGGTGCGCCCCTTGAAAAAACCGTCACACTGGGTGCGGCAGTGGAACTTTTGCATACCGCAACTCTCGTGCATGACGACCTGATTGACGGTTCGTTACTTCGCCGCGGAATGCCTACGCTGAATGCACGCTGGTCTCCCCCTGCCACCGTCCTCACTGGCGACTTCCTATTTGCGCGCGCAGCCAAACTTGCAGCGGAAACAGACCATTTGCCTTTGATGAAATTGTTCTCCGAAACACTCGCGACCATCGTCAATGGCGAACTCACGCAAATGTTCACCTCGCGCGGGTTGATCAGCCGCGACAATTACTACAAACGCATTTATGCCAAAACAGCCTCATTATTCGAAATGACTTCGCGCGCGGCGTCCATGGTCAGCCCAGTGGATGAAGGGATCAGGAATCCATGCGTGATTTTGGATATCAGATCGGCATGGCTTTCCAAATCGTGGATGACATCCTGGACTTCAACGGCGAACAGGCCGCGGTCGGCAAACCACTCGGCTCCGACTTACTTAACGGCCTGGTCACCCTCCCAGCCATTTACTACGCCGAAGCAAATCCAAACGACCCTGACGTCTTATCCCTGCCCAACGGCGGCTGGACCAACACAGAGAACATGACCCGCCTCGTGGATAACATCCGCGCAAGCAACTCATCTAAACAAGCCATGCACGAAGCCGATCAACACATTGACCGCGCCCTCGCCAGATTAGATTCAATTGATAATTGTGCCGAACGAGAAGCACTGGAAAATCTCGCAAAATACATCGTGGATCGAAAAGTTTAATAGTTGGTTAGTCAGTTAGTCGAATAGTCAGCTAATCGGCGTGCAGCTTCATCCTTCATAATTCACCCTTCATCCTTTCCTCCCATGTCCAACCCTAAAAAACCCTTCCGTATTAATGTCGGCTTTATTGTCCATGAGGAAATCGGACGAAATCACGATTTCCCGTTTGAGTTTGACAAGATCACTCTCGGTGATGATTTCCAACTGCGTAACTTTGACGGCATTGTCAACATTGGCAGAACGCCGCAAGGCTTGGTTGTCCAGGCGGATTTTTCGGCTGAAACCACGCTTGAATGTGTACGCTGTCTATGCGAGTTTGAGCATGAACTCGATTGGTCGTTCACCGAGCTGTACGCCTTCGACCAACGCTCTGAAACAGAGTCGGAACTGATCCTCCCCGAAGATGGCCAAATTGATCTTGCCGTCCTTCTGCGTGATTACGCGCTTCTCGAAATTCCGATCAGCCCCATTTGCAAACCCAACTGCGAGGGGCTGTGCGCCGAGTGCGGTCAAAATCTAAACGAGAAGGACTGCGGTCACAACCCCATTCAACCTGATTCGCCGTTTGCAAAACTCAAAGACCTTTTGTGAAAGGAGTAGGCCATGTTTGAGGCGTACCTACCGCATTAACATAAAGCCAATCACTCTAAAGGCTCCTGGAATTATCGTCCGTGATTTTGAGTCAAACAGCCCATTTTTTCCAATCTTAAAATGCCAGTTAATATGCCAAACAATGATGACTTAACTCCCATCCGCCAGCAATATCTGGATATCAAACGCGATTATCCCGACACCATTCTCTTCTTTCGCCTCGGCGATTTTTACGAAACTTTTGACGAAGATGCCGAAATCACCTCGCGTGAACTGGACATCGTACTAACCTCACGCCCCATCGGAACGGTGTACGCGCACCACTGGCGGGCATTCCCTATCATGCCGTCGAAAACTACCTGGCCCGGCTGATCGAAAAAGGCTATCACGTCGCCATATGCGAACAGGTGGGAGAGCAACCCGCCAAGGGGATTTTTCCGCGCAAAGTGGTAAGGGTGGTCACTCCGGGGACTGTGACTGAACCTGGACTGTTGCCTGGCGACGCGAACAACTACCTCGCCGCGGTCATACTGGAGGGTGGGGCTGCTTCTGTTTCCTATACAGATGTCACCACTGGAGAATTTGCCGTCACCGAATTTCCGCTCGAAGCCTTACGCGCAGAGGTGACGCGTTTGCACCCGCCGAAATTTTATATCCTGATAATCAGATCCTGCCCGATGGGATTACAGGTCATCTGACAGCTCTCCCCGCATGGAAATTCGAACCTGGCAAATGTAACGAAATTTTGCTGGCACAATTCAAAGCATCTACGCTGGCTGGTTTTGGCTTAAGGAGAACAGCCTGCCAGTCAGGGCTGCGGGCGCAATTGTGCAGTATCTCAAAGAAACCCAACCCGATGCGTTGAATTTGCTGACTACGCTACGGTCTTACAGCTTAAGCGAATTCATGACACTGGACGCATCCACCCGCAGGAACTTGGAACTGGATGAAACCCTGCGCGGTGAAAGAAAAGGTTCACTACTCGGCACACTGGATTTTGCCATTACCCCAATGGGCAAACGGCTCATGCATCAATGGGTCAGCCAGCCTTTATTGCATGTTGAAAAGATCAGGCAAAGACAAGACGGCGTGCAATATTTTTTCAGCAACGGAATGATCCGCGCGGAACTGCGCGACTCGCTCAAGCCGCTTGCTGATTTGGAACGCCTCGTCAACCGCGTGATAGCAGGGCAGGCACAACCTCGCGATTTGGTGGCGATGCGGAATACATTGGGGCAAGTGCCTAAAGTAATGTAAGTGTCAATTTCAGTGTCGGTGGTCAGAGTTGTCTCCTTGCGAAGAACAATTCTCTTTGCTTCAAAATGCAATTGACGATGACCCGCCTGCAACACTGCAAAACACAGGCGTGATCCGCGCAGGATATTCAGCGGAACTGGATGGCGTGATCGAAGCATCCAAACATGCCCGCGATTGGATCGCCAATCTTGAAGGCATTGAGCGCGAAAAAACAGGATCAAGACTCTCAAAGTTGGCTACAACAAAGTCTTTGGGTATTACATTGAAATCTCACGCGGCGCAGCAGACAAGGCTCCTGAGAGTTACATCCGCAAACAAACCCTGGTCAATGCAGAGCGATTTATCACACCTGAAATGAAGGAATACGAAACGCTCGTTTTGAATGCAGAGGAACGTATCAAGGAGATTGAAACCCGCTTGTTCCGTGAAGTTTGCGCTGAGCTGGCAAAAGCCGCGCATAGGCTGCTTTCCACTGCACGTGCCATCGCGGAATTGGATGTCTTGTCCGCTTTGGGCGAGGCAGCCGCCCTCGGAGGCTACACCAAGCCCGAGGTCCACGAAGGAAGCGAATTGGAAATCCACGAGGGGCGTCATCCTGTCGTCGAACAGTTGTTGAAATCAGACAGATATATTCCCAATGATGTCATCTTCGAAAAAGGCGAAGTCGTGCGAATCATTACGGGGCCGAACATGGCGGTAAATCCACCTATTTGCGGCAAGCGGCGTTGATCGTGTTGATGGCGCAAATGGGATCGTTCGTGCCTGCCGCTTCGGCAAAGATCGGGTTGGTGGATCGGATTTTCACCCGCATCGGCGCACAGGATGAAATTCACGCAGGGCAATCCACGTTCATGGTGGAGATGGTGGAAGCCGCAAATATTTTGCACCATGCGACATCACGCTCTTATTGATATTGGATGAGATCGGGCGCGGCACTTCAACGTATGATGGGCTGTCCATAGCATGGGGCATCATCGAATACATCCATAATCATCCGCAATTGCGTGCAAAGACTTTATTTGCAACGCATTATCATGAACTGACTCAACTGGCTGATCTCCTTCCTGGTATCCGCAATTACAACGTCGCGGTAAGTGAAGCGGATAAAAAAGTTGTATTCCTGCATAAAATTGTCCCGGGTGGAGCTGACAGTTCGTATGGGATCCACGTGGCACAACTGGCGGGTTTCCCAGCCCGTCATCAACGTGCAAATGAAATTATGGCTGAATTAGAAAAAACCACGGGGCGGGCTGTCAAGTTCACCCCACAAGCCGCACAACAAGCTGCGCTGTTTCCTGAAACAAGTCCCCTGTTGGATGAATTGAAAAACTGGACGTCAATGCCTTGTCACCCATTGAAGCGTTGAACAAACTATTTGAGTGGCAGAAGAAGTTTACAAAAT
>CAWHXC010000040.1:0-87580 GCA_963833175.1 uncultured Chloroflexia bacterium
CTGCTCCATTCTCTGGGCCAGCGTTCGATGACGATCTTGGTCTGCGTGAAAAACTCGATGGCATGTTTGCCCTGTCCATGCAGGTCACCAAAGAAGCTGTTCTTCCAGCCGCTGAACGGGAAGAATGCCATCGGAGCAGCCACACCAATGTTGATGCCGATGTTGCCCGCATCCGCCTCGTTGCGGAATTTGCGCGCCGCCGAACCGTCACGGGTGAAGATCGAACCCATATTGCCATACTCGCCATCATTCAGGATCTTGATCGCATCTTCCACCGTGTTGCAATGCATGATGCCCAGCACAGGTCCGAAGACTTCCGTGGTGGCAATGATGCCTTTGACCGGGGTATCCACCAAAATGGTGGGCTTGATGAAGTTGCCCTTCTCGTAACCAGGGATGACCGCGTTGCGTCCGTCCACCAGCATCTCTGCGCCTTCCTGCACTCCTTGCTGGATCAAGCCCTTCAATGCGGATCTTGTCCTGCGGAGTGATGACGGGTCCCATCTGGACCTCGGGATTGATCCCGTAGCCTGTGACTCTCTTCGAGGCTGCTTCAGCAAAAGCTGGGATAAAGGTCTTGCCCGCATCACCGATCATGATGGCGGTCGAAGCTGCAAGACAGCGTTGACCGGAACACCCGAAGGCGCTGTCCATCATGATGGCAGTGGTGGTATCCACATCCGCATCGGGCAGGATCAGCACCGGATTCTTTGCCCCGCCTGCCGCAGAGACGCGTTTTCCGTTTGCCGTTCCGCGGCTGTAGACATGTTTGGCAACCTCCGTCGAACCGACGAAACTGATCGAGCGGATCAACTTGTGATCGAGCATGCCGTTCACCGTATCCGCGCCGCCATGCACCATGTTGACCACGCCAGCTGGGAAGCCCGCCTCTTCCAATAGTTTGAACAGTTTGACCATCGTGATCGGCACGCGGCTGGAGGGTTTGACCACAACCGTATTTCCCGTGGCAATCGCATACGGCAGGAACCAGAAGGCGATCATGGCGGGGAAGTTGAAGGGCGAGATGATGCCTGCCACGCCCAGCGGCTGGCGGATCATCATTTCGTCGATGCCGGGCGCCACATCTTCGACCACGTCACCCATGATCAGGGTTGGGGTTCCGCAGGCAACCTCGACATTTTCGATGGCACGGCGCATCTCGCCGCGAGACTCTTCCATGACCTTGCCATGTTCCAGCGTGATGCTGCGAGCCAGGTCTTCAAAGTTGGCTTCCAACAGGTGCTTCAAGGTAAACAGATATTGAATGCGCTTGGTGACTGGTACCCTGCGCCAATCCTGAAAGGCTTTGTGCGCCGCCTGAACAGCTTCGTCCAATTCAGCCGCTGAGGAGACGGGCACTTTCGCCAGGATTTCCGCGGTGGCGGGATCTGGCACTTCACGGAATTTTCCAGAGGTAGAGTCCACCCACTTGCCATTGATGTAATTTTGTAGAATTAGTTCACTCATGTTTTTTCTCCATAGTTTTTATTGCTCAACCACCGTCACACCTGCACTTGCGTACGGTGCAAGTGTTGCGAGGGCGTTCTTGTTCTTGCCCGAAGCAATCCCCATAACACACAGATTGCCACGCCGCCAAAGTACAAGAGCGGCGGCTCGCAATGACGGCTGAGCAGTTACATTATTTCACTGCGGCGTCCGCAACTTCGAGCGCCTTATCAACAATCGCCAAACCTTCATCCAGTTGTTCTTTGGTGATACATAACGGCGGGACGACAAAGAGCATGCTGCCCATATTATTTGCCATGATGAAGGTAAACAATCCATTAGCACGCAGGAATTTGCCGACATCTGCCATTACACTGGCTGGCATGATCTCCTTGCTCTCGCGATTGGCGACCAGTTCAAGAGTTGAAAACAGGCCAATATAGCGCACATCGCCGACGGAAGGATGCTTGACTTTAAGGTCTTCAAGACATTCGCCGAGATAGTTCCCCACTGTTACGGCATTCTCGATCAGTTTGTCATCCTTGTAGACTTCGATGGTTGCCAATGCGGCAGCACAAGCCAGTGCGTGACCGTTGTAGGTCAGACCTGCATAGAGATATTTATCCTCGAAGAATTCGGCGATCTTATCCGAGACGATCACCGCGCCGAGTGGCACATATCCGCTGGTAATGCCTTTGGCGGTGGTGATGATGTCGGGGGTGACATCCCAATTGTCCACGGCGAACCATTTGCCGGTACGTCCCCAGCCGCTCATCACTTCATCCGAGATAAGCAGAATACCGTATTTGTCGCAAAGCTCACGCACGCGCGGCCAGTAATCATCCGGTGGGACGATCAAGCCGTTGGAGCCAACCACACCTTCCATGATGATGGCGGCAATTTTATCGGGACCTTCGTATTTGATGACTTCTTCCAGATGGGAAATGCACTCGCGCTTGCACGACTCTTTCTTCTGCCCAAATGGACAGCGATAGCAAAACGGGTCAAGAAAATGCACACCACCCGGCATCACTGGTTCAACAGCCAGGCGGCGATAATCGCCGGTCAAGGCGAGCGAGCCATGTGTTGCTCCATGATAGGAGCGATAACGGGCAAGGATCTTATGCCGCCCGGTATAGAAGCGGGCAATTTTGATGGCGTTTTCATTCGCTTCCGAACCGCCCAGTGCGAAAAAGGTCTTCTTGAGATTTCCGGGCGTCACTTCGGCAAGTTTTTTACCAAGCAACCCGCGGACATCGGTGGCGCTGCCAGGGTGCACAAAGCACAATTTTGCGGCTTGATCTTGAATGGCTTTGACAACCTTCGGATGCTGATGCCCGATATTGGTATTCATCAACTGAGACGAAAAATCAATATAGCGCTTCCCATCGGCATCCCAGAAATAGATCCCCTCCGCTCTTTCAACAGGGATGGGATTAGCCTGTCCCTGCACCGACCATGAGAAGAAGGTGTATTCCTTGCTCAGGTCAACGATTTCCTTTGCTGTAAGCTTATCTGCCATTTATACTCCTTGCTTTTTAGGTTGAAGGCTGAAAAGTCTAAGGTCAGGCTGACCTTAGACTTTTTGATTATTTTCTCACTTCCTTCACAATTTCCGCGTACACATTCAAGGTTTCATCAACATCCGCATCGCTATGTTCGTAACACATGAACCAGGGTTCACGTGAATCATAATCAGGCATGACGCCGCGTTTGATCGCTTTTTCTGTCAATGCGAGATAAAGATCATGGTCACTCTTCGCCCAATCACGTTGACTGTTCACTGTTTCGACACCAAACGAGAAAGAGAACATGGCGGGATAGCCGGTAAACACAGAGGGAATGTCGTTCTCGTCAAAGATATCCTTCAAACCATCCATTAGTCTTTGTCCGCGCTTCTCGATGGTCTTCAAGATCGGTTTCGATTTCAACAAACTCAGAGTTGCATACGCAGCCGCAATACCGGGCTTGTTGTTAGTATAGGTTCCGCCTTGCGCCACGCCATGTCCGATAATGGACATGATCTCTTTTTTGCCGCCAAACGCCGCCACAGGGTAGCCATTGCCCAAAGCTTTTGCATACGTTACCAGGTCTGGTCTGATGCCATAGTATTCCTGCGCTCCGCCATTTGCGATACGGAACCCAGTCTTGACTTCATCCAGAATGAAAACGCATCCGTGTTCTTCGGTCCGCTGGCGGATGAGTTCAAGGAATCCAGCCTGCGGATTGATGGCAGCGCAATTTCCCTGACACGGCTCAGAGATCACAGCCGCAATTTGGTCGCCATAGGAACGCATGACGCGCTCAAAACCTTCAAAGTCATTGAACGGAAGTGTGATGATAAATTCACGCATGGACTTCGGAATGCCCGACGAAGCAGGCACCGCAATCGGGCTGCGCCGATTCCCATACGCCTCCACTGGCGCATAGGTTGACCACAAAGTGTGATCGTGAAAACCATGATAATTGCCTTCAAATTTTAGGATAAGGTCGCGGCCTGTGAATGCACGCGCAACACGAATGGCGTGCATGGTCGCTTCGGTGCCTGAACATGCAAAGCGCACCATTTCAACCGCGGGAGCCATCTCAACGATCATTTCTGCAACCACGACTTCCAATTCCCCCGTCATTGCAAACAACACTCCTTTTTGAATTTCTTCAATTACCTTCTGATCCACTTCAGCGTAGGAGTGACCTAAAATAATTGGGCCGAAGGCCATGCGATAATCAATATATTCCCTACCGTCAACATCCCACAAATGTGCGCCCTTTGCTTTATCAACATAAGGTGTAATACCTTCCCCCCAGAAACGAAAATTGGAATTTACTCCCAATGGCAATACTTCTAAAGCGCGCTTTTGCAGGGACTGCGTTTTCGGACCAAACATATATCGCTCCTTTTGGATTAATCTAATATTGGATTTTTTTCGCGCTCACTGCTCTCGTATGCGATGCTTTCCGGCACCCTCCATTGGTACACATCTTTGAGAATGATCGGCACGATGGATGTGGTGGTCTTAATAACCCCCGGTACTTTGCGAACCACCTCCGTTACAAAATAATAAACCTCTGATGTATCCTTTGCGACAACCTGAATGCTGATGTCATTTTGACCAATACCACAGGCGACATAAGTAACATTCTCAAATGTGGCCATCTTCTTCGCAACTTCGAGAACTTGATCCGCCGCCACTTCAAGCCAGATATCCGCCTTAATGGTAAACCCAAGCGCCTCAGGACGTACCACCGCGCTGACCTTAATGACGCCTCCATTTACCATGCGCTCGATACGATAACGAATCAAACGCTCGGAGATACCTCCCATACGGCGCGACATCTCCGAAGCAGACATGCGTCCATCTTCAAGTAGTAAATTGACAATATTTATGTCAGCTTTGTCGAATTCATACATAATTTATCCATTTTTTTTCCGAAAGTTACACTGCAAATATACCTTACGAAGTTTTACTCGTCAAGAGAAATCGAAAGCAAGTCGTTGAACGATGCATACCCGGCATGTTCCAAAGATTTAGCGCCACCTATCCAATCATGATTAATTGGATTATTATGCTCGTTTGTTTTCGTCAGCACTTTTACTGAAAAGACAATCCAATAATCAACTAATGAGACTCCCAATATGACATCCATTCAATTCAGTGAAATTCAAAATAAATCCAAAATAATAAAAGCCAAAGACCTATCAATTCAACTTCCATCAGTGCCCGTGAAATATTATCGTCACGGCTGGCAATCGTGGTCGCTTGCCGCGTGGACTGACCTAAGTCCACTGCCCGAGCAAAAGCCCGTGATCTTTCATCCATTGCAGATGGATGCGGAATATTTGAACAATCAAAATCCGCATGGCTCATGGTTGGGCGCGGTGGAGTTTGCAGATGGGAACATCCTTCTGCTGGGCGCGCTTGCCACAGATGCGCATGTGCATCTCGTCGAGGATCAACTATCGGGACGGTTTGAGGCGGATGCCGGGGAGTGGTTCATTGCCTTTGGGCAGGAAAATGTCATCTTCGCAGAATATGCCGAACAGTTGGGAAATCGCCTTGCGCCTCACAGCGAAATAAAAAAGAACAGCGCGCCGCGTGTCTGGTGTTCGTGGTACAGCCTTTATACGATGATCGACGAAGCGGTTCTGCACAAAATATTTGATGAACTCGGCGACCTGCCTTTTGATGTTTTGCAAGTGGACGATGGCTGGCAGGTGGACGTTGGCGATTGGGAGGCAAACGAAAAATTTCCGTCGGGCATGAATGCGCTGGCGGAAAAAATAAAGTCAACGGGACGGAAGGCGGGCTTGTGGCTCGCGCCGTTGATCGCGACGAAATCTTCGAAACTTTTTCATGAACATAAGGATTGGTTTTTATGCGACGCCGAAGGCCGCGGACGATTCGTCTCGGCTGGATTTAACTGGGGAGAGCAGTTGTACGCGCTCGACACCACGCATCCTGACGTAACCCTGTGGCTGGTTGCGCTCATGAAGCGGGTCCGCGCCTGGGGCTTTGACTACCTCAAGCTGGACTTTTTATATGCGGGCGCGTTGAAAGGGAAACGACACAACGACATGCCGCGTGAAGCCGCATATCGCGAGAGTCTGCGCGTGATGCGTGAAGCAATGGGCGCGGACGCATTCTTCCTGACCTGCGGCACGCCAATTCTCCCCGTCATTGGCATGTGCGACGCAGTTCGTATCGGACCCGATGTTTCTCGTGAATGGGAAAGTTATCGCAACGCACAACTGTTTTACAACCCATCCACCCCAGAAACGAAAAATGCCATCCGCACAACGATCCACAGGTTGTGGCTGGGATCATTGCTGCATATTGACCCCGATGTGGCTTATTTCGAATCAACAAAAAATTCGCTGACACAGGGACAGAAAACGCTTTTGCAAGACCTTGCTTATGTTTGCAACTTCAAAGCGACCTCCGACCTGCCGCAATGGATGACCGAGAATGAAATTAATGAATTGCGTTCCTTCCTGAATGCGACCCCAAAGATTGAACGAACGGGCAGATACACCTTCCAACTCGATGACCGAACCGTGGATTTCACGTCCGCGATCTCGCTGCCAAACAAAAAAACAGGATTGCTCGGCTTATGGGCGGAATTCCTGGCGTGGCTGGGAGACTGGCATTTCGTGTTGCGAATTTTCAAGATGCTGAATGACAGGGAGATGAGGAAGAGAAGAGCGAGTTTGTAAATAAAAACGACCTGCGCGAGTTAGTTTTAATTATCCAAATATTTCATCTGTCTTTGCCGCCATGATGAAATCATTTTTGTGCAATCCCTTGATCTTATGCGTCCACCATTGGACAGTCACCCTGCCCCACTCGGTGATGATCAGCGGGTGATGTCCCTGCTCTTCGGCGATGACCGCGATCTTGTCTGTGAATGCGATTGCTTCAACGAAGTTTTTGAGCTTGAAGACACGCTCCAAACGTTTGACGCCATCCACCTCTTTGACCTGCCAGCCGATAACATGAAGCAGTAGATCTTCGATTTCGGCGTCGGTCAAAGTCGGCTCGCCGCCGCGACAAGCGACACATTGTCCAGCCGCAAGGTTGATCATAATTTTTCTCCTTGTTAAAAACGTAGGGGCGGGTCGCGACCCGCCCCTACTGTCTCCTATATTAATTTCTTCAAATCTTCGACGCTATTCAACTTCACACGCAACACCCGTCTGCCTGCGGCAACCAGCGCTTCGTAATCACCCAGCGCCTGGGCGCGGAGGAGCGTGCCAAAGGTCATGCCTTGGGTCGGGATGTCCATATCAGGTTGGGCATCGTACACAACCTGAATGAACAATCCCTTGTTGGGACCGCCCTTGTGGAACTGTCCCGTTGAATGTTGGAAGCGCGGACCAAAGCCAGCAGACACGGCGCATTTTGTCTTTTCGCGGATGGCAACCCGCAAGGTCTGCAAGGCATTCTCGGTGTCTTTGTTGCGCGGCAGATAGGCGTTGATCGTGAAGAAATCTCCCGCCTGTGCGCGCGCTACGAATTTATCCAACGCGGATTTCGCATCGCCCACATCCACCAGATCCACATCAGCCAGCTTGCCAGTTGCCTGATAATCCTTGATCTTGGCGATCGTGCGCAGTTTGCTGTCCTGCACGTCAGGCTGGTCAAAGGTGTTGATTCCCAAAATATGGCACGCCACTGAAACCGCAATTTCCCAGCGGAAGAATTCCGCACCCACATCATACGGGCTCATAAATGGGAATTCGATCACAGGGAAACCTGCACTCTTGAGCGCGGTCACATTGGCATCGAACTCACCTCGCTCCGCGTGTCGCAGGTATACAAACAGACGATCATCTCCATACAGTTCTGGCACAGCGAGAGGCTCGAGCGGAACAGGAAGGATTCCCTTTCCATGCTTGCCACTCAACTCAGCGATGACCTGCTCGATCCAGCCTGCAAACGCGGAGACGGGCGCATCGCTCAGGATTGTGAGCTTGTCTCTGCCTGCGAGAGCAAACTCAGCGAGTAGAGCGCCGAGCGCAAAACCTGCGCTTCGATTTATATGTGATACTTTCTTGATCTTCTCGGCAGAAGCAAGCAATTTTTCCAAGTCCATGCCAAGTAATGCAGCGGGGACGAGACCAAAATCGGTTAACGCGGAGAAGCGTCCGCCCACGGTTGGGTCAGCATGGAATACTTTTCTGAAACCGCGGTCTTCTGCAAGTTTTTCAAGGGATGAACCCGCATCGGTTGTGACCACAAAGCGTGAGCCGTCCCCTTTGCTGAGTACCCAGAAATAGTCAAATGCAGCGAGAAGTTCAGCGGTACCGCCCGATTTGCTGGCGAGAATATACAAGGATTTTTCAGGCGGATAATCTTTCGCCGCCTGGGCAACCTGCTGAGGATCGGTGGAGTCAAGGATTGCAAGGCTTAACTTCGCTTCGATATTTGCTCCTGCCAGAAGTGAGCTTAATACTTCGGCGGTCAGCGATGAGCCGCCCATGCCGATCACGAGGACACGGTCAATACCTTCCTCGTGGATCTGTTTCGCAAAAGATAAATATTCATCAAGGCGCATGTGCGCATCTTCAATGGAATGAAGCCAGCCGAGGCGGATCTTGATTTCATCCTGGCTTGCGGGGTCGCTTGCCCAAAGCGTGGGATCGTGCGCCCAGATGCGGGCGGCGACAGAGTGCTCTTCCAGCGTAGTTAAACGCCTGGAGACAGAATCAGCCAAAGGCCCAAGAGAAGAAACGGCGTTCTTCCTCCTATCTTCAATTGCACTGATCAAAGCCGTGAAGGAATCCGCAAAAGATTTAACGCCTTCCTCTTCCAATTCCTGTGTCACCTGCTGCATGGAAATACCAGCGGCTTCCAATTCGGCAAAAAATAACTGCGCCTCCTCAAGTCCGCGTGTGATGGTGAGGCTGGCATTGCCATGATCGCGGAAGGCATCGAGCGTGGCGGGCGGAACGGTATTGACAGTGTCGGGGCCGATTAGTTCATCCACATACATGGTGTCGGAGTAGGCTGGATTTTTTGTGCCAGTGGATGCCCACAGTGGACGCTGCACGCGCGCACGGAAGCGAGCTTTAAGCGTTGCGAAGCGCGGGGATGTAAAAATGGATTCGAATGAATCATAGGCAAATTTCGCATTGGCGATTGCCGCCTTGCCGCGCAAGGCTGAACCCTCGGGGAGTCGTGGGTCAATTTTGGTGTCCACCCGCGAGACAAAGAACGAGGCAACGGATGCAATCATGTTGATGGGTTCGTTAATCGCAGCGCGGTCTTCAAGACCTGCGATGTAGGCATCCATGACTGCGCCGTAACGCTCCAACGAAAAAATGAGTGTGACGTTGACATTAATACCCGCCGCAATTGCCTGACGAATGGCGGGAATACCTTCTTTGGTGGCGGGAATCTTCACCATCAGATTCGGGCGGTCAACCCGCTGCCAGAGTTCCCTGGCTTGTGTGATCGTGCCTTCGGTGTTGTTCGCAAGATATGGGCTGACCTCAAGACTCACGTATCCATCGCCGCCATTGGTTTCATCATACAACGGACGAAAGAGATCGCAGGCTTGCTGAAGATCTTCAATGGCAAGCTGCCAGAAGATCTTTTCCGCGTCCCAGCCTGACCATGCGAGCGGAATCAATGCGGCATCGTAATCATTTGTTTTCGCAATTGCGTTTTGAAAAATGGTCGGGTTCGAGGTCACGCCGCGAATATCACCGCGCTCGATCATGGCTTTAAGTTCACCCGTTTCGAGAAGTTTTCTCTGAATGTTGTCATACCAGAGGGATTGACCGAGGCTCGTTAATTTTTTAATGGATTCAGACATGATAATAAATAACTCCTTTAGGATTAAGTACGCAATTGGTAATTGATAAATTAAGAATTACTAATTACCGTCTTCCATACTCTTGATTTTCCCTACACGCTGTGCAAATCTTTCGCCGCCCTTTTTCTCTCCAAGATACTGCGCATTCAAAAACGCAGGTACAAGCACCTTCACCAGTTCAGGACCGATCACACGTCCGCCCAGGCAAAGCACATTCATCGCATCGTGCATCACGCCTTGCGCGGCGGAATACGTGTCATGACAGATCGAGGCATAAATGCCTTTCATTTTATTTGCAGCAATCGCCGCACCGATACCAGAACCGCAGATCAAAATTCCGCGCTCGGCTTCGCCGCTTTGAATTTTCTCTCCAACTTTTTTGGTGAAGTCGGGAAAGTCCACCGCATCCGCAGTGAATGTGCCAACATCAATCACTTCGTGACCAGCGGCGCGCACAAATTCGATCACCACATCTTTCAACGGGAAGCCGCCATGGTCACAGCCAACTGCAATTTTCATACTACCTCAATAGACCTGACAGGTTTTAAAAACCTGTCAGGTCTGGTATTATTAAAGTTCTTTTGCTTTCGCGACTACATTCTCAACCGTGAAGCCGAGTTTTTCAAAGATGACCTTCGCGGGAGCCGATGCGCCGTAGCGTTCAATGCTGATGACAGATTTGGCGTATCGTTCCCAGCCCATGCCTGCTCCCGCTTCGACGGCGAGCCGCTTCTGGATGTTTTTCGGCAGAACAGACTCGCGATAGGCTTCGTCCTGTTTCTCGAACAGCTCCCAGCTTGGGAAGGAAACCACGCGCACGCCTTTGCCTTCATCCGCCAGTTTTTGCGCGGCTTCAAGGATAAGGCCGACTTCCGAACCAGAAGCCATTAATATCATTTCTGGATTTCCAAAATCTTTTAATACATATGCGCCCTGAGATAAATCACCAATTTGTCCTGCTTCCAGTGTTGGGACATTTTGACGGGTCAGCGCAAGCACTGTCGGTCCGTCTCGACGCTCAACCGCGACCTTCCAGGCCTGTGCGGTCTCATTCGCATCCGCGGGACGGATGACCACAAGGTTTGGAATGATTCGCAGGGAAGTCAATTGCTCGATCGGCTGATGCGTGGGACCGTCTTCGCCAAGCCCAACGCTGTCATGCGTGAAAATAAAAATGGACGGATAATGCGACAGCGCCGCAAGACGGATCGCAGGTCGCATGTAATCAGAAAAGATAAGGAATGTAGCGCCGTAGGGAATCACGCCGCCAAAGACAGCCATTCCATTTACGACAGAACCCATGGCATGTTCGCGCACGCCAAAGTGGAAGTTGCGTCCCTGAAATGAATCTTTTTGGAAGGCAGGGCTTCCGTCAATTTTTGTGTTGTTCGAGGGTGCCAGATCCGCAGAGCCGCCGATCAGTTCGGGAAGTGTCGCGGAAATCGCGTTGATCGTCTTGCCTGATGCTACACGAGTTCCCATGCCTTTTGCGTCCACGGGGAAAACTGGCAAAGCGGATTCCCAATCAGCGGGAAGTTCGCCATTAAGTCGGCGCTGTAATTCCGCGCCCAAAACGGGGTGAATGCGCTTGTACGCATCGAAACGCATTCTCCACTCATATTCAAGTTCACGTCCGCGATCCACGGCTTTACGGTAAAACTCCAGCACATCATCGGGGATGAAGAAGCGCGGCTCTTTGGGCCAGCCAAGATTATCTTTTGCGGCATTCAGTTCCTCGTCACCCAGCGGTTCGCCGTGTGCCTTGGATGTGCCCTGTCAATTCGGCGCGCCGAATCCAATTGTGGTGCGGCACATGATGATACTTGGACGCGGATCGGTTTTCGCATCCTGAATCACTTTGTCGATAACTTCCACATCGTTACCATCATGCACGATCAAGACCTGCCAACCATAGGAGCGGAAGCGAGCGGCGCGGTCTTCGGTGAAAGCCAGGTCTGTTGAACCATCAATCGAAATATGATTGTCGTCGTAAAGGTAGATCAAACGTCCCAGCGATAAATGCCCCGCCAGCGATGCTGCTTCAGAAGTTACACCTTCCATCAAATCACCGTCGGTGACAATGGCGTAGATGAATGGGTCAATGATTTCATGTCCACGCTGGTTGAAGGTCGCGGCGAGGTGTGAAGCAGCAATTGCCATACCAACGCCGTTTACAAATCCCTGTCCAAGCGGACCAGTTGTCACCTCGACTCCGGGCGTTAATCCATATTCGGGATGGCCCGGGGTGAGGCTTCCCCATTGTCGGAAATTTTTCAATTCATCGAGCGAAAGGTCGTACCCTGTCAGATGCAGCAAAGAGTACAGGAGCATTGATCCATGCCCACCCGAGAGGATGAAGCGGTCACGTCCAGCCCATTTTGGGTTACGTGGATTATGCCGCAGGTGACGAGTCCAAACGGTGTAAGCCATTGCAGCTCCACCCATCGGTAAACCGGGGTGTCCGGAATTGGCTTTTTGTACACCATCAGCAGAGAGAAAACGAAGTGCGTTGATTGAGCGGTTTTGCAGGTCAGTTGTCATAATTAAGTCCTGTGAAAAAAGATTGATCACTATTTTACCAAACGGCGGCATTAAAACCTCCGAGGTTTGGAACTTCTCGGAGGTTGATCTTTAATATTTTCCCTTCAATTCCTTTCCAGGCAAAACCACCATTCCCTCTTTTGGATCTCCGAGCATGGAAATGTTTTCTTTTTTATGCAAAGTCATCCAGGCTGTAAAAGCCGCCGCCAGCGAATCAAGCTGGTCAGGCAGATATAACAAATCCAGGGGCCAAATGCCCTTGGCAAGTTTGTAGCGTGTGATCTCTTCAAAAAAATCCATCGGGTCTTTGATGCGGAGTCCCTGCTCATATAAAATGATCTGTCTCTGCAAACGACCTTCCAATGAAAGCCTCGCCAATGGGACTTGTCCTGCCATCACGCAATAACACGCATGCGGATTCGTTTCTAATATTTGATTTGTCGAATCTATTTCAGGATGCTTCTGAAAGCCCATCTTCCCCAGCTTGCGATACAGCTCAAATCCCGCCTGCATCCAAGCGGGACATAGCTCCACAGTTGCAGGGGTTTTTGTCACGGTGATGCCGCGCTCGCGCAATTCGTATTCCGCCAATCGCAACTCTACGCGGCGGATTTGATATGGCGTGAGCATCTTCTTTTTCGTCATTTCCCGCACCAGCCCACGGCTAACTCCCGCTGGCGAGTTAACAGCCACCGTGACTGAATTTTGCCCCGCGATAAACGCAGTCACATCATCCACTTCGCCATCAGCAAGCGCGACCAGATTCAAGTCGCGGTCCAACGCAGCGTAGGTGAAGGATCTATGTCCAGTAGTTGGGGTAATGCCAATGAAGGCGGAGTCAGTGAAAAGCATAAGTAAGGTCTCAGGTATACAAGTAGACAGGTAAACAGATGTAAATCACATATATTTTACACCCCAATTCATATATACTCGGAAAACCATGCAAAAAAATCAACGTATTATCCTTTACTTACTCATCCTGATTGCAGGTGCATCATGGATTACACTCAGCGCAAATACCACAAACGTCACAGCAGGCAAAATATCTGCTCCGCAGGCTGGCTTCACCGCTCCTGATTTCACACTCAAAACTCCAACTGGTGAAGAATACACACTCTCCGAACTAAAGGGAAATGCCGTGCTTGTAAATCTCTGGGCTACCTGGTGTCCGCCTTGCCGCGCGGAAATGCCCGCCATCGAAAAAATGTATCAGGAATACAAAGATCAGGGCTTCGTCGTTCTTGCAGTGGACATGACCTATCAAGATGACCCTGCGAATGTTGCGCCCTTTATTCAGAAATACGGTCTCACCTTTCCTGTTCTGCTTGAAGAAACAGGTGATGTCGCAGCTTTGTATCAACTGCGCTCGCTTCCGTCTTCGTTCTTCATTAACCGTGCTGGTGTCATTCAGGAAATTGTCATCGGTGGCCCCATGTCTGAGGCTCTGCTTCGCACACGCATCGAAGAGATCCTAAAATAACATGCTCACACTCTTCCGCAACCTTTTCTCACCGCCCCGCCACATGATCCTGCTTTTCATCGCCGCATGGATCGGCCTCACATTCGCTGAAAAACACACTGAACGATATGGCGTCAGCAAAAATGACCTCAACAACATCACCTTCTACAGTCTGATCGCATTCGTCATCGGCGGGCGGCTCTCGTTCGTTTTACAAAACATGCCCGCCTTCACCAAAAGTCCGCTCGGCATCATCTCCATCAACCCCGATATTTTCGATCCGCTCGGCGGGCTGGCAGTTGCGGTTATTGCAGCCGTCATTTACGGTCAACGCCAAGGACTTTTACTCTGGAACACACTCGACGCGCTCACCCCATTCTTCGCCGTCCTCGGCATCGGGATCGGGCTAAGTCACCTCGCGGCTGGCACAGCCTTTGGGACGGAAACCGATCTGGCATGGGGTATCGATTTATGGAACGCGACGCGGCATCCAACTCAAATCTATGAGACGCTCGCTTCGCTCTTAATCTTTGGGCTGGTCTGGTTCCAAAAACAGAATCCACGCCCAGGCATTCTCTTCCTCACTTTCGCCGCGTTGACAGCCGCTTCACAGATCTTCATCCAAGCCTTCCGCGGCGACAGCACATTGATCTTGGACGGTTTGCGCCAGGAACAAGTTATTGCCTGGGTTGCGCTGGTGATCATATTTATTTTGTTTGAAACTCGATTGAAGGAAAAACCATAATGGATAAGGTCTTCATCACAAACCTACGCGTACGCGGCATTCTCGGAATCCACGATTGGGAGCGAGTCACCCCGCGTGAGATCATTATCAATGCCACAATGTTCACCGATACACGTCCCGCCGCGCAAAGTGACGATATCTCCGATTGCGTCAACTACAGTGACATGGCAAAAAAACTCCGCGCTCACGCAGAAAGCGCGGCGCGGATGACTGTCGAAGCATTGGCAAATGACCTGGCGGAAATCTGTCTGCAAGAGCCGAGGGTGGTAAAAGTCATCTTGCGGGTGGATAAGCCTGGGGCGGTACCCGAAGCTGATTCAGTGGCGGTAGAAGTCGAACGGGAAAAGAATCAGGCTCGAGATTAGGAGCGAAGCGCGGTTTACATCCACAAAATAATTTTAGATCTGCAAAGGCGAAGCGCCGCGCGAGATGTTCGCCAAAAATTCCTGGCGTGTGGCAAGGTTGGCGCGGAATGCACCGTGCATGGCAGAGGTGGTCATGCGCGCATCCTGTTTTTTTACACCGCGCATCATCGAACATAAATGCATTGCCTCAACCACAACCGCCACGCCCTGCGGTTTGAGCAGGTCGCGCAGAAAATCCGCGATCTGACGGGTCATGCGTTCCTGCACCTGCAAGCGGCGCGAATACATATCCACAATGCGTGGAATTTTGGACAAGCCCAACACCTTGCCATCGGGAATATAAGCGACATGCACACGCCCCATGAAGGGAAGCATGTGATGTTCACACAGACTGTAAAATTCGATGTCGCGCACGAGAACCATTTCATCATATTGCACTTCAAAGAGTGCCCCGTTGATAATGGCTTTTGGCTCCATGGTGTAACCGCCAAGCAGTTCATGGTACATGCGCGCCACACGGCGCGGCGTAAATTGCAGACCTTCGCGCTGAGGATCTTCGCCAACTGCGTTTAATATTTTGGTTACAGCATCCTCTATCGCGGCATTGTCAACATTGTCATCGGTTACATCTTTCTCATTCACATCATCAAATTCCATATTTGCTCCAAAAAAAACTGGCCTGACAGCAAAGCCGCCAGGCCAGTCCACGATTTAGCCATCTAACCAAGTTGCGGTTCGATCAACCCATAACTTCCATTACGGCGGCGGTATAACACATTGATCTTGCTAGTCTCTGCATTATAAAAGATAAAGAAGTTATCGTGTCCGAGATTACGCATTTGTACGATGGCCTCCTCTTCATTCATCGGGTATAAAACGAACTTCTTTTTGCGCGCCACAAGCGGAGAAAGTTCGCCCGTTTCATCATCAATGATCGGCTCGGCGGCTTCGGCGGCGGAGCGCCCATCACCGCGGCCATGCTCATGCTTGCCCTTGTAACGCTCGATCTGACGCTGCATATTATCCAAAGCCAGATCAAAAGCGGCCAATGCTTCATCTGAACGTTCTTCGGTACGAAGGGTAAAACCTTTGCCATATACGGTAATTTGAGCTACATTTCGGTCCGCGGTATTGCGCGCCGCTTTATGGTGCGCCAATTCCACGCGAGCCTCTTCAATTGTTGGCAGATAATGATCAAAGTTACCTGCCTTCTTATTAACATATTCTTCGATCTTTTCGGTCAAACGGATATTGCGTGTCTGAACTTCCACTTTGTTGGACATACGTCCTCCTTTTGGGGATAAAAAAATATGGACACAAAACGCTCACGCGTGCTTCAAACCATGATGAGGCAACGCGCGTGCGACTGTCAACGCATATACATCTTTCGCTCCTGATGAAAATAACGCATCCGCGCTGGACGATAAAGTTGATCCTGTTGTAGAAACATCATCCAACACGAGGATATTTTTCCCGTTCACCCCCGCCCCAGCCTGAAACGCCCCGAGGACATTTTTCTGGCGTTCCTGTTTTGACAGCCCCACTTGAGTACGCGTCTCTTTACGGCGCATCAATGCTTTCGGTGCGAATTCAACATCCAGCGCCAATGCAAGCGGCTTTGCTATCATTCCAACCTGATTATATCCCCGTTCCTTATATCTCTGCCGCCCCAAAGGAATCGGAACGATCATATCTATGGGCCAGTTCAATTCCTTTACGTAATGAACCATGTGCGCGGTCAGCGCGTCTCCCAGCGCAACATCGCGGCGATATTTCAATTTATGCAATGCCTTCCTAACTGGGTCTTCGAAAACAGCCCAAGCCCTTAATGCGCGAAAATGCGGCCTATCCGCACGGCAAGTATCGCAAATCCCATCCGTATCTTGCGGAAGACCGCACACTTCACACAGCGTCCCATTCAAAATTTTCACGCGCAGTTGGCATTCTGCACACCAGCGGGAGCCCACATTTCCACAGCCTCCACAGACAGGTGGAAAAAGCAAATCAAGCGCGCTCCAAAGTGAACGGTACAGTGTATATGAAAAATTTGTCAATTCTGCCTCTCCAAAAAAGCGGCAGTCGTTTTTTGTTTTTTTATAAACCGCCCAACAATGGTCCAAAAGCACCAGCAATCTGGAATGCCGCAGGAGCCATTAGAATGATCATAATGGAAGGAAAGGTCAACAAAGCCATCGGGATGATCATCTTCACAGGAGCTTTATGCGCCAATTCTTCAGCGTACTGACGCCGCTTCATACGTAATTGGTCAGATTGAATACGAAGCACCTTTGCCAAACTCACGCCCAACTGCTGGCTTTGGATCACAGCCGCAACAAAACTTGTTAATTCAGGCAAGCCAATCCGGTCGGCCATATCACGTAAAGCTTCCCGCTGTGTTTTTCCCAGTTGAACTTCACGGATGGTACGCGCAAACATAAGGGATAGTTCATTATCCCATTTTTCAGCAACCTTCGACATAGCCGCATCAAAACCCAGTCCCGCCTCCACGCAAATGGTCAATAGATCAAGAGCGTCCGGCAGTGCCTTACGCACTTCGGTTTGACGGGCATTTATTCGGCCCTGCAACCACAACTGCGGGAAGAAGAAACCAATAACGGTAAATAGGCCTACAACAAGAACTGTCCTGCCAAACGGCCATCGTGTAGCAGATAAAAGAGAAATCAACAACAATCCACCGCCAAAAACTGCCGCGCCAACAAAGCGGGTAGCCAAAAAAGTTGAGGCATCAATGCGGCCGGGATTCCCAGCCAACTCTAATTTAAGCGTAGTTTCCTGTAAAAGTTTCTGCGGCGTAAAGCGTGTTGATATTTCACCGATCTTTTCCATAATCGGAAGGAGTACCCTTTCCGTAAAAGGTTGTTGCAACTCCATTTGTTCGAGAGAAACTGCTTCGCCGCGTTGGGTTGCCTCAGCCAGACGGGCCATAACAGGGTCAGTTTCATCATCTTGTTTTTGGCGGGAATAACGCAAGCCAAAGACTACAAGCGCAACCGCGCCGCCGACAATTAATACAACAACAAGAATCCCAACAAGACTGGTCATATTACACCTCAATATCCGCGATTTTCATCATGATAAAGTAACTCGAAAATATCAAACCAAGAACAACACAAATAATAGCTGCAGTAAGATATGGACCGCCTGCTGTAACAGACATTAAGTACTCCGGATTAAGGAACCACAAAATCAGAACAAGAAAAAAGGGGATCAAGGAAAGTACAGTTCCAGATGTACGAACCTGGGATGTAAGCACCCGCACTTCACCCTTAATACGAACACGCTCACGAATCGTAAATGAGATGTTATCTAAAATTTCTGAAAGATTACCGCCAACTTCCCGTTGAACATTGATCGCAGTGATGACAAAGTCAAGGTCCTCGCTCGGAATACGGCGAAGCAGGTTATCCAACGCAGTTTCCATTGGAATGCCAATTTGCATTTCCAGTACGACCCGTCGAAATTCATCACAGATCGGCGGTGGAAGTTCCTTGCTTATTGCTTCCAAGGCCTGCATGGTCGAATAACCTGCGCGCAGGCCATTGACCATCAAATTGAGCATATCGGCTAATTGATCATTAAATTTTTGAAGTCTTTTTTTTTGTTGTGATTTTACATACATGCCAGGTCCAAATGCGCCAGCGATGGCGCCAATCCCGGCTGAAATCAAGTTCTTATTTCCTATAAACCATGTAAGAAGACCACCGATCAGGATGCAAGCCAAAACCAAAACAAAATATTCGCCCACCTTAAATTTCATATCCGCACGGGAAAGACTACGCGCGACACGATCTCCATAGGATGTCTTTTCCACCCGCTTGGATACCCAGTCTGAAATTATAGAACGTTGGGCTTCCGGGGAACTGCTTTGTTTATCATCATCCAGGTATTGAGAAAGGCGTTTTTCGACAAGAGCGCGTTCACTATTCGATGAAACAACAACGCCAATAATCAATAAGATGATTAATACGATACCGCCAATGATAATAATCGTGGTTATGTTCATATTTATATTTTCTGCAATTTGGTTCCAACTTTAATAACGACGGCGTTCACCAATACCAAAAATGGAAGGCGGCAGGTAAATCCCAGCCAATTCGATCTTATCCATAAATTTTGGACGCAACCCGGTGGGACGTGTGCGCCCTATAATCCTGCCATTTTCTGTCCCGGTCTGCTCAAATACAAAAATATCGGTCATGGTAATGACATCACCTTCCATGCCGCTTACTTCTGTGATGGTGGTAACCTTGCGGCTACCATCACGCATACGCGCCTGTTGGCAAATTAAATCAACAGCGCCTGCAATTTGTTCGCGAATCGCCCTAACCGGCAGATCCATACCAGCCATAAGACACATGGTTTCAATACGAGCAATTGCATCTCGCGGAGAATTGGCATGTGCTGTAGTCATTGAACCATCATGGCCCGTATTCATCGCTTGCAGCATATCGAGAGTCTCGCCGCCACGGCACTCACCAACGATAATCCTTTCTGGGCGCATACGAAGTGCATTCACAACTAGGTCACGAATGGAAACTTCACCGCGGCCTTCAATATTAGGTGGACGAGATTCGAGGGTAACCACATGCTCCTGGCGCAATTGCAATTCAGCGGCATTTTCTATTGTTAATATACGTTCATCATCAGGGATAAAACCGGAAAGCACATTCAAAAGTGTGGTTTTACCTGAACCTGTACCGCCAGAAATAAGAATGTTTAATCGAGCTTCCACGCAAGCTTTTAGAAATTGCACTGCTTCATTTGTAAGTGTGCCAAATTGGATCATTTGTTCAATCGTAATTGGATTCTTTGAAAATTTACGGATGGTCAAAACCGGTCCAACCAAAGAAATTGGGGGGATAACTGCATTTACACGGGAACCATCCTGCAAACGCGCATCTACATATGGACTGGACTCATCAATACGACGCCCCAACGGCGCAACAATACGATCAATAATACGCATCACATGCTCATTACTTTCAAAAGTAATCGGGACACGATGAAGCTTGCCTTTACGTTCAATATAGATATTCTTCGGCCCGTTCACCATGATTTCAGTAATCGTATCATCCTCCAATAAAGTCTGCAGAGGTCCCAAACCCAGAATTTCGGCTGCAATCTGCTCAAACAAGCGTGCACGCTCAGGCCTGGAAAGAACAATATTCTCTTCCGTAAGAATTTGCTCAAATAAATTCTGGATTGTGTGGCGAACTTCGTCCGTTTTGGTCGCATCCATGGACGGATCGATTTCAGCAAGCAACTTATTCTGAACACGAGTTCTTAAGTCAAAATAGGAACCAGCTTGTGGCGATGTAATCGGAGCACTCACCCGCCTGGCTTGCAGTGAAGAAAGTCGAGAGCTATCGCCGCCTCCTGAACCAGGTGGCACTACACCACTGGGCTGCTTTGGTGTGGGGGACGATGGCGTACCACCATCCTGTTGAGCTCCACCTTGACCCTGTTCAATACGTCGAAGCAATGACATAATAAATCTCCTTAACGCTTACCAGGCACTTCAGTTTCAGTTTCTAAAGTAGTCAGTCGTGTCCGAACTGCCTCAGCCAAGGAAAAGATACCTCTTCCCACAGGCTGAGATTTGTTATCCAGCATAAAAGGTACACCGCGATTAACAGCTGTAATAGCAACTTTTTCATCAAGCGGTATCGTAACAGATATTTCATGTTTTAGGTTTTCACTTACCCGCTCTGGCGTAATTCCAATACGCTTATCATATTTATTCATTGTAAAGACCACACGTTCTTTACCTACCCCCATGGTTTGCAATAAATCAAGGAATAACCGCGCGTTCTTTATTGCGGGGATTTCCTGTGTGGTTATCAATACGATCACATCACTAATATCAAATATGGACAAGACCACATCAGACAAGATGTGCGTAGTATCAACCACAACATATGCATACATATTTTGTAAATATTGCACCACTTTCGTAATTTGATCTGTTGAAATTTGGTCAGCCATCTCAGGGCGTTGTGGCGCTGCAAGAATTCGCAAACCAGATGCCTCATGGTTAATTAATATCTCTTCAACCACATTCGGCTCCAATTCATCAACTCGCGGAGCTAACTCAAGAATTGTATTTTTACCCTGTTCATTGACAAAAATAGCCACATCCCCAAACTGCAAATTTGCGTCTACAAGAGCAGTGCGAGTATCTTCATTATTCAGTGCAATTGCCAGATTAACTGCAATCGTGGTACACCCCGTCCCTCCTTTGGGGCTATATACAGTTATAACCTTACCTTTGGAAATAGAAGCAAAACTCGCCGAAGCACTAGATCCGCCAACAACTGACACAGTTGCGAGATGTTGTTGCGCCCCCTTGACGCGCTCTGCCTGTGCCATTTCACCTGCGCGCCGAATAGCTGAGATTAATTCATCACCCAAAGGCGGTTTGGTTAAAAAATCACGCGCGCCGGCAAGCATTGCTTTTCGCATGTAGTTTTGGTCACTCTGCACAGATAAAATCACCACTTGAATATGAGATGACTTTTTCCGAATAATATCCGTTGCAGTGATACCATCAATGTCAGGCATATTGATATCCATCAGCACAACATCAGGATCTAATTCCTGTGCAAGCTGGATACCTTCCTTTCCAGAACGCGCCACGCCGACAACATCCACATCCGATTCAAACTGTAATAACTTACGGATATTCTCGCGGGTCTCAGCAATATCATCGACAATGAGTATACGAATTTTATCTGCGGCCATATTATTGCTTCCATTCATTCTGAAAATTTAAGTCTGACTTTTTCTGCCATCCGATCTATCACCTGGCAAGATTCTGAAGGCACTTTAAAAAACGATACTCTGCTTCATCACGCCGACAACCTGCATATTATGTGTAACTTTTATGCACAACTGAAATTAAGCAAAATCTCTAGGGAGTAGTAGTAGTCGTAGTAGTCTCAATTGTTTCTGTCGATGACAACAAACTAGGAATTGCTGGTTGCAGTGCATAAGGGAGTTTGGCAGGGATTGGAATATTATACTGACTGAGCAAGAATTGGAGAGTGGAAGCCTCCGTAGCTTGACGCGCTTGATCAGTTGGATTGCGTAATGTCATTGAAAAGCGGGTCTGATTTATTTGTTGTTTGGTGCCGTCCGCATTAGTTTGTTGTATTTGAGCATTCATCAGATATGTCAATGTAATCGAATCCTGCGGAGTAACGATCAGGGTAACAATATCAGGAAGCGGGTTAGTCTGCACTGGTTGCCCGTTTGCATCTGTTGTTGGAGGAACAGACGGCGTGTCTATAGTCGCTCCCTCATCACGCGAGAAATTGCCCAACTTCATTACCACAACATCCTGTAACATCGTCTGGCAAACCATGCGCGGGCGTTGAGCTTCTGAAGGCAATAAATAATAAGGCTGCTGGAGAGATGGGTCCAACTCCAATTTACCTTGTGCAGCACCAGCAGGCGAAACACCGAGTGAAAGAATGGGCAGTCCCGTGGCAGTTGAACCATCTGCTGATGTCCCTACATTACTGAAACCTGTTCCCGTCAAAACCGAAGTCAAATTTGGAAGTATGGTTTGGAATGTTGGATCCACATCGACAAAAAGGAAACATGCGTTGAGGTTGACGTGTGCGCCATCATTAATCGCATATCCCGATAAAGAAAAGCGATCGGCTGGTATAGACATGGCGGTCATTCCAGATGGAATCAATGATGCCCATGACGGACCAGAAATCGGTACTGCCGACGACGGGTCACCAACCATTGATGTCGTAATTACAACTCCCTGATCAAGTGGGAATTTAGCCGCCTTCCCCACAAGTGCAGACACTTCATCAAGGGTATACATAACTTCAACAACATTTTCAGGGGCGATCTTTATCGTTGCAAGCAATTCTGGTGAAATTATCGCTCCTTGTGGAATATTTTGGCCCGCAATATACACCTCAACATTAGCCGGCGCAACCGCTGCTGGCGGTTTTAGGAACTGGTTATAACCTACATAAGCAACCACCGCGGCAATAATGAAGATTAGGAATACAAAAATTAGGGTTCGACCACGACGCATAAGATTCTCCTCTTTTCACAATCTGGGAACAGAGTATTTTATAACACGTTCATTATACAAGAAAAATGACAAAAACATAATCAACAACTGGGATTTCTCCAGGAATTGTCATAATTTGCAACAATATCTCGACATATCTTCCTTCATTACAAGCCCAAACCCTTGGGCTTCTGGAAAACCAGGCAGGAAATTTAGAGAAACATCCCGCTGAAATATTTTAATTTATGAAAAAGCAACCTTTAGAACCTGCTGAACAGCGTTCATAGTAAATATAAGTGGGGCTCTATAATATATATAGAGCCCCACTTATATTATTATCACAAATCACAAACCTGACAAACTTGTATTAATCATACTAAATGTATATTTCCAATTACAGGGCCCAATACCATCAGAGCGGCAATAACAACGATAGCAACCATAACCAAAATCAAAGCATACTCAACAAGTCCCTGGCCCTTTTCCTTTTGGGAAAATAACATTTAACTTCGCCTCCTTTTGTGCCCAGAATGGGAAAACAATCAAACAAAGACTTCTAAAAACGATGCTATATTATACATTTTTCTGTACTGGAAAAACAGGTGTGATATAAGCCGAGCCGCCTACAATATTGTTAGGCGGCTGGAAAGTGCTTCTCCATTAGGGAAAAAAGCTACATTTTCGAAGGAACAGTAAAAGAAATTCGGGCTCCAGATCCAGAAGCGCTGTCAATCTCAAAATTTCCTCCCAGCATTTCAGCGCGTTCACGGATAAGTTTCAACCCTAAATTGGAGGGATCTTTTAGAGTTTCCACGGAAAATCCCTTTCCGTTATCTTCAACGCTTACCCGAATAAGGTCATTTCCAAGATCAACCTGAACCTTGACCAAAGTAGCCTGGCTGTGACGTGACGCGTTTCCAAGTAATTCCTGCACGGCGCGAAAAACCATAACTTCCAAATAAGGTTCAAGGCGGCGCTCTGTACCTGTGACAGTCACACTCACATCAAGACCTGCCTGCTCTTTGAATGCATCGGAATATCTCCGCAAGGTTGGAATCAGACCCAGATCATCGAGCATCATCGGACGTAATTCAAAAATGAAATTGCGTACTTTTTGAAAAGTACCCATCGCAGAAGTTTTCAAATTGCCCAGTTCGTCTCTGGCCTGGGCTGGATCCACGTCCAAAAGACGCATGGCAATCTCAGTTTGCAGAATAAAATTTGACAGTGCCTGGGCTGGACCATCGTGCATTTGTCGTGACAGTCGCTGACGCTCAGCTTCCTGCGCGGTGACGATCATTTCGATCCCTGCCATCTGGCTTTTTGCATTTACAGCGGACGTAGAAGAACTGGCTGCATCTCCTCCACCAGCATTGCCGGATACTATTGTCTCCAAAATCCCTTTATATTTTCCGAGATGATCCTTGTCATTTTGAAGCTTTTCCAATTGACCACGCATCACAAAAAGCCTTTGCTGAACATCCAGGGCAGAATCATAAGACATCTTAAGATCCTCGACGGTGGTGCCTTGTTTTTGCAACTGTTGAAGATGCGAGGTGATCGCTGTGTTTCGCTGTGTTATCTTGGCAAGCTCTCCCTGACTTTGTTCGATCATTAAAGTCACTTCGCGCAACGCACGCTGCGTCTCTTCCAATTCAGCTTGATAATCCATGGTTTCATTGTCGGTCATAGCTCACTCCTGAGGGTGTATATCAGCGTCTTTAAGTGTTACCCAACCCCGCTTCAAAGCGTAAACAACTGCCTGGGTACGGTCTTCAACCCCAAATTTACGCAAGATCGCAGTCACATGATTCTTGACGGTTTGATGGCTTATCCCAAGCAGGCTGGCAATTTCCTTATTGCTCATGCCGCGCACCACACAGGCAAGGACTTCCATTTCACGATCGGATAATGGGTGAAACGGGGTGCCGGGTTCGCTATAGGAACGGCGCGTTCCTTCGATCTTACTTTCGACCCATAGTTCCAACTCGCGATGTGTAAAAACGTTATGATCAAAAACATACTTCCCTTCAGCAGACTTCACGAATAATTCGGGAAAGGCTTTGCGGTTCAATATCTTTTGAGCAATATCCGTATGCGCCGGCAATGGCGGCATGAATGGCTTGTTCCACATCGTCATAGCCTGTCATCAGAATAATTCGTGTGGGCAGTCTATCCTGAGTTACTTGATGTGTGATCTGCTGGCCGTTCATGCCGGGGAGATTTACATCCACAACGGCGATGGATGGTTTTTGGGTGCGGATCATTTCCAATGCTTCATCCCCATTTGCGGATTGGGCGATAATACGCATATCAGGTTCCAACGATAAAGCATCCACTACGCCTTGGCGAAACAATGGATGATCGTCAACAATTACTAGGGTAATTTGGTTCATCCCAAACCTATTCTCTCTTTGTTTTCCGATTTTTGAATAATCATATTTTAACCCATTATGGAGTTTTCCACAGATAGACGGCCATATTTTCCTGGTCAAATGTGCGGGTGATGGCGCTGTTTGTGGCAAATACGGTTTCAACGTTTTCTGTCAGAAGCGGATAAAACTCAGGGAAGGCGATCAAATAATCTGCACCGCGTTGGTTGAGGTAATTTGCAAGTTGCGGCTCATCCCGAATGAATGGAATGACATCAGGCGAGACCAAGCCTGCAAGGTCAATCAATTCGTGGTCATCAAAGTAACCGAGCGCACCAATATCATGGGCGGCGATCAAGGCATCTGGCGGAAGGTTGGCGGCGACCCATTTGGCGGTAACGACCATTTCACTTTCTATGACTGCGACATCTTTTGCGTAGGACTGCGCGCCGAGGAAGATAAAAGCAACTGTCAGCATGACAATGCTTGCACGCCAGATCGTTTGTCCGATCCAGTGGTAACGGGCGAATAGTTTTCCTTTATCGAATTCAGCAAAAGCCAGCAAGCCAAATAAAAAGAAGATCGGCATGGCAGGCATGATGTATCGCGCATGCTGGTAAACAGGGAGACGCAGGACATAAAGAATTAAATATCCTGCACACCAAATGAGAGCGGCAAGACTCCCCCACTTTTTTTGTCGAATGGATATGACCAGCCAACCGATAACCCCAACGATCAAGACAAGGCTGGGTCCGACCAGCAATTGCAAAGACATTTGCCCCAAGCGCGTGAGGACGGGAAGTGCCTGCCATGAAACGTATTCAGCCTGCTTGGCGTAAAAAGTATTTGGCATGGGTGTACCGCCGACGGCAAGATTGAACAACAAATAAAAGACAAAAAGAGAACCAAAGCCAATGAGGTAACGAGTGATGGCAGTAAGACGTGAACGTGTATCTGGCTGGGTGATCAGGATCGTCAGGATAACGGGACCGAGGAGAGTCAAACCGTCGGGGCGCACCCAAACTGATAGTCCGGTGAGCAGGCCAAGGATCAGGTAGCGAGTCGTGTTTGTCATCAACATGATAAGAACGGTTGTGACTATTAATCCGTGAAGCAAAGTCTCCATGCCAGACATCGCCGCCCATGCAAGATGCCATTCGAAGGCGATGAAAATTCCGACCCAAGGAAAACGCGGGTGATATGAAGCGACAAGTTTGCGGACAGCCCATTCGCTAATAACTGCCAAGGCAAAGAGGGTGACGATGCCAAGGAAATATGTCCAGATGTGGGGCGAAAGGTGGAGTAAAAAGCCGAGGGCGAGCAGCGCCGACCAGAGCGGCGAAGTGGAACCAGCGGAGGGAATGCCCGGGCGGAACGCCCACTCACCACCTTGGGCGAGGTTGCGCGCGTATGTTTGGTGAATCCATGAATCGTCGAGGGGGAAGCCGATGCCGTAGGTAACCTGACTGGCGAGCAAATAAATGATGGCAATTAAAATTACGGCACCAGCGATGATCAAAAGATCGCGAGACGAAAGTTTATTTGAGTTCGAGTTTATAGATATGCGCGCCATCGAGTTCGCCCAGGTAAACAAATTTATCGCTGTGTTCGGGATTATGAAATAAATCTTTTATCGGATCAAGTACGGCTGCAGGCTCGAGCACGAGATAACCTGCATTGAATTGATCGGCGGCATCGAGAATGGCTTGCTCGCCGCCATACGGAATGGAGATCGCTGAGCGGCCTGTTTCAAGATAATAGCCAGGCGCATTGCGGACAATGACGATGTCATTGTTTTCGATCCCATTCTCAACCAGAAATTGCTCGATGACTGGATAATTTGCATCCTCGCCTTCGCCCCAACCCAAAGTGAATAATCTGGCATAGACGACATAGACGGTGAGGATCATGGCGACCATGATGAGCGCGCTTCGAAATACTACCCGATTGTTGTCATTGCCAATTCCGCGTTTTCTCAGGGACAGCAAGATCAACTCAAGTCCGAGCGGCGCGAGTGACCACCACATTGGTTGCAGTGCCGCGCCTGCATGGAAGAATGCGCCGCGCGCGCCTGCAAAGGGGAAGACAAAGGTCATGACGAGGAAAAGGATCAGCCATGCAAGACAGGCAAGCTTGACGCGTTCATCTTTCCAATAATAAATGATTCCCGCAATGATGAACGGAAATAATATGATTCCGCCATGTGCAGCAAATCCGCTTTGGAGATTATTGTTCAATGCCCACATTCTGTCAGCGATGATGTGATCCCAGCCGAGGGCAAGGAAAGATTGCTTTGTCAATTCTGCAGCTGGATAGATAAATGTCTGTTCGTAGTTTGCGAGCCAGAGTGCGCGACTTCCGCCTGGAGCCATGAGAGAGCCGTAGACATTCAGGTTACGCGCATACCAAGGGGACATGATGAGGAGAAAACCGAGGAGGGCGAAAAGAGAAAAGCGTAAAAAGTAATTAGTAAAATGTAAAAAGGATTCTTTTGGTGCGCGCAAGAAGGCGAAGACGAATGTGATGCCGAGCCAGAGCAGCCCGTCACTGCGGGAGAGGGTCATCAAGCCAGCAAGCAAACCGAGGAAGAGCCAGTTGCGGATGCGTGTTGGGTTTTGAATGATTTGGGTGACAAGAAGAAAATATAGCCCCCCGAAAAGCATGAAAAGACTGAAGTTATCTGTCACGCCGACAAAGGGCGCATGGTAGACAGAAAAGATAGCCAGCAAACCTGAGGCGATGGCAAGGTCACGTCTTTGAGAAAAGGTGTAAGCCAGCGCCGCAGTTAGCGGAGGGACGAAAGCTGCAATGAGGAGGAAAAACAATCTCCCTGAAGCATACGTGGTTTGACCTGTGAGCCACATCCCCAAGGCGGAAATAATGGAAGAGAGGGGCATCCAATAGCTGTGGGACGGATGCGGAAGCGAAGTGGTGCCATCCAGATAATTCCATAGATATGGTTCGGTGAAGCCATTTCCTTTTGCAATTTGGATTCCGCCTGCAAAGTAATAGTCCGAGTCAAGGTAGCCTGGAGTGGGCTGAAATTGTGCAATAAATACAGGAACTGCAAGACCGAAGAGGAAGAGGAAGAGGTAGGTGCGGAAGGTCATGGGGGGAAAGGATGAAGGTTGAAGCTTTGGTGAAGGATGAAAGTTGTCCTTCGACTACGCTCAGGACGGATTAGGGGCGGTTGGCGAAGTCGCTTAGGATGCGCGGCGGACGGATCGCCCACCAGCGAATCCAGTATAAGCCAAGGAGGGTGGAAAGGGGAAGGAAGAGGAAGATAATATCCAGGGCGGTTGCGCCAAAACGGGGGACAGCAAAAAAATACAACAACCAGGGTGTTGCAAAGATGGCGAGCATGAGCAGGAAGGTGAGCCCACTGCCAAATTTACGCCAGCGGTCATAGATAATGGCGAAGACGAGGGCCAGCGGAATGATCAGCACAACAAGATTTTCCATCTCGGTGCGGAGACCCAATAACGGCGCAACAGCCAGCGAGAGGCAGGCAGCCCAGTAAAAGCGGCGATAATTTCCACTGCGTGCGGAACTCCACTCGTAGCCGAGGAGGAGCAAAAGCCCAATGGTGAGAATCCAGCCGAGGATTTCGCCTTGCGCGGGGAAAAAATCAATGAGAATCGTGCGGATGTTAAATCCAAAGTCTGCACGCAGGTTGTTGGCGTTGGCACGCAGGTAAGGAATGATCCAGTTGGGATAGGAAAGAAATGATAGGAAGAACAGGATAAAGCATGACATGAAAAAGCCCGCGAAGACGCGAGTGCGTTTTTCGTAAAAAGCACGCAGAAAGACGAGAATTAAAAACGGCGCGCCGACTTCCCAGCAGCAAAGAGAGAATGCCATCAATGCCCCTGCGACTTCGTCCATTTCGGCGCGGAGAGCAAAAAGAATGCCAACGTATAAAAGCCCCAGGATTAAAACAGGACTGGCTTCAAAGATGGCTTGAAATGTGTAAAAGTTAAATACGGCAAAGAAAATAAACAGGAGGGTAAAAATGCGCGGGGATTCCCAATCTGTCAGACGCAGGCTCAAGATGGCAAGCGCAAACATCGCCAACTCGAGGACCAGGATATATAGCGCGCGAGCAAGCTGGGGGTCGGAAAGAAGCGAGAAAGGATAATAGAACGGGAGAAGTTGAAAGGGTGTATCCAGAATGTAAGGCTCATCCCCTGCCCCCGCCGAGTGACCGTAGACCAGTTGCTGAACACGCGCAGGGACTTCGCCGCTGTAGGGATCGATATTGTCAAAAAGAAATGCGCGCGCGCCGACCCAGTGGACATAAAAATCGCCGCCGCCTTTCAGCGTGAGATTGGCATATACAAGCGCGGCACAGATCGCAAGAAAAACGATGACTACCAACGCGATGAATTGATAATCGCGAGAGGTTAATGATTTGGAAGGGGGGCGAAAAGGAGTGCTCAAATTATTTGATCAGATATCGAAAGATGGGACGTGTGGGCGAATTACGCGCAACTTCCTTGAAGCCAGCTTGCGCAAATGCGGCGGCTGTGCCTGTGAAAATAAAAGGCGCGGGTTCTTCTTTTTTTGCATCCACTGGATAGCCCTCCACAATTTTACCGCCCTTGCTTTTAACGTAATCCACAGCGGCTTTCAGCAGCTCAACCGTAATGCCCTTGCGGCGATGTTTTTTCTCGACAAAGAAACAGGTGATCGACCAGACTTCCTGGTCGTCAACTGGCTTGAGCGTGCGCGAATGCGCCAGTTTGGGATAGGCACAACGCGGCTCGACTGCGATCCATCCAATGGGGTAGCCACCTGAATATGCCAGCAAGCCAGGGACAGTTTTCGAATCGACAACAGACTTTTGCATTTGTCGTGCAGTGTGACCCGTGTTTTCAGTGAAATTTTTTCCGCGCAACTTCCAATACATACACCAACAGCCGCCGCATGCTCCATTTTTGCCAAAGAGCAGCTCAAAGTCACGCCAGAGTTTTTGCGTAAGCGGATGAAAGGTTAAGTCCAGTTCTTCGGTCATTTTTTTATCGTCCCTCGACAAGATGGTCGTGAGCTATTGTACTTGAATTCCATTCCTTGAATTGAGACAGCACTACCGCAACAAAGATGAGAACACAGCCCCAAATTTGGATCGAGACAAGTTTCTCATTCAATATCAGCCAGCCAGAGATGACCGCAAAAACCGATTCGAGACTCAAGATCAACGCGGCATCGGCGGGAGGTGTATGACGCTGCGCCCATACTTGAAGTGTATAACACAAGCCAAGAGAGAAAAGCGCGGTATAAACGACGGCAAACATCAATTGCTGGTTAAACTTCATCATCGGTTCGACGATCAAACCAACGCCTAAATTCAACAATCCACAAACGATAAGCTGTCCCGTTGAAAATGACATGGCCTCAAATTTGGATGCGTACTTGCCCAGCACGATAACGTGAAGTGTCCAGAAGAATGCGCCGATGAGTTCAAGCGCATCCCCTGACCTGACCTGGAACCTGCCGCCCGTTGACAGGAGGAAGGCCCCCACCCCAGCCAAAACCACCGCCACAATCGACATCCAATGTGGTTTCTCCTTCCAGCCGAAAAACAAGGCAAAAGGCACCAACACCACATATAAACTGGTGATGAAGCCCGCGTTGCCCGCAGTAGTGTACACCATACCCGCTTGCTGTAAGGCACTAGCAACGAAAAGCAGGAAACCTGCAATGAACATCCATTTGAATTGCTCGCGCGGATAGGCTGGGGTTGCGGCCTGCCTTGTAGGCCTGGAAGCCCGAGCTACGCGAAATGCCAGCGGCAAAACCACCAATGCGGCCAGAAGATAACGCGCAGCATTGAACATGTACACACTTCCCTGTTGACCTGCGATTCGCTGCGCAACGAAAGCCGAGCCCCAAATTACCGAGACCATCAATAGTGTTAGATCTGCTCTAAGGCGCATAGGAAAAGGATGAATGATGAACGCTTCGCGTGAAGGATGAAGAGTTCACGACTCTAAAAATGGGACAAGTATGTCTTGATATCAGGGAAAAAAGTAGATCGGTTTTTAAGCGCATGAGTAATGGGAATCCTATGTTTTGTTGCCTGACTTTGGGAATAAACGTATAATACTAAACAGAGGATATTATACAGTCCATACGCTGTATAACCACCCAAATGGCGTCTTATACAGAAATCTGTTTGCTTAAACATAGTTAGGTGCTGTCATGAATATATACACTAACTATGGACTCGGCGTAAAATGGAGGGATGGACAATAGAGCAAGTTTTACACAATTCTTTCCATCGCAATTGCTGCCAGTGGGATATTTGCAACCATTGTTTATTCGCGAAATGAAGCCGTAATCTATTTTTGGGAATACACTGTCGCTGTCAGGGTTTGTAATCTAGTCAATGCGGCTATATTTTTTGTCATATTAGCCATTGCTCTCATGGTGGTTCATTATTTAGGAGATTACATATTATTTGTTCCCCACCAAATCAGAGTTTTGCTAAAGAGAGTTTGATGCACCAAAATACAATTGTACTTCTGGATATGAATTCCCACAAGAGAACAGTAGTTCGCACAATGGCTTAATATCCAGAAATGCAAAAGGGAATTTGTCAATATCAAATATGCTCACGGAAATAACCGACATGACATATATAACCAAGCAGATGAAATTTTGAAAAAATAGCAACAGACCTGTTTTATCATGCAAACACGATTTTGAAAGACACGTTAATTTCAGGAGCATTAAGGATTAAATAAGCAATTTGAACAATATGGAAAAGATTTTTATAGTTATTCGTTTGAGTTAGAAGAAAGGATGACATATCTTAGAGTGCATATGCCAGTTCCAATAATAAAGCAGGATGAAATAGAAAAACTGGCGCAATCATTAGATAATATAAATGCCAAAATAGAATCTATTTTAGATCAACTGATTGAATTATGCAAGGAGGTTGAATAATGACTAAGAAAATTACCCTTGCTCATTTTCATATCCTTAACTCACCACCTAATAAAGCGTTCGCAGATAGTTAAAGTCTGCGCGCATTTACAAGCATTTTTCTGGCTTCGAGCGTTTTCTCCTGCTCCCAAACAAAGTCCACGCCCGCCCCAGCGCCACAGCCCGTAGGGCAGAATGTAAACAGTTAGCTGGCTCAATCTTTTTCAATCGGCTTCGCACATGGAGGTTCCCAATGTCCGAGCAAGTGACTATTGAGTTATTGAAGGGATTTCTGGAAGCGTTCAATCACCACGACCTGGATTCCATCATGGGTTATTTCGCAGATGATTGTGTCTTCTACATGCCAAGAGGCGCCAAGCCTCGCGGCGATCGGTATGTCGGGAAGGCAGAGGTTCGGGCAGGCCTGGCAAAACGATTTGAAGGGATTCCTGATGTGCATTACGGAGATGATCAGCACTGGATCTGTGGTGATTTCGGAGTCTCCGAATGGACACTTACTGGCACATCCACGTCAGGGCAACAGATCGAAGTGCGGGGGGTTGACCTGCTTGAGTTCGATCAGGGCAAGATTATTCGCAAGGATTCTTTTTGGAAAATACTTGAGTAACCAGCAAGCCAGGCAAAAACCATAACGAGATTCTGTGCAGGCTCGACTCCGAAATGTTGGCGTAATGCTTATAATTAGTACCGATCCTAGCAAAAGCCAGTGACACATGTGCAGTGGATTTGTGGGACGCTTCGCGTGCGCGGTTTTTAAGTAGTTTTCTGGCTTCGAGTTTTTTGTAACGCCCGCCCCACTGTCCGCTGCGTTAGTTCCCGAAGCAGAGCAAACCGTTCGTTGACAAGCTGTTCATTCTATATTGCAACTGAGGAAAAGGAAACGATATGGGAACCGAATCAAGTTTAAATACACGTGACACTCCTGGGCGGGTAACCCGTCCGACCAAGGCTGCCGATCAGGGCGGGTTATGGAAATGGCTGCCCGGCCTATATGTGCTGCGGCACTATCGAATGAACTGGCTGCGCAACGATGTGGTAGCCGGGCTGGTGCTGACCGCGGTGCTTGTGCCAGTGGGCATGGGCTATGCGGAGGCGGCTGGACTGCCGGCTATCAACGGTTTGTACGCTTCGATCGTGCCGCTGCTGGTCTATGCAATCTTTGGTCCCAGCCGCATCATGGTTCTTGGACCCGATTCTTCCCTGGCGGCGGTCATCGCGGCGGTGGTTGTGCCGCTGGCAGCCGGGGATCCCGCGCGGACGATAGCCCTGGCAGGTATGCTGGCGATCTTTAGCGGTCTGATGTGTATCGGGGCTGGCCTGGCGCATCTGGGAGTCATCACCGAACTGCTCTCCAAACCGATCCGCTATGGATATATGAACGGCATCGCCCTGATCGTGCTGGTGGGACAGCTTCCCAAGCTGTTTGGCTTTTCAGTCGAAGGGGATGGCGTACTGGAAGAAGGACTGGCTTTTATCAAGGGTCTGCTGGCCGGAGAAGCCAATTGGGTGACCTTTGCGTTGGGGGCTTCCACCCTGGCGTTCATCCTGGCCTTCAAGAACAGCAAGAAATTCCCAAGCGTGCTGGTGGCGGTGGTGGGAGCAACAGTGATAACGGGCGTCCTCGACCTCGCCACCCAGGCTGGGGTTTCGGTTTTGGGCGAAATTCCGCAGGGATTGCCCTCCTTTAGTATTCCATGGGTCCAATTTAATGATATTGGACCGTTGTTGGCAGGGGCGCTTGCCATCTCAGTGGTTTCTTTTGCCGATACCAGTGTGCTCTCACGCAGCCTGGCTTCCAAAACTGGCGCATACGTGGATCCCAACCAGGAGATGATCGGACTTGGCGCTGCAAATGTCGCTACCGGTTTCTTTCAGGGTTTTTCGGTCAGCAGCAGCGCTTCGCGGACACCCGTGGCAGAATCGAGCCGGCTCGAAGACGCAAGTCACCGGGATCACCGGGGCGATCGCCATTGCCTTGCTGTTGATCTTTGCGCCCACTTTGTTGAAAAATTTACCAAATACTGCCCTGGCAGCGGTAGTGATCTCCTCGGCGATCGGCTTATTCGAGTTCAGCGATCTGCGCCGGTTATACCGCATTCAGCGTTGGGAGTTCTGGCTTTCCATCGTCTGCTTCCTGGGAGTGGCGATCTTTGGCCCCATCCAGGGTATCTTATTGGCCATCATTGCCGCACTGTTGGAGTTCGTCGGCGATGGCTGGCGTCCGCATTATGCAGTGCTCGCGCGGGCTGAAGGGGTAAAGGGCTACCACGATCTCAAGCGTTACCCTGATGCGCGGCTTATACCGGGCCTGCTGATCTTCCGTTGGGATGCGCCCCTATTCTTCGCCAATGCCGAACAGTTCCACGAGCAGGTACTGACCGAGATCAATAACAGTCCCACCCCGGTAAGCTGGTTCGTGGTGGCGGCCGAGCCGATGACCGGTATCGACATCACTGCGGCAGATATGCTGGTTGATCTGGACAACGAATTGAGCAAGGCGGGCATTCAATTTATTTTCACCGAGCTGAAAGACCCGGTCAGAGACAAGATCAAACGCTACGGCCTTTCCTCCCGCTTTGACGATTGCATTTCTATCCCACCTTGAACGAAGCGGTGGATGCTTATCTAAAAGAAAGCGGCGTAGCCTGGGAAGACTGGGAAAACAAAGACCAAACCAGGTAAGTACAGATCGGCGGACAAACAGCAAGCTGTGATTCGCCGCGCACCTCCCAGATTGCAAACTGTTGAGCGGTTTGCAATCTGGCTGTTCGGAAGCTAAAAAGCAACTTGAAATTCATTTGGTCAAGAGTAGGGAGAGTTGCGAAATGGAAAACGAAAAAAATACCGGCAATACCGCTAAAAATGTAAAAACAACTTGGGTTCGATATCTGTTGATCGCCTTGGTTTTTGAGAAGTCCGTCCAGCATATTTTTGTAACCATTGCTTTTTACTTTAACTGGGAAGATATAGGATCAACTGTAGCAGTAAACCCGGAAATTTTGATGATTTCGGCGCTATAGTCGCAGTCCTTTTTATCCTGGGTCTTTGGGGAATAATTGCTCAACAGAAATGGGCAATAAATTTGATTATCGCATTGGCGTTATTCGATATTATTGGAGAATTTGTGGCACAGGGAAAAATCGGCATTATGATTAATGTATCCTTCATTGTTGCTACAATTCTTCTTATCCTATCTATTTTTTATCGCCGACAAGAAAAAGGTATTTAAAGATACTGTCTCGCAGTGTCTTGCTAATCACCAGCAACCGTCTTAAAAATCCAAGGCGGGTGCTGTTTCTTTTTATAACAGTCCGCGGGTGTACAATTTAGCCAATACAGTCTTAATTTAAAAATCTAATATTGGAGTCAATATGAAAACCCGAATGGAACATGACCTGCTTGGCGAGCGCGAAGTGCCTGCGACTGCGTACTATGGCGTACATACTTTGCGCGCGCTGGAAAATTTTTCGATCAGCGGGATTCCGATCAGCACCTATCCAAATTTGATCAAAGCACTGGCATGCGTAAAACAAGCCTGCGCGCAGGCGAACCACGAATTGGATCTGCTTGATACGGAACATACAGACGCAATTATAAAAGCCTGCGAAGAGATACGCAGCGGAAAACTTCACGACCAATTTATTGTAGATGTGATCCAGGGTGGCGCGGGAACCTCGACCAACATGAATGCCAATGAAGTGGTTGCCAATCGCGCACTGGAGATCATGGGACATGAATTTGGCGACTACAATGAAATCCATCCGCTGGAACATGTGAACTTGAGTCAGAGCACCAACGATGTCTATCCGACCGCCATCAAAGTGGCATTGCATTTCGAGATCGACCTGCTGATCGAGGCCATGGAAGTCTTGAAAATCTCATTTACCGATAAAGCCACTGAATTCAAAGATATATTGAAAATGGGACGCACCCAATTACAGGATGCCGTGCCGATGACTCTCGGTCAGGAATTCAGCACCTACGCAGTCATGCTCGAAGAAGATCAACAGCGCCTGCGCGAAGCGGCTTTGTTAATTTGCGAGATCAATCTCGGCGCAACAGCCATCGGTACGGGCATCAATGCGCATCCTGAATATGCAGCGCTGGCCCGCAAGCATTTAAGTGAAGTCACGGGTATTTCATACATGACGGCTGGCAATCTGGTAGAGGCAACTCAGGATGCAGGCGCATTCGTACAACTCTCCGGCGTGTTAAAGCGTGTGGCGGTCAAACTCTCGAAAGTATGTAACGACCTGCGTCTCCTCTCCTCTGGACCACGAACAGGGTTCGGCGAAATTAATCTTCCCGCAGTTCAGGCAGGGTCGAGCATTATGCCTGGAAAGGTAAATCCTGTTATCCCCGAAGTGGTCAACCAAATTGCATTCTTGGTGATCGGCAACGACGTGACCGTTTCCTTCGCCGCTGAAGGCGGACAGTTGCAACTGAATGCGTTTGAGCCGATCATCGCGCACAGTTTATTTGACAGTATCATTTATCTGCGACAAGGATGCCTGACTCTGGCTGAGCGCTGCGTGCGCGGGATCACCGCCAACCGCGACCATCTGACCGAGTTGTTGAATCGGTCCATTGGCATTGTCACCGCCTTGAACCCGCTGATCGGCTACGAAAACGCAACCGCTGTGGCAAAAGAGGCACACGCCACAGGCAAAGGCGTGGCCGAGATCGTACTGGCACGCGGCTTGCTGACCAAAGAACAACTGGACGAAGTGCTGCGCCCAGAAAATTTGACCCAGCCAGGTTGGTTCAAAAGGTAAGAAGAGTGACTGTCATTGCAGTCTGTATATAAACGCCATGAAAATTCGACCCGAAACTCCACAGGATGTAAAAGCGATCGAGCAAGTCACCATCGCCGCATTTGACGGCAAACCATACAGCCAGCAGACCGAGCATTTTATCGTCAATGGCTTACGCGAGGCGGGAGCAATGACTGTTTCACTGGTGGCTGAGATGGACGGGAAAGTTGTCGGACATATTGCCTTTTCGCCTGTGACCGTCAACGGCGAAGACAAAGGTTGGTATGGACTCGGTCCAGTTTCAGTTTCGCCTGAATGGCAAAGACAGGGCATTGGCTCAAAACTGATCCGCGAAGGCTTATCTTTAATTCGAGAAAAAGGCGCGAAAGGCTGCGTGCTGGAAGGCGACCCTGGGTATTACCAAAGGTTTGGTTTCAAGACATATCCAGATTTGTTTTACGAAGATACGCCTTCTCCAGAGTATTTCATGGCATTGCCTTTTTATGACGAAGTGCCTGAAGGAAAAGTTGAATTTCATCACGCTTTTTATGTGAGCATATAATTGGTGGTTGAGTAGCCCCGAATGATCTTTGAGGGGCATACCGAAACCACCCGTTAGATGCCAAGTCAAAATTTTTATGTGATAGGTGGTTTCGATACGGACTTCTCTAATACTCAGTTCTACTCGACCACCAGAGGATAGAGGTAAATTGTGACAACTCTCTTCGACTCAACCAAAACTGTAAAATCTGAATTAAACAAACAAAGCTATATCGCATCCGATGAGATCTCGACCATCGTGTATCTTTCGCAGAAGTTGGGAAAGCCGCTTTTAGCGGAAGGGCCAGCGGGCGTGGGAAAGACCGAGTTGGCAAAAGCCATTGCGGGCGCGACGGGACGCGAGTTGATCCGCTTGCAATGTTATGAAGGGTTGGATGAATCCAAGGCATTGTATGAGTGGGAATATTCGAAGCAATTGCTGTACACACAGTTACTGCGCGACAAGTTGAATGACACGCTTGGCAAAGCCGAGTCACTGGCAGAGGCAGCCGATAAATTGGCAAAAGAGGAAGATGTCTTCTTCTCGAACCGCTTTCTTTTGCAACGTCCACTATTGAAGGCGATCTTGAGCGAAAAGCCAACCGTCTTGTTGATCGATGAAATTGACCGCGCAGATGCCGAGTTCGAAGCCTTTCTATTGGAAATATTGAGCGACTTTCAAGTATCAGTCCCTGAGTTGGGGACATTATCCGCGAAGCACAAACCATTCGTGGTGCTCACATCCAACAACACCCGCGAACTTTCCGAAGCGTTGAAGCGGCGCTGCTTATATCTCTTTATCGATTACCCATCTTTGAGTGAAGAATTAGCTGTTGTGCGTTTGAAAGTCCCTGACTTGAATCCGAAGCTGGCACAGCAGGCAGTGGAGTTCGTGCAGAAATTACGAAAAGCGGACATGCGCAAATCGCCGTCCATTAGCGAGACATTGGATTGGGCGAATGCACTCGTGGCATTGAACGCATCTAATCTGGATAAGGATACATTGGAAGATACGCTTTCGGTTCTGCTCAAACACGAAGCGGATTTGCAGAAAGCGAAGCGCCAGTTGAATGCCCCCCCAGCACAACAGCCTAAGCCAAGAAATTATGATGAGTTTGGAAGGTTTTCTGGAAATTAACGTTATTGTGTAGGGGCGGACAGCCGTCCGCCCCTACGAGGTGATAAATTATGGAATCCCGTATCTTACAGTTAATTGCGGCGTTGCGCGCAAGCGGGGTGCGCGTGTCTTTGGCTGAATCTGCCGAGGCATTTTCAGCAGTTGATTTGATGGGGATACAAGACCGCGAACAATTCCGCCTGTCGTTGCGTGCCACGCTTATCAAAGATCTGAAAGACATCCCCACTTTCGAGAAATTATTTCCGCTATTCTTCGGGTCAGGACAACCGCCGATGATGGGCGGGAATCTGACGGATGATCTGACGCCTGAAGAAATCAAGATGCTGGCTGAGGCATTGCGGCAATTTACCGAGAGTCTCCGTCAGCGTATGGAAAGGCTGATGAATGGCGAACCACTCACAAAGTCGGAGTTGGAAGCGCTGGGTCAATTAGTCGGATTAAATCAGGTGGAAGATCTCGATTATCAAAATTGGATGGCCCAGCGCATGATGCGCGCGATGGCGTTTCCAGAAATCCAAAAGGCGATGAAGGAATTGATGGAGCAACTCTCGCAAATGGGCATGAACCGCGAGCGCATTCAACAGATCCGCGAAATGATCCAGCAGAACATGCAGGGCATGCAGGAGCAGATCCAACAGTTTGCAGGGGAACGCCTTGCCGAAAATTTGAGCGAGCGTCCGCGCGGGGAAAATATCGACAACTTGATGAACCGTCCGTTCGAGGCTTTGTCAGATGCAGACAAAAAACTTTTGCAGCGTGAAGTGAAACGACTTGCCGCTGCGTTACGCACGCGCATTGCGTTGCGACAAAAGCGCGCCAAGAGCGGGCAACTGGACTCGAAAGCCACCATCCGCGCCAGCCTAAAATATCACGGCGTGCCGATGGAGATCAAACACAAAGACCGCGTGCGCAAGCCGAAGATCGTGGTCATCTGCGACGTGAGCACGTCAATGCGTTTTTGTTCTGAGTTGATGCTGAGTTTTCTTTTTGCATTGCAGGGGCAGGTGCGCAAGACCTATGCCTTCGCATTCATTGACCATCTCGAGTCGATTTCGGAGGATTTCAGCGGCACGAATGCAGATGAGGCGATCCAGTCTGTTTTATGGCGCATGCCCAGCGGACATTACAACACCGATCTCGGCTGGTCGTTGAATGATTTTCAAAACGAATACATGGATACACTCAACAGCGGGACAACTCTGCTCATCGTCGGCGATGGGCGTAATAATTACAATGACCCACGCCTGGACGTTTTCTCCACCATGTCCCGCCGCGCCACGCGGACCATCTGGCTGAATCCTGAACCCCCAGTCATGTGGCACGGCGACAGTGATATGCCGAAATACGCGCCGCTGTGCAGTAACGTGTTGAAGGTCAGCAACTTGAGGGAGTTGGCTCAGGCAGTGGATGAACTGCTAACAGGGTGATTTCACCTGCTTTGGTGGGTGCAAGCAAGAGTAAAATTTCTTAAAAACCATTCAACTAAAAGGAGATTATGTTATGCCTATTTCATCTGGAATTCCAGCACCCGAGTTTGAAATGCTGGACGATACCAATACCTTGCGAAAACTATCTGATTATCGCGGCAGGAATGTCGTGCTGTATTTTTATCCCAAAGATGACACACCAGGCTGTACAAAAGAAGCCTGCAATTTTCGTGATGACTATTCTGCTTATGAAAAAGCTGGGGTAGTGATCCTTGGCGTGAGCCCTGATTCAGTAAAATCACATGCAAAGTTCAAGCAAAAATTCCAACTAACTTTTCCCCTGCTCGCGGACGAGGGTCATAAAGTCTGTGAACTGTACGACGTGTGGGGTCCCAAAAAATTCATGGGCAAGGAATACGAAGGCGTGCTTCGCACCACATTCCTGATCGACGCGGACGGAAATATCAAAGAGGTGTTCGAAAATGTCCGTCCTGCCGAGCATAGCGCGGATTTGCTTGCCAAGTTGGGATTATCATAATCAAGGCAAAGACTCAGCCAGACGAGGCAATTGGACCATTTCTCCACTAACCATAATATAATAAGCGCCAGCGATCACAATTGCCATCCAATATAAAACGAGGTTTTCATGGCTGAATATATCAGCGTTTCACAAATTTCGAACTACATCGGACAGGAAATCGTCCTCAAAGGCTGGGTCTACAACCGCACCGACAAGGGCAAGTTGTCGTTTTTGCTCGTGCGCGATGGGACGGGCTTCATCCAATGCGTCGCCTTCAAAGGTGACCTGACGCCCGAACTCTTTGAGACAATTTCCCACCTGCCGCAGGAGACCTCGGTCATCATCACGGGTGCAGTCCGCGAAGATAAGCGCGCGCCTGGCATCCCTGGCGGATACGAAGTGGGCATCAAGGACTTGCAGGTCGTACAAACCGCCGAACTCGACTATCCCATGTCACTCAAAGACCACGGCGTGGATTTTGCGCTCGACAACCGTCACCTGTGGATCCGTATGCAGAGTCAGTGGGCAATCCTGCGCATCCGCGCGACGGTGATGGCTGCCACCCGTGAATGGCTCGACACCAACGGCTTCACCGAAATGAGCACACCCATTCTGACTCCCGCCGCAGCCGAAGGCACAACCACACTCTTTGAAACTGAGTACTTCGATGAAGGCAAAGCCTTCCTCGCGCAGACGGGTCAACTCTATAACGAAGCCAACATCTTCTCGTTTGGAAAAGTCTACTGCTACGGTCCTACCTTCCGCGCGGAAAAGTCAAAGACCCGCCGCCACCTGACCGAGTTCTGGATGCTCGAACCTGAGATCGCTTTCTGCGATTTGGATGGTTTGATGGAAGTCGAGGAACAGATGCTGACGCACATCGTTCAGCGCGTCATGCGTGACCGTATGCCTGAGTTGAAATCCCTGGGACGTGACATTTCCAAGTTGGAAAAGATCGTCGGTCCCTTCCCGCGCATCTCCTACGATGATGCCGCCAAAATGATCGAAGAATTACGCGAGAAAGAAACAGACCCCGAAAAGAAGGAACTGCTCGCCTTCGAATGGGGCATGGATTTTGGCGCACCGCACGAGACCGCCATCACCAGCCAATTTGAAAAGCCCGTTTTTGTGTATGGTTATCCCAGCGCGGTCAAAGCCTTTTACATGGAACCGTGGCCAAACCGCCCCGAAGTCTGCAAATCTGTGGATTTGCTAGCTCCCGAAGGCTACGGCGAAATCTTCGGCGGCTCTGAGCGCATGAGCGACCACGATATGCTGCTGGCACGCATCCGCAGAGAAAAACTCCCCGAAGAAGCCTTCAAATGGTATTTGGAACTACGTAAATATGGCTCAGTCCCCCACTCAGGCTTCGGCATGGGCACGGAACGAGTCACCTCATGGATCTGCGGCATTGAACACATCCGCGAGGCAATTGCCTTCCCGAGAACGATCAAGAGGGTTTATCCGTAATGAAAAGTAATAGTAAAAGTGAGAAGTGAGAAACAAAAGACTCTGAGCCGAACACTCAGAGTCTTTTTTACTTTTTACTCGTTACTTTTTACTTCTTACTCTTGCCTTACGGAATCACCAACACCGCTCCCACTTTTATATTATTGATATTCTTAATATCATTAGCAGAAGCAATTGCTGCGACAGTTGTCCCATACTTCACTGCGATAACCGACAAAGAATCACCAGATTTGACGGTATGAGTCCGCGATGCTGTTGGGGATGTTCCGCCTCCCGCGGACGTTGAGCCTGATCCGCCTTCCTGTGGAATTGCCACAGCGACAGGCACATTCAAAGTGTCGCCAGCCTTGAGCAATTGAAGGTTGGCAGATACAAGTTCGCGGACGGTCACCCCGTATTTATTCGCGATAGACTCAAACAAATCACCAGCGGTAACTTTATGTGTCTTGGGTTTTTCAACAACTATATTGGAACCTGCAAATTTATACAGATCCTCAAGACTGCCGTTAAAAATATTCATATCCACGGAAGCATTGATACCATTGACCACGCCTTTATCGCTGTATTGCCAGATCGTGTAGTTGAACCAGCCGCGTGGCAGGGTGGGTTTCATCCCATCCACATATTGATTGGGATACTGAGCCAGCCAAAGCGGATAGTCCTTCGCCCATGGCGGGGGTCCGCCTCCAAGTTGAACTAGAAAATCTTGAAGAAAGTATTGACCCGAGTAGATGATCGGCTTCTTCCCAAATGCAGATTCCACGCGGTCCAGCCATATTTTCACCGCAGGCACGATTTTGTCCTTTGTCATGCCGTCATTTGTCTCAAGATCAAGCACAGGCGGAAGTTCACCATTATCCTTAACAGTTTTTACATAATCAATAAAGTAATCGGCTTGTTTTTTAGCATCCACATTACAGCGGAAGAAGTGATAAGCCCCGCGTAATAGACCTGCGGACTTTGCGCCGAACCAATTATCGTCAAACGTGGGGTCTTTATAAGTGATGCCTTCAGTGGCTTTGGCAACGACAAATCGCAGTCCTGTCGCGCGCACTTTCGGCCAGTCAATCCCTGCATCCCAATAAGAGACATCAATACCTGGAACAGTTGCCATGTTTTCCTCCATCAAATAAAGTAGATTACGACCAATAAAGCGTAGCACAAAATATTATTAAAATCAATTGGTTTTTGAAACTTGCAATTTATCCAAATTAATCTATCTCTATCCTTGCACCGTTGATTATGGTATAAGAATCATAGCCCTGCTGTGTTCGTGATATCGCCTTCACGTTTTGAGCCAATACATATTAAAAGGGTCCTTAACTTAATAGGAATAACGCGATAGGCCTGAGCCAAGGCGGCGTTTCTAGGTAGGGACCCACCTGCACTAGCAGGTTCAAAACCTGGTGATACACGGCATAAGCGGGGTTTTTTTATTCAGCAGGATTCTGCCCGAACCTGCGAAACAATGGGTGAAATAACATCAGGTATTGAAACAGGCATGCATGTCATTATGCCTGTTTATTTTTTTGGAAAAATGAGCAAGAAACGGGTCGCTCCCGTAAGCAATGACAAATACAATCTCCAACATCAAAAAGGAGATTATTATGGAAACCAATCTTGAGCTTTCACAACATTATAGGTTGATCGAACAAGCCATTCAATATATCGAAGCCAATGTTCATCGCCAGCCAGAACTCGACGAGATCGCATCAGCCATCGGCTTAAGCGAGTATCACTTCCAGCGGTTATTTACCCGCTGGGCAGGCATCAGCCCGAAACGTTTCATACAATTCCTGACAAAGGAACATGCCAAGGAATTGCTCGCCCGCTCCGAAAACCTGCTCGACACAACGCATCAGGTCGGGCTTTCGAGTCTGGGGCGCCTGCATGATCTTTTTGTCAACACCGAGGCAGTGACGCCAGGGGAATACAAATCACATGGCGCAGGGCTTACTATCCGCTACGGTCTACATCCCACACCTTTTGGAAAATGCCTGATCGCCACCACCGAGCGCGGCATCTGTCATTTGGGATTTGTGCAAACCAGCGAAGGCAACGCAATCGATAATTTAGTCGCGGATTGGAAGCAGGCGAAGATGAATGAAGATTACGAATCAACTGCCCCACTCATCGCCCGCATCTTTCCCAGCCCTGAAACTGATTCGGCTTTCAATAAGGCGGATCAACCCCTCAGCCTTCATTTGCGCGGCACGAATTTCCAGATCAAAGTTTGGGAGGCATTGCTCAACGTGCCAACTGGCTCAGCGACCACCTACGAACATATCGCCGCGCAGATAGGTAACCCGAATGCTGTCCGCGCAGTCGGCACAGCCGTTGGACATAACCCAATTGCGGTTCTGGTTCCATGTCACCGAGTGATCCGCAAGGCTGGCGAATTTGGGAATTATCGCTATGGCAGTGCGAGAAAGAAAGCATTGCTGGCTCGTGAATTTAGCGTAGGTCATGCTTAAAGCGTGACTTACTAAAAGAAGGAAAAAATGAAATCTAAAATCTGGCTGGCTTTAATCGCTTTATACATCGTCTGGGGATCAACGTATCTGGGAATCAAAGTAGCGATCGAGACCATTCCACCATTCTTTCACGCAGGGATTCGGTTCTTGATCTCAGGCTTAATTCTGGTGATCTGGCAGCGTAGCGCAGGACAGTCAATGCCTACGCGAAAACAATGGATTTCCGTTGGGATTATCGGCACCCTTCTATTGCTTGGTGGCAACGGACTGGTCGCATGGGCTGAGCAGTTCATCCCTTCTGGAATTGCCGCGCTGATCATTGCTTCTGTGCCGATGTTTTTAGTAATCGGCGAAGCTATCCGCCCAAACGGCATAAAGCCAAATTGGCAGGGAATTGTCGGACTGCTAATTGGCTTCATAGGTATCTTTATTCTTGTGGGTCCTTCTGAAATTTCTGGAAGTACCACAAAGTTAAATCCTTTCGGCGTGATGGCATTACTCTTTGCTTGTTTATTTTGGGCAATCGGCTCCATATACAGCAAAACTGCGGACCTGCCAAAATCATCGCTGATGAACACAGGCGCGCAAATGTTGATGGGAAGTGTGAGCTTATTCATCGTCTCGGCTTTGTCTGGCGAATTGCATGGCTGGGACGTGACCGCCGTTTCAGCGCGTTCGTTATATGGACTGTTGTATCTTATTCTTGTGGGTTCACTGGTCGGGTTTGTATCGTATGGCTGGCTATTGCAAAATGCGCCGATCTCGCTCGTTTCGACATATGCCTATGTCAACCCGATCGTTGCCGTTTTGCTTGGAGTATGGATATTAAATGAGGAGATGGAACCGCGCATTTGGTTGGCGACAGGAATCATTATCGGGTCGGTAATCTTCATCAACAGTACCAGACCAAAGGTTAGGTACGAAGCGAAGGATGTTTTAGCGGAGAATCGGCAGTAAAAAGGGATCGATAAATAGTAATCAGTTTGGAAAGACCCTTAAGGTTTTGTAAACCTATAGGGTCTTTTTTTTCAAGCAATGCGATTATACTTTTGCAATATGAAGCGAATATCACAAATAATCATCCCATTCTTTTTGCTTGCCCTGATCGGGTTAACTTCCTGCCAGCCTGCCGTCGTGCTTCAACCAGGTCAAACGCTCCAACTCGCAACATCCGCCGAAAACAAAGTGGAAGTAAGCATCGCGCTTACCCGCGACGAAGATGGGCAATTCATCCTCTCCGCCACCTTCACCCCGCAGCTCCTCAACATGCATCTTTACAGCAAGGAAATTCCCCGAAACGGCGTGGAAGGAGTGGGACGCCCCACCCTGTTAGAACTTGCAGAAGGTTCAGGCCTCAAAGCAAACGGCGAACTGACCGAAAGCATCGTATCATCCCAGTCGTCATCTCTCGACCTCGAAGGACTTCTTTTATATCCTGCTGGCCCAGTCACTTTAAGCCTGCCTGTTTTATTACCCGAAGGAAACGACTGGGTCAACGACAAAGTCATCGTCACCTACATGGCATGTGACGACCGCGGCTGTCGAGCGCCCGTACAGCAAAAACCAATTTCCATAAAAATTCCCAGCATGGGGCTTTTTCAATAACGAGGAGAATCAATGCGAAAGAAAATCCTGGTTGCGATTTTGCCGATATTCTTTATAGCCTGTAATTTTCTATTTCCTCAACAGGATGAAAAACCGCTTCCCGCCTCACCCGAGCCTGATTCTGCTAAATCGGCATTGTCAACGCCTCAGCCATTCGTCATTGTCCGCATCAAAAAATCCAACGGCAGCATGATGACACAACTTGCCGCAGAAACACAAAAAGCAAAGGCGCTCGGCCTCGCCCCCTTCATTGAATTTGACGCAACCTGGTGCCCGCCCTGTCAGGCAATTGAAAAAAGCATCGAAGCTGAAGACCCGCTCACGATGCAAGCCTTTGAAGGCGTCTACCTCATCCGCGCAGATGTGGACGAATGGGGTTCGGAAAACGGAAAAAATTTCACCTTTGACGCCATTCCAGTCTACTATCAACTGGATGCCAGTGGAAATCCCACAGGCGCTGTCATTGACGGCGGCGCATGGAATGAAGATATTCCCGAAAATTTTGCACCAGTATTGAACAAGTTTTTTCATACCCCATAAATAAAAAATGACCGAAAATCTAAATTCAATTAGACATCGGTCATTTTTTCTTCGATTAAATTTCCTGAACTATTGTTTCAAAACACCTTGCGCTAACTCCAATATCTCTTCCTTTGCTTCATACACCTTCACCAATTTTCCATCCTGCATTTGCAAGACACGATCCACAAATTGACACATGCGCAGGTCGTGTGTGACCATGATGCCCGCACGGTCATTCTCGTGGATGAGGTGGGCGAAAGTTTCAACAACTTGAAAAGCGCGCTCGGTATCCAACGAAGCAGTTGGTTCATCTGCGAGCACAACCGCGGGATTATGGATCAGCGCGCGCGCAATAGCCACACGCTGCTGCTGTCCGCCAGACATTTGCGCGGGCAGGTTATGTAAACGGTCAAACAGCCCAAGCCGCGCCAGTAATTCATCTGAGCGTACGCGACCTGCGCGATCCCTCTTATTATTGAGGCGAAGCATAAACTCCACATTCTCACGCGCAGTGAGATATGGAATGAGATTATTCGACTGGAAGGTAAAGCCAATTTTCTCGCGGCGTAATTTCACACGCTGTCTTTCATTCATCTGCGCGAGGTCCTGGCCGTCAATTAATACCTGTCCGCTGGTGGGGGTGAGAAGCGCGGCGAGGATGGAAAGCAAGGTTGTCTTGCCTGATCCGCTGGGACCCACCAAAGCCACAAATTCACCAGACTTCACCTGAAACGAAACACTGTCCACTGCATTGATGGTTGTGCCATCAAGCGCAAATGTTTTAACCAGATCACGAACTTCCAAAGCGACTGAATTCATATTTATCCTAACCTCAGAGCCTTCAACGGTTCAATGCGCACGGCGTAAATAATGGAGACCATGCCTCCTATCGGGCCGATGAACAAAAGTAACAAGATTGCAAGAGAAGACCATGTCCCGTTGAATGCCAACGGAATGGCAGGGGGTAAAACAAGCGAGAAAAGATAATTCAAACCTGCGCCAATTCCAACCCCAATGGCTGTCACGATCATGATCTGGATCACGGCAGAAATCCCCACGACAAAGTTAGAAGAACCTATCGCCTTTAATACGCCGATCTGCGGCACCTTTTGCAGGATTTGAATTTGGAAGAATCCGCCGATGACCAGGATGCCGATCAACAATGTAAAAAAGCCCTGCGTTTGCACTGTCCCCTGCTGCGCAGTGTAGCCAGGGATATTATTGATGGTGGTTTCGATATCAGCCACTTCAATGTTGGAAACTTCGTTTTGCAGGCGAAGTTTCATTTCCTCCACCTGGGTGGGATCCTCCAATTTGACCGCAACAATGTTCGGGTAGGGAGTATCGCTATTCAAATCCGACTCAGGTTGAGGGCGTACCAGTTCCCAAGTTGCCGCAGGGACAAAGATCGTTGGTTGAAAGAAATATGATTGCTCATCAACAAGTCCCACGAGCTTCAAATTGTAGAACTCATCATTCGTACCCTGGGTGGAACGGACTTCAATTTCATCGCCGACCTTCAGATTGGCGCGTTCGGCCACTCTCATATCCATCACGGCTTCACGAGCTTCCCCGCCGCGGAAATAACGCCCTTCCAAAAGTGGCGGCATCCCGGGCCGTTCGGCTTCCGCACCGAGCATGGTAATTTTGAGCGGTTCTGGTAATGACACGATCTCAGTGTTGGATGTGTAGATCGGACCCGCATCGGCCACACCTTCCACGCGGCGAACTGATTTGACCGTATTGGGTTCCAGGCGGCTGGCAGAAATGTTATAGTCTGATTTTTCCAGGAACACGATCAACTGCGCATCGAGGTTGGCTATATATTGGCGATTGGCGTTCGAAAGCCCTTCACCAAGCGCGGCAATAAAAAGTACAAGAACAGTGATGAGTGCAATGACCAAAGCCACAAGAAAAAAACGGCCTTTGTTGCGCATCACTTCTTTTACAGCAAGATAAGTTGCGAGAAATAAATCATTCATTATGCTTGTTTCCAAAATTAACTAAACGACCGGTTTTGTGTTGTATGGCTGATCCCAATTTGAGCCCATGACGCCATGCAGGAGCAGGTCAACAGGCGGATGATCGGCAATATCTTCGTAATAATATGGAAGACGAATGCGCCCGTCTGTGCCGATGATAAATGTGCCAGACATTTGATACGCATCCTGGCCTTCGTGCGGCAATTCAGGTTTGTAGCCTTTCATACGCGCCAGCCTGCGGTTTGACCTCCATATATTCGGCGATAGCAGAGTTTGCCAGAGGTTGCCTTGATACAAGCCATACGCATGATATGCGGTACGATCTGGGTCTGCGAGACAGATGGCGCTGGGCGCGCGCAGATCGCAGAACTCTTTGGCTGATTCTGCCGAGGCGTGGGAAATGATCGCGAGCCGCAGCCCTCTTTCGGTCAGGGCTTGATGCGCGTCGATCAACTGGTCCACCATTTCTTTGCATTGCGGACATCCAAAATGGCGGGTGAACGCAAGCACCAGAACTTTATCCTGCCAGAGCGAGGAGAGTTGTATGGGCTTGCCGTCTGCGCCGAGTAGGTTCACATCGGGCGCGGGGTCATTAAATTTGAGTTGAATTTGCTGTGCCATATTTTCCTTATTTCCAAAAAATCCGCGTCTCCCAGACACGGATTTTCCATAATCTGATAGTCGAATTCTAACAGAATGCACAGGTTTTGCACAGGTTTTAGGAAATATGCAAAATTGATTTTTCCACCTTGCTGCCCACCTTCAACACACGCCGCCAGCGGCTGACATCGTTGAGAGAGATCCAGCGGCGCTCTTCGGTGCGATAGAACCAATCCTTGTCCTGTTGATAATAAACAAGTACGCCAGTAGATTCCCAAATATTGAGAATCTCATTTCCGTGCGCGTGTGTATCATCAAAGTCGGTTGTGGCGCGCTGACCCATTTCACTATAGAGTTCGTTGAGTTCAAGCAGGAGCGTATTGATCTCAGGCGTGAGGTGACTCACTTTTAGCCCAATGCGCTTGGCTTCTTCAAACAAAATTGGGTAGCCATGTGACGGGTATTTGGCGTTCAATGCATTGGCGATCCTGTCCGCTTCGGGTTCTTCCTTGATGTGATACGCGAGCAGTTCCTTGCACAGCATGATGGACAACGACTCAGCACGATCCACTGCGCCAATGACAAGCGGATGCACATGCTGGAACAGTTCCTGGTATGGATTCTCTTTCGCTTCGCCATTCTGCGCCTGCCACAAGCGGACAACGCGTGTCAACTCGTCGAGGCTGACGCTGACTCGGTCATTGTCGCGGTCAATGGGCGAGAGTGAATGTGTGAGGGAAGTATCGACTGGCGTGAGATATGCCATGGGTCCCATCTGAATTTCGTTCGCGCCGAGCGTGATCATGGTTGCGGCGGACGCACATTCCAATGGAACCACTGCAATGACCTCGTGACAATACTGGCGCAAGAGATTGACAAGACGCAGAGAGGCCTGTCCATTGCCGCCGCTGGATTTAATAAAAAGGTAAATTTTTTCCTGATGACCTATCTTTTCAAGTAATTCATACAACGCCAGAATATCATCGTGACAAACACTTCCGCGCGGATTATTGAAATAAGTTACCAATGTACCGCCAAGCAATTTATTCGCCTGCTTAATGATAGCTTGTGTTTTATTAAATAAGATCGGGGGTTGTTTCTCTTTATTCGGTTTTGTTTTCGTTGCCATGCTTTATTCTCCTGTAAAACGTGATCTACTTTCTCGACCATGCCCAGCCTGCAGCAAAGCCGAGTAATTCTCCCATGAAGACAAAAATAATTACGCCTGAAAGTCCGCTGGCGATAAGCCAGTTCATCACACCAAACATACCAAAAACAAGATAGTTGTATGCGAGGAGGCCGCCCAGCGCAATTCCCAATGCCCAGCGGAATGCAGAGCGGCGATTCGCAATACGAATACCCATACTATAGGCGACCCAGATACTAAGGGTGATGAAAAACATCGCAATCAGCCACGCGGAAAAACGCGGATAGCCTTCCGATGAAATGTAAGGATCTTCTTCCACTATGGCCGTCGGTTGGGGCGTCGGCTCGATGGATTCGGTCAACTCGGGGGTGACGACGATCACCGCCACGGCTCCAGACTGCGAAACATCCAACTGCAACACATTAGATATCATGGCAGGCTCGCTTGTCACACTGATTTCCAGCAAGCCAGGTTTATCCAAACCGAATGCGGCGCGTGCCACACCTTGCGTGGTAAAAGCATCCACTTGTTTTAAAATGCCGCCACCTTCCCCGGTGAGCATCATTGAGAATTTAACCGGTGTCCCATCTGGAACAGGATTTCCATTATTATCCATGATCGCACCTGTGCGGACTGCGATGGTGTCGCCAATCCTAAAGAGCGGGATCGGGGTCGGCTCGGGCGTGGTAGGCGAGCCAGTTCCAACAGGAACAGGCTCGAGGTCCAGAAAGAGCGGAATTACCTGGTCTGGGTTGGGAGACATGACAGAGTTCAAGTCATATCCAACTGCCGGGATCGAAACTGGTGATTCGCCCACAGGGGTGAGTTCCTGGAAGAGCAAGCGCGCGGCGACATCTACAAATTGGGGCTGCTTGCTGTAAAGCGCATAAAAAGCGGTAAATTTTGAAATGGTGGTTGTATCAAAATAATAAGGCGCACCAAACGCAAAAAGGATCACGCGCTTCCCTCGTAAAAGATCGGAGCGTTCACGCAGGAAGCGGCTAATAAGCTCGGTCTGCCCTTGCGTGGTATCTGTCAATGAGATGATGATCCAGTTCGCACGAGTGAGGTCGTCTTTAATAAATGGAATATCCTCGGCATTCAACAGAGATTGCAGGTTTGGAAGCGGGTAGGAAGCAAGTCGAAAATTACTTGTTTGATTTCCGCTTTGCGGGCCGTACAGTTGAATGACCGCCTGCTGCAATGCATCCACCGCAAGGACCGGCTGTTCAACGCAAGTGCTGCATTGTTTGGTACTGGATGTATCTGTGATGAAGACCATACTCTCATTGGCCTGGGGCGGAAGAGGCATGACTGCCGCAAGGTCTTGTTCGTCCGGACTGATCAGGGTCGCAGAATTGCTCGCTACATCAAATGTGACTTCGGTAGCCGTACCAAGCTCGGTCAACAAGCTGTCAGAGGTAAGGACATTTGAAACGGTGAAGACTCCATACAAACCAAGCTTTACAGCAAGAATACGCGCCACAGAAGCATCCACCCGTTGAGCGAAGGCGGGGTCTTCGCGGTATTTCTGTGCGAAAAATTCAATGATGCTGGTTGTTGTTGTGTATGAATCAGGGAAATCGGCGGAGTTGATATTGCCGAGATACAGCATATCGTTGCCAGCCAGGAAGGCATCTCGCGCAGCCGTCCGCGCCGAGAACTGACCGCCGCCCGTTGCATAAAACTCGCTGACAGCCTGCGTGCCAAGGTTGTCACTGATGATCAAGCCGCCGTTAGATTGCCAGGCTGCGAATTGCGGCAAAGCCAGAATTTGACTCAGAGCCTGCGGGTCAAAACTGATCGGGCGCGTGGTGGCGCGAATATTTCCCTGAAAGCCCTGATATCGAATGTGGGAAACCAGCAAACCATCCACCGTTGATTCTGGCAGTTCTGCATTTCCGGTGACCTCAAAGAATGGCGCAAGTTCGATCTGTTTAAGTTGTTCAAGAGATTTTATAACTGTTGAAACTTCCTCTTCCGGCAAACGGTCTGACCCGCCTACACCTGGGAAGTGTTTTGCGACCACAACCAGCTGATTATCACTGCCACTGTGCAACCCAGCCACATAAGCGCTTCCCATTTCGCCCACCCAATAGGGGTCACCACCGAAGACACGCGTGCCCAGGTCACCGCCTGAAACGGCGGGCATCTCCAACACATCCAGCAAAGGCCCAAGAATTAAGTTGAAACCAAGAGCGGCAAGTTCACGTCCGTTCACTTCTCCCACGCGACGGGCAAGCTCGGGGCTCCAGGTTGCGCCAATTGCCATTTCACTCGGCAGTGGTGTAAGCCCGCTCAAAATTTGGTCAGTGGGGTAGCCATTCCCCTCCTGCGCAATGCCCACCAAAAGCGGCACGTACGTAGAATCCAATTCCTGACCTGTCTCTGAGTTAGTTACAGGGGTTATGGAAGTATCCCATTCCAATTGCTGGATGTTGTTAATCAGCGTTTGTGCCTGTGCCACGGTATCCGGCGCCTGCACAAAGTTATCATTCTCTGCGAGCAGAACCACACCGCCGACATGGTATTGGGTCATCAGGTTATAGATCTGCGAAGTCTCACTGGTGTCTGTGCCATTAAACGTAACCAGAAACAATTGCCCAACACGCTCTTCGGGGGTCATGGAATCTAAAATGGCTTTAACTTCGGGAGAAAGCGTGGGAGTTTGCGCCTGCACCGGAACTGGCACAAGCACAGCAAGAAAAACAAGTAACAATAAAATTCGGATCAATTTCATTGCAACCCCTTATGGATTTTTAGATAAAACAGACGCCGCTCGATGAACGACGCCTTATGGATATTCGCTTCGCGCCCCGCCCAAGCCTGCTTTCGGCATTCGGACAGATTCATCCGCCCCTCCCCAATGCGCGCACAACCATTTGCGGGTCGTCGGTGATGATGCCGTCCACGCCCCACTCTTTAAGTTGATTGATCTCTTCGGGCGTATTGACCGTCCAGACATGCACCCGGCGATTGAGGCGGTGTGCGCGCTGAATCTGCTCCTTGCTGGTGCTGGAAATGTGCGGATGCAAGGCTTGATAGTCGCCAAACATAAATCCAAACGAACGCGCCCACAAACCGAGAAATCCGTGCATGGCAAGCAATCCGCGCGGAATTTCAGGCAATGTCTGCGCAGCGACCTTCAAACTGGATGGGAAGAAAGATGAGAAAAGAATCTGGCTCTGATTATTATGCCGTTTGATCAATTCGCATGTTTTTATCACCAAGCCACCATGACGGGCAGTGCAATACTTCAACTCAATATTGATCATTTTATCCCTGCCGACGACCTCAAATACTTCTTCGAGCAAAGGAACTTTTGTGCCGGCGAACTTCTCGTTGAACCATTTGCCCGCATCCAGTTTTCGGATGGCTTCGAGCGTTAAAGATTCAACGCGGCCTTTGCCGTCTGTCGTGCGGTCCACAGTGGAATCATGGATGACGATCACATGACCATCTGCGGAGAGCTTTACGTCAAGTTCGATGCCGTCGGCGCCATTTTGCAGGGCTTGTTGAAAGGCAGGGATGGTATTTTCCGGCGCGTGGGCAACGTCACCGCGATGCGCGAAAATGATGGGGCGGGGAAAATGTTCAATCATCGGGATCAGGCTCAGGCGCAGGGTCGAAGCGTTTAAATATCCACAAAATAGGCTCTGCCGGCGCTATCAATCATCTCACGCGACATGGCAGGAGGAACGGCAAGGTAAGCTGAAATGTCAATGATCTGGTCGCACAAATCACGCGGATGCGAGGCGCGCGGTTTGCGGTTGCGCTTGATGTACCATTCCTGCAAAAGATATGCCAGGCCTTGATCGTTGTATTCGATTTTTTTGTCCTGGGCAACACGCTTAAATATTTCGCGATATTCTTCAAAGGAAGGGTCGCCGATTTCGATCTTGTGCCTCAGACGGCGCAGGAAGGCCTCATCCACCAGGTCTTTGGGAGGCAGGTTGGTGGAGAAAACGATCATCACATCGAACGGCACTTCCACCTTGCGGCCTGTGTGCAGGCGTAAATAATCAACGCGGTTCTCAAGCGGAACGATCCAGCGATTGAGCAGGTCACGCGGACGTACCTGCTGGCGGCCAAAGTCGTCGATCAATAAAATGCCGCCGTTGGCTTTTACCTGAAACGGAGCTTCGTAAAATTTGGTTGTATCATCAAAAACAAGGTCGAGACCTTCGAGAGTCAATTCACCGCCGACCACGATAAACGGTCTGCGGATCTTTAGCCAGCGCAAGTCACGGCGCGTGTTTGGACGCAGGGCGCTGGTACCCCCTGTCGCTCCTGTCCCATCACTTTCCGGCGCAAGCGAGTGACTCACCGCGTCGTAGACTTTAATAACCTGCCCATCCAAATACAAGGCATAAGGGATGTACATGTTCTGGCTCTGCACCAGATTGCCAAACGCGCGCGCAATACTGGTCTTTCCATTTCCGGGAGGTCCATACATGAAAATGGACGAGCCTGAGTTCAGTGCAGGGCCAAGCCTTTGGAAGATGGCGTCAGAGATGACCATTTGCGAAAGAAGTTGACGCATGTTGCGCGAGGTTACGGTCATGCGTCCGCTCTTCTGGCGGCGAATGGCTTCGTTATAAATATCAAATGGAACGGGAGCAGGTCCAGCGTATTGACTGCGTTCCATGGCTTCACGCGCGCGCAGGATGCCAGCGCCTGTAATTCCATATGTGTATACGCCATCCCCACCCAAGCCGCCACCCTGTTGGGAGGATTTTACTTCAATAAATTTTTCCTGCTTTAACGTGAACAACAATTGATCTGCCACGCCTGAATAAGGCAAAGCGATCTCTTCGGCAATCTTAAGGCCGGTCAGATAGCCGCGAAAGTATAAAACTTTAAGGACCAGGTCTTGCAGCCAAAGGGGTGAAAGACCCGTATCTTCAAGGCTGTTGATCTGCGGCGGCGAAAAACTGCCAACAGGTGAGGGGGAAAGTGTTGATTGTCTTGTCATAGGGTTGCCATCCGACTTTGGGTGGGATTTTTGATAAAAACTTTTGAAACCTGCCTTAATATTTCTAAGATTAGCCGGGAGAGCAAGAGCCCTCCTCGCAATTTCATGATAACAAGATTATACTTCGTTTCGTTTATATTCCAGCCACTATGAAACTATCCAGTCATAATCGTTGTTTATAGTGAAGTTGAAAGTATTCAGGTCATTATAAAACGTGTGGACCTCGATCAAATATCGGTTTGTGGAATAAGAAAGCCTTTCCGTCAAATAAAAAGCTGGGCAAATAAGACAAATTCCAAGAGATACAGAGCAGGGTAGGCTTTACGGCTTGCCCTGCTATTTGTTTTGTGAAAAAAAGCACTTGAAACTGAGATTAGAAGGCTGTATAGTTAGCTATAAAAGTTACCAAATAGACTTAGGCAATTTGTATCGAATAGCCATGCATAGGTTGAATATATGGAATTCCAATTGAAAAAAGGCCGCGCATAAAAAAGTGGCAATAGACCCTGACTAGGCGCATTCAGGTGCAGAAGACGTGCGGGTACCACGCGTACGCTGTTTAAAAGAATTTTCTGCTTTCGAGTTTTTTCTCCTCCCAAACATTCATTTCTTTTTACGGAGCATAAAATGCTGCCACTTTTTCGATTTGTATTACGCCGCTTCCTGGTTATTCCCATTTCGCTATTTATAATTACTTTAATGATATACGGGGGTGTAATGCTCACACCTCCGGAAGCACGGGCAGAATTGTATATGCCCAAAAATTTTGGCCCCTACGCTACGCCCGAAAGAATAGCAAAAATAAGAGAATTGATTATCCAAAAATATCATCTTCGTGATCCGTTCCCAGTGCAATATTTTTATTGGGCGCAGTCCTTATTGAATGGCACATGGGGTTATAGCCCTTCAATGCATGAAGATGTACTGCCAGCTCTTTTACGCCGCACACCAGTTACATTGGAATTGACATTGTGGTCATTGTTGATATTGTTTCCATTAGGAATGATCAGCGGCTTATTGGCAGGTTGGAATCGGCAAGGCAGATTCGACCAGCTATTTCGTGGATTAGCCTCGCTCGCCACATCCATGCCAACTATTATTCTGGCATTGGTCCTGTTATCGGTTTTTTATATCAATCTTGGCTGGTTTGCTCCTGGTCGAATAAGCATTCTCTTCGAGCCGGATTTATTAAAAGAGGAATTTGTAACGTATACAGGTATGCTAACGATTGACAGTTTATTAAACAGGCGGATGGATATCTTCATTGACGCATCTAAGCATTTGGTTATGCCCGTATTCACGCTGAGTCTGTATTACTGGGCCACTCTGGGACGTGTGACACGCGCCACTGTGATGAGTGAACGTAACAAGGGATATGTTACTGCAGCATACGCACGAGGTTTATCTGACCGTAGTGTGATGTGGAAACATGTTTATCCGAACGTACTTCCTCCTGCGCTTGTTACATTAACGCTCGCGGCCACAGCCATCCTGACGGGGGCCTTTGTAGTTGAGATTATCTTCAACTTTAATGGGGTCTCTCGCATCATAGTTTCAGCCATGAGCAGTGTTCCTGACGCGCCTGCCGCACTCGGATTTACGATTTACAGCGTTATTATGGTACTGCTATTGACATTTCTTTTGGATGTGCTCCAGGCAATTTTTGATCCACGTGTTCGGGAGGGGGTATTGCGTTCATGAGATACCTACACCGTTTTTTTTCACGTTGGCAAAACTGGTTGATCGTTATATTGCTGCTCGGTTTTTTCATAACAGCTATTGCTGCACCAATCATCTCACCGGAAAATCCAAAGGATCCGGGGGCATTTCCGCATATTTCCGAGGGTGTAGTCAAAAACCGGCCGCCCATGCCGCCAAATGAAAAAGCTCCTGTTAGGAACTTTGCCGAAAGATGTCGATGTGTTTCATCCGCTTGTATGGGGTGCTCGTGACGCTTTGAAATTTGGTTTGATCATCGCGATTAGTGCGGCCATTCTGGGCACCTTATACGGAGCAGTGGCGGCGTTTATGGGCGGACAATGGGGCGGTATGATGATGAGCATCGCAGACACGCTTCTTGCCATCCCCGTTATAGCATGTTTGGTTCTTCTACAACAGTTGCTGGCTACGACAATTACTGCCACGGGGGGAATGTATTTAAAAACAGAAACCCTGGGCTGGCAGATATATATTGTCGGTCCAATGACTCCCATTCGTTGGCTATTGGAACATATTAATCCTTTGATGTTCACTTTGATAATTCTTATGTGGGTGCCTTTTGCGCGTCTTGTCTATTCAAATGTAATGTTGTTAATGCAGACTCAATTTATTCTGGCAGCCCGTATGGTTGGCGGCAGTTCATGGTGGATAATCCGTAAGCACCTTATTCCTAATACCATTGCTCCTGTGCTGATCCTGGCTGCGCGGGAGGTAGGCGGTATCGTGCTTTTACAAGCTACTCTCACATTCATAAATATGGGCGGTGACTCGATATGGGGTGAAATGCTTGCCCAGGGAAGAAACTGGGTCATAGGTCCGGGGGGCAATTTACTTACCTACTGGTGGGTGTATTTACCTGCAACGCTTGCGATTATGGCGTTTGGCATTGTCTGGAATATGCTTGGGGATGGTCTCGTTGATGCTCTTGACCCGGGAACATCCGCTCGAGATAAGAAATCGGTTAATGTGATTAAACAGAAAAAAAAGGCCAAAGAGGCTGTTCCTTTATTTTCACCTAAACAGCCTCGCCAGAATGAGTTAAATTCTGCAATAACTGATGTAAGTCCTCATAAACCGCTAGTACCCGCAAAGATTAAATTAAATGGACCGCCTGAATTGGATCCGATACTTCAAGCGGCACATGATGCCATGAAGGAGCACGATCTTGAAAAAGCCTTACATGCCTATGCTCATTTGACCGCGCATGGCAGGCAATTGGATGCGGTTATCCGAGACATGATTCAAATTGCACGTCGTTTCCCAGGACACGCGCATGTATGGAAGATATTGGGCGATGCACTAACCCAGGCAGGTGATCATGAATATGCAGCCAAGTCCTATGATTACTTTATGAAATTGAACCGATGAATACTGCATAGTGGTTTGGTGGGGGTTTTAATGGTTTTGAGGTTTTCGCATTAAAAAATCGATAGCCATATCTCCAATGAAGAGATTGATGAAATACTATCTTGCCAGCCTCCAATTGTCATGGTGTCTTCATCTGACCCGGCCAACCTCCCCCATAAATCGTGGTGGATAACCGAGGGGAAATTAACCGCATCGAAGAAAATCGCCTCCCGTGCACACTCACAACAAAAAACCACTCCCGCAAGGAACGGAAGTGGTTGAAATAAGCGGCATGATTAGGAAGAACTCTTATGCAATCAACTTCCGCCGATCGTTGCTTTGATAATAAGTTTATATCCTTCCTTTTCGAAAGCTGATGCGACCTTATCCTGGAGTTCCTTTCCAGGAGTCAAAGCAATCATATAGCCTCCCCTGCCGCCGCCTGTGACTTTGGCACCCAAAGCCCCATTTTCGAGAGCCAATTTGCAGAGGTAATCCAGAATTTCGTGGGACATATCCATATTGACCAGTAGTTTGTGGTTTTCCGTCATAATCTTTCCCACATGTTCCAAATCACCTGCTTCAAGCGCTTTTTTCATGTCAGCGCCCTGGGATACGATAGTCTTGAGACGCGATGCAAAAAGCTCAGCATTATCCTTCTTTTGCACCTCGATAAATTCATCCAGGGCGGCTGTATTGGCGGTAATTCCGCTGTTGGCTAATACGATCTCAAACGGTTTTGGAGTTTTGATCCTTTCAAAATTCTGTTCTCCGTTCTTTCAGACAGAAAAGAAGAAGCCCGCCATAGGTTGAGGCGGTATTATCCACGCCGCTCGCAACCCCATGATAGGGAAATTCACCCTGCCAGGCTACGCGGTTGATCTCTTCGATCGAATAGCCCAGATTGAATTCTTCGTTCAATGCCCGCGCGAGCGAAACACAACTGGCAGCGCTGGCGCCCACTCCGCTTCCAGCTAACAAGTTCCCCCCGACGGTGATCTTGATCGGGTTCTTTTTGACATCAAAGTTCATCACTTCAAGAATTCTGTTGATCGAGCCCACCTGCTGTTCCTTTTTCTTTTCCTTGTACCCCGGAACCTCGATGCGATTGTCTTCCAGCACCCATCCCTCACCGTCGATCCTTTCGACCGTTGTCAGCGTTTCGAAGGAAATTGCCGAGACAATCGCCGGGACCTCATCCAGGACAAATTGATCCCCTATCAAGATCGTTTTTCCAAAACCTGTTCCACTAGCCATTTGATTCTCCTTTCAAAATTTTTTCCATTTCCTCGATCAGTTTTTCTTCTTTACCAATTGCCACCGTAGTGGCTGCCGTCAGGGTATGACAGGCGTCAGAAAACCCACCAAGTTTATTTGTCGCTTCGGGAAGGAATATATTGAGTCCCATGGCTCTTCCTGCCCTGATCTCCTCTTCCAGATAGTGAGAAGCCCGCATGGAAATCTTGACCTCGTTAAATGTGATGGCACCGAAGCCGGGGATTTCATCGGGAATGACCTGAAATCCTGCAATATATTTCCGGGGATCGACAAGGTTCGTGTCTTTAATGGCATCACAGAATGCCCCGATCATTTTGACGCCCATTGGGAACAAGCGTTTTTCGACATGAAACCACTGGATGTGAGGTTCTTGTTTCAAAGCGCCTGCCTGAAGCCTTGCGATCTCTTCGTTGAATATTTTCGTCCTGACAGCTTTTAATTCCTCGACCATGCGGTCTGACTCTGGTGAGACCCCTTCGAGGCAAACTTTGATCCCCATATCTGGTCCGTTTTGGTAATAGCCTACTCCCCCCAATATATCGAGATAGTCACCCAGTTCGAGAACGGGAATTTGACCTTTTGAAGTATTCACCAAGTACTGCTCCCCGCTTTCCTGTTTCCTGATCTCCATCAGACCCTGTTGAACGGCTTCCAGTGCGGCTTCACGGTTTTGGCTGACCAGCTCTCCGTCCACAAAAAAACCGTCAGCAACCGCGCCCACAGCTGCGATATGAGCCATGTCCCGATTGACTGGGTCCAGAGTCAGCGCAAAAAGATAGCATGTCGTCGATCCTGAAATGTCGCGGTCCCCTTTCAATCCAAATAGATCAGGGTCAAGGTTGTGGACTCTCGGGTCGGTCGAGGCTTCAGCCACATGGTGATCCAGGATCAGGGTCAGATTTCTTCCGTTGTTCAAGTCGGAAAGCATCGGCGCGATCCTGCCTGCAAAATCGGCAAAGATAAGAATTTTTCCCTCCTGTTCATAGATCTTTTTTAGCACTGCGGGATATGGCTTTTCCAAAGAGAAGCGCTGGACTTTATATCCCTGTCTTTCAAATGCGCGGGTGAGTATGGCTCCCGAAGTAAGCCCGTCGGCATCATTGTGGTGAAAGACCTGAACAGTCTTTTCAGGCATTTGCCTGAGTTCCCGAATAGCTTGTTCCATTGCGTTAATTAAGTTATTCAGCATGATTCTCCTTAATTTATGCACTAACACCTGATAGATTTATTGGGATCTGTGAACTTTGAGCCAATCTGCAATCGCGGCTAAATTTTCGAATGTATAAGTTGGCTGAAACGGAGAGGTTGCAAGTTCTTCCCTGGTGGTTTCACCGCTCAATACCAGGCAGGTTGTGATCCCGGACGTCTGACCAAGAGCAATATCCGTGTAGAGACGGTCGCCGACCATTGCCATTTCTGCGATGGGCAGTCCGTACTTTTGCGCCACAGCATCCACGATCATACGGTTGGGCTTGCCTACAACAAGATCAGGTTCACGGTCCGTGGCGGCGCGCACAAAAGCGATCATTGCTCCAATGTCTGGCATATATCCAGTTTCGGTTGGACAGTTGAAGTCGGGGTGGGTGGCGATATAAGGCAGTCCCGCGCGGACAAAGTCACATAGCTTCCACAGTTTTTGATAGGTCAGTGTGGTATCAAACCCCAACACGATCAACTGTGGGTCATTTTCTTCGAGTTGAAAACCGTGCTGGCGGAACTCTTCTTCGAGAGCGGGTGTCCCAACCACATAAACGGAAGCGGAAGGATGTTCTTTTGCGAGATAAAGGGCGGTTGCTTCCCCAGCAGTGAAAACTTTTTCCTCCGCAGTGGGCAGCCCCAGCCGCGTGATCTTTTCCGCATAAATACCGCGGTGTTTTGAGGAATTATTGGTCAGGAATAAATAGTCTATGCCTAGTTCGTTTAACGTGTCAATGAAATAAAGGGAGCCATCAATAATTCCGTCACCGAGATTGAATGTCCCGTCCATATCCAGCAAAAAGCATTTTACACGCAGTAATGGTTCGTTGTTCATCAGTTTATTCGCGTCGATTTTAAGTGGATTTTTTATAACGTAGAAGCGGATCGCGATCCGCCCTACACCATATTGGCGAGATTATACTTCTTTTCGTTTATAATCCTGCCACTATGAAACTATCTGTCATAATCCCTGTTTATAATGAAGTTGAAAGCATTCAGGTCATTTTGGAACGTGTGCAAGCTCAAAAACTTGCCCATGAAATCATCGTTGTGGATGATGGTTCCAAGGACGGCACACGCGATGTCTTAAAAGAATTGGACGGCAAAAACGGCGTGCGGGTTGTCCTGCATGAGAAAAATAAAGGCAAGGGTGCGGCTGTCCGCACGGGTATGGCGGCTGCTCTTGGCGACGTGCTGCTGATCCAGGATGCAGACCTGGAATATGATCCGCGCGACTACCCCACTCTGCTGAAACCACTCAACGAAGGCATCGCGGATGTGGTCTATGGTTCGCGCTTCCTGGGCGGATCGCACCGCGTGGCGATGTTCTGGCACATGGTTGCCAACCGAATGCTGACCTTTATGACGAACATCCTCTACAACACCATCCTGACCGACATGGAAACAGGTTACAAAGTGTTCCGCCGAGAGATACTGAATGGAATGGTGCTGCACGCCAACAGCTTTGACTTTGAACCTGAGTTCACCGCAAAAATTCTCAAGCGTCACTTCCGCATTTTTGAAGTGCCGATCACATTTAATCCGCGCGATTACACAGAGGGAAAAAAGATCAAGTTACACGATGCTTTTGCAGCGGTGTGGACTTTGATCAAGTATCGGTTTGTGGAGTAGAAATCGTCATTTTTCTGGCTTCGAGTTTTCCTGCTCCCAAATCATTGTCCACAGCCCACACCAGAATTGTAAACCGTTGGACGTTTCCTTCAAATGGTTAAAGTGTTTCAATGCATGATAAATTAAGAACCTGCGACTTTTTGTGAGTCAGACATTAACAGGCAAAACAAAATCAAGCAGAGCATGTTTGGGCGCAATTGGCTACAAAGAAGATTAGATGTAGAAAAGTTACCATTTGAAGGAATTCGCATTCTGCGTGATTCTCCTGGGTCGTTCACACAATAAGTACCCGCACCCAAAGTACAAACTCGATTGTTTTAGGTGGCGTTTGTGCAAATTGCAATAATGGCTGGATGAGTGAACTCGAAGTAATCAGTGTAGCATCGATTTTATGAAAAATTATGGGAAGTCGGTAAAGAAAAATACATAATCTTGGATATTCACAATCTTGTGAAATCCTCTCACAATGGGCATTCATAAACATCGCTTGCTGTAAATTTAGCGTCAAAACCGAAAATTGTTACGCAAAAACATTTAGTGATTTTTACAAAATGCCGAAAACTTCGCTGAAAACTCTGCGATTGATATTGCTCTTGCTCCTTTATGGCAATTACTTACAATGAAATCAAGAGCAATCTGCAATAGGCACAATTTCTGGAGAAATAGAAGTAACAAAAGCGATGTCAAAATTAATATCTACTCTGTTACGATTATACACTCTATGATGTCGCTGGAGTATTGTATACGAACAATGTGGATACCTACTGATTTTTTAGAAATTCCACTGTACCCAACGAACACAACGTCAAATCGCATATATCCGTTTACAAGTGAAGTAAAATTGTGTATCACAAAAAGGAAAATGAAATGGGCAAGTTTCAATGTTTCGACACGTTTCAAATCAAAGAAGGCGTGTTACGTTAAACAGTCAAAACACAGCCAACAAAGCGTCCAGTGGACGTATAGGATTCTGCGCCATTTTCGAGCATTTTTCTGGCTTCGAGTTTTTCTCTGCTCCCAAGCAGAATCCACGCCCGCACAGATTGTCCATCCTAATATGAAAAATTAAACTCCCAAACGAAGGAACAAATAAATGTCACCCATTAAACTTGTGTTATTAATTATTGAACTTCTATTATTACTCGACGGGGTCTGGGCAATTATTTTCGGCAAATTACCCGTTGGACTTTTTAATTTCCTGTTTGGTCTGGGAGAGTACAAGTTTTCGCCAACCAAGACACGCATGTTTGGCGTGCTCCTCTCGTCGCCGATCCCAGTCTCGTACCTGGTTTCTTTACTTTTTACTCAGTTATTTGGAGCACAAGGTACTCTATACGCCACCATCTTTGAGGGTATTTACATCCTTGCAATCATGGCCGCATCGCTTATCATAGTAAGAAACGCAAAGGATCGTGAGCTAAAGGAACGTAAACCCAAAGCCAAAAAGAAAAAATAACTTCCAAACGCTTGTGCCGAAGAGATCCAATTAACCCACTATAGGAGAATTAAAATGATCAATTTACGCGAAAAAGAAACAGATAAAGAGCTGGGGAGCATCAGCGAAGCTCAGTTTCAGTTTTTGGTTGACCAGCTTGAGGAAGAAACAATGGACGACAATGATTACGCCATCTCCAAGACCTTGCTGGATTACTTCGAATCCCAGGGCGCTGACCCAGAGTTGGTATCCCTGCTAAGGAATGCTCTGGCAGGGCGGGACGAGATGGACATTGTCTGGAGTAAGTGAGTTGTTCAATGCGGGTCTCCTGACCCGCATCTCTTTTAAATCCTCTTCACCGACAGCATGGTCAGGTCATCGCCAAGCGGAACTGTCTCAATAAATTCATTCAAGCGATGTTCCACCAAAACAAGGACTTCATCGGCAGTATGCGATTGAATGGATTTAAGCGCGTCCATCAAACGCTCATCACCAAATAAACTTCCATCAGGCGAAAAAGCCTCCGTCAAGCCGTCGGTATAAAGCAATAACATATCCCCTGCCGCAAGCGAGATCGTGCGTTCCTGCATTGTCGGCTGTTCGACCACACCCAGCGCAATGGCTGTGCGTGTTAGTTTTTCAACACCCTGCCCCCCAAATAGCATCGGGACGATGTGAGCGTGTCGAAGGGTCGCCAATGCTCTTCACCCAAAACGGCGGGTTATGCCCCGCATTCACAAACGTAAAATCACCACTCTCGATATCCAGCACGCCGTAGACCGCCGTCACGAACATCCCCTGGCGCGTATCGGGTAAAAGCTGGTCGTTCACGCGGCGCAAAACGTCAACTGGGGAATGCATCTCGTTCACCGCCGCCCGCACCAGGGTGCGCGTGAGCGCCATGAATAAAGCGGCAGGCATGCCCTTATCCGCCACATCCGCAATGAAAAGACCCAAGTTTGTTATTCGGCAATTCGATCACATCATAAAAATCACCGCCCACCTGCCGCGCAGTTCGCCAGCGCGCCGCAAACTGCCACGCCTCACGCGTCGGCAAAGACTGCGGGATGAACGTCTGCTGGATCTGTCGCGCCAACTGCACCTCGGTCTCGAGGCGTTCGCGCACCACCATCTCCTGCTGCAAAAGATCGTTCTGGATCGCAAGCGCGGCCTGCTGTGCAATGCCATTAATAATTTCAATGCGACGCGAGCGGAAGCGGCGTCCATTCTCTGCCTCTTCGATCAACATCACACCGAAGAGATCATTCTTGATGGAGATGGGGACAGCCATCAGCAGGCGATCAGCATTCGACACATCCGCTTCGCTCCCCGCCTCTGGCTGAATCTCCAACCACGACATTGGTTCAGCTTTGGGTTTTAGCGGCTGCGTCAGCGTCTGGTTTTGCTCGCGCGCAAAATCAAGCAATGGAAAATCGCCCAGCTTGAATTCCCTTTCAGTCATCAAAAGTTCTTCATCTTCAGAAAAGCCATATTCATGAGACACTGCAAAAGACTCACGTTCCGCATCCCAGCGATACAACGCGACCCGCTCAACACCCACGAGGATCGGCATGATACGCGTGACGGAAGCGAGAATTTCATCGAGGTCGTTCAGACTCACAACTGCCTGCGCCACCTGCAACAACGCCGCAGATGCATAAGCCTGTTCCTGCGCGGCATCATATAAACGAGCATTCTCGATTGCCACAGAGGCATAGCTTGCAAGTGTGGTGGTGATGGCTTGCGCTTCGTGACCGTACCGTCCCGATGTGTGATGCGCCAGGGTCAACACCCCCAGCGGACGGTCACCCACACGCAGCGGCGCGGCAATAGACGAGTAGGTAGTGTCAAAACCTGCGGTCAAACCAGAGGGCCAGAACGGGTCATCAGGGCGGCGGATAACAGGGACGTCTGACATTAACGCCTCAGCCATGGCATAGATCGCATCAGGGTTGGCGATGCACACGTTTTCAAGTTGACTCGCATCCACGCCATGCACGGCAGAAAGGCACAAGGCGCCATCCTGCAAAAGCCAGATGGCAGAAATATCGATCGGCAGGTTGCGATCCAATTCGGAGAGGATCATTTCCAGCACTTCATCCACGCCTGCATTATCCGAGACCAGGCCCGCCACATCACGCAAACTATCAGATACCTGTCGGCGCCATTGTTCCGAGCGATATAAATCCGCATTGCGGATGGCGGCAGCCATGGTATCTGCCACCGCTTCGAACATCATCTGGTCATCATCGGTGAAAGCGCCCAACTTGTCAGATTGAATATCCAGCAGACCGACTACTTTCCCTTCAAAGATCAGCGGCACACACAATTCCGAGTTTATGTTCTTCGGAGGCAGCGGCGAAGGAATGTAGCGGTCATCTGCCGTTACATCATTAACCAGGATGGTCCTGCCAAGCCGAGCCGTCCAGACTATGATCCCTTTGGGGTTATCCAGGGAAATTGTATAACCTTCCAATTTTTTACTGCGCTTGCCGCTGCCCGCTTCATAAGCAATGATCCTTCTGTTTGGATGGACCGTAAACAATGAAACGTAAGGATATCCAAATTTTTCATGGATAAGATCCGCCGCATCACGCATGATCGTTGAAAGATTAAGGGTGGAGGAAACACTCTTGCTCACTTCTGAAACCAAGGTAAGCTGGTCTGCGCGGCGGCGCAACCCGTTGTACAAGTGCGCACTTTGCACAGCCTGGGCAACATTGTCTGCCAGCGCGTTGAGGACCAGCAGGTCATTTGGATGAAAAGCATGGAGTTGGTTACTTTGCACATCCAATACGCCGAGCACGCGGTCTTCGATCTTTAGAGGAATGACAACTTCGGATTTTGTTTCTGGCAGGCTGTCAATGAAGCGGTAACGGGCATCCGCACGGACATCGTCACACACGATCTGCTGTCCGTGCAGGGCAGCTTCGCCGATCAGTCCCTTCCCGATCTCCACTTGAAGCGCAATGGCTGCCTTTCTTCTGCCTTTGCGCGGTGCAACCGCACTGGAACGAAAACAAAATGATTTTGAGTCCTCTTCCAGGGTGAAGATGGCTACATAATAATAATTGAATGTGGTTTGAATAAGTTTGGTAACACGTTTGGATAGTTCGTCCAAATCGAGGACATTGGCGATCTGTGTGCTGACTGCGCGGACAAGGTTAAGCTGCCTGAGGCGGAACTGTTCCACTTCAGCCCGATGCGAGGCGAATAAACTGACCGCCACGATCTGTGCAATGCCTTGCAGCAGGTTCAACTCTTCAGCAGAAAAAGTGGATCGCTTGGGGCGGGTGATCTGAATTGCTCCCAGCGTGATCCCATGATCGTTGAGCGGGACCGAGGCAAAGGTCAGGTGTGATGCGCTGTCTGGTGCATGTCGAAGTACGCTGTCTTTTGTTCTCTTCCCAGTCTGGGTGAAAAGTTTGCCCTCTTTGATGGCAAGTTTCATTCCAGTCAATGCGGGCTGTAATGGAAAGACGCGACCATCCTCCCAATCTGGCAGGCGGAAAACGTTCTCGTTCAACCATACATCCACGTTACCGTTTATGAGACGGCTGGTCATCGCTACAATGCGGTCACGCTGCGCGCCAAGAGAATCTTCGTTGCGAAGTTGTTCCCCCAAGCTGGCGAGTTGACGCCAGTCCCATGTTTCCGGGCGCTCAATGTGTGTTGCAGCAGTCATGCGGCTTATCCCCTGCGCTTGGTCATTGTCAATAAATTGCCTGTTCTTGAATTGGATTCATAGCGGACTTCATCCATGAGTTTCCGCATGAGGTATACGCCAAGTCCCCCGATCTGACGGTCGGACAGATCAGCCTTTAGGTTGGGCTTTTTTACTTTGGATGGGTCGAAAGATATACCCTCATCATGCATGGTGATGGTCAGGGTGTCGCCACGCATATCACAAGTAATATCAATATCCGCGTTTGAAACACCTTCATACGCATGCTCAATAATATTGGAAGCGGCTTCATCCGCGGCAAGTTGGAGTGAATAGATTTCCTTTTCGGTAAATCCACCTTCGCGAGCGACTTCGGCAACAAACTCGCGTATCTCATCCAAAAACTCAAACCTGGCTGGAAAGGTCACATTTGGCATAAGTAAAAATCGAAAACCGCCTCCATCCCCGAATGAGAAGAGGCGGCATCTTCCTGTTCCATCCTTATCCGTTAGAAACTACCAATGGCCGTAACCGTATCATCAAAAGTCTTGAAGAGTTCTGTAAAACCCGCCAATTCAAGCGCATCATGAATTCGCGGTGGCACTGCAACAAGCACCAATTCGCCGCGGTTATAACGCTTGCAATTTCTTTGGGAGGCAAGCAACGCACGAAAGCCTGCGCTGGACATGTATTCGAGTTCGCTCATGTCAAGGGCGATCTTGAAATGACCAGCCTCGTTCGCTTTTTCAAGCGCCTGGGAAAAAGCGGGAGCGCTTGAGCTGTCCACACGTCCTTTCACTTTGATCAAGTCGCAATGCTTGAATGTCTGAGTCGTGGTTTCCATGTTTCTTCCTCCGTTTAATAAAATAGGTATAGAATACTGAATTTTAAAATTATAACACGTTGACATCACCCCAAAAAGAGCGCATCAACAGCAATTTTTAACATGGAATATTGATGGCTATAGAGTGATTTCCATTCCGCACCTGTCAATATTGTCAATGGAACGTTGAATTTCCAGTTCAAAATTATCCAAATCGTTTACAATGGAAAGAAAAAAGGAGAAATAAAAATGGAGGGTGAACCTGTACTTGTTTTATTAGTGGAAGATAATATAGATCACGCTGAGCTGGTGATCAGAACCATGGAAGATCACCGTATTGCCAACAAGATCAAACACTTTTCAGATGGGCAAACTGCATTGGATTATCTGCTTAGACGGGGGGAATATAAAGATCCCGCATCCAGCCCTTACCCTCACATGATCCTGCTCGATCTGCGCCTGCCGCGCGTTGACGGCCTCGAAGTCCTTCGCATTATCAAGGAACAAGAGTCCCTAAAAAACATCCCTGTGATCATCCTTACCACATCAGAAGCAGAAAAAGATGTTGCCCGCGCCTATGACAACCATGTTAATAGTTATCTCGTAAAGCCTGTCGGGTTTGATGACTTCAGCAAACTTATGAATGATCTTGGGTTTTACTGGTTGGGCTGGAATTCACATCCACACATTTAATATTGCCTCATTTGAAAGTGAAAAATGCCGGAAGATTTAATCAACATCCTTTTAATCGAAGATGAAGACCCCCATGCTGAACTAATTGAACGCGCCTTTGAAGGCCAGGGCAGCCGCGTCAAAATCAATCGCGTAAAATCATTAACTGAAGCGCGTGCGCAAATGCTTGTGCAAGTGCCATCACTTATCATTGCTGATTGGCGGCTGCCTGACGGCGAGAGCATGGAACTGCTCCCCAACCATCACGATCCGCTCGCCACCCCCATCATCCTTATGACAAGCTATGGCAACGAACTCATCGCAGTGGAAGCACTCAAATCTGGCGCATTGGATTATGTCGTCAAATCACCCGAGTCCATGCTGGATATGCCTCATCTGGCTGAACGCGCCATCGAACAATGGGCGGCGCGTGCCGAGCGTATTCACATGCAAAAAGCACTGCTTGACAGCGAAGCACAATTCCGTTTGCTTGCTGAAAATGCAAGCGACATGATCGCACGTCTCTCCACTACTGGAAAAATGCTATACGTCTCCCCTGCCTGTCAAACCATACTGGGATATACACCCGAAGAACTTATGGGAACAAGCAGTTTCGACATTATCCATGAGGAAGACCGTCAAAATGTAAAGGAACTATTTACAGGAAAACTATCTGACGCAATACGCGACGCGACTGTCACCTACCGCGCACTGCATAAAGACGGAAATTACATCTGGCTGGAAACTACAAAAACGCCCATCTTCGACCTTCAATCGGGTTCGATCATCGAAGTACATAGTGCATCCCGCGATATTACCGAAAGAAAGAAGGCCGAAAAAGCCCTGCAGGATGCACATGAAAATCTACAGGAAGCTTATCAAAGGACCATCGAAGGCTGGGTCCGCGCGCTGGATCTACGCGACCGTGAAACAGAAGGCCACACACAACGCGTAACCGAACTAACCATTAGAGTAGCCGGGACACTTGGTTTCTCTGACGAAGAACTTTCCCATATCCGCCGCGGTGCATTGTTACATGATATGGGAAAAATGGCTATTCCAGATGAAATATTACAAAAACCTGGTCCGCTCAATGAGCTGGAATGGGAAAAAATGCGCCAACACCCGAGATATGCATACGAGATGCTTTCCCCCATTGCATATTTGCAACCCGCATTGGATATCCCTTTCTGCCACCACGAACGCTGGAACGGCAGCGGTTATCCGCGTGGATTAAAGGGCGAAGAGATTCCTTTAGCAGCGCGGCTGTTTGCAATTGTTGATGTATGGGATGCACTATGCAGTGACCGCCCTTACAGAAAGGCAATGCCAAAAACAGAAGTGATTTCCTACTTGCGTGAAAAATCTGGCGAACTTTTTGAACCCCGGCTTGTTGATATTTTTCTTTCCGCCATGAAAATCGAAATTTGAACAAAAAAGAGACGGCACCGAAAAGGGTGCCGTCTCTTTTTTAATCAGCTATCTTCCTCTGGGCGACTGGGAAGCCGCCTTATCCTTAGTTATACTCATCAAAACTGCGCGGACAGAAACACGATTTGCATATGTGTTCTTGGTTTCATTATACGTCTTGCATGTGAGCAAGGTAAGCCATGCTTTATCTTCATGCTTCAGCACGGAAGTATCATTGGGGGCAACGATTTTGTTCTCACGCACCTGATATTCATAAGCATTTCCATAAGCATGAACAATGATCTTGTCGCCCCATTTGAGGCTGCCCAAACTTGCAAACGGACCTGGTTTTCCGTTCGGCAAAGTCACATGCCCGGTGAGCGCACTGTTTCCTTCCCAGGATGGGAAAGCGGTGCCAGCCAGCCAGCCAGCCTGATTCTCCAGCCAGGACAAATTCCACGCGTCATCAACTAATGGCACGCCAACAATGGGCAGGTTTTTTACACCCAAATTGGGGATCTCGAGCCAGACATCGGTAGCCGCATAGGCTTTTTCTGCCGATTGTTTTGGCAAGGAAGTAATGACATTAGGCGCAAAACCAGTCGCGGGTAATGCATTTGGAAGTTCCACAACACCAGGATCAGGATCACCTCCACCGGAAGTGCTTCGGTTCCACACAGCTAAAGGTGAAGGAACAATGGATGAGCCTAAAGTTGTTTCTAGTATAAAGTCACTATCAGCATCCGTATCTGTGCGCGCATAACCTGTATTTTGCACTTGATTCACTGCATTATCAACCGTGGCACGGAATGTGATCACAACTTCATTTTGAGCGGCGGCTTCGGTCAAGAGCCCATTATCACCGCCGATGTTGCCCTGCCACTGGATTCGGTTGTTTACTGCGTCAAAACCACATGACCAATTTGGTACAGCCGCAATAAGCGGCAAAACAGGAACAGGAACTGTAGCAACATTAACGGTAGTGGATGTGCCTTGTGGAGCACAGTTAATACTGCCTGGTACATAGGTCGTACCCGTCGGTATTTGATCTGTAACCTGAACGTCGATGGCAGCAACATTTGCGCTGTTGATCCAGACCATACGGAATTCCAACTCCGGCAGTCCAGAGCATTAATGGTCTTGAAGGCCGTAGGCGGATCGAAAATACTGCCGAGGGTAATGGTAAAGGTATCCGTAGTCGGGCCGGCTGGTTGAACGGCGGTGACGATGTTCGTCACAAGGCCTGCCGCATCCCCCGCAGTGAACTGTACGTCGCGTACAGTCATGTTCGTCACAAGGCCTGCGTAACATCCCCCGCAGTGATACTCGTCACGTCATGCGTGCGTACAGGTATCAGGTGTGCCTCCGCACCTCACCTGCGTCACGACGCTCGGTCCGCGCGCTGTCGCAAGTTGCATCAGTCCGTCCGTAGTATGCGCGCACTACATGTCGTTCAACCGTGAATGCCACAGTCATGTTTCGTTCATCCACCAGCGTGTGCCCATCAGCCACATTGCTGTTTCGTCACCAGGTAGTTGTAAGTAATCACTGTTGCCTGCCGCGTTTAAAAATAGTTGGTGCTGGCACTCTTCGCCACCGTCATCGACGGGGTCTGCGTGATCGGAATATCCAGGCTGTCTGTCGCATCCGGTGCTTCATTCGAACTGGCTGTTACCGTGTTGCTCAGGTTGCCGCTGGCCGCTGTCGGCGAGCCGTTGGCGTCCAGTTCCGCCTGGGTGAAGGTGTGCGTCGCACTACAGGTCATGTTCGCACCCACCGCCAGACTTGTCGCCGGACAGCTCATATTGTTGTTGTCGTTGTCGTCTACCAGCCCAATGCCCGTCAGCGCCACATTGCCCGTGTTCGTCACCAGGTAACTGTAGCTCACTGTCGCCGGCGCGCTCAGGCTCGTGGTGCTCGAGCTCTTCGCCACCGTCATCGACGGGGTCTGCGTGATCGGAATGTCCAGGCTGTCTGTCGCATCCGGTGCTTCATTCGAGCTGGCTGTTACCGTGTTGCTCAGGTTGCCGCTGGCCGCTGTCGGCGAGCCGTTGGCGTCCAGTTCCGCCTGGGTGAAGGTGTGCGTCGCACTACAGGTCATGTTCGCACCCACCGCCAGACTCGTCGCCGGACAGCTCATATTGTCGTTGTCGTTGTCATCCACCAGCGCGATGCCCGTCAGCGCTACATTGCCTGTGTTCGTCACCAGGTAGCTGTAGCTCACTGTGCCCGGCGCGCTCAGGCTCGCGGTGCAGCGAGCTCTTCGCCACCGTCATCGACGGGGTCTGCGTGATCGGAATATCCAGGCTGTCTGTCGCATCCGGTGCTTCATTCGAGCTGGCTGTTACCGTGTTGCTCAGGTTGCCGCTGGCCGCTGTCGGCGAGCCGTTGGCGTCCAGTTCCGCCTGGGTGAAGGTGTGCGTCGCACTACAGGTCATGCTCGCACCCACCGCCAGACTCGTCGCCGGACAGCTCATATTGTTGTTGTCGTTGTCGTCCACCAGCCCGATGCCCGTCAGCGCCACATTGCCCGTGTTCGTCACCAGGTAACTGTAGCTCACCGTGCCCGGCGCGCTCAGGCTCGCGGTGCTCGAGCTCTTCGCCACCGTCATCGACGGGGTCTGCGTGATCGGAATATCCAGGCTGTCTGTCGCATCCGGTGCTTCATTCGAGCTGGCTGTTACCGTGTTGCTCAGGTTGCCGCTGGCCGCTGTCGGCGAGCCGTTGGCGTCCAGTTCCGCCTGGGTGAAGGTGTGCGTCGCACTACAGGTCATGTTCGCACCCACCGCCAGACTCGTCGCCGGACAGCTCATATTGTCGTTGTCGTTGTCATCCACCAGCGCGATGCCCGTCAGCGCTACATTGCCTGTGTTCGTCACCAGGTAACTGTAGCTCACCGTGCCCGGCGCGCTCAGGCTCGCCGTGCATCGAGCTCTTCGCCACCGTCATCGACGGGGTCTGCGTGATCGGAATGTCCAGGCTGTCTGTCGCATCCGGTGCTTTATTCGAGCTGGCTGTTACCGTGTTGCTCAGGTTGCCGCTGGCCGCTGTCGGCGAGCCGTTGGCGTCCAGTTCCGCCTGGGTGAAGGTGTGCGTCGCACTACAGGTCATGCTCGCACCCACCGCCAGACTTGTCGCCGGACAGCTCATATTATTGTTGTCGTTGTCGTCTACCAGCGCGATGCCCGTCAGCGCCACATTGCCCGTGTTCGTCACCAGGTAACTGTAGCTCACCGTCGCCGGGCGCTTTCAGGCTCGCCGTGCAGCGAGCTCTTCGCCACCGTCATCGACGGGGTCTGCGTGATCGGAATATCCAGGCTGTCTGTCGCATCCGGTGCTTCATTCGAGCTGGCTGTTACCGTGTTGCTCAGGTTGCCGCTGGCCGCTGTCGGCGAGCCGTTGGCGTCCAGTTCCGCCTGGGTGAAGGTGTGCGTCGCACTACAGGTCATGTTCGCACCCACCGCCAGACTTGTCGCCGGACAGCTCATATTGTTGTTGTCGTTGTCATCCACCAGCGCGATGCCCGTCAGCGCTACATTGCCTGTATTCGTCACCAGGTAACTGTAGCTCACTGTGCCCGGCGCGTTGAGGCTCGCCGTCAGCGAGCTCTTTGCCACCGTCATCGACGGGAGTCTGCGTGATCGGAATGTCCAGGCTGTCTGTCGCATCCGGTGCTTCATTCGAGCTGGCTGTTACCGTGTTGCTCAGGTTGCCGCTGGCCGCTGTCGGCGAGCCGTTGGCGTCCAATTCCGCCTGGGTGAAGGTGTGCGTCGCACTACAGGTCATGCTCGCACCCACCGCCAGACTTGTCGCCGGTACAGTCTAATATCATTGTTGTCGTTGTCGTCTACCAGTCCAATGCCCGTCAGCGCCGCATTGCCCGTGTTCGTCACCAGGTAACTGTAGCTCACCGTCGCCCTGCGCGTTCAGGCTCGCCGTACAGCGAGCTCTTCGCCACCGTTCATCGACGGGGTCTGCGTGATCGGAATATCCAGGCTGTCTGTCGCATCCGGTGCTTTATTTCGAGCTGGCTGTTACCGTGTTGCTCAGGTTGCCGCTGGCCGCTGTCGGCGAGCCGTTGGCGTCCAGTTCCGCCTGGGTGAAGGTGTGCGTCGCACTACAGGTCATGTTCGCACCCACTGCCAGACTCGTCGCCGTACAGGCTCATATTGTTGTTGTCGTTGTCATCCACCAGCGCGATGCCCGTTAGTGCTACATTGCCTGTGTTCGTCACCAGGTAACTGTAACTCACCGTGCCCGGCGCGCTCAGGTTCGCGGTGCAGCGAGCTCTTCGCCAGCGTCAGCTTTGAATCAGTCACAAACAACGGCTCACAAGCACCGTCCGCAGCTAAATAGTTGGTATCGCCAGTGTAGTACGCTTGGAAGGATTTTCCACCCGCGCCAGGCGTTTGGGTAAAGGTCGTCCCATCCACAGAACCACTGATCAAAGTAAATGCAGAAGATGTAGCCGCGGCCGGTGCTGTGCAGGTGTTGTTATCGAAGAAGCTGAAGGTCACATCACCACCTGGTACGGGGGATGCCAAACCAGAGACGCTCGCGCTGTCATGGACCGTTGTGCCAAGCAATACCGAGGTAACGCCAGTAGCATGATCGCTGCCCGCATGAATGATCGTTGTTACAGTGGGGGTCGCTTTGGTGACCGTCACTGTGTTCGCACAGCTATTATTGGCGGTTGAAAGTTCAACAAGCGCAGAAGGACCCGGGTTGACTGTACATACACCCGCAGACCGAGGGTTGACAAGCGAACCGGGCAGTGGTCGGCGTGACTGTAACCGCAATGCTGAATGACCCGCTCGTTGGAATAGTCACATCAGTGCCTGCCAAACAGGTCAGTGTGTTGGTTAAAATAGAACAATTGATCGTTCCTGTCGTTCCACCCGAGTTCGTGGCGGTCACTGGAACAGAATAATTCGCGCCGGTGGACGGCAGATCGTCAGTCAACAGGGTAGCCCCAGACAGGAAAGTTGCTCCACCTGCGTTGGCCGAATTGCTGACGGTCAATGTCCAATCAAAGGTATTACCCAAAACAACAGTGTCGGAAACAATGTTCGTCTTCGTCACGCTCAGATCGGGAACCAAAGGAACGGTCTTGACAGCATCCGGCGATTTCACACCGCTGGCTTCACCATGCGCAGTGTTCGTGACCAGGCGGTTGGTAACATCGGTAGCTGTCACCAAGTAAGAAACTGTGTCTGTGCTGAGTGGTCCCGGACAATAAACCGCTTCGCCCTTATCCAGATAACTATCCAAGTCACCCACCGCAGTTGGATCCTGACAGGTCACGGTCCCCACTTTGTCATCGACAACCGTGACCGGGCCAGCCAAAGGATAGCCGCCATTGTTGGTCACTGTGTAGCTATAGTGCAATAGATTACCCGCGGCAGTGAAGTAGCTCTCCGTCACATTCTTGACAATCGCCAGGGATTGCGTTCCGTACATGGCAGACGAAGTGACCGGAATTACAGGGGTATAGGTAGAGGTGGTCACCGTTGCCGTATTGACTTTCGGATTCGGCGTCGGCGCAGTTGTTACGGAGATGGGTCCAATGACACAACTGGCTGAAGCACCAACCGCCAGCGAGGCAGGCAGGGCAGGTAAACAAATAGTTGCAAAGGTGGGGTAGGTCGGGATCAGTGACGACAATATTGTTGAGAGTTGTTTCTCCATCGTTGGAAACCGTGAACTTGTACCAAATATTTTGAGTAGGGATTAGCCCGACATATTTGTACCAGTTTGTGTTGTCGGTGGAAATCTGTTTGTTCAAACCGATCAGGGACATCTGATCCGTCACCACCAAGCGTAGCGGAGGCTGTATTGCCGGGTCCGCCCTGGGTGGAGGTAACAGCAGAAGTGGTATTCGTCTTTGTCCCGGCAGTTGTACCTGTGACTGTGACGCTGAAAGTACAACTGGTGTTGGCGGCAAGCGTTCCGCCAGAGAAAGTGAGGCTGTTGGGCGAAGTCGTCGAAAGCGTACCACCACAAGTTGAAGTTGGTCCACTGGTCGCGACCGTCAAACCAGCCGGCCACCCTGCACCAGAATCTGTGAAACCAATCCCGCTTAGCGCATTGGACAGGTTCGGGTTAGTAATCGTGAAACTCATCGTGGAGGTACTGCCAGTCACAATCGAGGTCGGGCTAAAGGATTTGGCAAGCACCGGCGGCGCAATGGCTACCAGGGAGGCGGTCCCATAACCATTGGCGGATTTGTTTTCACCACTCTCGGCGGAGGTGATGTAACCGCTGACGTTATCGAACTGACCGGCTTTGGTGGCCTTGACATCCACATAGGCGGTACAGGTCGCCCCGGCAGCGACATTTGTTGCGGCATAATTGAGCGTGGTCGCTCCGGCCGTGGGCGCAAAGGTTACGCCGGTACAACCTGCGCCTGTGGTGCCATAATTGGCAGGCGTGGCAGCCGGTGTAACAACTTCCAAGCCAGCGGGTAATGCATCGGTAAAGCTGACGTTCGTCAAAGCCTTATTGCCGGTTTGGGCATTGCCAATCGTGAAAGTCAACCGGGAAACTCCGCTGCCGACAATGATTGGGCTAACCGAGAAGGCTTTGCTGAGGGTTGGCGGAGGGGTGGGTAAAGAGCAACCTGTAAAAGTGATAACATCATAATTCAAGGCTGCGCCAGTATTATCATTCTTTGCGCCTGATGCGGCGATACGGAAGGTAGTCGTGCCAGTGGTGCTGGTTAAGCCAGTTAAAATTAATGGCCTCAGCGGTCCAAGCAGTAGTAGCTGGAGGGGTCAGTGTGCCCGCGGCCATGGTTGTAAAACCAGCGCCATTATTATATGAAACGGTTATCGTCGTGGGGCCGTTAGCAATGCTGGCAATTCTTTAACTGGAAACCCATTTGAACGTTGCTGTAATAACGCGTATCAACGACAAATTGTAAATAGTTGCCCGTTTGGTAGCCATAGGTCTGCCACGAGCGGGTATCATTCGACCCAATGTTATCAATGCCTGTATTGGCAGGGGTTTGCGCTGAAGCAGTTGCCGTAAAACCAGTATTATTGGTTGTTGGGCTTCCAGCGCCACCGGTGGCTGTATCCGGCGGATTTACGGCTCCAACAGGCACAGTCCAAGTCACCAATGTTTGCCCGGGCGTACAGGCTGGCGCAGTGGAAGCCGATAAGGTGTCGCTGCCGGTATTGGTAGTATCTGTGGTTGTATTGATAAAAAGATGGCCGGTGGTATTCGGATAAGTACCGGCGGGGGCTGTCACATTGACAGTGATGATACAACTACTGTTCGGGGATAATGTCCCGCCGCTCAGTTTTATCCCCGGATCTCCGACATTCAATGCGCCGTCGGTATTATCCGTCAATGACCCGCCGCAGGTATTGGAAGTTGTGGTATTTGCCAGCGTCAATGAGCCCGGGAAGGTGTCTGTAAAAGTAACACCAGGAACCGTGAGGGAGGTCGGATTGGTCAGTTTGATCGCCAGGGACGAAGTACCGCCCGGGGCAATCGCTTTCGGAGTAAATGTTTTCTGGATGGTGACTGACGCAGGACCAAGGATGGTGGCAAAACGCGCACCAGTACTGTAATCGGCATTGTAGTGATAACTGCTGCCCGAGAAATCGTAGAGCAGGGTATTCAGGGTCTGAGTCGTCCCTGCGCCACTGATAATCTTAATCACGTAGGTAGTGACAACATTACTGCCACCCGCCTTGTCATCCCCGCCGATACAAGAGCGATAGGTTGGGCTGTTCGGATTATTATCCCATGTACAGGCATCGGCATACATCCCGGAGTTGGGATTGGGAACGTGAGCGGTATTGCTATCAGCCGAGTAAGTGGTGCTGACTGAGAGGATCTGAAAGATGGTATTCGGGAAATTAATAAAATTCTCGAACTGTTCATACCCCTGGGTGGCGGTGCCGCCATACAACTCAATCGTATAGGTCTGACCAACCATTAAGCTCATCGTCCCACCCGGGAGCAATGCTGACACCATCCAATCTGCACATCGCTGACCGAATTTCGGTTTTGTGAAACCAGGTGTTCGACAAACAACTCGCGCGGAGTGGGAGTGCTTCCCGTCAAACCGCCATCGGCAGTGGCATCGATACGATATTTGCGGCCGACATTATATGCCGCAGGATTACGCGTTACTTCAACTTCGAAATAAAAATCTGTGCATCCGCCAGCCGCCAGGTTAATTGTGCCAGATGCGGGTAGGTCTGCAGGAGCGCCGGGTGTGCCGCTGCTGGCTGTACCGGGCGGAGATTAATATACGGCATTGTGACTCCTCCCATACAAACGATGCCCTAACGTTAGTTACAGCACGTGGCGCTACAGACTCGTGCGCCAACCGGAAATCGATTGGGGCCAACGTTAACATTGTTACTATCCAAGCCAATGACATTCCACGTGTAGGGGAGTCACGGTCAGCCCTGCCGCAGAAGCAGGCTGTGGCGTTGAGAAAAGCGAAAAAACAAAAATTGCCAAAAGAAAAATACGCCAGACAATGCTCATCAATTTATTTTTCATATATCCTCCGCAAAAAAAAATATTCAAAAGTACTTAAATAAAAAAAACAAAACCGATGCGGCCGGTTTCGCTATTTGCTCGCCTGAGCCTAACCTGAAAAATAAAAAATAATAACAGGAAAAGCGACCAATCTTCGGGTCAGGGTCTATGCATCCGCAACCATACTTAAGTACTATTAATTTGCACTATTTTACACTATTGCTTGCAATAGTGTAACTATTTTGCAACTAACAGAATTGTTAATCCATCTTATGCAGTGTCCCAAAAGTTTTATCGGAAAGCAAATCAACACTACAACAACCTTCGGGGTGTTCTGCGTTAACAGCAAGGTGAGTTGTTAAGCTGGTAATAAGGATAAACAGATCGTTTTAAAAAATCAATTGACACCCCCCCTTACATCGGGTATCCTTGCACCCGTCCGGGCAGGCCCGGCGCGGCGAAGCCTTTCGAACCCCGCCAGGATCGAAAGATAGCAACGGTAAGGAAGAGTCTTCGGGTGCCGCCGGTAGCCTGCCCGGATATTTCATAACTTTGTGTTTATAATCTTCCAATGACCTCATCAAACTGGATCAAGATAATAATCGCCGCGCTGATCGGCATTGCGCTCGGGTTGATATATGGCTGGGTGATCGCCCCTGTCGAATACATTGACGTCACCCCAAACATCCTGCGCGAAGATTACCGCGCCGATTACGTGCTGATGGTTGCAGAAGCTTATCAAAATGAACAGGATCCCGAAACCGCCGCACGCCGAATTGCGATCCTCGGAAGCGAGTCGCCGGACTTGATCACAGCATCCACTCTCGACTACGCCACAAGTAACGGCTTCACACAAAATGAGATATTGCTCCTGCAAGGCTTGCTGACTGCCATGCAGACCTATCAACCGCAGGGGATCAACGCCCCATGAGGATTTTCCGCAGCCAAATCTTTTATATCCTCCTCGCGCTGCTTGCCGGCTTTGGGCTTGGTCTGGCGTACTCGTGGCTGATCTCCCCTGTAACCTACGTGGACGCAAACCCGGCCCTTTTACGCGCCGATTTCAAAGATCAATACCGTGTCGTCATCGCTGCTTCGTATAAGTCATCACATGACCTTGCCCGCGCCCGCGCCCGCCTTGAACTGCTCAGTGACACGAACCCGATCGGCGAACTCAGCGCTCAAGCACAACGCATGTTGGGCGCAGGTAAATCATTTGACAAAGTGCAGCCCCTCGCACAACTCGCCACTGACCTGCAACAAGGCTTTGCAAACGTTTCATTTACAAGTACGCCTATTGCAAACACACCCTTTGTGCGCACGCCTTTCGCAAGTACACCGTTTAGCGCAGTAAGCAGCACTCCAACCCTTGAAGTTCCAATTACAGAAGAAGCCACTCCAACATCCACAGCAGAATTTTCAGAGCCAACATTCGCTCCGACCTTATCGTTTGAACAAACCCCGCTTGTACCGCAACAACTTTTCACATCCACACCCCGCCCCACATCCACACCACGTCCTGTGGTCGGGAAACCCTTTACGCTCGTTGGACAGGACACAGTCTGTGATGTCAATCTGCAGCCAGGCTTGCTGCAATTCAACTTCATGGACTCGCGCCGCAGGCAAGTTGCAGGCGTCGAGATCATCGTCACCTGGAGTCAGGGTGAGGATCACTCCTTCACCGGGTTCAAGTCCGAGCTTGGAGATGGATACGCGGATTTCATCATGCAAGCGGATACCGTTTACAGCATCCGCGTTGTTGAGGGCGGCTCTTTCGTTCCAAACATATCCGCTCCCACATGCACAGACGAAAACGGCGCTGCCTACCTTGGCGGATTATTGCTCACCTTCCAACAGCCGTAGTTAGCCCATCGTCCTGAGCATAGTCGAAGGACAAGTATTTCCATCCATCCTACGTTTCGACTGCGCTCAACGCGAAACTTGCAACCAAACCCCCTTTCTTTCGTTATATCTTGCATACAAAATCAAGGAGTAACGAATGAATACATCTTATCCAAATCAAAAACCTGGCCTGGTTACAGCCATCGCAGTGATGACCCTGACCAGTGGCGTCATCAATCTCTTCTGGGGATTTGTCGCCTCAGCCACTGCGCTGGGCACGATCGTTGGCGTCATTTGTTTACCAATTACGATCCTGCCAACCATACTTGGCGTGTTTGAGATCATCTACGCGGCAAAACTTTTGAGCACGCAGCCCGAAGCTGTAAAACCCTCACAGCCCATTGCAATATTTGAGATCCTTATGCTCTTTTATTTCAATGTCTTTTCCATGATCGTTGGCATTCTGACTCTCATCTTTTACAACGATCCAAGCGTAAAGGAATATTTTGCCCGAATCAATGGCACGGTAACACCCACCCCGGTACCATCCACGCCAGTGGAACAACTTGAGGCATTGCCTGAGCCGACCGAGCCACCCGAGGTACTGTCCGCTCCTGTGGAAGCGGAAGTGGAACCTGCTGCACCTGAGCCAGTGATAGAACCAGTTCCACCCGAGCCAGTGGAAAATCCTGCCAAACCAAAACGCACCCGCAAAGTTGCAGGCAAGTAGTAATGAATACAGCCGCCTTTCACGGAAGGCGGCTGTTACATTTAAAATGATGTTTGCCCCTTGACTCTCACCCTTCTCAACCGTAGAATCAAAATATAACTTAACGGTACGCAGGGAAGAGACTCGCAGTTCAAACACGAGCGCCGAAGGTGCAAATCTGGAAACAGGCGAAACCAGATGAAACTCTCAGGCAAAAGGACCCTGCTCCCGCATAAAACTTCTGGAAAGTCTCAAGCAAGATCGAGACACCGACGGTGTAAAGTTTGGTTAGTTAGATAGTTTAATAGTTCATTAGTTTGGTAGTCAAAGACTACTTACTATACAACTACCCAACTACCCAACTACAGAACTAATCTCTCAGGTTCCATTACAGAGGACGCGCAATTCTATAATTGCACGTCCTTTTTAATTCGCCAATTCATATATCTGGAGTCAGTCAACTCACTTGCCCGTGGGTGCTGGCGTTCCAAAACCCAAGGAGAAATAAAACATGAACGTACCTTCCAACCTCAAATTTGCCAAATCCGATGAATGGTTCGATCCCTCCAGCGGCGCAGTCGGAATCAGTGATTATGCCCAAAGCCAACTGTCTGACATCGTCTTCGTTGAACTTCTCGTGGAAGAAGGCGAGACCATTGAAGCAGGCAAGGCAATAGCATCCGTTGAGTCAGTAAAAGCCTCCGCTGAAATTTACGCGCCCGCCGCGGGCAAGGTCAGCGCCGTCAACAAGGGACTAGCCGACAAGCCCGAAACCCTCAACTCTGATCCGTTCGGTGATGGCTGGATGATCAAGATCGAAGGCGGCACGGCTGGCGATGTGATGGATGCCGCTGAATACGCGAAGTATTGCGAAGGGAGAACGCACTAATTTATATGTCGTTGCGAGGGCGCTCTTCCCGAAGCAATCTCCCGATTAACGAGTTAGATTGCTTCGTCGGGAAAGCAACACCACTCCTCGCAACGACATGGAGCCAAAATGACCTATATCCCGATCAGTCCCAACGAACGGGATGCGATGCTCAAAGAAGTTGGCGTCAAATCGCTTGACGATCTCTTCGATGCCATTCCCAAGAAACATCGCTTCCCCGAACTAGACCTGCCCCCCGCGTTGACCGAAATGGAAGCCGCTTCATTATTAAATGAAATGGCAACCACAAACGAAAACGTACGCGAACACATGATCTCCTTCCTCGGTGCGGGCGCATACAACCACTATGTTCCATCGGTAGTGGATCACATGCTCAGGCGCGGCGAATTCTTTACAGCTTACACGCCGTATCAACCAGAAATTTCACAAGGTACATTGCAGGCCATCTTTGAATATCAATCGCTGATGACCAACTTGACCGGCATGGAAGTTTCCAACGCCTCGCACTACGACGGCGCAACTGCCGCCGCTGAAGCGGTCAACCTGGCGTACGCCCAATTCCGCGGCAAGCGCAAGAAGGTTGTCATGTCGCCCAGTCTGCATCCGCAGTACCGCGAAGTGATCCGCACGTACACCCAAGGCTTGGAACTGGAAAAAGTCGGGGACGGCGAATCAGCTGACCTCGAAGCAGGACCCGAGGCGTTGATGTCGCTCGTGGATGAAAGCACCATGCTCGTCATCGTCCAATATCCCGATTTCTTTGGACGCATCCACGACTACACAAAACTCGCCGAAGATGCCCACGCAAAAGGCGCGCTCGTCTGCATCGTTGCAAATCCTACCGCGCTGATCATGCTCAAGACTCCCGCCGAAATGGGCGCGGATATTGTGGTCGGCGAAGCACAGCCGTTCGGCATTCCACTTTGGTACGGCGGACCCTACCTCGGATTCTTCACCACCAAAAAATCATACGTCCACAAAATGGCTGGACGCCTGATCGGTGAAACCGTTGACAACCGCGGACAACGCTCGTACGTGCTGACCCTCACCGCGCGCGAACAGCACATCAAACGCGAACGCGCCACATCGAATATTTGCAGCAATCAAGGATTGCTCGCGTTGGCTTCCGCTGTTTATATGTCCACGCTTGGCAAGACTGGCTTGCAGCAAGTTGCAAATCTTTGCTACCAAAAAGCACATTACGCCGCCAGTGAACTGAGCAAGATCGACGGCTTCGGGTTGTGCTTCAACGACACATTCTTCCATGAATTCGTGTTGTGCTGTCCCAGACCCGCCAGCGAAGTCAATGAATATTTGCTCGAGCACGGCATCCTCGGCGGATACGATCTCGGACAGGATTATCCCACGCTCGAAAATCACATCCTCATGGCGTTTACCGAAATGAACAACAAGCAGGAAATTGACACGCTCGTGGAAGTGTTAAAGGAGATGGAATAATGGCTACCACTTCGACCCCGCTCAGTGCAAGCATCGTTGAACCTACCATCTTTGAACTGTCCTCCCCAGGGCGACTCGGCGTGACCATGCCCGCATCTGACGTGCCCGAAGTTGCTCTACCTCCCAAGCATTTGCTGCGCTCTGAGCTTCCCCTGCCCGAGCTTGCCGAAGTGGACGTTGTGCGCCACTACACGCGCCTCAGCAAATTCAACTACAGCGTGGACGATGGCTTCTATCCTTTGGGCTCCTGCACCATGAAATACAACCCGAAGATCAACGAAGATACCTGCCGCTTGCCTGGCTTCCTTTATACCCACCCATTGCAGCCAATCGAAACCGTGCAAGGCAATTTAGTTTTGATGTACGAATTGCAGCAATGGCTAAAAGAGATCAGCGGATTTGCAGGCGTGACGCTTCAACCTGCCGCTGGCGCACACGGAGAATTTACCGGCGTGTTGATGATGGCTGCGTATCACAAATCACGCGGCGACAGCAAGCGCACCAAGATGCTCATCCCAGATGCCGCACATGGGACGAACCCCGCCTCGGCTGGCATGATGGGTTTCAGCGTTGTCACCATTCCATCGGATGAGCGCGGCAACGTTGACCTGAAAGCCCTCGCAGCCGCCTGCGACGATACCGTTGTCGGCATGATGCTCACCAATCCCAATACGCTCGGCATGTTCGATGAGAATATTGAACAGGTTGTGAAATTGGTCAAGGACTGCGGCGGCTTGATGTATGGCGACGGCGCAAACCTCAACGCGCTGCTTGGCATTGTCCGCCCTGGCGATCTCGGCTTTGACGTGATGCACTTCAACCTGCACAAGACCTTCTCCGTCCCGCACGGTGGCGGCGGACCTGGCTCTGGTCCCGTTGGCGTGAGCGAACGTTTGGTGGATTTCCTTCCATCTCCATTGGTTGGCATCATCGAAGAAGCAGATGACGACACCGCCCCGCTGTATGGATTCATCACACCCAAACATTCCATCGGACGCATGAAAGCCTTCCACGGTCATTTCGGCGGCGGACTCGTCCGCGCGTACACCTACATCTCCATGCACGGACCCGATGGGCTTGAAAGCTATTTCGCAGTATGCCGTGCTCAATGCCAACTATCTGCAAGCGAAATTACGCGGCACATACACCATCCCGTATGACCGCATCTGCATGCATGAATTCGTGATGGAAGGTCAGTTCGCAGGCAGTGATGTCCGCGCGCTCGATATCGCCAAGCGCCTGATGGATTACAAATTCCACCCGCCGACCAACTACTTCCCGCTCATCGTCCACGAGGCGTTGATGATCGAACCCACCGAAACCGAGAACAAGGACACGCTGGATCGTTTCGCCGACGCACTGATCAAGATCGCAGATGAAGCCAAGTCCCAGCCTGAACTGCTCCACAATGCGCCGCACACCACTCCGTTCGGCAGAATGGATGAAGTGAAAGCAGCGAGAGAGTTGGTGTTGTGTTGTTGGCTGCCTGAGAATTATAGTGAGGAGTGAGAAGCAAGAAGTGAGAAGTAAAAGGTAATAAGTGAAGCCTCAGAGAAATAAAATTCTCTGAGGCTTTTGAATCTCCAACATCTGAGGTGTCCGCGAATCATTTTGTATCCGTGCAACGGGTTATAATATTAGAAACACACCGTCCAGCTAATTGAATTGCTGGAAAATAAAATTTCGAGATAAAAATCAAATGCCTATTATTACATCACCCCACAAGGATCTATTCCGCACCCCCACCACCGAAGACAAGTTGGATCTATTTCAGTTGCTGATGGATACCCATGAGTTGACTGTCAACCTGTCCCTGTCGTTACTGAAGATCACACATGGAGAGGTAAAAAGCAACCAGAGAAGCGACCATTCCTTGTTTAAGCGCTATGCCGAAGCGATCGAGTCTCTGCGCTATCATAATTCGGATACGCTTCAATTGGTGGTGGCAGCCTGGAAATTTCATCAGTCCCCGCCCACTATACCTGCAGAGTGGTTTCCTGATGATAGAAATACCAAGGAATAAGTCAAAATGACAATCCCTGAAATTCTCGACACCCTCACCTACGGACCCGCTCCCGAAGCGTCCAAACCTGCGCTGGATTGGATCGCCGCGCACAACGGCAAGTTCCAGCTTTTTATCAACAACGAATGGCGCGACCCTTCCACGAAGGAATGGTATCCGACCATCAACCCTGCCACCAAGCAAAAACTGGCGGATGTAGCCAAAGCCAGCGAAGACGATGTGCAGGACGCGGTCAAGGCGGCGCGAAAAGCTTTCCGAAGCTGGAGCCAGCTATCGGGTCATGCACGGGCGCGTTATTTGTACGCCATCGCCCGCCAAATTCAAAAACATTCGCGCCTGTTCGCCGTCCTCGAAACCATGGACAACGGCAAGCCGATCCGCGAGACGCGCGATATCGACATCCCGCTCGTCGCCCGCCATTTTTATTATCACGCTGGCTGGGCGCAGATCATGTCCACCGAACTGCGCGGCTACGAACCCGTCGGCGTCGTCGGGCAGATCATCCCGTGGAACTTCCCGATGCTGATGCTTTCGTGGAAGGTCGCGCCCGCGCTGGCGATGGGCAACACGGTGGTCCTCAAACCCGCTGGCTTCACCTCGCTGACCGCGCTGCTGTTCGCCGAAATTTGCGAAAAGATTTTGCCGCCTGGCGTGTTCAACGTGCTGACGGGCGAAGGCAGAAAGATGGGCATGGCGCTGGTCAATGCGGATGTGGACAAGATCGCCTTCACTGGCTCGACCGACGTTGGGCGCACCCTGCGCAAGGCGACGGCTGGCACGCCGAAAAAGATTTCCCTTGAGCTGGGTGGAAAGTCCCCGTTCATTGTCTTCGACGATGCCGATCTGGATTCCGCTGTGGAAGGCGTGGTGGACGCGATCTGGTTCAATCAGGGACAGGTCTGCTGTGCGGGTTCGCGTTTGCTCGTGCAGGAAGGCGTTGCAGAAAAAATGTATTGCAAGTTAAAGGCACGCATGGAAAAACTGCGTGTCGGCGACCCACTCGATAAAACCACAGACGTTGGCGCAATCGTTTCACCTTCGCAAAAAGAGACAATTGACTCGTATGTTCAAAAAGGCAAAGCCGAAGGCGCAGATATTTTTCAGCCATCCACGCCCTGCCCCACCGACGGCTATTACTACCCGCCTACCTTGTGTATGAATGTCGCACCTGCCGCCACCATCGCACAGGAGGAAATCTTCGGGCCCGTCCTCGCCGCAATGACTTTCCGCACACCCGAAGAAGCGGTGAAGTTAGCCAACAATACGCGTTACGGTCTTGCCGCATCCATCTGGAGCGAAGATATTAATTTAGCATTGGATATCGCCACACAGGTCAAAGCTGGCTCGATCTGGATCAACTCAACAAACTTATTTGATGCCGCATCAGGCTTCGGTGGTTATCGTGAATCGGGGTTTGGACGTGAGGGTGGAAAAGAAGGATTATTTGAGTATGTAAAGAAGACAAAGGTTGAAAAATTGAAAGTTGAAAATAAGCCAATCAAAAAGAAATTGGCAAAGTCTAACGGCTCAAAACCTTCGACCTTTGACCTTCAACCTTCAATTGATAGAACT
>CAWHXC010000041.1:0-48991 GCA_963833175.1 uncultured Chloroflexia bacterium
ATGACTTAGGCATTGCCAAATATCTCGCCAAGCGCGGGCCTGGAATGCACCACATCTGCCTCGAAGTGGATGATATTGACGGGATGATGATTCAAATGAAGGCAAAGAATATTCGCCTCATCAACGAAGAACCACGCACCACAGCGGATGGTAAAAAATACGCCTTCATCCATCCTGAGTCAACGGGCGGGGTGTTGGTGGAGTTGTATCAGATCTAAATTAGTATTAAGCAGGGTTAAAATAAAATAGTGCCAGAAAATATCGAAACCATTTTGGAAAATGAATGCGGTCTTGTGAAAGACCGCGTGATCGTTGTCGGGGTCTCAGGCGGACCTGACAGCCTGTGCCTGCTGGATACATTACGTCAGGCTGGCTATTTAATTATTGTCGCGCATTTCAACCACCAACTTCGCATGGAATTAAGTCAGGATGCGCGCATGGTCGAAAAGACCGCTTCGCGTTTGATGCTGAGTTGTCACATTGATGGAGCGGATGTGCGCGCACATGCCGAACAGGAGAAACTATCACTCGAAGAAGCCGCCCGCAACCTTCGTTATCAATTTTTGTTCAAATTGGCGCGTGAGCGAAATGCACAGGCGGTGGCAGTCGGCCACACAGCAGACGATCAGGTGGAGACAATTCTCATGCACTTCCTGCGTGGGAGTGCCCTTAATGGCTTGAAAGGCATGTCTTACCGTTCGATCATCAAAACATTTGACCCTGAGATCCCCGTTGTGCGTCCCTTGTTAAATATGTGGCGCGAAGAAACGGTTGTGTATTGCGCGGCAAATGGATTGCGCCCGCATTATGATTCCAGCAACGATTCGATTGACTTTCAACGTAACCGTATTCGCCATCTTTTGATCCCCAACCTCGAAAGCTATAATCCAAAATTTCGCGAAGCTGTCTTGCGTATGTCGCAATCCCTCAAAGGTGATTATGCTTTTTTGATGGAAATTCTGGAAACCGCCTGGCAGGAAACCGTGACAGACGCCGACCAGGATTCTGTCACCTTTGACTCTGATCTGCTTTCCAAGTGTTCGCTCGCGCTTCAACGCAACCTGGTCAGACATGCCATGCAGACTCTACGCCCCGCAGTGGATGTGAACTATTCCACGCTTGAGCGCGCCGTCAATGCGATCAACAATCCTACTCATACCTCACGCGTGGATTTGAAAGGCGGCTTGCGGATGTTCCGCGAGGCAGACCATTGGTATATCTGTACGTTGGATGCAGAACTGCCATTCAATCTTTGGCCGCAATTGACTGGCGGTTCACTGCCGCTCTCGGTGCCAGGTCAGGTTGAGCTTGCGGGCGGGTGGAGGTTTAATTGTGAGTCCTGGGGAATGCCTGTTTTAGCACGAGAGCAGGCTGAACGAAATGAAGACCCGTTTCAGGTCTGGTTGGATGTGAAGGATTTATCAAAACCACTTAACCTGCGGGTACGCCATCCTGGTGATCATTTTGCCCCATTTGGGTTGGACGGTCATTCACAAAAGCTTTCCGATTTTTTGGTGAACGTGAAGATGCCGCAGCGCGCGCGACAGAATTGGCCCCTGTTGTGCGCAGGGGATGAGATCATCTGGGTGCCGGGCTATCGCCCTGCGCATTCATATCGCCTGACAGAGGCAACCAAAAAGGTTTTGTATTTTTCAATTTCCCGTCCACGCGAGAAAGACCGCTAAACAAAAATCCCGTCTCAAAATGGACGGGATTTTTGTTATTTATTTTATTTCGCCATTCAATTGTTTTATTTTGATGAATAACTCGCGCCATTGGATCTTGGACACACCAAGTTTCTGTCGGATGGTGTCCGCTTCGATGCCGGCCTGATAATCACGCAGGGCGCATGTCCAGCGGCACATATCAAAGGATAGGTGCTTGGTGAGGCTGGCTTCCGTGCCGATGTCTTCAAGCAGATATTCCAGTCTGCGCGGTGACCAGGCGAAGACCTGGTCAACTGGCTTGTATTGTGTGAGGTATTCCTTGTAGGCCACGATCCAATCTTCCTGCAGCTCTATCTTGCGTTCCTTGTAGCGGTTGGCTGGGCTGGCGTAGCGGATGAAAATATGCGGCCCGCTCTTGGCTTCAAGATCAATATGGTTGATATGGATGCCGAGGCATTCGCTTTTCTTGATGCCTGTGGTCAGCAGCAGGTATAGAAGAGTGTAGGAACGGGCATCAGGCTTTTTGGCACGGCGCTGACGGTCTGCGGCGAGCAGGACTGCTTCGTATTCATCATCAGTCAACACTTGTGGAAGCGGACTGATGGCGGAGCGTTGCAGAACCTTTTCCGCGGGGTTTATGGATATTGTTCCATTTTGATGCAGCCAGCGAAAAAATGACTTTACGGATGTGATGCGCCGCGACAAAGTCTTGGGACTGCATGGGATGCCGCGCTCTTTTTCCATCCACGCGAAGAAGCGGTTGAGGTCATCTGTGGTGATACTGCCGATAGACCGATCTGGGGCGAGGAATTGGGTTAGCAGGCGAACGTCTGAGAGAAAGGCTTTGACAGTGTTCGGGGAACGTCCCTGATCGTACATGAACATTTCCCAGCCATTGAAAGCGGCAGGGAGCAGGGTTTTGCTTGAAATATGTGCGGAATCAGATGTTTTTGCCATAGGTGTTAATCCTTCCTATGCACAAGCAGCGCATAGTCTTTTCGTATAGTTTAGCGAATATAAGGGGGGTTGTCAACTGGGGAAAATTACAAAATTAAACCAACTCGGCGTATGGATTTGGTTTAATGCGAAAGGTCCTGCGGTTGGAAGCACGGCTCGTAATCATAGCCGAGGATGACGCGATATTGCACGGGGCTGTTTGCATCGGGTAGGGAAATTACATTTGCAGAAAACAGGTTGAGGGTTGACATGATCGTCTGCCGTTGATTAGGATCCTGCCCGGGGGTAAAGTCAATGATGACAGATGAGGTATAGTCGCGGCGGTCGGCATTCGAAATGTCGGTTTGATAACCCGCATAATTGAGACGCGAGGCGGCGAGGGCATCCCATGTGTCGAATGGGGTGCCGTTCTGCACATCCACTTTAATGGTCTTTCGTTCAACCGCATACGGTGAAAGTGTGGTGGCTTCGATGAGCATTTGGCCGAGCTCGGCTTCGCTTGGAAGTAACACAGCCGCGCCGCCGGGGGTGACCCACGAGCTGACGTAGGGCGGGCGGATATAGTAGCCGCGGATGTTTGCATTGGTGAAGTTGACCGCGTAGGGCGATAATAACAACAAGTCGCCAAGCCCAAGATCTGTGATGACGGTGCTGGAGAAGTCATTGTAGAGCTGCGGGATCTTGCTGAAGGTATCGGTCTGCAAGGCTTTGGCGAAGATGGTGCGGATGACTTCCTGCTGACGGCGGCCGCGATCAAAGTCGTTGGACCTTAACCGTGAGCGTGCGTACCAGAGTGCGAGGTCGCCATCCATGTGGACCTGCCCCGGGCCGACGGTGAAGAGCCACCAGTTGTTTTCATTTTCAGGGTCATACGATGGGTCAATTAAGCGCCAGTCGGTGAAGGCGCAGGAAATTGGCACTTCCACGCCGCCGAGGGTATCAACAATGCGGCGAAAGCCATCAAAGTCGACCATGGCGGTGTGGTCAATGCGAATGCCCATGTTATAAGCGATGGTGTCTTTTAACAAGCCCGGTCCGCCGCCTGCGTAGCCGGTGATCTCTCCGCTTTGATAAGCGGTGTTGATGCGCTGCATGCCAACGGTGGGAATGTAGATCCACAAGTCACGCGGGATGGAGATGAGCGAGACCTGTCCTTCCTTGGGCCAGACGACGGCGACAACCATTGTGTCGGTGCGATAAGACGAGCCGGGCCGCTTATCTGAACCGATGAGCAGGAAGTTGATCGTTTCATTGTCCGTAAGAGGCGGCAGGGCGGTTGGTTCGACCACCAAAGCTTCAGCAACTGGGGGAGCGGCTAGTGTTGGGAATAATTGGCTGATATCTACAGTTGCGGTGGCATCAATGGGAGGGATCGCCGTGGGCGAAATTGTTTCAGTCGGCAGGATTTGCCCCGGTGTCGGCGTGCTAATTCCGTCTGATGCCGATGTGTAAAACGAGGGTTGAAATGGTGTGGGCGTAGGGGATGGGTTCGGCGCCGAGGTGATTAATAGAAAAGGCAGGGGAGCTGCCACTGCTGCTTGTGGCGCAGAGCCGCAGGCAGATAATATAATTGCTAAAGCGAAAAACAGAATGATGTGAGGCTGGGATGATTTCATATGCGTGTTTGGAAGGCGCAAAAAATTACCATTCTGTATTTATACAGTCGCCTTTTTTTCTTTAAGGGTTTGGGAATGCAGTTGGGCTCGGCACGAGTGTGGGGACAGCCGTGAAAGTCGGAATTGTTGTTGGCGTGGCAGGCACAGGCGTGTTAGTAGGTATAACCGTGACAGTGTAAGGCAAAGCTGTTTCTGTTAATGGGTCGGTGGGGTATGGCGTGACCGTACTCCCGGGCAATGGCGTTGGATATGGCGTGCGTGTGGCAACATTGGGAACCCAAAGTATTTCACCAACAAGGATCAGGTCGCTTGCCCGACAGTTCACACTCTTGAGCAAGCCTGCGGATATGTAATGATTGGTCGCAATGGCATAGATCGTATCACCGGGCTTAACCACATAATTTTTCACCCATCCAGATGCACCCGGGCTGCATACCACAGGGGTGTTGGGTGCCACGGCAGGCACATACAAGATCGTGCCCGCTACAAGGTTATCGGTCAAGAGGCAGTTCGCACTGCGCAACTCATCCTTGCTGACGCGATAGCGTACAGCAATGCTATTGAGTGTTTCTCCAGCTTGAACGATAATTTGCCCCCAACCTATTGGCGGCGTGCATGAGACGGGCGGAAGGGCTGTATTTGTGAATGTTGGCGTAATACTGGCAGTTGGAGATTCAAGTCCCAGCGTCGGCGTCAGTGTTGGGAGCGTTGTTTGGGTGACAGTCACAGGCGCGGGAGAGGAGAACAGGCTATTCGTCGCCGTGGGAGTCGCTTGCGGAGCAAACTCCACCAGCGAAATGGATAACGCTCCGATCATCAATCCAATCGAGATCAAAGCTACAACCAGCGCGTTGCCTAAGCCACGCAATTGCATTATTTCTTTCCTTTGGCTTTGGGGCTTTTTTCAACATAGCCGTCGCCGGTGATGGGCAGCAACACGCTAAAAGTAGAGCCGACACCTTGTTCGCTTTCCACCCAAATGCGCCCATGATGCGCCTCGGTGAGAGTCTTTGCGATGGAAAGACCAACCCCGGTATCACCGACGCCTTGAATAAGCACATTGTCCGCGCGATAAAGACGGGTAAAGACACGTGGAAGGTCTTCTGTTGGGATGCCGCCACCGCTGTCCGTGACTTGAATGAGGATGAATTCAGATCCTTCCTCGGTTCGGGTCTGGACTTTGAGTTTGGTCGTGCCTTCGAACGGAGTTGCCGCCCCCGCATTTTGCAGATAGGTGAATGAGTATCTGTTGCAGCGCTTCGCGGTCTGCCTGGATGGGCGCAAGTTTTTTGGGAAGATCAAGGTGCATGGAGATGTTTTTTTCACGCACCTGCGCACTTGTATAAGACATGGCATTGTCGATCACGACATTCAAATCCACAGGTTCAGGCTTGAGATCATTCAATTCCGCTTCCAGCGTGGTGATCTGGATCATATCATCCGTCAAACTGTTGATGCGTTCGGTGGAGGCTTTGATGCGCTCCACAAATTTTCGTTGTAATGCGCCAAGCATGCCTACCAACTCTCCCAAAAGCAAGTCTGTATACCCGACAATTGACGATAGAGGCTGACGCAATTCCTGCGAGATGGATGCGATCACTTCGGCCTGCTCCGTGCTCCTGGCAGCCACCTGGCCTTTTTCCAGTTCATGCGCTTTTATATTGGCATCTGCGAGTTGATTTTGCAAGCGAGCCAGTTCCTGCAAACTTGCTTTTAATTCATTCTCGATCTGTGCCGATGAGGAGGAAGTTTGACCCTTGCCTGTGCGTAATTCTGCATTTTCAGCCTGCAAATCTTCGATAATGCGTTGTGATTCTGCCTGTGCGATCAGCAGGGATGCGATCTCCACGGTATTGGTTTTTTGGCTCTCTGCGCGCGCGGCTTCCAATTGCTTGGTCAGGTCCTGTACGTGGAGTTCCAGATCGGTTATTTTTGCATTTGTCTTATCGTGCTGGGCTTCCAGTTTATTTGAATTCTGGCTCCGCTTAATGACCGGTACCAAAGATGTAGCGATGTTTGTGAGATAGGCCTGGTCTTCTGCGGTCCACGTGCGGTCTGAATAGGGGGAGAGCAAAAGCACGCCGCCCAGAGATTCTTTCTCTGGCGTGATAATAGGCACACATAACAAGTGACCGGGGTTGGTCAAGCCAAGAATATCGCCCAGACCTTTAACATCTGCCGAGGTACTGCTGGCTGGCATACGCAGCGGACGTCCGCGTTGTAACGAGTTCGCCAGCATTGGGATCGCGTTCTTGTTCAGCGAACCACCATCCAAACTGTCTTCGCGGATCAGGTCATACCCGCCTGCGATCAATAGTTGGTTGTTGTTTTCTGTCAGGTAGATCATAAAGCACAGATCCGAAAGCATGGTCTGCGCAATCGCGCGTGTGATCGCCTGGCTTACTTTTGTGGGGTTTGATTCCGCGGCAAGTGCGAGCATCGCGTGGAAGGTCTTTGGGTCTGTGCTGTACCGTCTGCGCTCGATTAACCCCGAATCTTGTTTTTGGGTCGTGGGTCGGGCAGGCGCATTATTTGCAGAAGGTGTTGCGGGTACTGCAAATCGTTGCGGCAAAGTAAGCAAAATAGGATACGCCGCCATATACGCAAGGCGCACGATCCCTGAATAATTTCCCTCAACCGGGAAGAGCAGTTGCCCAATATGCCCGAGGAGCCCAAGCGAAAGCAAAACAACTCCATACCACATGCCGTCTGGTTTGCGGGTGAGCAGGATGCCGATCCCGGCCAATATGCTGACTAATGAAACGATCTGCCAGAACCAATCATCCGTGGTTTGGTTATAAGTGGTGGTTGCGATCTGTGGCTGCCAGACCAGCAGAGCTTAATCCCAGTGCGGTGATAACCAGCACGCTCAACAATGCCGCCCCGGCATCCGCCATTCGGCTGGGTTCGGGGAAGGCGTATAGCCATGTGATCCAAATAATACTAAATACGATGAAAGCGCGGTCCATGGGCGGCAGAACGGCTTTTGGGTCAATCAAGTGCTGCCAGCCGAGTCCGCTAAACACAAACATGACCACTTGCACCGCAAGCAGTACGCCAAGCCCTACAAAAGCACGTCGCGCCTGTGGGAATTCGCTGACCCGCCAGTGATTAAAAGCCGACTGGAGCGCGCTTGCAACCGCAAATACCAGGACAATATAATAAATTAAGTCCCCGGGAGGGACCGTTAATTGAGTAAGGATAAGGCTGGTAAATGCATCCATGTTGCTTGTTATTATACTTCCAGTTCAAAAAAATATGGCGCGCTCACGTATAATTATCATTACAATGACCACTAAAAAAATTATTGTTCCCATTACGCTTGCGATTCTGCTCGCCGCTATTTTTTTGCCGGTAATTTTCAGGGGCTATTTTGCGCTCAACCGTGCAGAATCCGAATTTGCCGCGCAGAACTATGGAAGTGCGGCCGAGTCTTATAAACAGGCCGCACAACTTTTACCCTGGCGTGATGATCTATGGGAAAAAGCAGGCATTGCCGCCGCCAAAAATGGTGACGAAAACGAAGCTGTAAATTTTTTCGAGCGAGCGCCAACGCTTTCTGCTGAGGGTTGGATGTGGCTTGGGTATTCCTATTATCAGCTAGGCGATTTTCCTTCATCCGTCAACGCGCTTGAAGAAAGCCTAAAACTTGATCCTCTGCCATCTGCGTATAACCTGCTTGCGCTCATTTATCGCCAGCAAAAAAATTGGGCGGCTGAGCGCGACATGTTGGAAAAGCAAATTCAATTGGATGGGGGAAGCATTTACGCCTATTACAAACTCGGTCTCTTGCTGACTGTGCTGGAGCCTGAGCAGGCTCTCACGAATTTGATGCTCGCTTCTTCTCTGGACCCTGAGTTTGATCCCGCTGTGCAGACATTGCGCGCCGCCTTGAATTTATCCTCCACACAACCCGACGCCTCACAACAAATGGTGACGATTGGCCGCGCCCTGGGCTTGGTGCAGGAATGGGACCTGTCCCTGGCGGCATTTGAGAAAGCCATCGCACTTGATGCGGAGAATGCCGAGGCGTGGGCCTGGCTTGGCGAAGCGAAACAACAAACAGGCGGGGACGGGCGCGCGGAACTTGATCAGGCTCTGGCTCTCGATCACACTTCTGTCGTTGTCCGTGCCTTGCGTGGGTTGTATTGGAATCGTCAGGAAAAATATCCGCAGATGCTTGCCGAGTATTTGCAGGCCGCAGAGACCGAGCCGAGTAACCCCGCATGGCAGGCTGAATTGGGGAACGCCTATATAAAAAATGGGGATCTTATTGCCGCGCTGGCGGCTTATCAGCGAGCAACCGAACTTGCGCCAAATGAGTCTACTTATTGGCGTTTGCTGGCTGTCTTTTGCGCCGAGAATGTTGTGTATTTGGACGATGTGGGCTTGCCCGCCGCGCAGAAAGCCGTAGACCTTGCGCCTGATGACCCGTCTGCGTTGGATGCGTTGGGCTGGGCTTATCTCTCTTCGGGCAGATATGCCAGTGCCGAGCAAACTTTGTTGGATGTGATCAAGCGTTTTCCCAATTATTTGCCAGCACACATCCACCTTGCGCTGACGTATCTCGCACAAGGCAATCGCACCGCCGCGCTGGAAAAATTAATGTACGTGCAAAGCGCAGACCCTAACGGCGCAGATGGCAAGACAGCAAAGCAGTTGTTGAACCAATACTTTCCATAAAAAAAGTGACAGTCACCTGCGAGGTGACTGTCACTTGGCTTTTGTATACTCCACTTTTTACTTTTTACTTCTTATTACCCTCTCCACTTCCACTTTCTCTCTCTCAACAAACGGCTCGCGGGTTTCAAAGCCGAAGCGTTTGAAAACATCGGGGTACATTGCCACGATCTGTTCGCGGGTAAAGCCCATTTCTTCGTAGGAATAGCTGTGGTCGCTGTTGAAGGTCAGTGTCTCTTTGACGGCCTGGTCAATGATGATGGGCAGACCTGGTTTATCGGGGTAGCCGAATTGTTCATAGAACCCGCGGATGACTGCCTCAGGGCGTTGGATCAAGTCATCGTATTTCAGGATCAGGTGTCGGGGTGAGGGATGCGCATCCAAATATTTGAGCGGGTGGCTGTACCAGTATTTGGTCATGTCCATGATCTCATCCAAATAATGGAATCCAGGCACAGGGTCGGTGAATTGCCGCCGCGCGTAGTTGATCCATGAAACGGTGGAGGGGAGCATATCCAGCGGATTGCGGGCGAGATAAATGATGCGTGCTTCGGGGAAGAATTCGGTCAGCGTTTCGATCTTCGCGCTGAAAGCTGGATTCTTCGCCACGTAATATTTCTTACCCGTGGCATACATGTGACGCTTTACCATGGACTTGTAGAAGGTCATGATGCGGCGTTTGTGTTCGGGGCTGAGGGCTTCGTCGAAGTGCTGATAAAGGGGCATCTCATCCATGAACGGGAAGAGGAAGGTGACGAAGTAGCCATCCCAGATCAGCAGGTGGATGTTTTCGTCCTCTTCGGGCTGGAAGAAAGAGATGGGATGGATCTTCAATTTGCCGAGCGTGGCAGCGTCAAATTTGTGGAGCAGGCGGTGAATTGTGCTGCCGAAATATTTCGTGTCGAGCCGCGCAAAGAACTGCGTGATCTTCTTTTGTGTGACCGAGGGGGTCAGGTAAATATCCCACGTGGTTAAGCTGGTGAAGGTCTGCGAATCGCGCGAAAGCAGGCGGTGCAGAAATGTTGATCCACTGCGCAGGTTGCCGAGGATGAACAATGGCTTTTCGATGGGATGATCTTTGTAGGCGGGGAAGAGAATATCATCCAGCCAGAAAAAGAACCAGTGGATGAGCATGCCGAAGGGCCAGACGATGCAGAAGAGCGCAAGAAAAATTATGCGTTTTCGGGTGAGGCGGGCAGTGGTGTTTTTTGAGTTGAAGAAGGAGCGGTAGAGGGAACGCCAAAAAAGAGGGAAGTTATATTTCATGTACGAGTGTGTATCCTTGCATTGTAAGCTTGCAGTGAAAACGTCCTTTTGGGATTTCTCGGTTATTCTATCAGCAAATAGGATTTTTGGAGTAGCGACGAAAGTAATTATTTTTTGTTTACCAATTCCTATTCTGATAATCCTGCCAATCACAATCCCCGTCATGATCAACATCGCAGTGCCTGTGGCACCCACGCCGCTCCCGCCATCCAGTACACCACTACCAACATTCACATTCACACCCACCATCACCCCTTCACCTACTTCCACGCCTACTTCCACGCCTGTGCCAATTCCACCAATGCCGACAGTTCAACCCCTTGTTGAGTATTCAGACCCGATCGTTCAGATCACAGACCGACAGGGAGTTGTAACCACGGTAAAGGTGGACCACATCGACACTGGCGATGTGGTATTGGATCAGGAAATAAATGCCTGGCCAGGATATTTACCCTTAAAAAGAGCCGACGGTATCCATATACTGGTTGAATGGAGTAAGTTTCGGCGCGTCTATGCAAGTGAAGGGGGGGATACCATAACACTGGCCAATGAGCAGGAAATCAAGGGACAACTGGAGTTTGCCATTATAGATTTAGATGGTAATCGTTATGACCTGCAATCCATTAGTACAATGATATTGGTTGGATTGGACAAGACTGTTTTGCAATTTGTTTCATTTGCCGCCCTGAATGGACGCAGGTGGCAACTTCACGTTCTTGAACCTGCGGATCTCATGTTCATCGTTGTATCTCCTTTTTTTTCCTTTGAATATCCTGCTGCGCAAAATAATGTTGCAGGCGGTTCGGCTCAGGCAATGACCGACTTCTTCGCTTTGGAACTTACCGGCGTAACACGTCAACTGTCCAGCTATGATGAAATTAGCATGAACACAGGTGATCAGATCACGGTTACGGTAAATGGTGTTGAAACAACCGGGACATTTTTGCCAATAATAGACAACGCAGGCGGTGAGACGTTTCAAAAAGAACCAACACCCAATTGGTATCTGAGGGCGCAGTCGGTTGAGAACGGGCTTGTCATTTTGCTGAAAAAACCGATCTGCACACTCACCAAGATCCAATCGAGATGATATGTGATATTCACATGTTCGATGCAGGTCTCAGACTGCACCCAGCCTACCAATTTCTATTCTGATAATCATGCCAATCACAATCCCCGTCATGATCAACATCGCAGTGTGTGCCATCCAAAGTGGATAGGTAATCTATTTCGCTTTGCGGCGCGCCGATCTGCTTGGATACTTTAAGTTGATAGCCAATGCAGAAGCGCTCGATTTCCACGCCGCTATAAGCATCTTCTGGCACTGGTTCGCCTGGGTGTGCGGCTTGATACTCGGCGTACAGCTCCGAATGCGTGGCGTCATGCGCAATGGTCGATGCGTACCAACTGACACTGAAGAACGCGGTGGTGTCGCCTACTTCGTAACGTGGCGGCTGCTCCCATGCCCACATGCCGCTATGTTGCCCCTGCTCGATAATGCCGACATACGTTTGGACTTTCATGAATCCGTCTGGGGCCTTCTGCTCCAGTAAAGTCAACGCGGCACGGGTCTGCGCCACAAATTCCGTACTCCCCTTTATTTTGATGTTGCCATATATGGATGGGTCGCTGGTTGGGATGGATTGAATTACTTGTGGCGTGTTTACTATTGGCAGGTATATTTGTGGCGTGTTGGCGAAGGGCATAACCGTTCCCACACATGCGGCGCTGGCCCCCAGGATAATCAAAAGATAAAACATGGAATATTTTTTCATCTGCTCGTTCTTGATGAAAACAGGCCATTCCTTTCAACAATAATTATGACTCAATTCATCCCGCTCTGCCATATCAAATTGTGCCAGCTTTTTATTGGATGAATAGCCGTTTCTTTTCCGCCCCGATAGTTGGTCAAGCGTCTTGATAGATTCTCTAAGCCTATGGTTTTTCCACAAATTCCTTGAAGCGTTCCATATCCCGTTCACTGCGTTTGACGAAATTCTTTTTCGCAAATGGACCGATGATCTTCATCAGCAATGTCTTGAACTTATATTCCACTTCCATTTTCCACAGGGTTTCGTTTTCACTCGTCGCAATGAAGGTATTCTTTACGCTGTTATCGGCGAAGTTGTTTTCATAGACACTGTCAAAGCGCTCTGGCTCGGCGCGGTAGGTGACCTTTTCCATAAGGACAAATTCGCCTTTGCCCTCCGCATAAGTCAGCTTGGATACGGCTCCCACCTGTCCCTGCACCCCACTGACAGTTTCAAGCTCACCAGGGTGGGCTGCCATATTTTTGTATTCTCAGGGTTGTCAAAAGCGCGCCATACTTCGGCGCGTGATCTGTGAAGTGGGAGCTCAAGTGTGAATTTCATTTCTTTACTCCGAGGATAAGATATGCAGGCGACTCATTATAAATCCATAACTGGCAGTACAATGTATTCAAAAAATTCCACACATTAATACCAGAGGACACATGACAAATTTCAACATCGTTCCAAACCGCCGCAGTTCCAGCAATTCGCTCAAGTGGTTGAGATATCCAAAAGACGTGCTTCCCATGTGGGTGGCAGACATGGATTTTCCCGCGCCCAAGCCGATCTTGAATGGGCTTCACAAGGTGGTAGATCATGGTGTGTTCGGCTACGAAATGGCCACACCTGCGCTGAAGGAAACAGTCACCGCCCGCATGGATAGGTTATACGGCTGGAAGGTCAAGCCCGAGGCGGTAGTGGCAGTGACGGGTATTGTCAGCGGCTTTAGCGTTGCGGCGCGGATCGCCTGCACTCCTAAAAAAGGCGTGCTTTTACAAACACCCGTCTACAATGAATTCCATGAAGTGAAAAATAATATTGGTATTCCCCAGCTTGACGTGCCCTTTGTAAAACATATAAACGGAAATATCCTGAGCTACGAAATTGACTGGGATATTTTTGAAAAGCAGGTTAAGAAGGCGGGTATGTTCCTGTTGTGCAACCCGCATAATCCGCTTGGGATTATCTTCTCGCGCAAAGAATTGTTGAAAATGGCGGAACTCTGCATCAAAAATAATGTACTGATCGTTTCAGATGAAATCCATTCCGAGTTACTGCTGGATGACAATAAATTCACGCCGATGGCGAAACTGTCCGCTGAGATCGCCAGGCACACGATCACATTGATAGCTCCATCCAAGACCTTCAACGTTCCAGGCTTGTATTGTGGATTTGCGATCATCCCCGACAAAGAATTACGGGAACGCTACGAAAAAGAAGTCAGCCGCTTGAATTTGCACGTCAGTAGTGCGGGACTATATGCTGCGCAGACTGCGTTCTCAGGTCAATGTGACGGCTGGCTGAAGGAACTCCGCCGCTATTTGACAGGCAACCGTGATTTTCTTGAGGAGTATGTCACTGAGTACATGCCTGAAGTCCGCCTGACCCATCCTGATGCAACCTATCTCGGCTGGCTCGATTTCACGCAGACAGGAATAGTCGGCTCGCCGTATGAATTCTTCCTGAAGAATGCCAAGGTTGGCCGTGAGTGACGGGAAGGTATTTGGTAAGGAAGGCGTAGGTCACGTCCGCTTGAACTTTGGGACTTCACGCAAACTGCTTGAACAGGGACTTGAGCGAATGCGGAAGGCACTTAGATCCATTTGATAATGAGACCCTAAAGGTTTCTACGAAGTCCTCGAAGAGGGAAACCTTTAGGGTCTTTATAAAAAAGACGGACGAGAGTTTACTCGTCCGTCGAAAGTACTCTATGTTAGGGAAGGAGTGATTTAGCAACCTTCGTATCGTTTGGGGAACGTCTGGTTCTAAAAAATCAACTCGACCAGGTCAGTGCGTCTCGACCTTCCCATTTTGTGTAGTTCAGGTGGTGTATCTATCGCAACCTCCTTTTCTAAGTTCTCAACACATTTTTGGGATATCTGATTTTACGGACAACTTCAAATCAGATCAGGGACTACGATCTCCCTTGGTGCCAATTAAGGTGGTATATGTGTCGCAACCTCCTTTTGGTTTCTGCTGTTAGCATACAACAAAAGTAGGTTCAATACATTAAAAATTCCTATTAGTTTTGAAAGTCGTCGTGTAGGTTAATTTTCTCTTGAACGGCTCAATAACTAATTTCCTTTGCTATTTTAAGGCTGTATCGATCAAGCCTCGCAGATAGGTCACCAAGGGTTCAAGTCCTGAGTTGGGCAGGGTGAAATCATTTAGTTGAACAGACAACTTTTCTCCATTAACTTGTATTTCCAGATCATACACAAAACAATCAGCGCAAACCGAGCCATCGGGTTTGGTTGCGGGGACATAGTTGGAAGTCGCAACCAATTCATTTAGTTCTACTAACTCATTGGCTGTGAGTTCCCCAGTGATAGTTTTGTTTGCACGTTCATCAACGACAGTATATTTTCCATCTGATGAAACCTCAATCGAACGGGATAGTCCTATGATGCCGCCTGATTGTGTCATTTTAATCGTCCAGTCGCCGTCAAGCGCAGGCGATTCTGGCTTAGGGGTATTGAGCGGCGCAGGCGTGGAGAACGACCCACAACCCGTAATGAGCAGGGTCACAAGAAATACGTATAAAAAAATGGTTCGTGGCATATTGATCTCCTTTGAATGTAGCATAGCAAGAAATGGAGGAGAATGCAACAGTTTTTTGCCCCGAATTTATGATAGTTCCTGATAGCGCAATGCGGTAGAATTTACGGTATGAGAAAAGTAGCCATTCTTGGAATCGGTCAAACAAAAATAGGTGAGCATTGGGAGAAATCCCTGCGTGAGATCGGGGGCGATGCCGCTTTTGCCGCCATGCAAGATGCGGGCATTGAAAAAGTTGATTCGCTTTTTGTGGGCAATATGCTTTCCCCCATCGTCAGCGGACAAAATCAGCTAGGCACATTTTTTGCCGATTGGATCGGACTGTGGAAACAGGAAGCCGTGAAGATCGAAGCTGCCTGCGGATCAGGAGCGGCTGCGTTTCGGGCCGCGCTGATGGCTGTTGCCTCCGGCGACATAGAATCAGCGCTGGTGGTGGGTGTCGAAAAAATGAGCGACAAAGCGGGGCGCGATGTCACCGCATCACTGGCAACCGCCGCCGATGCAGATTACGAAGTGGACCAGGGTATCTCGTTTGTGGGAATCAATGCGCTGGTCATGCGTCGTTACATGCACGAGTTCGGCTGGAAACATGAAGATTTCGCGCCGTTCTCCATTAATTCACACGCGAACGCAATGCACAATCCGTATGCCCGTTTGCATGAAAAAATAACTGTGGAAAAATTTGAAAAATCATCCATGGTCGCCACACCGATCAATCTGTTGGATGCCTCTCCCACCGGAGATGGCGCGGCGGCGATGATCATTGTCCCTGCCGAGAATGTGGCGCGCCAGCCGCGGATCATCGTTTCTGCTTCCGCTGCTGCAACTGACACGATCGCGGTCCATTCACGTAAAGATCCCATGTTCCTGCAAGCCGCATATCTATCGTCAAAACGTGCTTATGAAATGGCTGGCGTAACCCCTGCCGATATTGATGTGTTTGAATTGCACGATGCTTTTTCCATCATGGCCGCGCTTTCACTCGAGGCCAGCGGGTTTGCAGAAAGAGGCCAGGGCGTAAAACTCGCCCTCGATAACGAGATCAGCATCCAGGGTCGTGTGCCCGTCTGCACTCGCGGCGGATTAAAAGCCCGCGGACACCCAGTCGGCGCGACGGGGGTATATCAGCTGGTGGAAGTTGTCCAGCAGTTGAGAGGTGAGTGCGGCAAAACGCAGGTGGATGGCGCCAAAATTGGTATGACGCAAAATATTGGCGGGTCAGGCGCTACCATTTTGACCCATATATTGAAAAATGAAGACTAAATCGGTGTCACCTTGATTCTTACCGCGTTATACCATATACTGTGCTAACCTAACGTTATTGAAAGGAGTCTCCCATGGGAGCAGAAAAACGACAAGTAGCCAGGCGAAATTTTTCTTATTACATGCGTGTCATGAATGAGGCGGATGACACGTTGGTTGGACATTTTTCTGATATTAGCACGGGTGGTTTTAAGCTGGACAGCAGCAAGCCCATCCCGATCAACAAGGATTATCGGCTTCGTATTGACCAAACAGGTGAGATTTCAAACAAAAGTTACATTACTTTTACCGCACGAGCAAGATGGTGTCATCCGGACCTATTTGATCCGAATTTGTATAATGTTGGTTTTCAAATTATATCCATGACCCCCGGTGATTATGATATTTTTGTGAAGATGTTCTCCACCTATGGGGTACAGGGTCTTTCACAGCAGAATAATTCAGATTATCTACGCGATAAAGAGTAAAGTGTGAAACTAAAGTCCCGTGCAAACGGGACTTTTTTTATAGTAATTCCTACCCTCTGATAAAACCGTGTAGAATCACCTTATGAAGAAATTCCTGCGCTGGCTCATTCATGTTGTTCTAGATATCATTACAAAAATAAAAGTTGTGGGATACGAGAACCTGCCAGAAAAAAATGGATTTGTTATTGCAGTAAATCATCTGGGCATTTTGGATGCATTGATACCATATTATGCGCTGGATAATTGGAACCTTTTTATTCCAGTCGCTGAAAAATGGGAGGAGAATCCTTTTCTGCGATGGCTTGGCAAAAATCTAAATTTTATTTTTATTAACCGTTTTAAGCCCGACGCCAAATCCATGCGCGAGATGATCAAACGTATGGAAGAAGGACAGACGCTGGTCATTGCCCCCGAAGGTACGCGCGCACGTGATGAGAAAATGGCGCAGGGCAAACCCGGCGTTGCTTATCTTGCGTCCAAAATGGGCTGGCAGATCGTGCCTGTTGCGATTTCTGGCAGTGAAGACCGGCTCCTTTTTGGCAATCTCAAACACTTTCGCCGTACACCCATAAAGATCACTACGGGAAAACCATTCGTGCTGCCGCCGTTACCCAAGGAGAATCACGAAAAGGTATTGCAGGAATATACTGACGAGATCATGTGCAGGATCGCGGTCATGCTGCCAGAAAGGAATCGCGGATATTATGCGGAGCATCCGCGATTAAGGGAATTGATTAACGGTGGGGAGTGACTGACGTTTTTATTCGCCTTGTATAATGCGGTTCATGCAACCCGACAGCCTCATTCCCGACCCATCCAATCCGTAGGCGTGGAATCGGTATAGCTTTAGGGAAATTTGTTGTTACAATATATCCCATGAAATATAAATCTTTACGTACATTTATTCGGTTTGTGATGAACCTTATTGCCGATGTGGAAATCGTTGGTATGGATAAATTTCTGGATGGTATGGGTAAATTTCCAGAGGGCAATGCAATGCTTGCTGCAAATCATCTGGGAAACCTGGATACGGCTGTGTTGTTGTACGCGTATGACCGTGATGATTTCATCCTGGCAATTGCCGAAAAGTATAAATATCACCCAATCATTGGTCCCTTGGGACGATACGTAGACGCTGTTTGGCTCAACCGTTTTGAAGCGGATTTTTCAGCCTTGCGTGAAATTCTGGCGCGCATGAAAAAAGGCGGGTTGATGGTGATCGCGCCCGAAGGCACGCGTTCAAAAACCGGAATATTGCAGGAAGGCAAAATGGGCGTGGCTTTCCTCGCCAATAAAAGCGGATATCCCGTGGTTCCTATTTCGTTGACTGGAACAGGAGATAGTGCTGTGCTGTCCAACCTAAAAAGATTCCGCCGTTCAAAAATAAAAGCAGTGGTGGGAGAACCGTTTACTGTCGAAATCCCAAAAGGCAAGGGACGTGAACAAGCCATGCGCGAAGCCACCGATGAAATCATGTGCCGCATTGCCGCTAATCTACCTGAAGAGTATCGCGGGTTTTACAAGGATTATCCAAGGGTGAAGGAATTACTCGCAAACAAAACCCCCGTCGAATGACGGGGGTTTTGTTTGCGGATGGAGAATAAATCGGTTATTTTTTTTCATCAAAGCAGAACTGACATCCCCGCTTCTCTGCCTCGACAATGGCCTGGTCGCTGGACCAAAAGAAATTTTCCTCGCCGATGGTTTGTACCAGTCCGCCGCGTTCCATCATGTTGCGCGCATTATCGTGGACACCTGCGAACATGAGCGTGCCGCCTTGTTTTTGCAACCGTCCGTGCAGGCGGTGGACGGCTTCGATGCCTGCTGTATCTATTAAAGACACGCCCCGCATGGATAGGATGAGCGCGTGAGTATCTCCCAAATTTGAAAATGATTCATTGAATTGACCCGTAGCCGCGAAGAACAACGGGCCTGTCAGAAATGCCACACGCACATGCCGGCAATTTCCCGCGGTCTCGATCCCTTTTTGTTTGAGCCTTTCAACATCCACTTCCTGAACAGCGATATCAATGCTGGCGATCTTATTCAGGAAGACCATGGCTGCAAGGAATGAGCCCAGCAGGATGGCTTGAGTCAAATCCAAAATGACCGTTGCCAGCATGGTGACCGTGAAAGCGATCATGTCTGTTTTGAAGCGTTTGCCGAAAATGAATTTGATCGCAGCCCACTCATTCATGCGGACAGCGGTGACCATCAAAACGCCCGCCAATGCCGCAAGCGGAATGCGCGCCATAAAAGGCGCAAGCAGGAACATGGAGAGCAGCAAACCAACCGCGTGGATGATGCTGACCATGCGAGTCTGCCCGCCTGATTTAATGCCTACACTAGAACGCGCAATCGCGGCTGTGGCTGGCACTCCGCCAAAGAAAGGGATGATCATATTGCCTACACCTTGCGCGATCAATTCCTGATTGGCTTGCATGCGTATGCCTGTCATGTTGGAGCCGACTGCGCCGCTTAGCAATGACTCCACTGCGCCAAGCGCGGTGATGGTCAGGATGGGAGCGACGAATTCGGCGAGATTATTCCAGGGGATATTGGCGAGGCTGAGACGTTGTGCGAGTAACAAAGTTTTAGGGATGGTTCCGATCACTGTGACTGACCAGCCTACAGCGTAGTTAAGCAGCGTGGCAAGGATGAGTCCCAGAAGCGAAGCGGGGAATTTCGCGTTCCATTTCGCGGGCCAAAACAGCATCGTCCCAATGACGATGAGTCCCAAAGTGAGAGCGTGCCAGTCAACGATGAAACTGTTGGTGAAATATCCGATAAATTTTTGCGCGGCGGTTTCGGTGGCGGGAGTTTTTATGCCAAGCAGGTTGTCAATTTGACCGATGAAAATGATGAGTGCGATGCCCGAAGTGAAGCCGCTGATGACGGGCGCGGGGATGAAGGCGATAAAGCGACCGAGGCGCATGATGCCGATGATGAGCAGCAGCACACCCGAAAACAAACCTGCGACCCAAATGCCTTCGAGCCCATAACGCGCAACAAGCACGATCAACACCGCAGACATTGCGCCTGTCGGTCCGCTGATCTGGTACGGTGCGCCGCCGAGTGCGCCCATAATGATGCCCGCAAGTATGGCTGTGACCAACCCTGCTGCGGCGCTTGCGCCCGATGCAACACCAAACGCCAAAGCAAGCGGAAGCGCAACCGCGGCAACTGTTAACCCTGCGAGTGCATCCTGTTGAAATTTTGCAAGTGAATATCCTGAGAACTCGTCTTTGTAAAGACGAGCGAGATTTCTTCGTGGCATAAATTGTTCTCCAAATGAATTAATTTTACAAAGGCTCGGTGCTCCCCCAAGGCGTCCTTTGATTGTTACGAATCGGATTTTATCACAAAAAGATTTTTAGAATTTCAGCCGCTCTAGCGGGAGCTTAGCCCCCCGCTAGAGCGGCTGACTACTCACCAGGGAAGTTTTTCCAGATCCACATTGCCGCCGCTGATGATGACGCCGACCTTGAGTCCGCTCAGATCAATTTTCTTTTCCCACAACACGCCAACCGCAACAGCAGATGATGGCTCGATGATGATCTTCGCGCGTTCCCAAACAAATTTCATCGAAGCGATAATGCCTGCTTCGCTCACAGTGACAATTTGTTCGACGCGTTGTTGAATGATTGGGAAGGTCAATGTGCCAAGTGAAGTGAGCAAACCATCCGCAATTGTCTTTGGATTTTTTGAAGGGATGATCTCGCCAGCCTGCATCGAACGAAATGCGTCATCCGCCATTTCAGGTTCGCCTGCGATCACGCGGATTCCCTTTTTGATTTCAGTCGCCGCAATGCTTGTGCCGCTCAACAATCCGCCGCCGCCGACTGGCGCAATGATCACATCCAGATCGGGGACATCCTCCAGCAGTTCCAACGCCGCCGTGCCTTGACCTGTGATCACACGCTCATCATTATATGGATGGACAACGGTCGCACCTGTCTCGAGCCTGATCCTGTCCAATGTGCTTTCTCTCGCTTCGAGAGTCGGCTCACAAAACGTGATCAAGCCGCCGTAACCCGCCACCGCATTTTTCTTCACCGACGGAGCATTGTTCGGCATCACGATATATGCAGGAATTCCACGCATCCTTGCCGCCAGCGCCAGCGCCGCCGCATGATTCCCCGATGAATGTGTGCAGACTCCGCGCGCGGCCTCTTCGTCACTGAGAGAATAAACAGCATTGCAAGCGCCGCGGAATTTGAACGCACCGACTTTTTGCAGGTTCTCACATTTGAGAAACACCCGCGCGCCCACCTGTTGATTCAGGCTTTCATTTGTCAAAACAGGCGTGCGGTGTGCGTACGGACAAATCCGTTCTGCGGCTTGGCGAATGTCATTTAGCGTCGGGGACATAAACTCTCCTTATTTGATTTGAGTGAGTTCCAGCGGATCTTTCATTTGCGAGATGAAGAATAAGCTGAGGAGCAGCAATCCAGTGGCAAATAATAACGAAGGCGTAAATGAACCATCTGGATTTTTCAGTGCTTCCATGAAGAAAACGAAAATGACAGAAGCCTGCCCAAAGAGTTGGATCAGTCCGTTGGATGTGCCTTCGGGAGTGGGGTGCGTCACTTCGGCAGTGTATTGCATGATGACAGGCATGGCGCTCGTGAGGAAAAATCCCAGTACGAACGCAGATATGTACAGCATGGTCGTTGTCGTTGCAAAGGTCAAGCCGATCAGACCTGGGATTGCGCCAATGAATGATACAAAAAGGAACAACTGTCGTTTGTGATATTTATCGGATAGCGCAGGAATGACCACTGCGCCGATCAAGCCGCCGACGATCATCAAAGCGCCGAGTGTGCCCGCTTCCGTGGGCGTAAATCCACGCGGACGGATGATATTCTCGACCCATGTGGTCACGCCGTTAAAGATACCAAGTCCGACAAATGTGATCGCCAGGCCGAACCAAAATACTTTCACGGTTAATGCATGTTTCAAACCGTCCAACATCAAAGCGCGGACTTCCATTCCAGGCGGGCAGGGTGGGGTGGGCGGAGTCTCGCGCGATAACGCGATAAATAAAATAGCTGAAATTGCGGCAATGCCGCCATAATAAAGTTGTATGGTGGAAATGGGCAGGCTTTCCATGAGCATCGGAGTCAAGACCATGCCTAATGCCGTGCCGACGAGGCTTGCCAGTGTTACCATTCCAACCGCAGTGGCGCGTTCTTCCAGCGCAAACCAGTTGGCTGGGACTTTTGTCCACGTGTTGAGCAGGAACGGCTGCGCGGCCGCAATGCCAAAAGTGCTGAACAAGACCAGCGTGTAATTCGTGCCAGCCATTCCGCGCATGATCCCGAAAAATCCCATCATGACCGCGCCAATGCCGACCGCCAGTCGAAAGCCGTAAGTGTCAATGACCCACGAAACTGGAATTGACAGCGGGATAAATGCGATCATGAACGACATGGATAGCAAGCCAATTTGCAAATCGCTCACGCCATAAAAAGCGGCGGCAGGACCTGTGATCGGAGCATAAGAAATCCACAGGATTTGAATGGTGATATTGACCAGCATGAAAACAGCCAGCACCACCCAGCGGTAAGGATAGATTTTGTATTGTGTGGTCATGAATGCTCCTTTGATGTATTCGTCCTGAGCGACACTTGCCCTGGCGGGCAGTGCCAGGGAGTCGAAGGACAGATGATGGCGCTTCGACTTCGCTCAGCGCGAAGTTTAATATCCTCTTTCAAAATCCACTTGATATTTGAGCGGCTTCCCGTCGTTAAATAACTCGTAATTCTCAACAAATAATTTCGTTATATCTTCTGGCAGACTTATTGCAGCAGTGTGAAAGGTTATCAGCAGATTTGGCGTTGTCCAAAATGGATGATCTTTCGGCAGAGGTTCCTTTTCAAATACATCTAACACCGCGCCTGCAATTTTGTTCTGATTCAAGGCTTCGAGCAGCGCAGTTTCGTCCACAGCGGGTCCGCGCCCGACGTTGATGACGAGGGCGTGAGCGGGCAGGGCGTTGAGTAGATCTGAATTGATGACTTTGCGTGTATCCATTGTGTTGGGCAGGATGTTGACGAGGTAATCCAATCCATCGGCGAACTTTAACAGATCATCACCGTGAAAATATTTGTCCACGTGTTTGCTTGTTTCACTGCCCCGCGTGTAACCGCGGACGTTCATGCCGAAGAACTTTGCGGCGCGCGCAACTTCCGCGCCAATTGAGCCGACACCAAGCAAGCCGATTGTTTTTCCACGCAATGTGCCTGTGTCAGATTCGTCCCATGTTTTATTTTTTTGATCTTCGAGTCTTTTTAAAATTTTGCGTTCGTGTGCCAGCAAATAGCCGATGACATACTCAGACATGAGTCCGCCAAAGACTCCGCGCGCGTTGGTGAGAATATAATCACGGCGCGCAGCGGGACCAACCAAAGGCTCGATCCCAGCCCAAATGGACTGCACCCAGCTCAGGGCGGGGAGAGATGCGAGCGCGGCTTTGATGCGGCTGGGTTCGCCCAAAACAATATCCACATCTTCGGCAGGCTGAGTCGCCAATTCCAAATTAACAAGCCGCGCTTCTTCGATCAAAGCGCGGTACTTGGTTTCATCTTGTGCGAGGATTAAAAGTTTATGGCTCACTAACATTCCTTCAAAACATTTTCAAAACGATTCAACGCATCATCGATCACTTCATCTGTATCAGCCATCGAAGTATACATGCGCGAGCCAGCCAGCGTGACCAGACCATTCGCCATGTATGCCGCGCCCATTTCTTCCATCATATGTTTGCGCGGCTTGAGTCCTTTCGCCAGGCGGATGGGGTGCTTGAAATCGAGCAGCATTGTGCCAGCCGTTTCGAGATGAACGATCGAGCCTTGATTGTACGCGACAAAAGGCAGGGAATGTTTTTCGATGATAACTTGCAGCCCTTTTGTTAAACGATCACCTGCTTTGCCCGCGATGACCGCCGCATTTGTCTTTTCCATTTCAAGCAAAGCATAATAACCCGCCACACACGAAAGCGGATTTGCCGAAAGCGTGCCGCCAATATACGCGCGTTCGCCCACGCCGCCGATGCCTGCCGCGAAGGTTGCGATCACATCACGCCGCCCGCCGACTCCGCCCGCCATTGGGTAGCCGCCCGTGATGCATTTTCCGAACACGGTCAGGTCAGGCTTCACATTGAAATAACCCTGCGCGCCGCCCAGCCCCAAACGAAAACCTGTGACAACTTCATCGAAGATGAGCAGTGCGCCAAACTCATCACACAACTCGCGGACTTTTTGATTGAAATCTTTTGAAACAGGACGCGTGCCGCTTTCGGGTCCAACGGGTTCGACGATGACCGCTGCTGTGCCGCCCCTCAGCCTGTTCAAAAAAAGCTGACGCTTCAGCGCCCCGAGAGCATTCGGGTAAAACTCACGTGTTGATGAACTTGCCCCGCGCGGAATCCCTTTCGCTTCCAACCGTCCTGTGCCTGGGATGTGCAAGCCGTAGACCATCGAGTCGCTCCAGCCGTGATATGCGCCGCCGACCTTGATGACATTTCTTTTCCTTGTAAATGTCCTCGCCGCGCGGACAGCCGCCATCACGCTTTCAGTCCCTGAGCCTAACATGCGGAACATTTCTATCGAAGGCATGAAGCGCTGAACAAGCTGTGCCAGTTTCAATTCATATTCATGGAACAGCCCTGTGACAGGTCCGCAGGTTTGCAGCATCTCGATCACTTTTTCACGCACAGGCGCGTAGTTACTGCCGAGGATGGTCGGTCCGCCTGCTTGCAGGAAGTCAATGTATTGATTTCCGTCTGCATCCCAGAGATGTGCGCCGTCTGCTTTTTCAATGGCGATCGGAAATGGATAATTGAACGCAAGGTTATGCTGCACACCGCCAGGGATGATCTGCTTGGCTTCGTCGGTGAGTTGTTTTGAGCGGACGCATTTGGTATCGAAGTAATCGAGATATTCCTTCATCTTCTCGCGCCGCACGGGACGAGTTGGCTGGCTGATGAGGTTTTCAAGTTTGGCGTAGACTTCGTCCACGTTGGGGTATTCGGAGATGGCGTATTGTTGAGTCATTTTATTTTCCCGTGTTGGGGCGGATCGCGATCCGCCCTTACTTTAATTCCGCAAATTTCTTTTCATCCGCGCGTAGTTTTGCAAACGCAATCTCGCGGATGGGCAATGGGATCTTCGTGATTTTCTTCTCGGTCATGAGAGCAAGCAAATAAGTCAACGCGCATTTTTCGAGCAACGCCATATTGTGGATGGTTTGTTCCATTGTCCCGCCGAAGACCAGCACGCCATGATTTTGCATGATGAAGGCGTTATTGTTATTTTTGATCTTGGATTTAACAGCATTCTTGAGAAAGCCAGTCCCAGATGGGGCGTAGGGGATGATGTCCACGCTGCGACCGAGGCGCATGACTTGTTCGTCAAATAGTGCAGGGATCGGTGAGTTGATCAGCGCCAATGCACTGGCGTAAGGTTGGTGGGTGTGGATGATGCAATGCACATCGGGGCGAGTCTGATACACCCCAGCGTGCATTCCGCTTTCGATGGACGGTTTCATTTCACCGTCGACTCGCTGCATGTCAAAATCGAGAATGCAAATGTCGTCCACTTGCATTTTGGCGTAATCATAATTAGATGGCGTGATGGCAAAGGCACTTTGTCCAATGATCCGCGCGGAGATGTTGCCCTCGGTTTCTTTGAGATAGCCGCGTTCGAGCAGGGTGTGGCAGGTGTCCATTACTTGTTGTTTGTAGAGTTGGTATTCGGGCATGGTTGAATCCTTTTGTGTTATGTTCTTGACAGCACAATTATTATTATCTATAATCTTTACAGTGTCAAGATTGAGAGATAACATGACGAAAAAGAAAACATATCATCACGGTGACTTGAAGAATGCGCTCATCAAAGCAGGGGTTGAGATTCTTGCAAAAGATGGCGTGAGCGGACTATCCCTACGAAAGGTGGCGAGCAAGGCGGGGGTGAGTCACTCTGCGCCATATTCACATTTTGCGGACAAACAGGCGTTGATCGCGGCGATTTCCACTGAGGGATTTCGTCAGTTGTACGAGCGGGTCAGTGCGGTGGCTGAGGAATATAAAACAAAACCGTCCATGCAATTGGTTGAGGTTGCATGGACGTATGTTCAATTTGCACTCGATGACCGTGACCGATTTAAGGTCATGTTTTCGGGGATATTGGAGAAGGAAAGGGAATACCCTGAGTTTGTGGCGGAGTCGCAGAGAAACTTTCAGCTGGTGAAAATGATCGTCGAAGCGAATCAGGCTGCGGGCGTGCTGCGAAGCGGACCATCAGATCTGGTGGCTCTGTCAGCGTGGGGGATCATCCACGGGTTCATCATGTTGTTGCTCGAAGGTCAGATATCGCATACGGTTTTGGATCAAATGAGTTTGCGCGAGTTGGTGGAGTTTCAGCTTGGGCAGATCATGTTGAAACCTTAGATCCAACTTTCCTTGTAATCGATTGCGTATTCTCTAAATGTGATTGGCGTTTTGCCTGTCAGATTTTCCACTTCATTTGTAATGGATTCTGCCATGCCAAAGCGGGTGGATGTGTAAAGCCCCATCATCACCAATGCAAAAATGAATGGCGTGCCGCGCCGAATGGTTTCGATGAGGAAATAAACAGGGTTTGGATTTTTGTATTGAATTTCTCTTCCCAGAACTTCGCTTAATATTTTTGTTGCCTGCCAATAATCCAGAGCTTCGCTGCCTGTGAGATCGTAATTTTTATCTATGTGACCCTCCTGGGTCAATGCGACAGCCGCCACTGCCCCAATATCGCGCGCGTCGATGAAACTTGTTTTGGCATTTCCAACTGGGACGAAAATTTCATTCCGTTCCTTGATCTCTTTGCGGTGTGTGGTGTTCAGGTTTTGCATGAAGAAACTACAGCGCAGAAAAGTGGTTTGAAGATTTACTTTCTTCAAGTAGGTTTCGACTTTGTAGTGGGGAACATATTTTGTGTTCTCGATCCCGATCAACGAAAGAAAGACAACATGCCTTACGCCTGCGCTTTTTGCTGCATCAATGGATGGGACCATGTCACGTTTGATGTTTGTGATGTGCGGTGGACGCAGGATGAACATTTTTTCCACGCCTTTGAAAGTTGCTTCATATGTTTTGGGGTCGGTGAAATCAAAGCGGACAGCTTCCACAGAATGGCCCGAATCTTTCCTTTATTTTTTCTACATTAATATCCGCCGCGCGAATTACCCGTTTTTGAGCTTGCAAGTGTTTTACAACTTCGGCGCCTACGTTGCCGAGCGCGCCGATCACCAGAATGGGGAATGACATATATTTTCTCCTGCTTGACTTTATATAGACCAGTCGTTATAATAATGCCATTCCCTAAAAATGGGAAGAGGACAAATATCATGTCAAATGCACGCGAACAGATATTACAAACCACATGCGCCCTGCTCGAAAAGCAGGGCTATCACGGCACGGGCTTGAACGAGATCGTCAAAGAGAGCGGCGCGCCGAAAGGCTCGCTGTATCATTATTTTCCAGAGGGGAAAGAGCAGATCACATCAGAAGCAGTTCTACAGTCTGGGAAAGATGACGGCGGAACGAATCCGCCTGGAGATGGGAGACAGCAGCAATGCGCCGAAGGCAGTTTATGATTTTGTGTTGAAGGTTGCGGATAATGTTGAACTTTCAGGTTTCGCGGCGGGCAGTCCGCTGACTGCTGTGGCAATGGAAACCGCGACCCAATCTGAACGGATCAATTTGGCGTGCCGCGAAGCATATGGGATGCTGACGTCCGCTTTTAACGAGAAATTGTTGGCGTGTGGATTTACGAAAGCGAAATCCGATGAACTGGCTACATTTATTGTGGCTTCCATCGAAGGCGGGATCATTCTCAGCCGCACACACCATACCGCCGATCCGCTGCGGTTGGTGGCAAAGCAACTTAAAGTTGTGTTGTCTTTATAAAATTGTTCGATTAAATTGCAGGAGAAAAATGAAATTATCGATTTTTGGGGCTTCATCTGCAAGTGGAAAATTGCTGGTGGAAAAAGCATTGATGGCTGGACATGAAGTGACTGCTTTCGTGCGCAATGCGGCGAAACTGGAAATAGCGCATGAGAAGTTGAAAGTGATCACAGGCGATGCATTGAATTCCGTACAAGTTGATGACGCGATAAAGGGAAGTGATGGCGTGCTGAGCACGCTGGGTCCGAAAGGCAAGCCGATGATGGTGATGGCGGCGGAAAGCACGAGGAACATCATCTCTGCGATGGAGAAGTATGGTGTGAAGCGGCTTGTAGTTGTCTCTGTTGCTGGGGTCGCTGTTGCGCAAGACAAACGCGGATTTAACATCATCGGCGCGTTGATCAAGCTGCTGTTGAAAAGCGTTTTCATTGACCGCGAGAATCAGCTTGCCATATTGGAATCCAGCACAGTGGATTGGGTGGCGGTGCGTGTTCCTCGTTTAACCAACGATGCGGCGACAGGTTCGGTCAGGGCGTTCTTCGGGAATCCATCACCGAGTATGAAAGTGACCCGCGCCGATCTGGCAGATTTTATGTTGAAACAGTTGACTGAGAATCAATGGCTTAGGCAATCTCCAATTATTGAAGGACAAAAAGTATCGGAAAGTAAAAAATCTGTATGAATATTAAAGAGCCGCGCATTTCAAATGCGCGGCTCTTTGTTTTGGATATTTTGAATTAGAACATTAACCACGGGTGAAAAAGCCAACGACGAAGAGCAGAACGACTGCGCCGATTATCGCCACGATCAGGCTGGGAAGGTTGAAGCCAGTTACGCCCTGTGCGCCGAAAAGCTGCATAATGAAGCCGCCAATGAAGGCGCCGACAATGCCGACAATGATGTTGGCAATGGCTCCCATTTGCTGGTTCTTCTTCATGATCATGCTTGCGATCCAGCCAGCAATCGCGCCAAAGATGATCCATACAAGATAGTTCATTTTTACCTCCGATTGGAAATTGAATATTGACTCGACTATTTTTATTATACTGCGATTTTTACATATAGTTAAGATTTTTTTATTGTTTATCTTTTTTATCCGCTGATCAAATGTGCGGGCAAATGGTCGGTGCGATTCATGTAGCAAATTGTGAACCAGTCTTTGTGGATGTCGAACCTGCTGATGGAGCAGTTGTTGAGCAGGAACCATGATCTCATGCCGTGTGCGCCCTGCCGCCAGGGGAGTTTGAGCATGGAAGAGACCAACCGCACGAAAAATCCGCCGTGACTGACGAGGGCGATGTGCTGTTCGGGTTGACCTTCCCTGTCGCCGTGACGGGCGATCAACTCGGTGAGCACTTTGTCCGCGCGGAGTTGGCGTTCTTCGTCGCTTTCAAAGGGACGATTCCACCAGCCTGATTCGCCGTAGTCATCGGGCAATTTCAATTCGGGGAAATTCTTTTCATAGAATGAACGCGGCTTGCCAGACAGACCATTGAATCTGTTATCTTTTTCGCGGGCATAGATTCCGCCTTCTTCGTGGATCTCTGTCCATGCGCTGAATGGGACAGTTTCCAATGCGCGCGCAGTTGGCGCGGCTGTGGTGACAGCGCGTTCCATCAGGCTGGTGTAGATGTGGGTGAAACCGAACCCGTATTGGTTCTGTTCATTCCAAACCTTGTCATTGGTGATGTGTTGTTTTTCCTTGAGATACCTTGCGAGATGGTCTGCCTGTTCAAGCCCGATCTCGGTCAGGAAGGGGTCTGAGTGTTCCTCGTGTTCAGGATTGTTCGTATTTGCGTTGTTGATCGATTGTCCGTGACGGATATAGTAAAGTTGCATTGTTTTTTTCCTTGAAGAGACCTCCGAGTTGCTGTGTCGCGAAGCGCTCGGAGGTCTGATTTTTACTAGATTATAAAGCCTGCTGACACAATCCTGCCACAAATTTATGATATGCTCCAACATATGCCGCACCGCATTCTTGTCGTGGATGATGAGCCGTCTGTTACAAATTTGCTCGCCTACAACCTTCGCAAAGCCTTGTACGATGTACAGACTGCGGCGGATGGGCGCGAGGCGCTGCGCCTTGCCCGTGAATCCCAGCCTGACCTGATCCTGCTCGATTTGATGATTCCCGAAGTGGATGGCCTCGATGTTTGCCGTGAACTCCGCAAGTCCAGCGACGTGCCCATCATCATGATCACGGCGCGCGGCGAGGAACTCGACCGAGTACTTGGCCTCGAGATCGGTGCGGATGATTACGTCACCAAGCCGTTTAGTGTGCGAGAGTTGATGGCGCGCATCAAAGCTGTTTTGCGCCGTGCCCCACGCGCACAAAAAGATGGTGAAATTGAACCGTCCACATTGTTGCGCGGGCCAGGAAATTTATTGATGGATGTCGAGCGCCGTTCGGTTGTTGTGGGCGATGCACCCATCGAGTTGACCCGCCTGGAGTTTGACCTGCTCCATCGTCTGCTGATCAACCCTGGGCGGGTGCTGACCCGTGAACGTCTGCTGGAACAAGCCTGGGGCTATGAATATGTCGGCGATACGCGCGCGGTGGATAGTGCGGTCAAACGTCTGCGTGCAAAACTCCGCTCTGTTGCTCCCGAAGCCGATTGCATTGAATCGGTGCGCGGACTTGGCTATCGGATCAACTGAAATGCAAACCATTCGCACGCGCCTTTCCCTCAATTATTTTCTCGTGCTGCTCCTTGGCATGTCGCTTGCGGGCGTACTGGTGTGGCTGGCGGTCAGCGAACTCTACCTCAACACCCAGCGCGAAAATCTTTTGGCGCAGGCAAAACTCATTGCGGCAGGTCTGCAAGATTTAACTCTCCCAACTCAACCTGCCGAACCTTATTTACAAACATCGAATGTAGTTCCAGGCATTCATACTCGATTGATCGGAGATAGCGGCGCAGTCATTGTGGGATTGCCTCTGTCGGATGAAATGATCCAACTGTCGCCTGTGGAATCATCCGCTTCGATTCCGCCCGAAGAGTTGATCAAACGCCCCGAAATTGAATCGGCGCTGAAAGGGATTCCCGCCACCTCAACCCGACGAGTTGTTGGCAATCAACAGGTACTTTACGCCGCTGCGCCCGTTCACGCGCAGCGTTCCACAGGCGAGATCACGGGCATTGTTTACATCGCCACTCCCTTGCCATCAGGCGGTTTGCCAGCGAAGATGATTTTTCAACTGCTTGGCGCTGTTGTGATTGCTATCGTGCTTGCAAGTATTGCAGGTGGAGTGTTGGCGAGCAAGATCGCAACTCCGCTTGAGTTGTTAGACAAAGCGGCAGTTGCCATTTCAAAAGGTGACTTCAAGCAGGAAGTGCCAGCGAATAGCGACATCTCCGAACTTCATAGCGTCAGCCAAACTTTTAATGAGATGGCTGAAAGCCTGCGCCAATCTGACGAAGCAAAAAAAGCATTCATCGCGGATGTCACTCACGAACTGCGGACTCCGCTCACGGTTATCAAAGGTACGATCGAAACCCTCGAAGACGGTGCGCTTGACGATCTCGAAGGACGCGGTCCGTTGTTGACCTCCATGATGCGCGAAACAGACCGTTTGATCCGCATGGTCAATGAATTGCTTGTTCTGACCCGTGCAGACGCAGGTGCGCTTAAGTTGAATATTCAAAATCTGGATTTGATGGAACTGGCGCGTATGCGTTGCGAAAATATGAGCCTGCTGGCTTCGCGTCAGCAAGTGGAATTGAAAGTAGTCGGGGATTCAAATCCTATCTCTGCCGACCCAGATCGAATTTCGCAAGTCATCGATAACCTTCTGGATAATGCCATCCGCCACTCGCCAGAAAACTCGACCGTCACCGTCACGATCAAACCAGGGGAGGATGGAATCGAATGTTCGGTCAGAGATTCAGGGACGGGTATTCCCGAAAAGAGCCTGCCTTTTATCTTTGACCGCTTTTACCGTGTCGAAACATCCCGTGACCGAATCAGCGGCGGCACAGGCTTGGGACTTGCCATTGCCCGCGCGCTGGTCACTGCTCACGGCGGGCGTATTTCTGCACAAAGTATGGAAGGCGGGGGGACAACCATCACATTCTGGTTGCCTCGGATGTAGTTTGCTCTCGGCGGCGTCCGCCGCCGAGGACGGCGGCTTGAGCGAATATCTTGAAACTGCCTAAAACCTGACACATCCCTGACACGCTGCGGGAATAAGATGTTGTTCAAGAAACCACTTGCACAACAGGAGATTCCCATGAAACAATTTTCAACCGTCGTCAATACCATTCTTGCCTGCACGTTGATCTTTATTCTTTTCAGTGTTGGCTTGCCAAATTTCAATGTCCGCGCTGCCACGCCTACCCCAACCCCCGAACCAACCCAGCAGACTCAATCCGCTGCATGTGACCCAACTCGGTCCATTCAAGTCAGCGGGGTAGCGGTGGTCAATGTGGCGCCTGACCGCGCTCTCATCAAGTTGGGCGTGCAATCAAATGGCAGGTCCGCAAAGGAGGCGCAGGCGAAGAATTCCGCCAGCATCATAACAGGTCACCAAAGCCTTAAAAGCTTTAGGGCATTGAAGTCGAAAGATATCGCCACTGATTGGTATACCGTCGAGCCGCGATATCAGGATTATGACTCGCTATATATCGAAGGGTATCGGATATATAACATCATTGAGATCACAATGCGCGATGTAAGCAAGACCAATGACGCGATCATCACCGCCTTTCAGGCAGGCGCAAATCAAGTGGTGGATGTTCAGTTTTACACCAGCGAACTGCGGAAATACCGCGACCAGGCGCGCGAAGCAGCGATGAAGGCTGCCATGGAAAAAGCGGACGATCTTTCCACGACTGCGGGTTCCAGTGTTAATTGTGTTTTGACCATCAATGAAAATACCTACTCCAATTTTTATTATGGTGGCTGGCGGTGGTATGGTTACAACTCCAACTCAAATTCAAATCTGATGACTCAAAACGTGATTCAGAATGCCGTTCCATCGGGAGGAGAATCCCCAACACTGGATGATGGTCCCCTCAGTGCAGGGCAGATATCCATTCGAGCTGAGATCAATGCTACGTTTGGATTGAAGTAGAAGCATGACAATAAAAATCGGCAGTCATCGCTAAAGTGGCTGCCGATACAATTCTTTTCTTTATTCTATCTTCTAATCGTCGCTTCCCGTTCGGGACCCACCCCAATCCACTTGACAGGTGCGCCCGCGGACTCTTCGATCATTTTCACATAATTTTGCGCGTTCGCGGGGAGTTCCTCAAATGTCCGCGCCTGGCTGATGTCTTCCTTCCAGCCTTTCATCTTCTTGTAAACCAGTTCCACCTTGTCCAGACCGTAGGCGTCCACATCTGCGTAGCGGATATCTGCTCCGTTCAGCTTGTACCCAACGCATACTTGAATTTCCTCCAGTCCGCTGAGCGTGTCCAGTTTGGTCAGGCAGATTTCGGTCACGCCGCTCAAGTCCACAGCGGTGCGGACGATCTCCAAATCCAGCCAGCCGACTCGGCGGATGCGTCCTGTCGTTGCGGCAACTTCGCCAAACTTTTTATATACGTTGCTTTCGGTGTCGTGGATCTCGGTCGGCAATGGTCCGCCGCCGACGCGCGTGGTGTAGGCTTTCGTCACGCCGACCACGTTCGTAATATATCGCGGCGGGATTCCAAGTCCAGCCGATGCCGCCGAAGGGATGGTGGTCGAAGCGGTCACGAACGGATAGGTTCCCCAGTCCGTATCCAAAAATGTACCCATCGCTTGTTCGAGCAAAAAGTTTTTGCCTGCCTTCAAGCCGTCCTGCACCAGTGAAAATAATTCCTTGATGTAGGGCTTCACACGCGCGTAATATCCGCGATACTCGTCGCGCACGGCTTCATACTTCAACGCTTCGCCGCCAAGCGCCACGATGATCTTATTTTTCAAATTCAGTTGCACTTGCAAACGCTGTTCGAACATGTCGCTTGTGAAATCCGTCCAGCGGATTCCGTTGTAGCTGACCTTGTCTGCAAATACGGGACCAATTCCGCGGCGGGTTGTGCCCGTTGCGCCCGCGCCTTTGGCTTCTTCGTACAAGCCGTCCAAAATTTTATGATACGGCATGATGATATGCGAACGCGGCGAGACCCACAGCCTTCCGTCCACGCCGATGCCAGCCTTGTTGAGCATCTCGATTTCTTCGAGCAGAACCTGCGGGTCGATCACCACGCCGCCGCCGATCAAGCCCGTGGTGTTCTGTGCGAAAATCCCCGACGGCACCAAATGAATTTTGAATGTCCCAAACTCATTGATCACCGTATGCCCCGCGTTATTTCCGCCGTTGAAGCGCGCCACATAATCCGCGCGCTCCGCAAGAAAATCCACCGCCTTACCCTTGCCCTCGTCACCCCATTGTGAACCGATCACCGCTGTAACTGTCATGATTTCTCCTTTTTGAATTCCAACTCTGGAACATTTTTCTGGCGATGGCAACGCTTCGCGCCTAACCTGAAAGTTGATTCCTGCTTCGAAAACATTTTCTCCGCTGATTGCAAAACGCAAATCCCGAAGGGATGTCATGATTATAGACTGTGAATTGCTGATTGTTTTCAACCCCTTCGGGGTTATCTGTTTGATATTCACATGCGAAGAGCAAGAAATCTCAAAGTGTGGACCATGTCCGTTTTGGAATGACCAGCTCACAGTTAAGTAAGATGCGGGTCTATATCATCCAAAAGAATGACCTTCAAGCATTATAATTCGGGCGATTGATTCCAGAGGAGTAAATATGAAAATCTTACAGGATACCGCATTGACCTACGACGATGTTTTACTCGTGCCGCAATATTCCCAAGTGGACTCGCGCCGTATGCTATCCACACAAGCCAGGTTGACCAGGCAGATTACTTTGCAGATTCCGCTTATTTCCGCAAACATGGATGTAGTGACCGAAAGCGAAATGGCGATCACGATGGCGCGTGAAGGCGGCATTGGCATGATCCATCGCTTTTTGACGATTGCCGAACAGGTGCGTCACATTGAGCGCGTGAAGAAGGCTGAGTTTTTTATTGTAGATAAACCGATCTCGATGACCGAAGCGCATACCGTCGGCGACTTGAAGCGTGTGGTGGATGAAACAAAAACGGGCGGAATTTTGATTCTGGACAGCCAGCAAAAGTTGGTGGGCATTGTCACGACTCGTGACCTGTTATTTGAAGATGATGACAATAAATCTGTTGACGGAGGTTATGACCAGCCCTGTGCATAGCGCGCCGCGGCATACATCCTTGAAAGATGCCGAAAGATTATTGCATGAATACCGAGTTGAAAAATTGCCTTTGGTGGACAAGGACGGCAAAGTGGCGGGACTCGTGACTTTGAAAGATATTATGAAGATCACGCAATTCCCAAAGGCGACCAAAGATTCGAAGGGACGTTTGGCTGTCGGCGCGGCAGTTGGCGTACGCGACCTGGAAATGCGCCGCGTAGAATCCGCTCTCGCTGCTGGCGCCGATTGCATCGTGGTGGACATCGCACACGGTGACTCACATCTTGAAGTTGAAATGATAAAAAATATCCGCAGGCATTTTCCAGATGCACAAATTATCGGCGGCAACGTGGCAACTGCGGACGGCACAAAAAGATTAATTGATGCAGGCGCGGACTCGGTAAAAGTGGGCGTTGGGCCTGGTTCTATTTGTATCACGCGGCAGGTGGCAGGTTCAGGCGTTCCGCAGCTCACGGCTGTGATCGAATGCGCGAAAGCTGCGGGTGAGTACGACATCCCGATCATCGCGGACGGCGGCATTCGCCAGCCAGGAGATTTGGCGAAAGCCATTGCCGCGGGCGCACAGACCGCCATGATCGGCAGTATGCTGGCTGGAACAGACGAAAGCCCAGGCTTGGTCATGACGCGCAGAGGTCATCGCTACAAAGCATCGCGCGGCATGGCTTCGCGTGAAGCGAATATCGCCCGCAATAAAAAAGAAGGCAATGACCTCACACAGGAGGAAATTGAAGAGTATGTCGCCGAAGGCGTGGAAGCGGCTGTGCCCTATCGTGGCAGGGCGCGCGAAGTGCTGACCCAACTCGTCGGCGGCTTGCAATCAGGCATGAGCTACAGCGGCGCAACTTCGATTGAGGATTTTCAGCAGAAGGCGATCTTTGTGCGGATGACGGGCGCGGGCTTGAGGGAGTTGGGTCCGCATGATGTGGAAGTTTTAGGATAATAAAAATGATAACCACAAAGGACACGAAGGGACACAAAGGAAAACCTTTTTGCTTTTCCCTTCGTGCGGCTTTGTGACCCTTCGTGGTAAAAAATAGGAGAGTCCATGACGACAACCGCAACCTGGATCGAAAAAGACAAAAAACAACTGCACCCAACCTATCATCCAAAGTCACATGCCAACCCGTTGGTGATCGAGCGTGGGGAAGGAGTGTGGCTCTATACTACCGACGGACAGAAGATCCTCGATGGCATGGCGGGACTGTGGAATGTCAACGTGGGGTATGGGCGCGAGGAACTTGCAAAAGCCGCCTACGACCAGATGAAGGAATTGGCGTTCACATCCAATTTCTCTGGCATGACCAATCTTCCATCCATTCAATTGGCGGATAAACTTGCGGGTTTTGCCTACGAAGGATTGAACACAACGCATTTCACCTCTGGCGGTTCGGAAGCAAATGATTCTGCGTTCAAGACCGCGCGCTATTATTGGAAGCGAAAAGGTAAGCCTGGAAAATATAAGGTCATCGCACGCAAGGGCGCGTATCATGGCGTCACCCTTGCTGGGACCTTCGCCACGGGACTTGAAAAATATCACACCATGTTCGGGCCCGCGATGGACGGATTTGTCCACATCCCTGCGCCGAATCCATATCGCTATGAAGGCGAACTCAAAGCGGGCGAGACGATTGGTCAAGCCGCGGCGCGTGAATTGGAGGAAGCGATCCTGCGCGAAGGTCAGGATACCGTTGCGGCGTTCATCGCTGAACCTGTGATGGGTGTGGGCGGCGTGATCGTTCCACCCGCTGATTATTTTCCGCTTGTGCGCGCGATCTGTGATAAATATGAAATCCTCTTCATCGCCGATGAAGTCATCACGGGTTTTGGGCGCACAGGCGAATGGTTCGCGCTCAAACATTGGAACGTGAAACCTGATATTCTGTCATTTGCCAAAGCCATCACCAGCGGATATGCCCAACTGGGCGGTATTCAACTCTCCGATGAAATCCGCGAGACGATGGAATCTGCACCCGACACCGAAGCTTATATGCACGGCTACACTTATTCAGGTCATGCCATGGCGTGTGCAGTTGGACTGAAAAATCTCGAGATCATGGAACGCGAAGAATTTCCGAAGCGCGCGCGTGAATTGGGCAAACGTCTGCTCGATGGATTGCAGACGCTGACAGAATTCCCCTTCGTCGGCGACGTGCGCGGACTTGGTCTGGTCTGCGGCGTGGAAATTGTCTCGAACAAAGAGACCAAAGCCGCTGACGCCGCCATGACCATGAAAATCTTCAAAGCCGCCCAGGAGCGCGGACTTCGCACTCGTCCGCTTGGAAACACGCTCGCCTTCTCGCCCCCGCTCTCCATCACCGAAGACGAGGTGGATGAGATCATCAAACGCCTCGGCGCCGCGATGGATGGGGTTGCGTAACCCCACCCCCAACCCCTCCCCGACAAGCGGGGAGGGGAGGCAGGTAATTCCATGAAAAATGATTTTCCAAAAATTGTAGTTTCTCCTGAAGTTAGGCGTAAAACGGTTGAAATTGCCAGAGAATTCAGGAAGACACCGACTCGGAGTGAATCAGTTTTGTGGGAAGCACTACGCGGGAAGAAACTTGATGGGATAAAATTTCGCCGCCAGCAGTCTGTTGGATACTTTGTTGTTGATTTTTATAACTCTGAATATCGGCTTGTTGTTGAAGTTGATGGGCTTATCCATGAATTTCAACAAGAGGCGGACAATTCCAGACAACAGATACTGGAAGAATTAGGATTGAACGTATTAAGAATTAAAGCAGAAGTAGTAGAGAAGAATTTGCCCATGACACTTAATTTAATTCGTGATCGGATTCAACAAATCCAAAATTCTCCCTCCCCATTTATTGGGGAGGGTCGGGGAGGGGGATAATGTCTGTTTACCTTCACGATATTCCCCTCTCTCAAGCCCAGTCTCGTCTGCGCGAAGCCTTGCAGGACGCGGATTTGTGGCGTGTGCTTGGCACGGAAAATATTCCCCTGGATGAAAATGCCCTCGGCCGCATCACAGCCGAGCCGATCTGGGCGGAGATTTCTTCGCCGCATTATCATGCCTCCGCGATGGATGGTTTCGCCTTGCGCGCGGTTTCCACGAACGGCGCCATGCCGTCCGCGCCTGTTACTTTGTTCATCGGTCCCGAAGCGCAATATGTCGATACAGGCGATCCGCTTCCTGAGTGGGCGAACGCTGTCATTCCCATCGAGAATGTTGAATCACTGGACGAGAACGATCAGATCACGAAAGATATTCGCGGACCCAAGTCCATTCGCATTCGCGCTGCCGTTGCCCCGTGGAGTCATGTCCGCCCGCTGGGGGAGGATATCGTTGCCACGCAGCTTGTCCTGCCTGCGGGACATTCCCTTCGCCCAGCGGATTTGGGTGCGATTGCCGCATCTGGACATCAGACCATTCGCGTCGCACGCAAGCCCAAAGTTGCGATTTTGCCAACAGGCACTGAACTCGTCCCGATCGGATCCAAACTAAAATCTGGCGACATCCTCGAATACAACTCGCTTGTCATGGCGGCGCAGATCAAGTCCATGGGTGGCGAGCCGACCCGCTACCCGATCACAAAAGATAATTTTGAGTTCGATCTGCGAGCGTGTATTAGAAGCCGCGCAAACGCATGACCTTGTTTTACTCAATGCAGGCTCCTCCGCAGGCGCAGAAGATTTTTCATCAAAGGTGGTTGAAAAATTAGGTCAGTTGCTTGTACATGGAGTTGCGGTTCGTCCAGGTCATCCTGTAATCTTGGGTTTAGTCAATCGTCAATCGACAATCGCAAATCGTAAATCGGAAAACCTGACACCTGACACTCGACACCTGACACCTATCATTGGCGTTCCTGGCTATCCAGTTTCCGCCGCATTAACTGTGGATATATTCGTCGAACCTGTCATTGCCAAATGGCTTGGGCGCAGACCGAATGAACTTCCAACTGAAATGGCTACGCTGACTCGCAAACTTGTCTCCCCAGCAGGTGATGATGATTATGTCCGCGTGGCGGTGGGCAAGGTGGGAGATAAACTTCTCGCTGCGCCGCTTTCGCGTGGAGCGGGAGTCATCACATCGCTTGTTCAAGCGGACGGATTGGCATTGATCCCCAGCGGCGTGCAAGGCATGGATGCGGGTGAGCAGGTCAAAGTCCATTTGTATCGAAGCAGGGCTGAAATCGAAAGGACTATTTTTTGCATCGGCTCGCACGACCTCACATTGGATTTGATGGCGCAATTTCTCGCAGAGCATGATCGAAGACTGGCTTCTGCAAATGTCGGCTCGCAGGGCGGACTTGTGGCGTTGCGCCGCGGTGAAGCGCATTTGGCAGGGTCGCATCTTTTAAATCCTGAAACGGGTGAATACAACGTTTCATATATCCGTCAGTACATGCCGAATATTCCTGTGAAGGTGATCGCGTTGGTTGGGCGTGACCAGGGTTTGATGGTTAAGAAGGGAAACCCAAAGGGAGTCAAAAGCCTGGGAGACCTGACCAAGTCTCAAGTCCAGTTTGTGAACCGACAGCGTGGAGCAGGTACACGCGTCCTATTGGATTATCATCTGAACTTAATGGGGATACCCGCTGATTCCATCCTCGGATATACTCAGGAAGAATATACACATCTTGGGGTTGCCGCGGCAGTGGCTTCTGGCAGAGCAGATTGCGGACTTGGGATTGCCGCCGCCGCGCAGGCATTGGATCTGGATTTTGTTCCATTGTTTCAGGAAAGATATGATCTGGTAATTCCGAAGGAACATGCAGAAAGTAATTTACTTGCGCCGCTCTTTGAACTTATTGCAGGCAGTGAATTTCGAAGTTCTGTATCGAAATTAACAGGATATGATATTTCGGTCATGGGTAAAATAATCTTGGAGGACAAATAAAAATGGAAGGTTTGATTATTGATGACAACCGTCAAACAGCGGATGCTCTTCAGCAGATGTTGCAAATTTTGGATTTGAAGGCACGCGTGGCTTACGGCTCCAGCCCTGCGATGACGATGTTGGGGAGTTTGGTGCCGCGTTTTGTGTGTTTGGATATCAATATGCCCGGGGTGGACGGGACTGAGGTGCTGGCTTACCTTCGTCGTGAGCCGCGTTTGATGCGAGTGCCTGTGATCGTGATCACATCAGATGACCAGCCTGAGACGCGTCAACGTGTAATGCAGGGCGGCGCGCAGGCGATGTTGATCAAGCCTGCGACGATAGATGCGCTGGAAGGCGCGATGAAAAAAGCGGGAGTGCTAAGTTAAATTTTTTCGGCGGATACAAATCGTATCCGCCGAATTTTTTTATGGGAATAAGTAGTAACCGCTTCGCGTCAGTCGTTCTTTTTTACTGGTACAAAACTCTCCAATAAAGTGACGATGTTCGTGCCAAGCGCTTCGTTGGCGTAACCGCCTTCCATGATGATCGCAGTCGGTAAATGGAGCGCGGCGATCCTTTTGCCTATTTCGCTAAATCCTTCGCGGGTTACTTTGAACGTGCCAAGCGGGTCGCCGTCGAAGGTGTCCATGCCAGCGGAGACAACCAGATAATTTGGCGCGAAGTTTTTGATCATGCTCAAGGCTTCATCTAAAACCGATAAATATCCTGCGTCGTCAGTGCCTTTTGGAAGGGGGAAGTTTTTGTGAAAGCCAAGTCCTGCGCCTGCGCCAGTTTCATCTGCGAAACCGATGTAATGTGGATATTCAAAATCAGGGTCAGCATGGATCGAGATGGTCAGCACGTCGCTGCGTTCGTAGAAAATATCCTGCGTGCCGTTGCCCGCGTGATAATCAATATCGAGGATCGCAACTTTCCCTTTTGACGAAAGCCAGTTTGCCGCGACGGATGCGTTGTTAATGAAACAATATCCGCCCGCGTAGTCTTTGCCAGCGTGATGCCCAGGTGGACGGCACAGTGCGAAGGATGAACGCTTCGCGTGAAGGATGAAGGATGAAAAAGGTCGGGCGACAAATTCGGCGGCACTTAGAGCGCAATTGGCAGAGGTCAGTGCGGACTCATATGTTGCTTCAACGATGCAGGCGGATAAATCCATGATGTAGTAGCCTGCTTTGCCGAGCAAAGTGCGTGGCACACGCGGCGTTCTTCGCAATGCAAAGGTGGCGGGCAGGAATGCATTCTGCTCGGGCGACGCCGCAACCTCGGGGTCAGAATCCAGCCACTCGGTCCAGGCAGAGGCGAGGAAGGTGATGTAATCTTTGTCGTGCACCGCGTAGATCGGGTCAAGTCCAAAATCTGCTGGCTCGGTCAGATCAGCCCAATCTGTTTTTTGAAGCGCATTCAAGATCTGATCCATGCGGTTTGGGTTTTCGAGATATGGCACGCGTTTGCCGCCGTCGAAGACTTCAAAAGGCGGATCGTGTTTTCGGTGGTTATCAGAGTAAAATATTTTCATAGTAAGATAATTTTACCCGCAAGCATCTGTGTGGACGGAGAAAATAATGGATATATTTGAAGCAATCAATACCAGATATTCTGTCAAGAAACTAAAAGCGGATTCTTTGCCGCGTGATGTGATCGAAAAACTTTTGGATGCAGGCAATAGAGCCCCGAATCATTACAAGGTTAGACCCTGGCGATTTTTTGTTTTGACTGGAGACGGGCGCAACAAACTTGGGGATGTAATGGCCGCTTCGCAACACGACCGTCAGCCTGATGTGCCGCCAGAGGGTTTGGACAAAACCCGGGCATTGCCGCTCCGCGCCCCCGTGGTCATTGCCGTTGGCGTGGATAAGCCCGTGGAAACGAAAGTGCTTGAGTTGGAAAACTACGCCGCCGCATCCGCCGCGTGCCAAAATATTTTATTGGCAGCTCATGCCTTGGGACTTGGCGCGATCTGGCGCACAGGCGACTGGGCGCGTGATGCAAAAGTAAAAGAGTTTTTTGGATTCACAGAAGACCAATATATTGTTGGATTTATCTATGTCGGCTATCCTGAAATTGCAGGCGAGCCTGCTCCGCGGCCATCCTTTGAAGATAGAACAGTATGGATGGAGTAAGTGGATTGCGGTAATTTACTAAAGTCGTGGGTATTCAAATATAACACTGGAGGTATGGAATGAAGAAAATATGGTTTGCTGTTTTAATTTTAGCCGCGCTTTCTTTGGCGGCTTGCGGCGGTAGTAGCGGTGGTGGTTCAGATGCAGCAGCCACTCCTGCTCCTGTTCCTGCTGAATATGCTGGCCAAACCAATCCACTTGGCGCAGATGCGGCAGCTGCTGGCGCGGAAATATTCAAGAACAATTGTGTAGCCTGTCATGGCGAGCAAGGCCATGGAGATGGCCCCGCTGGTGCTTCACTGAATCCCCAGCCAAAGGATCTTCCTGAACTTGCTTCTGCTGTAGGCGATGACTATCTTTACTGGCGAATTAATACTGGTAAACCTGGCACGTCCATGGTGGGGTGGAAGGGTATTTTGACCGACGAGCAGATCTGGCAGGTTGTGGCATTTATCCGCACACTTAAGTAAGCTTTTTGAAAAGCGGAACCTGTTGACTTGACATTCAGGTGAGCAAAAATAACTTGATGCAGGCACTTTTTTATTGTATGATTGCATTGGTTTCATAAAGTATCTTCTACTCATATGGAAAAATACTATGACTAAAATTTTGATCGTAGACGATGATGCGCATGTTACATCATTATTAAGAAAAATACCTTGCCCCGAGAAAATTTGATGTAACTACAATTAATCAAAGTTCAAAGACCATGCAAACGGCACATGCCATACATCCCGATCTCTTTATCCTTGACCTGATGATGCCGCCGCCAGATGGCTTCGAACTGTGTACGATGTTACGCGCCGATCCAAGTTTTGCAAAAACACCGATCCTGATCATAACCGCCATGGATATTAGCAATAGCAAGGCAACTTCCTTTGGCGCAAATGATTATCTCGCAAAACCTTTTAATCTCGACGAACTTGTTACCAGGATAGATACCCTGCTGGATGGTAATGACGAATAATTGCATCGGTTGGCAGTATTGAATATATATAGAGCATTTCGCCAAATCCCTGCGAGCAGAATAGTTGTAAACTGCATCCGCCCAGACCTGGGCGGATGCAGTTTTTTTATTAATTCAATTTAAAGTATGTTAAATGCATTTCCGTCTTGAGAGTCCACCATAATTAATGGGCAATTCCCAATCTTGAAGGGTATAATATTATTTACGGTTTCATAAATAAAAGATCATTAAAAATAGGTTCGTTGGGCAGCCAGCATAGTTGTCTGTACATCATGCAAAATCCCAGAGGCCAAACAATAATCAGGAAAATATTATGACAAAAATTATGATCGTAGATGATGATGTGCAGGTTACAGTCCTTTTGGGAAAACTTCTTACCATGGAAGGTTTTCAAACAACTGCCGTAAACGACAGTTCAAAAGCACACGAGACAGCGCTCTCTATTAAACCTGACCTTATCCTGCTTGACCTTATGATGCCGGACCCCGATGGTTTTAAGGTGTGCAGAATTCTGCGAGCAGATCCGCATTTTATGTTCACACCGATCATTATTGTCACCGCTCTCGACGATAAGGACAGCAGAATAGTTGCCTTTGGTGCCGGGGCAAATGACTTTATTACAAAGCCTTTTCATTCCAATGAACTTGTGGAAAGAATACGAAAATTGACCATATAAAGCCGACAGGCTTATAAACAAAAACCACCTTCGCTCTGAGTGAAGGTGGTTTTTGTTTACGATATACTAGGCGCATGTCAGACTTTGCCATTGAAACTGATAACCTGACCAAATGTTTTGGCGATGTGGTTGCCGTGAATAATGTCAGCTTGCGCGTGAAACAGGGCGAGATCTACGGCTTTCTTGGCCTCAACGGTGCAGGCAAGACCACGACCATCCGTGCGCTTTTGGGGATGATCCGCCCGAGCGAGGGAAATGTCAAAGTGCTGGGGCAGGCTCTCGGTCAGGGTGGGCGCGGACCTTGGGCGCGGGTCGGTCATCTTGTGGAGAGTCCATCGGCCTATCCTGAATTATCTGTCCATGAAAATTTGGATGTGGGAGATCTGTTTCCGTGGTCGATCCCTGCGCTGTTCAGTGGGGCGGTAGGTCCACGTGCCGAGCAACTTGGGTTTTATAGTTATGTGATCGTGATTCTTGCAAGCATTATCGGTCTCGCCGCTACATTTTACTGGTGGCGCAACGCAGACCAAACGCGGTAAAATGTGGTTCGTCTGAGTCACATTACAAGTTTGTAGTTGACTCAAAAAAATCATCACTCGGAGGGCCTCCAATGTCAATAGAAATTTCTCAATTCATCAACACCTATATCGTTCCCCTGGGCTGGAAACTGATCGGCGCCATTCTCGTCTGGTTCATCGGCGGATGGATCATCAATCTGCTGGTCAAGTCACTTCATAAAAACCTGCAACAACGTAATATTGATGCAACACTTGTAAAATATGCTGAAAGCAGCACCAAAGTTGCGCTGCGCATCGTGTTGATCATTGGCATTATTGGCCTGCTTGGGTTTGAAACTACTTCGTTCGCTGCATTGATCGCTGCGGTCGGATTGGCCATTGGCATAGCATGGGCTGGGCTGCTGGCGAATTTTGCCGCTGGCGTATTTCTGGTTTTCCTGCGCCCATTTAAGGTAGGCGATGTGGTGAATGCTGGGAACGCCACTGGAGTGGTGGTGGAGATCGGTCTATTCTCGACCGCTATTAATACACCCGATAATGTCCGTGTGTATGTCGGCAATAATACGATCTTTTCAGGGAACATCCAAAACTATTCCACCAACCCATACCGCCGCGTGGATCTGACCGCCCAGATCGCGCACGATACCGTCCCGGCAGATGCCATCAAGCGCATTGAGGAAAAAGTGAAAAACATTCCCAATGTACTGGCAGACCCGAAGCCGCAGGTTGAGATCTTGAATTTCAATGAATACGGAACCCTGCTCGCTGTGCGTCCTTTCTGTGCCAATGATAATTACTGGCAGGTTTATTTTGATGTCAATAATGCCATCGTTGCGGTTGGGGCAGAAGCTGGCTACAAGGCTCCCTCACGACGCATGGCGATGAGAAACATTGAATAATGCCTGTTTCACGAACCTACACAAAAATATTTATCATCCCCGAAAGCGCAATTGACGAAAATGGCCACGTGAATAACGTGGCCTATGTGCAATGGATGCAGGATATTGCCCTCGAGCATTACTCATCCATCGGCGGGATCCAGGCACAGGGACCCGATGCCACCTGGGTCATTCGCGAGCACAGGATCGAGTATTTTCTGCCTGCCTATGCTGGCGAAGAAATTGAGATCAGAACATGGGTTGAAAATATTCAACGCGTGCGGTCCCTGCGAAAGTATGAATTTGTCCGCAAAGCTGATGGCAAAACCCTGGTAAAGGGTGAAACCGATTGGGTCTTTGTGGATGTGAAGAGCGGACGTCCGCTGGCGATACCGCAGGAAGTGGGTGACGTTTTCAAATAGTCACTGATTCAAACTTTAGAGTATCGAGAATAACTCATGACGCAAATTGTGGAAGGAAAAAGACTTAATCCCATCCCCATTTATTCATTATTCATTGCCAACGCCATTTCGCTCGTTGGCAATGTTTTTTCAGCCATTGCCATTCCGTGGTTCGTGCTTCAAACAACAGGCAGCGCCGCACAGACAGGTATCACGGGATTTTTTACCATCCTGCCCGTGGTCATTGCTGGTTTTCTCGGTGGGACTTTAATCGACAGGCTCGGCTACAAACGCACCAGCATAATTTCAGACCTGGCAAGCGGCGTGACAACTGCCATGATCCCACTGCTGCATTTCACCATAGGGTTGGAATTCTGGCAGTTGATGGTGCTCGTATTTCTTGGCGCATTGCTTGATTCCCCTGGCGGCACTGCGCGCGCGGCGTTGCTCCCAGAACTTGCCGAGCAGGCAGGTATGCCGATTGAAAGAGCCACATCCCTGACCCATGTGATCGAGCGTGGCGCAAGGCTGGTCGGTGCGCCGCTTGCGGGCCTTTTGATCAGCATCATGAGCACGGCAAATGTATTATGGCTGGATGCCGCTTCCTTCTTTATCTCAGCAGGGATTATCTGGGTCGTTGTCACTGTGCGGAAACCTGTTGAGAAAGAGGCTAGATCAGGGGCGTATTTTGATGAACTACGCGACGGGCTGCGCTTCATTGCTCAAGATAAGCTGATCCTGGCCATCGTCATTATGGTGATGCTGACAAATTTTCTCGACGCGATCTTCAGCGGTGTGGTGCGTCCAGTTTATGTAAATGAGGTATATGGAAGCGCCGCAGCCTTGGGCTTTCTGATCGCCGCCAACGGGGGCGGAGCGGTCATTGGCGGATTGATCTTTGCGGCTGTGGGTCACCGCCTGCCGCGTCATGCTGTCTTTGTGGGGGCTTTTGTCCTGGCAGGCATGCAGCTTTGGATGTATCTCCTTTATCCTCCCATCGGAGTTTTGGTGACCACGGCCTTGATCTTCAGTTTGGGAGCGGGTCCGCTCAACCCGATCATCGGCGCAGTGGAGTTTGAACGCATCCCCGAAAACATGCGCGGACGGGTCTTTGGCACGGTTACAGCAGGCGCATGGATCGCCATGCCGCTTGGCATGCTGCTCGGCGGCGTCTTCACCGAAAAGCTGGGAGTGAATCCCATGCTGGTCTTCTTGGGTACCGCCTATCTGATCTTTACCCTGAGCATGGCTTTTATCCCTGCCATGAAAGAGATGAATAGGAAGGAATTAGTGGGTGGGAAGTAGAAAGTAAGAAGTGAGAAGTAAGAAGTAAAAAGCGCACCCAGAGATGGGATGCGCTTTTTACTTTTAATATTTGCCGCAATGAATCAAAGATATGTTTTCTTGTTTTGTTTAAGCAGTCAGGCATACAAGATCATACTTCTGCACTTATCAAAACCTATCAAAGTATTCAAAACTGTAAACCCTGATTCAACATCCTTCTTGTAAAATAACAAAGAAATACTTCTAGGGAAATTCTTGTGTCGAAACAACCATCCCCCAATCGATGTTTTATATAGGAGGGTATTCATGAGACATTCCAAAGCGCTGCCATTCTTATCCAAACTAATTGAGCCCACACGGGTGTTTACTGCGTTATTGATCGCAGTCATTATCTGGTTATATCCAGTTGTTTTCCCGCTAAAGGCAGATGCCCAGCCTCTGTATGGAGGCGCCTGTGGGCGCACTTGCAATTTAGGATGCTGTATCAGTGGAGCATGTTCGAAATGCCCGGAAGGAGACCCGGATGTGCCGCCAACTATTTCTGGCTTGGTGAGTTGTTCTCAACCTGGCAGTAATGACTGGTGCATTGGTTCACTCACGCTCAACCTCGCCGCTGCCGATCCGCAGGGGCAAGCTGTCATCATCAGTGGAGATGTAAATGGATTGGCATTTGCTTGTCCTTACGGAAATATTGCCTGCTTCGTGCCAATTACAAACGAAGGAATTGGCACAGTTAATTTCATCGTCAATTCCGCTACAGGACTTTCAGCCAGTGGTTCGGCAACCTATAAACTGGACTTATCTACCCCACAAATTGATGGAAACCTGAGCGGTGCAAACGGCGCGAATGACTGGTTCATCTCCGATGTCATTTTCTCTGCCTCAGCAGTGGACTCGATCTCCGGGCTTGCCGCCTTGGAAACCTCCATAAACGGTGGCACATGGGCTACATATAACGCACCCATTACCCTGAGCGATGGCGTCTACTCGCTTTCCTTGCGCGCCTATGATAATGCAGGCAACCTTGCGGAGATGAATCAAACAATTAACGTCGATACACTGACACCTGTTTTGGATTCCTCCGTCAGTGGCGCAATGGGCATGAACGATTGGTATGTTTCAGATATACAGGTGTCGGCCTCTGCCAGCGATTTGGGTTCCGGTCTCTACATGCTGGAAGTCTCCACTGATGGTGGGGCATGGACAGGTTACAGTTCGCCCATCACCTTAAGCGATGGCGTTCACGCTATTCAGTTCCGTGCCACAGATAACGCAGGCAATGTGTCCGAATCAACTCAAACCATCAAAGTGGATACAGTCACGCCAACCCTAAATCTTTCTGTCAATGGTATAGCGGGATTGAACGGCTGGTACACATCCCTTACACAGGTTTCAGCGGCCTCCAGTGATTCTGGTTCAGGTGTACATCCATTGAAGGAGTGGCAGATAACGGCATGGGTACTGTCAACTCATTATCCTTTTCAGACGGACTACACACCTTTCAATTCAAAGCGGTGGATAGCGCGGGCAATACCACAACTATTCCCATTCAAAACCTCAAAGTAGATACCATCGCTCCTGCCATTGAGATGACTGAAACCCTCTCGCTTGGTAAAGCGGTCTATTACAGCCTCGAAGATAGTGGCAGTGGCTTGTCTATTTATCGGGCTGTCATCGAAGATGATGCTGAAAAATACAAAAAGATTGTCTGGCTGGATAGTATCAGCGGCAATAAATTAGAAGATCAAATTTTATGGGACGGAAAATTCGCCGATGGAGCGAAAGCAGCTTGGGGTGAATACTTCATTACCTTGAAGATCAGTGACGCAGCGGGCAACGAAACAATGAAGACCGCCGTTGTGAACGTGAACTTATTGAGCGCCATGCAAATCATCCCGCCGTTTACCCCGCCACAGATCTCGCTCGCAACCACATCTGCGCCAACCCCCCAAACTGGGTCGGCGCCTTCGACAGGTTTTGGTGGAACGAATAACGACGCAGCAGGCAAGATAACCTCTTCAAGCTTCGCGCTCGCTGGCGGAGTCCGTACTGAAGGCGGAGCCAGGAGTGTTCATACCTGGACGCAAGTGCCAAATTCTGCAACCCCAGCCATTCCACAATCTGCGATCCTGTGGGGAGTGGCGGCTACTGCTTTGGTTGGCGCAACGCTGGCAGATTGGGAAAGGGAAACGAGACGAAGAAGAACAACGTGCGCGTGAGGAAAGGCAAGCCAACGGACCTTCGTTGTATCGAAAGATTGCGATGGCGTATCAGGCGTCGTTGAATAATTTCAAGGTGACTATGGCAAAGGCACTGGCGTTAGGGATGTCTGCCAAAGAGGCGCAGGCATTGAAAGACCAGGTGATCAATAGCGGGAAAATCGGTGCGTCATTGAACATGGCGACCAATCACATCACGCGGGAAGTGGAAGCCGCGAATGCCAGGGACTTGCAGAAAGCAAGGGAAGCGCTGCTTGCGAAAGCAAATGAAGCGGCACGATTGAAGGCATTGGAGGAACAGCGCAAAGCCGAAGAATTGCAGGCAGGGCTGGCTGCGTATTATCAGGGCAGGAAGGCTGGGG
>CAWHXC010000042.1:0-177802 GCA_963833175.1 uncultured Chloroflexia bacterium
GCGTCCCTTTCTACAGGATATGACCTATGTCGCTGACCTGGATATTGTCAGTTTTAACCTGGCCTATGATGAAAAGTTTTTCTATGTTTCGATTCAATTGCTCGGTACGAATCCAAACAACGATATCGGTATTAATTACGGCGTCGAGTTGGATACGAACGCAGACGGTTTTGGCGATATGATCATTATTGCGTATCCGCCGTATGATGTTGACTGGTCAACTGACAATGTGCAAATTGTTCAGGATACCAACCGTGATACAGGCGGACTTTCTGCCGAAAAGTCAGACGCGCCTCTCCCCGGTGATGGATACGATGAGATTATTTATGACGGCGGACGCGGCGAAGGCGATGACCCCGACCTGGCATGGGTGCGCGTGAACGCGGGCAATAAAGCCACCGTGCAGTTTGCATTCAAAAAAACATGGATAGGCACGAAATTTATGTATGGTGTGATTGCAGATGGAGGCTTAAAGAGCATCGCTGACCTGGATTATGTAGACCGCTTCACCGAAGAAGAGGCAGGTTCGCCTGTAAAGAGTGATCAGTATTATCCGCTTAAAGCCTTGTATGGCGTGGATAATGTATGCCGTGAAGCGTTTGGTTTTACGGGTACCGAGCAGGAGCCGCAGCGTTGCTCGCCTTAAAATTGGGTTTTTTATCTCCAGAACGAACTGACCTCCGAAGATATTTTTCGGAGGTCAGTTCGTTTTTTGGAATAATTTTGATGGAGCTTGTTTTATCGAACATCTGAAAGAAATGCCTGCATTAGATTGAATACTTCCTGCGGCCGTTCCAAAGGCAGAATGTGCGTGGATTTTTCCAGGGTCTTGATCTCGATCTTTGGGTTTTTCTTTTCTACGAGATTTGCCGCGCTTTCGAAAAATGTATCGGTCTCTGCCCCGCGGATGATGAGCGTGGGCACATCCAATTTTGGCAATTCACGCCACAGATCGAAATCGCGCAAGCCTGTCAGATATATGTGGGCTTCCCATTCGCGGGAGTATGCCAGTTCGAAGCTGCCGTCTGCCTTTGGTTTTGTGATGCCTGTGATGTATGTACGCAGGTCTTCATCGCTCAGGTATCTGAATATTTCACGCGAACGATAGCCGCGAAAGACCATATCCAGATTATCGAAAGTGGGTCTGCGTTTGAGCGCACCCACGATCTTGGGATGTATTTTGTTCCCCAGCCCCAACGCGCGGACAAATTCCACATTACCAAAATTGGAGGCACGAACAGCACGGGGTCGAGCAAAATCAATGCGCGAAATTTACTCGGGTCACGCAGCGCGGCACGCAGGGTGACAATGCCTCCGATGGAATGACCAACCCCAATGGCTGGGGCCAGCCCACCCGTTGTCAGGAAGCGCAGTAAGTCATCTGAGAAAGGATGCCAGTCGTCGATGTCTTCAATTTTCAAATCATCCCAAAGCGGACGAAGTTTCATCCCGAAGACGTGGTATTGAGTTTTTAGCAGTTCAAATAACGGCTTGTAGCAATCGGGTGGGTAGCCGTTGGCGTGAAGAAAATGCAGCGGCGCCCCCTCGCCGCCATAATCAAAGTGTGGAATATCCACTAGTACTTTCCGTAATTGATCTTCTCGCTATACAGTGCTTCCACCTTCAAACGGTCGTGAGTTTTTTCGCCGAGTTTTTCCCAATACTCTTCGCGGTCTTTGACGCCGTAGACCCATTCATCAAGATACGCTTTGACAGTTTCCTGCAATTCGCTGATCTTATCCCATGCGAGGTAGAACTCGTTATCGCGGTCGTAATAGCCTTGCGAATAGGATGGATGACTGGCAAACGGGACGTGACACACCGCGTCGACAATATTCGCGGGGATCATGGTGCGGTTCGGGTCTGACCTGATGACTGATTCGTCGACGATCTCTTCGGCGGTGAGGATGACTTTTTTCGCGGCGAATGCGGCTTCTTTTTGCTCGCCGATGATGCCCCACAAATGGGCATTGCCGTTATTATCCGCGCGCTGCACGTGGACAATTGCCACATCAGGATTCAGCGCTGGGACGACGATCACATCCTTGCCGCCGTATGGGTCAGGGATGCGCTTGACAAGTGGATTAACTTGTTCAAGGCTGGTCGCGCCTGTTTGATTCATAGGCAGGAATGGCAGTCCTGCCGCGCCAGCCTGTAAGCGGGTGATCATGCCAAAATGTGAATATTCCTCCCATTCGAGTTCGCCTTTTTCGACGGCGGTGCGTATGATACGCAATGAGCCGACACCAGGGTTTCCCATATACGAAAAGATGATTTTCTTAGCGCATCCTGCCGCGACCATTTGATCGTAGATCAGGTCAGGTGTGGCGCGCGCAAGGGTGAGATCCTTTTTACCCTGCCGAATGATCTCATGTCCCGCGGCGAAGGGGATGAGGTGAGTAAAACCTGCGGCGTAGACTACATCGCCATCGTTTACGTAATCTGAAATTGCCTGTTTGAGTGAAATGAGTTTGGACATGTTATTTTTTCTTTGCATCCTGTTTAGCTTGTTTTTTCTTTTTTGCTTCTTCGTTTTTCCTTCTTACCCATGAAAACCTATCTGCTGAGGGCGGAGGCGCTTTGGTGCGCCGACATAGCCAGCCAATACCCATCAGCACCATTGCCATGAACAGATAGTCAAACTCTGCTTTGTTGGCAAAATCAGATGCGACAAAAAGAAGGAAAGCTCCTCCGCCCATGACGTAGAAGAACATTCCTATGCGAACGATGAACGGGTTATCATTATCCATTTGCAAGGTCTCCAATAATACCAGTTTGCCTTGACGGTTATGATGGCTTCATGGCTGAAAACAATATCCTGCGGAAGGGGTATAGCAATGGGCTTTCAGGTAAAGCCTTTTTCATTTTCCTGCGAAGCACTTCAAGAAATTCAGGTTTATGCTCGCCAAGTTTTTCAAAATAAGGGACAAGCGCAGTGCCAGAGATCCATTCGACAACCGCATCTGAATTTTCCAAAATGTGCGGATATATCTTTTCAAAGACGATAATATTTTTTGCATTTTGTTCGAACAATATTTTTGTGTATTGTTCAATGGAAAGAACAGGCGCGATCCGTTCAAAGCCATTTAAGATCTTGTTGAATGGCGCTTCTTTTGCCGTCTCGCGGATCAGCAGGTGTGAAATATGATTGTGGTTTGATGGGATCTGTACACACAGTTGTCCGCCGTGATTTAGTTTTGAGAAAAGATAAGGAATTAACTTTTCGTGATCTTCACACCATTGGATCGCGGCATTGCTGAAGATGAGGTCCCAGCTCCCTGTCAGCTCGGAGAGATCTCCTTGTTCAAATCGCAGGTTCGAGCTTGAGTATGAAGCGGCTCGCGCAGCGTCCAGCATTTGCAGGGACGAATCCAGCCCGGTCACATCGCTTTCGGGCAGGGTGTCTGCCAGCACACGAGTGAGTTCGCCTGTGCCGCATCCAAGGTCAATTGCCTTGAGCTGCGGACGAATCTCCACGAGTTTCAATAGGTCATAAAATGGTGCAGAGCGTTCTGATTGAAATTTATGATACTGTTCGGGATTCCATGGCATGAGTTTATTTTACCTTTGTTTGCTATGGCGTTGGCTGGAAGTAACTTACATCTTCCCTTGCGGACTGATCGATGCGCGCAATTCATCCAGCAGCGGATGATCAAATGGCAGATTGAACAAGCGCCAGATCATATCGAAAAGTTGAACGAAGTATTGATCGGTCTGCTTAAAAATCGATGTAGATCAGTTTTTGCGCCTGTGGCGGGAAGGATGTATTGACGTCGCCATCCAGCAGAATCTGCAGGATGGTATGACCATATTTGCTGGCTCTGGCGTAGCCGCATATTGACCATTTCAAGTTCGGCTTTGACAACAGGATCAGTTGTAGTGGATTTGTATTTTTGAAGCAAACTTGGAGTTCGAACGACGATCACAAAATTGGTGTCCATGATCTGCTCGATATACCGATCAAGATTTGAACCGGGTACAACATTGAAGCGGTCGAGAAGGATATCAATATCGGCGTTGCATAAATCCTTTGCTAGTTGCATGACCCAACGTTGATGTTCGGGAGCTGCCCCAGGCATAGCTGACAAAGCATGTGGGCTTTTTATCCTCGCCGTGATCACGCAGGAGACCTTTGACGTGCACCAGTCGCTGATCTCGAATGCCGTGCGGCGTTTAGCGATTGCCTGCTGTTCATCGAAATGATCTCTTCTTTATACGATGAGACGAGTCAATGGTTCTGGGTTTGGCAGGGAAATTTTTTCGCCGCATTCATCGCAGAAGACTGAAATCTTTTTTCTTGTTGCAGTTGATCCATCACGACATTGCGCGCCAAGGATGCGTCGCACTTCTTACATATGACCGATTGATAGCGTGTGATCTCCAAATCGCGTTGATTTAGGAAGTGTTCGAATAAGCCACTGAACATCGTGCGGACATAATGCGGGCGTATCGTTGCCATAATACAAGACCAATTCAATATCGCCTTCGCGTATACGCTCTGTTGGAAGCCACAGATTTCGCCCTGCGCCCATTTCATATTGCGCTTGATTTTGCCATTGGTGTGATGCGGACTGAAAGTATGGGTGTATAACCAAGCAAGACCACCAGCGAGGCGTAAAGATTTTCCACTGCGCCTTTGACCACGATAGCTCGGGAATGTCATCGGTTGCGGGGAGAGTCATCTTGCAGGGACGTTTTTGCTTGATCAGCGCTGGGAAGATGAGCAGGGTTGCTCATTGAAGGTCTCGCGGAAGCAGATGCTGTGTTCGAGAAAACGCAGGATGGCGGCGTCGAGCAGAATTTGTCCCTCGTGATTACTCCAAGCCTTTGAGTTCATCGAATGGCGATATTTGCCTTGCAGCAAGATCGGTCTCGCTGACCGCGCCCAGTTCGCGCTGAATTTTTATGCGCTGCCAGCAGCATGATGGATGCGGCGATGTTGACCAGCAGTTCGGGCTTGAGCAGGATGTATGTGCTCGCCCGCTGGAATTGTGCAGGACGGAGACGTAGCCGTGCGTTTCGAGATGTCCCACTGCGGTCATCATTTCGGCGTCGGTAAACGTCCCAGACTTCCGAAGTCTCCGAGACTTCGTCGAAGTCTGCTCAAGCAGCGCACGCAATTCCTTCGGACTAACCAGCACCCCTTTGCGGTCAGTCTTTTCTTTGAGCGACAGCACATAATCCTTGATGCGCTTGAAGGTGACGGTGGTCACAGTCGCGGTCATCTCATCCCACGGGATTTGCGCCTTGAGTTTTTCGAGCAGAGCTTCCAGCCCTTCGCCGCTCATGGCGCTGGTGCTGAGATAGCCGCCTTGGATGCCGTAACGCTGGCAGAACTGATCGAAGTTCCTGCTGTGAGAGCGCGGGCGCGCCGCGATCCACCGCGCGCCGACCAGCACCGTGGGCGGAAGTTCGCCCCTTGCCCTTGAGCTGCTCCAGCCAGAACTGCGCGCCTTTGAGCGGATCTTGACGGTTGCTTGGGTCGAACAGCACCAGCGCGGCGGCGACGTTCTCCAGAAAGATGCGAGTGGATCTGACGATAATACATGCTGACCCGCCAGATCCCACAGCACGGCTTCGCACTCGGTGCCATCCTTGCGCTTGAGACCGAGTTCGGGGATTGACCAGAACTGCTGACCGTGCGTGGAGGCATGTTCCTTGAACTCGCCGTGCGCCAGCCGCCAGCCCAAGCCCGTTTTACCCACGCCCGAATTGCCGACGAGGACGAGTTTGGCGGTGGTGTAGTTGACATTCTCTTTTGCCTGACCGAGTAGGACGGCTTCATCCAATTCCCAGATGCGGATGATGGTGTCTTTTTCTCCGAGGGTGGCGAGGATGGGGAGGTGAGGGTGGAAAGCAATGCTTGATAGTCAGTCACAGATCTGCCATGATTTCATTCAGTACTGCTACAGTTTGCCCAATTATCAGCATTCCACAAACGAATCGTATTATCATCTGACTTTTGATGCTAGCAACTTACCATCGCAAGAGAAATGAAACTGATCTAACTATCGTCAGTATGTCCTTCAAGTATGCGATTAGCTTTACCAGTTGCATATATCCCAAATACGAATTGATTTGTCATCACTGCCTGAAGCAAGTAATGATTGCTCATCAGTATGTAACCATGCTACACTCATACACATGTTCAGTATGATCCTTCAAATATTTTGTAATTTTCCATTTGCAATATCCCAAATACGAATATTATGTATCATCAGATAGTTGATGCTAGATTTTGTCCATCTGGTGACCATACAATAGCATATATGATCATATGCTCAGAATCTTGAATTGTTTTACTATTCTAGTCTTCAGAGCTATATTGATATCCCAAACAGATGCAATTGTTGTCCATCTGGACGACCGATGCAATAGTTGACCATCTGGAGACCAATGTCACACTATTTATTCTATCTGTATGTCCTTCCAACTTTGTAGATATTTCCAGTTTTTGTATCCCACAGACAAATGGTTTTATCCATTGAAGCCGATGCAAGCATATTGTCCATCTGGTGACCATGCTACGCTGTAACATTTGTCAGTATGCCCTTCCAAAATACGGACACATTCCCCTGTGCTCACATCCCAAATGCGGATGGTTTTATCTTCAGAAGGCGAGGCAAGGTATTTGCCATCTGGCGACCAGGCGATGCGGTTTATTGTGTCTGTATGTCCGCGCAAGACGTGGCGCAGGGTGAGTCCCGGCACGGGGGAGCCGCCAATTTCGGTGAAGTCTTTCGGTGTTTCGGTGTCAGGTGTTTAAGTGTCAAGCTTTGGTAATCGAATTCTGGTTTTGGTTTAGGCTTTTCTGGTTCTTTCTTGCCAGTCAGTTTTTTGAAAAAGTCAGCCATAGTTAATTCTCCGCAGTCTTGCAAGCCAACAGGGTATGGTCAAAATTCCTCCTGCCATTGTACAACCATCGCAGGGCAGGGTCAACGTAATGTCATTGCGAGGAGCGGTGCTCGTTCTCGCACGAAGCAATCTCCTCATGCGAGATTGCTGAACGTGAGATTGCTTCGTCGTCGCTCCGCTCCTTCTCGCAATGACATGCATAGAATCACAACAAAAAAACGGACGAAGTCACCTTCATCCGTTTTTCAACCTTCTTACTTCTCACTCATTACTCGTTACTTACTTCACTTCACCACCACCCGAATCTGCTCGTGCATGTAAAGCGGAAGATAGTAATGTCCGCCTGCGTTCTTGCCGCTGGAGCCAGAGCCTTTCCAGCCGCCGAAGGGTTGGAAGCCAGGCCATGCGCCTGTGGTTGCGCCCTGCGGACGGTTGGCATAGGTCACGCCTGCTTCGATATTGTCAAAGAACCAGTCGGTTTCTTCGGGGGAGCCGTAGAAGCCAGCGGTGAGACCATAGTTCACGTTGTTGGCGATCTGCATGGCTTCACCCATGTTTTTTACCTTGCCGATCGTGGAGATGGGCAGGAACATTTCATGTGTCCACAGGCGATGGGTGTAAGGCAGGTCAGTGACAAAGGTGGGTTCGCAGAAATAGCCCTTGTCGTACATGCCGCCTGTTTTCACGTGACCGCCCGAGATGAATTTGCCGCCGCCTTGATCGATCTCTTCGCAGAAGTCGTTGAAATCCTTGTAGGCATTTGCGTTGATCACGGGTCCCGTGTAGGTGCTGCGCTGCGTTGGGTCGCCGATGACTAATTTTGAGGCGGCGTCTCCCAAACGGCTGACCATGTCATCGTAAACAGAATCCTCTATCAGCACGCGCGAAGCGGCGGAGCATTTCTGTCCCTGCAAACCAAATGCCGAGCGGATGATCCCGATCGAGGCGCGTTCCAGATCCGCATTCTTCGAAACGATGACGGGATTCTTTCCGCCGAGTTCCAGGATCAGCGGGCGCACATAATTGCCTTTCCCGTTATTCTGCACCATCTTCATGCCCACGTCGAACGAGCCAGTGAAGGTGATGCCGTCCACTTCGGGGCTGTCGACGAGCGCCTGACCGATCGTTGAGCCAGAACCCGTGACGAAGTTCACCACGCCGTCAGGGATGCCCGCATCGCGGAAGCAATCCACAAGCAGGCGCGCGATCCATGCGGTGTCGGTGGCGGGCTTGAGCACAACGGTGTTGCCAGCGACGAGCGCCGCGCCCATCGGTCCGCCTGACAGGGCGAAGGGGAAGTTGAACGGAGAAACAACCAGCCACACGCCATACGGACGAAGGATGGAAACATTGCGCGATTCGTAACCGATAAGCGGGTCTCTGCCCATCTCGACGATGTAGCCGTCGTTCTTTTCCATTTGATAACACGAGTAATAAATCAGGTCGGCTGTCTCCTGCACGTCGCCCAAAGACTCCATGCGGTTCTTGCCAACCTCCAATGCCATTGCCGCGCCCAATTCAAAAATGCGTTCTTCAATTAATGAAGCCGCTTTGCGGAGCAATTCCACGCGCTTCTGCCACGGGGTATGACTCCAATTTGGAAACGCTTTGCGTGCCGCATCCATTGCTTGCTGGGCATGGCTGGCGTTTCCCTTTTGCATCTTCGCCAGCACCCAATCCGTGTTGACGGGGGAGTGGTCGTTAAATTTATGGTCGGCAAAAACATCCTTGCCGTTGATGAACATGCCATATTCCCTGCCCAAATTCTGCTTGAGTTTTTCCACGGCTTTATCGAAACCCGTGTGCAGTTCCTCGGGCGGGTTGAACATGGTTGAGTAAGTAAGTTTGAAATTTGTCATAGGGTCCTCTTTTTGAAATAATTCGAATTATAAGATATTTTATACAAAAACGACAATAATTATCTTGTTTTTATCTAAGCATTGGATAAGAAACTGTAAGATGGGGAAAAACAGGGTTGTCTTTGTGACAACATAACTTACTTCACGCAATGTCATGCTGAGCGGAGCGAAGCATCTCGGATTTCAGGGGTAGAGACCCTTCGCTTACGCTCAGGGTGACAATAAGGAGATTTGATGAAACCCCGCTTCTTTTTCCCCGCCCTGGGGCTGGTCGCTATACTATTGACAGTTTCCTGCGCCCCAGCAGTTACAAGTCCTCCCGCCGCGCCGACAGAGGCTTCTATCCCTGCCACTGCCGCCCCCGCTGACATCATCCGCGCCCGAAGCGACAGCCTCCGCTCCCACACAACCTGCTGAAGTGGAAGTTCAAGCCGTCGCCACCTCACGCGGACCCAACCTCGAAGCCACCGACCCTGCCACGGTCAGCCTGGCATCGGGTCAATTGCAACTGGTGGAATTTTTCCGCTTTACGTGAGGTACCTGCCGATCAATGGCGCCCATGGTTCATGGGCTTGAAGCGGAATATTCTGGCAAAGTCAAGTTCTCCTATCTTGATGCCGACGATCCCAACACGGATGAATTCCAGCGCACTCTTGGTTTTTATTATCAACCTGAACTTTATTTACTGGATGCCAATGGAAACGTGTTGAAAAAATTTATTGGCTTTACCTCACAAGAGGATCTAACAGCAGAATTTGAGAAGTACCTTCAGTAGATTGTTTTTCCATTGTCATTGCGAGGGCGTTCTTGCTCTTGCCCGAAGCAATCCCCCTCAATGATACAGAGATTGCTTCGCCACCAAAGAACAAGATCGGCGGCTCGCAATGACGACAGAGTAGTTACGTTTTTTTAATAACTTTGAAGCAGGCTTGACCATAAAGGTTGAGCCTGTTTTTTTAATGCTATAATTTTTTTGTTACGCAAGAGTTTTATCTTGCGCCTTTTTATTCAAATATGGAGGAACCATGCGAGTCAAGAAGAATATCTTCGTGTTATTTTTCATTGCTGCAGCCATGTTCCTGCTCAACGCGTGTAATCTTGGCATTGCCAAACCTGATTCAAATTTAACCCCCAATATTCCATACATTGAAACGTCAGTTAAGCTTACAGTGACAGCCTTTTATGCATCCTTGCCAACGTCAACGCTGACGCCCACACCTTTAGCCACGTTCACGCCTTCCCCAACCATGACACTCTTTGTTGTTGTTCCCACTTTAACACCCACTCAACAATGGTTAGCCTGTCCTGGTATCGTCGTTTCGGTGACTGATACTAAAAAAGGCGATATGCTCCATATCCTGCGCTGTGAAGATGGGCTGGAATACGATCTGGGTCCGCTTGCAAAAGGTGTGTATGCGATCGGTCCTAATGATAAGTTTCTCGTATACGTCACTATAGATGGCTTTATTTATGCGGCAAGAATTGGAGATCCGTATCTACATAATTTATACGATCTCAAAAATGAACACATATACTCAGTATTTAATAAAAAAGTCACGCCTGATTTCAAAATCTCATTTACAGGCGAATCGCCACTCTTTAAACTGGTCCTGCTTGAAAGAAATTATGACCAAAAGCGTATGTATGAACTGCCATCAGGGATCACACATTAAATGGATGCGCTAAAAAGAAACAAAAATCTTATAAAAAAGTGACTCGGCAGATCATTGCCGAGTCACTTTTTACTTCTTACTTCTCACTGACTACTGGTTGCCGTCGTAGCTCTTTGCGTCTGCAATGGCTTTTTCCACATTCACAAACGGCAGAAGGATCAAGCCCATAATGAAGAAGAAGATCAGCGAAAGAATGGCATAGCGCAAATTCCCAAACCATTGATTTGCAAGACCAAATACCAGGGGGCCGATCCATGAAGTGCCGCGCTCGCTGATTTCATAGAAGGAGAAGAACTCCGCTTCCTTGCCGTTGGGGATCATCTGTGCGAACAGACTTCGGCTGATGGCTTGCGAGCCGCCCATCACGAGTGCGATGAAAATACCGAGGATGAAGAATTGCGCGGTTGCGGTCGGGCCTTTTAATCCGCCGTAGGCATAGATCACCACGGCTGACCAGATCACCAAACTGACGATCACCGATTGTTTTGCGCCGATCCAGCCCGCAAGTCTGCCCCAGAACAAAGCTCCGAAGAACGCCACAAATTGGATCATCAAAATAACGGCGATCAATGTTTGCTGCTCAAGTGCAAGCCCACCCTGGATCAGCGGCGCGGCGGCAAATGTCGAAGCGACAGCAATTACTGTTTGAATGCCGTCATTATATAAAAAGTAAGCGACGAGGAACTTTAGCGTTTCAGGGAAATGCCTCACTTCACTGATCGTCTTACGAAGTTGCTTGAAGCCAATGCTGACATAATTATCCCCGGCAGGGAGTTTGCGCGCCGCATGACGTGGGCGCAATCGGCTCCATGTGAGAAAGGAAAATCCAAGCCACCAAACACCAGCCGATGCAAGGTTGATGCGGACAGCGAGATCACTCGGCACGCCGAGGTCTTCGCTGAAAGTAAAGAAGGCTAAATTAAGGGCTAATAAAATGCCGCCGCCCAGATATCCCATGGCCCATCCATACGAAGAGACTCGGTCTCTTTCATCTTCACTGGCAATATCGGGCAAATAGGAGTTGTAGAAGACCATCGCCGCGCCAAAGGCAAGGTTTGCAACAATAAAAAGCACACCGCCCAGCCACCATAATCCGCCAGTGACAAAGAACATCAAGATGGTCGCCAGTGCGCCGATGGTGGCAAAGGTCTGCATCATGCGTTTCCGCAAATGCGAATAGTCTGCGATGGCGCCAAGGATGGGCAGGAATAAAACCTGCATGCCCACGGAAAATGAAATGCAGTAGGGGAGGAATGAATCGGGTGCGACAGGGATGCCGAAAAATGAAGCGGTCGCTGTGCCCGCTGATTCTGCCGCAGTCCGCGCCAATGATGCCACGAACGGTGCCAAAAACACGGTTCCGATGGTTGTACTAAAGGCTGAATTCGCCCAGTCGTACATTGCCCAGCCAAAGATCTCTCTTCTATCGTTCATCATTGCCGCATCTTTTGTCATACATCCTCCAAACTGAGATTGGTTATTCAAATCACAACACGAGTCAGTATAAGTAGTTTCGGCCTCATTGTAAAGAAATTGTATGTTGCACCCTGCTCATGCGGTGCTATCATTGCCCCTGTGAGTGCGATATTCTATACAGTTCCTGCGGCAGAGATAAAAATGCCTGTTGATGAAATTCAGGTATTGACCGAATCTTTTCGTGAGCTCCAGCGGACAGGTTTGATTCGTCTGGCTTATGATTCAGAAAGATACTTATATCTTTTTATTAAGCGGGGTAAAGTACTCAACGCATATCTTGTCGCATCAGAATCAAAAGAACCTTTGCCGCTGGAGAATTGGGTGGACTGGATGAAATCCGCCGGGGACGCCTATGCAAAGGTCATCCCCCTTTCTTCATTCGGAGTGTTAATTTCCAAACTACTAATACAATCAGAGAATGGGAAAAAAGAAATCTTTGACCACCCATCTCAATTGTCCGAATATTGTGCATCCTGTAATGAAAGTCCCAAGTTAAGCCTGATTCAGTTGAGTTGGGATAATGCCATGGGAGCGGTATTTTTTTTCGGCGTGGAAAAACTCCCTTATTCTCTCTTTGTTTCGCAGGAAATTATTCATGATGAAGCCGGTGTAAATGATATTTTTTTCAAGTGGAATGAGCCGCGCTGTACAGTCACGACATTTACCCCTGTTTTATCAGCGGATGCCTGGCAGGAATACTATTTACGTCAGTCCTTTGCTGATATTTGTAATCGCACACTCAGCCGCTTTGAATCCATGACAGGCCGCGCACTGGTCGATTCACTTGTGCGGCTCGTTTCTATCTTCGCCTCAAAAAATAATTTAGACATCAACATTTCGTCCCGTAAATTAATAGATCGTGAAGTGTTTTCTTCTCCCCAGGAGGCAGCTCAGAATTACCGCCAATTTTTGGGGGAAATGTTCAGCCACTTCTCCGTGGTTATTGGCTCGCGCCTGCTCGCTTTAACTTTGCGGGAAATTGTAACAAGTTTCCCGGAATATGAGTGTGAGATCATCCGTAGATTTGAACTTCTTCCGGAAGGATATTTTTATGAATAACAGAGCACACAGAAGCACCCCGTCCTTTTCGTTGGCGGTCTACTATACATTTGCGTTTATTTTATTTGCGGGTTATATATTTGTTTATCAGACTGCTCCGTTTGAAGTTGCCATCAATGACACCCTTCTCAATTTGATAATTACATTTGCTTCACTCTTTGCTGCCATTGTTGCCACTGTTATTTTTTTTCATTATCACCCGGAAGACCGTCCTCGTATTGTGTGGTTGAATCTGGCGCTCGGCTGTTGGTTTTGGTTTTTAGCTGAAGCCATCTGGACCGCCATTTATTTCGTTTTAGGAGTAGTCCCAACGCCCAGCGCGGCAGATGTCGGTTGGGTGATAGGATTTATCTTTTTCACGATCGCCATATATCACCAATATATTCTTATTTTGCCCGCGTGGAAAAACCGCATCATGATTATTGCCTTTGGTTCATGGGCATTTGTTTTGATCGTGCCTTGGCTTGTTTTGTCAATCATGCGGATATTCACATTGGAAGATTGCATTAATTATTTTTATCCGCTTGCGGACCTGGGCATTGGCATTGCAGGGTTGATGCTTGTATATTTCTTCCGCGGTGGCTTGTTGATGCGCCCCTGGCTTGGCATGGTTGTCTTTGGCATTTCAGATTTCTTTTACGCCTGGGCCGAGCAAACAGGCGTTTATACATGGTCTGTGGAAAATAACAACCTGCTCACGTTGGCGATCGATTCAAGTTATCTCGCCGCTTATCTTATTCTTGGATTGGGATTTCTCAGTCACTGGATTTTGATCAATTACGGCTTACGCGGAAATCAGAAATAAATCTCCACGATTCTCTGCTTGACCCTCAACCTGCTACAGGCTAAAATGCTGTCTCTACCCTGGAGCATTTAACTCATGTTTGAAACCCTCACTGGAAGACTTAACCAAATCTTTGACGGATTGCGCCGCCGCGGAAAACTCTCCGAAGCGGACGTGGATGCCGCCATGCGCGAAGTGCGCCTCGCGCTCCTCGAAGCGGACGTGCATTTTAGCGTGGTCAAAACTTTTATTGCCAAAGTTCGTGAACGTGCTGTTGGCGCGGAAGTATCGAAGGCGCTGAACCCTGGCCAGCAGGTGATCAAGATCGTCAACGAAGAATTGATCGCGGCACTTGGCGAGCCTGTCGGGTTGAATTTGACGGGTCCGAAGCCGCGTGCGATCATGCTGGTTGGTTTGCAGGGCGCTGGTAAAACGACAGCCGCAGGCAAACTTGCGCGATTGATGAAGTCGAAAGGCGAGCGTGTTCTGCTCGTTGCAGGCGACCCGTACCGTCCCGCCGCTGTGAAGCAATTGCAGCAACTCGGCGAACGGCTGGATGTTGAAGTTGAAACTGACCTGTCACTCACGCCGCCACAGCTAGCCAGGCGAGCCTTTGACAAAGCTGAAAAGGGTGGATTTAGCCTGATGATCGTGGACACAGCTGGTCGGTCGCAGTTGGATGCGTCGCTGATGGATGAGTTGAAAGCCATCGCCGCCAACGTCAACCCAGTGGACATCCTGCTCGTGGTTGATTCCATGATCGGTCAGGAAGCGTTGAACATCGCGCAGGGATTTAAAAATGCGATCAACCTCACGGGTCTCATCCTCACAAAAATGGACGGCGACTCACGCGGCGGCGCGGCGATCTCCATCCGCTCGGTGACGGGCATCCCGATCAAATTTATCGGTACAGGTGAAAAACTCGACGCGCTTGAAGCGTACGACCCCGCGCGTTTATCCTCCCGCATTTTGGGCATGGGCGACATGATCGGCTTGATCGAAAAGGCCGAAGCTGCCTACGAGGGGCAGGACATGGAAGCGCAGGCGAAGCAGGCGCAAAAGCTGATGAAGGGGCAGTTCTCTTTGGAGGACTGGCTCGACCAAATGAAACAGATGAAGAAGATGGGTCCGCTCTCGCAGATCATGGACATGCTCCCCGGTCAAATGGGACAAGCTGCGCGCGGCATTGACCCGACCGTGGTGGAAAAATCGTTCAAGGAATCCGAAGCCATCATCCACTCGATGACCTTGAAGGAACGGCGCGACCCCGATATTTTGAACGCCTCACGCAGAAGGCGCATCGCCGCTGGCTGCGGCATGGAAGTGCAGGATGTGAACCGCCTGATCAAGCAGTTCCGCGAGGCGCAAAAGATGATGAAGATGTTCCAAAAAACTGGGGGAAAAGGAATGGGTAAGTTGTTTGGATAAAAAAGTAGGTCACGCTAAAAGCGTGACCTTTTGATTCGAGTATATGTTGCATCTTCCGTTTAATAAAGAAAATGAGTTATGAAAGCTCCCATTCTTTCTTGAATGTCAATAGTTTCCATGTAATAAATGTACCAAACAGAATAGAGAAATAAGGGAATTTATGTCCCATCGCAATGTCGTAGGCAACGTTGATTAAAATGGTGGCGCCATATAACCAGATAGCCAGCGCCTTCCCGTTTTTTAGCAATCTTGAACAGATGAAAGTTAATGTACCAAGAACCATACTAAATATCCCATTTTTCAATGAAACATTTCCAAGGTCAGGATATGAAGATATAAATGCGCTGGCAGATATAATACCCAGCACACCGACTATTAATTGAATTATCCCAATAGCAACAAGACCTTTAACAAATGTGTCTTTTTCTAATTTTTGTTGGTTTTTATTTTCTTGGATCACGATGTTCTTTGATTTACTTTTCAACATTTCCATAAGTTTATTGAATTGCTTCTTGTAAATTGAAGCAGGTCCTGATTGCAAAACCAGTAGGAATGGCAATTTTCCGCCCTGACCAAGTACTCCCCTTGGCATCTGGTTTTAAGCCTTTTGGGGCGAGCCATGCGTTAAGCTTTGCGTTTTCACCCTGATTTTCAATTAATAACCAGGCCGTGTTGCAATCGAATATTTTTTGAATAGATGGTTCGTTTTTCGTTCTTTTCATAGACGGAAAATTTTGTTTCTGTTGCCCAAGATTGAACTGTCTCAAAAAGTTCTGTGGGATCCATGCTGATTTCAACTATAGTAGTTTTGTCTTCCATCTTGATTGTCTCCTGATGTTTTTTAAATATAAAGCAAAAGTGTAATGTACAACCTTTATTTTCTAGCTTACTGCACTCTTTACAATCTTTTTCAGCAGAATCTCCAAAGTCGAACTTTTCTCTGGTAAAATACCTCCCTGTGATTTCAGCCCGCAAACCCGTGTGTTCCTTGCACACAACTCTCTCTTGCCTGTCTGAGACGCAAAACATATTAAAGGAGTAAGTATAAAATGGTAAGACTTCGTTTACGTCGTATTGGTCTCAAAGGCCAACCCACGTACCGCATCATCGCCGCGGACAAAGAATCCCCCCGCGATGGTCGCTTTTTGGAAATTTTGGGCGTGTACAATCCGCGCACCAATCCCGCCACCATTCACATCAAGGAAGACCGCGTATTCCACTGGATGAAGAACGGCGCTTTGCCGACCGAGTCCGTGGCGCAGATCTTCAAGTCCGCTGGCACACAGCTCCGCTTTGACCGTTTCAAGAAGGGCGAAGCAATTGAAACCCTTCTCGCAGAAGCCGCCGAAGCCGAGATCCAATCGCGCCGCTCCCACCAAGACACGCAAAGATTAACTTCAATATGTCGTTGCGAGGAGGGCACTCGTTCTTCCCGACGAAGCAACCTCCTGTAATTAGGAGACTGCTTCGGCAAAGAACAAGAGCGCCTCGCAGCGACATGGGTAGACATTATGAAAGAACTTATTGAATTCATCGCCAAATCCCTTGTGGATCATCCTGAACAAGTGCAGGTTCGCCAAAGCGGAGGCGGTTCCCGTGTCCGCATCGAGCTCAGCGTTACCAAAGATGACATGGGACGCGTGATCGGCAAAGGCGGAAAAGTAGCGAACTCCATTCGCACCCTGCTCCGAGTGGCAGCCGAACGCGAAGGCAAACAAGCCACACTGGATGTAATGGAACCCTAATGCCAGCAAAAAAGCAAACCTCAGGCTCGCCGGCAGGCGAGCCTGTCTATTTAGTGATCGGTTATCTGCGCCGTCCGCATGGTGTGCGCGGCGAGATCATCATGGATCTGCACACCGATTTCCCCGAGCGCATCAAATCGGGGCGCAAGGTGCTCATCGGCGAAAATCATCAACCCCTCACGTTGGACACTGTCCGCCCGCATAGCGATGGTTTACTCGTCAGCATCCGCGGCGTGGATACGCCTGAGGAAGTTGGCAAGTATCGCAATCAGTGGGTGTATGTCAAAGCGTCAGATGTCCCGCCGCTGCCCGAAGGCAAACATTATCAATACGAATTAATTGATCTGGATGTCGTGGACGAGAACGGGAATCCGCTTGGCAAGTTGGTTGAAATATTGGAAACAGGCGCGAACGATGTCTATGTTGTTCAGGGATGACTCAGGCAAGGAGATTCTCCTGCCCGCCATACCCTCGGTCATCATGGACCTGGACATGAGTCAGCGTACTTTGAGAGTTCATCTACTCGAAGGATTGACCTAAAACCCTTGACGCCGCCGTGACAGGCGGCGTTATACTATTATCTCATGGATGATAAAAAATATTGGGTTGGCTTTAACTTAATCAAAGGCATTGGCGCAGTGCGCATGCAGGGATTGGTCGCATACTTCGGCGACCTTGAATCTGCCTGGGGCGCTGACACTGTCAGTTTGGCAGAAGCAGGCTTGGGCGCGAAAGTGATCGAACGTGTCCTCGCGGCGCGTCAAAATGTTAACCTCGATCAAGTCTGGGCGAAGATCGAATCGCAGGGGATAAAAATCCTCACCTGGCAGGATGAAGCATATCCATCAAGATTAAAAGAAATTGACCAGCCGCCGCCCGTGATGTATATCCGCGGCGAATATCTGCCCGATGACCTGTTCGCGGTTGCCATTGTTGGCACGCGCCGAGTGACGCCGTATGGGCGGCAGATCACCGAAGAGCTCTCGGCTTTCCTGGCGTCGAATGGAATCACTGTGGTCAGCGGACTTGCGCGCGGCGTGGATGCGATTGCGCATCAAACCGCATTGAAGGCGGGTGGGCGCACGATCGGCATTTTGGGTTCGGGGGTCGATAAAATTTATCCGCCAGAGCATTTGAAACTGGCTGAGCAAATGATGGAACGCGGCGCGATCATCAGCGATTATGCGCCAGGCACGCCGCCCGATGCTTCCAATTTTCCGCCGCGCAATCGAATTATTTCTGGTTTATCCCTGGCGGTCGTTGTCATCGAAGCAGGCGAGACCAGCGGCGCATTGATCACCGCTGAATTTGCCGCCGAACAGGGACGCGAAGTTTTTGCTGTGCCAGGCAGTATACTTGCGCCGCAAAGCAAAGGCACGAATAAGTTGATCCAAAACGGCGCACAGCCATTGTTGAGCGTCAACGATATTATGCAGGCATTGGATTTTACACGCATTGGCGAACACAAAACCGCTCGCAAAGTGATCCCAACAGATGAGACCGAAGCGCGTTTGTTGAACGTGCTTGGCGCTGAGCCGCTGCACGTGGATGAAATTCGTAACCAGGCCGATTTGCCGATTGAGAGAGTTTCTGCTACACTCGCGCTGATGGAACTAAAAGGCATGGTGCGTCAGGTGGGCGGCATGAATTATGTCGCGATGCGCGAAGAGCAGAGCGATTATAAAATTTAAGGAGTGGTTTTTACGGATAACGTGTATTTAGCGTATGTGCGTAATTCGTAATGCGTAAAGAATATGGAACATACTTATGCAGTCATCATGGCAGGCGGAGGCGGCACACGTCTCTGGCCTGTTTCGAGAAAAGAAAAACCCAAGCAATTGCTTCCCTTGGTTGGGCAGGAAACTTTATTTCAAGGCACAGTACAGCGTTTGGAGAATTTATTTCCACCCGAACGGATTCTCGTTGTAACCGTTGAAGAGCAGGCACGCGAAATGCGCCTGCAAGCTCCTGAAATTCCTGAAGAAAATTATCTGATCGAAACATCGCCGCGCGGAACCGCATCTGTCGTTGGATTGGCAGCGTCTGTACTGCACAAGCGTGATAAGGATGCGTCCATGGCTGTTTTGCCAGCAGACCATTTTATCCGCAACCGCGACCTCTTTCATTACCTACTCAAAGCCGCATTCGACGTGGCTGAAAATGGGTATTTGGTTACGTTGGGTGTCACACCTACCCAGCCCTCAACGGCCTATGGTTATATTCAGCAAGGTGAACCGTTGGATGGCGGTTATAAATACCCCACCTATAAAGTGAAGAGTTTCAAAGAAAAACCTGATGAAAAAACTGCGCAAAAATTACTGCGTACTGGCGATCATTCATGGAATAGCGGCATGTTCGTCTGGCGTGCCGATGTGATATTGAACGAGATCAATAGGCAGCTGCCCGAACTTGGGAGTGTGTTGAAAAAAATCTCTTCGGCTTGGGGAACCGATGAACAAGCCAGTGTTTTAAATGAAAATTGGAACAGCCTTAAGAATGTCACTGTGGATTATGGCGTGATGGAAAATGCGGAGCGTGTTGCCATTCTTCCTGCGGGCGGCTTGGGCTGGAGCGATGTGGGGATGTGGTCTTCCCTGTTCGAGGTGCTTTTGCCTGATATGGATGGTAATATTGCAACGAACAGCAGTTTGCACCTGGCATACGAAACGCATAACACACTTGTCTACGGCGGCAACAATGACCGTTTGATCGTGACCATCGGTGTGGATGACATGGTGATCATCGATGGCGGCGATGTCTTGATGGTATGCAAGACCGACCAATCGCAAAAAGTAAAGGACGTGGTCGAGCATTTGAGGAAACATCGCCAGGAAAAATATCTGTAAATGGAGACCCTAAAGGTTTCTTTTGCAAGTAGAGAAGGATATTAAATGGGGGAGTTTACAATAAATTTATCTCTCGATTTACCTTAAAAACCTTTAGGGTCTGTTGAGAGATAAAAACTGCATTTGTAAAATTTGGGATTATTGCGTAGAATGCGTGTCCAGTGTGACAAAAGTTCTGGCATTAATTGAAAGGCGCATTTTGCGCGGAGGATAGATGGAAGCTTATTGTATGAAGTGTAAGGCAAAGAGAGAGATAACCGATCCCGTGGCAGGGTTTAATGCCAAAAGCTCCGCGGTGACAACGGGGACTTGTCCCGTTTGTGGGACGAGACTTTACCGCATGGGCAAGACCGAAGCCCACGCAGACCTCGTCGTGCCGCCGCGACCAGAGAAGGTGATCAAACGCGACGGTAAATTAGTGATCGTGGAATCACCCGCCAAGGCAAAGACAGTTGGGCGTTTTCTCGGAAAAGGATACACAGTCCGCGCTTCGGTGGGACATGTGCGTGACCTGCTCAAGTCGCAACTTTCTGTAGATGTGGATAATAATTTCGAGCCGAAATATCGTGTGCCGAATGAAAAGAAGGTGATTGTCAAAGAGATCAAAAAACTCGCTTCAACTGCGAATGAAATCTTCCTTGCAACCGACCCTGACCGTGAAGGCGAATCCATTTCCTGGCATTTGGCGGAAGCCGCGCAGATCGACATGGAGCGTACCAAGCGTGTGGTCTTCCATGAAATTACCGCGCCTGCCGTTGCGGAAGCGTTCGCACATCCACGCGAGATCAATATGGACCTGGTCAACGCGCAACAGGCACGCCGTGTGCTGGACCGTCTGGTCGGCTACAGCATCAGTCCCATTTTGTGGGAGAAGGTGCGTGGACGTCTGTCAGCGGGGCGGGTGCAATCGGTGGCTCTCAGGCTCATCGTCGACCGTGAACGCGAAATTGATGAGTTCAAGGCTGTCGAATATTGGTCAATTCATGCAGAGTTAAAACATGGAAGTCTCAAATCATCCTTCCTTGCCAAGTTGGCGCGCATTGATGATAAAGAACCAGAGCTTGCAAACGAAGATTCGGTCAAACCGATCCTGATAGACATGGAAACTGCCGCATACGCAGTGACGAAAGTCAAGCGCGGTGAACGCAGACGCAAACCATCTGCGCCGTTTACCACATCCACTTTGCAGCAGGAAGCCTCACGCAAACTTGGCTTCACTGCCAAGCGCACAATGGGTCTGGCGCAGGGATTATATGAAGGTCAGGATGTGGGCGAGGGCGGCACGACAGGTCTGATCACCTACATGCGTACTGACTCGATGAATGTTTCGACAATCGCGCAAGGCGAGGCGCGTGATTATGTGATGGGAAAATACGGGAAGGATTATCTCCCCGCTAAATCGCCGATCTATAAAACCAAATCCGCGGGTGCACAGGAAGCGCATGAAGCCATCCGCCCAACTTCCGCGATGCGTGACCCTGATAAAGTGAAAGATTATCTCGACCCAGCCATGTTCAAGTTGTATCGTTTGATCTGGCAGCGCTTCGTTGCCTCGCAAATGGAATCGGCTGTCTTCGATACGTTGCAGGTGGAAGTGACAGGTAAAACGAAAGAGCACGAATATCTCTTGCGTGCATCTGGTTCAGCAGTAAAATTCCCTGGTTTTTTGGTTGTTTATGAAGAAGCCAAAAACGAAGATATCAAAACTGAAGAAGATGAAGAGAATGTAAAAATCCCTGTAGGTATTGCCGAAGGACAAAGCCAGGAATTGGTGCGGCTTATCCCCGAACAGCATTTCACCCAACCGCCTCCGCGTTTTTCAGAAGCCTCACTTGTGCAGGCGCTCGAAGAAAATGGCATTGGTCGCCCGTCCACTTATGCGCCGACCATTTCCACCATTCAACAGCGCGGCTATGTGGAACGCGTGGACAAACGTCTCATCCCAACCGACACAGGCTTGCAAGTCAACGATCTGATGGTGGAATACTTCCCTGAAGTGGTGGACTACAATTTCACTGCACATATGGAAGAGGATCTCGATAAAATCGCGGAAGGCGAGATGGCATGGACCGACGCGATACGCGAATTCTATACGCCGTTCGCGGAAGATGTAAAAAAGGCGCAAGCCGAAATGCCTGTCACCAAGAGCGGACCTGAACCGATCGGCCGTGCCTGCCCGACTTGCGGTAAGGAATTGGTCATTCGTTATGGGCGCTTTGGTAAATTCATTTCATGCAGCGGGTTCCCTGATTGCCGTTATACCGAGCCGTGGCTGTTGAAGATTGGCGTAGCCTGTCCCACCGATGGCGGCGAATTGGTGGAGCGCAAAACACGCAAGGGACGCACTTTCTTCGGCTGTGTCAATTACCCGAATTGTGATTTCACCTCGTGGAAGAAACCGCTTGCCACACCTTGCCCCAAATGCAAAGGTATGTTGGTCATCGCCAATAAACGCGAGGCGCAATGTATCAACTGTCAGGAATCCTTCTTGTTGGAAGAGATCGTACCTGAAACTGTAGAATAACAAAGTGACAGTCACCTCGAAGGTGACTGTCACTTGCAAGGAGAAAAAATGCACTTTACACCACTTCCATATCTTGACCCTGGCTCAGGGAGCATGCTTATACAAATTGCAATTGCCGCCTTCTTAGGGCTGGCAGTTGCAATCCGCGCTTCGTGGGGCAGCATTAAAAAATTATTTGGCGCCAAGCCAAAACCAGAGGAAGAAGACGACGATTCTGACAATGCCCAGGACTGAGCAACTTTCCGCTTCTTTTCGTGACCCAAGTGGATTCCTGTTTACTGACAATGGAATCCTGTACCGACAGATCAACCGCGCGTATTCCAAAGATTATGCGCGGTTAATGGACTCTGGGTTGTACGATAAGTTGGTCAAAGCCAACTTGCTGATTCCGCATGTTGAGGTGTTCTCATGAGATCAAGTCTGCCAGCTCGAGGTCAGCAATGACGGCGTTTAAAGTCATCCAGCCTGAGCGCGTGCCGTTCATCTCCTATCCGTATGAATGGTCGTTCAGCCAGTTGAAAGATGCCGCACTTGCGACTTTGTCCATTCAAAAGCGCGCAATGAAATTGGATATGTCGCTGAAAGATGCCAGTGCGTATAACATCCAATTTGTGCGCGGCAAAGCGACATTGATCGATACGCTTTCTTTTGAGATCTACAAAGAGGGTGAGCCGTGGGTGGCATACAAGCAGTTTTGTCAGCACTTCCTTGCACCGCTGGCATTGATGGCATATCGCGATGTGCGATTGAGTCAATTGCTGCGCGTTTATATTGACGGCGTTCCGCTTGACCTTGCGAGTGAATTACTGCCCGCGAAGACGAAATTAAATTTTGGCTTGTTGACTCACATCCACATTCATGCAGGCGCGCAAAAAAAATATTCTGACAAGGTTGTTGCTCCACGCAAGGGCGGCATGAACAAACAGGCATTGATTGGTTTGATCGAAAGCCTCGAAAGCACAATCAAGAAATTGACCTGGAAGCCTGCTGGCACAGAGTGGGGCGATTACTACGATAATACGAATTACACCAATTCAGCTTTTGAACACAAGAAACAACTTGTGCGTGAATGGTCTGTTGAAAAGAAACCCACGTTGGTTTGGGACTTAGGTGGCAACACAGGCATATTCAGCCGTGAGGCTGCTTCGTCAGGCGCTTTCACCATCTCATTTGATATTGATCCTGCCGCAGTTGAACAAAATTATCGCACTGTCAAAACAAAAAAAGAGCAAAATGTTTTGCCGCTGGTTTTGGATTTAACAAATCCAAGCCCCGCGTTGGGCTGGGATAATAGCGAGCGTGATTCGTTTGGCGCCCGCGGTCCCGTGGATATGGCACTCGCGCTGGCGGTAATTCATCATCTGGCAATTTCCAATAACGTGCCCCTGCCGCAGCTTGCAGATTTCTTTTTCGCCCGTTGCAAGTGGCTTGTGATCGAGTTTGTGCCAAAGTCTGATTCTCAGGTCCAAAAGTTATTAACTTCACGCGAAGATATTTTCCCCGCTTATACCCGTGAAGGTTTCGAAGCGGCTTTCTCCGCGCGTTTCACGATCCATAAAAGCGAGTTGATTCGCAACTCGGAACGTACGTTGTATTTAATGGAAGTTCGATAATCATTCTGACATGCAAGGGATGAAGAATACGTTGTATAATTAGGCCAAAGTAACCAAATAAAGGAGCTTTTTATGGATTTCATCGTTGCACTAACGAAAAAATTGCCGATAGTTCCAATTGCCTTATTTATTGGAGGACTTCTGGTTGGGCTGTTGATCGGGTGGGTCATTGCGCCCGTGGAATTTGTAGATGCAACCCCTGCGTACCTGCGTGCCGATTTGCAGGAAGATTATATGCGCATGGCGATTGACTCCTACAGCGTCAACCTTAACCCAGACCTGGCTGTTCAACGTTGGATGGGTCTTGAAGAAGACGCACAACAAGCGTTTGCGAATGTCCAGGCTAATCCCAATGGTGTGGACCCGGCCGCAATTCAAGCCTATGGTCAGGTGGTTACAACTGCGCTTTCCAGTCAACCCCCGCCTGTTGAAGATACAACGTCTTCAATTTTGCAGAACTTATTGATTACAGGCGCCATTGTTCTGGTTTTGGGCGTATTGGTTGCGGGAGGAATTTATCTTTTTCGTTTATTGGGCAAGCGCGGCAGCGGTGAGATTACACCCACCATGCAAGCCGTTGAGATGAGCCGCAAAGCCGAGAAGACTAATTTTGAGCAAATGGGACTTGCTCCGCCAATAACTCAAACCATGACCACGTATGTGCTTGGTGATGACCTGTACGATGAATCATTCAGCATTGATACGCAGGCTGGTGAGTTCATGGGCGAATATGGAGTTGGCGTTTCAGAGTCCATAGGTGTAGGTGACCCGAAGAAAGTTACTGCGTTGGAAATTTGGTTGTTCGATAAAAATGACATCAAAACCGCCACAAAAGTTTTAATGTCAAACCATGCATTCAATGACCCAGCCATCCGCGCCAGGCTTGAGCCAAAGGGTGAGTTGGTGATCGTCGAGCCGCAATCACAGGTCTTGCTGGAAACTGCGACCCTGCAATTGCTCGCAACCGTCGTTGACCTTGAATATGGCCACGGTCCTTTGCCAGATGATAGTTACTTTGAGCGCATCACCCTTGAATTAGCCATCTGGCCGAGACAGGGTTAATGTAAATCTTTGAAACAAAAAACCGCCTCGTTTTCATGCGAGGCGGTTTTTTGTTTGGAATGTATGCTATTCAATTTTTAATATCTTGAATTTGAGCTTGCCGCCGGGAGTCTCGGCTTCGGCGACATCACCAACTTTTTTGTCCATCAAAGCGCGGCCTATGGGTGATTCGTACGAGATCCTGCCATGGCGCGGATCTGCTTCAGTGGGGCCGACGAGATGGTAGGTCTCAGGATCAAAATTATCTTCCTGAATGGTTACATGCGAACCAATGAATATAACACCCCGACTTTGTGTTTCTTCAATGATGACGGTGTTGCGAAGAATAGCTTCGATCTCTTGAATGCGGCCTTCAAGAAACCCCTGATCTTCCTTGGCTTTGTGATAATCCGCATTCTCCGAAAGATCACCCATTTGGATGGCGGAACGCAGCCGCTTGGATAGCTCTTCTCGTTTTGGGCCTTTTAATTCCTGCAATTCAGCATTGAGTTTTGCTTCGCCCTCGGGGGTAAGATAATTGGGTTGGGTCATTTAAATCTCTCCTCTCATGTATTATATTTTGATTGGTAAATGGAAGGGGAGTGATTTTCGCTCCCCCTCAGTTGAAAAAACAAACTACGGTTTTTCAAAGGGATTGAATAGTTTCTGATGTTCTTCGATGGCATAGCGGTCGGTCATGCCTGCAATATAATCGCAGATCGTGCGTTCGAGTCCACGCTTTTCGACGAAGAATTGAACGTGGTCTGGCAGAATGGCTGGCTCGGCGCGGTAGGCTTGGAACAGATCAGAGATGGTGCGCTCGGCTTTGACCTGCATCCGCACCACGCGATAATGTCGATAAAGTTTTCTGTAAAGCAGGTCTTTTAATTCACGGTTGCGGCGCTGCATTTCTTCACTGTAACCGATGACATTATATTTGAGCTTTTGAATATCAAGAGCGCTTTTCACTTTGCTGTCCTTGATGCGTGTTTCGGTTGCCTGCAGCATATCTGTCACCATCAAGCCAACCAATTGGCGGATCATGCGGTGGCGTTCCATTTCGTTGAGGATTGACCCACGCCAGTTGTACGTCTCGCGCAGGATTTCCCAAAGGGCAATACCATCCAGAGTTTGCGGACTGATCATTCCTGAGCGCAGACCGTCATCAAGGTCATGTGTGGTGTATGCCAGTTCGTCGGCCACGTTAGCGATCTGTGTTTCGAGGTTGCCGCGCAGTTCGGGGCTATATTCACGCGCATCGGATATGTCATATTCTGACTCGTGCTTGACCATTCCTTCGCGTACCTCCCAACTGAGGTTTAACCCAGGAAATTCGGGGTAACGCTGTTCGAGCTCGGTCACGATGCGCAGGGATTGCTTGTTGTGGTCGAAGCCTCCAAAGTCTTTCATCAGACGCGCGAGTGCTGTTTCACCTGAATGTCCAAATGGCGAGTGACCGAGATCATGCCCCAGACAAATAGTTTCAACCAGGTCTTCGTTCCCGCCCAAAGCGCGGGCCAATGTCCGCCCGATCTGAGCAACTTCCAGCGTGTGGGTGAGGCGGGTGCGGAAGTAGTCGCCTTCAAGATTGATGAAGACTTGCGTCTTGTATTCCAATCTCCGAAATGCCGTGGTATGCAGAATGCGGTCGCGGTCGCGTTGAAAGGAAGTGCGGTAATCAGGTTCGCCGTCCAGATAGGCGCGGCCTTTTGTATCCTTGCTTCGCATTCCATAACTTGCAAGGCTTTTATCTTCGATGTCTTCCAATTGCTGTCGATTAAAAAACATAAGTCAGTCTCTCAAATAAAACTGCCATTGCGCCCTTTGAGTTATCTCAGGTATTAGCAATGGCATTTGTGTGGGGCGAGAGGGGGTCGAACCCTCACAGTATCACTACCGACGGATTTTAAGTCCGTTGCGTCTGCCGATTCCGCCATCGCCCCAGTGGATATATTTTACCTTAAATTCAGACGGATGTTCAATTCTTCGAATCAATTTTTGAGATGAAGCCCCGCATCCATCTCTAACCGTTGAACTTGGTTTGGCATCCCAAGCATTGATCTGCGCTGTGGCATCCGTCATCAGGCCAATATGGTTTCGATTTGCAGTAATTCATCCATTGTGAAATCAAGATGTTTCAACATACCGACCGCATCTTCGATCTGTTCCACTTTGCTCGCGCCGATCAAAACGGAGGTCATGGCTTCGTGACGCAGAACCCACGCCAAAGCCATTTGAGCCAATGTCTGACTGCGGGATTGGGCGAGTTCATTTAATTTTCTAACTTTGTTTAATTTATCATCGGTAATGTTGGCAGGCTTGAGAAAGCCATGCGCTTTGGATGCGCGTGAGCCTTCGGGGATTCCGCCGCCGAGATATTTATCGGTAAGCAAACCTTGCGCGAGCGGAGAGAAAGCGATGCATCCAACGCCTTCCTCTTTCAATGTATCGAGCAAGCCATCTTCCACCCAGCGGTTGAACATGCTGTAAGACGGCTGGTGGATCAAACATGGCGTTCCCAGTTGACGCAATATTTTTGCGGCTTCGCGGGCTTTCTCCGCAGGGTAATTTGAGATACCTGCGTAAAGCGCACGTCCACTGCGGACGATGTAATCCAACGCCTGCATGGTTTCTTCCAGCGGAGTCTCAGGGTCGGGGCGGTGATGATAGAAAATATCCACGTACTCCAAACCCATGCGCTTGAGACTTTGGTCGAGGCTGGAGACCAGATACTTGCGCGAGCCCCAATCTCCGTACGGACCATCCCACATGGTGTAGCCAGCTTTGGATGAAATGATGAGTTCATCGCGGAAGGGCATTAGGTCTTTTGCCATGATCTGACCAAAGGTTTCCTCGGCTGAACCAGGAGGCGGACCGTAATTGTTTGCCAAATCTAAATGGGTGATGCCGAGGTCAAAGGCACGCAAAACCATCGCGCGGCTGTTGCTGAATGTGTCCACACCGCCGAAGTTATGCCACAAGCCGAGTGAAACGGCGGGAAGTTTAAGTCCGCTGCGGCCTGAGCGGTTGTAGCGCATGGATTGATAACGTGATTCGTTTGGTAGGTAGTTCATGGTTGCTCCAAAAATAATGAATGGAAGGTGACAGCACTTAAGTGACTGTACCTTAGATTATACAAATCCCTGTTTGATCAAACTTTCAGCCATCGAGAGAATTGCCTCTTCTGCCGAGCGCGGATTCCACTTTAGGATACGCTTGGCTTTTTCACCTGAGAGTTCGAAATCCCAATTTAAGTCATCTGCAACGCGGGCAATCTTTTTGTCAAACAATGCAAGGATGCGGACTAAAAATACGGGAAATTGGAGAGTGTGGATTTTATATCCGCGCCCTGCGTATTCTTTGTGCAAGGTGTCAGCAATTTCTTTGAGCCAGACCGTTTCAGCGGGACAGATGAAGCGGTTGCCTGCGGCTTCGGGTGTGGTCATGGCGAGGATCAGGGCAGACGCCACATCGCGCACGTCCACAATTCCCACTTTCATCCGCGCCACGCCTGGGACTTGCCCCAGCATCAGGGTGCTGATCATTTCTGCAGAAGTGGTGCGGTCTTTGTTGGGCAGGGGGCCTAAAATCAACGGCGGGTTGATGGCGACCATTTCCATTTTGTTTATGTTTTCGCCGCTGTTGATGAAGTTCCACGCTTCGCGTTCAGCGAGGGTCTTGCTTTTGGCATACGCGCCGATATTATTTTCGACGACTGACCAATCGTTTTCATCGAAGGTTCGGTTTTCGCCATTGTGACCTGCGGAAACTGCCGCGACGGAAGAGACGATCACGACCCGTTTGATGTTTGCGTCGTGAGCGGCGCGTAAGACGCGCTGCGTCCCTTGCACGGCTGGGACGATCAACTCATCTTCGTCCTTGGGTTCAAGCAATGGGAACGGCGACGCGACATGCAAAACGGATTCACAGCCTTGCACTGCTTTGTCCCAACCTGCATCTTGCATCAAGTCTGCGCCGACGATTTCAAGGCTGTCTTTGATTTCAACATGCTTTGCAATCACCTCGCGGACTTCGGCTTCGCGCGAAAGAGTCCGCAGTGTGGCGCGGACTTTGTAACCTTGTTGAAGGAGTTGGATGATGGTGTGCAGGGCGACAAATCCGCTGGCGCCTGTGACGAGAATGGGCTTTGATGTGGGTGTCATGATTAATAGAGTCCTTTAATTAAGAAAGATGTGATTACCCCAAATGCGCCGCACGAAAAATTGACCCAGTCATTATTGAGCCATTTCCAGCCGCGGATGTGGACGGTGGGTGTGCCGCAGGTATGAACGGGATGTTTCTCGGTCTCTTTTTTGTCGGTGGGGCAATAGTACATGGCTTGGACTGTCGCGCCGAGGAATGAGTTGAAGAGTGCGCCAGCGAGACCAGCCAGAGTAATAAGTAAAAAGTAACGAGTGTTCAGTGACCAATTGTCAGCAGGGAGGAGAATGACGGCGAGGAACGCAATCAGCCCAGAGCCAGCAAGAGCGGCGAGCGTGCCGATTAATGAGATTCCGCCCGAGGTGCCTTTTTCCACCACTTTTCTTAAGTCGGTGATCATGCGCGGCGGATGCGGATTCAGAACCCCGAGTTCGGTGCTCCAGGTATCGGCGTTGACCGCGGCGAGTGCGGCGGCGAAACCGAGCCAGGGCCAGAGTTCATTTGGGAAGAAAAAATGAAGCGCGGCAAAGAATGTGGCGATGCCGCCATTCCCAAAAACCTGGCCTGCATCGCGTTCGTGTCCTTTTGAAAATTTTTCGTCGAGACCCTGTTTGCGTTTTTTGAATGCGCGGCTCAATGCGGAGGATGTGATAAAAAACGTGAGCAATAATATTGCCCAATCCCAGCCGCCAACGCCGAAGATGATCGTGCCTGTGAATGTGGCTGCAATGGCGCCGCTTTTGTTCAGGCTGTGCGCGCGATAGGCGAGGTATGCAATGAGACTTGCGAGGATGAATCCGAGGAGAAGTTGCATGGGTTGGAAGGTTGGAAGGTTTAAAAGTTGAATGTTGGAAAGTTTGCATTGAACCTGTAACTTGCAACCTTCAAACATGTAACCCTTAAACTGGAGTTGTAATAATGAAAAACACCGCCAGCAGAAACAGCAAACTCATCAACATGCTTGAACCCCAGACGATGAAAGCCAGCACGCGTTCCTTTTCCCAGCGGTAAAAATACAAGCCCGCGATCCAGCCTGCCACGGAAAGCACAAGACTGGCAACAGGAAAAATAATAAGCTGGGATGATGGGACTGTTTCAAGTGCGCTTCCCACAAATTGCGGACCCAGCGCCACGATCGGCGTGGATGGAATGATGAGGCTTGCCCAAATGAATAATCCCAAATTGAGGAAGAGCGTGGTTAGCCAAAGATAACGGGCCAGTCCGCTTTCCCATGCCTGCGTGACCACAAAAGATGGATAAACTGATTTCAATTCGGCGGGGGTCAGGCTTCCCAGTTCTGTTGCGCGCGCAAAGGTTTGCGTTAGCCCTGAGGGGTTTTCAGGTGAAATGACAAACACACGTTTTGCAGTTGCCACGAGCAAAAGTTTTTTTGAGTCAGCGGCGAGGAATTCAACTGCGCCGAGATCAGGATGACGGCGCATGCCCAACAATCCGCCTGGGATCGGCAGGGAAGGCAATCGGAGCGGAGTTGTCAGGTCATCTGAGGAGCGGATGAATTCAATATCGGTCAGCGGAATATCCTCAACGCGCAAGCCCCATTTGATGGCAAGGCTGTCTCGGTCGAGATGATAATCTGCGTGCAACAAGGAATATGCACGATATATAAAAAATGGGATCGGGGTGAACGACACCAGCGCGACCAACAGCGAGATCAAGAACACAGGCCCCACATCTGCACGCGTTAGATTGATAAAGCTAATGACAGCAATGCCCGCCAGCACAACGATCAATATGCTGTGAATGATCAAGCCACGTCGCTTGGGTGGGGGAAAGTGTCCGACGTTCATAATTTTTTACCGCAAGGCACGCAAAGGTCGCTAAGAAAGTCTTTAAATCTGAGATCATCGCGTTCTTGGCGGTTCAATAGTTTTGTATTTCCTCGCGGATGATATTGCAGACGTAATCAACCTGTTCTTCGGTCATCACACCGCTGAAGGGGATGGCAAGTCCGCGATTGCCGAGGTCTTCGGTCACAGGGAAATCGCCTTCGCGTCCGCCAAATTTTTCAACCATGTAAGGCTGTAAATGGATCGGCAAAAAGTACGGGCGCACAGGAATGCCGCGCGTATCGAGGCGCTTTGCCATTTCATCGCGGTTGATCTTTTTATCAAAGCGGATGACATAGACGAACCAGGATGTACGCGTCGTGAAGGATTCAATGAATGGGATTTCGACTCCCGCAATTTCAGATCAGTCTCGCTTCATACCACGCCGCAACCTGTTCCCGTTTCGAGAGAATTTCATCCAGCCTCGACATTTGCGAAGCCCCCATCGCCGCGGACATTTCGTCAATGCGGTAGTTGTAGCCGAGGTGTGTATGTTGCAGCCACGTATCGCCAGGCGCGCGTCCCTGGTTGCGTAAGGCACGCATGAAGTGCGCGGCTTTATCATCATTGGTGATGATGACTCCGCCTTCGCCAGTTGTGATCTGTTTATTTGGATAAAACGCAAACACACCAAACTCACCGAGTGTGCCAGCCTGCCTGCCTTTGTATGTCGCGCCCAATGCTTCGCATAAATCCTCGATGACAGTCAGCCCATGTTCTTTGGCAACTGCATTGATCGCATCCATATCGGCGGGCTGACCAAAAACGTCCACAGGCAAAATTGCCTTCGGCTTTCCGCGCTGAGCGGAGTCGAAGCGTCGAGGTAAATATTTTTCGACATTCTTCGCCGCATCCGCAACCAACTCAGGATTTATATTTCCAGTCTTTGGGTCAATATCAACAAAAACAGGAATCGCGCCTTCGAACAGAAGCGCATTCGTCGAAGCCACAAACGAAAACGGCGTGGTGATGACCAGGTCACCTGCGCCAATCCCAGCCGCGCGGACGCATAGGTGCAGTCCCGCCGTGCCAGAGTTGACAGAGATGGCGTGCTTCGCGCCTGTCAGGTCGCAGAAGGCTTTCTCGAAATCGGTGGTGTATTTGCCCATGCTTAAAATGGGCGTGTTGATGACGTTGATCACAGCCTGACGGTCTGCATCATTCAAATCAGGGGAGGACATGGATATTTTCATAGGTTGTTATTAGTGGTAGGGGCGGAATCATCCTGCGCCCTACAAGATTTCCTCAATTATTTTTTCCAGCGCAACAAGTTTGATTTCTTTTTCTGTGCGCGGCTTCAATTCTACCATCCCATTTTGAAGCGCTTTTTCCCCGACTGTAATTCTGATCGGACAGCCGATCAGATCCGCATCGTTGAATTTGACGCCTGCGCGTTCGTCACGGTCATCGAATAAAACTGAAATGCCAGCGGTTTGCAGTTCGTTGTAAATTTCCTCGGCTTTGGCGCGTGTGTCCAGTTGTTTGCCCGCGATGTGCATCAGATACACATCAAACGGCGCAGCAGAATTGGGGAAGGTCAGCCCCTTGTCATCGTGATGAGTTTCGGCGAGGGCAAGCAGGATATTCTCGAAATTAAATGTTGAGCGTGTAGCCAAATGAAGGGCTGCAAAGGTGGAAAGCGGATTGCCGCAGTTTATGCAGACATCGCCCGCTTTGGCTTGGATTAGATCTGCGACGATTTCAGGGGAATAATCTCGCCCGCAGTTTGTGTTGAGCAAATGAAAGCCTGTCTCATTTGCTCCCGCTGCCAGATTTGGTGATTGTGGGACGAGGTCATCTACGATTATGAGCGCACGCTTCGCGTTCAATCCCACAGGCGACGCGTATCCCGATGCCGCGCCTGCGTTTGTGATCTCTTCGGCTGTTGCCATGCGGACTTCGCCAACGGTGTTTTTTAATTTGGCTTCACTCAGTTGCATATCTCCGCGCACGACGATGAAGATAAATTGATTATCGGATACACGCGTGTACATTAAAGCTTTGGCGGTTTTCTCTTTGGGAATATTCAGAAAGTTTGCAAGCGACTCAATTGTGCTGCAATCGGGCGTGGATACTTTTTCAACTGGAAGCTGTTCCTCTTGCGAGTAAGGTGTTTTCTTGAATTGGGCGAGTTCGAGGCGTTCAGTATATTTGCAAGACTCGCAATGGATGACTTCTGTCGAGCCAGTGGAAAGGGGGAAGAATGTCTCGTGTTCGTTGTGAAGAAAGGGAAAAGTGAGAAGTGAGAAGAAAGAAGGATCGGTTGATAAAGCTTTTAAACGTGAAATCGCCTGCTGACCAAGCGGCAGGATTTCATTTTCACGAGTTAGATATCCCGCGCGGACAAGCCAGCCGAAGCCTTGAGTCCGCGCATTGTTTGGGAATTCACGTTGGGTTTGGATGTGGAGGTTTTGGTATTTCATATTTTCAAAAAGACCCTAAAGGTCTTTACGAAGTCCCCGAAAGGGGGAGACCTTTAGGGTCTGCGTTTATTCAACTTTTTTCTTGCCGTTTCGCATCATCTTTTGTGTTGACTCGGTGACAGGCAATGTTTCGGGAATGACAATCGGCGTGGCGGCGATGGACTCTGCCTGGGCGGCCTCCGAAGGCGTGGACTCAGGAGCAGGCTCAAGGTCCAGTTCGACCGTTTCTTCCATCCGAATTTGACCGCGCAGGAAGGCTCCTTCTTCCGTCACGAATGCGGTGGTCACCACATCTCCCCAAACACGCCCAGAGGAGCGGATTTCCAGTTTTTGGGTAGTGATGTTACCGCGCACCGCGCCCGCCACGATGACGGTGTTGGCGCGTACGTTTTGGCAGGTGACACGTCCCGTCTCGCCGACGACGAGCATACCGCGCATGGCGATCTCGCCTTCGAACGCGCCTTCAATACGGACGCCGCCTGAACCGTTGATGGAGCCGTGCCAGACCACACCAGACCCAAGCACCGACGTGATACGCTCGACGGCTTGCACAGGTTGGGATGCTGCTACAGTGGGGGTTGTGTTGCGTTTGAACATATTCAGGTAATTTTACCGTAGAAAACAAAAAGGGCGGACATTGCGCCAAAACGCAAACCGCCCTTCCTATTTCCTAATTACTTGACCCTACTCACTCTTTTCGCTGATCTGCACCCCAAGCGTATTAAAGCCTGAGTCCACATACAAAACTTCACCTGTGATGTGAGTTGACAGATCAGAAGCAAGGAACACTGCAGAGTTGCCCACGTCCTCGATACTGACGTTCTCGCGCAAAGGAGCCATATCTGCGAAGTGTTTGTACATATCGCGGAAGCCGCCTACGCCTGCCGCCGCCAATGTGCGGATGGGCCCTGCTGAAATCGCATTGACGCGAATCTTTTTCGGACCGAGATCATACGCCAAATAGCGGGTGGATGCTTCCAACGCGGCTTTTGCCACGCCCATCACATTGTAGAACGGCACAACTTTGACCGACCCATAATAGGTCAGGCACATGACAGATGCGCCAGGGTTCATGATCGGCAGGAAGGCATGCGTCAATGCGACGAGTGAAAATGCGCTGATCTCCAATGCGTTCTTGAAACCCTCGCGGCTGGTTTCGTGAAAAGGTCTGCTCAATTCGTCGCGCCCTGCAAACGCCACGGAGTGAACCAGCACGTCAATTTTGCCAAAATATTTTTCGGCTTTTTCAACCGTCGCGGCGATTTGCTCATCATTCGTCACATCACATTCTTCGACCCATTTACATTCCACTTGCTCGGCTAGCGGCTTTACGCGGCGCTCAAGAATTTCACCCGCGTAACTGATTCCAATGTTCGCGCCCTCGCGCTTGAATGCCTGCGTAATTCCCCACGCAATTGACTTGTCATTTGCAAGACCAAAAATAAGTGCGTTCTTACCTTCCAATAAACCCATTTTATTCTCCTCGATTGATAAATATTGGTTCTTTGACCAAGAATCGCCAGGGCTTGGATAACCAAGGCTCTGGCGTTTTGTTTAAACCCACGCGGACGCCAATCGTCACGCTTTTTTCTGGGATGAATTGCCCCGCCTCGATCCATAACCCTGAGCCTGATTCTGTCAAATTGACATTGTTCTCGCTTTTGGTGATTCCCAGCGCCTGAGTCAGTTTCCCAGGTCCCAGTGTATCACGTCCGCTGCGCCTCTCCATCATAACCTCGATTCCCTCAATTGGCTGAATCGCGCGGATCAAAACCGCTGCGGGAAATCCCTCTTTCTCTGTCACTGCGTTCAACATCCAATGATTTCCGTACGTGAAATAAACGTACGCATGTCCAGGCGGACCAAACATTGGAGCCGTGCGCGGGGTGAGTCCAGCTTTGGCATGGCAGGCTAAATCTTCTTCGCCAATGTATGCCTCGGTCTCGGTAATTAAGCCAACCAATTTCACACCATCCAAAATCCGCACCAACCGTGCGCCGAGAAGTTCGCGTGCAACGGTCAATGTGGGGCGGTTGTAGAATGAAGTTGGGAGAATCATCGTTGTTTTGTTGGAAGGTTTGCAGGTTGGGATGTTAAACTTTTTACCCAAATTACTTAAATCTTGGGTCTCGTTGAAGTGTTAATCGCAGTCCGTCTTCCAACTTGATCGATGGCTGGAAACGCAGTTTTTCTTTAGCCAGATTCAGGTCTGCTTTCATGCGTGAGACTCCGCCTGAGGTTTGGGCGTTGTAGACTGTGTTGGCGTTGCTGTTCGTCACATCCAATACAACGCGGACTAAATCCTTGATCGAAGTTTCTGTGCCAGAGCCAACATTGATGACTAAATTATTAATATTCGGCGCAGTGGATGCGGCTACCATTGCGCTGACCACATCGTCCACGTAAACGTAATCGCGGGTTTGAGATCCGTCGCCGTGTGCGACCAATGTCCCGCCGCGCAGGGCTTGGCGAAGATAATGCGGCACAACGGGCGGGTGAGAGGGCGGCAGGTGTTGACCTGGTCCATAGGCGTTGAAAATCCGCAGGCTGACAGTTTCGATTCCCCATAATCCACCGATCGTGCGGACGTAATATTCCGCTGCGAGTTTGGAAACGGCGTACGGTGAACGCGGATTTGGGGTGGCAAACTCTATCAGCGTAGAGTCGCCCAAGTCGCCGTACACAGCTCCAGACGACGCCAGAACGACGCGTTTGACTCCCACGTCGCGGATGGCTTCCATCAAAGCCACAGTCCCGCCTACGTTCGCCGCATTATAATCGCGCGGATATAAAATAGATTCCTGCACTGAGACGCGCGCCGCGAGGTGATAGACAACATCCACATCCTGAAGCAAGGTCCACAGTTTGGGACGGTCATTTACATCCCCGCGTGTAAAGTGGACATCGGGCGCAAGGGCTTGAGGGTCGCCAGTGGAGAGATCATCGAGTCCGCGCACTTGATGACCCTCGCGGGCAAGGTGGTTTGCAAGGGAAGAGCCGAGGAATCCCGCGGCTCCAGTGATTAAAAAGTTCATGGAAAAGATTATACCTGTAATATTGGTATGCGTTTTTGATTGACTCACGCTGGGTAGTGTGTTATTTTAGATACAGTAGTAAACAGTAGGTTACGTTGGTTTGAAGAACAGCCACAGCTCACGGTTTGAACGTGAGTTGTTTTGTTTTTACCTCCGATGGAACAAACAGATTTACCCAATTTTTTTCAATTGCCAAAGGAGGCAAAAAATGTCTGATCGTATAACTGGTACAGTAAAGTGGTTCAATGGTGACAAAGGCTTCGGCTTCATCGAGCGCGAAGGTGGAGCGGACGTGTTCGTTCATTTCTCCGCCATTCAAGGTGACGGTTTCCGTAACCTGACCGAAGGACAGAAGGTTGAATTCGTTGTTGAAAAAGGACCCAAGGGTCCCCAGGCAACGAACGTTACCGTTCTGAGCTAGTCAATAATAAAGAGCCTGATGCGAAAGCGTCAGGCTCTTTTGGTTTAAGGATAATTCAAGCGGACAAGCTGTTGATTTCGATAAAAATTCTTTATAAGCTAAGTTATAAAGGAAAGGCAGGGTAATAATGCTGCTTCCAGAAGTAAAACTATGGAGTTAAGCTATTGCGGCAATAAAGATTGATATACCATCCTTTTGTTCGAATGGGACAAAAATAATAGTCCTCGTGGAATTCCGGGGAATTCCAAATTTCAACAACAGATTTATATTGGAGCGCCCAATCATCCACCCCGGGCAGAGGTTTATCTGTTAATCTATCAACCATCAGTATATAGGTTGGTTTACGTTGAAGGATGTATAAACCATCTCCTTTATCATGCCCCGGGCGCCAGGATGCTTTTATATATTCCTGTGAAAAGGGTTCATGGGCTATGGTTTCATCCACAAGACCGACCATGTCATAAACAGCCATTCCAGAATAATATCCAATTGCTCCAATAGGGACCAATGCAATCGAATCCCCGGGCTGCGCGATATCATGCAATGCCCTGCCTATCGCCACGAACTCTGGCGTTGAAACTATCTCCTTCGGCTTATTTGCCTTTGCTGTTGGAAAGGGTTTATCAAAATAGTTCTTTACAATTGGTTTTTCGATATACCACAAAGTAAAAGAAATTAAGAGCAGTCCAGAAACAAGAATCAGGCGGTACGATTTTGAAATCCGATCGGTTAATTGTGAAATCCCCAGGCCAACCAGAATATATAAGATGGGAAATATTGGCGTAAGGAAGCGGCCCTTCAGCATATAATCGCCGCCATTCATGGCTACGATCAACCAGGAAGACAACAGCACAATCAACAAATATAGTTTCTCAGGAAAATATGGATCTTTTCGCAGTGTTATTAAAAAAAATATCCCCAATATTCCCGATGGGATAAAAGTTTCAGCCAAATTGGTCCACAGATAAGATAGCCCTGCAGTGATTTGGATCAGACCGCCTCCTGTTTTAGCATAGTAGGTATTCGGAAAAGGATATCCGAAGTATGACCATTTCCACAGAAAAACAGGCAAATAAATGATCATGAATGACCCGACAAGAGTGAGGATCGGATAATATTTTTTCGTTCCAGATAAATAGATACTACATAATTCAAAAGCAACTGTCACCCCAAAGATTGCCAAACATTCAGGGCGGATAAAAGAGGTGACGGCAAAGGCCATGCCCACAATATATGGCGATATAGTCCCGGCACGATACATAATATAAAGCAATGCACACAGGACAAGGGCAAACGCATAAAGAGTCACTTCCAACCCTGTATTGGCCCAAACCATGAAGCGTGAAGAGAGCCCAAGCATAATAACGGCGGCCAGATTCTCAAGTAAATGTGCGGAGTTTATTTTTTGGAGGACAATTAATGTAACCAGGAATGCAAGAGCAGCAAAAATAGCGCAAACATAGGCCAGAGTCCAAATCGGCTGTACTCCAAGTTTTTCGATCACGGCGATCATTAGTAAATATAAAAATGATGTTGATCCCTCCACAGGTTGTTCCCCCTGATTCCAGACGATCCCCCATCCATTTGCAAGGTGATGCGCAAAGCGAAGATGGATATAGGTATCATCCGCATAAGTGGAGAAGTTACCTGTTGGATTTAATCGACTTGCATTCAAAAAATAAAGTGAAGTTACCGCAATGAGAATAAAGAATAAAACAATGGCCCATATGCGGTCAGGTTTATTTAGGTTGCGATATGAAAGAGAAAAAGAAGATTTTAATGACATTTATATCACTGAGGTTTGGCACTTTAAAGTTTTACAAAACAACGTGACCTCACAATTTTATTTTATACCTAAACAAATACAGCCACGCAAAAGATATTATACAGTGTCAGGAAATAACCCGAATATAGCGCAGGATTTTCAAACGGATACATTGTTGATTTCGAGGGGGATTATTCCTCCAACAAAAAATCCCCGCTTTCCAGCACTCCTTCCTTAATCACCTTTACCGATTCTGACTTCGCCAACTCCTCCAGTTCAAACGATTTCAATCTCGTCTGCGTGGTGCGGACGGATGGTTCAAGAAACTCTCCAAACGGCAGGGATGTTCTGAACAACTGGTAATACAAAAATCTGCGCGCATTGCGTTTGAACTCAGGCGGGACATCAATCGAATCAGCCGCTAAAAATTCTTTCATCTTGCTTCTTACATCTTCAATCGTCTGTGGAAAGAACACAGTGGGATATTGCGTAAATCTCGCCTTGCCCGCGCATAACACTGCCGCGCCCATGATCGAGGCTTCCAATCCAATGGTGGAGTTATACACCATCACGAATTTGGATTTCAGAATCAACTCATACGAACTGAGTGTTTCTTTCGGGCTGACGAAAATGACGTTCGGCTCTTTGTCTACGCTGCGGCTTGCCACCCAACCCTCGACAGTTTCGCGGCTGGATTTTCGTACGCGGCTTTCATCGGGGTGCGCGCGGATGACGAACAAGGTCTCAGGGTGTGTGCGGATTTCATCCAGAACCAAATCGAGCCAATCGAACATATCTTCGAAGACCGTATTCGCATGCGGCTGACTGGTATCGAAGATGACGTTGGTAAAGATGGGGACGATCTGTTTGAAGCCCGCGGCTTTCTGCAAAAACGACTCGTCAAGTCCCTTCATGTCCGCCCAAAACTTGATGCCCGCCATGGTGAAGTCACCTTGAAAACGCTTCGCAAGGTACGCGTCCAGTTTTGCGTTTTGTTCAGCGCTCATTTCAAATGACTCGGGGATGTGGATCGGGTATGCTGTGGCTTCGCCTTCGGTGAAGTATGCTGTCGCAGGCTGCAAGCCCACCTCGTGTGTGATGACACGCAGTCCGCGCTTGTGGGCCATGTAGCGCGCAGTCGCTTCGGGGAAGAACTGCCCATTGAAAACCAGAACAGCCCGAGGCTGAGTCTGTTCGAGTAGCGCGTCAAATTTCTGCGCCACATTCCACGCGGACAGGATATATTCTCGCAAAAGATAGCGCGTGTTTTCGTCATCGTTCAGGTGATGGATTCGCAGAACCCAGCGCAGACCAGGCAAACATAACGCGCCAAGTGGAATTTCTTCCCAAACAAACCGCATCAATTTTTCGACGGGGAGGCTGGATACTGCTTCGGCAAGTTTTGGTTCACGCTGATAGCTAAACCATTCCACACCCGACTTCTGACCATCTGAACTTTTGAACCTTTGCACATTTTTATAAAGCGTACGCGATTGATACACACACGATTTACATGGAGGTTCTTTTTGCACATTATCGCGATTGGTCCCAAGCACACAATGACTCATGCCAGAGTCACAGGCAAAATATACGACAGGAATTCCCTGCAAGCGAAACGCCCATGAGGTCAGCAAATGAAATCCGCTGTTCCATGAAAGGTCGTCAATGCCCGTGGATGCTTTGAAGAAGACGACAGGTGCGCCGTTTGTCTGCGGCTCTTTGCGAGCCACCTCACGAGCGACAGATGCGATCTTGAAATTATTGAGCCTGCGGACAAATCCGCGTTTGATGCGTTGGGTGAAAAATTCTTTCATCCCGCCTCACCAATCATTATTTTTCTCATAACCTAATCTTACCAATAAATCCCCCGCCACATCTTTGAATAATTTCTTATGTTCCTCGGTGAAATGCTGTTTCCACCCTCCCGTTTTTCCTGAGCGGAAGGTGTGACTTTTCTTCGGTTGGATGGCTTCAATTAAAATCGGCAGCGCCTTCTCGCGTGGAGTTGGGATCTTGTAGCCTGTCTTTTCCACTTCATCGAGCATGGCGTTCAATGTGACATCGCGGTTGTTGATCAAATCTTCAAAGCGGATGCACATCACATTCTTCTGCTCGAGCCATTGGAAGACACCTTCGTATCTCTGCTTCACGCTGACCATTTTCAATCCGTCCTGGTCAATGCCTGTGATGGCGACGTTCAACCTTGCACCGAAATCAGGCAGGGAATTGTAGTAGTCGTGCATTCCGTGTTCACCGTGCATGTCGGTCGCGAAGAAGACTTGTGAGACGAGCATATCTCTCGGGTCACGATAAATAAAATAGTTCACGCGCCCTGCCCCAGTTAAGAAAGAGGCGTTCTCTTTTGTCGCTTCCAAATATCCCCAGCCGATCACGCCTTGCGGTATGCGGCGCAAGTCCGCAAGGATCGCATCCGCACTTCGCCTGCCGCCTTCATATTTGATCGTGCGAATTGGGTCAGCATCCACATAGCGATAGGGCATGATCTGCGTAAATCCGTTGAGGATCTGTAAAAGCAAATGCGAGCCGCTTTTCGGCTTGGAGTTGCCAAAGATAGGCGGCGCATCATTAAAAGAAAACCGCTTCCAGCGCAAAATGGCTTGAACGGTTTTTCCTGCGGGGCGTAACGTGCGGCGGATTTTTTGTGTAATTCCCATAATTCAACCGTAGGGGCGGATCGCGATCCGCCCCTACAAATAATTTATTCGCTTACAACGCGGCGGAGTTTCTTCATCGAACCCTTTTCGGATTCGTAGACTTTCTTCTCACCGTCGCCCAGCCCAGCCTCTGTGACGCGGATGTATTTGACGAGTTTTTCAAAGCCGCCTGGTTCAACCGATGCGGCCTGGTCACTGCCCCACATGGCGCGGTCGAGTGTGATGTGACGTTCAATGGAAGTTGCGCCGAGAGCAATTGCAACCGCGGAAGGCACAAGCCCAACTTCGTGACCCGAGTAACCGATGGGGTTGTTTGGGAATTCCTTGCGAAGCGTTTCGATCATGCGCAGATTCAATTCTTCAGGTTCGCATGGATAGGTGCTGGTGCAGTGCATGATGACAAGATTATCTTCGCCAACAGCATTCACGCCTTTGTGGATCTGCTCCATGGTGGACATGCCCGTTGAAATAATAATAGGCTTGCCCGTCTTGCGGACATATTTCAAAAGGTTGTGGTCGGTCAAGGATGCCGAAGGGACTTTGTAAGCAGGGGTGTCAAATTTTTCCATAAAATCAACCGAAGGCTCATCCCATACGGAAACCATCCAGTCAATTTTCTTTTCCCTGCAATAACGGTCGATCTCGCGATATTGCTCTTCGTTGAATTCAACTTTATAACGATAATCCAAATAAGAGATGTAGCCCCAGGGCGTCTCGCGCATTTGAGTTTGCTGGTCAAGCGGGGTGCATACTTCGGGGGTGCGCTTCTGGAACTTCACCGCATCCGCGCCAGCGTGGGCGGCGGCATCAATAATTTTCTTGGCGATATCCAGATCACCATTATGGTTGATGCCAACTTCTGCGATTATATACGCAGGGTGGCCGTCTCCCATCATTCGATTTCCAAATTTAATTTCACGAGTCATTCTTTTCTCCTAGAGTTCTTTCAAAATTAAAATCGCACAATTCACGCAATGCGCCAAATCCGCCGTTTGTTTTTAAGACGAGGTCGGCTGCGCGTAAAACTTCAGGGTACGCATCTGCAACTGCCACCGACCAGCCCGCGATCTCATAACACGGCAGGTCATTGAAATCGTTGCCAAGATAAACGACCTGCGACGCGTCGATATTCTTTTCAACCAAAAACTTTTTCAATGCATCCCCTTTTTCATTCAATCCCATTCCGTGAATTGCATCGATATTCATCTTTTTAGCGCGCGCACTTACAACTGGATTTACCTCAGACGACAGGATCATGACTTCGATCCCATGTTCACGCAACTGCTTGATCCGCATCGAATCGGATCTGGTAGCTGCTACTGTTTCCTTGCCCTTCTCGTCGATCCAAACTCTGCCATCGGTGAGAACGCCGTCAAAGTCGGTTACAACAAGCTTTATCTTTTTGGGCATGGCACGGCGCGGGTTGCCAGGCGAAACCATATCCAATCCGCTATAAACGAGTGCCTCATACTTTGCCCAATCAGGCAGTGTATCTATATCCACGGTATAGTTCGGGTCGATCAACAAGCGGATAGATCACATCTCCTGTCAAAGATTTTTTCTGCGTGATCGTGGAAATTCGGATCGCATCAATATGACCTGTCTGCCAGTACACGGGCGGCAAAATTTGGCGCGGCGCATTGTAGGGTTCGGGGATGCCTTCCACTTCAAGCAGTGGATTCAACGGTTTGCCTTCACCATTAAACCGCCACATCTTAAACGGATTTTGGGCAGCAGGTACAACGCCGCGCACGCAATCTGCGTCAGCGTGGTCGAGCAAAATGCGGATGGCGTCATCGACCATGGTGCGCGGGCGGATCGGCGATGTGGGGCGCAGTTGCACGATCACATCAGGGTGATACCCTTCCACTTCTTCCAGCCATTTGAGCGCGTGCTCAAAGACGGGCAGGTCAGTGGTTTTATCCTGTGCAAATTCTGAGGGACGCAGGAAGGGAGTCTCGGCGCCCCACTCGCGTGCGACTGCCGCGATCTCTTCATCATCTGTTGAGACAATAATGCGCGTGACCAAGTCCGATCGTTTGGCGGCAGCAATACTCCAGGCAATCAGCGGATAGCCTGCGAATAAACGAATATTTTTGCGTGGGATTCCTTTTGAACCACCACGAGCGGGGATGAGGGCTAAGGATTTCAGTCATATATTGTTCTATCGTAAGTCGCACAGCGACCACTGTGTCACTACATGCATTACCACGCTGTCCATCCGCCATCCACAATGACATTGTTGCCTGTCATATAGGAAGAAGCATCAGAAGCGAGGAACAAGAGCGCGCCATTCATTTCGTCTTTCTTTGCCATACGACCCAAAATGGTCTTGGCGGAATAATTTTTCACGAAATATTCTTCGTGATTATTGAACACACCGCCAGGGGTCAACGCATTGACACGGATCTCTGTCTCGGCATAATATGCTGCGAGATATTTAGTGAAACCCATCACGCCCGCTTTGGTAGTTGTGTAATAGACAGGCTTGAATGCCACGCGCTTGCCGTCTTTGATATAGATCCGCTGGTCGGGACCGTTTAATCCGTACGTGGAGCAGATGTTGATGATACTGCCTTTTTTGCCCTGTGCGATCATCGGTTTGACGCAAGCCTGGGTGACAAGGAACATGCCTGTGAGATTGACATTCAACGCGGCATTCCATTGTTCAAGCGGATAATCTTCGAATGCGCCAGGGGCGATTCCCTTGGATGCGGCGTCGGGGTCGAACTTTGGATCAAGGGCAGCCGAATTCACCAGAATGTCGAGCCTGCCAAAAGTCGAAAGAACCGAGGCGACCATCGCGTTGACCGAGTCAGGATTGGTGATGTCAGTCGCGATTCCCGTGGCTTTGTACCCATCTTTGACGAGCCCATCCGCAACTTTGTTTGCCGCGTCGCCGTTCAGATCAACGACTGCAATTGCCGCGCCCGCTTCGGCGAGGGTTTTGCAAAACTCTGTGCCAAGCAAGCCCACCCCGCCTGTCACAACTGCTACCTGGTCTTTCAAATTGAATTTATCAAGAATTGTCATTCGGATTTCCTTTAGGGTTATTGGATTTGCTGTATAAATTTTATCGCCCTGTGTATCGTGTGCGAGATATAAGCCGTCGGCGAGCTGGATATAAACAGCTTGTGTGTCTTCCCCTTCCGAGCCGAATTTGAAAAGCGCGAGGACTGCGCTGCCCGAAAGCACATCTTTTTGGAGGGCTTGCACGCCTTCGGTGTATCCTTCACGCGGCAACCCAGTGACAGCGTCCACGAGATCGGGCAGGACATAGCTGGGGCGGCCTGTGTAAAGATAAACTGGTCCAGGCTGATTGGTGTAGATACGCGTGCCTTCAGGGAGTTTGCTCAGAAAATCCATCGCTTCTGAATCATACCATTTGAAGGATGCGTACCCCTGTCCGCCTTTATGGAGTTTGGTCACGAAATTGGATGTGTCGTAAAGGGAGAGCGCCAAAATAAGTATTGTGAAGAGAGCGACAACTCCACGCAAAAAGATGTTGCGCTTCTGCCATAGCCAATATCCCAAAAAAACCAGCAGGATAAGAAGTGAAACATAAACAGGGGACAGGATGCGAAGTTTGAATTTTGTGCTGGCGTCAAATAGCATCATGGATGAAAAGATGGATGCGAGATAGCCGAAAATATAAAGCCCATTGGTAAAGGATAAAATTTCAGGTTGTTCAGTTTCAGGTTTGAGGAATTTTTTTAGGCCTTTGTAAACGACCCAAATCAACAGAATCAAAGTAATGATAGCGAGGAGAATGAAAAAAAAGTTGGGGATTTTTATGAGCGTGCGCCGCCATGTTTCCACAGGGATAAGAAACTCCGAGATGTTGTAAATCCCTGTTTCGATGTTCTCTGCCGAAAGCGGATGAAAGACCAGCGTGCGGTTGGTGGCATTGTCAGCGACGATTTTGTTGCGGATGCCCCAGCCAAGTAAAAACGGAACGATGCTGGCAATAAAGATTGCTGCGCTGGTTAATCTTTTCTTCCAGGTATCATGCAGGAGAATTAGTGCGAGAAGGAATGTTGCAAGCAGCGCCAGCCCTGCATAACGTGTCAGGTAAGCAAGGGCTGTGAGGATACCTGTGGCGATGAGCCAAATTTTTGAATCGGACAGCTTGCTGTCCGATTGAAGTTCAAAGTAAAATGAAAAAGTTAGAAACGCTGCAAGACTAAAAAAAATATACAGCGGCTCACTCATAGCCACTGCATGAGCGTTGAACAACGAAGCATTGACCGCAAATAGCAAAGCCAGCACTACGCCCGCAATTTGTGATCTGGTCATGCGCCAGCCGATGATGCCGAGCAGAAACGCATTTGCGCCGAACAACAACGCGTTGAGAAAACGCGCGCTGCGCAGGGGATCAAGTCCGCTGAGACTGATCAATGCCAATAGTGATGAAAAGCCAGGGGGAAAATGTGTAACGGGTCCATTGCTTGCCAGCCATGCTTCGCGATAGCCTTGTCCGCTGAGAATGCTGCGCGCGCCTGCAATGTAGCCGATCGAGTCATCTGACAGTCCAAGCCCTTCAGGCGTGCTGTAGAGCAACATGCCTATTGCGCCCAAAGCGATCAAGCCGAGGGCGATCAAAAAAAGAGACTGGGACTTCAAATATTGTTTCATTCAGATAAATGACAGAGACGCCCCCTCACCCTAGTCCTCTCCCACAGGGAGAGGGAACTCCCTTCCCCCATTGGGGGAAGGGTTGGGGATGAGGGCACGCCTCCGTATAAAAATCAGCTAGGCTTGCTTAAGAATATAGCCTTGCTCTTCAAGATAGTTGATGATAATGTGCGCATTCTCTTCTGGTGAAGCGCCAAAGCCTTTGAGCGTGATCGAGGGTTCGATCGGCGGCTCGTAGGGATCATCCACGCCGGTGAAGCCCATCGGCTTGCCATCGACCATAGCCTGGCGTGCTTTGGCGTATAAGCCTTTCACATCCCGTTGTTCGCAGATCTCAACTGGGGTATCCATGTAGATTTCTACGAAATTTTCGCCGACCATCTTGTGGGCCTCGGCGCGAGTGGAGCGGTAGGGGCTGATGGCTGCGCAAACAACTACACCGCCCGCATGGACAATTTCGCCTGCCACGAATCCGATGCGCAGGATGTTGGTATCGCGATCTTCCTTGCTGAAACCGAGTCCCTTGGAAAGGTGCGTGCGGACAACGTCACCGTCAAGGATGGCGATCTCACGTCCGCGCTCGAGGAGCAGGGTGGTCAGAACTTCACTTGTGGCACTCTTGCCTGATCCGCTCAAGCCGGTGAACCAGATGCAGAATCCCTGCTTGTGGCGTGGAGGGTACATTTCGCGTAGAATTTCAGCGGTTTCGGGACGGGTGAACCATTCGGGGAGCAGCTTGCCCTTGGCAAGAAAATCATCGCGGACTTGTGTGCCGGAGATGTTCGCCACCTTAGCGCCCTTGGGCACATCCTTCTCTTCCACATAACGAGCCTCGTCGGGAAGATAGACCAGCATTTCAAACGGGACCATCTTGACGCCGAGTTCCGCTTCGTGTTGTTTCATGATTTCCTGCGCATCGTACGGACCGTAGAATGGTTTGCCAGTCGAATCATTTCCCGGCCCCGCATGATCGCGGCCTACGATGAAGTGATTGGCGCCGTGGTTGCGGCGGATGATGGCATGGAGTAAAGCTTCCTTTGGTCCAGCCATGCGCATCGCCAGCGGGAGCAGGCTGAGCATGGTGTCTTTCTTGTCGTAGTAATTATCAACCAATGCCTTGTAAGTGCGGACACGGGTGTAGTGATCCACGTCACCGGGCTTGGTCATGCCGACAACAGGGTGAACGAGCAACGAGCCTTTGACTTCGGCTGCGGCGCGTTTGGTGAGTTCTTCGTGGATGCGGTGCAGGGGATTGCGGGTCTGGAAAGCGACAACGTTGTCGTGTCCCATCTCTTCGAGCATGGCACGCACCTGAGCGGGTGTGTGGCGTAAATTTACAAAATCATAATACTTGGGCAGGTTGACAACTTTCAACGGGCCGGAGATGCAGACCTTGTTCCAGCGAGCCATCTCGGAAACCATCGGGTGCTTGGAATCGGTTGAGCCGTAAGCATGTGCGGCTTCGACTTCGGCATCCCAGTGATAGACCTCGTCAAGTGTGATGACCGCGATCAGATCGAAGTTTGCGCTGCGCAATGCCAGTTCGTCGCCCACTGTCGGTAGTTCTTTGGGATCAGCCGTCAGGGTAATGGGAAGCGGGAAGAGGGTTCCATCTGCAAGACGCATTTCCTTGAGCACGCGTTCATAATCCGCTTTGCCCATGAATGTGTCGAGAGGGGAAAATCCACCAGTGGCGATCAATTCAAGGTCGCACATGTTGCGCATGGTGATTTTTATGGAAGGCAGTTTCGCGGCGCGGGCGAGTAGTTCTTCACGCTCTTTGCCTTCAACCACAAGGTTGACCAGTTTGCCGCCATAAGGGGAAATTAAATTTGCTTTTGCCATTTTGGTTTGCTCCGTTAGGGTTAAGACTTCCGAAGTCTCGAAGACTTCGGAAGTCTGAGGATTTCACAAGCGCAAATTATACTCCAAAATTCATTGACTGAATTTTGGAATTAGAAAATAGAACTTCTGAACTCCAAATAATCAGCGCTGTTTTTTTACCCACTTAATCTGACTGATTTTTCTGTTTTTTGAGATTCGTATGCCGCGAGCGCCATTTGTAAGGCGCGCACGCCGTCTGTTAAATCACAGATCGGCTGTGCCTCTCCATGAGCCACATCAATGAAGTGTTTTGTCTGCGCGATGAAAAGCTGGTTGCGCTCAAATCCTTCGGGCGGGGAAAATGATTCAGAAACAGGAGCAGGCGGCTGGTCAGAATATGAACCGAAGGGGGCAGGCATCTTCTGAAAGTGCAAAACTCCATCCGCATTATCCCAACGTAATGTGCCAGCCGTCCCGACAATTTCCAGTCGATGCACAGGCGGGCGCTGGAAATAATTAAGATGCACGCTGCCAATTGTTCCACTGGAAAACTTCAAACCGATCTCCGCGACATCTTCGACATCCAGTTCAAGCGGGGATATATGTCCGTTGAAAGACCAAAGCGATTCCACGTCGCCTAAAATAAATCGCAAATAATCCAGCGGATGCGTGAGCGTGACGATCACACCACCGCCCAAATCCGCGCGTGCGGCGTAGCTCTGGCGATAATCTTCCCACGGATGCCAGTTGGGCAAATACTCGCCCCAATGCACATGGACAGTTAACACTTTGCCAAGCGCGCCAGCTTGAATGAGTTCGCGCGCCTTGTTAAGCGTGGGGTGATAGCGAAATTGAAAGCCGACGAGAATCCTGCTTCCGCTTTTTTGCGCGGCTTGCTGTAATATATCCAGTCTTTCGGTTGAATGTGAAATTGGCTTTTCCAGCAAAATAGCACAGCCTGTTTCAGCGGCAGGAATGGCGATATCCAAATGTAAGGCGGTGGGATTTGCTACGATGACCGCATCGGGTTTGTGTTTTTTTAGGGCTTCGGTCAGATCAGTTTCAACGGGATAGCCTGCGAGTTCATCGTCAGACAATGTGGCACGATGCGAACGAAGAAGGACGATATCCGTTTCGCCAAGTGCGATCAAATTCCGCATGTGACGACGACCAATGGAGCCAAGACCTGCGATTAGAAATTTGGGTGATTTTGACATGATAATTAGGAATTAGGTAATTAGGTGATTAGGAATGCTGAAACTTCTCACTTCTTTACCAATCTCCCGACTCCTCATATTTCCACTTTATCAGCATCTCGCCTGCGACTTCTTTGAACACGGACTTGTCCTTTTCCGTAAATAGCCTTGCCCAATTGCCAGCCTGTCCTTTGGGAAGGAAGGATGCGATGCCTTCGTTGCGTTTCGACTGCCATTCTTCGTCTGGATTCGATGACATTTCATCGTGCAAGGTTTTCTCGAGTGATGGGTCAATATTTTTAACGTTGAGGAATTTCCAGAATTTGCTCATCTCATCGAAGGGTTGAGTGAGCAGGTCTTCGTAGCGCAGGTCGAAATAATTTTCGCCAAATAATCTGTGGGCTTCGCTCTCGGTCTCCTGTAAATTTGTTACCCAGCCATTTGCTACGCGGCGGATGAAGGTTTCGGTAAAGATCGATCGGGAGCCATCTGTAAATGGAGCAGAATCAACTTTCAGGGCGGCGATGATGCGTTTATCTTCTCCCGTCAAAAATTTTGATTCTTCGACAAAGTTTCGGAAGCGTTCCGAGACCAGCACATCGCGCCCGTCGCGGACAATGTTGATCAATTTCGCGTCGGGATAAACGGCGTGCATGTCGCGCACGGCTTGACCGTGAATCGTGGACGAAGGACTCTTGTCGCCGACGATCATTTTGCCTTCGCGGGCTGCGTCGCGTTCCATGATGAAATCGGCGGCGGCGCGCAGAACAAGCGGAGATAGATCGCGTCCCTGATTCCAGCGGTTGGATTTGCGCGTCAGCCATTCTTCGGCTTCGGGCGTATTTACGAGTGACTTGAGCAATGGCTGGCGCGTGAAGAAGTGCGCCTGATAATTGCAATGGACTTCGGGATGCAGGCGGGCGAGGCGTGTGAGAAGCGTAGTCCCTGAGCGGGCATGACCGAAGATGAAAAACTTGTCGCGCGGGAAGAAGTTCCGCGCTTCGGCAACTTCCTCCGCAGTGATGGCGGGGATGGGGCTGCGGGTTTTCTTTTTGGGTTCGCCGCGTAAAAGGATCTTTGCGGCAGGTTTGAAGCGGCTAAAAAATGACATATTTCTCCTATCGACTTGATTTTACTGGAAATAAGATAATATGCGTTACTTTCTCTTACAGGGAATAATTGTGCAGAGGGAAATGATCGGCTTTTTTATTTTGCAAACTGCTTAACTTTTCACTCCGAAAGTTGTACAATAATAAAATATTATATTTTGAACTTTTTCTGATTTTTTTCGACTATACAGAAAGGCGGGCAAATGCCAAGTTTTTTTTCGTTTTTATTAGGCAGGGCTTATATCATTTTGGTTTGCTTCCTGGTATTGATGATTACAGCGGGGCTTTCTGGGTGTGAACCGGCGCCAATAACGCCATCGTCACAACCTACATCTGAAGTAATTGTGCCATTACCTACGTGCATGCCAAACTCCCCTTGGTAAATGTCTATAGAACAGCGCCGCAACCGTGGGCAAATACGATTTTTGAATATGCCTTCCCCCATATATCCCTACTCCCATACCTCCAAATCCCATCGCAGTACTAATGACCAGCAAATTTTAAGCGCACGTTATGCTGCATTTCAACAGCTGATAGATGAGACGAAACGCTGGTCGGATACGCAGACAATCAAACTGGACAGATTCGTAGCAGAGGTAAAATCACTCTTACCTATATCAGCCCCGAATTGCTTCAGGCTGTATTTCTTAACGAGGTTTTAGAAAATCGTTTCCCTACATTCGGCTTTCAAGACCAACTTCAAAAAGTGCTTAATTCTGTTGCAGAGCGCGATGAGTTATTGTTCTTGCTCACTGTGACTACGACAAATAACAACATACTCCAACCCCCCACACCATAAAAATACCGATTAAAAACATGGTTATTGATAACGCTGAAAATTTATCAATTCCACGCAGTCATGATGATCATAACCTTGATCAATCATCGATACTTCATCAGATCCTGTTTTTGGATATCTTGCCTATCCAGTTGCCTTGATTTCTGAAAATCAATGCGAATGGGTATTGGATCCAAAATACAATACCAATATTGTCGTCACTGTGCCTTTCGTTGAAGTGGATGGTGTCGACGACGACAGCCCATATTCCTGGACAATTCCATATACACCTTTGATCAATCCCAATTTTGCCTACCAATACGCCTATGTGGAATTTACCTTCAGAGTTTGATCCAAAGTCATAATGACACCATTGACATTACCACCAAATGGAAATAAATTCAGACAAATAACTGGCAGGATTTTGCGAGATTTGTCTGGGGGCAAATCACGCCGGGGAATTATTAGTCAGCCTGAATTCGGGTAAACTATTCATGAGGCTGTTTGAGTCTCCGATTCTGAATTCAGGTTGATTAAATGATGAAAACTGTTTTCACTTTTGTCCCGTCACGAGAACATGAATATCCCGATCATCCCGAAAGACCGGGGAGGTTGGATGTGCTGGAGCCGTTGCTCCATTCTCGCATCGCGGGCGTGGAAAAAATTGAGGCAACACGTGCAACTCCCGATCAGGTTGCGCGAGTGCATCAGCCGCAATTGATCAGCGCTATCGAAGAAGTTTGCAGGCAGGGTCCGGGCATCATTGACCACGCGCCGACTTACATCACGCAGACATCCTATCAAGATGCTTTGCTTGCGGCGGGCGGCGTGATTGCCTGCACGCGCGCAGTTTTGAATGGCGACGCAAAAAACGCCTTCGCCATTGTCCGCCCGCCGGGGCATCATGCAGAACCCGACCGTCCAATGGGATTTTGCCTCTTCAATAATATTGCAATTGCGGCGCGCGAAGCGTTGGCGTTGGGGATGGAACGTGTGATGGTGATTGACTATGACGCACATCACGGCAATGGCACACAAGCCGCTTGCCTGGATGATGAGCGCTTTGGGTTTATCTCAACCCATCAATGGGGAATTTACCCGGGCACAGGCTGGATCGAAGATGCGCCTCAGGCAAAGGGACGGCTGGTCAATGTGCCCTTGCATTCATTTGCAGGCGACGAAGTTTTTGCGCGCGTAGCTGATGAGATATTCAAGCCAGTGGTGGAAAACTTCCGCCCGCAGATGCTGTTTATCTCGGCAGGTTTTGACGCGCATTGGAATGATCCGCTCACTTCGTTGGGATTATCCACACAGGGATTTTTCAACATTTCAAAGAAACTGGTCGAACTTGCCGCGGAATACTGCGACAACAAGATCGTCTTTGTGTTGGAAGGCGGCTACGACCCGCACAACGTCGCCAACGGGGCAGCGGCTGTCTTCGACGCATTGACCAGCTCAACGTTTAGGAAAGATGCGGGTGATCCATCTCCTCATCCAGAGCCAGATCACGAGTCGCGCATTGCTGAAATTCGCAAGTGGCATGGAATGAAGTCGTTGTAAAATTGTTTTAGAATAGCCGAGGAGTAAAAGATGGCGAGAAAAGAGAGTAAAGGATTTGTAGAACTGGAATGGGTGTGCCCCAACTGCGACGGCAGGAATAAAGGCTCAAAGAAAACCTGCGAGAACTGCGGCGCGCCCCAGCCCGATAATGTCAAATTTCAACGCGCGATGGATGAGAAGGTTGTCACCGACGAAAAATCTGTGCAAGCCGCCAAGGCTGGCGCAGATATCCATTGCGGATTTTGCGGCACGCGCAACCCTGTCACAGCGGTGACCTGCTCACAATGCGGCGGCGACTTGAAGGAAGGCAAGGCGCGTCAGGCTGGACAGATTTTACAAGCGGCTCCGCCTGCGCCCAAAGCTGTCACCTGCACGAATTGCGGGACCGAAAACCCAGGCAGTGAACGGGTCTGCATAAAATGTGGTTCGCCTTTGACGCGAGTGGCGGCGCCTGTGGTTGCTCAAACCCCAGCCATGCAAGCGGGTACACCGACACCCGCGCGGCGGGTAAAAATAAGCCCGTGGATATTTGCCGCCGTCGGTGCATTATTTTTGATCTGTTGTGTAGCGGCTGTGATGCTCTTTGCCGTCCCGTCCAAATCTGTCAAAGGGACAGTGGCCGATTTGCAATGGCAAACTTCCGTGCCCGTGCAGGAAGTTCAAGCTGTGAATTATTCCGATGAACGCGGAAGCGCCCCATCAGGCGCCTACGACGTTTCATGCCGCACAGTAGATCAGGAAGTGTGCGAAGAAAAAACAGTGGACCAGGGCAACGGCTATGCCGAAATCGTCGAAGAATGTCATACCGAAAGCGAGGAGTATTGCAGCTACACCAAAGACGAATGGACTACGATCCAGACTTATACTTTGGATGGTAACGACAATTTCCCCATCTATGAAAATCCCAGCCTCGCCAGCGACCAACGTTTGGGAACGACCACAGAAACATTGACTGTGATCTTCATCACGCCTGATGGAGAGAAAAACTATACAGCGGACTCAGTCAGCGAATTTCAGCAATATGAAATGGGAAGCGTGTGGAATTTGAAGTTGAGTGCAATGGGCGGCGTGTTGAGCGTGGAGAGGTGAGGGGGAAGAGTAATAGGTGAGATGTAAAAAGCGAAAAGCAAAGAACTCCTGATTTAGTCGGGAGTTCTTCTATATTACGGCTTTCGCTTTGGGCTCACTTTTTACTTCCCCACTTCTTAATCGGTTTATAATTCCTTGTACAATAAATCCATTCGCCAAACCCTGAGGCGGAAAAATCATCCAATGTCTTTCAACGAACTTTTAACAACCTTCGCCAATAACCTGTTACCCATTTTTCTGGTTAGCGGAGCGGGTTTTCTGCTTGGCAAATTTCTGACCGTGGATTCGCGCTCACTGGGGCGCGTGGTCTTTTATGTATTTAGTCCATTGCTGGTTTTTGACTTGTTGCTAAAAAGTACACTGAATTTACAGCAGGCGTTTACAACCGTGGCTTTCACTGTTTCAGTCATTGCAGTGATGGGATTGATTGCCTTCCTGCTCGGCAAATTATTTCGATTGGAAAGGCCGTACTTGCTGGCGGTGATCCTGACGGTGGCATTCGGCAACACGGGCAATTATGGATTGCCGCTGGTCAAATTCGCTTTTGGTATTGATGCTCTGGCGGTGGCGTCCATTTTCTATGTGACAACGACCATTCTTTTCAATACAGTTGGTGTTGTGATCGCGTCCCTCGGTCACATGGATTTGAAGTCCGCTTTGATCGGGTTGCTCAAACTGCCGATTATTTATGGCGTGGTGCTGGCACTTATAATAAAAAGCCTCGGAATTCAATTGCCTTTGCCTATTTCACGTACAATTGAGATTGCCGCGAACGGGGCGATTCCCGTGATGTTGATCCTGCTCGGTTTGGAATTGACCCGCATCCAATGGTCGCATAGCTTCCGCGCGTTGGGGCTGGGTGTGGCGACAAAACTTTTACTCGGCCCGCTAGTTGGATTATTGTTTGCCAGCCTGTTTGGGATGCATGGCGCGGCGCGGCAGGGCAATGTGCTGGAAGCCGCCATGCCTGCCGCGGTGGCGACAACGGTTGTCGCAACTGAATATAAATTGGAGCCGTCACTTGTGACGGCAATTGTCTTTCTTGGCACGGTGTTGAGTCCGCTGACGCTGACGCCGTTGATCGTTTATTTGTCGAGGTAATGAAATGTCACATCTGTATAGGTTGGTTTTCAGAGTAGTTATGATCCTCTTGATGGTCGTATCCATTTTTTTGAGCACGCACCAGGTTCAGGGTCAGGGTGGGATCGAGGTGGAAAATGCCACAGTGGCGGTTGACTTTGGGAATACGATCACGTTCACGGCGAAGATCAAATCTCCGCTCCCCATCAAACAGGTCTCGCTTCTTTTTCGCGGCGTGGACGAGGATGTGACGCGTGTGGAGACTGTGCCTGTAGCAGAGGATGGCACGGTGAGTTTTACCTACGACGCTTCGCAGAATGTTTTCCCGCCTTTTGGTTCGATCGTGTTCTGGTTTCAAGCCACGCTCGCAGATGACCAAACTTATACGAGTGCGCCGATCACTTTCCCGTACAACGATAATCGTTTCCCGTGGCGCGAAATGACCAGGGGCAACGTGACGGTGCATTGGTATGCAGGCGACGATGCCTTCGGCGCTGCCGCGTTGGACGCCGCAGGCAAAGGGATGCTCGCGATGAATGAGTTCATGCCAATCTCGACCACTGAGCCTGTCAACATTTATATTTATTCAAATATCTCTGACCTGCAAAATACTTTAATGCTCGGCGGCGAAGAATGGGTCGGTGGGCACGCCAACCCTGAGTTGGGAATTGTGCTGGTCGCGATCGCGCCTGGTGCGAGTCAATCAATTGAAATGGAAACAGCGATCCCGCATGAACTCACGCATGTGATGTTGTATCGGTCTCTCGGCCAAAAATATTTGAGCCAGCCCGCATGGTTGTTGGAGGGGATTGCTTCGATGATGGAACTTTACCCGAACCCTGATTACGCGCGCGCAATGGATATTGCAAGCCAAAATGGATCACTGCTTGCCTTCGACGACTTGTGCGCTTCCTTCCCCACTGATGCAGGGAACGCCTACCTGGCATATGCCCAGTCCCAATCATTTGTCAGTTACATCCGCGAGACGTATGGCACATCGGGCTTGGGGCGCTTGACGAGTTCCTACGGTGACGGATTCCCCTGCGAGCTTGGCGCGACGAATGCGCTTGGCACCCCGCTCAGTCAACTGGAATCACGCTGGCGTGAAAGTGTTTTGGGACAAAATGCTGCGGGCGTGGCTGCGCGAAACCTTTCCCCCTTTATATTGTTGATGATATTGGTACTGATCGTACCCATGTGGGGCACAATTGATATGATGCTCCAGAGGAGAAAACGTGCAAACCAATCCGAATGAAATTATCCGTGTACACATGTGGGTCAAAGGGCGTGTGCAAGCTGTCGGCTTTCGGGCGCATGTGGAATATTACGCATTGCAGATCGGGGTTTTTGGCTGGGTGCGTAATATAGGCTACGATACGGTGGAGACCACAGCCGAAGGCACTCGCGAGCAGGTTGATCAATTTATTGCGATGGTAAAAGCAGGTCCACCTGCCTCACGCGTGGATGAAGCTCGCGTGGAATATGAACCTGCAACGGGGCGGCTGGATGGGTTTACCGTAAAACACAACGCATAATGTTGAGTGTAAAACGTTACGAAAACCCCAATCCTCTTTCCTTCAACGAGACCCATCTGCCCTGACCGATTACCATGTGATCGAGCACGTCCACATCCAATAGTTTGCCTGCCTGCACAATGGCGCGGGTCACCGCCACATCATCGGGGCTGGGGGTTGGGTCACCGCTGGGGTGGTTGTGCACAACAATGATCGCGGATGCATTGATGCGGATGGCATCCTTGAACAATTCCCCCACTCTCACTTGCGAAGAATTGACCGAGCCTTTATAAACTTCCACCGTTTCCAAAACGTGATTTCTTCTATCCAACAGAATTACACGCAAATGTTCCTGCTCCAAGGCAGACATTTCATATTGCACAAGCGCCGCCGCATCTGCGGGGCTGTTGATGGATGAGCGTTCCTCGGGTGATTCAATCGTCAGCCGCCTGCCCAACTCAATGGCAGCTTTGATCTGCGCGGCTTTGGCTTCGCCCATTCCATGTTGATCCTTCAATTCCTTGATCGATGCGCGATGCAGTCCGCTGATGCCGCCAAATTTTTTCAACAAGCGTTGACCTACTTCCACTGCATTTTCTCCCACCACACCCACACGCAGTAAGATGGCGATCAGCTCGGCATTGGTCAGCGCCTGCGGACCGAGTGCCGCCAGCCGTTCACGCGGGCGGTCTGATTCGTGCAAGTCAACGATGCGATAAATGGGTTTGGGATTGGTTTCGGTCATGTGCGCCTCCTTTGGATGGCGCAATTGTACAATAAAAATAAAACAAAAAGGATGAACCATTCAGATTCATCCTTCATCATTCATCCTTTGCTTATTCCCCCACGTACTCACACCAACTTTCATACTTCTTGACCTTGCCGCGGATCGCCTCGTGATACACGTCCTGGATCTTGCGCGTCACGGGACCTGTCTTGCCTTCACCGATCTTGCGGAAATCGATCTCGCTCAAGCCGATGCATTCAGCGGCGGTACCGCACACGAAGACCTCATCCGCGATGTAAAGCTGGTCGCGTGAAATGGGTTGTTCCAAAATGCGATAGCCCAGATCTTTTGCGATGCTGTGAATGGAGTGACGTGTCACACCTTCCAACACAGGCGCAGTGGACGGTGTGACGATCTTGCCGTGCCGCACCATGAACAGGTTTTCGCCCGTGCACTCGGCCACATATCCCTGCGGATCGAGCATGATGGCTTCCTGGAATCCCAATCGCTCCAACTCGGTTTTGGCAAGGAAACTATTTGCATAATTTCCAGAAACCTTGGCTTTGGTCATCAACACGTTCGGGTGATGGCGCGTGAAAGATGAGATGTTGGCGCGAATGCCCTTGTCCCGCGCTTCTTCGCCGAGGTAATTGCCCCATTCCCAGGCAGCAATCGCCAGCGACGGTTTGCCGTTGTCCACGTTCAGGTTCCAGCCGCCGCCATCCAAATACAAAAGCGGACGAATATAGCAATCCTTGAATCCATTGGCCCTCACCGTATCCTTGACCGCCTTCACAACATCTTCCGTTGTCCACGGCAGATCGCGGAAGCCGAACACACGCGCCGAATCAAGCAAACGTTCGGCATGGTCGGTCAGGCGAAATACAGCAGGACCCTTGGGCGTATCGTATGCGCGAATCCCCTCGAACACTGCCGCGCCGTAATGAATGGCGGGGGTAAGCACGTGCATGGTTGCCTTTTCGAACGGCACAAGTTCGCCGTTCATCCAAATGAATTTCGATTCCATTCCCATAATAATTTCTCCTTTTGATTTCGCGCTGAGCGTAGTCGAAGCACGTTGTCCTTCGACTACGCTCAGGACGTAAATTAAATATTTTTTATAATTTCATCCGCCATCTGACGGGTGGATAATTTGCCGCCGATGTCTGCGGTGCGCGCGCCTGCGGTGATAGTTTCGTCCACAGCTTTTTCGATCGCTGCAGCTTCGGTTTCCAATTTCAATGAATGACGCAGCAACATGGCAGTCGAAAGAATCGTCCCCGTTGGATTTGCGATTCCCTTGCCAGCAATATCTGGTGCTGACCCGTGGATCGGCTCGTATAACCCGACTGTTGACTCGCCCAAACTGGCAGAGGGTAACATCCCCATTGATCCTGCCAAAACCGACGCCTCGTCCGTGAGAATGTCGCCGAACATGTTCTCAGTGACCACCACATCCATCCACGCGGGACCAGTTATCAGCCGCATGGACGCGGTATCCACCAGCATGTGATCGAGTTCCACATCCGCATTTTCTTTTCCAACTTTGAGTCGCGATCTGACGCCACAAGCGGGAGGATTCCAGTACGTTGGCTTTATCCACCGAGGTGACTTTTTTCTTGCGACCCTTCGCCAGCTTGAACGCCAGTTCCATCACGCGGCGGATTTCGTAGTCGTAATATTCCAACGTATCCACGGCGCGCTCGCGTCCATCTTTGATATCGCGCCCTTTGGGCCAGCCGAAGTACAACCCGCCTGTGAGTTCGCGCACGACGAGAATATCCACGCCTTGTAATTTCTCAGGCTTGAGCGGTGACCATTCCATCAACGCAGGGTGGACTTTGACAGGGCGCAGGTTTGCGAAAACGCCGAGACCTTTTCGTAAGGCGAGCAGTCCGCGCTCGGGGCGGTCTTTGGCGGCGGGGTCGTCCCATTTGGGACCGCCCACCGCGCCGAGCAAAACCGCATCCGCAGACTGGCAGTCGGCGAGAGTTTCATCGGTCAGCGACGAACCGTATTTATCAATCGAACAGCCGCCCATCAGGCGTTCCTTGTATTCGAAGGTGTGATTATATTTGCTGGCAATGAAATCCAGCACGCGCACGGCTTCTGCGACCACTTCGGGTCCAATGCCGTCGCCAGGGAGGAGGGTGATTTTTGATTTCAATATTTTCCGTATTTCCGTCAATTGCGTGGAGGGTGCTTTCCCGACGAAGCAATTTCCGCATTGCTTGCGAGATTGCTTCGTGCATAAGTTAACGTCCTCGCAATACATCCTTTTATTAATGCGCCACCATCAAGCCATATTCCACAGAATCTGCCAGGGCGCGCCAGGAGGCTTCGATGATGTTTGCGCTTGCGCCGACGGTGCTCCAGCGGCCTGTGTCATTGCGTGTGTCGATCAACACACGGGTGATGGCTTCGGTGCCGTGATCTGAATCCAATATGCGGACTTTGTAATCGGACAGATGAAATCTTGCGATCTGCGGATAGTAACCGACCAGTGCCTTGCGCAAAGCATTGTCCATTGCGTTGACAGGTCCATTGCCTTCGGCGGCAGTGTGAAGCACTTCGCCCTGCACGCGGACTTTGACCATGGCTTCGGCGAAGATGCCGCGTTTATCTCTATGTTCAACGTTGACAAAGAAATCTATCAATTCAAATGGGGGCTTGTAACCGTATTCCTGCCGCTTCAACATGATCGCAACGGATGCTTCGGCGGCTTCAAAGGAGAATCCGCGTGACTCAAGTTCCTTGATGTCATTCAGCACGCCGACCACTTCTTCGCCTTCCACTTCCACACCGTGCTCTTCGGCTTTGCTCAACAGGTTGCCGCGCCCCGAAAGGTCTGAGACCACCACGCGCATTTTGTTGCCGACTTTTTCTGGCTCAATATGTTGATAGGATTGCGCGCTGCGCCGCATGGCGGCAACATGCACGCCGCCTTTGTGTGCGAACGCAGATTTGCCCACGAACGGCAAATGTTCATCAGGCGTGATGTTGGCAACTTCAGCGACGAAATGTGAAAGTTCATATAAGTGCTGGATGTTCCCTTTGGGCAGGCATTGGTAGCCCATCTTAAGTTCCAGGTTCGCCATGACCGAGATCAGGTTGACATTGCCGCAGCGTTCGCCAACCCCGTTGATGGTTCCCTGCACTTGAGTTGCGCCTTCGCGCACCGCTGTCAACGAATTGATGACTGCCGCCTCGCCGTCATTGTGGGTGTGGATTCCGAACGGGGTTTTTATGACCAGCTTGAGGTCACGGATGATGCGTTCCACATCCCAGGGCAATGTGCCGCCATTGGTGTCGCACAGAACAACCATTTCCGCGCCGCCACGGATCGCGGCTTGCAGAGTTTCCAGCGCATAGGATGAATCCGCCTGGTAGCCGTCGAAGAAATGCTCGGCGTCGTAGATGACTCGCTTGCCATTGGATTTCAGGTAGGCGACAGAATCTTCGATGATGCGCAGGTTGTCTTCGTTTGTCGTCTGCAAAACTTCCTTGACGTGGAGCGTCCAGGTCTTGCCGAAGATGGTACAGACGGGCGTGTGCGAATCAAGCAGGGCTTTGATATTGGCATCGTCTTCGGGGCCGCCTTTGACGCGGCAGGTGGAGCCGAACGCGGCGATCAGCGCATTCTTCCATTGCATATCGCGGGCGCGCTCGAAGAATTCAACGTCTTTGGGATTTGAGCCAGGCCAGCCGCCTTCGATGAAAGCCACGCCGATGTTGTCAAGCCGCTGCGCCACGCGGACTTTGTCATTGGCTGAAAGCGTGAAGCCTTCCGATTGTGTGCCGTCGCGCAGGGTGGTGTCGTAGATTTGGATTTGTGTCATAAGTTACCTGTTTGAAATGCAGAATGCAGAATGAGGAATGATGAAATTTATTCTGCATTCTGCATTCATCATTCTGCCTTGTGTTCAAATTCCGCGATCTGTTTCTCGAATCCCAGGATGTAGCCGAGTTCGTCCACGCCGTTGAGCAGGCAGGTCTTGTTGAACGGATCAATTGGGAAGGTGACCGAGCCTCCGGGGAAGGACAATGTTTGGGTCGCCAGGTCAACTGTCAGCTCGGCGCGGGGCGCTTCTTCCACAAGTTCGAAGAGCATCTTGTGAGTCTCGTCATCCACAATGATGGGGATTAATCCATTCTTCAAAGAGTTGTTGCGGAAAATATCTGCGAAGGATGTGGAGATGACGGCGCGGAAGCCGTAGCTGGTGAGCGCCCACGGGGCATGTTCGCGGCTCGAACCGCACCCGAAGTTGTCACCCGCGAGGAGGATTTGACAACCCGCTGATTCTGGCTTGTTGATGATGAAATCGGGTTTGATGGATTTGTCGTCGTTATAGCGCCAGTTGAAAAAAAGCGCGTCGGCGAGATTGTTCTTGTCTGTGACTTTCAAGAACTGCGCAGGGATGATCTGGTCCGTGTCAATGTCGTTGACAGGCAGAGGCATGACGCGCGAGGTTAATGTTGTAAAGTTTGCCATATGAGTTCCGTTTCAAGTTGAACGTTTAAAAGTTGAAAAACGATATTCGATAATTTGATATTCGATTATCGAATTATCAAGTATCGAGCACTGTGCGTGGATCAGTAACGACGCCGCTCAGGGCTGTTGCTGCCGCAGTGACAGGACTTGCCAGGAACGTGCGTCCGCCTTTGCCTTGGCGACCTTCAAAGTTTCGATTGCTGGTCGAAATCGCATATTGACCAGGTTGGAGTTGGTCACCATTCATCGCAATACACATTGAGCAGCCTGCTTCGCGCCATTCGGCGCCTGCTTCCTTGAAGATCTTATCCAGGCCTTCCAGTTCAGCTTGCTTCTTAATATCCTGCGAGCCAGGCACAACCATCACGCGCGTGGATTCGGAAACCTTGCGACCTTTCAACATTGCGGCGGCGAGACGCAGATCGGAGATGCGCGAGTTGGTGCAACTGCCGATGAAGACCACGTCCACTTTTTTGCCGAGCAGGGATTGACCAGGTTGCAAGCCCATGTAGTTCAGTGCTTTTTCAAACGCGGCTTTTTGTGAAGGCTCGCTAAATGATTCAGTGGTGGGGACGCGGTCTGTGATTTTCATGCCCATGCCAGGGTTTGTGCCGTAGGTGATCATCGGCTCAAGTTCGGAGGCATCGAGTGTGATGGATTTGTCATAGACTGCGCCTTCGTCACTTGGCAATGTTTTCCAGTAGGCAACGGCTTTGTCCCAGTCTGCGCCTTGGGGAGCGAACTCGCGTCCTTTGAGATATTCAAAGGTCGTTTCGTCGGGGGCGATCATGCCTGCGCGCGCGCCGCCTTCGATGGACATGTTGCAGATGGTCATGCGTTGTTCCATCGTCAAGCCGCGGATGGCTTCGCCAGTGAACTCGAAGACATGACCCGTGCCGCCGCCGACGCCGATCCTGGCGATCAACGCGAGGATAATATCCTTGGCAGAAACGCCCTTGGACAAAGTCCCATTCACGCGGACTTCGTAAGTCTTGGGTTTCGTTTGAAGCAGGCATTGAGATGCAAGTACATGCTCCACTTCGGAGGTGCCGATGCCGAAAGCCAGCGCGCCGAACGCGCCATGTGTGGCGGTGTGACTGTCGCCGCAGACGATGGTCATGCCTGGCTGGGTGCGACCCAGCTCAGGTCCGATGACATGGACAATGCCGCGGTGCGGACTGGTCATGCCGTGCAGGGTGATGCCGAATTCGGCGGCGTTGGTTTCCATCTGCTTGATCTGCGCCGCAGCCATTGCGTCTGCAATTGGGACATCTATCGGCGTGGTCGGGATCGAGTGATCCATCGTCGCAAGGGTTTTATCAGGGCGGCGGACTTTTAATCCGCGCTGACGCAGGCCTGTGAAAGCCTGCGGGGAAGTGACTTCATGCACGAGGTGCAAGTCAATGTAAAGAACGGCTGGGGATTCAGGTTGTTCAGCGACAACATGTGAGTCCCAGATTTTTTGGAGTAAAGTTTTTGGCATAAGGTTTGTTTATGTCATTGCGAGGAGGACACTTGCGCCGTACGCTAGTGCGGTGTGCTCTTCCCGACGAAGCAATCTCTAACAGTGTGGGGATTGCTTCGTCGCAAAGAACGCTTCTCGCAACGACATGATTAACTTTCAGCGGAGTCCTCTGCTTCTTCAATAGAAACAGGTTCGGGCGCGGATGAGAATACGCTTGTGTCCCATCCCGAGGGAATGGTCTGTGGTTCGGGGAACGGGTTATAGGCTGAGGATTGGAAATGTCCCGATTTTCATCTTGAGTATTCATGGTTTTCTCCTTTTTGTTTATCCGAGCATGACGCCAAAATCGTTATGCACAGGCTGTGTGCCTTCGGTCATGGCGATGATTAATTTGTTAAGTGCATTGATATATGCTTTGGCGCTGGCGACGATGATGTCGGTATCTGCGCCGTGGCCGCCGTAGACGCGGGCGTAGGTCATTTCGCTTTGCGCGTCCATCAACTGCTGGCTGTCATCCTCACTTTGAACACGGACTGTGACTTCGCCGAGCGCGTCAATGCCTTCGGTGATGGAATGGATGTTGAATTCGAGTAATTTGCACGGCGTTTTGACAATGGCATCAATGGCTTTGTAAGTCGCATCCACGGGACCTGTGCCCATCGAGGCAAAGTTATAGATGGTGCCGTCAGGTCCGCGCAAACGAACGGTGGCTGTGGGCATGCCGAGTGTGCCGCATGAAACCTGCAAGCCTTCGAGATGAAAGACATCGCGCGGACGATAGAACTCATCGGCGATCAACGCTTCAAGGTCGGCGTCGGTGATGACCTTTTTACGGTCAGCCAGTTCCTTGAAACGCGTGAAGGCTTTGTTGAGTTCGTCTTCATCGAGCGAGTGACCCATGACGGCAAGCCGCGCGCGCAGGGCGGCGCGGCCCGAGTGCTTGCCCATGACCAACGTGGTTTGGTTGACGCCGACATCTTCGGGACGCATGATCTCATACGTGGTCTGGTGCTTGAGCATTCCATCCTGATGAATGCCCGCTTCATGCGCGAATGCATTCGCGCCGACAATGGCTTTATTCGGCTGTACTACGATGCCCGTGTAATTGCTGACCAGTTTGCTGACGCGTGAAAGCTGCTGCGTGTCGATCCCTGTTTCGAGATTGAAAACAGGATGGCGGGTCTTGAGCGTCATCACAACTTCTTCGAGCGACGTGTTGCCTGCGCGCTCGCCAATCCCGTTGATGGTCACTTCGGCTTGGCGCGCTCCCGCCTGGATCCCAGCCAAGGCGTTGGCGGTTGCCAGTCCCAGGTCATCGTGGGTATGCACTGAAACCGTGATGCCTTCGTGCATTCCAGGCGTATGCTTGATGATGCCGTCGATCAATTTATAAAATTCATCAGGCGTCGTGTAGCCGACTGTGTCGGGAATGTTGAGCGTGGTCGCGCCCGCTTTGATGGCTTCGCTCAGCACCACATACAAAAACTCAGGGTCAGAACGTCCCGCATCCTCGGGGCTGAATTCAACATCCGCGCACAGCGAACGGGCATATGCGACCATCTCCGAAACACGCTGCACCACTTCTTCTGGATCCATCTTGAGCTTGTGCTTCATGTGGATCGACTGACGTGGCAAGGAAGGTATGAATGCGCGGCTTCTGCGCATCTTTGACCGCTTCCCAGGCTTTGTCGATATCGGGCTTGTTTGCACGTGCCAACCCTGCGATGACTGGAACTTTCGCATCGGGCGCACCTTTTGGCGGGTTGCCCACTTCGACAGCGATTCGTCTGACAGCTTCCAGATCGTCTGGCGAGGCGGCGGGGAATCCTGCTTCGATAATGTCCACACCCATGCGCGCCAGTGACCGTGCCACTTCCAACTTTTCGGCGGAAGTCATCGTCGCGCCAGGCGACTGTTCGCCATCGCGCAGTGTGGTGTCGAAAATCTTTACATAGTTACTCATAAGCATATCTCCTCCCTCACCTCAACCCCTCTCCCTTAGGGAGAGGGGCAAGGGGTGAGGGAAAAATTACTTCTTCCAGTTTTCTGGTCTCAACGAACGTACTGCCGCCCCTGCCTGCCACATTTCAGAATCATGGAAAACAGCAAGTTCCTTTTCAAGTTGTTCGCGATAATCTGCACGGCTGTTGGCTTCGAGCGTGATGCGTGCTTCGTTGCCGGTGATGACAGATTCATAGAGCGCGTCAAACACGGGAGCCACCGCATCGCGGAAGCGCGGATGCCAGTCCAATGCGCCGCGTTGGGCGGTGGTGGAGCAGTTGGCATACATGTAGTCCATGCCGTTCTCGCCGACGAGACGGATCAGGGATTGGGTGAGTTCTTCAACAGTTTCGTTGAATGCTTCGCTGGGGGAATGTCCGTGCTTGCGGAGGACGTTGTACTGCGCTTCCATCACGCCAGAGAGTGCGCCGATCAGGATGCCGCGCTCGCCTGTCAGGTCGCTATAAACTTCATTCTTGAAAGTAGTTGGGAATAAATAGCCAGCACCAATCGCGATGCCCAAGGCAATCGCGCGTTCGTTGGCGTGACCCGTGTGATCCTGATGAACCGCATAGCTGGCGTTGATTCCGCTGCCAGCCAAAAAGTTGCGGCGGACACTGGTTCCAGAACCCTTTGGCGCGACGAGAGCCACATCCACGTGTGGGGGAGGGATAACGCCTGTGTCCTCTTTGAAGGTGACAGAGAATCCGTGCGAGAAGTACAGCATGTCGCCTTCGTTCAAACATTCAACGAGCTTCGGCCATTGTGAGCGCTGACCTGCGTCAGATAATAAATATTGAACAACAGTCCCTTTTTCTGCGGCTTCCTCAACCGAAAATAATGTCTTGCCTGGAACCCAGCCATCTGCGACAGCCTTGTCCCAATTCTTCGTGCCTTCGCGCTGACCGACGATCACGTTGATGCCGTTGTCGCGCATATTCATCGCCTGCGCGGGTCCCTGCACGCCGTAGCCAAGCACAGCCACAACTTCATTCTTCAACACTTCGCGCGCCTTCTCAAGCGGGAATTCCTCGCGGGTTACCACATCTTCCACTGTGCCGCCAAAATTAATTTTTGCCATGATTTCTGTTCTCCTAGTTTTGATTTTTTTATTTAGTTACAAGTTTGCAGGTTGCAAGTTTCAGGATGAAGGTTTAAGGTTTGATTCATCCTACATCCTTCTCGCATTCATCATTTCTTATTACGGCGCCATTTCCGCCAGGTCAGATAAATCTTCGAACCGATTCCCGTTCACGCCAGAGACACGGCGCACGCCGTCGTTGACTCCGCGGGTCATGGAGACCTGTCCCGTGCGGACCATTTCCACAATGCCCAGCGGACGTAACAACTCGATCATGCCTTCGATCTTGTCCTCGGTGCCAGTGATTTCGACGATCAACGCGATCAGCCGCCACATCCACGATGCGGGCGCGGAAAATTTCAGCCAGGCTGTTGACTTCGGCGCGTTTTTCGGGTCCGACCTCGGCGCGTTTATCGGGTCCGACCATCACTTTGATCAGAGCCAGGTCGCGGGTCACCGAAGGTTGATGCGTCACGTCCTGCACATCGATCACGTTGACCAGTTTGTACAGGTTCGCTTCGATCTTGTGCGCGTCATAATCCCCGTTGGGACAATCCACCACCACGGTCATGCGCGAGATTTCGGGCTTCTCAGTCCGCCCAACTGCCAGCGACTCAATGTTGAAGTTGCGGCGGCGAAACAAAGATGCCACGCGGTTCAACACGCCGGGTTTGTTTTCAACTAATGCGATAAAGGTGTAGTTCATTTGATTCTCCAATTCGTTATCCGCAGATTTGGCAGATTAGGCAGATTTTTATTTTTTCAAATTTCAATCTGCAAAATCGGGGTAATCTGCGGATGTATTTTTATGCCTTTAGAGGTCTCTGTATCATCTGATCCAGCGCCGCGCCTGCGGGAACCATCGGGTAGACTGCTTCTTCCTGTTCCACGCGGAATTCGATCACGGCCGGACCTTTGATACTGCGCGCCCATGCAATGGCTTCTTCCACTTCTTCGAGCTTGGTCACACGCCTTGCAGGGACATTGTGCGCTTCGGCAAGTTTCACAAAATCAGGTGAGAGCATGTTCACAGCTGAGTAGCGCTTCTCGAAGAAGAACTCCTGCCACTGACGCACCATGCCGAGGAAACTGTTGTTCATGATGGCAACTTTGACATTCGCGTTTTCCTGCACGGCAGTGGTTAACTCTGCGGCAGTCATTTGGAATCCGCCGTCACCTGCTATAGCCCAAACTTCCTCTTCCTTGTTTGCGAACCATGCACCGATGGCGGATGGCAGACCAAAGCCCATCGTGCCTGCTCCGCCCGATGTAAGCCAGCGGTTCGGTCTATCGAGCGCATAATATTGCGCCGTCCACATTTGATGCTGACCGACATCCGTGGTCATGATCGCATTGCCGCCTGTGGCTTTCCAAATATCCGCTGATCAGATGCGCCACATGCAATTTCCCATCAGGATTCCCAGTTCATGATGCTGCGCGAATCGCCGTCGGCTTTCCAATCGCTGATCTGCTTCTTCCATTCGTCGTGATCGTATTCATCCACCAATGGAATCAGATCATTCAAGACGGTTTTCAAATTGCCAACAAGCGGAGCATCCACTGCCACGTTCTTGTGGACTTCGGATGGGTCAATTTCAATGTGGATCTTCTTCGCATGCGGCGCGTAGGTTTTCAAAGTTCCAGTCACGCGGTCATCGAAGCGCATCCCAAAGGCAAGGATCAGATCGGAATTCTGGATCGCCATGTTGGTATGGACTTCGCCGTGCATACCCATCATGCCGAGACTTAATTCATGCGAAGCAGGGAACGCGCCGAGTCCGAGCAAGGTGCTTGCCACAGGCGTTTGCGTTTTGACGGCAAAGTTCATCAATGCTTCTTCGGCGTTGGACATCAATACGCCATGTCCGCATAAAATGATGGGGCGCTGCGACTTCTCGATCAACCTGACTGCATGATCGAGTGCTTCTTTTGAAGCATGGTCAACGGGCTGGTAACCTGGCAGTTTCACAGTTTCGGGATAAATAAATTCAGTCTGTTCCACCTGTGCGTTCTTGCAGATGTCGATCAGCACGGGACCGGGACGTCCGCTGCGGGCGATGTAAAACGCTTCGCGCACAACTTCTGCAATTTCATCGGCGCGAGTCACAAGATAATTATGTTTTGTGATCGGCAAGCGTAATGCCCGTCACATCCACTTCCTGAAACGCATCCCCGCCGATCAGGTGCGCGGCAACCTGTCCCGTAACAAAAACCACAGGGACAGAATCCATCATCGCCGTGGCAATGCCCGTCACCAAATTTGTCGCACCCGGTCCAGAGGTCGCCATCGCCATGCCCACCTTGCCCGAAGCGCGCGCGTATCCATCTGCCATGTGTGCGCCGCCCTGCTCATGCCGCACCAACACATGATGGATCGGGTAACTCAACATCGCGTCATAGATCGGCATGTTCGCCCCGCCCGGATACCCGAAGACCACCTCCACGCCTTCGCGCACCACGCATTCCCATAAAATTTCTGCGCCTGTTTTTTTCATTCTCTCTCCTTCGATAAACCCTAAGGTCTTAAGACCTTTAGGGTTTTAGTTAACTTTCTAAAACCGCACCCGTATCTGCGCTGGTGACAAAATGCGAATATCGCTTCAACCATTTGGAAGTGATATTGGATTTGAACGGAGGCAGTGCCTCAAGCCGACTTTGAATTTCCGCGTCGCTTAACTTGACGTTGAGACTGCGGGCCACCAAATCAATTTGGATTACATCCCCAGCTTGGATCGCCCCAATCGGACCACCCGCAGCCGCTTCTGGTGACACATGCCCGATGCACGCGCCGCGAGTTCCGCCGCTGAAACGACCATCGGTGATCAGTGCAACTTTGTCGCCGAGTCCTTGTCCCATGATCGCCGAAGTGGGGGAGAGCATCTCCTGCATCCCAGGTCCGCCCTTGGGACCTTCATACCGCACCACAACACAATCGCCAGCTTTGACTTTGCCCGCCAGAATTCCAGCCATGGCATCATCCTGTGATTCAAAGATGACAGCGGGACCTTCGAACTGCATCATGCCTGCGCTGACGCCGCCCACTTTGACCACTGCGCCTTTTGGTGCGAGATTGCCGAACAAAATGGACAGTCCGCCGCGCTTGGAATAGGCGTTTTCATATTTATGAATGACTTCTTCATCTTTGATTTCACAGCCTTGAATTGATTCCCCGAGTGTCATGCCGGTGACTGTTATGCGGTCCAAATGCAACATGCCCGTTCCCCGTTGGACTTCGTTCAAAATGGCAGGGATGCCGCCAGCGCGATGGACATCTTCCATATGCCATTTGCCTGCTGGACTCACTTTGCAGATGTGCGGCACTTTATCAGCCACTGAATTGATGCGGCTCAGCGGATAGTCCACGCCAGCTTCGTTGGCTAATGCCAGCGTGTGCAACACTGTATTCGATGAGCCGCCCATTGCCATGTCCAGTGCGAAGGCGTCGTCAATCGCTTCGGCGGTGACAATGTCACGCGGCTTGATATCGCGTTCGATCAAAGTCATCACTTGCCAAGCGGCTTTCTTTGCCAGAGCTTCACGCTCGGGAGTCTTGGCTAATGCCGAGCCGTTATATGGCAGCGCCAGTCCGATCGCTTCCATTAGACAGTTCATCGAGTTGGCGGTGAACATGCCAGAACAGGAACCGCAGGAGGGACATGCAAATTTTTCAAGAATGGATAATCGCTTCTCATCAATCTTCCCCGCTGAAAATGCTCCGACCCCTTCAAAGACCGAGATCAAGTCAATCGTTTCGCCTTCGGGTGTCATGCCCGCTTTCATCGCGCCGCCTGAAACAAAGATGGTAGGGACGTTGACGCGCATGGCGGCGAGCAACATGCCTGGCACGATCTTGTCACAGTTCGGGATGCAGACCATGGCGTCAAATCTGATGGGCTTCGATCATGGTCTCGACGCAGTCCGCGATCAGCTCGCGGGAGGGGAGCGAGTACTTCATCCCCGCATGACCCATCGCGATGCCATCATCCACGCCGATGGTGTTGAACTCGAACGGCACTCCACCCGCCGCACGGACGGCATCCTTCACCAGTTTGCCGAAATCCTGCAAATGCACATGCCCGGGGACAATATCCACATAAGAATTGACGATGGCAACAAATGGCTTTTTGAAATCCTCTTCCTGTACACCCGTGGCGCGCAATAACGCGCGGTGCGGGGCTTTCTCGTAACCTTTCTTAACTGTGTCTGAACGCATACGGCTCCTTTGGTTTCAGACCTGACAGGTCTCTGAAGACCTGTCAGGTCTTTGATTTTAGATAAAAAAAGAGCCGCCCGTGGTTAGGGCGGCTCTTCGTACCTACTCAGTGATTTACTTCGTTCTCACCGCAGCCATCCTAACCGAAAATTGATCCTTAATAATAAGGACCGCAAGGACTACTACAATAAGGGAGAGGCTGAACAAAGTTTGATTCATGAGCTTGTGATTTCGTCCGATTATAGGCAGAAACGGAAATCCGTCAAGGGGAAGATGTAGGATTCGGATGAGAATTACAGATTAGATCACTCAACTTATGCAGATAGTTGCAATTCTCTGGGCAGGATCCCAATTGTTGGCATGATGATGAGCGAAGGCGCGCGCACTTGAGCAGAAATTTCATCTGCACTCCCGAAAAGGAGTTGGGACGATATGCCATACGGCGTGAGTATTGGGACAATATGACAGGTGATATGTGACATTCTTCACGTTGAGAAATACGACCAATAAAGTATAATATTCCGAATTATCTCAAACTCACCATAGAAAGTGATGGAGGATGTCACAGTGTTTCATGCGTTAGTCAGTATTAAACAAGTACCAGATACGACGAATATTCGTATTGACCCGGAGACGAACAATCTTATCCGGCAAGGCGTTCCAACAATTCTCAATCCGTATGACGCTCATGCAGTGGCGGCGGCGGTGGAATGGAAACGTAAACTCGGCGGAAAAGTTACCATCATCACGATGGGACCTCCTGCGGCAGTCACGTCCCTGCGCGAATGTATCGAAATGGGTGCGGATCGTGCGATTCTGATCTCGGCGCGTCAGTTCGCTGGGGCTGATACATGGGCAACCTCATACGTTTTGTCTGAAGTTGTCAAGGCTGTTCACGAAAAAGATCCCATTGACCTGATCTTCTTTGGAAAGCAAGCCATTGACGGTGATACCGCTCAGGTGGGACCTGGTGTAGCCGTACGGATGGATCTGCCCGTCGTGAGTTATGCGGTAAAGATCCGCGAAGTAAACCTGGAAGAGCGTTACGTGATCATCGAACGCAAGACTGAAAGCCGCAACGAAGTGATCAAGACCTCACTTCCCACAGCGCTGACCTGCGAAAAAGACATTGCAGAAATCCCTTACGCATCCCTGCCTGACCTGGTCTATTCACTACGCTATGAGCCTGAAGTCTGGACGGCAGAAAGCCCAATCACATTTGACCCGGCATTGCTTGGTTTGAAAGGCTCACCTACCACCGTGTTCAAGACCGGTACACCCGAAAAACACACCGCAGGTGAAGTGATCAAAACGGCAGAACTTGGAGTGGATGGGGCGGTAAAAACGGCGCTTGATAAGATTTTGGGGGTTGAAGGTATGGCGGAAATGTTAGGAGTACAGAAATGACCAGACGTTTTTGGGTTTACATCGAACAGGAAGACGGCAAAGCCCACCCGGTAGCCTGGGAGTTACTTGGGTGTGGCGCGCCGTTTGGCGGATGAAGTCAATGATAACGCTGTCGTCGAAGGCATTCTGGTTGGGCATCAAATGGAAGAACTTGCCAAAGAAGCCATTCAGTACGGCGCTCAAACAGTTTATGTGGTGGATGACCCTGCATTAAAGAATTACCTCAACAAACCGTACACCACCGTACTGACCGACTTGGTGAAAAAATATGATCCGGAAGTTTTTCTGGTCGGAGCCACCACCCTGGGTCGCGATTTGGCTGGAGCAGTGGCTACCAGTATTGGCACAGGCTTAACCGCCGACACCACGCATTTGGCAATGGGCGAAGTAAAGGGAAGCGATCAAAAATTATTGCTGGCGACCCGCCCTGCATTTGGCGGAAACGTGATTGCAACCATTCTCTGCCGTGATTACCGCCCGCAGATGGCAACAGTACGCCCCCGTGTGTTTTCATCAGCCCCGCGTCAGGCAGATGCCAAGGGTGAAATTGTGCGCGAGGTGATTCCGATAACCCCGGACATGATCAATGCCGAGATTTTGGAGTTCATCACGAATGATGCAGCGTCAGTCAAACTTGAATACGCCGACATCATTGTATCCGGCGGACGCGGGCTTGGCGGACCAAAAGGTTTTGAACTGATCAAACAACTGGCCGATGAACTTGGCGGCGTTGTCGGTTCCAGCCGCGCTTGTGTAGATGCGGGCTGGATCAAATACGATCACCAGGTTGGGCAGACAGGCAAGACGGTTCGCCCCAAACTTTACATTGCCGCCGGTATCTCCGGCGCCATTCAACACAAAGTAGGCATGCAGGAATCAGATTTCATCCTGGCGATCAACCGCGACCCCCATGCCCCAATTTTCGATGTCGCCACGATGGGCATTGTCGGCGATCTATACGAGGTAATTCCTGCAATGATCAAACAAATTCGGGCGCTCAAAGAGGCTCAGCATGGATAGGAACGAAAAACTTGTTTTTGATGTAATCGTGGTCGGCGCGGGCTTGTCAGGTTCTGCGGCGGCTGCCATTGCGGCACGCGGCGGCTTGAAGGTGGCCGTGATCGAGCGTGGACAAAACCCCGGCAGCAAGAACTATTTTGGCGGTGCGCTCTACACCCATTCCCTGTTGGAAATCTACCCCGATCTTTGGGACCGCAAACCGCCGCTGGAACGTCCCGTCACCGAAACTGGCTTCTGGTTCCTCTCGAAAGACGGCTTGGTAAAAGCCACCGTCCAGGGTGGAAAAGTCAACAGCCAGCCGATTGACGCCTACGTGGCGTTGCGAGCCAAGTTCGATGCCTGGTGGGCGGAACAGGCTCAAAAAGAAGGCGCGTTCATCATCCCCAAGACCCTCGTTGTGGACTTTATCCGCGAGAACGGCAAGGTGGTGGGCGTCGTTACTGACCGCGCGCAGGGCGAGATCTACGCCCCGGTGGTCATCATCACCGAAGGCGTCAACAACCTGCTGACCCAAAAGCTGGGACTCGCCAAGCACGACATCAAAGGCGACTCCGCCGCGCTGGCTGTCAAGCAGTTGATCTCCATTCCTTCTTCGACCATCAACTCCCGCTTCGGACTGACCGATAACGATCACGGCGTTGCCATGTCTGTGATGGGCGATGTTTCCATGGGATTACCCGGTCTCGGCTTTATCTACACCGGTGTGGATTGCGTTTCAATTGGCGTGGGCGTCACTTTGGAAGCCTTACGCGAAGCTCACATAAAACCCTACGAATTGTTACAGCGCTACATGAACCACCCGATGATCGCCCCGCTGCTCGCCGGTGGACGGTTGATGGAATACGGTGCGCACATCATTCCCGAAGGCGGTTGGAAGGATATGCCCCAACTGTACACCGACGGTGTGCTGGTGGCTGGTGATGCGGCTTCGATGGTCAATGCCTTGCATTGGGAAGGTACCAACATGGCGATCGTGGCAGGCAAAACTGCCGCTGAGACCGCCATCGAGGCGCACCAAAAGAAGGATTTCTCCGCCCAGTCCCTTTCCAGTTACCGCACCAAGTTGGATAAACGCTTCATCATGACAGACCTGCACCAGTACCGCAACCTGTCGCACTTCCTGAAGACGCATCCCGATTTTATGGCAATTTACCCGACCTTCCTCAACGATGCGCTGGGTATGTTCTTCACCGGGTTTGGCAAACCCAAGAAGCAGCTGTATAAGGATATAATGAAGTCGCTGACCGACCGCCGCCCACTTTTAAAGGCTGTGGGTGATATTGTCGCTTTTGGTAGAACCGTTATTGGTATATAGACGAGAGGTAAAATCTTATGACTGAAACCAGTGTTTCCCCAAAAAATGACCTCCCCGAGGTCTACATTGACGACATCTCTAATGTCGCTCAAGTATTTCGCAGATGAGCATGAAGCCCATCTTAAGATCATTGACACCCAGGTTTGTATCAATTGCAAGGACAAGCCCTGTGTTCAATTCTGCCCCGTAGGCGCCTACCGCACACAGGATGGCGGAACCGTGCAGATCGCCTTCCAGAGTTGCATAGAATGCGGCACCTGCCGTGTGATGTGCCCGCCTGCCAATGTCTCGTGGAAACTTCCGCGTGGCGGCTTTGGCGTTTCCTACAAGTTTGGATGAACTACGCGTTGAGTGCTTGTCGAAACGCACAAGCATTCTTCGACTAGCGCTCAGGGCGGTTTAACTTAATCCATGCGCGCCACGTATCTGAAAAGGTACGTGGCGCGTATTATTTTGAAGTTGTTTCAAATTACCAAAAGTACGTTGCACATTATTCTTGGCAGTATAATCTCCCTATATGTCCATTCTTTCCAACAAACACATTTTGCTCGGTGTCACGGGGTCTATAGCTGGCTATAAAGCCGCTGACCTGGCATCCAAACTGGCGCAGGCGGGCGCGCTGGTGGATGTGCTCCTGACTGAAGCGGGGGAGAAGTTTATCACCCCGCTTTCTTTTCAATCTGTAACGGGTCGCCGTGCTTATACAGATAAAGACCTGTGGGGCAATGAAGCCCACGTTCTGCATGTCAGTTTTGGTAAATCTGCCGATCTGCTGGTCATCGCGCCCTGCACAGCGGATACCATTGCCAAGCTCGCCAACGGTATTGCCGATAACCTGCTGACGGTCACGGCGCTGGCGGCGCAATGTCCGCTGGTGATCGCGCCCGCAATGGATGGCGGCATGTACTATCACCCCACCACGCAGGAGAATCTCGCAAAGCTAACAAAAGGCGGCGCGATCATTATTGGTCCTGCTGATGGACACCTCGCTTCTGGATTAACAGGCAAGGGACGAATGACTGAGCCTGAGGAAATTCTTGGTCATATTCGGGTCGTGCTTGGTAAAAATGGAAAACTCGCGGGCAAGAGGATCGTTGTCACAGCGGGCGGGACTCAGGAAGCGCTCGACCCTGTGCGCGTCATCACCAATCATTCCTCTGGCAAGCAGGGATATGCAGTCGCGCAAGCCGCGCTCGATGCTGGCGCAGACGTCTGCCTGATCACTGCGCCGACGGCATTGACTCCGCCTGTGGGTGCGCGCGTGGTAAAAGTGAACAGTGTGCGGGAAATGCTCAACGCCGTGTTGGCAGAATCTGCTGATGTATTGATCATGGCTGCGGCTGCGGCAGATTTCATCCCGAAGACGACAGCCAAAGATAAAATGAAAAAGCGTGACGGTATTCCGCAGGTGGAACTCACAGCGGCACCAGATATCCTTGGAACAGTATCAGGCCAGGGCTCGGAAAAGAAGCGGTTTCAGATCGTAGTCGGGTTCGCGGCTGAAAGTCAGTCCCTGCTTGAAAATGCCGCTGAAAAATTACAATCCAAAAAATTGGATATGATCGTCGCGAATGACATCTCGTCCAAAGACGCAGGCTTTGCGGTGGATACGAATTGAGTTACGCTTTTATTCGCAAATGGAACAAAAGAAATTTTCCCGCTCATGAGTAAAACAGAGGTGGCTGAAAAAATTATTGAACACACATCAAGGTTGTTGGAGTAAATATGCGCGTTTTGGTCATCTCGGATATTCATGCAAATTACACTGCGCTTATGGCTGTATTGAACGATGCTGGTCAGGTGGATGAAACCTGGTGTCTTGGCGATTTCGTTGGTTATGGGCCAGACCCGAACGCTGTGGTCGAGGAAGTGCACGACATTGCGAACCTGACCTGTATTCTTGGCAACCATGATATGGCCGCGATCGGCAAGATGCCGCTCGAAGCCTTTAATGGCGATGCTCGCCGCTCGTTGGAGTATCATCAAAAAGTTTTATCCGCGAGCAGCATGAGTTTTATGCGCTCGCTTTCTGCCAATGTAAAAGTGCGCGGCGAAGCCACGCTTGCTCACGGAAGTCCGCGCGACCCATTGTGGGAATATATTTTGAACGCACTTTCGGCGCAAGTGAACTTTGAGTATTTTGAAACGCCGTTTTGTTTTGTCGGGCATTCCCACATCCAGTGCGTATTTACCTTGGATGAAAAAACTGGCCGTGTGACCGTTAATCAAAGCAAAGCCGACAAAGCGATCAACCTGAATCCGAAGTTGATCCTGAACCCAGGCTCGGTCGGCCAGCCGCGCGACCGCGATTCGCGTGCCGCTTACGCCATTTATGATACTGAGGAACGCACCTGGACACCGCGCCGCGTGGCATACAATATTCCCGAGGTACAGCAACGCATCCGCGAGGCAGGTTTGCCTGAGAAACACGCGACACGCATTGCTGAAGGATGGTAGGGGGAAAGGATGAAGGCGGAAGGATGAAGGCGGAACAATTTCCTTGTGTTATACGTCCTGTTAGAAGAGAAATTACAACAGGTAAAGCGGAGAAAAATCATGAAAAAGATATTGCCATTTATTCTTGTCATTATTGCAGCATTGGTCCTCGCCGCGTGTGGAAGCAGGGGTAATGAGGCACAAACCGAAAGTAGAGATTTGTCCTTTGCCGTAGGCGGCGCGCCATCAGCTCCAGCAATGGCAGAAGCGCCGATGCCCGCAACAGACGCTTATCAAGCTGCAAATAGCGGCTCAAGCGTCCCTGCTGCCAGTACGGAACGCATTGTCATTCAAAATGCTGATCTTGCCATTGTGGTCTCGGATGTTGAAGGACGCATGAAGAACATTCAGACGATGGCGCAGCAAATGGGTGGATTTGTCGTCTCGTCCAATTTGTATCAAAACTACACCAGTGATTATGTCGAAGTGCCTGAGGCGCAGGTCACGATCCGTGTGCCTGTTGAAAATCTGGAAGCTGCGCTCGATCAGATCAAAAAAGATGTGGTTGAAGTCCAGACTGAAACACGTTCAGGTCAGGATGTCACAGCCGAATATGTGGATCTGCAATCCCGCTTGAAGAACCTCGAAGCCGCTGAAAAACAATTGGAAGAGATCATGGACAGTGCCACAAAGACCGAAGATGTGGTCAATATATTCAATCAGCTTGTGTACTATCGTGAACAGATCGAGCTGGTAAAAGGGCAGATCAAATATTACGATGAAGCCGCCGCGCTTTCGGCCATCAGCGTGCGTATCCTCGCCGAAGAGACCGTCAAGCCTGTTATGATCGGCAAATGGGAACCCAAAGGTGTGGCGCTCGAAGCAGTGCAGGATCTGATCAACTTCCTGAAGGGCTTTGTCGAATTCCTCATCCGCTTTGTGATCTACATCCTGCCTGTCTTGGCCCTCATTGCCATCCCGTTGTATCTTATTTTCATCGGCGTACGCGCATTCTTCAGAATGATGCGCCGCAACAAGGCGAAGAAGGAAGAGCCAGAGGAAGTTGAAAAGAAGTGAGAAGTGGTAAAGTAAAAAGGTCAGAAAAAAGAGAGGTTGCCAAATGGTGACCTCTCTTTTATGTCATCGCAAGTGTTGTCTTTCTCGCAATGACGTTGGGTATAATCACCCCATGGAAAATTTAGCCCGCGAAGCACTCTCGCTTTTCAATGTTCACCTGACGGGAAGACACATTCTTGCGCTTGCCGCGTTCGAGCGCGAACTTATGGAGTGGAATCAGAAATTCAACCTAACTGCCATTCGGGATGTGGAATCGATCCGCACCAAGCATTTTTTGGATTCATTCTCCTGTGTGCTGGCATGGAAAGCCAATCCCCCGCTTCGCCTCGTGGACGTTGGGACTGGTGCGGGGTTCCCGGGCATTCCCCTGAAAATAATTTATCCCGCCATGCAATTGACATTGGTTGAATCAGTCGGCAAGAAAGCCAAATTCTGTCAACATATCGTCGATGTACTTGGGCTGGAAAACGTGACCGTGATCCACTCGCGTGCGGAAGATCTTGGTCAGAAAATGGGGCATCGCGAGTCTTATGATTGGGCTGTGGCACGTGCCGTTGCGAATCTAAATGTGCTAAGCGAATACCTGCTTCCACTTGTAAAGATCGGCGGAACAGTCCTCGCGCAAAAAGGTGAAAGCGGACCCGCCGAGGCGCAGTCCGCTGAGAAAGCCATGAAATTACTGGGCGGAAAATTGACAAAATTGATCCCCGTTAATTTACCCGGTGTCGCTGACGACCGTTTCCTTGTGCTGGTGGATAAAGTCGCCGCCACGCCGCCGAAGTATCCGCGCAGTGCCGGGATGGCTGCGAAGATGCCGCTGTAATCGTAGGGGCGGATCGCGATCCGCCCCTACTGTGATCAACAATCCACGATCGTGATCTTATCTTCCTTGTTGGGGATAATACACAGAAACTCAAACGGCTCAGTGCCAATGTTTTCATAAAAATGAATTTCACCAGCGGGGATAAAGACCACATCACCAGCTTTTACTTCAACGACCTCATCACCGAGCCCGATCTTCGCATGTCCGCGCAGAACATATTGCTCATGTTCCACTGTGTTGGTGTGACGCGGCATCCCACCGCCGGGCAGCATGGAAAATTTCCGCAGGGCAAAGTTTGGTCCTTCCTGAGACGAGATCAAGACCTGAATGGTCGTGTCTTTTCCAGCAGATACGTTTTTGGCTTCAACTTCGTTTGAATGTTTGACGGTCATAGTTAACCTCTCAATAGATTAGATTACTCATCCGACTTATTTGTTTTGCAGTTCATAAAACGATGGCGGCAGATCCGCAACACGATAAATATGGATCGGTGAAACGCCCTTGATGTAGATCGAATGTTCGGGCGCTATGCTGTTCAGGCTCTGCACGAATAGTGCATTCCTGGCCGAACGGAGTCCCAGCGTGTCGGTGATTACGATGTAATCCGCCTGTTTCAGCCTTTCAAACATGGTTGGCATCCCAGGGTCTTCCATAAAAAGCGGATTGAGGATGATCGTTTCACCGGGGAAGAAGTATGAAAATGGTCCGCGTCCGCGATATGCAAAAACTTTAAGCGATTCAGCATTTGGCTTTTGCGCCAGATATGCGGCGGCTTGCTCGATCCCTTCACCGTAATTTGAGGCGGGAGTTTGTCCTGTGATCATTGCAAACAGGGGATTATAGTAAGTGTAGTAATACGGATAAAATGCCATGGCGCTCGCCAATTGCAGGACAATAAGTAAAACAGCGCCTCCCATTTGGATATTTCGACCAAGACCAGGCCGCGCCTTGGGCCTGTCCGCTGTTTCGAATTTCATTCCCAGCCACCCAAGCCAAATTGCCCATCCCAATGCCGCAATTGCGTCCATGCATACATGGCTGGTCATGATGTAATGTCGATAATTTTTCCCCTGTGCCACGCTGAAAAGCAAAATGAACATCACTGCGGTGGTGAAAAGATAGATAAAAATTTTCTTCTCAATCGAGGTAGGCGCTTTTTCGCCGCGCAAGAACAAGGATGCAATGGCAAGGAATAGACCCAGCCATGTAATGATCGTCGCGGACTCAAGGATGTTCATCGCAAAAGTCAACGCAGTACCGCTGAATGTATCAATGCCAAATCGTGAAGGCTGCAGTTCCTGGGTTATTGCCAGGCGGGAACCCTGAAAAGCATAACTGAAGGCATTGCCATACACTTCATAAAGCATTTTGCCCGGGGCAACCCACATCCCTGGCCAAAGGATGATATACACAAGCGCTAATGCGGCAAACCAGACCCCAAATATTTTCAAGTGATCTAGAAATGCGGACTTAAAGCCGCGCACTTTCATTTTCTCGAAAACAGAAACCGCCAGCATCAACCCGATCACTGGGAACATCGCCATGGCTGAAGACTTGGTCAACTGTGCTACTGCGGCGGAAGCGGCAGAGATGAGGAGGTAATACCACTTTCTTTCGTATTCCAAATATGCCATCATCCCAAAAATGGACGCCAGCACTGAGATTGCCACTGTCGCTTCATGGCTTAGCACCCGTGAGTGGCCAAGAAAATACGGTGCACTCGAAATTAATGCGGTGACAAGGAAAGCTTTTTCGTCCCCAAGGAGAACAGAAAGCAGGAAAAAAATAAGGAGCGCAATAAAAACAATGGTTGCGACCTGAACCAGGCGGCTGAGATATAACAAATATAGGGGATCATGGCCGTGCTCAGTGAGGAATGGATCGAACTTTTCCTTATCCACATCGAAGTAGCCCTGACCATACCCACGATATTCAGGGAAATCAAGTAAAAAAGCTGCAGTAATAAACGACATGGTTGTTACTGCGGGATGGTATTCGTAGACCGTATTTTCAAATTCATGCTGACTGAGCGCATAATAATAATTGGCGCCTACTGAGAGCCAAAACGGCTCATCCACTGTGACAAAGGAACCCAGTGACGGCAAACGCGGTATGATCATCAGTCCAAGCAGGAGAATAACAAGGATGGTTTTACGGAAATTCATTTTTCACCTGTGTTCCATCAGAGACTTGTTCCCTGATGGAATGTGTTTAATTTACTCGTTAAAAAAACTGGAAGGGATATCAGACACGCGGTAGATTTCGATGTATCGTCTGCCGTTCAAATCAAGGGTATGTTCGGGAGTTAATTCCTTTAACAAGGGAAGCCGTTCATCAAGCCCGGCATAGACAACAAGATAATCAGATTGTTGCAGATTTTCGATCAATTGAGTTTTATCGTCAAAGAGAATAGGCTTGAAAAGCAAAGTTTTGCCAGGGTAATAGTAGCTGAAACTTCGTCCAAAATAGACGAGGGCGGTTTGGTTTTCAGCATCAGGTTTTTCTGCAAGATACGCTGCGGCTTCTTCCATTTTTTCGCCGTAGAAAAACTGGGGTATCTCACTGGTTGCAAGCATAATAGGGTTCAGATAAGTATAGTAATAAGGGAATGTATAAAAAAGCCCTGATGCCTGCATTACCAATACCGTTACAAGCAAGCGCAGTTTGTGCAAGTGAGCTGCTTGCCCAGGTGTATGTCCGCGCAAGCCAGCGCAATGCGTATGCCCAGCCTAAAGCAGCGGCGAATTCAAATCCATAATAGGAAGCAAGCACATAATGCGGCTGGTCACGTCCCTGAACGAGAGCAAACATTCCAATGCAGGCAAAGGCTTCCAAAAGCAGGAATGCCGTCAGGTATTTTGCAAGCAAGGGGATCAATTCGCGATTTTTAGAGAAGAGCAAAATAATGGCAAATACAAGCCCCAGCCAGGTGATGGGCGTGGTGCGCCACGCCACAGAATTGAGAATATTCATCACGCTGAAACCAGCGGAAGCGAGACCGAAGTTGGCTGGTTCAAGTTCCTGCGTTATGGAGAGACGCGCGCCTTGAAAGGCGTAACTGAATGCGTTGCCGTATACTTCGTAAAGCATCTTGCCAGGTGCAACCCACATGCCCGGCCATGCAATGAAATAGACAAGTAATAATAGACCGATCCATGCAAAAAATATTTTGAGCGAATTCAAAAGAATGATGTCATTGCGAGGAGGATGCTCTTCCCGACGAAGCAATCTCCCTGTCATGTTGGGGATTGCTTCGGGCGAAGAAAAAGAACGCCCTCGCAATGACATGATCTGCTCACGCCATTGCGAAACTGCCCAGACAAAAATCATGACGGCGATCACGGGCAACAACACGATAGCTGAGGACTTGGTCAAGTTTGCCAAAGCGGCAGACCCAGCCGACAGAAACAGCAGCCCAGCTTTGGGCGTGCGGAAAAGATACGCTGTCATCGCCAGGATCGCGATCAGGGAGAAAAGTCCCACCATGGTTTCGTGGTTCAACATGCGCGACTGTCCAAATAAATAGGGCGCAAAGGAAGCGAGCAGAAGAACAGCGAGGGCGATCTGTTCGTCGAGCAGGTAGCGCAAAAGTAAAAATGCAACGATGAACAGGAATACGTTCAGTAATAATTGGATCAACCGTGCCCACCATAAAAGCGCCAGCGGATCTTTGCCGTGCTCGATCAGGTAGGTGTCGAAGCTTGTTTTTTCCTGCTGGAAGTAGCCATTCATCAGGCTGCGATATTCAGGGAAGTAGATCAGCATGGCGGCTGTGCCGATCCACATGGTCGTGACTGCTGGATGATATTCGTAGACGGTGTTCTCGAGTTCGCCATGCGTGAGGGCGTAATAATAATTAGCGCCGACGACAAGCCAGAAGGGTTCATCTGCGGCTGTGAATTTGGTCAGTTCCGCTACACGCGGCAGGATCATGGCTGTGATAACAAGAACGGCAACCAGAAGTCGTATGGATCTTTTCATCGTAAATGGATTATATACTGAACGCAGCCACTTCTGCCCTGACGTGGGGAGAGCTATTCACTTTTGCATCCATGCTGGGCGCAGTGATGCAACTTTTTTGTAAATGTGACAATCCACTTGATGCGCTCCGGGCAAATATCCTGTAGAAATGAGAAATTCATTGACGATCTCTCCACCCGTGAAGACAAATGTTTTCTTGAATAACTTTGTCCACTCTTCTTTTGTCAGTGGGTGATTTGCATCCAGCCAGCCTTTGAACGAACCGAATTCTTTGCTCAATTCAAGGATCTTCTGCGCGTTGACGATGGCCGCATTGACCTTCAGCCGATTGCGGATAATCCCCGCATCTGCAAGCAAACGCGCGCGATCTTTTTCAGAGTATTTTGCTATCTTCTCGATATCGAATCCGTCATAGGCTTTACGAAAGTTATCAGCTTTCTTCAATATCGTTATCCACGAAAGCCCAGCCTGGTTGATTTCCAAGATCAAGCGCTCAAACAGCAAATTATCGTCCTGGAGGGGAAATCCATATTGGGTATCGTGATAAATTTTGTTGAAAGTGTCTTCGGGGTGAGAGTTGCAATAATCGCAGTAAGAGGTCATAAAGATATTTTACTATCTCAAGACGCTTTTAGATAGTTGACGCGATTACTGCCCCATGTTTTTTGCAAAGTCAGGAAAAGGAAGTCCCGCTATCCTGCTACTTAAATCCTCTGTTAGCTTTTCGGAGTTTTTAAGCGGTCTGCTAGTAACTTCTGATTCAATTTCGGCGGTTGAGCCAATAGCTCATAAACAGAAGCGCAATTCCGCTCAACACACCCGCCAAATGATATGGCAGAAAATCCATCGCATCCACTGGCTGATGTAAAACCAATTTCAAATAGAAATATGGGAGCCAGCAAAGGATGCCAATGAAGATCAACGCATGCCCCGCACTGCGCCATATATCCCTTTTCGGCGGAGCCAGCCCCAATTCCTTGCGAGCTTGTGAACGCATGCGTGACCCGCCGATAACTCCCAGCAAATGGACAGGCAGGAATAAAAAGAGGGAAGGCTTTTCTCCTGCGATTCGTAAAACGATAAATGGTACCCAGGTTAAAACGCCCAGCCAAATTAATATCGCACCCAAACGGTAGCGCATTAGCAATGCCGAATTATTATTTTCCGTTTTGGTTACCATGCGCGGAAAGCCTCCGACGCTGCGGCAATCGTCGCTCCGATCACCTCATCTGTGTGCATCGTTGAAATAAATCCTGCTTCGAATTGCGAGGGCGCGAGATACACACCATTCTCCAACATCTTTTGGAAAAATTTCCCGAAGCGGACTTTATCTGCCACTTTGACTGTGTTCCAATCTGTGGGCTTGGTTTCGCTAAAGAAGGTTGTGAACATTGTGCCGACCCGTGTTTGCTGGATGGGAACCCCCGCTTGTTTTGCAGCGGATGAAATTCCCGCTTCCAACTTAGCCGCAGCCTGTTCCAGTTTCTCCCAGCATTTTTCCTCCCAGAATCAGACTCAACGCCGCAATCCCAGCGCTCATCGCCAGCGGATTTCCAGACAATGTCCCAGCCTGATACATCGGACCCACAGGCGCAACCATTTGCATAATTTCTTTCCTGCCGCCATACGCGCCAACAGGCAGTCCGCCGCCGATGACTTTGCCAAGTGTGGTCAGATCAGGTTTGATATTGTAAAGAGTCTGCGCGCCGCCGCGGTGAACACGGAAACCTGTCATCACCTCATCGAATATTAAGACCGCGCCATACTCGGTTGTCAATTTGCGTAAGCCTTCAAGGAACCCAGTTTGAGGCGGCACGACTCCCATATTCCCAGCCACTGGTTCAACGATGATGCCCGCAATTTGACCTGGATACTTTTTGAATAACGCTTCCACAGAATCAAGATCATTGAAATTCGCAACCAATGTATCTGCGGCGACAGTGGCGGGCACACCAGGCAAATCAGGCAGGCCCAGTGTTGCAACGCCTGAACCCGCTTGCACGAGCAGCATATCTGCGTGGCCGTGATAGCAGCCGTCAAATTTGATGATCTTGTCACGTTTGGTGTATGCGCGCGCCAACCGCAGCGCGGACATGGTCGCTTCAGTCCCTGAGTTGACGAAGCGAATCATCTCGATATTGGGTAAAAAATCCATGATGCTTTTGGCGAGATCAATCTCCAGCGGACTTGGCGCGCCGTAGGAAGTTCCTTTTATCGCCGCCTGTTGAATGGCTTCAATGACTTTTGGGTGCGCATGCCCCGTAATCAGCGGACCCCACGACAAAACGTAATCAATGTAACGATTGCCGTCCACATCGAAGAGATAGGCTCCTTCGCCGCGCTCGATGAAGAGCGGCTGTCCACCCACCGCGCGAAAGGCGCGCACAGGCGAGTTCACACCACCAGGGAACAGGGTTTGTGCTTCTTGAAATAATGCAACTGATTTATCAATGTTCATGTTTGACTCCAAAAATATATGTCATTAGCGACGAAGCAATCTCTAATTTGTCGAATATTGCCAATTAACGGGAGATTGCTTCGCTTCTGTCTCGATACGGCGGAAGAACACCGCCTACTCGACCTTCGCTCGCAATGACATTGAATTTACGATTTTTTCCACCGCCAATTCACCTGAATGAATGCAGTCGGGAATGCCAATACCGCGATAGCCATTGCCTGCCAGCGCGAGCCCTGGATAATTCTCCAATGCAAGATCAATGCGTTTGAGAATTTCAGGGTGACCAAGATTGTATTGAGGCATGGCTTTATCCCACATGAAAACACGTGAGAGGATCGGTTCGGCGGTGATACCAAGCGTGAGATTTAATTCTTCTTTTGCCAGGGCGAGCAGATCATTTTCATTCCACGGAATATCCTGCCCTGCACGACCGACGAAGACACGAATGAGAGCGTAACCATCAGGTGCTCGGTGCGGAAATTTTGTCGAAGTCCATGTGCAGGCGAGGGCTTTGCGTCCCGCACGGCGCGGGATGACGTAGCCATAGCCATCCAGTTCACGAGTCAGGTCACTTTGGCGGTAGGCGAGGGTGACAGTAGCAGTCGAGGCGTAGGGAATGCTCTGTAGAACAGAACCAAGTGTCGGGTCAAGCGAAGCGAGCAAAGTCCCGCTTACAAATGCAGGAGTGGCCAGGATGACAGAATCAGAATCGAGGCTTGAACCATCTTCCAATTCCACAAGATAGCGGGAATCGATATTCGATATTCGAGAGACAGATGTGTTGAGGCGAAGGTCTACGCCATTTGACTTTAGACTTTCGACAAGTTTTTCGACAATCTCTGCAAGACCAGTGGTGGGCGTGAGAAATGCCGAGCGTGAACCTTGCACCGCCTTGCCGTTGGATTGCGCACGCATTTTGAGCGCGCCGCGCGCCAGCGAACCATATTTGATCTCGAGGTCACGCAGATATGGAAAAGTGGACGCGAGGGAAAGTTGATCACCGTCGCCCGCGTAGATGCCAGACATGAGCGGCTCGATCAGATTCTCATACGCTTCGCGCCCAAGCCGACGGCTGACAAACGTGCCCAGAGATTCATCGCCGTTGACAGCTTTTGCAGGCTGGACAAAATCAAATCCCATGCGCGCCTTGCCAAACCATGAAACAAGATGCGATGTGAGGATCGCCTGCACGTTGGTGGGAATCATCATTGCAAGACCATCGGGCAAAGGCTCGAGTTTGTTTCGATGAAGAACGTAGGTGTTCTTCTGGTTGGGATTTGTGCCATGCAAACGTTCGCCAAGACCAAGTTCCTTGCAGAGCGCCACGCCCCAGGGTTTGGTGGCAAGGAATGTGTCGGGTCCGCCTTCGACGATGAATTGACCATCGCCCCGCGAGAGCGGCGGGACTTCGTCGAAATCTACGCGGTCAGTAGCGATTTTGCCGCCCCAGCGCGAATCAGATTCGAGCAGGGTGATCTGTGCGCCTGGCATCCCTTCGACTGAACTCAGGGCAAGTTTCTGCGTGGCGTAATAAGCAGCAGAAAGACCTGCTATTCCGCCGCCGATGATGATAACTTAACTCATAACCAGTTTGCTTCCTTTGCAGTCTTGCGGATAAGTTCTGCCAGCCCCGCGATCATCTGCGGCGCAGTGTGAACCATTTCGATACGCTCGAGGCGCACACCTAATGATTTGGCTAGTTTCTGATAAACGATATCAATATCATATAAAACTTCGACGTGCTCACAGACGAAACCGATCGGGCAACTGATGATATTCTTTTGTCCCTGCCTGGCATAGCGTTCGATCAACACCGAAACATCGGGACCAAGCCAGGGGTCGTCTGAAATCGCCGCGGACTGGAATGCAAAATCGTATGGCTGACCGCCAAGGCATTGCATGACCGCGTTCACGGTGGCGCGCAGTTGTTCGGGATAAGGATCGTTCCATTCAAGAATTCGTTCAGGCAAACTGTGCGCGCTGAAAATCACAGGAACTTGCGAACGAACATCGGCGGGAAAACGTTCCAGCGTGGCACGCACACGGCTGACAAGTGCATCGAGATAACCTGGAAGCAGATGCCAATCATTAATGGGCGCGACCTCAATGGACGACTCGGCTTCGTTGATTTTTTTGAAATAAGCCTGGATGCTCATGCGCGAGTAATGCGGCGCCATGACCAATCCGACAGCGCGCTGAATGCCTTGCTTTTGCATCTCTGCAAGCGTGTCTTTGATATACGGATGCCAGTGGCGCATTCCAACGAAGGCTTTGAATTCCTGCCTGTTGATATTCAACGCGAATTCAAGGGCCGCGGCCTGCGCCTGTGTTTGTTCCAAAATAGGGGAACGTCCGCCGATCTCACGGTAACGCTCGCGCACTTCGTTGATGATCTCAGGTGCGGTGGGGCGGTACCCGCGCACATCCAAAAGATAGGGCTCGACTTCGTCAATGTTATTAGGTCCGCCGTAGGCCATTACCAGTAAACCGATCCGATTCATTAAGCTTCCACCTTCTCAGCAGAAAATTCATGCACCATATCCACCACAGCTTTCACATTATCCACTGGTGTATGTTGCAAAATGCCATGGCCCAAATTAAAGATGTGACCTGGTCTACCTTCCGCGCGGCGAAGAATATCGTGAACACGAGTTTTGATCTCAGAGAGCGGAGCAAACAACAGAGCAGGGTCAAGATTGCCTTGGACGGCGCGGTCATGACCGATAATTTTCCAGCCGTCATCAAGCGGAAGTCGCCAATCGAGCCCAAGTACCGAGCCGCCTGCGCGCTTCATCAGCGGCAGCAGTGTCGTGGTGTTCGTCCCAAAATGGATGACGGGCACGTTCATTGCTTCGGCGGCTTTGAGCACTTTCTGCGAGTAGGGCAAGACAAAAGTTTCGTAGTCTGATGGGCTGAGTGCGCCGACCCATGAGTTAAAGACTTGCACAACTTGCGCGCCTGCATGGATTTGCGCCACAAGATAATCACTGAGCACAACCGAAAGTTTTTCCATCAACGCATGAAAAACTTTGGGTGCAGAATACATCATCGTTTTAGTTTTGAGAAACTCACGTGACGAGCCGCCTTCGATGATATAGGACGCGACTGTGAACGGGGCGCCACAAAAGCCGATTAATGGCACGCCGCCCAAAGTCCCGCGCAGGATGCGGATCGCGTCCATTACGTAGCCGAGATCTGATTCAGCGTCGAAAGGTTTCATCGCGCGGACATCTTCCAGCGTCCGCACTGGCGACGCGATCACTGGTCCTTCTCCTTTAGCAAATTCCAAGCCGAGTCCAAGCGGAATGACAGGCAAAAGAATATCTGCAAAAAGGATGGCAGCGTCCACACCCAAAGCGCGGACGGGCTGCATGGTCACTTCCGCCGCAATCTCAGGGCGCTGACAGATTTCGATCAGCGAATATTTCTCGCGGATGGCGCGGTATTCGGGCATGTAACGTCCCGCCTGACGCATGAACCAGACGGGCGTAGCATCCACGGGCTCACGATTGCAGGCTTGCAAAAAACGTTGGCTTATTTCCATAGGGATAAAGTCTCCTCGGCGGGGTGATAGATGGCAGTGTGGAGCGGGGTGTCGCGCAATGTGTAACGGCGGGCTTCTGTATCGCGCAATTCATTCACGAGATCTGAAAAACGAGTCAGTTCATCGGTTTCATAAACGACCACAAATTCCTGATTTTGCAAACCAAACGAATACAGCAGCAGCTGGCTGATATCGTCATATTGCTTGCCAATGCGGATGTGTTCATTCATCATGCCCTGACGCGCTTCGCGGCTCATCAGATACCATTCTGTTGTTTTGCTAAATGGATAAATGATCAGGTAAGGCTTGCGCTCGTCAGAGAACGGATCGATCTCCTGTTTGGAACGTGCCTTCGAATATTGTGATGGACGCGTGAAACCCCACAGTGAATCCTTGATTTCGATCAAGTGACGATAGGGCTTGCACGCAAGTGCAAATTTCTCAAAAAAGACCGCGGCATCCTGTTTATTATCCGCGGAAAGCGCAGACCAAACGATCAGGTCAATACCGCTCTCGGTGGGTTGAAAGATGTCCACTTTTTGTGAGGCGGCGCGTAATCCGTTTAACCAGTTTTTATGAAACTCTTCGCGCTCTTTTGTGGATAAAGACCAATAAGCATCCTTGAAGGAAATCAAGGCGTAATGATTGAGCGTGCGGTGTAAAGCTTCGTCAGGCGTAGTGTTGTCCATTAATTAAGCCGCCTTCGGAATATATGAACATGCAGGGTCAGTTTCAAGATAATCGCCAGTGATGCCGTATGCGCGTCCGCGTTGACCGCCGCATACATCGCGGTATTCGCAGATTCCGCAGCGTCCTTTGATTTTGTCGGGTGTGCGCAGATCGGTAAAAAGTTGCGAATGACGGTAAACATCAATCACATCATCCGTGCGGACGTTGCCTGCCGTGATCGGTAGAAAGCCAGAAGGTTGGATATCGCCCACGTGTGAAATAAACAGGAAGCCATTTCCGTCATTGACACCGCGCGTCGGGCGATTGAGTCCATCCGCATATTGGAAGCCTGCGCCCTGGAAAGTTACAGGTGTTCCATCACTTTGTTCGGCACGTTTGCGCTCGATAGCCACACGGCGATACATCGGCGCGGCAGTGGATTTAATGTCAAACGGCGCGTTCTTCGATAGGTCATAAAGCCAGTTGAAAGTGCGTTCGTGTTCCTCAGCAGAGATCATATTACTGGCTTGCGCACGTCCAGTGGGGACAAGGAAAAACAATGACCACTGCACCGCGCCCACTTCCTGAATGAACGGCACCATTTCATCGAGAATATTCACGTTGTGTTTTGCAACGGTCGTATTGACCTGAACACTAATTCCAATTGCCTGAGCACGATGCAAAATATCCATGGTGCGTTGCCATGAGCCTTGCACCTGACGAAAACCGTCATGAATATCTGCGCTCGGCGCATCGAGTGAAAGCGCAATTCGGCGGATGCCCGCATCGCGCACCTTTTCAAGCCGCTCGGTTGTTGGCAGCGCAGTGGCGGTCGGAGTCAAAGAGCAGCGCAGCCCTTTTTGAGTGGCGTAAGCGATCAACTCATGCAGATCTTTGCGCATCATCGGGTCGCCGCCAGTGAAGATCAAAATTGGCGAACCAAATTCAGCCAGTCGGTCGATCAGGCGCAAAGACTCTTCGGTATTCAATTCATTTGGATCAGGCGTGTGCATTGCATCGGCACGGCAGTGGACACAAGCATAGGCGCAGGCACGCGTCACTTCCCATGCGATCGTAAATGGAGCCAAATTAAAATCGGCATGCACCATGCGTTCGTTGTGCATCGACCGCTCAGACGCGGCACGGGGGGCGAGGTTTTCTAAAGTCATGTTTGTCTTCCTTTTGTCAAAGTTCGAAGGTTAAAAGTTCAACAGCCTTCAACATTTCAACCTTTCTACTTCAACCATCTTGCGGCATCCACCGCGTGATAGGTAATAATTAAATCTGCGCCTGCACGCTTGATGGCGGTCAATGTTTCCAAAGTAACTTTTTCTTCATCCACCCAGCCGTTCGCGGCGGCGGCTTTGATCATCGAATACTCACCGCTGACGTTATACGCCGCCATCGGCAATTCAGGAAACGCATCCTTCACCACGCGGATCACATCCAGATACGCCAGCGCAGGCTTCACCATCAACATGTCCGCGCCTTCTTCCACATCGATTGCGGCTTCGCGCAACGCCTCACGCACATTGGCGGGGTCCATCTGATGTGATTTCCGATCACCAAATTTCGGCGCACCTTCCGCCGCATCGCGGAACGGGCCATAAAACGATGAGGCGTATTTCACTGCATAACTTAAGATCGGAAGATTTTCATAACCTGCAAAATCCAATCCATCGCGGATCGCTGTCACCATTCCATCCATCATGCCGCTCGGCGCAACAATGTCCGCGCCGCATTCAGCGTGTGAGATCGCCACTTTCGCCAGAATATCCAGCGTTGGGTCATTCAGTACATATCCTTCGGGAAGTCCAGCGTGAAAATGCTCGCCCGTGTTCAAAACTCCGCAATGCCCATGATCGGTATATTCACACAAGCATACATCCGTCACAACGACCATCTCAGGGATTTCTTTTTTGATCGCGCGAATTGCCTGTTGGACAATTCCATCTTCTGAAAAGTTTTCAAGCCCGATCGGATCCTTCTCTTTGGGGATTCCAAACAGGATGACAGCGTTCACGCCTAACTTTGCGGCTGCTTCTGCTTCCCGAACACTTTCCGCCACTGACAGTTGACTCACGCCTGGCATCGAGCGGATCTCGCTACGGCCTTCACCATGCCGCACGAACAACGGATAAATAAAATCGCGTGCGTTAAGTTCTGTCTCGCGGACCATCGCGCGGATGGCAGGGGTGGCACGCAAGCGACGCGGACGAACTGATTTACGATTTACGATTAACGATTGACGATCTTCAAGTTCAAGCAGAGTCATAGTTTCTCCAAATTACTTATGATTTGAATCAGGCCTTCAGTTGTATATTCTTTTGCAGCGATAAGATTAGACAACCCTTCTTCCCGTGCGGCTTGCTCGGTGATTGGGCCAATGCAGGCAAATAACGGATTGTTCGGCAGGTTCAACGGGTTGAGTTTGTTCTGGCGCATAACGGCAACAAAATTTTCAACCGTGGACGCACTAGTGAAGGTGATGATATCCACGCCAGATTTCAAAGCGTTGAGCCCATCCATGTCAACTTCGGCGGGAAGAGTTTGATACACCACGATCTCATGCGCGATTCCGCCTGCCTTTAAAATAGCTTTCGGCAATTCCTGGCGTGCAATCTCTGCACGAGGAAGCAAAACCCACTTTCCGCGCAAATCACCCAGCCCAGGCAGGATGGCTTCGGCAACATATTCTTCGGGAATGAAATCGGGTTCGATGTCATGTTTGCGTAAAGCCTCTGCTGTTTTTGGGCCAATGGCCGCAAACCTCACCCCTAACCGCTCTCCTAAAAGGAGAGGGGAACAAATATCCACAGCATTGGCTGATGTAAAAACAACCCAGTCGTATTTCGCTAAATTTTTTATTGCGTTATCGAGTTCGGTGTTATTTTCAACTGCGCGGATTTCGATCACAGGAAAATAGATCGGCTCAAAGCCAGCGGACTGCAAGGCTTCGCCAAAGGCACTGGATTGAGCGCGGGGACGAGTTATCAGGACTTTCATAGCAATGAGTTAACGGTGGTCAGTTTTAGGATTTCGCTTGCGCCTTGTTGAATGGCTTTTTGAGCGAGTTCATTTCCAAGTTGAAGCGCGTCTGTGCCTTGACCAGTAACTTTGACCGCCCTCTTTCCATCTTCCGAAATTACCAACCCTGTCAAACTGATAACTGATGACTGATCATTGATTACCGCGTAAGCAGCCACAGGTACGGAACATCCGCCGCCGAGGCCGCTAAGGAAGGCGCGTTCGGCAGTGACACATTTGCGGGTAGAGTCATCTTCAAGTTTGGCGAGCAGGTTGAGGGTAGTCAGATCGTCGGCGCGGCATTGGATGGCGAGCGCACCTTGTCCAGGGGCGGGCAGCATTACATCGAGTGACAGCCATTCAGTCACATGCTGAGCCAGTCCCAAACGAGTTAAGCCAGCGCCCGCGAGGATGATCGCATCGTATTGACCGTCCAGTGCTTTTCGCAGACGGGTATCTACATTGCCGCGCAGGGATTCGGTTTTAATGTCTGGGCGGAGGGAAAGGACTTGGGAAGCGCGTCGCAGGCTTGAGGTCCCGAGAGAGGCGTTTTGGGGTAATGTTGAAAGTGTATGGCCGTGGGCAGAGATCAAAGCGTCGCGCACTTCGGCGCGGGCGGGAATACATCCAACCGTTAATCCTGCCGGGTTTTCAACTGGCAGGTCTTTGAGTGAATGAACCGCACAATGAACTGCGCCAGAAAGTAATTCACTTTCAAGTTCCTGTGTGAATAATCCCTTGCCGCCAATTTCGGGCAAAGGTTTGTCGAGAATTTTGTCACCCTGGGTGGTGATGACTTTTTCTTCACAGATAAGATCGGGATGAGCTTTTTGTAACGCGGCAATAACCCATTGAGTTTGCCAGCGGGCGAGAGCGGATGGACGAGTGGCAAAAATAAGTTTCATGTTTAATCAGCTGCCTGTGATGTGGTGGTGGATTGGTTTGAACCGCCGTTGTCCAAACCGAAGAGCGACCTTGTCAAAGCCGCATACTCGACTGCACTTGGCTGGGTGGCTTCGGCTCGTAAACGATTGGTGGGATGATCGAGTATTTTTTTGACCAGTGATTGGGTCAATGCCTCAATACGGATGCGCTGTGCGTCTGTGAGATCTGGCAAACGCCGTAATGTTTTTTGAAGCTCGTTCTGACGGATCGTCTCTGCCTGCTGCTGAATATCCGTGATCAAAGGCAGCATATCCAGTGAATGCATAAAGGTCATAAACCTGGTCTCTTCTTCAGCCAGGATCATTTTGACATGCGGTATTTCCGCTATCCGTTCTGCCAGGGATTGCTCAAGATGTGCATTTAGATTGTCAATATCATAAAGATTAACGTTTCGAATATTCCCCACTTCAGGGTCGATATCGCGGGGGACTGCAATATCGATCAATACCAGCGGACGATCTGGGCGCTGGCGCATGGCCGCTGCAACCATATTTGGATGAACGATCATGTGCGGTGCGCCCGTGGAAGTAATAAGAATATCGGCGCGGGCAAGGACGTGTTCCAGATTTTCGAATGTGTCCGCTTTTGCATCCCAGCGGTCAGCGAGGTCATGCGCTCGTTCCAGTGTACGATTGACGACGGTCAAATGATTGACGCCGCGTTTCCGTAAAGCTTCAACGGCTAATTCTGCCATCTCACCCGCGCCAAGAATTGCAACCTGTGCACTGGGCAGGTCATCTACAGAACGCTCGCTCACACCTGCGGCAAGTGAAGCAACCGAAGTTGGGTTACGGCTGATGGCTGTTTCTGTGCGCGCACGTTTACCCGCTCGAATGGCGGATTGGAACAGGCGGTTAAGCACAGGACCCGCTGTATTTTGTCCGCGGGCAAGTTCGAGCGCACGCGCAGCTTGACCCAGGATTTGTGGTTCGCCAATGACGAGCGAGTCAAGCCCCGCTGCGACATTGAAAAGATGATGGATCACATCCGCATCTTTGAGCCGATATAAGTGAGAATCAATTTTATCCGCCGCGATGCTGCACACATCCGACAAAAAAGTCTCCAACTCGGCAAATGCCAATTTGTTGGAGACAGCATAAAGTTCAGTGCGGTTGCATGTGGAAAGAATGATCAATTCAACAATGGATGCGGGGGTATTCCCACATCCAATGCGCGCCAATGCAGTGCGGATTGCATCTTCATTGAGCGACAGTTGTTCGCGAATTTTGACGGGGGCAGTGGTGTAGTTGAGGCCGAGACAATGAATATGCATGGATGTATGTCTGCTTTCAAAGTAATGTGTCTTAACTATAGTATCCACAGCCAGTATGCACTAGATAGGTTTATAAAGGTTCTTGTTAACATTGAATTAGAATTTATAAATTAATTAATCCCATGCTTATTTTTGAAAGTATAAATTTATAGATTTATGTTTTTCATCGTAAATTACATGATGAATGTCAGGTGGCATTGAAAAGACTGGCTTTCCAATGAAGTTATCAACTGGATTGCTGCTGCATCGACAATTCAGCAGGCTTGCTAAAATAGAATCTGCATTAATTACAGAAACACAAACTTATTCTCAGGAACTTTGTCACTGCACAACTTTTTTCATCCACGCCGCATCTGTTCACTGAAGATGGTATTCACTTTCTGATTGCGTCAGTATGTGAAAACAAGCGCAATGTCATCTCTTCAATTAAGGAAAAACTTAAGTATTGATTTTACTTCTTCTGAATGCTATTCTAAAGGTTGAAAACAGCGCGGGCTGTTTATTTTTCTTTGCCAAAGGAAAAGGAGAAATATTATGGAACTCGGAGGTTATGCAAATCGGATCGGCTGGGTGGACCTCAGCGCAGGTAAAGTGGAGTTCAAACCTGTGCCTGAGGATGACGCTCGAAAGTATATAGGCGGACGCGGCCTGGGTGTGAAGTTCGTTTTCGATAATGGTCCCAAGGTTGACGCCCTCTCTCCCGATAACATTATATGTTTTATGAATGGTCCCCTCACAGGCTCCGAAGCCAACATGAGCGGACGTATGGCGGTCGTGACAAAATCGCCGCTGACTGGGACCGTAACTGATTCCCACCATGGAGGCTGGTCCGCCGCCCGATTACGCTGGGCTGGCTTCGACGGCTTGGTATTCAAAGGCAAAGCCGCAAAACCAACCTACGCATATATCCATGACGACCAGGTTGAATTATTGGACGCTTCAGAAGTTTGGGGCAAAGGCGTTCACGATACGATAAAACATTTCCAGGATAAATATGGTGAAAAAGATTTAAGCGTGATATCCATTGGGCCTGCAGGCGAGAACCTTGTCAAATTCGCATGTTGGATCAATGAGGATGATCGCGCCAGTGGACGCGGCGGCACAGGTTGTGTCGGCGGTTCCAAGAATCTCAAAGCCATCGTCATCAAGTCTGAAAAGAAGATCGTCAAAGCCGCGGATCGCGATAAATGGAAAGCCGCTCATACCAAGGCTTTGGCTGAGATCATGGATGAGCGCGTCGTCACATCCCCGCGCAAGGGAGGTCTCTCTGTTTACGGCACAAACGTATTGATGAACATGACCAACGTCATCGGCGGTTTGCCTGCCAAAAACAGTCAGTTCACGGCCTTTGAAAATGCCGAAAAGATCAGCGGTGAATACGTCAACGATAATATCCTCGTGGGCAACCCCACCTGTCACGCATGCCCAGTGGCATGCAAGAAGGAAGTCGAGATCAAAGATGGCCCCTACGCTGGCTTGCATATGGAATCAGTGGAATATGAACCCGCCTGGTCAACTGGCGCGAACTGCGGCAATGACGATATCCGCGTTGTAGCCAAGATGATCGATCTTGCCAACGACTACGGCTTTGATGCCATCGAAGTCGGTCACCCGCTCTCTGTTTGGATGGAAGCCAGTGAAAAAGGCTACACCAATGGCGACGGCAAACTTGCCTGGGGCGATGGCGCCAAGATGGTTGAAACCGCCGCTTTGATCGCCACACGAAAAGGTATCGGCAACATCCTGGCAGACGGTGCAGATGCCACTGCCAAACACTTCGGACATCCCGAACTTGCCATGACATGCAAAGGTCAGGGCGTTCCCGCCTACGACCCGCGCGGTATCAAAGGTATGGGGCTTGGCTATGCTACGTCAAATCGCGGTGCCTGCCACCTGCGTGGTTACACCCCTGCCGCCGAGGTCGTTGGCAACGTGCTTGGACCATCCACCGTAGCTGATCCGCTCGCGTGGAAGGGTAAAGGCGAGATGAATTTCATCTTCCAAAACGTTCACGCCGTCACCGATTGTTTGGATCTTTGCAAGTTCTCCACTTTCGCAGAATCGCTGGATTCATTCGCGGCGCAGTATGAAGCGATGACGGGCATCCCATCTGACGCAGGTCATTTGCTCAAAGTCGGCGAGCGCGTTTACAATCTCGAACGCCACATCAACAATCTCAACGGCTTTGGCGAAGGCAGCGACACCCTTCCCAAACGCTTCACCACCGAACCCTCCACCATGGGCGGCAGCAAAGGTCACGTCTGCGAACTGGATGACATGCTTGTGGAATACTATGACAAGCGCGGATGGGTCAACGGCGTTGTGCCTGAATCCAAGCTCAAGGAGTTGGAGATCATCTAACTCACGCATCAAACTTAACTGAAAGTTGATTCTGCTTTCAGAGGCAGAATCTCCCCGATAGAAAAAGCAGGACGACGAGAGTCGTCCTGCTTTTTCTATACTCATGTCATTGCGAGGGCGCTCTCCCTGGCACCGCCCGCCAGGGCAGGTGTGTTCCATGCCCGAAGCAATCTCTTGACGCACGGGGATTGCTTCGTCGGGAAGAGCACCCTCCTCGCAATGACGGGTGCTTGATTATCCCCCGCCCACAGCAGGAAACACGTTGACCGTATCCTCCTGCGTGATCTTCGTCTGGAATTGGTCATCCATAAATTGCACATCGCGCCCATTGATAAAAAAATGGACATGCCCATACATCTTTCCATCAGCATTCATCAATTCTTTTCTCATGGGCGGGAACCTGACCATGATGGCTTCAAGAAGTTCCTGTGCGGTAATGCCTTGATCGAGTTCAAATTCAACACTTTTCCCGCCAGCGATATCACGTAAGGTCGCAAAGAAATTTACTTTCATAATTTATCTCCTCTCACTAAAGCTGGGTTCGCGCATCACTTCAACATTCATCTTTCCGCTGGAGATGGGGGAAAACATACTGATAACATCATCTGCTCCAAGCGGCATATCCACGCCCAATTTTTCGAGGCGCGGATTACGACCGTTGACAAAGATCGGCACATCAGGCAAAAGATCGTTGGTTGAATTAAAATAAATATGACTGAATATCGGGGAAGTTTTTAATGAGAATATTTAATAAGCTGCGCAGAGTCCTATCACCGTCCAAATCGGCGATATCAAAAATTTCCTGTCCCACTATGGTCCGCATGTTGGCATAAAAACGCACCTGCATTTTTCTCTCTCCAAATGAGAGTATATCAAATGCGGGATTATTTTGTATTAAATCACGGGCATTGAATAATTCCCTGCGCCCAGAGGCATCCGCCGCAGACGGGGAAATCAGCATTGCCGAAGCAATCCTCTTCGTTGGTCTCGGAAAGGTCACAGCCGCCGCAGAAGGTGCATGGCGCAAAGACAAAATTATGCAAACGCTCGCGATAGCTGACATAGGCAGGGTCAAGCCACAGTGCTTCGATGCTTTTCTCTCGAACATTTCCGATCACATGTTTCTTTGAGAGTTTTGGTTTGCCATGCAAGTAACTGGTGTGCGTGTGCATCAACGGCCAGCACGGACTGACATCTCCCGTCCATGCAACAGACATGGTTCCGCTTTCGACAAAGTTGCATACATCATTTGCACCGCCCCAATTATTGCCCGCAAAGCTGACATTACATCCGCTGTTGAAGGCTTCGGTCAACGCAGCCTGGGTATCTTCGTTAAAGTCCATTTTGGGCAGGCTGAGTTTGGGAAGCATGGGGGAGGGCAGGTAGGCGATATTGCGCATGGTGCGCGTGTAAAGACGGTCTTCCTGCATTTCGGATGTGGCAGGCTGCACGTTGCTCACGGAAAAATATTTTGCGCCGAAGGTATGTCCCATTTTGATGATCTTCGGCAGGTCATTGATGTTGCGCTTCATGGCCACAAATGCGACACCGATCTCAGGTTTGGGAAAATGTCCACCGCCGCGCATCTTGTAAAGGCGGCGCAGGTTTTCGAGTATCTGGGGAAGTTCCGCTCCCAGGCGCACATCGCCAAAGCCTTCGGGAGTGGCACCGTCCAGCGAAACCCAGAGGGTGTCGAGTCCCGCATCGATCAGTTCGCGGGATTTTTTCTCGGTCAGGATCGTGCCGTTTGTGATGAGTTCAACTTTCACGCCAAGTTCTTTGACGCGCCGAATCCATTCTATTGTTTTTTTGTGAAAAAGGGGTTCGCCAATCCCGCCGAAATAAACACTGGGAATTGGGTCCATTTGCTTGAGCCCATTGAGGATGCTTTCAAAAGTTTCATCGGTCATGCGTCCAATAGGCTGTTCCCACGCATTGCGAAAGCAGGTGATGCAATCAAGGTTGCAGTCAACGGTTGGTTCGATATAAACTTTCGTGAGGTGGGTCACGGGGCGGTGCATACGGACAAAGTTGGTGCCCTCGTCGAGACGAACTTTTGTGCCAGGATTCAGCCCGTATTGGCGGGCAACTTCAGGCGGGAGAATGAGGCGCCCGCTTTCGTCCACTTCCGCCCAGGCTGTAGTAGGTTTTTGGGATAAAACTTCCATGGCAACTCCTTACCAATTAAATACCGAGAATTACTACTAATAATATCTGTTTTCTGGTAAATTTCACGTGACATAAGTTACAAATATTTAGATGACAAATTGACCCGGTTTTATTGCGTTTTTCGGGCGAAGCTACGACGCATCGAGAAGGAAACTATAACCTTGTCCTAATAATATTTTCCGACTTCGGCGCGTCTTATCACCGAAAGTGACAGTTATCTGATATTAGAAAAGGAGAATTTATCATGAGCAATCAAGAGACGGCCACACTTGCTGGAGGATGCTTCTGGTGCCTCGAAGCGGTGTTCGATGAAATGAAGGGCGTTTTGTCTGTGGAATCAGGTTATTCCAATGGACATGTTCCCAACCCTACCTACCGCGCAGTTTGCAATGGAGATACCGGTTACGCGGAGGTGGTCCAGGTCAAATTTGATCCGTCCATTATTTCATTCCGCGACCTGTTGAATGTGTTCTTTGCCATCCATGACCCCACGACGATGAACCGCCAGGGCGGGGACGTTGGCACGCAATACCGCTCTGCCATCTTCTATCACACCCCTGAGCAAAAGGAAACGGCGGAAACCCTTATCCGCGAGTTGGATGCTCAAAAGATCTGGAACAGTCCCATCGTCACTGAAGTGACTGCGATCGATCAATTTTATATTGCCGAAGATTATCACCAGGAATACTTCGCACACAACCAATTCCAGCCGTATTGTCAGGCTGTGGTCGCGCCAAAAGTGGCAAAGTTTCGCAAACACTTTTTGGATTTGTTGAAGAAACAGCCTGTATAAAATAAAAAAAGACCTGGCAGGTTTTCGCGAAGGAACCTGCCAGGTCTCAAATGATGGTTTTTTACGCAAACTGTTCCAAATTGAGTGCGACCAATGGAAGCGCTTCATCCACGAAGTTTTCGAGGGTGGGGCGTTTTTTTCTGTGGCTGTAGTGCGATGCCAGCCCGTAGATTGCCGAGGTGGCAACGGTTACGGGAAGTTCGGTCGAGATTTTTGAATTTCTTAGCCAATAGGATAACAGGTCAAAGATCTGTTTTTTGATGGTCGTTTCCACGAGCGATTCAAATTGATCGTGAGGTTGGGCGCAGTCTGTGTGCAGGCGGGCAAGAAATTCACATACCACCAGGATCAAATTCCGCAGGTTGTCGATACTGTAGGTGCAAATATTCAAGGTCCGCTTATCAATTTCCTTCATGAACATTTGGTTGATGGAATAATCAAGCAGGGCGTATTTATCTTGAAAATGCGCGTAAAAAGTGGCGCGGTTGATTTCCGCCTTGTCGGTCACATCCTGCACGGAGATACTCCCGAAGTTTTTTTCGGCGAGGAGATCCTCAAAGGATTGCATGATCAGGTTACGGGTGCGTTTGACGCGCGGGTCGAGTTTTTCATCGGGGATAGGCAACATATTGTGTCCTTTGTTGCTTAGTCAACATACGCAGAGTTTTGTTGGTTGACATGAGGGGTACGAAAAGGTAAATTAGCAACATCTGTTGTGTATGCAACAACCGTATAATATCAAATAACTCAAGGAGAGTCAAGATGAACGTAACAATTATTGGATCTGGAAATATGGGACGCGGTATTGGAACCCGCGCAGTCGCTGGCGGTCACTCGGTAACTTTTGTGGACGCGAATCCCGAAGTAGCGGATAAAGCAGCCGCAGATGTAAAGGCTTCCGCAAAGAATGGGCGCGACAGTTTCAACTGCCAGCCTTGGCGATGCAGTGCTGGGTGACGTGGTTGTGCTTGCAGTTTGGTACGGCACGAACATCGAGATCGCAAAACAACTGGGTACGAAACTCGCAGGCAAAGTCGTCGTGGATATTGCAAACCCGTTGAACTCCACGTACGATGGTCTCGCTACTGCGCCTGATTCATCCTCCGCAGAAGATTTGGCAAAGGCGATTGTTCCCGGCGCGAAAGTTGTGAAGGCTTTCAACACCACCTTCGCAGGCACGCTTCTCGCTGGGTCAGTGGCTGGTCAGCCGCTCGATGTCTTTATCGCAGGCGACGATGCTGACGCAAAGAGCAAGGTCTCCCAGTTGGTAACAGATGGCGGTATGCGCGCCATTGATGCAGGTCCACTGCATCGCGCCCGTCAGATCGAAGCCATGCAGTTATTGCACATCACATTGCAAGGCACACTCGGCTCCAATTGGGGCAGCACGATCAAGATTCTTGGATAAGGAAAAATATGTTCACAAAAGATATTGCAATAACCCCAGTTGAAGAATTTGCTAAATTGGCAGTTGATGAAAGAATTGAACGCACTTCCAAAGCCCTCGAAGCCAATGGCATTCAGACCCTGGTCGCTGAAGACCGCGCCGAAGCGAAACGATTGTTCTTTGAATTAATTCCTGAAGGGTCAGAGGTTTTTCTTGGCGCTTCTGTAACCCTTGAACAACTGGGACTTGCAGCAGACGTTGACCAATCAGGACGTTTTGATGCAGTGCGCCCCAAGATGTACGCGATGAATCGCGAGACCCAGGGACGTGAAATTCGCAAGCTGATCTCTGCGCCTGATTTCGCCGCGGGCAGTGTCCACGCTGTGACTGAAGATGGGCACGTGCTAATTGCATCTGCCACAGGCAGCCAGCTTGGACCGTATGCTTCAGGCGCAGGTAAAGTGATCTGGGTGGTCGGCGCTCAGAAGATCGTAAAAGATTTGAACGATGGTTTACGCCGCCTCAACGAGCATATTGTTCCGCTTGAAGAGGAGCACATGCAGCAACTCTATAAAGTCGGCACATCCGTCAACGAAATGTTGATCGTCAATCGCGCAACCCGCCCGGGCCGCATCACGATGATCATCGTCAAGGAAGAATTAGGCTTCTAAACACTTCTAATGATATAAATCCCGCATTTTGGGAAAATTTGTCGCCGTATAATCGACATTATCGGAAATAACATACAAGCACCGTCCCGAAGGTTGCCGTTAGGCACTCAAATTACTTGAAGTAAACCCTCGGGACGTTTTTTCAATTATCGATAAGTCGAATTATTTAAGGAGGTTTCGCCATGCCCACTCAACCCCCTAAACGTTACTCCCCGCTCTGGGTGACCCTGCACTGGGTCATCGCCCTGCTCATCTTCGCCACTTTCTATCTTGGTCTTTCCACTCAAGATATCCCGTTGACAGAGAAGGTCGGTATTCTGGGCTGGCACATGCCGCTCGGCATTACTGTGCTGTTGTTGATGCTTGTCCGCCTCTTTGTTCGGTGGCGCACTCCGCACCCCGAAGCGGCAACGGCTGGCAACGTTGTTCTCGATAAAATCGGCGATATGGACTCATTACCTGCTTTACATCTTCGCCATCCTCATGCCACTGACCGGGTTGTTTCTTTCTGTCACGTTCAACCTCGCGCCAGTGGTGTTTGGCGGGCAGGGGAGTCTCCCCAGAGATCTAAGTCCCATGCTGCATGGGTTGATTGACCCGATTCTGGCTCTGCTTGTCCTTTTGCACATCCTCGCCGCACTCTACCATCAATTCATCCGCAAGGATAATCTGCTGGCGCGCATGTGGTATGGAAAATAAACCACTGGATGTATTCTAAATATTTAGAGGTAATACGATGATAAAAACAAATACCCTCACTCAGACTGAATTCTCGATTCATCCCGCCACGATGATTGGTCATGTTTCATTGACAGTTGCCAATCTGGAGAATCAGATCGTCTTCTATCAACACGTACTCGGATTCAAACTGCACTGGCGCGAAGGAAATAAAGCGGCTCTCGGCGCTGGCGGCGCGGACTTGCTGCGCCTGACCGAAGAGCCCAACTTGAAGAAATATCGCGGCGTGACGGGGCTGTATCACTTCGCAATCTTGTTCCCCAATCGCCGTGAATTGGCGCGGGCGGTGGCGCGTTTGTCTGTGTTGAAATATCGCAACTATCCCACCGATCACATCATGACCAAGACCACCTATCTGGACGATCCCGAAGGCAACGGCATTGAGTTGTATGCCGAGTTGCCCGAAGATGGAACATTCGTCATCGAGAACAACGATTTTGTCACCCGCCGCGCGGACGGCACATTAAGCAGCGGACGCGAAGCTTTGGATGTGGAAGCACTCTTCTCGCATTTGAAAGCAGACGATAAATTGGATGACCCCATTCCCCCAGAAACACGCGTGGGACATGTCCACTTGCATGTGAGCAATGTGCAGGAAGCCGTGGACTTTTATCATGGCATTATCGGGTTCGATGTGATGGGAAATTCATCCACCTTCCAGGCCGCGTTCATTTCTGCGGGCGGATATCATCATCACCTGGGACTGAATGCCTGGCAGGGAGAAGGCGCGCCGCCTCCGCCAGCCGATGCGGTGGGACTGCGTCACTTCACCATTGACCTGCCGAATCAGCAGGCGTTGGATGAAGTCGTTGCACGAGTAACTTATACTGGGATTGCATTCAACCAAACTGAGGATGGCATATTGCTGTACGACCCGTCACAAAACGGAGTTGTGTTGAGAACGGTATAAATGGTCAAATCGCCTCGCGGAAACGTGAGGCGATTTTTATTTGGAAAATGCGGGGCTATATCGCGTTATAATTCCAATCACCAATCGTGGTTTCGACACCTGCACTTGCGTGCTGGTGCAAGTGTACGCCCTCGAAAAGCGCTCAGGCTACTCAACCACCAATCGTAAATCCAAAATCGGAAATGAAATCATGCATATCCTTGTAACCAACGACGACGGCGTGCAAGCGCCCGGACTTTTAGCCCTCGCGCAGGAAATGCGCAAACTCGGCAAAGTGACTGTCTTTGCGCCTGATAAAAACTGGTCAGCTTCGGGGCATGTCAAGACGATGGAACGTCCACTTGCGTGTGAAGGAAGTTTTTCTCGCGGATGGAACCAGCGCATTCGCATCTGACGGCGCGCCTTCGGATTGTGTGGCTTTGCCATTGCTCGGCTTGATCGAAGAACAAATTGATCTGGTTGTTTCGGGCATTAATCCCAACGCAAATGTTGGGCATGACGTTACCTATTCGGGAACCGTCACTGCTGCGATGGAAGCCGTGATCGCAGGCGTGAAGGGCATCGCGGTTTCGCTCGATTCTCCTGAGGGTCACAAAGGCCTATTGGATTATTCCACAGCTGCCAGCGTGGCTCGCCACGTTGCGAAAAAAGTCATCGCGGATGGGTTGCCTGAAGGCGTGGTCGTCAATCTCAACGTGCCATACCTCAAAGAAGATGAACTCAAAGGCTACATGATCACGCGTCAGGGATTGCGTGTCTACCGCGATGCGCTCGATGAACGAGTTGACCCGCGCGGCAAACCGTATTTCTGGATCGGCGGCGAAGCCCCCACAGGCGTGGATGAACCCGGCACAGATTTCGGCGCACTGCGCGCGGGCTATGTCTCGATCACGCCCTTGCATTTGGATCTGACACATTACAAGGCAATGGATACATTGAAGAAATGGAAGTTTTAGTAACAGACCGTGGATAGTGGACAGTAGACCATCATCCACGGTCTATCGTTCAAAAGGAAATCCCATGAACCTCCTCCAAAAACTTTTCGGCGGCTCCTCCCCAGCCACTCAAAAACATGATTACACCTTCTCCGTCAAATGCCTGCGCTGCGGAGAGATCATCCAAGGCCGCGTGAATTTGGACAACGACTTAAGCGTTGAATATGAGGATGGCGGCGATGTCTACTACGCGCGCAAGATTTTAATGGGAGAAAATAAATGTTTTCAACGCATGGAAGTGGAATTGAAATTCACATCCGGGCGCGAGTTGTTGGAGCAGCATATTACCGGTGGAGAATTCACATAAAATGAACAAGTCAGAAATCGAGCGTTACTGGTATGCCTTTCTTTCCAGCCTGCCTGCCAACTCAAAATATTTCGGAAAAAACTATGTCGCCGAAGGGTTTGGGGATAACCCTAAACTTGCAGATGAACTTGGTCAGCTTATTATGAGCGGAAAAAAAACAGGTACCTGCTCTGCATTATGGGAGTGGGAAGCAGAGGGGAATCCCATTCCCCAGCCTGGTTTGATCTCCATTGTGCTCGATGGACTGGATCACCCCATCTGCATCATTGAAACGACCCAGGTATTGGTTAGCCGCTTTAATGCAGTGGATGAAGAATTCGCGCGCGCTGAGGGCGAAGGTGACCTGTCCCTCAACTACTGGCGTGAAGCCCACAAAATTTTTTTCTCGCGTGTGCTTTCAAAATTTGACAGGGAATTTAGCGAAGACATGCCCTTGGTCTGCGAACGCTTCAAACTCATTTACAAATAATGCGCCGCCTCTCGAATATCCTGCTCGCTCTCCTCGCCGCACTTCTTGTTGTTCAAGCAGGATATTCAACTCAATGGCCCATCACCCACGACGAAGCGCCGCTTTTTTACGAAGCCTTCCTCATGCGTGCCGAAGGTCTCGTCCCATACCGCGACCTCTTTGATTTTCAAATGCCAGGTAGTTTCGTCGCCTATTCCATTCTTGGCTTCCTCAGCGGCTTTGATAGTTTTCGCATCCGCATCCTCGACCTCACCATTCTCACCGCCCTACTCGTCATCACGTTTTTTATAATGCGCCGCTTCGGCAAAACGCCCGCATTCGCCGCCGCAATTCTTTTTGGTTTGAAATATCTTCAGGGCGGCCCATCCATGGCGCTTCAACGCGAATATCTTCTGCTCATTTTTGTGGCGCTCGCAGTTTGGATTTCAATGCGGGATGAGTTGACTCTCAAGCATCGGATAACGCTGGGGATTCTCTTCGGTCTGGCGGCAGTGATCAAGCCCCACGCCGCCATCGGACTCATCCCCATCCTGCTTTTTGACATCGCAGACATGGTCCAACGCCTCAAGTTGACTCTGCTTAAGGCCGCCACGACCAGCATTCTCCCCGCCGCAGCAGGATTCTTAATTCCAGTATTAGCCATGACCATATGGCTTGGTCTCACAGGCGGATTGACTCCTTTTATCAACATCGCCGCAAATTACTGGCCGCTGTATTCCCAAGTCAACGGGCAAATGGATGTCACTGTCGGGGCGGCGCGAATGTCCCTTTTGCTGAACCAGTCTCTTCGTCTCGGCGGCAACGCGCTTTGGCTCATCCCTGCCGCAATCGGAGTCTATTTCACTCAAAATAAAAAAACATATCTGCTTGCAAGCCTTGCCCTCTGCTACGCCATCTACCCCGCCTTCTCAGGTCAATTCTTTCCCTATCACTATATCCCATTCACCTATTTCATTATTCTGCTATCCTCACTGACCTTCACACGAAGCGTTCGACCTTCAACTTTCAACCACGCATTACTTATTACTTGTTACTTATTACTTATTACTCTGATTCTTCCCTCCCAAACTTTCATCCGCCAACTCGAAGGCAAACCCATTGCAACCTCCACTGACCGCGCCGTGGAAATTGCAAGATTCCTCGAAAATAATTTACAAGCGGGTGACACTGTCCAACCCCTTGATTGGACAGGCGGCACACTGCTTGCCATGCTCGAAACTCGCGCACGCATCGCCACGCCTTATGTGTTTGATTTTTATTTTTATCATCACGTTTCGCATCCATATATTCAAGGGTTGCGCGCAGACTTCATGAACGACCTGCAAACTGCAAATCCGCGCTTCATCATCGAAGTCACCGCCATTGATAAACCCTGGATCACAGGTCCCGACACCTCACGCGAATTCCCTGAACTGCGCGCGTTCCTCGACGAGAATTATTCCGTTACAATCCATAAAGATGATTATGTGATCTATGAAAGAAAATAATCAGTAACATCCACGCTCTATAAAATATTTATGAAATGGCTCACCCGCATCACCTGGTTATATCTCACCCTCCCATTCATTATCTTTTGTATGGGCTGGTTGAGACTATCCATTGCAATCCCTGTCACAGCGCTTATCCTTTGGATTTTGTGGCAACTTCTTAAACAAGCCCCGAATTTCGATTTCCAATTCCCCAATTCCAAATCTGCTTTTTACTTATTACTTCTCACTGTTCTTTGGGTCTTCCTCTCAGGTGTCGGCGGATATACCTTCCAAAACTGGGACCATCACTGGCGCAACGCTGTCCTGCGCGATCTCATCACCTACAACTGGCCTGTCATTTATTCGTCACCTGAAAAAGGACCCGTCACAATGCTTGTCTATTATGTAGGATATTGGCTGCCTGCCGCATTGACTGGAAAAATCTTCGGTTGGCAAGTTGCAAATTTCGTCCTCTTCCTCTGGACATGGCTTGGGGTATTGCTTACTGTTCTGCACTTAAATATCAAACTCAAAACATCATTCATTAAAACTGCGCTTTTGCTCATCTTCTTCAGCGGACTGGATGCGCTTGGCGTACTTCTCTTTGCGGGTGATTACCCAACGCTTTGGCCTCCGATCCAGCACCTAGAAATCTGGAGCGGAAATTTACAGTATTCATCCTTTACCACTCAATTATTTTGGGTCTTCAATCAAGTTATCCCAGCTTGGTTGTGTATTGCCCTTATTCTGGAGTCGGATAGTAGGGGCGAAGCCACCTCGCCCCTACTCCGAATTGATGCAAAGATTTTTACATGGTCACTCTGTTTCTTCTTCGCCCCTCTTGCCGCGCTAGGTTTGTTTCCGTACCTGCTCATCGAATGGTTCAAGCAGGCTGACTTCAAATCCCCGTTCAAAAACCTTCGCTTTGACTTGCTCCTCGCCAGCGGAATCGTTGTTCTTGTTTCGTATCTTTTCTTCTCTTCCAACACCGCCGCCCAGGAGCGTGGACTTCAAGCCATTGCGCTGAAAGATTTTCTCGCCTTCTTCCTGCTTGAAGGCGGAATCCTCTGGCTGTTGCTTGCTCCTCTCAAATGGCGTGATCCGCGTTGGGCGGTGACAGGTCTGCTTCTCGCCGTCATCCCCTTCATCCAAATCGGCAGCGGACGTGACTTTGTCATGCGCGCATCCATCGCCCCACTGTTCTGCCTTATGCTGATGACAGGCGAAGTTATTTTTCAGAAAAACAACCCCGCGCTCATTACTTATTACTTTTTACTTATTACTTGCCATCGGCTCTCTCACCCCGCTCTACGAAATCAATCGTTCCATCTACCGCACCTACCAATATTATTTTGTGCTCGATGAAAGTCAACGCGCACAGCCAACTTCCGAGGTGATCACACATCTCGAACAGCCAGGCGTGCCAGAGAATGAACATCCCAACATGTTGGTTGCAGACGAAATCAAGACCCTGAAATTCATGGATGATAAACTCTCGAAAAACTTTATTGCCAATGTGAGGCAATCGTTGTATTATCGCTATATATCATCTCGTTAATATCATGTCATTGCGAGGAGGATGCTCTTTCCGACGAAGCAATCTCATAAAACAAGTAGATTGCTTCGGCACATTTGCCCTGGCGGGCAATGCCAGGGAAGAACAAGATCGCCCTCGCAAAGACATAACAAGGAAAAAATATGGCACAACTTCAATCACCCCCTAATCCGCAAGTTTTAACGCCCAAGTCTGGGAAATCGTCAGCAAGATACCGCGTGGAAGAGTCGCCTCTTATGGGCAGATCGCAAAAATGCTCCCGCCGCCCGCTGGCGTGGACGCTGAAACATATCTGGAATTTGGCGCACTTTGGGTAAGTGGCGCGGTGGCAAGCTGCCCCGATGACCTGCCCTGGCAAAGAGTTGTCAACTCAAAAGGCGAGGTTAGCGAAAAAAATGGCGCGGATGCAAAAAGACATAAACTCCTGCTTGAAGATGAAGGTGTCCAGTTCAGTGTAAGAGGCCGCATCGATATGAAAAAATTCGGCTGGAGCGGCAAGATCAAACCAGATGTTTTATAACATTTGTCATTAACAAGGAGACTCCTATGCCTGCTTTTGCATCTCCTCCCAACCCGCAAGCCTATCATGAACAAGTCTGGAACCTTGTGCGCCAGATCCCTGCTGGCAAAGTCGCCACCTACGGACAGATCGCCAAACTGCTCCCACCTCCTAATGGCGTGGAGATCGAAACCTACGCCGCATTCGCTCCTCGCTGGGTGGGCGGTGCAATGGCAGCCTGCCCCGATGATGTTCCCTGGCAGAGAGTCATCAACTCACAGGGCAAGATCAGCGAGCGCGCAGGAGCCGAAAAACAGCGTCAACTGCTCGAAGCCGAAGGCATCATCTTCGACGCCAAAGACCGTATTGATTTGAAAAAATATGGGTGGAAAGGTTCTGCGGAAGACGCTGAACCCACACAACCTTCACTCTTCTAATTCTGTTTCCCCGCGAGTTCAACGATCAACGTATCGAGAGCCAGGTCCAAAGTGATCTGGCTCGTTTTGACTCTTTCGTCAATGCTCAGCAAATGGTGATAAATACTTTCGAGCGCTTCCATCGTGAAACGGCTTGCCTGCCCTGTTGTTTTTTCTGCGACGAATGGATGCACGCCCAGTGCGCGCGCCACATCATCCTTGTTTCCGCGTCCATCTAAAATTTCACGAGCCTGCACCAGCAAACGGAATTGACGCACGACCATGCCCCACAACGAAAATGAATCCTCGTTCTCAAGCAGACGATGCAAAAGTCTTTGTGCCGATTTACCATTGCCCTGTGACAATGCATCGACGAAGTCAAACACACTTTGCTGGGATGTGACGATGCAGACCGCTTCCACATCCGACCCTTGAACTGGTCTTGCCCAATTGACATAAGCCAGCAGTTTGGAAATTTCCATGCCCGCCTGGCGCGTGTCCACGCCGACCATTTCAGCGAGTTTGGCGGCTGCGGCAGGGTCGATCTTCCCGCCTTGATTTTTCGCTTCGTTGACGATCCAGCCTGCCATGTCCCTTTGCTTCGGCAGCATGAATGCCTGTGTCTTTACGAGGGATGTATTTTTGCCCGCCCATTTCATCAGCCAGTGTTTTTCAACTTCTTTGGGTTCGATCGTTTCGCACAATACAAGTTTTGTTGTATCGGGCGCACTGCTGATGTATTCCTCGAATTTTTTGCGTGTGCCGACATTGTTATATTTTGCCGAGGGATTGGAGAGAATAACCAATCGCTTTGGCGCAAGGAATGGCATGGCATTGATGGCGTTGTTCAATTCAACTTCGGTTACAGTCCGTGCTTCGAGGTGTGCGGTATTCATCCCTGCGGTGGTCGGGTCGCTAAAATCAGACTCAAAGTCTTTGAGCCTGCGTGTGATGGCAAATTCGTCGTTGCCGTAGAGGATGAAAATGTTAGGCATGAGAGGGAAATTATGAAGGATGAAGAGGACATGTTCATTGCGACGAAGCAATCTCCTGCAAAAGAGGCTGCTTCGCGCAGCGCTCGCAGCGACATAATTTATTTCGTTATAACCCGATGCACGCCTTTGCGGACAGGGATGATGTCGATGATCTGCATGTGACCCATGTCCGCTTCGGTGGTGACGTGCTGCTGAAGCAGGGGTCCCAGCGGACGGGCGAGCAAAGCGCCGACAACCGCCAAAGCCACAGCAATGGGCAGGAGCAGAATCCTCATCCGTGTGGATTTTGCCCCTCGAAGCACCGACCAGCCCAGGGTCGCGGAAAGAAGCGTGGTGGTTGCCAGGTTGGTGCCGCATCCAGCATGGATCGCCAATCCGCTTTCACCCTCGCGTAATCTTTCCAGTGCTTCGGTGGCAGACGCCCAAACATCAGGCGTGGAAAAATCGCCGAGCAGGAAAAAGCCAGTCGGGTTGGAATGTCCCGCCATGTTGCCTTTGTATGTGCGTGCCAGCATGTGAAGCGTGGCATGTTCGAGCGCGTGATTGCGCCGTGTTTCGAGAATGAAGGGAAGGTCAAGGATCATGGTTTTATTATACGTCATGCGGTGATGGCGTACACCTGATTGAGCATTTCGAGAAATTCAGCGGAGGGCATGGGCTTGAGGATCTGTTTGCGTGTTTCGCGGGTGAGGGTTTTCATCAGCAAATATTGCACCGCGTATTTGCGGAATAATCTTTGTCCGTCTTCCTCGCCGTAAAATTCGATGCTCTTTGCCAGATGTTTGCGGACGGTTTGCTGCACCTGCTCGGATGTGACTTGTTCGCGGTCGAGGCGTGAAAAGATCCACGGGTTGGCAAGCGCGGCGCGTCCGATCATGACCGCGTCACAACCTGTGTAGCGCTTCATCTTTTCGATATCTTCCACAAGCTTCACATCGCCATTGCCGATGACGGGAATTTTGACCGCGGCTTTTACTTCGGCGATGGCATCCCAGTTTGCATTGCCGCTATAAGCTTGTTCCTTGGTGCGCCCATGGAGCGCGATGAGCGAGCCGCCGCACTCTTCAACGATGCGCGCGATGAGTTTGTAATTTTTATTTCTATCCCAGCCCAGGCGGATCTTGCCTGTGACGGGAATTTTGAGTTTTGCGCTCAGTTTTTTGAAGGTGCGCGCGATCTTAAGCGGTGACTTCATCATGCCCACGCCCGCGCCGCGATGTGAAATGCTTTTTGCGGGACAGCCCATGTTGATGTCAATGATGTCTGGTCGCCACTCCTGCACGCGCAGAGCGGCTTCGACAATTTTTTCAGGGTCGTCGCCATAAAGTTGAAAGGTGACGGGGCGTTCCACTTCTTGAAAATATAGTTTCTTCGATGGCTGTTTTGAGCGGCTGAGGATTTTTTCCGCATGGACGAATTCGGTGTAGCTCATGGCTGAGCCGAGTTCGCGGCAAAGTGAACGGAACGGCCAATCGGAATAGCCGTCCATTGGCGCGAGGATCGCATCGCCATAAACTGGCACGTCGCGGATGTAAAAGGCTGGGGGAGGAGGTGTTTGTCATAGCTATTAATAAAAAAGTGGATATCTTTTGTTTCTCAAGTATAACTTAGTAGGGGCGGATCGCGATCCGCCCTTACTTCTGGAAATTCCATTCGCGCACCCGCGTAAACAAATCAGGCAGTGGATTTAATTCCGAAACAGGCACAGCCAGATTTTTTGTTTTGGTGTGGTCGTATTGAAATGTACGCGAATTGGGTGCGATCAATTTTGCGCGCTGGCGAAATTCTCCGCGTGAAATAAAGCCAGCCAAAACGATGTCCATACCGTAGACCCAAATATTTCCCCATTCCAACGGCGAGATAACATATGTTTCTTTGCAGGCAGGGAAATGAATTCCCAACCGCGCCGAAGGGATATTTTTGATGTGAACTGCTGTGACTGAATAAAATGGATCTTCCACTGTCACGCGGGTTTTCGGGGGGAGATTAACAAGCCGCGTCAAATTTCCGCGCCCCGAATCCTGTCCGCTGATTTCTATGAGCATTTCTGTATCTGATTCAGATTTCAAGACCAGCGCTCCCAGCGGATTCCAGTGGAATGGTTTGCGCCACTTTTCAGGCATGACGTGCATCAGGTAATGCGGTTGATCTGTTTCCTGCACTTTCTTGAGGTCGCTCTGCGAAGCCGCGATCAACCCTGAAAGGAATGCAAATAAATATAAGTCGTTGTCTGAATGTCCATTGTTGGCATGCTGATCAGATGGCACGAGTGCGGACGCTTTCAAGAGTACGCCTGCGTCGCGCCGTATTTCAGCAATTTGATCGCGATGTGAAATGAGATAGGATTTAATGTCACAACGATGACCGCCGAGTAAAACATCGTGCCTTGTTGGGTCGGTGAACGGTGTGGCGGCGGTGATGTCAAATGGGATATCTTGCTGGGAAAGATGGCGGCGGAAAGCCAGTTCCACGATGGCGCCTGCTACTGTGCGGCGGATTCGGTCATACGTCTGATTGGCGTACGGCAACGAATGCAGGGCATACGCGATTCCACCTTCGGTGAGGTCAGGGGTGTAGGGGAGGTGGAGGAGGTCAGTGCTGCGGAGCATAAGAGGAGAAAGGATGAATGATGAAAGATGGTAAGGGTAATTTGTAATTCGTATTCCGTAATATTTTGAATAACAAAAATCCCGAAGGGATGCCATGATTATAGATGTCAATGTGTTAATCGTGCAATCCCGAAGGGATGATATGGTTTTTTATCGTAAATCAGATATCCAAAATTCTTGATATTGCTGGAGCAATTCCTGTCAGGTCGTGGATGTCTTTTTGGAATTCGCGGCGGTGGATTTTATCCCCAAATAATAACAGAGGCACGTTTGCGGCGGTATGTCTGCGCGTGGACAAATCTTCCATGTTGCCGTGATCGGAGGTGAGCAGGATGATTCCGTCTTCAGCGAACCCATGTTTCGAGCAGACCTTTCAGTACGCTGTCGAATCTTTCCAATTGTCCCACGGCTGAATCCATATCCTGTTTGTGACCTGCATAGTCGCTTGCCCAATATTCAAAGAGGGAGAAGTCATATTGACTGGCGAGTTCAGCCAGTTTTTTTCCCGCTTCTTCTGGTTCGTAAATTGGCGCATCATGCAGGTGCAGGAAATCACGCCAACCTTTGCCTGTGAAATCTGCGGAGAGGGCATTGCCTGCAAAGTAGTCATCTTTGGTGAAGAGGGGCAAGCCAGCGTTAGTCAGCGCGAGGGGGATGGCGGAGTAGAGATGTTTGCCAGAGTTGATCCCTGCAAAATAGCGCGGAGGGTAGGCGCTGAGCAACGCGGTTTTTTTGCCCGCCTTGACCGTCTTTGAGAAAATAGTTTTTCCATCAAGATATTGGGCCACTTCGGGGTTTGGCTTGGGTCCGTAGTGATAACCCAACTCTGCGGGGATGTTGATGCCTGTCAGCAAAACCGCCTGTCCTGTTGCGGATTGGGGCAAGCCCTCCACGCCGAGGTTTGGGTCAACGGATAATAATGTGGCGTGCTCGCCTTCAAAGGGTGCGGTCTCGTGGATGAGAGTCTGCCCGCCAAGCAGGGATTGCAGGTACGGCATTTTGGCGCGCGCAAAGGGATTTTTTTCGGGGTCGTTTTCGCCGAGTCCGATGCCATCGAGGAAGAGGAAGAGGATTTTCAAGGGGAGAAAGAGGGATTAGGTGATTAGAAATTAGGAAGGGCGCATTACTTACCTGATTACCTAATCATCTGTTTACTTACTTATTTCTTCTGATACAAAAACCACGCCGAGGGTCTCTCACGTTTGTCGAAGCCGTTGCGGCGGGAGAGGAGGGTAAAGGCTCGGGCTGAGATCATGTCCAAGTCGGAGTCTGCAAGCCCGGGCGCGGTGGGCTGCGAGCTTGGTTTGAGGAATCCGTACATTAACCAGAATCCGTTTGGGGCGAGGATCCGATCCAATTGAGTCAGATAATCCGCTTTATTTTCCAAACTGTGAAAACAACCCAGGTCAAGTGCAAGGTCAAATTGACCTGTGACTTTATTCATGCGGGTTGCGTCGTCGGTGAAGAGAGTTGCCTGCACATTGGCTTTTTTTATTTTGCGCTTTGCGATCTGGATGGCGCGTGGGGCAAAGTCCAAGCCTGTGACCTGCCAGCCTGTTTTTGCAAGGGTGATGACATTCGTGCCAGTGCCGCAGCCAATGTCAATGGCGCGTCCCGCAGGGTGGGATTGAATGAATTCAAATAGTTCGGGTGGGGTGATGCCGCTGTCCCAGGGCGGGTTGCGGAAATACCAGAAGTTGAATTGTAGTTTGCGGAGAAAGTTCATTCGATGTCTTTTTGAAGGTCAGACCTGACAGGTTTTTAAAACCTGTCAGGTCTTTTTTAATTATTTGAGCGAGTCGCGCACTTTTTGCGCATCAAATGTGCCAACGGTGCGCCAGACTTCGTTGCCTTGCGCGTCGAAGAAAATAAAAGTGGGTGTGAATTCAAAACCGTACACGGGGGCAAGTTCCGTACCGACAGTTTCCTGAATATTTAAACGGATAAATTGGACCTGTTTGCCAATGCTGGCCTGGCTATTAAGTTCCTGTTCAAGCTCGTCAACGGCGGGCTTAATTTGGGTGCATGCAATTCAGTAGGGGGATTGAAATTCAAGCAGAACGGGCGTGCCTGCGCCGATCATTGCCCGCACCGCCTTGGCATCGTCCATGAGCGGGGTTTGGCGTGGGTGTAAAATGACCCAGGAGGAAATTAGTGCGGCAACGATAACCCCAAAGGCAAGGAAATCGTTCCATTTTGGTTTGTGCGAAAGCAGCATGTAGCCAGCGGCGATTGCCAGCACAACGGCAACCAGGGGAAAGGAATATTCTCGAACAAACAGGCTCACAAAACCTCACGGCAAATGTCATATTTTATTGTGACGTTCACACTTTGACAATTCAATTGAGTTCTTTTACAATCGTGCAACTTGCCCCCCGGCTTGGCTAGTGGGCAGGAAAAATCATTGTTTCATATCCTACGTATAGGAAGGCTATTTCCATGAAAGAGTATACCACCGAGTTTTTACGCAACATTGCGCTGGTTTCACATGGAGGCGCAGGCAAGACGATGCTGGCTGAATCTTTTTTGCACGCAACGAAGGCGACTACACGCCTGGGAAAAATTGAAGATGGGACAACGGCTTCAGATTACGACGATGAGGAACACCGTCGTAAGATCTCAATTTATACGAGCGTTATCCCAATAGAGCACCGCGATCATAAAATAAATATTATAGATGCGCCAGGCTACACTGATTTTGTGGGGGAGATTGTCTCCGCCTTGAGTGTTGCTGATGGCGCGATTTTTTTAGTGGATGCCGTCTCGGGTATCGAGGTCGGCACTGAACTTGCATGGCGCTATGCAGATGATTTCAATCTGCCGCGTTTTTTTGTGATTAACAAAATGGATCGCGACAACGCGAACTTTGAAGAAACATACGATTCCATTGAAGCTTTTGTAAAGGCGCATGGCAAGCGTGCCATCAAAGTCCATTTGCCGATCGGTCAAAAAGCGGGCTTCAAAGGCGTGGTGGATATCATCGGCATGAAGGCTTATATGGGCGATGGCAATACCACTGCCGAGATCCCAGCGGATTTACAAGAAGCGGCGGAAAAAGCGCACTTTGCGCTGGTGGAAGCCGCGGCGGAAGGGGAAGACGAGCTGATGGAGAAATACCTCGAGAACGGTTCTCTTACTGACGCAGAGATGGTGCGCGGGCTGGAAGATGTGGTCTACGCTGGAGAATTCGTCCCCGTGTTCTGTGCCGCAGGCGCACATGAAGTGGGCGCGATCGCATTGCTCAACGACATCATTGACCTGATGCCTTCTCCATTGAATGCACCCAAACGTGTTGCGCAAGGCAAGAATGGCGAAGAGACCTTGAAACCTTCTGATACTGAACCCTTGGCTGCGTATGTTTGGAAAACAACTGCCGACCCGTTCGTAGGCAAGATGACTTACTTCCGCGTGTTTTCTGGCACCCTTCAAGCCGATGGACACATGTGGAATCAAAACAAGAGTGCGGATGAACGTATTTCTGGTTTGCACTTCCAGCGCGGCAAGGAAGCGATTGGCGGCAAAAATAATTCATGCGGGCGATATTGCCTGTGTTTCCAAATTAACTGTAACCACAACAGGCGATACACTTTGCGAGAAGGGGCATCCGCTCACGATCGAAAAACCAAAATTCCCTGCCGCGCTTTATCGTGTGGCGATCACCCCGAAGAGCCAGGCTGATGCAGCAAAGATTTCACCGACACTTGCGAAACTGTGCGAAGAAGATATGACCCTTATCTGGCAAAACGATCCCATTACACATGAGACGGTTTTGCAGGGCATGGGCGACCAGCATATTGATGTGGCGCTGCATCGCGCGCAAGCCAAGTTCCAGGTGGGTCTTGCAACGCATGAGCCGCGCGTCCCATATCGCGAAGGAATTACACGCAAAGCCAGCGGACAATATCGCCATAAGAAGCAAAGCGGCGGATCGGGTCAATTCGGCGAAGTGCATCTTCGCATTGAGCCGTTGCCCACAGCCGACTTTGAGTTCACCGATGAACTCGTAGGCATGAACCTGTCGAAGTCTTATTTGCCCCCGATTGAAAAGGGCATTAAGGCCACAATGGAACGCGGCGCGTTCGCGGGCTACCCGATGAGCAACGTGAAAGTCATCGTGTATGACGGCAAGGAACATGAAGTGGATTCCAAGCCTCTCGCCTTTGAAATTGCTGGACGTGAAGCCTTCAAACTCGCAGTGCAGGATGCAGGCCCAGTTTTGTTTGAGCCGATCATGAATATCCGCGTTACTGTTCCAGATGCGAACATGGGCGATGTGATGAGTGACCTCAACACCCGCCGCGGACGTGTACAAGGGACAGAGTCAGAACACGGCAATACCGTCGTTGTGGCTACTGTGCCTCTGGCTGAGGTGTTACGCTATACCACGCAGCTCCGCTCCATCACGGGCGGACGCGGATACTTCACGATGGAATTCGACCACTATGAGACGGTTCCTGCTCACATCACTGGCCCGATCATCGAGGCGCACAGGAAAGAAATAGAAGCCAAGAAGGAAGAGCAGGGTGGGATTTAGTTTGAGAAGTGAGAGGTAAAAAGTGAGAAGTAAAAACTCCCGAAGGTGAAAGACTTCGGGAGTTTTTTTGTTTTTTATTTTGTGCTTCTCACTTCTTACTTTTTACTCAATTTACTTCGGCGAAAACAATATATCTTCTATCGGTGTTTTCATTTGGATTCGCCTGCCGTCGAAGGTCATCAGGTCGGCGAGTGACCTTTTCTTTGTGCCATCCCAAAGCACGAGATTGTCTCTTTGCTTTTTCATGTAGTCGGGTAGTTTGTTAAATTCTGAATAGCTATCATAGAACGTCACCAGACGACGGAACAGTTTGGGCATGATCAAATTATCCTCCTGTAAAGTGCGTATATCGAGAAGTATGAAATTGGAAGTGCGATCAATGGACCAGATTCCGCGTTTTGTTTTTCTGGCGCGCGCCACAACCGCGCGGATCTTTTCTGCGATGAGTCTGTCTGTAGTGGTGTAAAACGTGGGATAGACCAACCCCTCGCGGGCAAGCTGGAAATTGACCGAGTCTTCAATGGGGAGAGTCTCTAAATCCATAACAGCACCATCTGTCAGCTTGGTGCTTTTCGGGAATACGTAACTGACGGGACGCCCGAAGGGGTCTGTTGTGGCCGAAGCGATAAAGCCTGGCTTGCCGTCATTCGCATCCACGATTTGTGTCAGTCCTAAACTGTAGGTCACAGAGGTGATCTGCAAAAGATCAAGCATGGATTCGAGTGCGGCTAACGCAAATGCGCGCGGCTGATGGTAACCCTCGTAATGGGTTTCCAGCGCGTCAATGGCTTCGACACGCAGCTGCTTCTTTTTGGTGTTCTTTTCAGCCTCAGTTACCCAGGTGAAAAAATCCCAGTTTGCCTGGTTTATTGCCTGAAAGCGGATCGAATCTCCATCAGGTTGAAAGCCTTTGACGTGGAACGTGCCTGCGATCACTTTGTATTGTGCCATGACTGCCTCCTTTGATTAATACATTATAGGAAGTTTTTCATGTAAAAGCAACCAACTCGCAGTAAAATATCCTTATGCCTATTGTTCGGTTTCCCGCCCTTATGAAATTTTATGTTGATAACCAGAGCGAATTCCCCGTTGCGGGTGCCACCGTTGCGGAGTTGATCGATAACGTGGTCGTACGCTATCCAACACTCAAGCCGCATTTGTTTGAATCGGGAGGAGCCCTGCGCCGACACTTTAATATCTTTGTCAACGGCGAACACATCCGCGAACTCAATGGGTTGGATACTGCCTTGAAAGAAGATGACAAGGTGATCCTCATGGTTTCAGCCGCTGGTGGGTAATTTTTATATTGACAAATCAGGTAAGATAAGTAAAATAACAAGCATCTATTATGAAAATCATGAAACTATTTAACTATTGCTTGTGTATAGGGCGGGGCTCGTAGCCACCGCCTGAGAGTATCTCTCTTCCGCAGTCAACGGATCAGGACGGTTGGACGACCCCCGCTTGCAAATTTTGCAATGTGTGGCGTTTCTTCGCCGTCTTTTTGTTTATCTGTTGACTGTTTTTATTTAAGGCAACTATGACTTTACTTGACTTTAGACTGATCAAATCACATACAATTCCATTGGATGGACTCCCATCGCATGTTGGGAATACGCCCCTGCTTCCGCTTCGCAGACTAAGCCTCGGCCTGTCTCCGCGTGTAAAAGTATTTTTCAAGGCTGAATGGTTTAACCCAGGCGGCTCGGTCAAAGACCGCCCCGCGTTGAACATTATTCAAAACGCCTTTATTAATGGTGACCTTGGCAATGGCAAGCGATTACTGGATTCCACCTCTGGCAACATGGGTATTTCCTACGCGACCTTTGGCGCGGCGCTGGGAATCCCTGTCACGTTTGCTATCCCTGCCAGTGCCAGCCCTGAGCGGCTGACCCTTTTGCGGGCGCTTGGCGCGGAAGTAATTCTCACCGACCCCTCTGAAGGTTCAGATGGCGCGATCATGGTGGCGCGTCAGCTTGCGGCGGAAAAACCTGACCTGTATTGGTATGCCAATCAATACAACAACCCAGCAAACTGGCAGGCGCATTATCTGTCCACTGGACCTGAGATCCTTGCCCAAACAAATGGACAGGTAACTCATTTCCTTGCTGGGCTTGGCACCTCTGGCACGTTGATGGGGACGGGTAAATATTTGCGCGATCATTTGCCGAATGTGCAGATCATATCCATGCAGCCTGACAATTCCTTCCACGGACTTGAAGGACTCAAGCATATGCCTACTGCCATCAAGCCTGGGATTTATGATGAGTCATTTGCGAGCACCAATCTCGAGGTCCGCACGGAAGCGGCGCATGAGATGACGTTACGTCTCGCGCGTGAAGAAGGTCTGTTCGTGGGTATCTCCTCGGGCGCGGCGGCTGTCGCGGCGCTGCAGGTTGCAAGTCAACTGGATGAAGGAGTCGTGGTGACGGTCTTTCCCGACGCAGGTTATAAATATTTGAGTGACAAATCTTTGTGGGAGGGTAAGTAATGTTGGTTGTTTCAAACGAATTACATAAGCAGATCAATGCTCATGTTGAAAGCGCATATCCCGAAGAGGGAGCTGGTTTTTTGATCGGCGTTGAAGGCGAAGTGAAAGAGATCCTGGCTTTGCCAAATGCGCGTGAAGACGAAGCGCGGCACAATCGGTTTTTGATCACGCCCGAAGAGTATCTCAAAGCCGAATTGACAGCGGACAGGCTCGGGCTGAGTCTGATCGGTGTTTTTCATTCGCATCCCGATTGTCCCAACATCCCATCCGAATATGACCGAGAATGGGCGCAGCCTTTTTTCTCCTACATCATCACCCGCGTGGATGAAGGCAAGGCAGTCAACAGCCGCTCATGGCGGTTGATCGAAGATCGTTCGAAGTATGAAGAAGAAGAAATTAAAATTACTATGTCACTCTGAGGGAGCGTACTCGCGACCGAAGAGTCTCGGCTATCAGGTCAGAGATTCTTCGCGCACTGCTAGTCGCGGCTCAGAATGACATAAATTATGAGGACTTTAATATGACATCTCAAACTTTACAAAAAGTGGATCACTCTGCTCTAAAGGCAAACCAACTCATCATCATCACGTTGAGTGTGTTGGCGTTTATTTTGAACCAGCCAATTCTCGCGGCGTTCGTCGCGTTGGTGATGGGACTCGGTTCTGCATTCAAAGTACCTGGTTTTGGGTTTGTGTACAAATCCCTGCTCAAGCCGCGCGGATGGATGAAACCCGATGTGCTCAACGATAATCCTGAACCACACCGCTTTGCGCAATTTCTCGGCTTCCTGTTTATGACCGCTGGCTCGATTGCCTTGTTCCTTGGAGCGAGCGTGTTAGGCTGGTCGCTGGTGTGGATCGTGATTGCTCTTGCATCACTGAATGCATTCGGCGGATTTTGTGTTGGTTGCGCAGTCTACTACTGGCTGGCGCGGATCAACGCGCCTGGCTTTAGCAAAGAGCCGCCCACGGGAACGTTCCCTGGGATGAAGCCGAGAGCGGGGCAAAGCGCATGAGTTCAGATATCCTCTTGCGTTCATTGCTCGCAATCGGTATTATTGTAGTGGGCTTGGGTGCGTACTGGTTGTTAAATCAACGCTTGTTGGCACGCGCGCGGAATAATGTATTTTCACTGTTCAATACATTTCCGAACAAACCCGTGCTTGTTTATTTTACAACGCCGACCTGCGCGCCGTGTAAAACTGTCCAGCGCCCCGCAATTGATAAGATCGCTAAGTTGCTTGGCGAGAAATTGCAGGTGGTTGAGATCGATGCGACACAACGCCCCGACCTTGCAAAAACCTGGGGCGTGATGAGCGTGCCCACCACGTTTCTACTTAACTCGCGCGGCGAAGCTCGTTATGTCAATAACGGCGTGGCGCGTGCAGAGAAGTTGATGGAACAGATACAGACATTGTGATAATACTTGTTGGTTGAGTAGGCCGCACGAACTTTACGGACGTATCGAAACCAACAAGTTATAGAAATGCTTTTGATTACAGGTGGTTTCGATACGGGCGAGAAAACCATTCGCCCTACTCAACCACCGAACATATAAAAAACAAAATTTTAGGAGACCCTTCATGCCAGTTTTGCGAATCCCGACCCCTTTACGTGCCTACACCAACGGACAATCAGATGTGACTGTCAACGGCTCAAATATATCCGAAGCACTTGCGGACTTAACAACTCAATACCCAACGATCAAGCCGCACCTGTTCAACGAAGGCGGTGACTTGCGTCCGTTCGTCAATTTGTTTGTAGGCGAAAACAATATCAAGGATTTGCAGGGCGTGAATACCCCGATCAAGGACGGCGAAAAGCTCATGCTTGATTCCATCGTCCATCTGCGGGAGGATAAGATGTTACCCGAACTTTCTCACGAAGAAATTTTACGTTACTCGCGCCACTTGCTGATCCCCGAAGTGGGATTGGAAGGTCAGCGCAAATTGAAGGCTTCGTCCGCGCTGGTGATCGGCACGGGCGGACTTGGCTCGCCTGTGGCTTTGTACCTCGCTGCGGCGGGAGTTGGTCGCATTGGGCTGGTGGATTTCGATGTGGTGGATACGTCAAATCTGCAGCGGCAGGTGATCCACGGCGTATCCACGGTCGGCAAGTTGAAGGTGGATAGCGCGCGCACCAAACTGTTGGATCTGAATCCTGATATCCAAATCGAAATTTATAACGAGCCATTCACGTCTGAGAACGCCATTCGCATCGCGCAGAATTACGATGTCATCATCGATGGCACGGACAATTTTCCCACCCGTTATCTGACGAACGATGTCTGCGTCTTTCTCGGCAAGCCAAATGTCTATGGCTCGATCTTCCGCTTTGACGGGCAGTTGAGCGTCTTTGATGCAAAGCAGGGACCGTGCTATCGCTGTCTCTTCCCCGAACCACCGCCGCCCGGGCTTGTCCCTTCGTGCGCGGAAGGTGGTGTCTTGGGCGTTCTGCCTGGGACAATTGGCACACTCCAAGCCACCGAAGCCTTGAAAGTCCTGCTCGGAATTGGCGAACCAATGATCGGAAAGTTACTGCTTTACAATGCGCTGGACATGTCCTTTGATTTTGTGAAGCTCAAGAAAAATCCCAAATGCCGCGTCTGCGGACCAAATGCCGATATCAAGGAATTGATCGACTACGAAGAATTCTGCGGCGTTCCCGGGCGTGACCACGCTGACGAAGGATCAGCAGGCGCAGGCTGGGACATCACCGCGACGGAACTTTCAGAGCGCGTGAAAATAAATCATCTTAAGCTGCTGGATGTGCGCGAACCGCACGAGTTGGAAATTTCCGCTCTGCCCAACGCAGTCAATATTCCGCTGGGACAACTGGCGGGACGATTAACTGAACTCGACAGCGCCGAAGACATGGTCGTCTTCTGCAAAGGCGGAACACGTTCCGCCCGTGCGCTGGAGTTACTGGTCAGCGCGGGGTTCAAGAAGGTCAAGAATTTGAAAGGCGGCATCAATGCCTGGGCGAAGGATGTGGATGAGAAGTTGCCGATTTATTGATTGATGGAAGAAGGAAAGATAAAAGGGCTGTCCAAAAAGGGCAGCCCTTCGTGTTATATGGGAGGTGAAGTTACTTCCCTTGATCGTGCGGTACTGCGACATGTCGCTGTTGTGCGTCACGATATTCCCACAAGTATTGGTGGCTTGATAGGTGATGGTGTAGATGCGGCCACTGCCATTCGTCCTGAGCGTTCTGCGCGCAGATATAGAAATTGTCGTTATCAACGATCACAATATCGTTAGGCGGTTGTCTGTCATCGTTTCAGTCCGCTATCCGGATTCGTTCGATGTGACCGAAACCAGAGTCGATGATTGGGCAGTCCGCCGTTCATTGAGATGACTGGCTTCAACGTTCACGTATTTGTGATTTGGCGACCACAGGGTATCCGGTGAAGACGGTGACAGTGAATGACTGAGGCGATGCACAGTCCCACAATGACCGGGTCATGGTCCGAAACGCGGAATTGATCGGGCGCGTAGAGCTGTGTTCTGAAGTTGGCAGTCTTGAAGTCGGTATTGTAATCGAGCACACTCGGCTCGTCTGAGTTGATGTGATAGTCCCCGACACCTGTGATCTGCGAAAGAATGGAGCCGAACCAAGCGCATGATCGAGGTAGCCCCATTGACCATCAAAGACATAGGAGTAGGCATCTGGGCCGAGGAAGGAAGGGATCAGATTGGTGAAGCCCGCATTTTCAATGGCAGTGATCGGGATCTTCCATGGCATAGGAGTTGTAGTCACCAACCAACAGAATATCAGGATCGCCGGTGCCGGTCGGGTCTGTGGCGAGCCAGTTCATCAACTCGGTCACAGCATTGACGCGCACCTGATTGCAGTTGCCCTGTCCATCAGCTGGATCAGGCAGCGTCACAGGCACAGCCTTTGCTCTTGAGATGATTCACATCCACGATGAAGACGTGCCCATTGGAATTTTGACTTGAAGGCTTGCGCCAATGATGGGCGGCTGCGCGGCGCACTGTCGCCGCCATTGACAAAGGCAACCGTGTTCAGACGGCAGTCTGCCCGACGGGTGTGACATAAGCGGGTTTGTAGATCATGCCAACCTTGATGGCATCAGTGCCCATGGCGTTGACTTGACCGGTGTTTGCATCCACATCAATGAAGGCATAGGTGCCGGGCGCGGTCGCTGCGTTGAGTTGGTCCACCAAATGGCGAGGGCGCTGGTCGGGGCCGTAGCCATCATTTTCGATTTCGTTGACACCGATGACATCTGGATCCATGGCAAGGATCGCGGCAACGGTCTTGACCCACTGTCGGTCAAATTCTGACTGGGATGTCTGCTCCGCGACAATCGGCTGGTGCGCCGCCAACACCGATGTGCAGTTGTCCACGTTGTCGGGCAATCCGTCAAACGTGTTGAAATAGTTGAGCAGGTTCATGCCAACGACCTTCACGTCACCACCCACATCGGGAGCAGAAGTTGGGCGTGGGTTGGCTTCGGAACAAAGTTGACATATCCATCCAACGCATTGATCGGGCGAATACGATAGGCATTTCCGCTGGCAGAGTTGCCAGCCCATGTGTAATTCAAAACGCCAACGATGCCGTGGCGGTATCGCCGCCGCGCAGAGTGTTACTGGCGGAAAGCGGAAGTCCGCCGCGCGCGAACAGGATCGGGTCAGGGTTCTGCGCTTGAGATGCATCATCCAAAATGATCTTGTTCAAATTGTTCTGCGGCTTGCAGCGCGAGAGCAGGCGCACCTGGGGCAACCACATTGGTTGGCTGCTTGCAAACGTCCGCCAGATGAAAGCACCACCTGACCAAAACGTCCGAGTTGGAAATGCTCGGTCACATACATGGTCTGCGGCAGGCGAACGAGCATGCCTTCGTATTGCTTCAGAAAGTCAGCCGAGGCTACAGGGAAGGTTACATCGGTTGGGGTAACCGCACCAGTTCCGCAGTTGACGATGGATGTCACACTGATGAGTCTGAGATTGTCCCTGAAATTCTTCTGCTTTTCCAGAGACGCGCACAACATCGCCAACACTGACATTGTTATTGTTGCCATTCAAAACAAAGATGCCGTCAGATGTTGCGGGGTCATCATCGCCACTGGTCTTGGATGAAGAAACCACGCAAGGCTGGGGATGCTCCTTCGTAATCGCCGACAACGACACCTTGAGTGGTACGTGTGCCGGTAATGGCGGCGGTCAGTCCGCTGCCTTGAATATCATAGATTGGTGTGTAGGACACGGTGCAGGCATCATAGTGAGAATCCAACAGCAAAGTCGGGAACCATGTTATCGGGCGGGTCGTTGGCATCCTGATCAGAAACCTGATTGGCAAGCACCACAAAGGTGCAACTGTCGCCGGAGATGAAATCACTATCGGGGTTGACGGTGAAGATCGTCGGTCCGCCGCTGACTGCCGCAGTGTGGACACCGCTTAAAGTGCATGTTAGTGTGTACCATGCGCTGGTGACGTTAACCGTTTCGGTGAAGGTCACAGTAACGCTGGTATCATACGGCACACTGGAAGCGCCATCTGCCGGGATGTGCTGGCAACCGCCGGAGCGGCATCTGGTGGAGGAGTGTTGCGTGGGTTGGGCGCGCCGATAGTGAAATCTGCGCTGTTGTTATCTGTATCCTGCGCGCCATTTGATTTACGCAAAGCGGCAGTGATGTTGGTGAGCGCGGGCGTGGGGGATGTCTCGGAACAATTCGCCGCCCCAAAGCCGACAAAATCCACCAGTCCGGTGGGGCAGGTTCCTGTCAGTGTGGTGGAGTTATTGGACAAAGCCACTTTTCCAGTGGTAGCGCTCATCGCAATCGTACCGATGGCGTTTGGAGTGGGTAGGTCAACCGTACCGCCTGCACCTTGCGCTTCTTGAACAAGGAAATATTTTCCAGGCTCAATGGTTCCGGCTAACGTGGTCTTCTGCCACGATGAACCAGCGGATGATGCGTATTGCACTGTCCAACCGGTGATATTCACCGCAACGGAGCCGCGGTTATATAATTCGATGAAATCGTTCTTTAGTGTCGCACCACTGTTGCCCCCACCGCCATACACCTGGCTGATGACAATATCAGGAGAAATTGCCTGCGCACTCTGCAATGGAACAGCCGCAAATGCCAGAGCCAAAATAGTAAAGATTGAAAACACTTTGAACAAACTTTTATTCATGCTACTCTCCTTATTAATACGAAATGATTAGCAATGAAAGTATCCCATAATTTAGGCTTGAACTGAATGAAGTTGGGTTTTCTCGAAAGCGACACCTCCTACAATTAGTCTTATAAAGTACCCGTCATCATCCGATTATTTATTCCCGATAAATCCATTGTATGATATACCTTTCAAAAATGCAAGAAATAAAATTTGAAATTTTGCATTTCTTGTATTTTCCACCCACGATTGTTACAAACCCACTAATGGCTTTATTGTCTTGTCTCTCGCCAACATCGCTTGCATGTCATATAATCAGCTCATTGGGATATTTTTCATCCTTCATCCTTCCTAATTCATCCTTTCCATGCGCCCTCTCCGCGTTTTCCTCTGTCACTCCTCCAACGACAAACCCACCGTGCGTGAGTTGTATCAAAAACTGCGCGCCGAAGCATGGATCGAGCCATGGCTGGACGAAGAAGAACTCTACCCAGGGCAGGATTGGAACATGGAGATCGAAAAAGCAGTTGAAGCTGCCGACGCGATCATTGTTTGCCTTTCCAAGGGCTCAATTACCAAAGAGGGATATGTTCAACGTGAATTAAGAACCGTGTTGGATTTTGCCGATTACAAACCCGAAGGCACTTTATATATTATCCCCGTGCGTTTGGAAGAATGTGAGCCGCCCCGCCGCTTGCGCGCATGGCAATATGCGGATTATTTCGAAGGTCAACGCGAACGGGCATTTCAAAGATTATTGGTTAGTTTGAAAAGACGCGCTGATGCGCTTGGTTTAATGGCGGAAGAAGTAGAGCGCAAGCAAATTGAAGAACAAGCGAAGCGCGAAGCGGCAGAGAAAGCCGCGCGTGAAAAACTTGAGCTTGAAGCCATTGAAAAGGCAAAGCGCGAAAAAGCGGAACAGGAAGCTAAAAAGAAAATTCGCTGCTCAACAGCAACGCTCAAGCCCGAAGATCAGAGAAACCACGAAGAGACAAATTGTTTCTCAGTCCTATCGCTGAGGTTAAAGAAGAATTGGAGAAAGATATTCTGCAAGTATTAGTCTTTCGACAAAACTTCTGGTTTGAATCTATCTTGTCTCAAGAATATCGCAGTTGCAACAGCGATTGTGCCGACTGGCAAAGCAATATCGGATATCTTGCTCCAACTTGGTCGTCAACTAGCTACTTCGATTTGCGTTGTTCTATTTGCTGTACTACTTGGTTTGAGTTTGACATACGTTACTCGCCATATCAACCGACTACAACTGCCTACACTATCTCCAACGAAGACATCATACGTCGAAAACCACTTACTTCAACCAACGTGCTCATTTACTCCTACTCCTACACCAACCGAAACTCCCATCCCAATTCCAACTCTTGGTATTGGCTCAACCATGATCGGCGAAAAAGGCGAAACTCTTGTATATGTCCAGCGGTAATTTACAAGCGAAATGTGCGGATGAAAAACCTGTTCACACAGTTTATCTGGATGCCTTCTGGATTGACCAAACCGAAGTGACCAACAAACAATATCAGGCTTGTGTGGATGCAGGTACATGTGAACCGCCATCCGATACAAGTTCATATACACATCCAAGTTATTACGGAAACCCTGAATTTGATAATTACCCTGTCATCTATGTGAATTGGGATAAAGCCAACAGGTATTGCGAGGTATGGGCAGGCGGAGATTTGCCCACCGAAGCCCAATGGGAAAAAGCCGCACGCGGCACGGATGAGCGAACCTATCCTTGGGGCAAGACAATGATTGTGACTAAAGCCAATTACTAAAGGATAATTGCTGTTGGAGATACATCACATGTTGGTAGTTACGAAAGCGGAAAGAGTCCCTACAATGCGTATGAATGGCTGGCAATGTTTGGGAATGGGTGAATGATTACTACCAAAGTGATTACTATTATCACTGCTTCGATAATGCCTCTAACTCCAAGGTCCAGAAACTGGTCAATATCGAGTGCTGCGTGGCGGCTCGTGGAATTACGACGGTAACGTCGTCCGCTCTGCCAGCCGCAACGGGCACGATCCATCGAATTACGCGGCGACAACGTTGGTTTTCGTTGTGCCCGCTCACCATAAGTAGCAAGGATGAATGATGAAGGAGGAAGGATGAAAAGACCTCCGAGATTCTGAAAATCTCGAAGGTCTTGTCATGTTAGTTTCTAAAATTCATGCCAAAAATCCCCTTCCAAAACCGTAACTTAGAACAAATTTTCGAGTTATAATTTCCATACCGATTGGCGCGCGCCGATCAACTTTATCAATAATGGAGGCTGAAATGAATTTAGGTGCTATAAACTGGTTGGCTGTTGTTGTCTGCGTTGTGGTCAGTATGATCAGTGGTTCCATCTGGTATAACCCAAAGACCTTCTTCCCTACCTGGTGGAAGGTCGTTGGCGCAGGTCGTGAACAACCCGGCATGCAAAACATGGGCATGACCTGGGGATTGACCGTGCTTTCGTCATTTGTTCAGGCAGTTGCCATGGCAATTATGGTCAATGCCCTGGGAATTACAACCGCAGGCGCTGGTGCGGGGATCGGCTTCATGCTCTGTCTTGGATTTGTCGTACCCACAAATCTTGTCAATAAACTGTTTGCAGGTCACGGCTTGAAGATCTGGGCGATTGAAGTGGGCAATCACCTTGTCAACTTCGTGCTCTTCGGCGCAATTCTTGGCGCTTGGCAGTAGATCCAGCTCACTCTTGCGCAATGTCGTTGCTGAGCGAGCGAAGCACTTTCCGACGATCATTGCAGAGATCCTTCTGCTCAGCTCAGGAGATTGCTCACAGACTACAGGCGCAAGTGTCGGAGCTAACGGCCCTCGACAACGACATTTGTACTGTAGATAAAGAAAAAAGATCAGCGAAAATCAGCGTTTATCAGCGTCCCAACAAAATTCAGGGGAATTATGTTTTTACGAGTCGGTTATACTCGACCCATGCAGCCAATGATTCGATTATATAAGCCCGAAGATTTTGACGATATTACGCGCCTGTGGTTTGAGGCAGAGACAGTTGCCATGCCCAAACTGATGGCGCGCATGGGGCATACGCTTGAAGATGCGCGTGAGTACTTTCAGAGAGCCGTTGTGGCTGAATGCCAGATCTGGGTCTATGAACGCGACGGCGTTCCGCTTGGCTTTCTCGCCATTCAAGGCGATTTCATTGACCGCCTGTATGTAGACCCTGCCTATCATCGTCAGGGAATTGGACAGGCTTTGCTGATGAAAGCCCGTCAACTTTTGCCGAAACACATGTGGTTATACACACATGCTGAAAACAAGATGGCGCGCGCATTCTATGAAAAGAACGGCTTTGTCGCTGAAAAATTTGGCGTCAGCCCCGAGCCTGAATCTGAACCCGATGTCGAATATCATTGGCGGGCAAATCCCCTGCACAAAAAATAAACCATGCGTCCCACATATCTTGAAGTCAATCTTTCTCAACTGAAACAAAACCTCGAAAACATCCGCGCGCACGTTGCGCCAGCCAAAGTCCTCGTTGTACTCAAAGCCAATGCCTACGGTCACGGCGTGGATGGCGTTGCGCCCTTCATCGCTCCCTTTGCTGATTACATCGGCGTGGCAATTGTGGAGGAGGGCATTCACCTGCGTAAAATGGGGATTGCGACTCCGATCCTCGTCATGGGCGGGACTCTCCCTGAGCAGTTGCCTGACTTCTTTGAATATGACTTAACCCTCGCCGCCTCTTCGCTGGACCTGTTGACTGCTGCTGAACAATTGGCATTATCTTCGGGTAAGCGGATCAAAACCCACCTCAAGATCGACACAGGCATGGAGCGCATCGGTGTCCGCGAATACGAAGCCGAAGCGCTGATCGAAAAATCTCTATCGTGTAGCCATTTGAGAGATGGAAGGGATTTTTACTCACTTTGCCAATTCCGAGACCCCGTCATTGCGAGTGCGTACTCTATTGCCGAAGCAATCTGCAAGTCGGAGATTGCTTGCGGCGAACAGTGCAGCGCCCTCGCAATGACATTGTTTCTGCCTCCCTCCAACTCGAACGCTTTCAGGAAGTGCTCTCCATATATGAAAAACGAAGCGAGCCGCACCCGCCGATACGGCACACTGCGAATTCGGGGGCAACTCTGCTCATGCCAGAAAGTTATCTTGACATGGTGCGACCTGGTGTTTTGTTTTACGGCGTCTATCCCGCGCGCGACATTGAAAAAACGATTGAGGTAAAGCCTGCTCTCACGTGGAAATCAAAAGTTGTGTATAGCAAGATCACCCTGCCAGGGCGTTCAGTCAGCTACGGGTCGTTGTGGCATGCCGAAGCGGAGTCACGAATCGTCACCGTCCCATGTGGATATGCCGACGGGTATTTCCGTCGTATGACGAATCAAACGCGGGTTCTCATCAATGGCAAATCCTATCCGCAGGTTGGGCGCATTTGCATGGATCAATTTATGGTGAATGTCGGCGAAGACGATGTCAAAGTGGGGGATGAGGTAACGCTGATGGGCAACGGAATTGCTCCAGAAGAACTGGCAGATTGGGCTGGCACGAATGAATATGAAGTGATGACAAATATCAGCGCGCGTGTGCCGAGGGTCTTTGTGGGTGCGGTACAATAAGCGGACTAATTTAAGGTGACAGTCACTTCCGCGAAGCGAGTGACTGTCACCTGGATATTTTGTAGAGGTGAATTTTGAATCAAAGAGTAAAAGATTATTTGGTTTTGTTCGTGGTCGCAGGCTCGATAATTGCCATCGATCAATGGACAAAATGGCTGGTGCGCGAAAATATTGAATATGGCGCGCAATGGCTGCCCCAGGGAATGGAGTGGCTCAGCCCGTATGCGCGGATCGTGCATTGGTATAACAGCGGCGCGGCGTTCGGCATGTTCCAAAATGGGAATATGGTATTTACGGTCCTTGCCTTCCTTGTGATCGGCGCGATCCTTTATTACTATCCACAAGTGGAAGCGGTAGACTGGACCTTGAAAATTGCCATGTGCTTGCAGCTTGCAGGCGCGTCTGGAAATTTAATTGACCGCCTGATGATGGGCAAGGTGACGGATTTTATTTCTGTGGGCACTTTCCCTGTTTTAAATATTGCCGATGCCTCGATCTCGATAGGCGTGGTTGTTTTGCTGCTCGGCGTTTGGATGAAAGATAGACTTGAAAAGAAGATAGCGGCACAGTCGCCAGTGGTCAGTGAAGAGTTACCAGCAGATAGTGATCAGTTGCCCCCAACGGGGACAACGCCAACTGCCAATGAGCAGCCGAAGGTGAAGAGTGAGTAATCGTGAGTGATCGCATTGAAAAGTTTCAGTATGCAGGGGAAAAAGCGGATCGTTTAGATAAATTCCTGGTGACTTGTCTGCCCGAGTTTTCACGGGCGCGTTTGCAAGGATTGATCGACGACGGATTTGTTTCCGTTAATGGTGTCCCCGCCAGGAAATCGGGTCAATCCATTGAGTTTGGCGCGGAGATCGAAGTGCGTGTTCCGCCGCCTGTTCCAAGCGGCTTGGTGGGTGAGGACATTCCGCTTGATATTATTTTTGAAAATGATGAGTTGATCATCGTCAACAAACCTGCGGGCATGGTTGTTCATCCTGCCGCAGGGCATGACTCTGGCACGCTGGTTCATGCTGTGCTGGGATACGATCCCGACATGGAAGGTATCGGCGGCGAAGAGCGCCCAGGTCTGGTTCACCGATTGGACAAGGAAACCTCAGGCTTGATCGTGCTTGCGAAGAATGAACGCGCCCATAGATGGCTGCAAGATCAATTCCGCTTGCGGACTGTCGAGAAGACCTATCTGGCCTTGGTGGATGGAAAACCGCCCACACCTACGGGACGGGTGGAAGCATCCATTGGGCGTGACCCAAGCCATAGAAAAAAGATGGCAATTATCACCGCTACTGGCAAGGGGCGCGAATCAGTCAGCGAATATAAAACTCTGGAGTCCTTCAAAGAACATACACTTTTGGAATTTCATCCGTTCACAGGGCGCACGCATCAGATCAGATTGCATTGTCAGTTTTTGGGATGCCCGATCGTGGGTGATTCGATTTACGGAAAGAAAAAAAATACGGTCAAAATTGATAGGCATTTTCTGCACGCGGCGAGATTAAAAATAATCCTGCCCAATGAAACCAGTCCGCGTGTGTTTGAGGCGGAGTTGCCGTTGGAGTTGGCTGCTGTGTTGGATGAGGTGAGGGGAAGAGGGTGAGAAGTGAAAGAAGTGAGAAGTGAGAAGGTTTTGGAGGATGGATGACTGAACAGAGTTTTGAGACATTGAAGGTGTGGCAAAAGTCGCATCAATTGATGTTGGATGTTCACCAGAAATTACTTCCATTACTCCCTAAAGAAGAAAAGTATGGACTTGCTGACCAGGTGCGGCGATCTTCAAAAAGCGTGGGCGCGAATATTGCAGAAGGCGCAGGCCGTTTTTATTTTATGGATAATGTCAGGTTTTGTTATATGGCTCGCGGTTCTTTGGATGAAACTTTAAATCATTTATTGGTTTCCAAGGATTTGAGTTTTTGTGAAAATGAACTTTATGAAAATTTGCGCGCACAAATTGAGGAAATTCGTCGCTTGCTGAACGGGTATATCACCTGGTTGAAAACCAAAAAGATAGGCGCAAACGAACCAGGCGCAACCCTCGCCGTCCACGAACTACCCGCCGAATACCTTGTTGACCCCACATATTGATTTCCCATACTTTTTACTTTTCCCTTTTTACTTTCTCTCACTTCTCACCTCTACTTTTTACCTTTTTACTTCCCTTCAGGAGAAAATTCACATGGAATACATAGACCTTCGTTCTGATACCGTTACCAAACCCACACCCGAAATGCGCGAGGCGATGGCTGAGGCTGAGGTGGGTGATGATGTTTACATGGATGATCCCACTGTCAATAAATTACAGGAAAAAGCCGCAGAGATGCTCGGCAAGGAAGATTTGCTTTTTGTTCCTTCGGGGACGATGGGCAATTTGCTGGCTTTGCTGGTCCATTGTCAGCGCGGAGATGAGGTGATCGTCGGCGATTGCGCTCATATTTATGTGAACGAAGCGGGGGGCATGTCTGCGCTGGGCGGGATTCATCCGCGCCCGATCAAAAATCAAGTGGACGGTACGCTGGCTTTGGATGATATTCTCTCCGCCATTCAGACCGAGGATGTGCATCACACCATTACGCGGCTGATCTGTCTGGAGAATACCCAGAACATTTGCGGCGGCGTTGTGCTTTCAGCGGAATATACGCGGTCTGTCGGGAAGATTGCGCGTGAGAATAACTTGTCCCTGCATATTGACGGGGCGCGGATTTTCAACGCCGCGGCGGCGCTCAATGTGGATGTGAAAGAGTTGGTGGAGCCTGCGGACTCTGTGATGTTTTGTTTGAGCAAGGGGTTGGTCGCACCCGTCGGGTCGATGCTGGTTGGGACGAAGAAATTCATTAACCGTGCGCGTCACCTGCGGAAGATGCTGGGCGGGGGGATGCGTCAGGTGGGGGTGCTGGCGGCGGCGGGACTTATTTCGCTGGAGAAGATGACGGGGCGGCTTGGGCAGGACCATGCCCGGGCGAAGATTCTGTTTGAGGGGCTGAATCAGATTCAGGGATTAAAGCTGGATGCGAGTCCTTCATCCAATATGGTGTATTTTGATCTGCTGGATGAAGTCAAGTTAAGTGTGAATCAAATTGTTGAGGAAATGAAGAAACACGGCGTGCTGGTGGATTGGGCGGGACCGAGACGCTTCCGTTTGGTGACGCATTATTGGGTGGATGATGCGGGTGTGGGAAAGACTTTGCAGGCGTTGGCTGATGTTTTGTCCTAAAGTAGGCAGACCTGCATTCTTTATTCTGTGAAAAATAGACCGCTTTGATTCTCTTTAACTAGATTGTTGAACACTTCTACAATTTCAGGGTCAAATAAAATCCCAGCTTGCTCATTTATATATTCAACTGCTTCCTGAGTTGAAATTTTTTGCCTGTATGGGCGTTTGCTCGTGAGTGCATCGAAAGCATCTACGATTGAGAACATGCGCGCCAGAATGGGGATTTCCTCGCCGCGTAATCCGCACGGATAGCCTGTTCCATCCCATCTTTCCTGGTGGTAGCGGATGAGGGGAATTGTGTCTTGCAGGAATGGAATGCCGTCTACGATCTTTGCCCCAATATCCGGGTGGCGGCGCATGATAACCCATTCTTCCTCGCTCAAGGGACCAGGTTTATGCAGGATCGTGTCGCTGATGCCGATCTTGCCAATGTCATGTAAAAGTGAGCCGCGTTCCAATACTTTTAGCTGTTCGTGTGAAAAGTTGAGGGTTTCTCCCAATTTGGCAGTTATGTGACTGACTCGTAAACTGTGCCCTTCTGTCTCGCGATCGCGCGCATCCAAAGCAGACATGAGTGCGGCGAGGGTCTGGTCGTATGTTGACTCGAGCATGTCGTATGCAGCTTTGATCTCAGTTGCTTGTCGGCGAGATTCCACCAAAAGTACCGAACGTTCCAGTGCGATTGCTGTCTGGTTTACCAACGCTTGCAGGTCATTTGGGTTGGCTGTGGATTTATGTCCTCGGTTGTCGGGGATATCCATCCACAGGATGCCGTATTTGACGATGTGGGTTTGAATGGGCAGGCAGGCTCTCGTTATGGAATTTCCTAGTGATACATAAATGAGCTGCCCCGAATCCATTACATCTCTGATGATATTCGCTGGATGTTCTAGCCCGGTATGTGTACCGCTGGAGTTGATCTGTGCTTCGGCGATGATATTGCCTTCCAAATTCAGCAAAATAATGCCTGTTGCGGAACTTTTTGCGATTTTGTGCGCGGTCTGTGCGATATCTAAAGCTGCGCTTTGTAAATTTTCTGATTGAATGATCTGGTTGCTCAGGCGGTAAAGTATGGATGTTGTCCGCAGGGTTTCTCTCAATTCCTGTTGGAGCCAACTGTTTTCAAATGCTCCCGCAACTTGAATGGAAAGAAGTTCAGCGAGGGATTGATCATTCTCATTAAAAAAGACCTCATCTTGTTTTCCGAATGCTATTATGGTTCCGACGCTTATGTTGTTGTACCAGCGGATCGGGATGGCAAGCATGCTTCTCAACCCGGCGTGGTCAATCACAAGATGTGAAGAGGGTGTGTACTTTCTTACGTCGCGGACACGGAAAGGTTGAACCGCATGAAAAGCCAGGTGTATCAACGCTTCAGAACCTTGAGAGTCTCCGAGAGACTCCAGCAAACGCGGAGCATCTCCTGACGAGGCGTTTTGGATGAAGTTTCTTTCCTGTCCCAATTGGATATGCACAAATGCGAATCTGGCTTGCAGTATCTGGCGGGCTATCGAAGCCACCTCTTGTGCGATGGATTCAGGTTTTATCATGGTTGATAACTGGCTTCCTATTTGGACCAGATTCATTAATCGCTGATGGTACCTGGAACGTTCCCATGCACGGGTTAATTCTGCGGCTACTGCTTCAGCAAGCCAAATGTCAATACTGCTGAAAGCATTGATGGTTTCGCTGTTGAGCGCGATGACCCCGTTGACGTAACCATTGAATATCAACGGAATTACCACCGCCGAAAGATTTGGCTCGTTTTCAAAGCAGACGTAGTCTGCATCCGCTGCGATATCATTCACGATCTGCGTTTTTCTTTGGCGCATCGCACGGCCCAGCACCCCCTTTGAAATACTCTGGCGATAACCGGATGGGATCAGGTTGGTCTGCTTCCCTGCCGCAGCCATAAGCATAAATTCCTTTTCATCTGACTCATGAGTGAACAGGCAGGCCAGATCACAATTTAAAGCGCGTACCAGCGTGCTCACAGCCAATTGCGCTGCAACAGGCTGATCCAATTGATTTTCAAGCTGCTGGCTTAATTCCATCAACAGGGTGATCTGGGTGTTTCGTTTCTTCTCATTTGTCACCTGGTGCGCAAGCAGGCTGATCTGGTCAGCCTGTATGTTAAGACGGAGTTGCAACCCTTCGCGCGTATTTATGAAAGGTTTAATATAGCGCGCCAGCCTGTTGTTCCATAAGGCTGGGTTTAAGTCGGAAGGGGAGTCTATCTCCGCTTCATCTGTTGTGAGCGTCAATTCATTCATCAAACCATTGATCGTCATCACGATCGTGGCGATTTCGTAATAGAGTATTGTTGAGCTAAGGGCAAAAAATATAAATGCCGCATCGCGCGCAGTGACAAGCATTGTGCTTTCATCCTGGAGCGAGAGATCCATCACGGCGAGTAATGCGCTTAAGAATATGAGCAGGGTTGTTTCCAGCGTGGCGACAATTTTGACGGCCCTGCTTCCGAGAATATCATTTTCGGGCAGTCTCAATCGATTCCATGGAGTGTATCTGCTGACCAGCATTGTAGTAACAAGTAAAGCAGGCCCGATCAAGTGCGCGGCAGATACGGTGGGGATGAAAACAAGACACCACACCAGCCATGGAAGGAATTGTATGCGTGAAAAAATTGCATCGAATTTTTCTGAAAAAATAATCTTCCTGAATATTCCAAGAAATAAAGTAACCAGGAATATAGTGATCAGGATGGCTTCGTAAGAAGTTAAATCAACTTGCGTATATTGGCTGCCCGATATTGCCAGATAAATTACACTTGAAACTCCGATCAGCGCAAAGGTCACATTTAGCGGGTCGGCCTGCATGGATTGTTTTTTCAACGGGGCGATCAAGGCCAATTGCATGACCCCAACGAAAGCATAAATAAAACCTTCTATGAAATATCCCGCTCGAATAAAAATTATTCCCAAAACAATCAAGAAGAGAACTGACACGCTCCGATAAAATATGGCACGCTTCTGACTCGACCTCAATACAAATAAGAACTGGTTTGATAAAGCCACCACGTAGCAGCATAATCCCAGAATGGACAGCCCCCAGGCAGGGACACCTGACCCAACCAGATTAAAGCGAAATGGGATCAACAACAGGCTGGTTCCCGTGATTCCAAGTATCCACGAAGCCAGTGAGTGCAGATCGTTTTCAGAAGAAGGTTTCATTATCGGTGTAGCATAGCATAAGAGACAGATTTATTCTACCTTTAAAAAGTCACTTGTGATTTCTGATATAATCCCGACGCATATCGGGGATGCGGACTTTCACAAAAAAATCATATAGGTAAACGCACAAATGCAAAATTTTATTTCCCTTGCTCAAATTGACTCAGCCGCACAGGCGATTAAGAAACAGATAACCACACTTCGTGAACCTGTTGCGGGAATCATTCTCGGCTCCGGTCTTAACGACCTGGCTGATTCTGTCCAACAGGCCGTTCACATCTCTTATAGTGACCTGCCCAACTTCCCAGTCTCTACCGTGCATGGACATGCCGGGCGTTTTGTGATCGGTGAGTTGGAAGGCAAGCCAGTGCTTGTCATGCAGGGACGCATCCATTATTACGAAGGCTATACCATGGGACAAGTGACCCTGCCCGTGCGCGTCATGCAGCGTTTGGGAATCCCGAGCATGATCGTCACAAACGCCGCCGGGGGAGTGCATCCTGACTTTGAACCCGGTGATGTAATGCTTATTACAGACCAACTCAACCTAATGGGCATGTCTGGTTTGAATCCGCTCATGGGGCCCAATTTGGATGAAATCGGCACGCGCTTTCCGGATATGAGTCAGCCGTATGACAAAGTCTATTGCGATCTGGCCCGCAAAGTTGCAAAAGAAAATAATATTCTCCTGCGCGAAGGAGTGTACGCAGGCTTAAGCGGACCCTCTTTTGAATCCCCTGCTGATCTACGCTTTTTGCGCCTTGCAGGCGCTGACGCAGTCGGTATGTCCACCGTGCCCGAAGTAATTATTGCGCGGCATGGCAATATGCGTGTTCTCGGTCTTTCAGGGATCAGCAACAAGGCTAATCTGGATGGTTCGACTGTCACAACCCATGAAGAGGTTATTGAAGCAGGAAAAGTGATCACACCCAAGGTCGAGAAGATCATACGCGGTGTATTGCGCGATTTGTAAATAGAGTTTGCAAATGGCAGAGTTTTATAAATTCCTCTCTTCCTATGAGGTGCTGATCTATATCCTGCTGGCGATGGGAGCCTTGTTTGCTTTTCGCTGGCTTTGGCGCTCATGGCGGGAATCGCAAACTGCCGTTTATACAATGGAGCGCGAATTCTCCTCCCGCCGCCTGGGGCAGTCTGCCGCGATCTCTGTATTGATCATCGTTCTGTTCTGCGCCGAATTTTTTATGGCGACCTTCATTATTCCAGGGCTTCCCTCTGAAGTATTTCTCACCACGCCTACCCTGGATTTTATCTCAACTCCAACTGGCACACTTTCGCCTGAGATGATGACCCAATTTGCGAACCTGCCCCCACAAGCATCGGCTGCAAATGCGATCGGCTGTACCCCAAACCAGATCATGATCGTATCTCCTGCGGCTGGGGATGAAATAAAAGGCACGGTTGAACTGATCGGCACGGTCAACGTCAACAACTTTGGATTTTACAAATATGAAGTTGCGCGGATGGGAAGTGATACCTGGGCAACCATCTCTGCTGACCGTAACCCGGTTAATAATGGACTACTTGGGCGTTGGAATACAACCGCCTTAACCCCAGGCGACTATCAACTGCGGCTGGTTGTTACCGATAATCAAGGAGAGATACTGCCGGCTTGCGTTGTGCCTGTACGCATTGTGCCGATACAATAGGATAATCTGGAAACTTTATGCCTGAAATTCAAATTCGTCCTGCTGTTACTTCTGACCTTACCCGCTTAATGGGACTCGACCATTCCATCACCAGCGAATCGGTTTGGCAATTGGAATTGCGCCGTGAAATTGGGCAAGTCACCGCCATGTTCCGCGAGGTGCGTTTGCCGCGTTCCATTTCGGTCACATATCCGCACAATCCCTTTGCGCTTGCCGAGGATTGGACCAAAAGGTCCATGTTATATTCGGCTTTGCTTGACCAGGACCTCGTGGGATATGTCAGTTTGCTTGAGCGAGGAGCCGATTTAGCGGTGTATGTGACAGACCTGGTGGTGAATGTGGCAAACCGTCGCCAGGGCGTAGGGAGCGCCTTATTGGCGGCTGTTCAAGATTGGGCGGCGGCTAGATCGCTTCGTCAGGTCATTTTGGAGATGCAGTCCAAGAATCTTCCCGCCATCCGCTTTTCTCAAAAATTCGGATATGAGTTCTGCGGGTATAATGACCATTATTACCTTACGCAAGACGTGGCATTGTTCTTTGCCAAATCTTTAAAATAGCAGGCCAGGTTTGAAGCCTGAAAGTTTTTGAAAATACTGTAGTGAAACTTTTACTGGAAGGGTTTGTATGATTAACGGTTGGATGGAACCATTACTGGCGGGGATCCAGGCGCTCAACCAAATTTTGACGGCGGGGATTGCCATTACGGCGTTTTCGCTATTCCTGTACGCGCTTTCTTTTAATTTGCGTGATAGGGTGGCGCGTTCGTTTGCTGTCATTTTGTTGTGCGTGGTGATCGTCTTCACTGCCGAAGCCATGATGGATGAATCAATGACTCCTGAAATGCTGCAACTGCTTTTGCATTTGCAGTGGTTTGGCATTATTTTCCTTCCCGCGGCATATCTTCACCTTTCTGATGCCCTGCTTGTGACAGCAGGCCGACCCTCGCGCGGACGTAGAAGGCTCGCGGTACGCGGCGTCTACCTGGTTTCAGCATTCTTCCTTGTTCTCCTTGCATTTGGATATTTGCTCGGCCCGATCGTGATTGACGGGAAGCCCGCTCCTCATCTTGAGCGTACAGGGTGGACTGAGGTGTTCACGCTGTTTTATGTGACTGTGATCGTGTGGGCAGGCGTGAATTTTTCCCGCGCTTACGGCATGATGCTGTCGCGTTCAGGCCGCCGCCGCATGTTGTACCTGATGGCTGGTGCGACCGCCCCAGCGCTTGGTTCCTACCCTTATCTTTTATTCGGCTATGGCCTTGCCGCCCAACATCCAATCTTGTTTTGGAGTGCGGCGACTGCGATCAATATGGTGGTTGGCGTGCTGGTGATCTTGATGGCGTATGCCGTTGCTTTCTTCGGTGTTTCATGGCCAGACCGTGTGATCAAAAGCCGTTTGTTCAAGTGGATCATGCGCGGACCCGTTACAGCATCCACCGCTCTGGCGTTGATGACCATTGTTCGCCGCGGCGGGGAATTACTTGGTTCGCCTTATAACGCCTTTGTTCCATTTATTGTGGTTGCAACAATTTTGACATTTGAGCATGGTATTACCCTGGCCGCGCCTCTTTGGGAACGCTGGTTGTTCTTTGGAGATGATCGACGCGAATTACAATTACTCCAAAATTTTGAAGAACGCCTGTTAACCCAAGGTGACTTGCAGCAGTTTCTTGAGACAATACTTGCCGCAGTGCGTGACCACATGCAATCCCCGTCAGCGTTTGTTGCCGCGTTGGATGACCAGACCCTGTCTCCCATTGTTGTGGCGGGCAACCGTGCCATGCTTGACCAGGAAGGTTTGACCGAAGCGTTGGAAAATGTGAATGACGATAAGCACCATGAATTCCAATGGGGAAATTTTTGGATATTACCCTTATATCATCGCAGGCTCGCGGATATGGATCGGGACGAATTGCCGCCCCTGCTTGGCTTGCTCGGTGTCGCGCGCCGCGAGAAGCAAGTCATCGAGCGCGATCAACGTGATGCCCTGTGGCTGCTGGCTGACCGCGCTGCGCTTGCGCTGCAAGACCGTCAACTGCAACAGCGGGTCTTCAATTCTGTGGCAGACTTGCAGCCGCAAGTGGAAATGATCCAACGTATGCGCGCGGCTGGACGTTATGACACACATGCAAGCCTGTTGACCGAACCTCTCCCGCAGGAGGCTGACCTCGCCAATTGGGTCAGGGACGCGCTGACCCATTACTGGGGCGGGCCGAAACTGACCAACAATCCGTTGATCAAACTCCAGGTGGTACAGGAGCTTGCCGAAAAAGATGACGGTAACTCAGCCAATGCGCTGCGTTCCCTTTTGCGCCAGGCCGTGGACCAGGTAAAACCAAAGGGTGATCGAAAATTCACCACCGAATGGATACTGTACAATATCCTCGAAATGAAATTTATCGAGGGGCGCAAGGTGCGTGATGTGGCTTCACGCCTTGCCATGTCTGAAGCGGATCTATATCGGAAACAGCGTGTTGCAGTGGAAGTCGTTGCAAAAGCCATCCTTGAAATGGAAGAAAATCTCAAGGAGCAATAGATCTTCGTCCTGATGTTTTTTCGGGAGCGCAGGATTATCTTTAGTGTACAAAGAGCGTGCTTCTCCAGTTTTGAGAAGAACCCAACGCTCATATTATAGGAATGGGAAGGAGTCCAAAATGGTTGGACAAAAAAGTAATCAGGAAAATCCGATGCCCGTGATCGACGAGGGCTGGTGGTCATCGGTGCTGGCAGAGGAAGGGCGCAACTCAACGCACCCCCAACCTCGCTCAGCGGGGAACAGGTCCGAGGTCCGTAGTGAGGCGAAGCCTGCGCATGGCAAAGCCGAAGCGAACGATCCAGTCGAAAAGCGGACTATCGCAAACTGGGATCAGGTCAAGGACATGTACATGCGCGATCAGATCGTTGACCTCTCGGTCACGGGTCATAATCGTGGCGGCTTGCTTGTGGAGGGCAATGGCTTATATGGATTTGTGCCGTTCTCCCACCTTGTAGGCCTGGCAGATAAGGCAGAGAATCCAGATCGTGACCATGATCTTGAGTCTTACGTCGGACGCTCGCTTTCCTTGAAAGTGATCGAGTGTGTGCCGGAAGATGAGCGTGTCGTTTTCTCTGAACGCGCCGCGCTGTCCGAGCCAGGCAGGCGTGCTGAATTATTTAACGCTTTGCAGCCGGGTCAAAATGTTAAAGGTGTTGTGACCAACATCACGGATTTTGGCGTATTCGTTGACCTTGGCGGGGTGGAAGGTCTGATTCACATCTCCGAATTATCGTGGGGGCGTGTCTTGCATCCAAATCAGATCGTAAAAATGGGCAGCACCATTGACGTGCAAGTGCTGGACCTCGCGCCTGAGCGTTGTCGTGTCGCATTAAGTCTCAAACGCCTGCTTCCGAATCCATGGCAGAATGCTGCTGTAGACTTTCCGCAGGGATGCATCAAGCCCGCGACCATTACCAGTGTGCTTTCCTACGGCGCCTTTGCCCGTTTGGATGCAGGTGTCGAAGGACTTATCCACGCATCTGAAATTCCAATGGAAGATGGCAAGTCTTTAAAGGAAACCCTTTTCGAGGGTCAGGCCGTGCAAGTGCGTGTTCTGCATTTGGATCCTGCGCACCAGCGCATGGGATTGAGCATGAGGCTTAACGAAGCGTAACTTAAATGCCTAAATCTTCACACCCTCGCAAAAGACAATACGAGCAAACTGAACCGACCACTCCGCAAAACGATTGGCTCGAAAAGCTTGCCAGTTTCAACCTGCGGTTCGGCCGCTTCGTACGCGACACCGCAGGTGTATTGCTGATCGCGTTAGCGGTCATGTCTTTGCTTGCAGTGTGGGGCTTTACCGATGGCGCACTCCTCACGCCCTTTGCCAGCATGCTCACACTTTGGTTTGGCTGGGGAAGTTTCCTCATCCTCTTTGCCATAGGATATTTGGGATATTCTCTTCTGCGGCGTGACAGTAGAGAAATCCATTGGGGGCGAATCATCGCCCTTGAACTCGCTGCTCTTCTAACCCTTGGCCTGCTCGCTGCTGCGGGAGGCAATGACCTCGTCCGGGCAGAGTCCGGCATGGACGGTGGTCGCCTCGGTTGGGGAATGGTTACGTTAGCCTGGCAATTAATGGGCGAGGTTGCCGGCACGCTGGTCATCTTCCTGCTCTGGTTGTTAATGGTGATGACAGGTTTTGGCTTGTGGGCAAAACTGGAAGTGTGGTTGTTGCATCTTGCTGGCGAAACTCCGCCTGTGGTTGTGGCAACCCCGGTCCCAGCGGAAATTGGGCCAGAGGAACAGCCCGTAAAATCTTCTGCCCCCAAAAAGAAAGCGCCGCCCCAAATACCAGCCGAATTCCGCACCTCTTTTAAGTCAGCGGAAAAGAAAGACGAGAAACCTGTCAAAGCGCTGGAGCGGGGCGAAGACCTTCCGCCTCTGCAGATTCTCCTTGCTGAAACAGCCGTCCGCGCGGATGACCGCACCATCAATCAAACTGCGGGTCTTATCATGAAAACCCTTGCCGACTTTGGCATTCCCGCCACAGTCATCGGCTATCGCGTAGGACCGTCCGTGACGCAATTCGCGGTACAGCCTGGCTTCATCAAAAAACCTGGCATCGGATGAAGAAGATGTACAGCAAATGAAAGTCCGCGTTGCGCAGATCGCTTCACTGCAAAAAGATATTGCGCTAGCTTTATCAGCCCAGCGTTTGCGTATTGAAGCGCCTGTCCCCGGTAAACCGTATGTCGGCATCGAAGTGCCGAATACCCACAGTTCTGTTGTGCGATTAAAGACATTGCTTGAATCAGAAGCCTTCAATAAAGTAGGCTCGCCTTTAACGATTGCCCTCGGACGTGACGTGTCAGGCCATCCGCTCATTGCTGATCTTGCGCGGATGCCGCATCTGCTGATCGCAGGCGCAACGGGTTCTGGTAAATCTGTCTGCATCACATCCATTGCGGCTTGTCTTGCCATGAACAACACGCCCGAAGACCTGCGCATGGTGATGATCGATTCCAAAATGGTGGAGTTGATCCGCTTTAATGGGTTGTCTCATTTGTACGGCAAAGTGGAGACGAATATCGAACGCATCCTCGGCGTTCTGCGCTGGGTGGTCGTTGAAATGGAACACCGCTACCGTCTGCTTGAATTTGCCCACGCCCGCGATCTTGAAGCGTACAACCGCAAGGTTACACGTAAAGCCGATGGCAAAGCCCTGCCACGCATTGTGGTTTTAATTGACGAACTCGCCGACCTGATGATGTCTGCTCCAGACGTAACCGAACACAACCTTGTGCGTCTCGCGCAAATGGCACGCGCCACGGGTATTCACCTTGTTGTTGCCACGCAGCGCCCATCCACGGATGTGGTCACAGGCCTGATCAAAGCCAACTTCCCCGCGCGTCTGGCTTTTGCGGTTGCTTCTGGTATTGATAGCCGCGTTATTTTGGATTACACCGGCGCTGAGTCCCTGCTCGGGCGCGGCGATATGCTCTTCCTCAACCCTGAAGTGGGCAACCCGTCCGCGCGCAAGGCGTGATGATCACAGATATGGAGATCGAGCGCATCATCTCACATTGGCAGAAGAGCGATATTCAAGTGGACGATGTCCCGCCGTGGGAGAAACTCTTGCAGGAACCTGATGAAAACGAAGATGATAGCTTGATCGAACAGGCCATCTCGATCGTCCGCAGCAGCCAGCGCGCATCTGCCTCGCTATTACAGCGCCGCCTGCGGATCGGTTACCCGCGCGCCGCAAGATTGCTCGATCAGCTTGAAGAAATGGGAGTGGTCGGTCCCTCTCAGGGCGGTGGCAAGGAACGCGATGTCTTGGTCAGTGAAGAAGATTTGGATGAAGAAAAAAGTGAAAATTGAGCAGCTGTTGGCAATTAGCTTTTAACAGTTCTGACACCCCAGAGACCTCAGAGACATTACCCTCTCCCATGAATCCCAAACCAACCTTCAGCGACAGGTTACGTCTCATCTTTAAAGGAATATTAGACCCCATTGGCGCATTCCTGAACCGTACTGGGTTAACTCCAAATGCCATCACGTTATTAGGGTTGGGTGGCACAGTTTTTGGAGCATATCTTGTTTCACAAGGTAAAATGACGATAGGCGGAATCGTCATTTTGATCTTCGTTCTGGTGGACACATTGGATGGAACCATGGCGCGACTGCGCGGCGACCCCAGTGATTTTGGCGGCTTCGTCGATTCTGTCAGCGACCGTTATGCTGAATTCATCACCTTCGGCGGACTTTTATATTTTTTTCTTTCTCAGGAAAATTATCTTGGAGTGATGGTCACATTCGCAGCTACGGCTGGCTCGGTACTTGTTTCGTATGTCAAAGCGCGCGCAGAAGGCTTGGGCTTTACCGCCAAAGTGGGTATCCTCACACGCGTGGAGCGTTACATTGTTTTAATTCCTTTTCTTATCTTAAATCAGCCATTTATTGCGGTCGTCTTGATCGCATTGCTTGGAAATCTCACGGCGCTTCAACGCATAATTTATGTCCGCGCGCAGGGGCATGAGCGCATGAGAATAGCCAGAGAGACCAAAGAGGTTTTGGATTAACATGATGGAAGGACTTTCGCTCGGCCCCCTGCTCTTCCGCTGGAATGGTCTCCTGATTGCGCTTGGCATTGCAGCAGGCGCCTTGCTCTCAGCGCGCGAAGCACAACGGAGTCACTACGACCCTGAGATCATCTATCATCTCTTTCTGCCTTTGACGATATGGGCGATGATTGGTGCGCGACTCTGGCATATTCTCACCCCGTCTCTTTCTTCTGTTGAGCTTGGTCTGACGACCCAATATTATTTTTCCCATCTGACAGATTTTGTCGCATTCTGGATCGGCGGATTTGGCATTCCTGGCGCGTGGATCGGCGGTGCGCTTGCTCTATACTATTTCGCGCGCAAAAACGAATTCCCATTTCTGGAACTGGCGGATATTATCGCCCCCGGCCTTGCTCTTGCCCAAGCCATCGGGCGTTTGGGGAATTATTTCAATCAGGAATTATACGGTTTACCCACCAATTTACCCTGGAAAATATTTATTGATCCCTCCCATCGTTTAAGCGGATTTGAAAAAGTAAATTTTTATCATCCGTTGTTTGCGTATGAAGCGATATGGAGTTTTGCCAATATGATTTTCCTGCTTTGGCTTGCGCGGCGTTTCGATGGAATACTCAAAGCAGGCGATATTTTCCTTGCCTATCTTGGTTTTTATTCCCTCGGTCGCTTTTTGCTCGAATTTCTACGCCTCGATATTTCGGTTGTAAACGGGGTCAATATCAACCAGGTATTTTTCGCAATTGTGTTTATTGGCGCGGGGATTAGTATATATTTGCGTCACCGCCCCGTCCAGAAATTGTAAGGTCTCTGTGAGGATTAATACAGCATAGAGGGGAATACAATAGATTTTGCCTCTTTCCTACCCTAATTACCAGATCACCTACTTACTAATAAGGACAAATATGATAGAAACTCACGACCTAACCAAACAATTCCATGATTTTTTAGCTGTGGATGAAGTGAACCTTTCCGTGGATGCTGGTCAAATTTTAGCGATTCTAGGTCAGAACGGTGCGGGGAAAACCACCACAGTCCGCATGTTGACTGCTTTATTGAATCCGACACGCGGCTGGGCAAAAGTGGCTGGCTATGATGTCGTTAAAAATGGACATGAAGTCCGCTCTTCGGTGGGGGTATTAACAGAACAGCACGGCTTGTACATGCGTATGACCGCCATTGAATATTTGGATTTTTTCGGGCAGGTCTATAGCCTCTCCGCAGCGGCACGCAAAGCACGCAGTGAACATTTGCTGGAATACTTTGGCCTGACCGAAGCCGCACACCGCAGGGTTGGCGAATACTCAAAAGGGATGCGCCAAAAACTTGCGCTGGCTCGCGCCATGATGCATGACCCTAGTGTGCTGCTGTTGGATGAGCCCACGTCCGCCATGGACCCTGAATCTGCGCGGCTGGTGAGGGATGAGATCGCACGCTTGAAATCATCACAGCGCACGATCGTGATCTGTTCGCATAATCTCACCGAAGTGGAATCACTGGCAGATCAGATCGCCATTATGTATCGCGGAAAAATTTTGTTGCAGGGAACATTGGAAGAGTTGAAACGCAACGTGCTTGGTGCTTCAGAGTACGAAATAATATTTTCAGAAGCATGGGATTCAAGCGGGCTGGAACTTCCCAAAGATGTGGAACTGCTTTCTCGGACGGCGACCAGTTTGAAGGTGAGGGTGGAGCGTCCGCAGGAATCCAATCCACTGATTTTGAAAGCCTTATCCGAAAAATCTGCATCTGTGATGGCTTTTCAGGAGCAACCGCGTTCGCTTGAACAGGTATATCTCAAAGTGATGATGGAAGCAAAAGGACGCGAAAATGTTCAGTAAATTTAAACTTGTCTGGCTTGTGGCGCGGCGTGAACTAAAGGATCAGTTTCGTGATTGGCGCGTGCTGACTCCCATGATCCTTTTGACAATTTGTTTTCCTCTTTTAATGAATGAGTTTGCCAAGCAAACCGTGAAGTTCTTAAATCAATATAATGCCAATTTAATTCTGGATCGGTTTGTGCCGTTCTCGATCATGATCATTGGCTTTTTTCCGATCACGATCTCGCTTGTAGTTGCGCTGGAAGCATTCGTAGGCGAAAAAGAACGCGGCACAATTGAACCCATCCTGAGCGCGCCGCTTGATAATTGGCAGTTGTATTTTGGGAAGTTGATGGTGGGCGTGGCTACGCCTTTGGTGGCAAGTTATCTCTCCATTGCGTTTTATCTTGCCATGATCTCACGCCAGGTAATTACGATGCCATCTTCCACAGTGATGGTGCAGTTGCTTTTGCTGACCGGTGCGCACGCCACATTGATGGTCAGCGCGGCGATCGTGATCTCTGTACAGTCCACTTCGGTGAAAGCCGCAAATTTGCTGGCATCTTTCATTATTATCCCCGTTGCTATTTTGATGCAGGGCGAAGCAGTGATGCTCTTCTGGGGGAATGAGGGGGTGCTTTGGCTGGCTGTGGCAGGTGTGATGATCATCTCGCTGTTGTTGATCCGTGTGGGCATTGCCCATTTTCAACGTGAATATTTGCTCGGACGTGAAATCGATGTGATCAATCTAGGATGGATTCGGCGCACACTTTGGGAAAATTTCTTTGGCGGTGCACATTCTGTTGGTGATTGGTATGGACGTGTTCTGGGAAGTGCCATGCGACGGATTAAACCTGCTATTTTGATCGTGACATTGATCGCAGTCGCAAGTATATGGATGGGTTATGACTGGGTCGTGGGTAATGTTTCAGAGGTTATTGCAAAATCCACCCCTGAAAGTCTTGAAAAGTTGGAGACGGGTATCCGATCAATGCCAGATCTATCGAACTTACAAGGTAGCATCAATGCGCCATTCCTGTTCTTGAACAATACGCGCGCAGTGTCTGTTATATTTTTGGCGGGTTCGGTCTCATTTGGTGTGCTGGGTATTTTGCTTTATATGGTGAATATCGGCGTGATCGGTGGATTGTTTGCCTTGTTTCAACTGCTTGGAATGAATCCATGGCCGATGTTTCTTGCAGGTGTTGTGCCGCACGGTATCTTTGAGATTCCTGCGCTCATCATCGGCAGTGCTGCCGTGCTTTATATGGGCGCGGCCATCGTTACGCCGCAAACAGGAAAATCCATGGGTGAGGTGATCCTCGAATTCCTTGCTGATGGGACGAAGATATTTTTGGGTGTGGTTGTACCTTTATTGGCGATTGCCGCGGTGATCGAAGCTTATATTACTCCCGGACTGTTACTCAGGGTAATGACGAAGTAAAATTCATTGGGAATTTCCATGAGTCACGTTTGTAACGTGATCACTTTGCTGCAAGATCAAGATAAACATCATGTCAAAAGTAATCATTCTCGGTTCATCAAATGCGATCCCCACAAAGGATAGCGAAAATACGCACATGGTGATTGTGGGGGAAGAACACATATTGCTGATCGATTCGGTCAGTAATCCGATCCTGCGTCTTGAACAGGTTGGAGTGGATTTCAACGACCTGACCGATATTATTATTACTCATTTCCACCCAGATCACGTTTCGGGTATTCCGCTTTTGCTGATGGATATGTGGCTCATGGGGCGGCAGCGTCCGCTCAATATTTATGGACTGCATTACACGCTTGACCGTCTGGAAACACTCATGGGGTTGTATAACTGGTCGGAATGGCCTGATTTTTTCCCCGTTGTTTTTTATCGCATTCCCACCAGGGAAATGTCGTCTGTGATGGATTGTTCTGATTTCACGATTCATGCCTCACCGGTCCGACACATGATCCCAAATATGGGCTTGCGGATCCAATTCAAACAGTCGCACAAAACCATGTCCTATTCATGTGATACAGAACCGTGTGATGAAGTCCTTCGTTTAAGCGAAGGAGTGGATGTATTGATTCATGAGGCGGCAGGAGAATCCCTTGGGCATTCTTCTGCAAAACAGGCAGGTGAGATAGCCAGAAAAGCGGAAGCTGGCAGTTTGTATCTCATCCATTATCCGACAGGCAAATATGCAAAAGGTGATCTTGTTGCCGAGGCGCGGACCACCTTCCCTGGTGATGTTACACTGGCAAAAGATTTCATGGTTTTGGATATGTAAAAAAGATTTCCCTCTCAAATTTTGCAAAGGGGTGTATAAAATAGGGGAAGGATCAGTGGCTTTCCACAGAAGGAGAATATATATGAGTCCAGCTCGCATGGAAAAAATAGAATCGGCGATCCGAGTTGTCCTTGAGTTTAATGAGGCCTTCAATCGCCATGATGTCGCAGGGATGATGCGGCTCATGAGCGACGATTGTGTCTTCGAAAACACCGACCCTGCTCCCGACGGTACTGTGTACTCTGGAAAGGAAGCAGTAACTCAGTTTTGGCAGGGTTTCTTCCGCGAGTCGCCCCATGCTCATATCGAGATCGAGGAGATCTTTGGTTTTGGCAGGCGCTGCATTATGCGCTGGAAATATCACTGGGTGGATGAGTCAGGGCAAAAGGGACATGTGCGGGGAGTCGACGTATTCCAGGTGAAAGACGGACTCCTCACGGAAAAGTTTTCCTACGTCAAGGGATAAAAAAGCGGGTCACGTTACAAATGTGACCCGCTTTTGTGTATTGAGATTTACCAGCCCGAAATATAAGGCTCCCACTCGCCATTATCTGAAAGATGCCGCCCAAAGATGTAAGCGGCGTTCGCAGGCGGCTCTTTGGGAATATGCGCCAGATGCATGTGCGCCTCCTCCACTCTGCGCCCGCCTTTGCGGTGATTACAGGCCGAACAAGCCGCCACCAGATTTGTCCACTTGTGCGGTCCCCCCAAATGGCGCGGAATGACATGATCCACAGTCAAGTTGACATCGCGCCTGCCGCAATACTGGCAGGTATAATTATCCCGCCTGAACACTTCGCGGCGCGTTAATTTGACGCGTGGCCGTGGACGATGAACTTGAGATTCCAGTCGAATGACTGAAGGGCGCGGAAGCAACTGTGATATTGTGCGGATGTGTCCGCGTCCATTCACGATCATATCGGCTTTACCCGCAAGGATCAGGCCAATAGCCCGTCGTGTTGAGCATACATGGATCGGCTCAAAATTAGCGTTGAGTACCAGCACTGGTTCGAACATAATGCCTCAGTAATCTGCGTGATTATACTGCCAGTTAGTAAAACTTCGGAAGTCCCCCTTATTGCACTTGCATTGGAAAGTCGTCTGAAAAGGAGTATTGAATGAACATCATGATCGCAGGCGGTTCAGGTTTTCTTGGCAACGCCCTGACAAAATCCTTTCTCGCCGATGGTCACAAAGTTTTTGTCCTCACACGCGGTGCGTCTGTGCCTACGGGCGCTCAAGCCGTACAATGGGATGCAAAAACAACCAGCGGATGGGGGCATCTTGTCAACGAAATGGATGTAGTGATTCACCTCGCAGGCAGGTCTCTCGCTTCCTGGCCTTGGACTGCCGCCACGAAACGCGATTTCCATGACTCCCGCGTCTTTCCTGGTCTCGCGCTTGGTCAGGCGATTCTCGAAGCGGACCATCGCCCAGGCATTTTTATTCAGCAGTCAGGCATTAATCACTACGGCTTGCGTGGTGATGTCGCTGACGAGTCCACGCCGCCCGGAGATGACTTTCTCGCACAACTGACTGTGCAATGGGAAGACGCAACCAAATCTGTCGAAGAATTAGGCGTGCGCCGTGTTGTGATCCGCTCGGCTGTGGTGCTTGGGAAAGGGGAGGGGCTGTTGCCGCTTATGGCTTTGCCCGTCAAATTATTTGTGGGCGGTCCTCTGGGTGGTGGAAAGTTTGCTATGCCGTGGATTCATATCAATGACTGGGTTAGCGCGGTACGTTATTTAATCTCAAATCAAAACGCCAATGGCGCGTATAATTTGATTGCGCCCACCCCCACCTCCAACGCTGATTTTTATCGCGCCCTTGCAAGTGTCTTGCATCGTCCATATTGGTTTCCCACCCCCGCCTTTTTATTGCGGACCTTTTTAGGAGAAATGAGCGTCCTTATCGTGGAAGGCAGGTTTGCTCTACCCAAACGGCTGACCGAGTCAGGGTACAAGTTCCAGTTTGAGGCTGCGCGCGAAGCGTTGGCTGATTTGTTTAGTTAATGTCGAAGGAGAAAAATCTCATGAAAAAAATAATCCTCTTGTTGGCGGTTTTTTTGACCGCATGTGGCTCATCGAAACCCCCAGTTGTTGTTCTGCCAAACATGCTTCCAGCGGCTACCGCTTATATTGACCCATCCTATCCCACCGCGCAAGTGGAGTTGGCTGCGCCAAATCAAGTGGCGAGCGGAATCGAAGTCCGCATGGAGCGCGCCTCGGTGGATGGAAAAAATGTGAATGCAGATGTCTGCTTCACCCTGCCCGATACATCTGATTGGGGCATCTCATCTGCCAGTTTGACTTATGCTGGAGTGCTGGTGCAGGAATACGGCACAACGCTGGTGAGTTTGCAGGAACCTGCTGATGGTGTGCCAGGTTTGCGCTGCGACACGTTGACATTCATTGTGCCGCCCGATGCCGACCTTTCCAACACGACCATTATGATCGATGCCATTGCGGCAACTCCGCGCGAAGGCGAGTATTGTTCCGTTTACATGCCCAAAATACAGCAGGCTTTACTTGCGCGCGGCATTGGCATTGCGCTGGATTGTGTGGATGTGAATGGTGTGCAGACCATGCAGATCACGAGTTTCCCGCCAGAGATGACCCAGGCACAAGCCGAGGAAATTGTTTACAACCCTGAGTTTTATTCTGTAACAGGTCCCTGGAGTTTTTCGTTCAATTTGGCGCAGTGAAATTCAAATAATGTCATTGCGAGGATACACTTCCCGAAGCAATCTCATGTTTAATGTGGAGACTGCTTCGTGCCTCGCAGCGACATTGTGAAATGGAAATTTGGCGCAGTGAAATTCTTGTTGTATAATACGCGCATGTTTGGCTCAAATTTTTCCAGCAAAACCTATTATTACACCCGCCCATAAAGATCAGCGATGGTGTGCTATAAACGCGCCCTCATCATCGCGGGCGCGTTTTTGTTTGTCAATTTCAAATCGTAAAAATCAGACCTGACAGGTTTTATCGTGAAATGGGTTGGTTTTGTATAAATTAAAACCTTCAGGTCTTAAGCATCAAGGAGAATTCATGAACATCGAAGAACAAGTTGAATTATTAATGCAAGGCACCGAATACGGAGATGAAGAACTCAAGAAAGCCATGACCGCCGAACTGCGCGCGCGGCTGTTGCTAGCTGAAAAAGAGAACAGACCCTTGCGTGTCTACTGCGGCTATGACCCAACCTCCACTGATCTGCACCTTGGTCATACGATCACCATGCGTAAACTGCGCCAGTTTCAGGATTTGGGACATGAAGTCACTTTTCTGATCGGCAGTTACACCGCGCTGGTGGGCGACCCTTCGGATAAGAACAAAGCGCGTCCGATCCTGACCGAGGAGAAGGTCGGTGAAAATGCGAAGACCTACACCGAGCAGGCTTTTCGTGTGCTGGATCCTGCGAAAACGAAAGTCCGCTATAACGGCGAATGGCTTTCGGAGCTTTCGCTCGTGGATTTGATCCGCCTCGGACAAAACTTCACGGTTCAACAATTTTTGGCACGCGACAATTTCTCCAAGCGTTTGGAAAAGGGCGAGCCGATTTATCTTCATGAAACCTTCTACGCGTTGATGCAAGGTTATGATGCGGTTGCCATGCAAACCGATGTACAGATCGGCGGCACTGATCAGTTATTCAACATCATCGTTGCTGGACGTAAATTGCAGGAAGCACTGGGGCAAAAGCCTTTGGTTGGCATTATTACCGCCATTTTGCCAGGCACAGATGGCGTGCAGAGAATGTCAAAATCGACTGGGAATATCGTGCCGATCAATACAGGCGCGAACGATATGTTTGGCAAGTTAATGTCTGTGCCTGATGCGGCGATGAGTTCATACATGCGCCTTGTCACGCGCTGGAGTCCGCACGAGATCGAACAGGTTGAGAAAGACGTGGCTTCTGGTGCGTTGCATCCGCGTGATGCGAAGATGAGAATGGCAAGCGAGATCACCAGCATTTTTTACGGCGATGAAGAAGCAAAGTCGGCCCAGGAGAATTTCATCAAGACCTTCCAGCATAAGGAAATTCCCGATGAAATGCCAGAATATGCCCTGCAGGCAGGCCAAACCGTTGTGGATGTGATCCTTGCTGCGAACCTGGCAGAGAGCAAGAGCAAGGCTCGCGCATTAATTGACCAGAAAGGTGTGCGGCTGGATGGGGAAGTGCTTGAGCGCGGCGATGCGCTATTTCCGCATGCTGGAGTTTTACAGGTAGGTAAACGGCGTTTCCTGCGGGTGAAGTAGAACTATGCCAGTGCTAATAAAAAATGCGATGAGCCATAAACTCATCGCATTTTACTTTTTACTTCTCACTTCTTTCTTGCACCTATTCATTCTCGATCATCCTGAAGAACATGTCCACAACCTGAGGGTCAAACTGTTTGCCAGAAAGGTCGCGGATATATTCAACTATTTTTTCACGAGGCCAGGCTTTTCGATAAGGGCGGTCAGACCTCAGTGCATCCCAAACATCTATGATGGCGAAGATGCGGGCAGAGAGGGGAATTTCTTCACCTTTTAATCCCTGTGGGTAACCGCTTCCATCCCACCATTCGTGATGACAGTAGGCAATATCAAGTGCGGGGCGCAGGTATGCAATAGGGTAGAGCATGTCGTAGGCATATTGTGGATGTTTACGCATTTCGAATTGTTCTTCCTCTGTCAGCGGACCATCTTTGTGCAGAATGTTGTCGGAAACTCCCATCTTGCCAATGTCATGGAGCAAGGTGCCGCGGCGGATCTGCAATAAATCAGCTTCGGGAATGTTCATTTGCCGAGCCAGCTCAAGGGTCAGGTTGGTGACGCGGCGCGTGTGACCTTGAGTCTCTTTGTCGCGCAATTCCAAGGCTTTGCCCCATCCCTCCAGTGTTGTGTCATAGGCCAGTGAAAGTTCCTGGTTGGAGCGTTGCAAGTTTTCAAAGAGTTGAGTATTGTCAATTGCAATTATGGCTTGTTCTCCAAGTGTGTGGAGGAACTCGATCCAGTCTGCGCTGGGGGAGAATGGCTGGCGGAAATAGGTTTCGAGAACACCTCTTGCAGCGCCTTTGCTAAAAAGCGGTACGGCGTAATAGCTTGTAAATCCTTCGGATTTTAGCCATTTTGTTTGGAGTGGTATGGGTTCTTCGTTTAGATCTTTTATATAAACTGCTGTGCGGCTCATGAGTATTTGCCCCGCAAGTCCATTTCCGATGCTCAGAGGTGCGCGTACATTCTCTCGGTTTCTGAATCCGGTAGCGGCATAATAGTCGAGTGTTTGGCTATCGGGATTGAATACAAGGACAGCGGCGGCGCTAACATCCATTTTTGTCAGCAAATGTTCTGTGAGGATGTTAAGGGGGATTTGCAGGTCAAGGCTCGACGTAATGGCTGCGTCTAACTCCCGTAAAGTGGTGAGGCGTTGGATTTGTTTTTCGCTTCGTTCGTAAAGGTTGGAGCGATATATGGCATTGCCTGCGATCTCGGCAAGAGTGGTAACCAAACGAGTTTGATGTGATTTAACTTTGCGAGGAGATCTTATTGCGACAGCAAGTACACCGATCGTCTCAGTTGCAGTGCGGATCGGAACAGCAATGCCGTCCCAGTTTTCTCCAAAAAAATTGGCATTTTTGAGATCATCGGCTATCGGTTCATTCATCAAGTCGTTGGCTACATGCGCTACCCCTCTGGAATAGACCATCCCAACGATGCCTTCATTTGGTCTGAAGTTGAGTTTTTGCAGATTGTTGAACCATCCCGCTGTTGCTTTTGACTTTAGCTCATTATTCTCAATTTCATACAACCAGATAGCTGCGGAGTTTGTTTCTATACTGGCTTTGATCTCATCCAGCAAAATGGGCAGCATTTCTTTTGCATCATGCGCGGCGCGCAGTGAAAAAGAAACACGACTTACAACTTCCAACTCATCCAGCCGTTGTTTTGTTTCGGTAAATAAACGGGAATTTTCCAGTGAAGTTGCCGCCTGGTGGGCAAATGTTTGTGTGGTGACAGCATCGTTTTGTGTGAAGGCGCTTGGGATATGACTGTCCAGGTTGAGATATCCGATGACTTGGCCGCGTGAAATTAAAGGCACACCCATCCACCCGTGAACATTATTGACATCCCCCCATCTTTCAAAACGCGAGTCTTTTTCGCAGTCTTCAATAATTAATGGCTCGTATGTTTCGTTCATGACCTTGCATAGGGCGTTATCGGCAGGGAAAGTTTGATCCAAGGCCTTTTCAGGATTCGGTAGCCCCCTTGCAGCTGTAATGCGGATGCGATCCCCTTCCAACTCTAAAATGGCTGCGCTGTCATACGGAGTGATTTTATATAGCCATTCGAGGATCGCATCGTGCAGGGATGGCAGGTCAAGCAGGTTGGTGAGTATGGAGGCAGCCTGCCTGACAATTTCTGCATCTTTGCGGCGTTTTTGTTCCAACGCAAAGAGACGGGTGTTCTCTATTGCAGTTGCCGCCTGGTTGGCAAAAGTTTGAGCCAGAATTCCGTGTTCCTCTGTGAAGGCTCCTACTGTTTTGCTGTCAAGGTTGAGGAAACCAACCAACTTATCATTCGCGAACATGGCAATGCACATCCAGCCGCGAATATAGGAACTCCCCTCCCATTTTTGAAAATGGTCATTTACTTGAGCATCTTCAATGATAAATGGTTTTCTGCCTGCGGCAACCTCTTTCCACTTGTCCGTTACTGGGAAATCCTGCCCGATGTGGAAGTGTTTCGGCAAATTACGCTGTGCCACAAGTTTTTCTGCATCTCCATTGCTTATCATGATGGACGCGCTGTCATAAGGCGCGATCTTTTTCAGCCAATCCAGTATGTTTTCGAATAGGCTATTGATATCAAGAGTGTTGGCAAGCGCAGATGTTGCCTGACTGAGGATTTCCGCTTCTTGACGGCGCTTATGTTCTGCTTCGAACAGGCGGGCATTTTCAATGGCGACAGCGGCTTGTTGCGCCAGGCTGCTTAGAAAATCCAAATCCGTTGCCTTGAAATCTTCATCCGCGCCGACGCGCCAGACTACTAACAAGCCAGTGAGTTGGTCATTTGAAAAAACTGGTACTCCCATGAGATGTTCATGAGACAGATGCTCGGTCCCTTTAACGAGAATTGCTCGTGAATCTACAGTGGTATTGTTGACGATTTCTCCAGACTTCTTCATTGCAATATCGCCAAGAATTCCAATGCCTGGTTGGAGCGGGTCATTCTTGATCTCATCAGAGTCGACGCCAATGGCTGATATTGCCCGCAGAAGCGGTGTGCCGGGTTCGGTTAAATAGACAGCGCTTGTTTCTGCTTTTAATAAATCCTTGGCATAAATCGCTATTCTTTCAAGTACGTTATCAAGCTGAAGTGTGGCAGAAATACCGCGACCAACTTCGGCGATGGCGGCCGCTTCCTGTGCACGACGCGTAGTTTCCTCGAAAAGCCTCATCGACTCGATCGATATGGATGCCTGATGTGCGATGCTCACTAGAAAATTCAACTCTGAACTATCAAATAATCCATTTGATTTCAATCTCCACACATTGATCGCCCCAATGGATTTGCCGTGCAGAATCAAAGGAGCTGACATCATTGTTTCAAATGTCGCATTTTCTTTCGGAGTGCCGGGCACTGTTACTCTGCGTGGGTTTTTTGCCATGTCATCTACAATTTCAGGTTTGCCAGCAGCAACAACATTACCTGTAATTCCTTCGCCTATTTTTATGGAATGGGATAATAGTTCTTTGTGATACTCTCCCTGTGCAGTGATGATTTTCATGGTTTGGTCATCGTCTTGAAGTAAATAGATTGCCACTGATAAAGCATTGAGCAGGGTCAGTGTGCGTTGGGCGATCTTATCCAAAGCTGGAATTACTTCTCGAGTGATCGCAATTTCATTAGCAATATTTGCCAGTGCCTCAATAATTTGAGATCTGCGGCTTTCTTCCTGGAACAAGCGGGCGTTTTCGATGGCAATTGCAGCTTGGTTGGCGAATGTTTGCCCAAGGGCGGCGTGTTCCTGGTTGAAAAAATTAGGAGTGCGGCTGTCGAGATTTAGAACGCCGATTATTTTATCCTTTGCAAATAGCGGAATCCCCATCCATCCATGTATATAACTTGTTTCCCCGAATTTTTCAAAGTGAACATCTTGTTGAACATCTGGGATGATCATGGACTGGCGGCGGAAATAGACCTTCCCCCATTTATCAAGGCTGGATATATATTTTCTACCGATTAATTCTTTAGGGATGTTCCGACCTGCGACGATCTCAAAATACCCCTGATTGAATACTTCAATTGATGCGCTGTCGTAACCGATTAATTTTGCAAGTGAAGTAAAAATATTTTCGAAAAGTTTGTCCATCTCAAAAAATGAGGTCAGTTCCCCTGTGGCTTCACGCAGAATTTCCGCTTGTATGCGACGTTTTTGTTCGAGTTCAAAGAGTTGTATTCTTTCGATGGCTTTTGCCATTCCGCCTGCAATGGTGTTTAGTAGTCTCTCGTCGGTTTCCGTAAACGCATTTAATTGTTTACTCTCTACATTTAAAACGCCAATAATCTTTGTTCCATTTTTAATAGGGACGCAAAGCTCGGAAAATATACCATCTGTTGCTTCATAATATGCAGGTTCGAGTGGAACATTTCCTGTGATGATTGAGCTTCCAGTAGCTGCAACTTTTCCGCTTATTCCTTTTGTCAGAGGTATGCTAAAAGCCAGGTTTTGCTTGCTTGTGTTGCGATAGGAATTGTGGGGTTTTAGTTCATCTTGAGTGTCATTTAACAGAAGGACGCCGCAGTTATCAGGATATAAAGTGTCTCCAATAATATCTGTAACTCGTTGGATTAGTTCATCCACATTTTTTGCTATTGATTCTGCCAGCGCAACAGAGTGAAGAACGGTTAGTTCTTTTAATTGTTTTTGTGTGTCATCTTCGTTACGTTTACGTGCTGTGACATCTTGTGCAATGGCGATGGTCACATCTTGTCCCAAATAGATTCCTTTGAACAGGCGAACATCTTTTGGGAAGACCTCTCCATTGCAGCGCTTTCCCCAAAATTCAAATTGCTGGGGGACGCCGTCGAATGCATCTTGAAGGGCACGCGCGATTTTATTCATGTCATTTTTGCCTGGCGCGCTAAGAAATTCTGGCATTTTTCCAATAAAGTATTCTTTTGGATATCCATACATTTTTACGGCGCCGTCATTTACATCAAGGAAAACCCCATTGCCATCATGAATATAAATTGCATCGTGAATGCTGTTGAATAAACCGCGATAGCTGATTTCACTATTTATTAGTGCTTCTTCAGATAACTTTTTCTCAATAGCCGTACTAAGGGTGTTAGAGGCTGCTTTGAGAGCTTCAATTTCCGCCTCGGTCCAGTCTCGTTCGAAGGCGCACTCCTCAAAACCTATAAATCCCCACCAGTCTTTTCCGATTTGAAGTGGAATACAAATTAGCGCGAGAATTTCCTGTTCTTCCAGAATCTTTTCCTCTTGGACAGGGAAATTTTTAATGGACCCATAAACTGGCATACCTTTGTCAAAAAGTTCGATCCAACGTGAGAAGCCGTCTGCCACAAATTCTCTGCTCTGCAGTCTTTCGTTATTGATTTGTGGTTTTATTCCATGATTGCACCATTCAAAAACTTGAGATACCAATAGCTTGTTTTCAGGTGATAGATGTTTTTTGAAAATATACACACGGCTGACTTGAGTTGTTTTGCCGAATTGGGCGAGCACCTGATTGATACTATCCTCCCAATTTGAGGATTTTAGGAATTGGTCCGCTGAAAAGCCAACTGCTTTAATAATCGCATCCCGACGTTCTAAGGCTTCCTCAGCATGCTTTTGGTCTGTAATATCTAAGAGAATGCCTTGCCAGAAAAGGGGATTCCCATCTTCTCCAAGAACGAGCGACGCATCCTCTTTTATCCAGACATAATGGCCATTTCGGTGACGCAGTCTGTACTCAATGCGGAATGGCTCGCCGGTTTCATCTGTTCGAATATCTTCTGCCAATACACGTTCTTTGTCGTCAGGGTGCAGGGAGTTTTCCCATAGATTATTACCAGATTCCCATTCCTCTGGAGTGTAGCCAAGCAAATCTTTTAAGCGCGGACTTATATACTGTGTACTTTCAGGCTGATTGAACTTATCCATGAAAACCACGGCGGGTAAATTTTCAACGAGTTTACGATAGTATTCTTCTGCATCGACTATGGCCTTTTCCGCCTTTTTTTGTTTTGTAATATCTGAAACAAATCCTTCGTAATACAAAATCTTTCCATTTGTATCTTTTATGACTCGGGCGTTTGTCGATACCCAGATTATGCTCCCATCCTTTTTTATATTTCTAGCCTCAAATTTCTCAACCACACCCTCTCGTCCCAATGTTTCGGTGAACTGATTGCGACTATCTGCTGACAGATGGATCTGAGTACTTATGTCGCTGATTTTTTCGATCATCTCTTCGGGAGATTTGTACCCAAAGATTTGGGCCATTGCCGGGTTAACATTGATGAAGCGCCCTTCCGGAGATGAACGGAATATTCCCTCTGTTGTAGATTCAAAAAGGTCTGAAAAATTTTGCTCCGCTATATTCAGTGTGTTTTTTTCATTTTTTATTAGAATGAAAAGAACAAAGGCCGTGACAATGACATAAAACCAGCCCTTGTATGTTTGGACAATCGAAAGCTGATCTGGGTTGTTAAATAATATAGTGGCTGCTTGATCAGAGAGCAGAATCCATAGGCCTCCGATTAAGGCATATATAAGAGATATTTTTAATGCAGATGAGATTTGCTGATTTTTCATTTTATGATGTGATTCTTTCTCGTCGGTGATTATAGGCTTTTTTTAACCTTTTTTCATAATAATACTTAAACAAAAAAGCAAACCAAAACCGGTTTGCTTTTGAAGAGGCGTCGAGGGGATTTGAACCCCTGATGAGGATTTTGCAGACCCTTGCCTTACCACTTGGCCACGACGCCATATACAATGAGGATTGCGACTGAACATATTCCATCCGCAACCCTCTATGTTTGAGCGGGCGATGGGATTCGAACCCACGACCTTCTCCTTGGCAAGGAGACGTACTACCACTGTACTACGCCCGCGAATACGGCCATGCTGTCTGACCGGGAGTGCCGAGACCCAGGATCGGACTGGGGACACCACGATTTTCAGTCGTGTGCTCTACCAACTGAGCTATCTCGGCTAACGTATTTTTTTGTTAAGCGTCCGTGATTTTACACGCACTTATATAGATTGTCAAGAAAAGCATGCAAGTTCATCTTTGTCTTTTTTGCACGAGGTCATTCCTTGACTTTTTATATTCGTTTCGATATAATGTTAGGTCGCTGTCCAAATGGGACAGTTAAAATTGTTTTATAACCCAGCCAGATTCAGGAGAGAAGAATGGCGTCTTCTTTGCCCCAAAAAACATACGCTCGTATTTCCGTAAAGTTAGATCTTCCCAATTTAATAGAAGTGCAACTTGATTTATTTGAAAGACTCAAAAGGGAAGGTCTGAACGATCTCTTCCATGAAATATCACCAATCGAGTCTTACAACAAAGGAATGAAGTTGTTTTTCCCAAGCCGCGGTCCCGAATCACAACAATGGGGACTCAAATATTGGTTTGGAGAGCCCAAACATACAATTGAAGAATGTGTTGAGCGTGATCTAACATACGCCAGCCCTTTGTATGTTTCTGTTCTACTCGCTGGTCCCGATGTTCCGGAGCCGATCAAGCAGGATATCTTCCTTGGCGACTTCCCCGAGATGACTGATAAAGGCACCTTCATTGTAAATGGTACCGAACGTGTTGTGGTCTCTCAGTTGATTCGCTCCCCGGGTGTTTATTTTGAAGCTCCCGCTGACCGTGCTACTGGCCGTCCGCTTGCGATGGCAAAACTTATCCCTGATCGTGGTGCATGGATGGAGTTTGAGACGCGCAAGTCGGATTATATTATCTTGAAATTCAATCGCAAGCGCACGGTTCCTATTACCGTTTTCTTGCGCGCTCTCGCTGCTGTGGATGATGGGATCAAAGATTCTCCCATCAAGTTTGGCACAGATGAAGAGATTCTTTCCATTTTTAAAGATGTAGACAATAACCCCGAGCGCATGTTCATAGCGTCTTCGCTCAAACAGGAACCTGATTGGAGCCTTTCCAATCAGTCTATTCCCAATGCTGCGTTGATCGAGTTCTTCAAAAAGATGCGCCCTGGTGATCCCGCAACGCTTGACAATGCCCGCCAGTTCCTTGAAGAGCAATTGTTTGACCAGAGGCACTACGATCTCGAACGCGTGGGTCGCTATAAGCTGAATCAAAAACTTGACCTGAACATTCCCATCCCGCATCGCACAGTTTCAAAGAGTGATGTGATTCGTTTGATTCGTCGCATGATCCAGATCAATAATGGCGCTGAACGACCCGATGATATCGATCATTTGGGTAACCGTCGTGTTAAGACGGTGGGTGAGTTGATCCAGAACAAATTGCGCATTGGTCTGCGCCGTATGGAGCGCGTGATCAAGGAGCGCATGTCCATTCGTGACCAGGAACAGCTATCACCTGTTACATTGGTCAATATTCGCCCAGTGGTTGCTGCGTTGCGTGAGTTTTTTGGTTCCTCGCAACTTTCGCAGTTTATGGATCAAACCAATCCGTTGGCTGAATTACGCCACAAACGCACTCTGTCAGCCTTGGGGCCTGGCGGTCTTCGCCGTGAACGCGCTGGTTTTGATGTGCGCGATGTGCACCGCTCGCACTATGGTCGTATCTGCCCGATCGAAACACCTGAAGGCCCAAACATTGGTCTCATTGGTCGTTTAGCTTCATTCGCTCGCGTAAATGAATACGGTTTTATTGAAACGCCCTATCGCAAGGTGTATAAAACATTGCTTTCAAATGATGAGCGCTTGGAAGGCCGCACTTTGCGTGAGGATATCTACGACCCCAAGACTGAAGAATTGCTTTTCAAGTCCGGAACTTTTATTGACGCAAAGGCTTATGAAGAGGCTTTCAAAATTTGAAAGTGATGCAAGTATTGTTCCGTTTGTGTCTGATGAAATTATTTATCTTTCTGCAGATGCAGAAGATAAATTTACCATTGCCCAGGCTAATGCTCATTTGACTGGGAGCAAGGAATTCTCTCGTGAGCGTATTTCCTGCCGATATCATTCTGGCTTTATGTTCTCAGGCTCGGAAACGATTGACTATATGGATGTAGCTCCGCATCAAGTCGTAGGTATTAGCGCGGCATTGATCCCATTCCTTGAACATGACGATGCCAATCGCGCGCTGATGGGATCGAACATGATGGCCCAGGCTGTTCCGTTGGTTCGTCCTGAAACCCCGCTTGTTTCCACGGGGATGGAAGGTCATGCGGCGCTTGACTCAGGACAGGTTGTCGTCGCTGATGCGGATGGTGAAGTTGTGTCGGTTACAGGAGCAACCATCACGGTCAAGGAAAAGAAAAGCGGAAATCACGTTTATCAATTGCGCAAGTATCAGCGTTCCAATCAAAGCACATGCATTGACCAGCGTCCTTCTGTTGTAAAGGGACAATTGGTCAAGGCTGGCGATATTATTGCTGACTCTTCTTCCACTGATAATGGTCAGCTGGCACTTGGGCAAAATGTAGTCGTTGCTTTCCTTTCATGGGAAGGCGGTAACTTTGAAGATGCTATTTTGCTCTCTGAGCGCCTTGTTCAGGAAGATCGCTTCACATCAGTTCATATTGAAAAACATGAAGTGGAAGCACGCGATACAAAACTCGGTCCCGAAGAGATCACTCGTGATATTCCCAATGTAGGTGACGACGCGATCAAAGACCTGGACGAGAACGGAATTATTCGTATCGGCGCAGAAGTTGGCCCGAACGATATTCTTGTTGGCAAGATCACACCCAAAGGCGAAAAAGAACTTACACCTGAAGAGCGCTTATTGCGTGCCATCTTCGGCGAGAAATCTCGTGACGTGAAAGATACATCTTTGCGTATGCCTCACGGCGAGCGCGGTAAGGTAGTGGATGTAAAAGTATTTACTCGCGAAGATAATTCGGATCTCTCTGCTGGTGTGGATATGATGGTGCGCGTCTCTGTAGCGCAGCGCCGCAAGATCACAGCAGGGGATAAGATGGCGGGACGTCATGGTAACAAAGGCGTGGTTTCCAAAGTTGTACCTGTGGAAGATATGCCATTCCTTGAAGATGGTACACCTGTTGACCTCATCCTAAATCCGCTGGGCGTGCCTGGTCGTATGAATATCGGTCAGGTTTTGGAAGTGCATCTTGGCTGGGCTGCGAAGCGCATGGGTTTCCGCGCCATTACACCAGTGTTCGACGGTGCCAGCGAAGAACAGATCGAAGCCGAACTTGCCCGCGCCTGGATCATGGATCAATCATGGAAAGAATCCGTTGAACGTGCTTGGGAATGGCTCAAAGAGCAGGAGTACGATCCCAACACCATTCAGGACGATGATGAAGTTCGACGTTTATACCTTGAACATTGGCTTGGTAAGCGGAAGTATGATGTGTACAGTTTGAATGACCCAGATTATGCGCGTCATGCCACAGCCAAAGAATGGTTGCGCGAAAAGGGTTATGCCAAACCCGAAGAGATTCTGCTCGACGACCGCGATGTGGCAAATCCTGACCCTGAAATAGATGATATGACTGTTAAAGCCTGCCTACGGTTGTGGATGGAATCCAATGGGATTACACGCCGTGTCGCAGAAGATAAAGTTTATGAAACAGCGCAGGAGTTAGCAAAAGAGAAGGGTATACCTTTACCAACTCTCGGTAAGCAAACTTTACGCGATGGCAAGCTTGGTCTTCCGTACGACCAGCCCGTGACTGTTGGAGTGATGACAATTCTCAAACTCCATCATCTTGTTGAAGATAAAGTTCACGCGCGTTCCACTGGACCTTACAGTCTGGTCACACAACAACCACTTGGCGGTAAAGCACAATTCGGCGGTCAACGCTTTGGCGAAATGGAAGTCTGGGCGCTTGAAGCTTATGGCGCTGCGCACACTCTTCAGGAAATGCTTACAGTCAAATCGGATGATGTTCAGGGTCGCGTCAATACATATGAAGCGATCGTGAAAGGTGAGCCGATTGAAGAGCCGAGCATTCCCGCATCGTTCCGCGTGCTTGTCAAAGAATTACAGTCTCTTGGACTTGCAGTGGAAGCGATCAACGAAAGTGGCGACTTGGTCAAGTTTGGCAAGGATGATGAGAAGGCACATCCTCCAAAACATGATACAGGTCTGTTGAGTCTCGGAGAGAATCGATCTGGAAAGAAATAGAATTTCCCATTGACGCAAAAGGTACGGCGTGATAAACTAATCAGCCGTTGCCCATGAAAGCAAGAGTGGCTTTACATCCCCACTCGACTCAGTTGGTAACTACAAATGAGGCCATCAGGAAATGTTGTTGATGGTCTCGTTTATTGCGAATGTTGAAACGTAATCTTGAAAGAATTTGTAATCGGAGGCAAATGTGCCGACAGTAAATCAAATGGTCCGAAAAGGCCGCAAAAATAATAAGACAAAAAGTAAGGCTCCCGCTCTGCAGTTCACATTGAACAGTTTTAAGCAGCGTCGTGTAAGACAGGACAAAGGTGCACCACAGAAACGAGGTGTTTGTACCGTTGTTCGTACCATGACCCCCAAGAAACCAAATTCAGCGCTGCGCAAAATTGCTCGTGTGCGTCTGACTAATGGAATTGAAGTCACGGCTTACATTCCAGGTGAAGGTCATCAATTGCAAGAGCACTCTGTAGTGTTGGTGCGTGGCGGTCGTGTGAAGGATCTGCCCGGTGTGCGTTATCACATCGTGCGTGGTTCTCTCGACACTACCGGTGTCGCCAATCGTAAGCAGGGTCGTTCAAAATACGGCGCGAAGCGCCCTAAGTAATTTATAGATGGAGTAAAGTATGCGTAGAGCAAAACCTGAGAAACGGGAAATTCTTCCCGATAGCCGTTTTAATAGCATCAACGTGCAGACCATGGTCCAGCATGTACTTAAGAAGGGCAAGAAAAGCACTGCTGTCCGCTTAATCTATGATGCCATGGATTTAATTAAAGAACGTACCGAGAAGAATCCTTTGGATGTCTTTGATGGTGCGCTTAAAAACGTTGGTCCTGCAATGGAAGTACGCCCACGCCGTGTGGGTGGTGCGACCTATCAGGTACCTATGGAAGTTTCCTCAGATCGCCGCATGACCTTGTCGCTTCGATGGATACTATCCGCGGCACGCGATCGTTCTGGAAAATCGTTTTCAGATAAGCTTGCATCTGAATTGATTGATGCTTTTAATGAGACAGGCTCTGCTATTCGTAAACGTGACGAAACCCATAAAATGGCAGAGGCCAATCGTGCCTTTTCCCATTATCGTGTTTAGTTTTTAATAATATATCTTAAGGAAGTAGTTAGTATGGCACGCGTGCATCCGCTGGAAAAATACCGAAATATAGGCATTATTGCCCACATTGACGCTGGGAAAACAACAACCACCGAGCGTATCATGTTCTATACGGGCATGACACATCGCATCGGTTCTGTTGACGATGGCACAACAGTAACCGACTGGATGGTTCAGGAACGCGAACGTGGTATTACCATTGTTTCGGCGGCTGTATCAGCGGAGTGGAAAGGCTACCAGGTCAATATCATCGATACGCCCGGGCATATTGATTTTACGGCTGAAGTTCAACGGTCTTTGCGCGTATTAGACGGGGGCGTTGTTGTGTTCGATGCTGTACAAGGCGTTGAACCGCAATCTGAAACTGTGTGGCGTCAGGCTGATCGTTATGGTGTGCCGCGCATTTGTTTTGTTAATAAAATGGATCGTGTTGGCGCTTCCTTTGAGCGGACTATCGAAACCATTATTGATCGCTTGGGTGCTAATCCAATACCGATGCAAATCCCCATTGGCTTTGAAGCAACTTTCAAAGGCGTAGTGGATCTTCTCACAATGAAGGCTGTTGTTTGGGAAGATGATCTGGGTAAAGATCCGCATATCGTTGAAATTCCAGATGATATGAAGGAACAAGCGAAGGAATTTCGCGCCAAGATGGTGGAAAAGATCGCTGAGCTTGATGACGAACTGACAATGAAATTCCTCGAGGCTCAGGAAATTAGTATAGAAGAACTAAAACTTGCTCTTCGCAAGGGTGTACTTGCTAATAAGACCGCTCCTGTGTTTTGTGGTTCCTCCTTGAAAAATAAGGGTGTACAGGTTCTCCTTGATGCAGTGGTTGATTATCTTCCTTCACCAGCAGATAAACCAATTATTACAGTATCTGAACCAGGTAACCCAGAAAATACTTTTGATATCGCTGCAAAGGATGATGCTCCTTTGGGTGCATTGGTATTCAAGATCGTAACTGATCCTTATGTGGGTCGTCTTGCTTATGTTCGCGTTTACTCTGGTGTTTTGAGCCAGGGGCAAACTGTTCAGAATTCCACCAAAAAAGGAAAAAAAGAGCGTATTGGACGTTTGATACGTATGCATGCTGATCATCGCGAAGATGTGGCTGAAATTCTTTCCGGCGATATTGGTGCTGTATTGGGCTTCAAGGAAAGTTTCACTGGCGATACACTTTGTGATACAACGCCGCTTGTCCTTGAAACTATTTCTTTCCCCGAACCAGTTATCTCCATTGCTATTGAGCCCAAGAGTTCTGCTGATCAGGAAAAAATGGGTGAAGCCCTTCGTAAGTTGTCTGAAGAAGATCCCACACTTCACGTAAACACAGATGAGGACTCTGGTCAGACCATTCTTAGGGGAATGGGTGAATTACATCTTGATATTATCGTAGACCGTCTGTTGCGTGAGTTTAGGGTGCAGGCAAATGTCGGCGCTCCGCGAGTTGCCTTTCGCGAGTCGATTACCAAAGCGGTTAAGGAAGTTAATTACAAATACGCCAAACAATCTGGTGGTAAAGGCCAATATGGTCATGTTGTATTTGCCTTGGAGCCGGGTGAACGTGGAAGCGGGATTGTATTTGAAAACAAGATTGTGGGTGGTTCCATTCCCAAAGAGTATATTAACCCAATTGAAAAAGGTGTTAAAGAGGCAGCCGAAGGTGGTGTCCTCGCTGGGTACCCTGTTGTTGACATAAAAGTCACATTGTTTGATGGCTCTTTCCATGAAGTTGACTCAAGTGAAATGGCATTCAAGATGGCTGCTATTTTGGGCTTCAAGGAAGGCGTACAAAAGGGTCATGCCATTTTGCTTGAGCCGATGATGAAGGTCGAAGTTGTTGTCCCAGAAGAGTACCTTGGTGATGTGATGGGACAGATCAATAGTCGCCGTGGGCTGATCCAGGGGATGGAAGTTCGTCTTGGCAATGCACAGGCAGTTAAGGCAATGGTTCCGTTAGCTGAAATGTTTGGGTATGCGACCCAACTTCGCTCCGCTACACAGGGACGCGGCGTCTTTAACATGGAATTTGACCACTATGCGCCAGTATCGCAGTCAGTGGCGGAAGAAATTTTAAAAGGGTAAGTTTTTTTTCATAATTCAAGGAGTTTGACAATGGCGAAGGTAAAATTTGATCGGAACAAACCGCATCTGAATGTGGGCACCATGGGACACATCGATCATGGCAAGACGACATTGACAGCGGCGATCACCAAAGTAGCAGGTTTTTCAGGTCAGGCGGATTTCAAAGCCTACGACCAGATTGACAACGCCCCGGAAGAAAAAGCGCGCGGCATCACGATCAACATCGCGCATGTTGAATACCAGACGGACAAGCGCCATTATGCGCACGTGGACATGCCCGGACATCGTGACTACATCAAGAACATGATCACTGGTGCAGCCCAGGTGGACGGCGCGATTTTGGTTGTGGCAGCGCCGGATGGACCGATGCCGCAGACACGCGAACATGTCCTGCTGGCTCGTCAAGTGGAAGTGCCCTCGATCGTGGTCTTCCTGAACAAAGTGGACATGATGGACGACCCCGAACTGCTCGAACTGGTGGAACTCGAACTGCGCGAACTGTTGACCAGCCAGGGTTTCCCGGGCGACACGACCCCGATCGTGCGTGGATCGGCGAAACTGGCACTGGAAAGCACCAGCACGGACAAGAATGCACCTGAATATGCCTGTATTCTCGAATTGTTGCGCGTGGTGGATGAATACATTCCCGAACCGAAGCGTGACACAGACAAGCCGTTCATGATGTCGGTGGAAGATGTGTTCTCGATCAAGGGACGCGGAACGGTGGTGACGGGTCGTATTGACCGCGGCATCATCAAGATCGGCGAACCGATCGAGATCATTGGCTTGCGAGAGACGAAGAACTCGGTTGTGACGGGTGTGGAAATGTTCCACAAGCAGTTGGATGAAGGCATGGCGGGCGACAACGTAGGCTTGCTGTTGCGCGGCATTGAACGAGAAGATGTGGAGCGTGGTCAGGTATTGGCCAAGCCGAAGTCGATCACACCGCACAAGAAGTTTTTGGCGGAAGTGTACGTGTTGAAGAAGGAAGAGGGCGGCCGTCATAAGGCGTTCTTCAGTGGCTATCGTCCGCAGTTCTACATCCGCACCATGGATGTGACGGGCGACATCACCCTGCCGGAAGGTGTGGAGATGGTGATGCCGGGAGACAACGTCAACCTGACGGTTGAGTTGATTGTGCCTGTTGCGCTTGAACAGGGTTCCAAGTTCGCTATTCGTGAAGGCGGTCTGACCGTTGGCGCGGGTGTCGTTACTAAGATGCTTGCGTAGGTGAGAGATGATGGCAAAACAAAAAATCCGTATCCGTCTTAAAGCTTATGATCATCGTGTTCTTGATCAGTCTGCGAAGCGAATTGTTGAAACTGCCGAGCGTACCGGTGCCCAAGTTGTTGGTCCTGTACCCTTGCCAAGTAAGATAGAACGCTTTACAATACGTCGCTCTGCATTTATCGACAAGGACTCACACGAACATTTCGAGATCCGCACGCACAATCGCTTGATCGATGTTTTAGATCCAGATTCAAAGACGATTGATATGTTGATGCGTTTGAACCTGCCTGCAGGTGTTGATATCGAGATCAAGATTTAATTACTTAACTTAATAACCGCAATATTGCGGATTATTTTGAGACAGCGCAAGAGTAGGTCTGGTTGTGGAACCGATACAACCGCTTCGCACCTGACCATCTGACTGCACTGCACGGAGATGATGTGGCCTACGCCCAGGCTGGCAGTCTCGTCAATATCTTCTGAAGGAGAAAATTGAGTATGTTGAAAGGGCTAATTGGAAAGAAGATTGGCATGACCCAGATCTTCGATGAGCAAGGTGTTGCCTATACGGTAACACTCATCGAAGCTGGGCCATGTTATGTTACCCAGGTTCGCATGCCGGAGAAAGAGGGTTATTCTGCGGTCCAACTGGGCTTTGGTGAAGTGCATCCCAAACGTCTTACAGGCGGTGAAATGGGGCACTTAAAGGCCAATGAGATTTCCCCTATGCGGTTCTTGCGTGAATTTCGTGCCAAGGACCACGGATTAAAAGTTGGCGACAAATTAACGATTGTCGATGCTTTTGCCGTTGGTGAACGTGTGGATGTAATTGGTGTTAGTAAAGGCAAGGGCTTTGCCGGAGTTGTAAAACGCTATCACTTCCACGGTATGAATGCCACACATGGTACATCTGACCGCAATCGTGCGCCAGGTTCTAGTGGATCGGGTACTACACCAGGTCGCGTCTATAAAGGACACCGCAACTCGGGCCATATGGGTGTGGATCGCGTCACCGCTCAGAACATGAAAGTTGTCATGGTGGATGCGGAACGGAACCTGCTTGCCGTCAATGGCGCGGTTCCCGGTGGTAAGGGCGGTCTCGTCATGATCAAGGAAGCGCGCAAGCAATAAGCGCGCAGGAAACGGGAGCCAATAACCATGAAAGTAGATGTTCTTGATTTGAAGGGCCAGAAAATTCGCGAGATGGAATTACCCGCGAATATTTTTGAGGCCCCAGTAAATATAGACCTGATGCATCAGGCTTATACCCGCCAGATGGCGAACGCCCGTCTTGGTACGCACCAGACGAAAGTTCGCGGAGAAGTCAGAGGCGGTGGTCGAAAGCCATTTAAACAGAAAGGCACCGGTCGCGCCCGTACAGGATCGACCAATGCCGCGCAATGGGTGGGTGGTGGACGTATTCATACGCCGCATCCTCGCAGCTATGAACAAGCGATGCCCAAGAAAATGCGTCAGGCCGCGCTTCGATCTGTTTTAACTGTCAAAGCGGCTGAAGCAGGTATTGTTGTCGTGGATGATTTTGACATCAAAGAACCAAAAACCCGCCAAATGGCTGAAACATTGGGCAATTGGGTTGGTGCATCCACCGTTTTGGTGTTGATGCCTGTCAAAGATCAAAATTACGATAACGTAATGCGCTCTGCCAGTAATATTGAGAGCGCCAAGATTTTGCTCGCAAGCTACTTGAACGTGCGCGACGTACTCAGTTTTCAAAAAGTCGTCCTGCCGCTCAAGACAATTGATGCGCTCGTAGCGCACCTCGGATAGGAGAGAGACATGACTACGATTTATGATGTCCTCGTCCGCCCTTTGGTAACTGAGAAATCCAACTATCAGTCCAGCAAGCTTGGTCAATATGTGTTTATTGTCGCTGATGCAGCAACTCGTACCATGGTGAAGGATGCAGTGGAAACTCTTTTTGATGTCACTGTGGCGCGCGTGAACATTCTCAATGCGCCTGCAAAACGTGGACGCCGAACCAAGAGCCGCCGTATGTTGGTACGCCGTTCCTCGTTCAAAAAGGCAATTGTGACCCTTGCTGAGGGAAGCAAATCCCTCGATATCTTTGAAGGGGTGCAATAATGGCAGTTAAAAAATATAAACCAGTAACACCCGGTATGCGCGATATGACCGGTTACACTTTTGAAGAAATTACCAAGAGCACACCAGAACGTTCTTTGTTGGTAATGAGACAAGGACGCGGTGGCCGCAATGCCCAGGGTCGTGTAACAGTTCGCCATCGTGGCGGCGGTGCTCGTCGTTTCATTCGCCTTGTGGATTTCAAACGTGAAAAACACGGCATTCCTGCAAAAGTAGCCGCAGTGGAATACGATCCAAATCGCACTGCCCGCCTCGCTCTTCTCTTTTATGTAGATGGCGAGAAGCGATACATCATTGCGCCTCTGGATTTGAAAGTCGGCGATACCGTTATGTCTGGACCCGCCGCTGAAATCCGCCCTGGCAATTCCCTTCCAATCAGCAATATTCCGATCGGAACTTTGATCCATAATATTGAGATGAAAGAGGGTAAGGGTGCTCAGCTTGTTCGTTCGGCAGGCGGCGCGGCACAGTTACTCGCCAAAGAAGGTGATTTCGCCCAAATCCGCATGCCTTCTGGTGAAGTTCGTCTTATTCATCAAGTTTGTTATGCAACAATTGGTCAGGTTGGAAATCTTGATCACAGCAATGTCAAGTTGGGTAAGGCTGGTCGCAAGCGACACATGGGCATTCGTCCCACCGTTCGTGGTACTGCGATGAGTCCGCGTGACCATCCACATGGTGGTGGTGAAGGTCGCCAGCCAATCGGTCTTGCTGGTCCCAAGAGCCCGTGGGGTAAACCCACTCTCGGCAAGAAGACTCGCCGTAATAAGAAGACCGACCAGTACATCGTGCGCCGTCGCAATAAGACGAGCCGCTAAGAGTTAGACGAGGTACGCATATATGTCAAGATCATTGAAAAAAGGCCCTTTTATTGAGACAAAGCTTCTCAAGCGTATTGAGGCCATGAATCAGAAAAATGAAAAGAAAGTCGTCCGCACGTGGAGTCGCGCCTCTGTGATTTTTCCCCAGATGGTTGGACACACCATTGCGGTTCACGATGGACGCCGCCATGTGCCGATCTACATTACCGAAAACATGGTCGGTCATCGTTTGGGTGAGTTTGCCCCGACGCGCACATTCCGCGGTCACCAGACCAGCGAGAAAGCCGCCTCGGCGTAAGGAGAGTGAGATATGACTGATATTCATGCAAAAATTAGTAACCTCTCCCTTTCCGCGCAAAAGGTTCGCCTCGTAATTGATATGGTGCGTGGTAAAAGCGCAAATGAAGCTTTGGAAATCCTGCGCTTTGTCAACAAACGCGCTTCATTGCCTGTGCATAAGTTACTTGCCTCTGCTGTAGCAAATGCTGAAGAGAACTTTGGCGTCAGCCGCGATGATCTGTTTGTAGCTAAGATCACAGCTGATGAAGCACCTACTCGCAAGTGGAGACGCTTCGGCGCCCGCGGCCGTTTCAAACCGATACTGCGCCGTTCTTCACATGTGGCCATCATATTGCGCGAGCGCGGAGCTTAAGGAGAATTTTATGGGTCGTAAAGTACATCCTATTGGTTTTCGTTTAGGAATCAATCAACCTTGGGGCGGTCGTTGGTTTGCCGAAGGCGCTCAATATCGCCAGCAATTGCATCAGGATTTTGCCATTCGCAATTTGTTAATTGGTAAATTTTCCAAAGGTGGCGCGGCTGCTGATGAAAAAGTCCGTGTGCTTCGCAAGCAAATGCCTGATGCCGTGAAAGATGGCAAGGCAGGCATCTCCCGTGTTGATGTGGAACGCACACCTGGTAAAGTCCGTATTTCAATTCACACTGCCAAACCCGGTATTTTGATCGGACGCAAAGGCGAAGGCGTGAAGAAGATCCGCCAGGCACTTGAAACGTTGGTAGGCAAGAAAGTCGAATTGGATATCAAAGAGATTTCCTCGCCCGATACGGATGCCATGTTAGTCGCGAAGAATATCGCTGACCAGCTTGAACGTCGTATTGCATACCGCCGCGCAATGAAGCGTGCCATTCAGCAAGCCATCAAGCAGGGCGCTCAAGGGATCAAGATCCTGGTTGGCGGACGTTTGGGCGGCGCAGAAATGTCCCGTGACGTGTGGCTGCGTGAAGGTCGCGTGCCTTTGCAAACTCTGCGTGCCAATCTTGATTTTGCCACAACCGAAGCGGCAACCACATACGGTCAACTCGGTGTCAAAGTTTGGATTTACAAAGGCGAAGTTGTACCTGATGTGGAAGAAAAAGTCGAAGCAACAGAAGGCGTGTACGTCAGCGAGTAATCGCGACGTCGCTTTGAGATGAGGTTTTTGATATGTTGATGCCGAAACGTGTAAAGTGGCGCAAGCAGATGCGCGGTCGCATGACAGGAAAGGCTCTCCGCGGTGCGGAAGTTTCCTTCGGCGAATTTGGTCTGCAGGCGTTGGAACCGGGCTGGATTACTGCCCGTCAAATTGAAGCGGCTCGTCGCACGATCGTTCGTGGGATGAAGCGTCGCGGTAAGGTTTGGATCCGTATTTTCCCATCCAAACCATTCACACATAAGCCGCCAGAAACCCGTATGGGTTCTGGTAAAGGTAATGTGGAATACTATGTTGCTCCAGTAAAGCCTGGTCGTGTAATGTTCGAAGTGGGCGGTTTGCCTGCTGAGATTGCACTGGCAGCTTTGAAGAGTGCGCAGTACAAATTCTCCATTAAGACCAAAGTTGTGGGTCGCCTTCCAGGAGGAGAATAAATTATGAAAGCCATGAAAGTAGAAGAAGTCCGCAAATTGGCGGCGGAAGAAATTCGTACAAAACTTACGGATTCACACGACGAATTGATGAAACTGCGCTTTCAACAGGTAACTGGTCAATTGACTGACACCAGTCATCTGCGAACCCTGCGTCGTAACATCGCCCGCATGGAAACGATCCTGCGCGAGACAGAACGCGTCGCTGTGGAAGGTGCATAATGAATAATCGTCGTCGTATGACTGGTGTGGTCACCAGTAACAAAATGACCAAAACTGTTGTCGTGGAGATCACACGCAAGTATCGTCACCCTCTTTATAAGAAGGTGGTGTTCTCAAGCACGCGCGTGAAAGCACATGACGAGATTGGTTGTCAGATCGGTGATCAGGTCGAGATTGTTGAGACCCGTCCGTTATCCCGTGATAAGCGCTGGGCTGTTGAAGCTGTAGTCAAGCGCGAGACGCGTACTGCTGATCAAGGCGTAGGAGAATAAGCCATGATTCAACAGGAGTCTCGATTAAAAGTTGCCGATAATACCGGCGCGCGCGAACTGCTTGTAATTCACGTCCTGGGTGGTTCCAGTCGCAGATATGGATCAATCGGTGATGTAGTGGTTGCAACTGTGAAAGCCGCCGCACCGCAAGGTTCAGTCAAGAAAAGTGAAGTTGTAAAAGCCGTCATTGTGCGTTGCACGAAGGAATGGCGCCGCGAAGACGGTTCGTACATCCGCTTTGATGATAACGCCGCGGTCATTCTCGATGCTGATGGCGAAAACCCGAGGGGCACTCGTATCTTTGGACCCGTGGCGCGCGAACTGCGTGATATGGGCTACATGAAGATCGTGTCGCTAGCCCCGGAAGTGCTGTAGGAGCAAAGAATGAAAGTAAAGATACGAAAAGGCGATACAGTAGAAGTGATCAGCGGCCGCCTCGAAGATAAAGGCAAACGTGGCGAGGTCATTAACGTTATTCTTGATGACCGCCGCGTGGTTGTACAAGGTGTGAATATTCGCATCAAACACCAGAAGCAAGTGCAAACTCAGCAGGGTCGTAACATCAACCCAGGCCGAATCCAGTTTGAAGGGCCGATTGACATCTCGAATGTGATGCTTGTTTGCCCGAAATGCAGTGAGCCTACCCGCATCAGCGTTCAACGTGATGATGAAGGCGCTCATCGTGTTTGCAAGAACTGTGAGGCCACGATCGACTAGGCCGTGGAGCAGATAATTATGAATAGAATGCAAGAACTCTATAACAACGAAGTGGCCCCGGCCCTGTTCAAGTCGTTCGGTTTGAAGAATGTAATGCAGGTGCCGCGCATTGAAAAGGTCGTTTTAAACATCGGCCTTGGCGAAGCGATGGATAACCCCAAAGCGCTTGATGCCGCAACAGCGGACTTGATGCAGATCACCGGTCAAAAGCCTGTGCAGACGAAGGCGCGCAAAAGCATTGCGAACTTCAAATTACGCGAAGGCCGTCTGATCGGAGCGAAGGTAACTTTACGTGGACCTCGCATGTGGGCTTTCATTGACCGTCTTTTAAATATTGCCCTGCCTCGTGTGCGTGATTTTCGCGGTGTTTCAGCGAATGCATTTGATGGCCGTGGAAATTACACACTGGGTCTCAAGGACCAATTGGTCTTCCCCGAGATCGAATATGACAAAATTGATAAATTGCGCGGTATGGAGGTCACAATTGTGACTTCTGCCAAGAGTGATGATCAGGCGCGCGCGTTATTGAAATTGCTCGGAATGCCGTTCAGTAGCAAGAAGGATGCTTAACCTATGGCAAAAAAATGTATGCAATATCGTGAACTACGTCGCAAATATGCTGTGCAGGTTCGTAATCGCTGTCAGCGTTGTGGGCGCCCGCGCGGTTTTATTCGTCGCTTTGGTTTGTGCCGTATTTGCTTCCGTGAATTGGCTTTGACGGGCAAAATCCCTGGCGTCGTAAAGGCGTCCTGGTAGCCCCAGGTGGAGGTAGATCATGTCATTTACTGATCCGATCGCTGATATGTTGACTCGCATTCGCAACGCTGTGCTCGCAGGCCATGCTCAGGTTGCAATGCCCAACTCGAAGATTAAAGTAGAGATCGCCAAAATCCTTAAGGATGAAGGTTTTCTCGAAGGTTTTGAAGTGGTGGAAGGCGAACACGAAGTACAAAAGGTCTTGCGTGTGAAGCTCAAGTATGTTGGCGAACGTCGCCAACGACGCGCAGTGCTTTCTGGCTTGGAACGCGTAAGCAAACCAGGCCGCCGCATCTACACCAAGAAGACGGACATTCCATGGGTGCTTTCAGGTATTGGCGTTGCCATTATCTCCACGCCCAAGGGTGTCATGACCGGCGTACGCGCTCGACAGTTGGGCGTTGGCGGCGAGATCATCTGCAAGGTGTGGTAGGAGGTTTATCGTGTCTCGCATTGGTCGTTTGCCCGTAGATATTCCCAGTGGCGTCCAGGTTGACGTGGATGGTTTTGACGTCCGCGTGAAGGGCCCGAAGGGTGAGTTAAAGAGATCGTTCTCTCAATTGATTGGTATCAAGATGGAGAATAATCAGCTTAACATCACCCGCAATTCGGAAAACCCCGCAGAACGCGCCCTGCATGGTACCACCCGCGCCGTGATCGCAAATATGATTCACGGTGTTAGCAAGGGTTTTGAGGTTGTTCTCCAAGTGGAAGGCGTGGGATACCGCGCTGAAATGGAAGGAAAGAACCTCGCCCTGTTTGTTGGTTATTCACACCCGGTCAAGATGGAACCCCCGGCTGGCGTGTCATTTGAAACGGATCCGAAAACCCGTCAGATCAAGGTTTTGGGTTTCGATAAAGAACTTATCGGACAGATTGCTGCGAACATTCGCAAGGTACGTCCGCCTGAGCCTTATCATGGCAAGGGTTTGCGCTATCTGGGTGAACGTGTTCGTCGTAAAGCCGGTAAAGCCGGAAAAGGAGCCAAGTAAGCCATGGCTAAGAAGAGTCGTTCTCTCGCTCGTGAACGCCGCCACGTGCGCGTACGTAAAGTTGTGGTTGGTACTACCAGCCGCCCGCGCTTGAATGTGTTCAAGAGCATCTCTGGGATTTATGCCCAGGTTATTGATGACAGTGAAGGTAATACCCTTATTTCTGCCTCTACAGTTGATAATGAACTGCGTGAGAAGGTGAAGGGGATGAAGAAGACCGAACAGGCTAAAGTCATTGGAAAAGCAGTGGCTGAGCGTGCCAAATCCAAAGGTATCACGTCTGTTGTGTTTGATCGTGGCGGCTTCCGCTATGTCGGGCGCATTAAAGCTTTGGCTGATGGTGCGCGTGAAGGCGGCTTGCAATTCTAGAAGTTGTAGTAATGGCTTAAGTCATTACTACGTTACTGGAGAAAGATATGGCAGAAAAGAAATTTGGTGAAAAGAAATTTACTGAAAAGCAACAACAATTTGAAGTACAAGACGCCTTTGAAGAGCGAGTAATTGAAATTGCTCGCGTTGCGAAAGTCGTCAAGGGTGGTCGTCGCTTTCAATTCCGCGTGACCGTTGTTGTTGGTGATAAAAAAGGCACAGTTGGCATGGGCGTTGGGAAGGCAAATGCTGTTCCCGATGCAATGCGCAAAGCATCTGAACGCGCCCGCAAAGATTTACGCGAAATGAACCTCTTCGGTACCACTATTCCTCACGAATCATTGGGTCGAGTGGCTGGCGCTAAGGTTTTCCTCAAGCCCGCTTCTGCTGGTACCGGCGTTATTGCGGCAGGTGGCGTGCGTGCTGTGTTGGAAGTAGCTGGGGTGCGTGATATTCTCACCAAGTCCATGGGAAGTGCCAATGTTCTTAATGTGGTCATGGCAACCTTTGGCGCTTTGGACGGCTTACGCTCACCAGCAGTTGAGGCAGCCCGCCGCGGCAAACGGACGGAAGAGTTATTGCCGTTCTGGGAACGGAGGAAACAACATGCCTAAGCAGGAAACTTCTGGAAAAACTTTGCGCGTGACCTGGGTCAAGAGTGATATTGGTTTTCCCAAGGATCAAAAGGCCACCGTCAAGGCGCTTGGTTTGCGCCGTTTACATCAAACTGTTGAGCATAAGGATACACCCGCTTTGCGCGGAATGTTAAACAAAATTATCCATTTGCTCAAGATCGAAGAGTAGGTTGAATATGAAACTTCACGATCTCGTACCCAATGTTGGGTCAAAAAAGAATCGAAAACGCGTTGGTCGCGGTATCTCGGCAGGGCAGGGTAAGACTGCTGGACGCGGTACCAAAGGCGCGGGCGCACGTTCCGGCGAAGGCGGTCATGCTTATCGTCAGGGTGGTAACCTGCCCTTCTTCCGACGATTGCCGTTCCTGCGTGGTGAAGGATTTACCCCGCCGAATCAGGTCTTCTACAATGAAGTTAACCTCGACCAACTTTCGCAGGCATTCAAAGCTGATGCGGATG
>CAWHXC010000043.1:0-37845 GCA_963833175.1 uncultured Chloroflexia bacterium
CAAAGAGATCTTGATGCGGCTCCATGAGCAGGGAATTGCCGCACCATCCTACACAACCCTGCATGATCGATATTGTTTGCGCATCGCGATAGCAAACCATCGCAGTATTCAAGATGATTTTGACGTGCTGGCAAAAGAAGTCGTGCGGATCGGGAATGAAGTGACTGCTTGACCCCTTGGCAAGTCCGCGCGTTGAGCATGGCACATCGCAAGTTGTATGGGGAGAGACAGTGAGAAGTGAGCAGTAAAAAGTAAGAGGTGAGAAGTGGAGTCCTCCTGCCGTGAACGGTGGGAGGACTTTTTTGTTGTCAAATGATTGGATTGGTGTATAGTTGGCAGGAGTGCGGGAGATGGCGAATCCGCATAATCAGTAGATCACAAAAGCACAGCATGTGCATGACGAAAAACGACATCAGCCAGCAAGAGAGTCATCAGCCATGAAAGACAATTATTCAAAAATACATCCAGAACTACAACAAGTTGCAAAGAAGAGTCCATCCATAACTTTCAGCAAGATGAATATTTGGCTTTTTCGGCTGCTGATATCTTTGGCACCCACACCCAAAGCTCCCGAAAATATCCTCGTTGAAAATATCTTCATCACTGGTCAGGACGACCGAACAAAAATCCGTTTGCGCATCTATAAACCAAAATCCATTGCTGCACCTACGCCTGTATTGCTCTGGCTGCACGGCGGCGGGTACGTGATGGGACAACCGGAAATGGATGACCTTGGTTGTGCCCAATATGTGCGCGAACTAGGCATCACCATTGTTTCAGTGGACTATCGTTACGCTCCCAAACACCCATTCCCAGCAGGATTGGAAGACAGTTACTCAGCGCTAAAATGGGTGGAGTCCCATTCTCAACAACTAGGTATCGATGCAAAGCGCATTGCGATCGGTGGCGCGAGCGCCGGGGGCGGGTTGGCCGCTGCCCTCGTTCAACTTGCGCATGATCGGCAAGAGATCAAACCCATTTTTCAATTGCTTGTTTACCCCATGCTGGATGATAGGACTGTCCTCCGCGCTGATATTGATGATAGCAATAGCCCTGCTTGGAACCAAAAGAGCAATCGGTTTGGTTGGGAATCCTATCTGGGGAAAAAATGCGGAGCGGAAGATGTGCCAGCTTATTCCGTGCCTGCGCGCCGCGAAGATCTTTCAGGTTTACCCCAGGCTTGGATCGGGGTAGGAACAGTGGATGTATTTCATGATGAAGATGTGGCATATGCTCAAAGGTTGAAGGAGCGTGGTATCGAATGTGAACTTTACATAGTTCCTGGCGCATTTCATGGTTTCGATGTATTCGATCCTCAAGTACCCATAGTTCAGGATTTCCGAAAATCACAAATATCAGCGTTGAAAAAATATCTATTCCCGTGAATTTGGGTAGCACCGCACTTAAAGATAAGCGCAAAAAACATCCGCTAATCTATGCTAATCGGCGCGAATTTGGACTTTTTGCAAAAATTCGCGTGGAGTGGATTGGCGGACAATTTACAAACCACACTTAGGTGTAGTGCCGCCTCAATATCACAGCATCCTCTATGTAGAATTCTGCGGTAATATTAATAACAAGATATTAAACGCCATCACAATTGGAAAGAGAAAAACATGAGTGACTATAACCGCACCACGCGAGAATGCCCCGTGAATGAATTACACCCCGAGCTACTCCGGGCTATTCAGAGCTATTTCCAGGAGCACCAGTTGGGTGACCTGGAAGCCGAAACCCTGCTATGTTGTGAAACCATCTCCGAGAAGAAACCTTCCAACAGACTGGTCTCCTGGCTAAAAGATGAACGGGATACAACAATCCATACGGGGATGATCCTTACATCTCAGCGGCTTATCTGGGTGCGAAAAGGAGACCAATCTGATACTCGGTTGACCGCAGCCGATCTGAAAGATATTCAAGCCAGAGCTTATACATCCATTTTCACGAAGGATAGTGGCCTGGAAATCTTCGGATATATCGGAGACTCCAATGGCAACGTTCGGGGATATATTGGAATGGGGGCAGAAGCAGCTGCGCAGAATTTTTGCGAGGAAGTCAGGAAAGCGATCTCGGTCATAAATCCATCGGCCCAAAGAAGTTTTCCGAAGTGGATGGGAGGATAGCAGGCTGGGATGCTTCGATCAAGTATTTTATGGTTGCGACGACCGTACGGAATACCAAGACATTGGGCACTTGCTTCGGGTTATTTCCACTTTGTTCAAAAGTGTCAAGTAGTTAGAAAAAGAAATTGTTAAATCAAAAACGGTTCTGAAAGATAAACTTTCGGAGCCGTTTTTGATTTCTGGAAAACACTCTGGCAGGGAGATGCTGTAAAAGTGCTTTAAAATGGCAGTATCATTATATGGGCAACATGATTTGGATCATTCATCAGTTGGAGCGTAGTAGGTAATCTTAAAGTTTTTTGCTGCCGTCTCGCGGACAAATTCCAAATATTCATAAGAATCCGTCTCCCAGCTCATTTTGAGCTTGACGGATTTTGCAAATCCATCCAGCCCGGGAAATAATGTTTGAGGTCCAATGTTCATATTGAATAGATCGTGAAAGATCTCAGACCTCCAGTCGCTGGGAAAAACAAACTTGTATAAAACATTGGGCAGGTCAGCTTCACCAAGCGACCTAAGGTTTTCCATAAAGGTCAGGTTCAGGTCACCTGGGCAGAGGAAGAGCCCTTGTTGGGATGAAATCCTAACGTTTAATTTTATAGGTCTTAGCGGGGCAACGAGAGGGATATCCTCTTTGAAAATAAACTCATCAATAATATTGTCGAGTGAAAAATCCTCCCTGTTCGAAAACTCTTCCTTGGAGAGTTTCATCTTTTTTCTGACAGCCATGGCGCTTTTTGCCTGGCACCACTCTGATGATATGGCCCAAACCGCACAGGTACCTTCCAGGTCGGTGGCCTCTTCAACAGCAAAATAGGTCGCGACATAAGAACTTTCGGTCCAGTCTATCAACCTTGTCGGAACGCCGTGATGCTGCATCAGGGCCAGCTTTCCCAATATCGTATCTGCGGCTGCTTCCCCAATGGTGGTAAATTGTTCCACTCTCTCTGAAAACTTGTCAAATAATCTTCTTTCGGAATAACCAAGATACTCCCCGATCTCTTTTTTTACTTTCTGCGAGCCCTTTTTCCAAATTGGCAGGACCCGTTCCAGCGAGGAAGTGATATCCCAATTTGCATCCCGTTGGCCTCTAAATACCCAATCATTCCCCGCACCTAAGGCCCAATACCAATCTTTGAGTTCCAGCCAGTCCTTTGGTTTGATTTCACAATAAAGTTGAGACATTTGTTCCTCCAGAAAATTTATTCGTATGATTAAGCTATTAAGAGTGGATTATACCTTTGCATTTTTAATTACAGCCAATACGGATGGCAGCCTTCATCACACCGACACGCTTCGCAACGGGGAAAATCATCTCGACGAAAAATCATCACTATTGGGATGGGGGGCAAATTCGAAAACGAAATCCTTTGATTAATCATCCGCCTCCTGCGGCCCGTAGACTTTGACCACAGCCGCTTCGATTTGCTCGTCACTATGTTTTTCACACGCCACAAGCGGACGATGAGCATGCTTCACAGGCTTTGCACCCGCGCTCATCACTTTGAGATCGATAAATTTTCCGCTTGCGTCATAGACCACATAGAGTTGATACGGTTTCCCACAGACGATACAACCGTGTGTTTCACCTTTGGTTTGTGTATTGGGCATTCTGCCTCCAAATAATAACAGCGGTGCCAATGATTTCGGGGCGAGATGACTTGCCCCGAAATCATTGGCAGTTTTATGATCTGCGCTTGCTCATTATTATATATGTGATTAAGGTGTTGCCATGCGACGGCGTTAAATCATACTATAGATAGCCAGTCCGAGGACGAACACTGTTGCCACCCATGCGCTATTAGCCACCAGCGCTGTGTCAGCCTGTTTTTGCGCGATCCCAGCGAAGGACCAAACTAAAACGAAGGCGAATCCGCTGTCCCTGCGCGAGAGCGTCACCAATAATCCAAGCAGAGACGCAACAACCAGCATAATGACTGCCCAACTCTGCGGCGTGATTCCAAATCCAGTCCAGTTGACCGAGTAAAGCCAATCGGTGATGTTGGCAATCGTGGCGACGCTGATCCAGCCAAGATACACGCTAAAAGGAATATCCACGCACCATTTTTCGGCAGTGGTGACGGGCGTTTTCGCAACGTTTAATCTCAGGTAACTGGCTATCAGCAAGCCGAGCAGGGTGAGCATGACGAGTACGCTCAAGCCGAATAAGTTGTAATGCCAGCAGAAAAGCCAGGCCGCGTTAAATACACCGCTCAACGCGAATAAATATCCGAGATTGCGCAGCCGCGGACTTTCCTTTTGTGCGGGCAGATATTGATAAATGGCGAAGGCGATCCAGCCGATGTAGATGATGCCCCAGATGGCAAAGACATAGCCAGCAGGCACAAAATATACCTGGAAGCGATCTGAGATCTCGCCTGTGTTCTGACCGTTAAGCGGTAATGCGCTGGCAAGTATGTTGACTGTGAGCGCTAGCGCCACTGAGAGCGCGTTGGCAAGTTGACGTAATGAGTCTTTTGACATGACCTTCTCCATTTTGATTTATGAGATTCTCGTTGATTGATCGTGCTGAAAATATCGATCATAAGAGACAAACTTGGCTTTGCAACTATGCAAAGTCTATCATATACAACCCTTCAATGAGGCTTGTATTAATGTTAATTATAAAAAATACGAGTTGATTCTAACTTATCTGTAATGCTTACAAAAATGTGGGGCGATTCTTGACGTATCTCGCCTTGCTTTTTGGAGGGTGGTGATAATCTTGGCAAAAGCAAGGAGTAAAAAATGAACAAGAAAATATATCGAATAATAAGTTTTATAACAGCATGTATACTGGCACTGGGAGGCTATTACAATGCACAGGCATCAACCATGCCTGGCGCTATGCAGTTGGAAAATCAAAATGCCATGCTGACCACCAATAGCTATTACGTCAGTACAACTGGCAGTGATACCAACCCGGGAACAGCCACATTACCGTTCAAGACATTTTCAAAAGCTGTTCCATTCCTGACGGCTGGCAGTACATTGCAGGTGATGGCAGGAACCTATACCGAAACATTGACCCTTTCAACATCAGGGACTGCAAGCGCACCCATTACCGTTATTGGAAATGGAGCCATCGTGAACATGCAGGGTTCGAAGGCAAATGGCATCGTGGTCAGTGGCAGTTATGTCAACCTTTCAGGCTTTGAAGCCATGGGAGCCACTGACTTCGGCATACTTGTCACAGGCAGGAACGTCATTGTCGAAAATAACATCGTACATGATAATGTCACCAGAAATGGGGTGGGGACCTGCGGCCTATCCACAACATGGGGCAGCGCACTCAAGGTTAAAGTTGGCGGTGAAAACACGACCATTCGAAACAATACTGTTTATGACAATTGCGGCGAAGGAATAGCTGTCACGCGCGGGGTGATCGCCCTGGTACGAAAATAATACGGTTTACGACAATTTTGGCGTCAATATATACATTGACAATTCTCCCTTCGTAAATGTGCAAAACAACCTCTCGTATTGTACAGGCACGCATCTACGTAATGGAAATACTGCAACGGGTATAGCCCTGGGTGAAGAGTTTTACACAGGCTGGGGTGCACAATTGCACGACGCCTTTATATCGGGTAATACGATCACAAACTGTCGCACTGGAATTGCCGTGTTTGAAAGCAATGTAGGCGGAACCCTGACGAATGTGACCATCACCAATAACAGCGTGCCAAGTGGCCAGGTACGATCCATTTCCTTACAGACCCTAACAAACCAGAATGTTGTAGTTTCGTACAATACGGTTTTCAATACGCTCTATGTACTCCAATCCGCTGGGGTAACATTGGTTGGGGGAACAGAGAAAGAAAAAAGAATATGGGTACATTGTTTAGGAAATTATAATTCTGGCAGCGCCACGCCTGCATCAACGAATACCGCTCTTCCCACCATCATGGTCCCAAGCTTTACACCAACGGCGACGCTCACTGTTGTCGAAACCGCAACTCCTCTCCCAGCATCGCCCACAGCCATCCTGCCGACAACGCCTCCGACTGCAACACTTATATCGTCACCCCCCACCATTGCTCCAACATCTGTGCCGCCAACAGCAACTATGGCTGCGACCAACCCATCAGTTTTAGAGACAATATATGACGATAAAGACGGCGGCTTTGTCTACTCTGCTGGCTGGGAAGATGTAGTCAAGAAACAAGCGTATAACCGCTCCTATAAATCAACATCCCAGAATGGCGCCCAGGTAAGTTTTTCCTTTAGCGGACAATCGTTCAGCGTTCTCTATAGAGGCGGTTCCAGCTTTAGGAAAATGGATGTCTATGTGGACGATATGCTGGTTGGAACGATCGATGAAAAAGCATCTTCGTCCACCTTCCAGATGCGCTGGGATTATCCCGCCCAACTCGCTCCAGGTATCCATATACTCAAACTGGTGTTCGTCACTCCAAACACATCTGGCGGCACCAACGGATCGATTGATGCAGTGATCATCCGCTAGTGCGTTTTGATCTAACGAGATTCAAATTAACATAACTTTCCCACGAAATGATTAGTTTCGTGGGAAAGTTATGTTTTAAGACCGATTGTGATGTGACGTAATTATCCGAAGCCAGAGATCACAAACCTTTTAGGAAGCCGCTGCTTCCTGGAAATAGTTTCTCACTTTGGCGGCGATCTGGCGGTCGGTCAGTTTATCCGCTGGTTCGATGCCCACGATCGGCACCTTGACCTTTTCATGGGTGAGGCGTTTTTCAAATTCAAGCTTTGCCTCGCCGGGGCCAATGATCAAGACCGCTTCCGCCGCACGGATTTGGGCAATCACTTTGTCATAAAATTTATTCAATTGTTCTGTGAATTTATTGTCCAGCTGGTCATCTCCTTGTTGATACTGGGCGCTGTAAGGGGATTTTGGATGAGAGGCTCCCCGATAGCTGACATGCCTCCCCACTCCTGATTCGATCTTTTGAATATCCTGCCCTTGGTCATTCTGGACCACGATTATCGCTTTTTTGTGATCTATCCACAATCCGATATTCTTCATCATTGATCCTCCAGTTCTCGCAGATATCATTCAATTCCCCGTGCCTATTTAATTATACGATTTTCCAGCATAAGTGCAACTTTTTGTGATCTTTGAAAATATCCCCTACTCCCACCGGCCTCCCGCAAATGATCCCACCAAACCCCAAATATATTGAGAAAAAACTATTGAATTTCAATATCCCAGGCAGTATATTGATAATGTAAGAGGAAGAATCACAAAGGAACCTGGGAGAAAAATCATGAAAAATACTGACAAGATTCTGGTCGCGATCGTTCTTGGAGTGGTTGTCTTGGTCGGTGTTGCATTTGCCATAGCTCTTACGCGGCCAAAGCCTGCTTATCAAAGCGACAAAACAGCGGAAGGGGTTGCCCATAATTATCTTTTAGCCATCCAACAAAATGATTATGAACGCGCCTACAGTTATCTATCCCCCACGATCCCTGGGTACCCAAGCGACCTTGATAAGTTCATCCAAGACATCGAACGCTATTCGTATTATTTCAAATCGGGTGGAGAGTCGGTATCCCTGGAAGTATTGTCATCTCATGTGACTGGTAACCGTGCAACGGTCAAAGTAAGAAAAACTGTTTTCCATCAAGGAGATTTATTTAACAGCAGTGAACGTACCAGCACATTTGACGTATCTCTTCACTACCCTTCCAAAAGCGGTGAGTGGAAGATAACAGATTTAGATACGTATTGGGTGTATTGTTGGAATAGCTCGAATGGGTGTCGTTGATATAAAATTTGAGGCAGGTTGGAGAAAAAGGAGGTTAACATGGCTGCTACTCGGCGCTGGTATATTTATCTGGTTTGCGCAGTCAGTATTCAGTCGGTAGTGTGGGCGGTCATTGCCCTACTGCGAAATCTAATTGGATCTCCTTCGAACATTTCGATCGCTTTCAAGATCGCAGTGATCCTTGTTGGCCTGCCCATCTTCCTGGTGCATTGGTTATGGGCACAGCGGCTGGCCGGGCGCGATATTGATGAGCGCGGAAACGCACTGCGGCGTCTTTATATTTACGGTTCCATGGCTGCCTTTCTCGGGCCTTTTCTTGCAAACACCTTTGACTTTACGGCCAGCCTGCTATGGATGGCTTCGGGCAGGAAATTACCCACCTATAGTTACAGTATTGGCGAAACACTTGGATACTATGCTGCGGCTATGGTTATTCTGGCAATGATGTGGTTCTATCATTGGCGGGTCGCGCAGGATGATTTCAAGGCTGTCCCTGAGACATCAACTGCGGGCACGGTGCGGCGGTTGTATATTTTCGGGTTTAGCGCCGCAGGTGTGGCCATGCTGACCATGGGGATCATTCACCTTATCAGATGGATGCTTTACCAGTTTGAGGGGCGTGCGGGAATCATAAGTTCGGATATCGGCGTCTTCACAGATGAAGTGGCGCGCTTAATTGTAGGACTCCCCTTGTGGTTGTTATTTTGGCAATGGGCGCAGAGGTTATTTACCGGTCCCAGCGAAGAAGAACGCGAATCAGCCCTGCGGAAGTTTTACCTGTATTCCATTATCTTCATCGCAGTATTGTCCACAGTGACCAACGCCACTATGATCCTGGCTGGCTTCTTCCGCCGCCTATTGGACCTGCCTTCACAAGGCGATATCCGCATTCCGCTGCCCACGATCATCGGCATGATCCTGCTTTGGGCATATCATGCTTATGTTCTGAAATGTGATGCGGCTTTGGCTGGCGAAGCGCCGCGTCAGGCTGGCGTACGCAGGTTATATATCTATCTGGTGGCGGCAATCGGTTTGGCAGCCTTTCTGGTTGGCTTGAGCGGAGATATCAGCCTTCTGATCCGTTCCGAGTTTGGACAGGCACAAAAAGAATTGCTTTGCTGGTTCACAGCTGCGTTGATCGCGGGACTGCCAGTCTGGCTGATTCCATGGCGAAGTGCGTCGATCAATGCGGAAGCCCCTGCTCCCGCGGGCACAGAGGAACGCCGTTCCATTGTGCGCAAGATCTATCTTTACTTTTATCTTTTCGCTGCCACCATGACTGTCCTTTCGAGCCTGGTGTACATTGTCTATCAGTTCCTGTTGATCGCGCTTGGCGAGCAAAGTTCTTTTGGCCTATTAACCAAGCTGGGACAGTCGATCGCATTTACGATCATTGGTGTGGGAGTCTGGCTGTATCACGGTTCAGCCCTGCGTCGTGATGGGCGGCTGAATTGACTGGATATGGTAAAGCATCTTTCTGATATGCGGCTCGCGGTGGTGGACGCAGGCAGCGGAGATTTTGGAAAGGCTCTCATGGACGGAATTCAGCACGAATATCCAGACTTGAATCTGGACCCGATCGGACTGACTCCAGAAGCGGCTGGAAAAATGAACGCAAAAAGTGAAAATATCCCCGAGCGTCTGACATCATCAGGATTGATCGTTGCCCCCTGGATCATTACAATTCCTGACGAAGCTGGAGGTGCTGTGACTTCAAATATTGCAAATGCGGTGATCAAGAGTTCGGCTAGAAAATTATTAATTCCAGTGAGAACAAATATCTGGGAATGGGCGGGTGTGGACCGCTGGAATAACGAGGCCATGCTTCAACAGACCTTGAACGCGGTCAAGCAGATACTGGCTGATGAGGAAGTGAAAGCGGCCAGACCCATGAGCGCTGGAGCAGTCATTGGGATCATTATTGGCGTTCTGTTATTGTTGATATTGCTGGCGATACCAGTAATATTTTATTTTAGCGGCGGCTTCTTTAAAGCTTACACTGTTTGCTTCGCATGATATGCAGACGCAAAAGCGTCCTATCCCGCCCGTTCTCCTCAAAAATAGGACAAAAAACATACACATTTTTATATTCGATTTATCACAATTGTGGCTGAGACACCTGGTTCGATCATATTTGTCAACAGCAGAATGGCATTAATACTTATGACCAGCAAGCCAATGATGAAGAGGATTTTGTTCATTAAAATCAATGCAGGATATTAATGATATAGCTGTAACCTGTAAAATAAAAAATGGATGCCGTTTGGCATCCATTTTTTATTTATGGTATTAGGGTTAAATTTTTATGGCAGATACGTGACATTGACCGCGATGTAATCGAGGAAGAAATCGCGCGAGGTATTGCTGGCAACATCTGTCACACGCAGGCGGAAGTTGGTGTTGCTAAAATCACCAAGCGCCCAGGCACGTCCCCACGTATCCGCTGTGCCACCCAGGTTGTAAGTAGCCTCTGTGGTGGAGAGGGTTGGGGTGCTCTTGGCTGCCGTCCAGGATGTGCCTCCGTTCCACGAAATTTCAACGCAGATCTTGGGCGAGCCGCTGGTGGAATCTGTACGCGCATCGAGACGCACTTGAATACCTTGCACTGTTCCCGAAGGAATATTGAGGCCATAGCTATAGAACTGGTGCTTATCCTTGCCGGTGTTCGTGCAGGAAGTGTTCTTGTTGTTGCCGCTATCGAGATCGGTTGCGAACACAGAGTCATTGGCAAAAGCATTGGCGGGGCTGGTCTGGTAACCATTATTATCACCCGCGCTGGCCGTGACTGCGAGCTGCGTTGTGGGAGACAGGAAGCCGGTGCTGACGGGTGCGGGTGGTGCGCTGATCGTGCCACCGTCTACAACAAGGGCATATTTCTGTGGACCATTCGGAACGTTGAACGCATTGATGGAGACCGTGTATGTGCCGGCGATCGGGGTCTGGATATACACATTCTCGACATTGTTGCGGCGATCTGCGGAACCACCGGCTGCGCTCCAACCGCCGGCGAATACGTTGCCGCGGAATGTACCGCTTCCGCCGCTGACGGTGAGATCAAGATCGTTGATGAGGTTGATCGTCGCGGTGTCAGTCGAGGGATAGTCCGACCAGACCAGAGTCACTTTGAGCGGGCCGCCAGTGGTGGTGACGTTGTAGTTTTTTGTTCCACCGGTGCTTAAGCCGCTGACTTCATCCACATAGGCTATCGTTCCATCTGTGGCGCCATCGAGATTGACCAGACCCCAGCCTTCGATATTGTTCGGGATGGGGAAGTCGTTGTCGTTGAGGCCGTCGTTATTTTCATCGAGAATATCCACAGCCGAGTTGATGATGGTGGCTTTGATAAGCGCCGCGCTGGGAGTGCTGACGCCTTTGGCTTTGTTGTAATAATCGCGCACGACTGCCGCGCCGCCCGCAGTCAGCGGGTTGGACATGGAAGTGCCACCCATATATTTGTATTCTGAGTTGTACGGGAAGCCCCATCCATCGTATTGCCACGCGCCATTCTTGGGATTCGCAGACGCATCGTAGCCTTGCTGATACAGTCCGGAGTAACCAGAGAGTATCCATGTGCCAGGCGCGACAACATCGGGTTTGTAGCGGCCATCATCAGTGGGGCCGCGAGACGAGAAGGCCGCCATTTGCTGGGAGTTGCCGGCACCGGGATCATCCTTGATCGGGTTCGCCGGGTAATCGGCAGGCCAGGATGTGCCGTAGGATGCGATGACATTCTGCCCGCCTTGCGAGGCGCAGTTATTGTAGGTGAGAGCGGTGTCGCACTGCCAGTTGCCGGCGCGGTCGTTTTCGCTTGCACCCACAGTCAGCACATTCTTTGCAGTGGCTGGCGCACCCATTGAGTCGCTGTCAATGGCACCGTCGCTGTTGGCATCGATACCTTCGTTGCCTGCCGAGAAGGTGATGAGCATTTCAGGGTGCAACCAGACGAAGTTATCCGCGTGGGCGCTGTTGGCGGTGTAATCGCCAGCCGCGGCGCTGCCCCATGAATTAGAGTGGATGCGCGCGCCTAGATCGTATGCCTCCTGGAAGAGCGTGTTCAGGTTGGTGGGCAGACCGGTGAGATAATAGCCGCTGGCATTATAAATGGCGCACAAACCCTTCATGGTCGCCCAGTTTTCGGTGGACTGAAAGACGAGGCGCGCCGCGGGAGCCGTGCCCCGACCCAGACCTGTGGCTGTGCCATCGCCCAGAACTGAAGTGGACACGTGTGTGCCGTGACCGCTGTCCACATCGATCGAGCCGTCGTCTGTGATCGTCCAACAGCTATCATCCACGCCGCGCCAGTTTCTAATCGCGGCCACGCGGCTTTCTGGAATATCAGCATGGGCTGTGGCTGCGGTTCCGCCGCCGAGGCCGGTATCTGCAACTGCCACGGTCTGTGTAGAGCCGTCATAGCCGCGCGCGTTTGCGGTGCCTGCACCGATGATATTCGTGGCGCTTTCATTGAAGGCTGGGGAATTTGCCGAGCCGTGTAATTCATTGAGCTGGAAATTGTTGACGGAGGCAACATCATCTATCTCTGCAAGCGCATCAAGCAAAGCGCTGTTGGCGGCGACCACCATCATATCGTCTTCATAGCTGACGATCTCAGCGCCGGTCTGTGCGACCAGTGCGCGGACAAGTCCAAAGTCTGACCCTCTTTCTACACGGATGCGGTATAGGTTCACTGCTCCGTCCTGTTTTAGGTCAGGTCCGAATTTGAAATTTGATTGATAGGGGGTTACTGCGCTGACGAAACTCAACTGCCCGACGCGATTAGCAATCGCAGGATTCATGCGGACTTTGAACGAGAAGTCTGGGATGTAATCCAGTATTTCCGCACCTTCAGCAGTCACATCGTTCTTCCAGGATTCTTCAATAGGTCCTGCAAATTGAACAATGAAATACTTCTGACTGCCCGTAGCGGACTGTGCCTGCGCGGGTGACATGGCAAGTGTTCCAAACAACAAAGTTGCGATCACAATAGCCGAAAATAAATACCTGCTGGCTTTCTTCATATGCACCTCTCCTCTGAATGATTGAATTTTGAAAATGTTGGCATCACAAGCCAACGTCGAGCACGGGGTTGATATTAAAGTTGTAAAATTCACCCAAGAAGTAAATTGGACAAATTTTATACTTTTTCGCCAGCATGTCAATGATTTTACGTAAACTGATTTGTTGTTTGTCCACGCCGACCCTGCCCTCACACTTCGACAGGTTTCGCGTCAGCGTACCACAACCTTTGTGAAACACATGTCCTCCCTCAAATGGGACATGAAAATTTTTTATAAAAAATTGTATATGTTTGTTGTCCCATTTTCCCGCAGGCTGCTAACGCGAGGGGCACGGTAGTACGATAAGGCAAAGGGGTTGTGACTTCCCACCTCATGTGCCAAAACGAGTTTGCGGATTTATAAACAGGTAGTAGACTGCCAGCCCGCCGCTGTAGACGAGGACCGCTGTGTAGGCAATAAGGTTAATGACGCGTTCAGGCTGCACGGTGTCGAACAGTGCAATAAAGGGAATAATGAGCACAAGGTCGTAGGCGAGGAAACTGAGAAGTTGACCGAGGGCATTATGCCAGTTGCTGGGGCGAAACATGCCGTAGAGGAAGTAGAAGGCGTCACCGAGGAAGATACAGCCGAAGATAACGGATGTATTCGGGTTCAATGGCCAGGGGAAGATGGGTGCCTGTAGGATCAGCGCCCCGCCAGCGAGGAAGAGAGAGACGATGAATATCCAAAAAGAGACTTTGACAAGCCTGGGCATGGGACGGGTTTCTTTGAGCGGAATTTTCACGCTCCAGAAAAATGCGATCAGGCTGGCGGTGGCTGACACGGCGGCGAATACGCCAAAGGGGGTCATGTCTGCCTGTCCCTGCGATGCGAGCAGGAAAAAGTAGATGGAGGTGGTGAGCCCGATAACAAAGACATTGAGCGAGCCTGCGGGCAGTGCGCCGAATTCCCCCGTCCAACCGATCCAGAAAGCGGCGGCGCTGACGGCGGCGAGGATGGAGCCGATGAATAAGTAGGAGTAGCGTCCATCCTCCCAGGGCCAAATGTCGGTGGCAAAGGGAAGCCGAAAGATGAAGCCAAATGCAAAGAGGAGAATGACCAAACCACTGACTAAAGTGACGCCGCGAAGAAATTTCATATTTACCTACCTATAAAATGGTTTTTATTAATAACCCCATGATATGAGTTGCGCTTCGCCCTACGGATACTACGCGGAAGAGCAAGGAGGGGGTATCCAAAAAACAATGACTCACCACACCACTAATGGACCCGCACAAAACCGCCAGCCCATCCTCCTCCAAATGTGACTACGACATGCTTTGACTATTCATAAATAATTCTCATGTCGGATCTGCCCACTGGGTGCTACGTGAGGCAAAGGGGCTAAAGATGTTCCATACCAAAACTAAGGACATTCTCAGGTTACAGGAATATCCTAAATAAGGTTACGCATCTTCTGATTTCAATCAAAAGTCGAATCGCTGTCTAACAACTATCCACTAAGGAGGTAAATATGAAAAAGATTTGGTTATTCAATATCGCGATTACTTTTGCCTTGATCGTATCCGCGTGCCAATCTCCTGTACCACCATCAACTTCCACGCTAACCCCCACCCTAACTCGCACACCAACTCTCACATTAACTGTCACGCCAACCAACAACAGTGGGTCGACCAACACTCCTCCCGCATCTGCAGATGCGACCAATCCCTGCATAGGCGCGCCTGCACCTGCCCACTGGAATCATATTGTAGTTTTGATGTTTGAGAACAAGAACTACAATGAAGTCATTGGACCAGCTCCGTATATCACAAGCCTTGCAAATAAATGCGCAACAGCCACCAATTGGGAAGATGCAAACACCAAAGTGGATGGCTCGGCAGACGGAAAATACAAATCCAAGCCAAACTATGCAACCCTGACCAATGGCGTTTCTCCTTCCGTGCACGGCTTAATTGATGACACGTACAGTACCACAACCGATGTGGATAATATCTACAATCAACTCAATCTAGCGGGGAAGTCGTTTAAGGATTACTACGAAGGCGAGGCAGGTGGGTGCGGAGTGAAATTCAAGGGGAGTTATCACGACCCAATACGCTACTATACCAACGTGGCTGCCATTTGCAATGAGCATGATGTCCCGCTCTCGACATTCATGGCCGATGTAAACAGCGGAAACCTGCCAGCCTTCTCCATGCTTCTCCCCACCAATAATCATAATATGCACAACAACAGCGTCAGCAGCGGGGATTCATACGCACAAAGCATTCTGGACCCGTTGTTGAATTCGCAAGCTTACGCCAAAGGTGATCTGGCAATCTTCTTCCTGTGGGATGAGGATAGCCCCATTCCAAACGTTCTGCTTGCACCGTCCATAGTTTCAGGGACGAAGATCACTGTTCCATCTGGAAATCCGATTTCTCATTTTTCTGCCCTGCGAACGTGGGAAGAAATGTTAGGCCTGCCCATGATCGGAGATACGAACAAAGCTCCGAGTCTCCTGCCATTTTTCGAAGGACATTAACCTACCAGTCGCCAGGTCTCGGAAGTGCAGAAGGTCTCCAGATAAAAACAAAATGCCCTCTCCCGCAAAGCGTTGGAGAGGGCAAAATCGTTCAGCTCAAAATTTATCTTAATCGGGAAGATGCGACACACGACGCTGTTGATGCTGAAAATTGAAACAGCGTTGTCTGCATTTATCCGCGTTCCATTATTGTTTTTTCACTTCAACACCTGTCGCAATTTCTCCGCGACCGTGCGCAGGGATTTGATGCGCGCAAAATATTTATCATTGGCTTCCACCAGCGTCCAGGGAGAATCGGGCGTGCTGGTCTTCATCAGCATCTCCTCCGCGGCGGTGATGTAATCCTCCCATTTGCCGCGATTGCGCCAATCCTCATCCGTGATCTTCCAGGTTTTGTAGTTGGTCCGCGTACGTTCACGGAAACGGCGCAACTGCTCCTGCTTGCTGATGTGCATCCAGAATTTAAAGACAACTGTGCCAAATTCGGTGAGTTGATGCTCGAACTGATTGATCTCGCTATAGGCGCGGCGCCAATCCGCTTCGGTGCAAAACCCTTCCAGACGTTCCACCAATACACGCCCATACCATGAGCGGTCAAAGATGGCGATCTGCCCCTGCTCGGGCAATCGCCGCCAAAACCGATACAGGTAATGACGCTCTTTTTCTTCGCCCGACGGCGCGGAGATCGGCCACACAACATAGCCGCGCGGATCGATGCGTTCGGTCAGGCGCTTGATCGTGCCGCCCTTGCCCGAGGCATCCATCCCTTCAAAGACAATTACCACTGGACGCTTCTGTGCATAGACTTGAAAAGCCAGCTCATGCAGCTCAGCCTGCAAAGCCTTGAGCTGATTGTTGTATTCATCGCTTTCTGTCGCCAGGGTAAGATCAAGACGCTCAAGCATTGACGGCTCCTTTCATTTCCTTTGTTGCGCGCGGACGTTTGGCTTTCGTCCCCGAAGAGGAGGGCAGCCCGAGGCGCGCTTCGAGCGAAGCGATGATCGTTTCAAAGACCTTGATGCGCATGTAATAACGATCGGTTGCTTCGACAATCGTCCAGGGCGCGTGAGGCGAATCAGTCCGCGCGATCATATCTTCGACAAAGCCCGCATATTTTTCATAGCGCTTGTTTTGCAGCAAATCTTCCTCCCCCACTTGCCAGGCTGTCAACTTATCCTTACTCAATTTCTTGATGCGTTTATGCTGATCCGCTTCGCCGATGTGCAGCCAGAATTTCAGGATGACCGTTCCATCCGCAGTCAGCATCTCTTCAAATTCGGCGATGTCCTGGTACGCGGCGCGCAGCTCATCCTTGTTGATGGTCTTATTCAAGCGGTCGATCAAGACCCTGCGATACCAGGATGTGTCGAACGCAACCATTTGTCCGCGTGAGGGGATTTTTTGCCAAAAGCGCCACATCCACGGATAATGCAGCTCGGCGGTGCGCGGCGGCGTGATCGGGACAACGCGAAAGCCGCGCGGGTCCAGGCGCTCCACGAGCAAACTGATCAATCGTCCCTTGCCAGTGGCTGCCCAGCCCTCGAAAACAATGATGACTGGAACTTTCGCGTCGAAGACCGCGTGTTCCAATTCATACAGGCGCTGCTGCAACGGTCTTAATCGTTTTTTATACTCCTCTTGCTGTAAAGCCAGATCGAGGTTGACGTATTCAAGCATGGCGAACTCCATTCTGTTGGTTTGATAACTTGATTGTTGACTGAGCGGACATGTCAATTGTGCTCAATCTTTCCAAGCTCTTCTTTCTTCGTCAAGATATTTTTCTGTGTTGATGTCTTTCCAAATCTCGGCGTGCAGACCTTGCATGTGGTCTGCGGTAATTTCAGACTGTGGAATCAAAATCAGCATCCCATCTTGTATATTCACAAGAAAATGATCGCCAGGTTTGATTTTCAACTTCTCCCGCACTTTACGTGGAAGAGTAATTTGATTTCTTCCGTTGACTTTTACCCCAAGGCGCTTAACCGCCGTCGAGTGAGTCTTCTTAAGAAGTTTTTCTTCTTTCAAGAAATCGTCGAAGTTGCTTCCGAGATGTTTTTTGTTCATGGCGTAATTTTACCCCTCTCCCGTCTCCCCCAAGGGGGAGAGGCTAGAACTTTCCTTAAACAAAACGTTGGCTAGGAAAGTCACCGACCTCATCAAACAGAGAAGAAAACAACAAAATGCCCTCTCCTTTTAGGAGAGGGACAAGTCAACTAGCTCATAAATCGTCTCAATTAGGGTGAGGTCCGTTCAGCTCAAAAATTATGTTAATCGGGGAGAGGTCACACTCACATCCTATAAACCGCGGGTCATTAAGAGTTAAATTAAATTACCTTGATCGGAATCTGTTTTCTTTTTAGCACTACGAATTGACTTTTCTGAAGATTTAACTAATTGCGCTTCAGGTCCCTCCCAAATATCAATAAATCTATCAGCTAATTCTTTAGTCCTCTCATCAATTTCAATGTCTGTCCATTGACTATGCTTTGCAAAATACTTGTTTAATTGGATGTTACTATTTTGATATTCTATTTTTTTCTCTAAAAAAGAGCGATTAGACAGCTCTGGGTTGTAGCCTGTTAAGGTCAAGTTGCCGAGCGTATGCAAGTAAGTTTCATGCTTTATATCAGCATTTTCGCCTAGCATCTCGCGCCAGCTTTGAGTAAGTTCTTGAGGCATAACATGCTCAATCTGGACAGCCTTATCCGACAAGTCCACTTTTTCTTTATGACCAAACAGCCGTTCAATCTCAGTTAAAACAAAACGGCAGTATCTCAAATCTCTTAAATAGAATTCAAACTTGGGCAATTTTTGTCTAATTGTTCGTCTGTTGGCAAGCCTTTTTCAATATAGTATTTCTTTAGATTGCTCAGAGAATTTATATGTTCACGAGCAATAGCAAAATCCAAACCATAACCACGAGAACGCATTCGCAAAACAAATCTTCTCAAAACAAAACTTTCGGTAAGGCGCAGCATTTTCACAAAGTTCGTTTTATTTATCTGACCGTTTTCAAAATTGTCATAAATTTTTAAAACCATAGGTATGGCTGTATCCGTACCTAATTGTCTAAAACGCATTAGGGATTCTTCCAATTCCGAGTCGGCACATTGTTTTATAATTGAAATAAAGAACCTAGCATATCTTGTCAGTTCGCTAACTAATTCGACACGGCTGTATTTTTTTAGAAATTCATCGACATACTTTGTGAAATGAACATACAGCATCTTTCGGGCAATATATTCTGTCTTGCATATCAAATAACGATAATAAAAATCCGTTAATATATCATTTCTTTTCTCAGCGTCAACAAAATCAAACAATTCCTCGAATGGCTTCCAGTGAGCAATGTCAAATTTCTCTTGTTCCTCGACAGGCCCAAGTTTCATGAAAACATAATTTCGAATCAAGTCAGCATCTGAAAGTTTCTCAGACTTAAAGTTTCAAACTTTCATAGATATTTGATGGGTTGTCACTGTTATCAATTGTTATCATTACAACCTTTAAGCGTTGAATAACAGCGTTGTATAATCTATCAATAATTACATCATTTCTTTCGTCAAACAAACTTGGCTGTTGAGGGGTTAATTGCTCAATAGCGTCTAGAAAATAATAATAAGCTTGAGCAAGAAGTCCGTTTTGATCTAGTTGAGATAAATTTCCTATTAGTATATTTGTCATCGTGTCACGATCTCGAATACGTGGAACGATTTTTGTGATATTGTCACCTTTGGTATTCATAAAAAGGAGGGTGTTCGTATTAATTGAATTTTCAATCTTGTCAAACCCTAGTTTTTTAGATCTATCTCTTAAAGCAGCAAGAATAATAGTAAGGGTCATCAATCTTTGTTGACCATCAATAACAAGAAATTTTGGAATTTCAATAGGGTTAGCATTGGGTATTGTAACCATTGGCCCGATAAAATGAGTTAAATTGGCATCGTTCTCTTCTGAAATTGCATAAATGTCTTGCCAAAAAGACTCCATCGATTTTTTCCCCATTCATAGGTACGTTGAAAGACTGGAATTACATATTGTTTTTGGCCTTCAAAAACTTGTGCAATACTACTAGGAACGGCATTCATAATTAACTCCTTTAAATCGACTTGCGTAACTATTTTACAGCCTTTTAGTCTTAAGTGATAATGAAAAGACAGCCTGCCCACCCTCCATCATCCTTTTCACTAATCCCAATTCACTTACTCTTATAACTTCGCAGCCGTGAACACATTTTTTACTTTTTCTTCTTATCCTCTTCCTCTTGACGCAGTTTTCGTTTCTGGTCCTGTTGCTGCTCCAGTTGCACTTGTTCCTGCCGACGCTGTTTTTGTTTCTCCACCTGTTCCTGCTCCAGTTGCAGCCGTTCCTGCTGCTGCAGTTTTTGCTTCTTTATCTGTTCCTGCTCCAGTTGCAGTCGTTCCTGTTGAAGCAATTTTCGTTTTTCTTCCTGCTGCCGTTCCAATTCCTCTTGCTGATATCTGTGTCATCATGTTTTCCTTTTTAACACAGGCTCTCACATCGATGTGAGAGCCTGTTCATATTTTCTACAACTTTGCGAACCTGCTTACCACTTTCGCCGCCGTGGCGGGACGGTCCATGACGCCGCCTTGATGGATGAGGATCGGCGTGCCTTCTTTTGCATACGCCAAATCCACGAAGGCCTGACCTGTGATGAACCTTGCTCCATCAATGGCGCAGGAGGTGACGAAGCCAATCCGCTCGCCGTTGGCGTTGTCCACGGGGTCGCCGTTGTGTGCCATACGCACGCGCTGCTCATCGAAAGTAAAGCGGATGACCACACCCTTGCGTTCTTTCTCGCGCGCCACGTAAGCATCACGCCCGATGAACCACGGCTTGTACGGTTTGACGTACGAACCAAATCCGCCTTCTGCCACGCCGAGGTCTCTGCCGTCAAATTTGCCAGAGCCGAATCCCATTTCGTGACCATACAACGGCAAGCCCGCTTCGGTGCGGAGGCTGTCACGTGCGCCCAAACCAATGGGTTTGACGCCGAACTGCTCGCCAGCTTTCATCACAGCCAGCCAAAAGTCCACGGCGCGCTCGGGGTGGACGAATAATTCAAACGCCATCTTCTCGCCCGTGTAACCCGTGCGCGAGACGATCAGATTGAACCCGCCCACCATCGCATCGCACAACTCGGTGCGCTTCAACTTCATGATGCGCGCGCGGGTCGCATCGTCCACGCCCATTGCCAGCAGCGTGTCGCGGCTCTTCGGTCCCTGCAGGGCAATATCCACCCGCATGGCAGAACCAGCTTTCGGGTCGCGCAGGTTGCGGATATTCGCTTCATATCCGTACGTGCGCGCGCCAGGCCGCACGTTGTCGATCCGCACTTTTCCATCGCGCACACTTTCGAGCCATGTGCGGTCCTTGTCATCGTTCGACGCGTTCACGACCACGAGATAATTTTCCCAGCCGCGGCGATAGATGAGCGTGTCGTCGATCACGTCCGCATCGGGCGTGAGGAAATGCGAATACAACAACTCGCCAGGCAGCAGCCCGCCGCAGTCATTGCCGCAGACCGTATCGAGGAACGAAGCCGCATCCGCGCCGCGCACATCGTACACGCCCATGTGCGAAACATCGAACAAGCCCGCCGCATTGCGCGTGGCAAGATGCTCCTCGAAGATGCCCGTGTACTGCACAGGCATTTCCCAACCCGCAAATGGCACCATTCTGCCGCCCAGATCTCGATGGGTTTGATTCAAGCTGAGTCTTCTTCAGTTCACCCTCGGATTCATTCCAGACGAAGGGCGGCAGCCCACTCGCTGCGTTCGGGGACGATGGCGCTTCCCGCTTCGCGTCGACGGGGGAGCTGATCCCGATATAAAAAGGTTTTTCCACGCCTTTTCTTTGTACAGGCGGATGGCCGTCCGCGCCGACTACTACGGGGACGACGTTCTTCTTCTTCACATCCGCAACAACGAACGCCCCAGGCATTCTCTTCGCGCTGAAATCTTTTTCGCCATCCAAATTGAACGACACATATCCATCGGACAGGTCTCTCAGCCATGTGCCAACAACTCCCGTTTTGGCGGGCGGCACTTCGAGTTGATATTTGTTCGCGCCGAGGTTGGTCAACACACAATTGACAACACCCTTGGGCGTGGCAATGGTTGTTTCTGTTGATCTATTTTTCTTCAACACAGACAGGTCGCTTGAGGTCGCGTAATCCAACACCTGACGAATGCGCTGACCACTTAATTCAAAGACACTGCTCTTGGTCGTATCGTCAATATAATAGAAATGCGGATACTTGCTCTTTTCCACTTTAAAGTCAATACCAACAAACTCAGCCAGTTTGCGGATCTTTTAACTTGGCAGTATTCAACGTTTGGAAATCAAGTTTGGCGCGGCGCTGTTTTCCTTTTTTCACGGTGTCCACCGAATGCGGCGCACAGGCGATCAGCACATCTGCCATAATGTCGGCCAACTGACGGGTCATCTTCTCGGTAAATCCGCGCTGGGTGATCCACGGCGTTCCCAAGCGGATGCCCGATGGGTCCATCGAATTCCTGTCGCCAGGGATCGTGTTGCGATTAACCACCACACCGACGATATCCAAAATACGCGAAGCCTGGTCACCGCTGAGTTTCGTGCCATCTTCTCCGACAACACTGCTGCAATCCACATTCACGAGATGCGTATCCGTGCCGCCAAATGGCACGCGCAGTCCGCGCTTCTCGAACTGGTCAGCCATGGCCTTCGCATTCTTCAATGTCTGCGCCTGCAATCTCTTGAATTGTTTGGTCTGGGTAAGTTTGAAGGCCAACGCCAAGCCAGCGAAAACATTCACATGCGGTCCGCCTTGCTCGCCAGGGAAGATGGCTTTGTCAATTTTCTTCGCAATCGCCGCGTCGGTTGTCATCAACACAGAACCGCGCGGACCGTCAATGCTCTTGTGCGTGGTGGACATAACCACATGCGCATATCCTATCGGAGAAGGCACAACGCCCGCCGCCACCAGTCCACCGATGTGGGAAATGTCCGCAAGGAAATACGCGCCAACTTCATCCGCGATCTCACGGAACTTCTTCCAATCGGGAACCCATGAGTAGGATGAGTAGCCAGCGATCAACAGTTTGGGTTTATTTTCCAGAGCCAGGGCGCGGATGGCTTCGTAATCAAGTTTCTCGTTCTGGTCGATCGTGTAATGCACAGCCTTGTACCACTTGCCAGAGCGGTTGACCGACGACCCATGCGAGAGATGTCCGCCATGCAGGAGGTTGAGTCCCATCACAGTATCACCGAGATTGAGCAGGGCATGATAGACCGCGTTGTTGGCAGCCGCACCCGAAAGCCCCTGCACATTGACATAAATTTGATCGGCTGTGATTCCGTTCGCGGCGAAGGTCTGCGCGGCGCGGCGGCGAGCCAGCGCCTCGACCGTGTCTGCGTATTCCACGCCTTTGTAATAGCGCGGGTCGCTGTTACGGCGATACTCTGCCAACCGCGCGGGATAATCAAGGATCTCATCGTCATCCATCCAGCGGCTCTCATCGTCGGGATAGCCTTCTGCATAGATATTCTGGAACGCAGAAGACAACGCCTCACGCACCGCCATCGGCGCCGTGGACTCGGATGCGATCAATATCAACTTGCGATACTGCCGCTCTGCTTCGAGCTGGGTTAATTTGTAAACATCAGAGTCAAGCTGGGCTAAGTCACCACGAAATAGAAAATCGGACATTGTGAATCTCCTTGTGAGAGTTGAATTTTGGAATTGTAAAGCGGTTGAATTGTAGGACTAGAGCGGAAGCGGGTCAAGTGGAAAATGGCATGAAATGCCTTTAAAATATGAAACAGATTCCCTCTTGACTCTCCTGTTGCTGGAGGGAGTATAAATATGACAAGGTACCCAAAATGATTCGAATCGGTGACTTTTCAAAACTCAGTCGTGTCTCGGTTAAAGCGCTGCGCTATTACGATGAAATGGGATTGCTCAAACCTGTGGAAGTGGATCCCTTCACAGGCTACCGTCTCTACGAGTACAGCCAGTTGGCAGTGTTGAACCGTATCCTGGCACTCAAGGAATTGGGCTTTTCGCTCGAGGAGATCGGCCGTCTTCTCGACGATGGACTGTCACTGGAGCAGATGCGCGGAATGCTCAAACTGCGCCAGACGGAAGCCCGCCAAAAGGTGCGCGAGGAAACCGAACGCCTGGAGCGCATCGAGTCCCGACTGAGACAGATCGAACAGGAGAATAACATGTCCAAATATGATGTTGTCATTAAGAATGTGGAAGCGGTCAAGGTTGCTTCCGTCCGCGATGTGGTGCCGACCCCGCCCGAACAGGGCGGCTTGTGGGGTGAGTTGGGAGGCTACCTCGCCATGCACCACGTCCAACCGATTGGGGTTTGCTTCACGCTCTATCACGATGAAGATTTCAAGGAACGCGATTGGGATTTGGAGGTCTGCGAGCCGATTGACAGCGACCTGACCGAGTCCAAACGTGTCAAGGTGCGGAACCTGCCTGCCGCGACTGTGGCTTGCACCATCCACAACGGGCCTTTTGCCACGCTGAATGAGGCGTACAGCGCCATCGGCACATGGCTGGATGCCAATGGTTTCCGCATCGTCGGACCGTGCCGCGAGCTCTATCTCAACCCCTCGAAGAACGGCAGCCAGACCGACCCGAACACCGTCACCGAAATCCAGTTCCCCGTTGAGAAGGCATAGCGCGGAAAAAGTTCAAAGTTCAGATGCGCCCCGCATAAATGCGGGGCGCATTTATTTTTCCGAGAGCGTCTAAAAGAATGGGTTAAAAAGAGTTGAATTGTAGGACGAAAGCAAAAGCGGGCAAGTGGAAAGTGGCATATTTCGAAAACTCGATGCTCAATAATTGAAAATATCGAACAAATTTCTGATGGAATTGAAACATTTTTTTGCTATTATATTTTTAGGGGAACTTTGGGTATTTTGCACGAAAGGAGGTGCTCCATGAAACCCAAGATGAAAGTTTTGTTGGGTGTGTGTCTGGCGGTTACCTCATTACTCCTCTGCAGTGCAGCAATGGAACCCTTGACCAGCCATGGCGTTGAAGAAGCATTTGATCACGCTTTGGTTTACGTCGACCAGAATTACAACCAACCCGGCCTGGAAAACCTTGAATGGAAGGCAAGCGCGCTTGGCCCGGATATGGTCAGTACCACTCACCACATGTTCATCAATAAGCCGGAAACTGTGGGTGAGCTGCAGTCCCAATTTGCCATCAACCCGGCACATTCAGGGTATATGACCGATCAAATAACGGTTATCGTTCATGCTCCCAATGACCCGCACTTGTCACACATCGTCACGATAATCGACTCGGAAGGCCACAAAGTGTGGTCAGGCAAGATCGACGTGGATGGGCATGTAACTGAATACCTGCGCTTCCAATAAGTTTAAGTACATTGCACCTGACACCATTCATCAGGTGCAATGTGACTTCGCGGGGCTTTTTCAACTTGTCGGACAATCGAATATGCTAAAACCCGCCAGGATGGAAGGCACAATTCAAAAGTACCTGTACTTTTAATGCTGCGGGCATAAGTTCGTGTTCATTGCCATCGATGGCGCACCCGACAAGTACGCATCGAGATTTGGGAGAAGGTCATGGGCGAAATGATTTTCGATAATCCACAAGGAAAAGTAAAACATACGTATAAAAAAACACTCTCCAAAGATATATATCTTTGGAGAGTGTTTTGATTTTTCTACAAACTTGGTTCGGGAAGGCTTTCCGCGGCCTTGTCGAGGACAAGTTCACCGTCTTCGTTGACATCCACTTTTATCGTATCGCCGTTCACAAACTCACCAGCGAGCACACGGTCTGAAAGCGGGTCTTCCACTTTTTGCTGAATAACGCGGCGCAGCGGACGCGCTCCAAACTCTAAGTCATAACCCTGCACAGCAAGCAATGCAAGCGCTTCTTCAGAGGCTGTCAGCACAAGTTCGTGATCTTTGAGACGTTCAGAGACCTTGCTCAATTCGAGCGAGACGATCTGCTGAATATCATCCTTCGTGAGCGAACGGAAGATGACCACAGAATCCATGCGGTTGATGAACTCGGGGCGGAAAGCGCGTTTGAGTGATTCGTTCAGCTTCTTGCGCATATCTTCGTAGGAGAGTCGTTCTTCGGTGACTTCGTCACGCTTCATTGCAAAGCCGAGCGAAGATTGATTCTTGATCATGTCTGCGCCAATGTTGGAGGTCATGACGATGATCGCATTGCGGAAATCCACTTTGCGCCCCTTCGCGTCGCTGAGGTGACCTTCTTCCATGATCTGCAAAAGCATATTGTGAACTTCAGGATGAGCCTTTTCGATCTCATCAAAGACGATGATCGAATAAGGTCGGCGGCGCAGAGCTTCGGTCAGTTGGCCTGCATCTTCGTAGCCGACATATCCAGGAGGCGCACCCACCAAACGGGCGGCGGTGTGCCGTTCCATGAATTCGGACATATCCAATTGGATGGCGGCTTCTTCACTGCCAAACATGAATTTGGCGAGGGTCTTGGTCAATTCGGTCTTGCCAACACCCGTGGGTCCGAGGAACATGAATGAACCGATAGGGCGCTTCGGGTCTTTCAAACCAGCGCGCGCGCGGCGGACTGCGCGTGAGATGGCAACAATGGCATCTTCCTGACCGATAATGGACTTGCGTAATTCATCTTCCATCTTGAGCAGGCGCTGCGATTCGGCTTCTGCAAGCTGCATGAGCGGAACGCCCGTCCACATGGAGACGACTTCGGCGATATCCTCGGCGGTCACTACGGGACTGTTGGCGCGGTCCCAGCCTGTGCGCAGACGTTCGATCTGCTGGTTGAGATCAAGCTCGCGCTCTTCCCATTCCTTGATATCTTCCGAGTTGCCTTCTTCCTGCGCGAGGGAGCGGTTCTGGCGCGCCTGTCGCAATTGACCAAACAAATCCTTGGCATGTTTTGCGGCGGGACTCTTGTACATGCGCACGCGTGAAGATAACTCATCGATCAAGTCAATTGCCTTGTCGGGCAGGAATCTTTCGGTGACGTAACGTGAAGATAAATGTGTTGCGGCTTCAAGCGCTTCATCGGAGATCACCAAATGATGATGCTCTTCGTACGCGCCGCGAATACCTTTGAGGATTTGAATGGTCTCTTCCTCGGATGGCTCATCCACTTGAACGGGTTGGAAGCGGCGTTCGAGCGCGGCATCTGATTCGATGTGCTTGCGATATTCATCCAACGTGGTCGCGCCGATGACTTGCAGTTCGCCTCTGGATAAAGCAGGCTTGAGGATATTGGCTGCATCGACGGACGAACCTGCGGCTCCCGCCCCGACCAGCATGTGGACTTCGTCAATGAACAGGATCGAACCCGAGGCCTTTAACTCATCGATGATGCGCTTGAGTCTTTCCTCGAACTGACCACGATACATGGTGCCAGCGACGAGTGAACCCACATCAAGTTGAAGCACGCGTTTGTTCATCAATGGCGCGGGCACATCGCCGTCAATGATGCGTTGCGCAAGTCCTTCCACGATGGCAGTCTTGCCAACGCCAGGCTCGCCGATCAGCGCGGGGTTGTTTTTGGTGCGGCGCGCAAGGATCTGAATCACACGCTCAATTTCTTTTTGGCGGCCAATGACGGGGTCAAGTTTTTTCTCTTCCGCCTTCGATGTTAGATCGGTGGCGAGTTGGTCTACGAGAGGGGTCTTGGGGCCAGTCGCTGAGGCGCCGCTTTTGCCCGGTTGGGGGCCGCCAGCAGGCGTCGGGGAGGATGGTGAAGCGGATTCGTTCAAGACACGCCGAGTCTGCCTGCGGATCTGGTCGGCTGTAACGCCAAGTCTGCGCAGGACTTCCATGCCAGTGGATTCAACACGGATGAGTCCAAGCAAAATATGCTCGGTGCCAATGTAGTGATGCCCAAGGCGGCGTGCCTCTTCAATGGCATACTCGAGAACTTGTTGGGTTTCTGCGCCAAGTTCGATGTGATTGGGGTCAAAATCTGTTGATGTGCCTGAGACACGTTCAACCATCTCGCGCACTCGTTCAGGGGTCATACCGAGATCACGGAGGACGCGTCCTGCGACCCCGCCTTCTTCATCCATTAATCCAAGGATGAGATGCTCGGTTCCAATGTTATTTTGGCGCGCACGCTCTGCTTCCTGATGTGCAAGGCTGAGTACGCGTCGTGCTCGTTGAGTAAATCTTTCCATGCCAGCCATAAATTATCTCCTGTTATCTTTAGGCATTGTACCAAAAAGGCGGGCAACTCCGTGTTTGAATAAGGTTAGAGTTTTTTGAGAGCCGTTTGCAATTAGCTGTTAGCACTTAGCTAAAAGCTAACGGCCAAAAGCCAGCACTTACCTGTTGTCTCCATCCCCTTGAATCTTACCGCGCGCCTGCCTATCCAAAAGTTTAGTAATATTGGATTCGGCCACTTCGTCGAGGGAAATGTCCAGTTCTGTGCAGGTTTGAGCGAGATACCAAAGCACATCACCCAATTCGGCTTTGAGGGCTTCGCGGGTTTCGGGGCTGATCTCGCCGTTTTTGTCGCGGAAGACTTTCTTGATCTTACCTGCCACTTCACCCGCTTCGTTGACGAGTCCCAGAGTGGGGTAGATGACAGCGTGTCCAATGGCGGGATATTTTGCGGTTGCACGGGATTTGGTTTGATAGTCGGTAAAGTTCATGAATTTTTCCTTTTCATTCGAATATTTTTTGATAAATTACATTACGCACCCTCACCCTCTTTTTCAAGGGAATAAGGTGTCACTTCCCATTCAATACATCCTGTAAAATTGCCTCATATTGACCCACAACTTTTTGAATATCAAATTCGTGGGATTTTTCAAGGCTTGCTTCACGGAACCTCAATAGAACTTTAGGGTCGGAAATCATCTCACGCAAAGCCCTCGAAAAAGCGGGTATATCCTGCACATCGATCAGATAGCCGTTCTTTTCGGAATCCACCAGATCTAAAAATCCACCGATCTCGCTGGCTACGATCGCCAGACCGGTTGCCAAAGCCTGCACACCAACAACCGGTAGTCCCTCTGAAAGAGACGGCATAAATAAAATATCGCTTTTTGAGAAATACTCCAGCACAGTCTCAGGCGTAACCCAGCCAGGCAGGTCAAAGCGCTGGCTCATGCCCGCTTTTTCAATTTCGCGTTTTACATCTTCAAACAACGGACCATCCCCCAGCATGGAGCAAGTCCAGTTAAGGTCTTGTAATTGGGAAAGGGTTTGTATAATGGCAAACGGATTTTTTTGCGGCACAAAACGCCCCGCAAAGACCAACCGCGGAGGTGTGTTCACAATTATTTTAGATGGGGCAAGGTGTTTCACATCCGCGCCGTTTGGAACGACCTGAACATTTACAGGATAATGCTGCAATGCCAATTGGCGTGTATGTTCACTGACTGCGATCACTTTTTTTGCGCGCTTCCAAATAGGGCGCGTAAACGGCTCGATCCAGCGGAACCATTTTCCTGTTTTTTCCGGCACGCCGCCGGGCACATCACCCAGATGGGCGGTTAGGATATAAGGAATTCCAGTCAAAACTGACAATATCCATGCCAATGCGCCAGATGGGACGGCGAAGTGGGTGTGAATGATATCGGGGCGGTTAAGGATAATTAAGCGCAGCCCAGCCCAAAGTCCAGCGAGAACGTAGGCCAGCATCGTCGAAAAGCTCGCGCCAAAAGTTGCACGTCGAAGGGATGAAATCCGCACTACTCGAATGCCATCCTTGTGTTCGTCAAAAGGCAGGTTTTGCATGTGCGCGGTTAGGACGGTGACTTCGTGACCAAGCGCGGCAAGACCTTTGCAAATATCGTAGGCGGCTCTGCCTCCACCGCCGCCAATTGGGGGGAACTCATAGATCAATGTAAGGATGCGCATAAAATAATTTCATTCCGAAAATGGATCTTTGCAGGATGGCTGACCAGGACGAGGCACAAAGATTTGCACGTTCGCCGAAGAAAGAGTTTCAACAGGTTTATAGGCACACAAAAGCGGCGCGCCGACATAACGAACCCAGGCATTGTCTTCTTCAATGAAAGAACCTTTTTTCTGCCGGGTAAATTTTTGTTCTTCGGCAATAATGAACCCAAAACGGTGGCGCTTAAGATCTGAATAAAACGTTTCCAAATATTCCCGATTCCCAGACATCGCCATTTCCATCAACTCACTCTGTTCATATTCAGGAACAAGAGGAATATTATTTAACGTTTCAAAAGTTAATAGCTGACGTTCTGTCACGAACAGGATTTCTCCCTCGCCGCCAGAGACAGTGGACTTCAGTTTCTGAATGTCTTTTTCAACTTTGACATGGTCATAGCTGGGAAGGGAACTGATCTGTGGAAGAGCGAATCCGATCGGGACGAGTAGGATTGCCACTGTTACCGGCCAGGATATCTGCCCCCAGGCAGGGTTCGTCCCCTCCTCACCTGCGACACATCCTGCGAAGAAAGACGTGGCAATCAGCGCGAGCAGAACGAGGAACGCATCCATGTTATGCAGATCTGCGCCGCCGCCAATTTTCACGCTGACAATTAATCCGCCGAGAAAAAGCACGGACAGAATGGCGAAAAGCGCGATCCAGCGCAAAGGATGCAAACGGGAAAACTTTCCGCGCAGCATTTGAATGATCGCAATGACCAGCGGTGCGGACACGATCGCAATTCCCAGCAATACTCCCAGTGGAAAAGTGTCGTTGGGAAGCAGCCGAGTCCAGATCAAATCTGAGGTAAAGCTGGAGCCAAACGTGCGGAAATCTGTATTCCCCGAAAGGTTTATGTAAATAAACTGGGAGAGAATGGCAGCAACAAGCCCTGAAATTCCCCAAACGAATGGAGTCAACCAGTAACGCCAGCCTTTCCCCGCAAAGGGTGTTTCAAGTAAATAGATGGCAATTGCCAGCATGGCGGGCACCGCAAACCAATTCACACGGCTTGCTCCCGCCCACATGGAAGCCAGAACTACAAACAGCAAAGACCGCCAGGGATGACGCGCCGAGACGCCTGCAAGAATAAGGATGACGCAAACTTGTAAATGATAATATACAGCGCCTTGAAAAAAATAAAGGAAAGCCCATGCTGCAACAAAGAATTGCATCCATCCTTTTAAGGATACACGGCGGGCTAATAAGACAGAGGCGGCAGCTGTAAGTCCGATCCATAACAATGCCTGCCACAAGCGATGAACCCAGAGAGGCAGCCCTTCAAACAGGAAGGGAAGTGACATTAAAAAATAACGTGTCGGGTGCAAAAACGGAAGCGGCAACTGTAAATCATATATGGATTTTGCGAAAAATAATGAAGCATAGTAATGCCGCCCCGCTTCAGAGTATCCGATCGAGAAGGGATAATCAGTAACGATGGTCAGGTGTCCATATATTTGATAGATCAATCCCTGCACAAGCACAGTCAACGCAAACAGGAAATGCCATTTATAGCCAGTAATTAATTTCAAACCCAAAGTCTGCAGGAGGCTTGCCCAAAGAAAGACCCAAAAAATGGGCATAAGTTGAGGAAGGATTTTGCCGAAGAAGGTCAGCCGTCCCGCCCATACAAGAGAGAACCCAAATAAAACCAGAATAAAGCCGAACAACCTGGCAGATGTATTCTTTGGAGTAATTTCAAGTTTTTCAACCCAACGCGCGCCGCCATCAAGGGATAGTTGTCTAAGCCAAAACACGCCCACAACGATATTCAGCACAAACATGCCCAGCAGAACAATCCATTTGGAACGCCAGAGGATAATATCCAGGGCGGAAACCTGCTGTGAGGTCTGATAAATTGCAGCTACGCTCAGCAGGATACTGGACCAAATAAAAGTTTGCCAGAAAAGTTTTGGAGATACTGGTTTCATATTTTGGGAATTTCAGGTGTGCATGCCCACATCAATCACTTGATACAGGTTTTTGATTATTCATCGAAGCTAGAATGGAAGGTAGGAAGAACGCACCAGGCAGGCTGGTGATAATAAACAAAAGACGTATAAGAACAGCGATGGTCAGGCTTTCGGAATGACTTAAGCCGCCGAATTTTGAAAGTAAAAATGTAAGGGAGAGTTCCTGAACACCATACCCATTGACCGAGATCGGCACGAGGGTAACAAAATATGTCAGACTCCACAGACCAGCGATCAGCCAGTATGAGACGTGATCTTCCATCCCCGTGATGAGCAGAAAGATCGCCAGAAAAATAAAAATCATATTGCCAAATGTAGCGCCTAAGGCTCCAATTAATGCCAGTGGTTTTTTAAACCAGATCGCAAATACTTCCAAAGTGCGTTTTGCAAAATCCAAGCCTTTATGAAACAGCGCACCGAAAGAGACAGCTTGCAAACCAGAGCTGCCAAGCGACAGAAGAGGGAACAGACCCAAAGGAAGCGTGATAAGCATTCCTGCCATACCGATCAAACGGTCAGCTACCATTGAAGCGAGACAGATGGCGCGGTCATAGCCCAACTGCATTGCGCCCGCGAGGCGGACGACATCCCCGCCGATCGTGGTCGGCAAAAAATTATTCGCGAAAAGACCCGTAAATGTGATCATGGCAGTGCGCCAAAACGAAATATCAACCCCCGCAGAGCGCAGCAGAATGTACCAGCGGACAACAACAAACATCCGCGAAATAAACATTGCCAGCAAAGCGCCGAGGAAAAAACCAATGGAAATGCGCTTCATGGCAGCAGTAATCTCGGCGCCGCTTTCTTCTCTTACCAAAATGACCAACAGCACAAGAGCTAAAAGACTTCCTGCCAACCGAGCAATTGTTTGACGGTTTTCCTTCAGCGAATTAATCACGAGATTCCTGCTTAACGTTGATTACGCTCCGAATGGTATACGTTGTTTTACGCTGAGATTCGTGATATGTGCGAACAAGCAGTTCCGCGATCAGCCCCAGGAGTATGGACTGAAAACCAAGAATAAAAAACATCGCACTTATTTGCAGCAAAGGGGAATTAGCAATACTGACCAAAAAGAAAATACGACGCATAAACAGGAAAAACATAATGATGGTGCTAACAACCATGAGAAATCCGCCTGCACCGCCAAAGAGGTAGATCGGCTTTGAGGCGTAGGAGATAAGAAATTTTACAGTAAATAGATCAAGAATGACTTTGGCTGTACGCTCCAGCCCATATTTAGTTTTGCCAAATTTTCGAGGGTGGTGATTGACCGGCATCTCTGTAATTTTAGCGCCCACAGAACTGGCATAGACCGGAATAAATCTATGCATCTCGCCGTACAAACGAAACCCCTCAAGCACATCACGGCGATAGGCTTTGAGCGTGCAACCGTAATCGTGCAAATGCACACCGGTTACACGTGAGATGAGCCAATTTGCGATCATGGAAGGAAAATTGCGCGTGAGCGCATTGTCTTTGCGGCTTATACGCCAGCCGCTGACGAGATCATACCCCTCATCAAGTTTTGCAAGCATCATTGGAATATCAGCAGGGTCATTCTGCATGTCGGCATCGAGCAGGATGATGGTCTCGCCCTGGGCATAATCCAAACCAGCGGCAATGGCAGCAGTTTGCCCAAAATTTCGGCGGAAAGAGATGACTCGAACATGGTCGGCATCCTTTTCCGCATACTCTTTTAAGACAGATAGACTATTATCCTGACTGCCATCATCCACCAGGATGACTTCCCACGATTGGTTGAGGGCATTCATTGTATTGTAGATCGAATCAAACAAAAGAGGTAAATTTTCGCCCTCATTGTATATCGGAATTACCAGTGATAGGTTCATGGCAGCCTGTGAAATATCCTTAATCCAGCCCCGTCTTCACAAGAGGGAGCCGTTATTGGTTTTTGGTATTCTTCGAATTCCTGCGGGTTCAAAAATTCCTTCCAGGTCGAATAGCGTTTGGCTTCAATGATGAATATATCGGCGCTATCCATCCATTGGTCGTTCAATTCGCTATTCCAATGGCTAAAACGGAAAAGCGTATCTGAGTCGCCGCCAACTCTATACGTGTAGCCGTCGTTGATCTGCGGCGGAAAAAAGCGCACATTTGGGATGTACACCATGGGCACAAAAGACAACCCACCGTCCCAATATACCAGACTATCCGCTGGGATAACGCTTGCAAGATACGCACCGAGTTTTTCGTTTGCCGATAGTATATCCTGTTCACAATCTGCGCGGCTTCCGCCTGTATGGAGCACTGGAGAAAGCAACAACCCCATTGCGAGAAATACATTAAGCAATATATAGGCAAAACCAGGACGGGTCTGAGCGCCTTTCATGCGGCGTGATATTACAAATGCGATCAACAAGACGCCAAGTCCGACAACCAGACCGAGAGCTGAAGCGAGATACCTTTTGGTCAAAGTCAACGCCAGCCCAAATTTATTTGTTATGAAATCCACCAGGGCAGTGGTGCCAGGCAAAAATTGACCGCCACGCATACGCGGAACAGGCAGGTTGAGCAGTACCGCGCCAATATTGTCAAATGAAGACAAGCCAATTCCCACAGAGATAACCAGGACGACCAGGATGGAAAGAACGTTTATTGTGCGGGACTGTTTATGCTTCCATGAAACCGAAATGATGATAACGGATAAGATAATTCCCAATGGGTCAAAAAATGTGAGGTAGGGCGTAAAACAATAGACACAGCTATAGCTCTCGTATTGACTCGCCACCGCCGCCCAGGCGTGCAGGGCGAAGAGGGTGAAATATAACGAAGCGAGAAAAACTTGCCGCTCGCTTGGCAGGATCAATTTTCCAGTCACGTTGAAGCGAGAGAAAGATCAACGCGAAAATACTTCCAACGACAGGAATGAAGTGGTAGCGAATCCCCTGAAAGAATGCGATCGTCCGATTCCAAAAATCAATGGAAGGATTCCAAACAGGGGTCGAGTCATCTGGCAGGCGGAATGGATTTAGAAAGGGGGTCAGGTTTTCGGGAAGCCACGGCGCCCAGATGGTTAAGATATTGGGCCAGTAATAAATATGAAACGCAAGAAAGACCGCCGCGCAAGTGACAAAAGACGCGATCCCTTTTTGTTTGCCATGCTGCCAAAAAACATACAAAACCAATAGCGGCAATACAACAACCATGTTCTGCCGCGTAAGCACAGCCAATGTGCCCAAAATTGAACCCAACACGATCTGCCAAAGCGAGCGCTCTTCGGCAAGAACGAAGACACACATCCACGCCAACATGCAGGCGATGATTACTTCCGAAGCAGTGATCGCATGGATCTTGATGATCATCGGGCTGAGCGCAAACGCCCATACGGATGCTGCGGCAAGCCATCTTCCACCCCAGCGGCGCGCCACAATCCATGTGCCTAAAACGGTAAGCAAGCCGAGGAAGATCGCAAAATAGCGGCCGGTACGCAAGCCTGCGCCAAAAATATATTCAGCAAGACCAGGAATCAAAAAAGCGAGCGGGGCTTTATTGGTCAGCGGTCCGTACGGTTGAAAAGGTTCATAAATTCCATGTAGATAAAGATACCCTTTAAAAAGATAGGAACCTTCATCCAGCCCAGGGATCGTAGTGTGTGCATAATGCCATGCCTGAATTAAATAGAGAAGCACCCCAAGGAGCGCCAAAAACTCCGGCGCCCATGAGGTTATCTTTTTGTTTTCCAGAATCGGGATTTTCTTCATAAACCTAACGCAGGGAAGCTTACCCCTTTTTCAGCCGCGCCATATCTGCATCCACCATCATGGTCACAAGCTCCTTGAAGGACACAGATGGTTCCCACTTCAAGACATTTCGAGCTTTGGATGGGTCTGAAATTAGCAGATCCACCTCTGCGGGGCGGTAGAATTTTTCATCCTGCACCACATATTCCTTGTAGTCCAGACCTACGTGTGAAAAAGCGATCTCACAGAATTCACGGACTGGATGGGTCTCCCCTGTGCCGATCACATAATTATCCGGGTGATCCTGCTGGAGCATTAACCACATGGCTTCCACATAATCCCCTGCAAAGCCCCAGTCACGCTGCGATTCGAGATTGCCCAGGCGCAGTTCTTTTGCCAGACCAAGTTTGATGCGTGCTGTCGCATCTGTGATCTTACGCGTTACAAACTCCAACCCGCGCCGCGGACTTTCGTGGTTGAAAAGAATGCCCGAAGTCGCAAATATATTAAACAACTCGCGGTAATTTATCGTGATCCAATGCCCATACATTTTTGCCACGCCGTAAGGGCTGCGCGGATAAAACGGCGTAGTCTCTGACTGCGGAACTTCCATCACCTTGCCAAACATCTCACTTGAGGAAGCCTGATAGAAACGTATCTTCGGGTCTACAAAACGAATGGCTTCCAATAAGCGCGTTACCCCGATCGCCGTTACATCACCTGTCAACGCGGGTTGACTCCATGAGGTCGGCACAAACGACTGCGCCGCGAGGTTGTACACTTCGGTCGGCTTATGTTCCTCAAGCAGGGAAAGCAAAGACCCCTGGTCCTGCAAATCACCCTGGACAACCGTAATGTCATCCAAAATATGTTTAATACGTTCACTGGTTACTGTGCTCGAACGGCGCGCAACACCAATTACACGATATCCTTTTTTCAATAACAACTCGGCAAGATAAGAACCGTCCTGGCCTGTAATACCAGTGATTAAAGCAGTAGGCATATTCATTAACTCCTAGTCAAAATTCAGTCGCTGAATTATACACTAACTCAAGCGTGGTTTTTTCGATCATTGTATACCCCCCAGAAGAAGATCAAAACCCATGATCCAAGGATGATGATCATCATTTGAATGAATGGTATTTGGGCGCCGAAAGAAAAGTAGCGGCTCGCATACCATTGACCAAAGACCAACAGGAAAATACCTTCCATGGCGATCACCCGTAAAAACCAGGGATTTTTCGTTTCCCGCCACCACACCCACACAACCCCAGCAAGGATCGCCTCCCACACAAGCAGGATCGTACGATAGCGCGGATTGTCCCATTGATCGCCGCCGCCACGCAGGGATGTGAACAGGATCCAGCCCCAGACCACAAAACTTAGCCAGAGGAAAACCTTGCGCTTCGTTACCGACCGTTCAGCTGATGCGGCCACGAACGACAGGGTCAACACTGGAAGCAACACATACCAGCCCAACGCCCGCAAGATGGCGATGATCTTCCAGATCAAAGTTGTTGGCTCGACAATTGCCGCTGGCAGAACAGGCTGTAAAACACCATAGACCATCACAAACGGCAGCCTCAGTCCTTCGGGCATCTCATCAAATAGTTTTTGCACCCAGCCCGAGCCACGCTCCAGTTGATACACATCCCATTTGACCGCTTCGCGCATGAAATTATTGATCACACCGATCGGAGTCCCACCGCCCAAATTCCCCTGCCGATCCAACGCGGATGAAAGTATGAACAATCCTGCAACAAATACAGCCGCAACGACTGCAACCATCCACCACGAGATACGTCCGCGCTCACTGGCGAGATACATCCAACCCGCAAAGATGACCAGAGTCACCAACGCAACAATAGGCGAGACAAACAGCATCCCTATAAGTCCCAGCCCCAACCACAGCCAGGAAATTCGAGAGCGTGTCTTTTGCCAATCCACAAATCCCCATAACGCAAAGGCACTAAATGCCCACAAATACGGCTCACGCATGGCAGAGCCGCCCAGCAAAATACTTTCAGGGTACAGCGCATACACCCAGCCCGAAGCCAGAGCGATCTTCACTCCCCACTCTTGACTCGCCGCCTTCCACAAAAACGGCAGACCTAACGCCGCCATGAACGCAGAGACCAGCACCAACATCAGCGGACGGTGAGCATCGGGCGAGAGGTAACGATAAATGAATGCGCTCATCGTCAACAAGCCGCCATATTGATCGTAGGCATAACTTTGATTGAAGTCGCCGATAATCCTGCCCGAACTCGCCAACTCCCAAGCCTGCGCATCACGGCGATGCGCATCCGTATAGACAAAGCCCGCCCTGTCATCTTCATCGTCAAAACCATTGATCGGTAACACAAGGTACGTGGCAACTCCGCCCACAAAACGCAAAGCAAATGCGAGGGCGACCATCCATGCTAAAGTCTTTCCGCCGCCTGCCCATCTTGTGGAGAGAGTGAGAAGTAAAAAGGTAAGAAGGAAGAGAAAAGAAAATCCCAGCCAGCCGATCAGCCAATTGCCAGCCTGCAAAGCGGACAAAACCGCTCCAAGCCCGAGGGAGAGCGGCAGAATCCAAATGAAATCACGTTGATTGAAGTTCTTCATATCCCCACTTTTACCACGAAGTGATGAAGAGCGTAGGGCGAATTGGCGATTGTGGCATCAGGGATTGTGGATATAATTCCATGCACAAACAGGCTGTATGATAAGTAACCCTACAGGATTTTTCATACAGAATGATTCCACTTAAACATAGCTTAGGCGTTTGATCCTCGTGGGAGGCTGATATTATGCAGGTTGTGATAAATTATGAAT
>CAWHXC010000044.1:0-21550 GCA_963833175.1 uncultured Chloroflexia bacterium
TATTTTTCGGGGCGAGTGCGCCTATTGCAAAGTTTTTGCTGGGGGATAATATCGCACCGATCTTCCTTGCGGCATTTTTGTATCTCGGCAGCGGCGCAGGAACTTTCCTCGTCAGGTTGACTCAGCGGATGCGGGCAAAGGAAGCCGAAGCGGACATCAAATTGCCAGATGTCAAATGGCTGGCAGGCGCGATCATCTCTGGCGGAATCCTTGCGCCGATCATTTTGATGATCAGTTTGCAATATACACCCGCATCCACGGCTTCGTTGTTGTTGAATTTTGAAGGCGTGGGGACAACTTTGATCGCCCTGGTATTTTTCAAGGAAGCCATCAGCCGCCGCGCGTGGACTGCGATTTTGGTCATCACACTGGCGAGCATTTTTCTCTCTGCCAACCTCAAAAGCGGATTGGGATTCTCGCTTGGCGCGCTGGGAATTATCCTTGCCTGCGTGCTTTGGGGCGTGGACAATAATTTCACGCGCAATATATCTGGTAAAGACCCGCTTGCCATCGTGGCGTGGAAGGGATTGGTCGCGGGCACGTTCTCGTTTTTTCTTGCGTTGTTCCTTGGCAATTCGCTTCCATCTGTGGGGACGACCATCGGCACATTGCTTTTGGGATTTGTCAGCTATGGCTTGAGTACGATGCTGTTCATCCGTTCCATGCGCGGACTGGGCGCGGCGCGTACCAGCGCGTTGTACGGCACGGCTCCGCTGGCGGGCGTGCTGTTGTCGATTGTTATCTTTGGGGAAATCCCATCTTTCCTGTTCATCATCGCCGCAATTTTGATGATCGGCGGCGCGCTGTTGTTAGTCAATGAACATCATTCACACACGCATGTGCACACGGCTTTAATCCACGAGCATAGCCATTCACACGAAGACCCATCTCACGGACATGATGACGCGAACGCGGATGGAGTCCACTCGCACGAGCATGAACATCCCGCCGAGGAACATGAGCACGATCACATGCCCGATATTCATCACAGGCATGGGCATGAGGAATGTAAATTGAAAATACCTCTCGAAACAGCGATCAGCCCCACCCGTCGCAAGAGTCCGAGCAGGAAAATGAAATAGTGAAAAACGATATTCGATATTCGAAAATAGGCTTTCGCGAGAACAACTCCCGATTCCCAAATATCGAATTACGAATATCGAATAACGAACAACAACAAATCAAAGGAGACTAACTTATGCCTACCCCACCCCTCAACCCCCATCTGCCGTTTGGCGAGAATAAGAATGCCGATTGGTATGGGAAGGATATTTTATCCGTCAAACAATTCAGCCGCGATGACTTGCAATATGTGTTCGGCGTGGCGCACGAGATGCGCGGAATGGTCGAGCGCATTGGGACGTTCGATCTGCTGAAAGGCAAGATCCTGGCGAACCTGTTTTATGAACCGTCCACGCGCACGTCGTCGTCGTTCACTGCGGCGATGGAACGGCTCGGCGGCAGCGTCATCCCGATCAGCGAGGTGAAGTATTCGTCGGTGTCGAAGGGCGAGAGTTTGCCCGATACGATCCGCACGCTCGAATGTTACGCGGATGTGATCGTGCTGCGCCACCCTGAAACGGGGTCGGCGGCGATCGCGGCGAAGGCGGCGAAGAAGCCTGTCATCAACGCGGGCGACGGCGTGGGCGAACACCCGACTCAGGCTCTGCTGGATACGTTCACGATCATGGAGGAGTTGGGGCGGCTCGACAACCTGACCGTGACCATGCTCGGCGATTTGAAATATGGGCGCACGGTTCACTCGCTGGCGCGCTTGCTTTCGAAGTTCAACAATATCAAGTTGAATTATGTCTCGCCTGATATTTTGAAGATGCCGAAGGAAGTGATGGATGAAGTTGCGGAGAAGGGCGTACCGCAGGCTGAGTTTTCGTCGCTTGAGAAAGTGCTGCCCGAAACCGATGTGCTGTATGTGACCCGCGTGCAGAAGGAACGGTTCGAAGACCCCGCCGATTATGAAAAAGTGAAAGGCGCGTATGTGATCGACCCTGAGATCATGAAAGCCGCGAAGACAGGACATGATCGTGATGCATCCGCTGCCGCGCGTGGGCGAGATTTCAGCCCGAATTCGATGATGATCCGCGTGCCGCATATTTCCGTCAGATGGAATATGGCTTGTATGTGAGAATGGCGGCGCTGGCGATGGTGTTGGGGAAGGCGTAAATGCGTGTCAAGTGTCAAGTATCAGGTGTCAGGTTTTACTTGACACCTGATACTTGACATCGAATGGGGGACACAGCCATACCCGATGGTAGAATAAAAACCATGTCTTCCATTTCCATTCCCGCAGAATTTACCCTGCACCGTAAAATTTCATATAACCGCACAACCGCTGTCCGCTGGATCACCTCACATGTGCGCCCTTATTGGTGGATCGTAATTATGATGGTCGTAGGCGCGATCGGCAATGCGGCGCTTGCGGCATACGTCCCTGTGCTGACAGGCAGGGCGTTCAACGCGATGACACAGCCCATCCCCGATACATCCGTGCTGCTGCCGCTGGCGCTGATCATCGGCTTTTCGCAGATCATCCGCGGGGTGCTGCAGTTGGGACGTAACTTCGGCGCGGAACTGCTGGCTCAGCGCATGGAGCGTGACATCCGCGACGAGTTGTATCTTTCCCTGCTCGGCAAAAGCATGACCTTCCATAGCCTGCAGCCCGTAGGCGATACCATGGCGCGTGCCACCAACGATGTGCGCGAGGTCAACTACATGTTCAGCCCAGGCTTGAACCTTGTGGTGGGGTCGTTCATGTTTCTCTTAATGCCATTTTTCGTCGCAGGGCGCTATTATCCGTCCCTGCTGCTTACGCCCACTATTTTTACGATCATTTATTTTTTTGCGCTGTCGCGTTATCTAAAAAACCTCGCGCCCATTACTGATGATGTGCGCGCGACTTTCGGCGATATGAACACGCATCTTTCCGAGTCTTTGGATGGCGTGGAGATCATGAAAGGCGCGGCACAGGAAGGCGCGGAAGTGGACCGCTTTGTCTGGAATGCGCGCCGTGTGCGGGATGCCTTCGTCCGCCAGGGTGATCTTGAAGGACGTTACATTGCCATGCTCTTGCTTGGCGCGGCATACGCGTTCGGACTGGTCCATGCGCTTCTGCTCTATCGCGAAGGGACTCATCGACCTCGGCGCGGTGATCGCATATTTCGGTCTCCTGCGCCTGCTGGAGTTCCCAACTTTCACATCCACCTGGGCTTATTCTCAGATCTCTTCGGGGCTTTCCAGCTCACGCCGCATTTTGGAATTGATCAACAGCGAGACGCGGCTTGACCAAAACGCAGCAGGCGTGTCCCCGTCCATGCGCGGCGAAGTTGAGTTCCGTGATGTGTCGTTCAAGTACCCTCACCACTTCGACAAGCTCAGTGCGCCGCCTAGCCCTCTCCCAGAGGGAGAGGGGACTGAACTCCCTTCCCCCTCTGGGGGAAGGGCTGGGGATGAGGGAGATTTTGTAGTCCAAAATGTTTCCTTCAAAGTGAAGCAAGGTCAGACCGTCGCCATCGTCGGGCAGACGGGCACGGGCAAGACATCGCTGATGAAATTAATTAATCGCACCTATGATGTGACCTCGGGTCAGGTTCTGGTGGACGGGGTGGATGTGCGCGATTGGAATCTGGCTTCGCTGCGTTCACAAATTTCCATCATCGAACAGGACATCTTTTTGTTCTCGCGCTCACTGAGCGACAACATTGCTTTCGGCAAGCCAGATGCAACCAAAGACGAGGTCATTGCCGCATCCATCGCGGCGCAGGCGCATGAGTTTATTATGGGATTTGACCAGGGATACGAAACCGTCGTCGGCGAACGCGGCGTGACCCTTTCAGGCGGACAGCGCCAGCGCATCGCACTCGCCCGCGCCTTTCTGACCGACCCGCGCATTCTCGTGCTGGACGATTCCACCTCCGCAATTGACTCAGCCACCGAGGACAAAATTCAGCGCGCCATCTCCAACGCCGCCCGCGGACGCACGACCTTTATCATCACGCACCGCCTGTCGCAGATCCGCTGGGCTGACTTGATCATCGTCTTCCGCAAAGGCAAGATCGCCGCCATCGGCACGCATGACGAGTTGATGAAAACATCCGAGGCATATTCGAGGATTTTCAAGGAATAAGCGGTTAGCTGTTAGCGATTAGCATTTAGCTAAAAGCCAACAGCCAACTGCTAAATAGCTAATCGCTAAAGGCTAAAAAATGGGTTTCTTTGCTGGACTGAACGACGAAAAATACGACCGTCAATATACCGACCGCGACCTCACGCGGCGGATCGCTGACTTTTTCCGAACGCAAGGTAAACAACTTGTGTCCGTTTCCATTATTGTGATCGTTCTCGCTGTCATCGGCGCGGCGCTGCCTGTGGCTGTCAGCCGCATGATCAATATGCTGAACGAACAGCCAACCTACGAGTCCATCGGGTTGGTGGGACTTGTTCTGATGGGGATCGGAGTCGGCTTGTGGGGACTGAACTGGCTGAGGCGGAGTCTGATCGTGCGCGCGGTGGGAGATGTGGTCCTCGATCTGCGTACGCGCGCATTCAGTGCCGCAGCGGAGCATGACCTGTCGTTCTACGATCAATTCTCGTCGGGGCGCATCGTCTCGCGCATCACATCCGATACCAATGACTTCGGTCAACTGATCGTCATCATCGCTGACGTTGTTTCGCAGTTGGTGCAAGCCCTGATCCTGGGCGTTGTGCTGTTCCGCACCGACTGGCGGCTGACACTGCTTTTGTTTGCGTTCATGCCGATCATCTTTGGGGTGGCGGCGGGGTTTCGCGCGCTGGCGCGGCAGGTGACCAAACGCGGCATGAAAGCCACGGCAGATGTGAATGCCGCCATCAAGGAAACCATCAGCGGCATTTCCATCGCGAAAAATTTTCGGCAGGAAGAAAGTATTTTCGTCTCATTCGATGAATCAAACCAGCAGTCGTATCACGTCAACATTCGGCGCGGATTTGTGCTCTCGCTGGTCTTCCCCACGCTCAACGCGCTCTCGGGCATTTTCGTCGGCATCCTCATCTACGCGGGCGGCATGAGCGCGGCTGCGGGGCTGGTCACCATCGGCGCGTGGTATCTGTTCATCATGAGCCTCGACCAGTTCTTTTTCCCCATCCTCAACCTGACCTCGTTTTGGGCGCAGATCCAGGGCGGGCTGTCTGCCGCCGAGCGCGTCTTCGCGTTGATCGACGCCGACCCGAACGTGATCCAAACCGAAAAACTGGATGTGCCGCGGCTGAGGGGCGATATCCGATTTGAGAAATTCGATTTCAGTTATTCGGATAAAGAGCCGATCCTGCGTAACTTTGAGTTGGTCATACAGCCCGGAGAGACTTTAGCTTTGGTAGGTCACACGGGCGCAGGCAAGTCTTCGATAGCCAAGTTGATCGCGCGCTTTTACGAATACCAGGGCGGACGCCTGCTGATCGACGGGCGCGACATCCGCACCTTTGACCTGATCCAATATCGCCGCCAATTGGGAATCGTTTCGCAAGTGCCGTTCCTGTTCTCAGGGACCGTTGCGGATAACATCCGCTATGCCATGCCTGGCGTGCCCGAAGAGGAAATGCTCAAACTCGCCAAAAAGATCGGTGACGGTGAATGGCTTGAGACCCTGCCCGACGGCTTGCACACCAGCGTGGGCGAGCGCGGCAACCGCCTCTCGATGGGACAGCGTCAACTGGTGGCGTTGATGCGCGTGCTGGTGCAAAATCCCGCCATCTTCATCTTGGACGAAGCCACCGCCAGCATTGACCCGTTCACCGAGTGGCAAATTCAGCAGGCATTGAACCTGATCCTCAAAAACACCACCAGCATCCTGATCGCGCACCGCCTGTCCACCGTGAAGGCAGCGGACAGGATCGTCGTCATGCAAAAAGGCGCCATCATCGAGCAGGGAAATCACGATGGGCTGTTAAGTCAAAACGGTCATTATGCCGAGTTGTACAATACTTATTTCAGGCATCAGAGTTTGTCTTATGTGGAGCAAGTGAAGGAGATGGTAGGGAAGGAATAAGGTTGAAGGTTAAAAGTCGAAAGTTTTGGTATTCTGTGGACGAGGGCGTATAATTTGTGCGTAGATATCGGACAGGGTATTTTAGGCGAATTTCTTTTCTCAAACCGAGTCCACGCTTGCCAGGGTTGGTTGTCGAGCCTGTCAAGATCACAGTCCGCTGGCAGGGAGGGTTAGGTGACGACACCAACTGCTCGTCAGGAAAAATGAAGATGATGAATCAAGTTGCTAATGCCGAAACTTCAACTCCGATTGGAAGAGCCTATACAGAGTTGGCGGAGTGGCTGCCCTAATTGCAGGAATTCTCTTCAGAAGGAATATCGCTGCGGAAATCGGGCTTTTTAGTAAGCACCCCTCCCCTGTCACTGTAGGCGGCTGGTTTTCACTCCTTCAGAACAATCGGCTTCTCGGACTCACTTACCTTAACATCTTTGATATCGTTAACTATGCTCTTGTAAGCTTGATGTTTCTTGCCCTCTATGCTGTCCTCAGGCGAGTGAACAAAAGTTATATGGTAATCGCTACGACTCTTGGTCTTGTAGGGATAGCGGTCTACTTTGCCTCGAACACTGCTTTCTCCATGCTCTCCCTCAGCGATCAGTACGCGGTATCGACAACCGACGAGCAGAGAACCATGTTGCTTTCAGCCGGGGAGGCGCTGCTGGCTATCAATCGTTTTACCAGTTTTGGCGCTCATCCTGGCAGTGGGGGTTACATGAGTTTGCTCCTTATTGCCGTTGCCGGAATGATTATCTCAATTGTCATGCTGCGGAGCGATGTGTTCAACCGAACCACCGCGTATGTTGGAATTCTGGCAAGTACATTTGATCTGGCTTATTGCATTGCATTTGTCTTCATGCCAGCGGTTGATAGTGAATTATTAGCTGTCATCTTTATACCCGCCGCTGGATTGTTCTTGATGATATGGCATATCATGGTTGGCTGGAAGCTTTGTCAGCTAGGAAAATAAATACCGTTCACACAGCAGGTGGAAAGGGATATTAGGCAGCGTTATTAGTTGTAGTTCATTTACAGGCTTAAGGAAAACTTTTAATGTCCTATACGCGCACGATCCTCTTAACATCGCTAGCCATGATTGCATTTGCAAGTAACTCATTACTCTGCAGGATCGCCCTCAAATATACCGGGATCGATGCTGCCAGTTTCACAACAATTCGACTGACCTCTGGAGCGATCATGCTTTGGCTGGTGGTCAAAATGCGTCGCGGTGCTCAAACGGGCGGCGGCAACTGGCTGTCCGCGCTTGCGTTGTTCGCTTACGCGGCAGGTTTTTCCTTTGCCTACATGAGCCTCCCTGCTGCAACCGGTGCGCTGTTGCTTTTTGGCGCCGTCCAGGTAACGATGATCGGGTATGGCGTTTGGTCAGGAGAGCGCCTGCGGAGACCGCAGCTTGTGGGTCTTATGCTTGCGTTTGGAGGGCTTGTTGGCCTTTTACTGCCAGGTCTCTCAGCGCCGCCACTTTTCGGGTCCATATTGATGTTAGGCGCGGGAGCCGCCTGGGGTATCTATTCTTTACGCGGCAGAGGCGCAGGTGATCCAATCAAAGTGACGGCAGGGAATTTCATGCGTGCCGTTCCCATGGCGGCAGCAATGAGCCTACTGATGTTAGATCGTACATCCATGAACAATATGGGATTTTGGTATGCGATCGCATCTGGCGCTTTGGCTTCCGGCATAGGGTATGCGATTTGGTACACCGCATTACCCGGATTGAAAGCCACCCATGCCGCCACTGTGCAACTCAGTGTTCCAGTCATTGCAGCCCTGGGCGCTATCGTTTTCCTCGGCGAGCCCATAAGCATCCGCCTGGTATTAACTTCCATGGCTATTCTTGGTGGAATAGCGCTGGTAATTCTGGAGAAACAGCCTGCCAACGGCGTCCAATAAAGCGCGAAGTGGATGGCGGGCATGCTTCGCCTGGAAAGGATTCTGCTCCCAAACAGAATCCACGCCTATCCAGAGTTACAGTCCACTACAGTAGTCCCTGTTCAGGGATATAAAACATAGGAGAACACGATATGAAAGATACACGATCAGCGTTCACGTTGTCCGGTCAGGTAGCGCTTGTTACAGCTTCTGCCCAAGGCATAGGCAAAGCCTGTGCTCTGTCCCTGGCCCAGGCTGGCGCCGATATCATTCTCGGTCTTAAACACAAGTCCACTGGGCAGGCACTTGTCAGGCAGATCCAAAAAATGGGCAGGGAGGTTCTGCCTGTACAAATGGACGTCACTAAAATGGATGAGATTCACGATGCCGTCCAGGCTGGGTTGCAGCATTTCCAACGCATCGATATTCTGGTAAACAATGCCGGCATCGGCACACCTGCTCCAGCCGAACGTGTAACCGAACAGGACTTCAACGATACCCTGGCTGTCAATCTCAAGGGAACGTTCTTTACTGCACAAGCTGTGGGCAAGGTGATGATCCGTCAACGGTACGGACGCATCATCAACATTAGTTCTCAGGCTGGTTTCGTCGCCCTCCCTACCGAATCAGTTTATTGTATGACGAAGGCGGCTATCGCACATCTGACGAAATGCCTGGCGCTGGAATGGGCGCGCTACAACATCACGGTAAACGCCGTAGCCCCCACATTCATCGAAACGCCCGGGACTAAGAAATGGCTGGACGATACTGCCTTTCGCGCCTCTGTCCGCAAGCGAATACCACTCGGCCGAATTGGGAAACCACAAGAAGTGGCGGAACCAGTGGTGTTCCTAGCCTCTCCAGCGGCTTCCCTCATCACGGGAGCGACGCTCATGATTGATGGCGGCTGGACCATCCAATAAGTCCGCGGCTCTGTTCTCAAGCAAAGTCCAGTCCTGCCAAGGGGCGTAGTCAATTAGTGATTGATGAGAATGAGTTTGCAATTTTGTTTGGCGTTCTGCGTCAGTAGGCGTATAATATCCGTAGGTAACAAGGAATTACGCAGCCAATTCTTTTAGGTAGATATGAAACGCCACTGGGTGCTCGGACTGCTTTCAATCATTATCGCCATTAATGGCACGGCGTTTACACGCTATACTTCAACAGCGCCTGGCGCTGTTTTTCAAACTGCCACCAACCCGCCGCCAGGACCGGACAGATTTACAGTTGCCACCGTGGAATACCAAGCCTATGAATGGCAGTTGGCAACCTGGAAAACGCAACAACCACAATGCACCATCATCATAGATCACCAAGGCATACCGTTTCCCGGGGAAATCTATAGGGATTGCGGCGAAATCGTCTACAGCAATTGGATCGTACAGGACCCTTGCATTGCCGACAATAAACATACCTGCGAAGGTTACTATATCTATGCAACCGATAGCTATATGGAGGAAAAAGAGATCCCGCTGGAGCTTGAACCTGCCAGCGCGTGGATCTCTCTTGAAGGTTGCGAGCCTGTATTAAGTACCTATACAAATATCTGCGAGACCGATCCAACGCTTGTCTTCACAGGGCATGAACCTTTACCAGATGAAACCATTATCCGTATTGGAGGAACCTACGACGGCCAACCTTTCGACTGTGCTGATGCCGTATGCAAATTCAATATTTCAGAAACAGATGCAGATGGCGTTCCCGTTGAATTTTGGTCGTACTCCACGTATGGTGACAGCAGCATCATTTACAGCGCACAAGTCCGCGTGCAAAAAGTGGACGAAGGCAATCCCGATCAACTGTATTCGTATGTGGATGTGCTCTCTTCGCAATGGCAGGGCCAAACCGTTGCCACTTGCTCGGATTCATGGAGTTCATTTCCTCCCGTTGGCGGCCCTCCCGAATGGCTCGCTACACCCAAACAGAGCGAAGAACTCAGCAGTGATATTCCCTACACCTACCTCGCTACAAACTTGATCTTGCAAGGCGCGGTGGATGCAAGCGCCTGTCCCGATGGCGGGCTGGTGCCTGGCGGCGGAGTCAACCAATGCGGGCTTGAGAAGGCGCGCCCGGCTGTCACCGAATGGCAAAACCAGTTTGATGAATTGATCCTAAGCACCGCACAGGAAACCGCCGTGCCCGCGCGGTTGCTGAAAAATCTATTCGCGCGTGAAAGCCAGTTTTGGCCGGGCACCTATCAGGGCGCACCAGACGTGGGACTGGGTCAACTCACGGAAGACGGCGCAGATACGATCCTGTTTTGGAACCCTTCGTTTTACGAACAATTTTGCCCAGTGGTGTACACTGAAGACACTTGCGGGCTTGGATATATGCATCTGAAAGAGGAAGAACAGGTGCAGTTACGTCGCGCGCTGGTGGGAAGTGTCAACGCGACCTGTGCAAATTGTCCGCTGGGAATTGACCTGGCACGGGCGGATTTTTCGGTGGTCGTCTTCGCGCATTCCATGATCGCCAACTGTGAACAGGCTGGGCAGGTCGTCCGCAATTACTCAGGCCAAACACCGGGGAATATTTCTTCGTATGAAGATCTGTGGAAATTTACATTGGTCAACTACAATGCGGGCGGAGGCTGTCTCGCAGAAGGAATAACCCGTGTAATGGGTGAAGGCCTGCCGTTGACCTGGGATAACGTTTCGCCATTTCTTTTTGGAGCCTGTTCGGGCGCAATTAATTACGTAAACGACATCAGTAAATAGATGACTTGCAGTTTGTCTTTAATAAAAAAATCCCGCCTCAGTTTTCGATGGCGGGATTTTTGCTGTATATTTTCTATTCAAAAATTCTTCGATAAAGATCTGACTCCAACAAGCCATTTGGGTCACATCGTTTCTTCAACTTCTTAAATTTTGCGATGGTTTCTTTTCCGAAAAACGCTTGTGCAGTTTCGGCTGAAGTCTCGCTGTTCTTGGCAAAATAGAATCTGCCGCCTGCCTGTAAAATGATCTTGTCAAATTCCTGTAACATCGCGCCGAGCTTCGCGCGGTTTTTATCGGTCACTTTGAAATCCATGGCGAGGGATAAGCCATCCACTGCATGGGTCAGCAGGAATTTGTCGGGGCGGTGACGTTTGGTCACGCCAAGATAGGAAGGCATGCCGCGCTTCAAGGAAATGGTCAATATCTCGCGCCAGGCATCCTCAGCGGTTTCTTTCGGAACAAAGGATTGGTACTGGATCAATCCGCCGCGTCCGTAGGATAATTCCCAATTGGGGACATAATCAAGCAAAAAGTGGAACGCCGCATGAGACTGACGGAAAGTGTGACGTCGAAGCGATGCAATATACTTCGCTGTGTTGACTGCCGACCAGGCCACATTGTTCGCAAACGGGATCATGAACAAATACAAAATAGATTTTGGGAAAATGCCGAAAATACGTGGCGGCAGAATCTGATTGTTCAACTTCATGGTCTCTTGCGGATTCGGGTCATCATTGCCATGTAAATAATTAGCGGCATGGATCTGACCGCGGCCAAGGCTCTTTCCACCATGAGTTGAATCCAGCCAGCCGACGATATAGTCGTAATTCGGCGCATTATCAACCAGCAGGGAAAGATGTTCGTGCAGATCATGCGCAGGCCAGGCATGCACTTCCAAAAGTCCGGATTCAATGTGTTTCATCTGCATGGTAATTGAAGTAAAGACACCCAGCATCCCGAGTCCGCTGATCATGGCATAAAATAAATCGCCATTCTTTTTTGGAGAGCAGGTGATCTCTGCGCCTGTGGGCAAAATAGCTGTGAATTCAACGACATGCTCGCCGATGGGTCCCATCTTGAAGTTATTCTTGCCGTGAATATTCGCGGCAAGACAGCCGCCCAAGGTTGTGGTCATGGTGCCAGAAACGACAGGCGGCCACCAACCATCGGACAGTATTTTGTGCCAGACCTGCTCAAGTGTGACGCCGGGTTGGGCAGTGATGAGTCCTGTGGCTGGGTCCCACTCTGTGATGGCGTTCATGCCGCGCATATCCAGCATAATGCCGCCGCCGATCAGTGCGGCGTCGTTGTAACTGCGGCCTGCTCCGCGCGCGGAAATGGCAAGTCCTGATTTTTTAGCAAGGGCGAACGCCTCATTAATTTCGTCAGTTGTGGTGGGTTTAATCAGATAGGAAGGCGCGCTCAGTGAGTGGCCGAAGTTTTCGAGTTGTGTGAAGTTTTTTTGCATGGGATGAAGTGGGGAATAGATGGCGTACGGTAAACCGTCGTCTATTATCAATATCTAAAATGACATACGGCGGAAAATCACCGAGGGTACAAGTTGAATGATGAGCATGATCCAACGCCAAATGGGCGCTGTGTAGATCAGTTGTTTGCGCTTGCGCATGGCTTTGTAAATATCTTCAGCAGCTTTTTCAGGTGTGATCGCAAAGGGTGTGCCGCCCTGCGCGGCTTTGAGCATTTCGGTTTTCACAAAGCCTGGCTTCACGGTCAATACATTCACGCCATGACGCGTAAGCCTGTTGCGAAGCGCTTCAAGATATGTGGTTAACCCTGCTTTGGATGTGTTGTAACCAGGATTGCCGATACGACCGCGATCCCCTGCTACTGAAGAGATGCCTACGATCTGTCCCGCCTTTGCGTTTTGGAACATTTCTGCCACTGGACTGAGCCAGGCCATCGCTCCGATCAAATTCACTTCGACCATCTTGCGGTCGCCTTCGAAGTTATAGCTGGTCAAGCCGGGTGGAAAGTTTACTCCCGCCATGAAGACAAGTACGTCAAGCCCGCCGAGGTCAGCAACGATCTTGCGGAGCAGGTCGGGAACTTCATCATAATTTGCCACATCATGCACATACGGAAAGGCACGAGCTTCCATTTCAGCGGAATTGATCTCTGCGCAAAGCGTATTAAGTTTATCTTTGCGGCGGGCGACCAAAGCAATTGTGTAGCCTTCTTTTGCCAGTTTACGGGCGAGGGCGGCGCCAATGCCGTCTGACGCACCAACGATAATGCCGCGTCGGCGTGGATTCAATGGTGTTGGTTGAATGGATTTTGGTGGGGTAGACACGGGGGAGTCCTCATAAAAAACAGTATGAAGATTATTCTAACACAATCTAATTGCTGGCGAAAAAGGCGGAAAAGACATAAATTTGCTGCAAAATCAGATATAAATGGTATAATTTAAGTATAGTACATTTGCGGGGGAGTTAATTTGTGTTGGTTCTTGCATACCTCCTTGGGCTTTCATCATAATCAAATTAGAAGGCCCGTTTAGTCAGGCAAATACTTCGGCTACAGGTTGCCTGTCTATTGTATATATAAATATAATGAAATTATTGTAAGGCAGCGATATGATTTTTATGCGTGTATCGAAATCAAACCAGAAATTTGAGATGTAAATTTCAAGGTCTGTCAATTAGAGTTGACAAGTTATTTTTTGGTTTTTTTGGAAGATTATGATCAGTGCCAGTTATATCAATCGTCTTATGGAAATGTTCCCAGAAGAATTTCGCCTGATACACCAGGCGAAATCTGGCGACGCCAATGCATTTGTTGAACTTTATGATGCATATGTTGAACGCGTCTATCGCTATATTTATTTTCTGGCGCCAAATAATGGGGTCGCCGAAGGACTTACCTTTCAGGTATTCTTAAAAGCCTGGGAACACCTTGGTCGTTACCAGATATTTGGCTCATCTTTTATCGTCTGGCTTTGTTCAGTTGCGCATAATCAAGTGATTGCCTATTATCGCACTCACAAAAATAAGGTTGCTCCTGATAATGAATTTATATTGTCGTTAAAGGGTGGTAATTTTAGGCAGGAATTTCAACTCATACGTGACAATATGCGATTTTTAACGGGAGAACAGCAACAGGTTCTGGTCTTTAGATTTGTTGTCGGCATGTCAATTAAAGACATTGCGCGCGCAATAAAAATTCGCGAGGATGATGTCCGCATTTTGCAGATGCATGGTCTACAGATGTTCATAGAACACTCTGAAAGAACAGAATTGGGAATTGATCTTAAAAGGCTTCAACGGATTCTCGAAGAATGCCTGATGAGACTTGTAAACGGCACATTCACCCTGGATGAATGTTTGCTGCTTTACCCCAAATATGCCACTCAGCTAGGCCCGCTTCTTGAAACGGCCCTCCTTTTAAATCTCGGGCGCGATATAGTGCCTTTATCCACGTTCATTGCCTATACCCGTTCGGCTGTGACCCAATTTACACTGTCCCATCCGCGCCAGAGGCAAATTGTTATGCCATTGATCCAGCGTACAACTTTGACTTTTGCCGTGTTGGTTGCAGCTCTTCTTGTTACGGGTACGGCCCAGGCTCAATCCGCTTTGCCGGGTGACACGTTATATACATGGAAACGGGCAAGTGAGCAAGTTTGGCGGGCAATATCACCAAACCCGGTCGCCACGGATGTTACTCTTGCCGAGCGCCGCCTCAATGAGTGGATCGCAGTTGCTAAAGATCCGTCACGTAGTGCAGGCGCAAAGACTGCTTATTTAGAATCGTTGACTAGTTTGAAGTCCAGGGATAATAATGTTGAAGCTAATGCACTCATTCTTCCGTCACTTCAATCGCAGCAGCTGACTTTGAATACTGCTGGTTTGGTAGCCCCTGAGTTGGATAGTTACCTGATTGTTGTTGCGGCTAAAGTTCCCGATGATGTGATTATTCAAAGTACGCCGACTAGAATTGCGCCGACGGCAACGGATGTCCCGCCGACGGCAACGGATGTCCCGCCGACAGCAACGGAAGTTCCACCGACAGCAACGGATGTTCCACCGACGGCAACGGATGTCCCACCGACGGCAACGGATGTCCCACCGACCGCAACGGATGTCCCGCCGACCGACAACGGATGTCCCACCGACGGCAACGGATGTCCCGCCAACTGCAACGGATGTTCCACCGACACCAACGGATATAATTCCACTACCACTTCCCTAATGGTTGATGGAGTTCGAGAGAATTCAATTATATTTCTATGGGGCAGTTTATAAGCTGCCCCATTTTTATTTAACTTGTTTTACCGTTGTAATAAAGAGAATAAAAGAAAAGCCTGTTGAATTACATGTAAAAAACATTTAAGTGAATTCGAGGCACGGAATTCCATCCGTGTCTTTTGTTTTCCCAAACCACCAAATGCGTCTATAATTCACTCACCCTATGTCAACTATTGATGAGATCAAAGCTAAAATAGATATCGTAGACCTCGTGTCTGAGGCGGGTGTCAAACTGCGCCACGCGGGCAAGAACTATACAGGTTTCTGTCCCTTCCACGATAACAAGCATACGCCTGCGTTTGTAGTTTGGCCTGAGTTTGGGACGTGGCGCTGTTTTGGTCAATGCAACGAGGGCGGCGATATCTTCAAGTTTGTGATGAAACGCGAGGGGATCGATTTTAAGGAAGCATTGAACAAGCTGGCTGACCGGGCTGGGGTGAAGGTTGAATCCTTTGTTGCCGAGAAACCTGAAATCAAGGAAGCGCATGAGCATTTGCGCGTTTTGCTTGAAGACGCGATCATTTTTTATCGAACTCATCTTTTTAATAACCAGGATATTTTGGCATACCTGCGTGAGAAGCGCGGATTAAACGATGCAACCATTGAAACCTTTGGCCTGGGATATGCCCCGCCTGGATATGATAATCTTCTAAAACAGTTCCTGTCCAAAGGGTATAGTCAGCAGGAATTAATCGACTCAGGCATGTTATCTGTCCGCGAAGCTGACTCCTCGCGAAGCGTCCCGAATGCCGAATCACGGGTTTACGACAAATTCCGCAACCGCATCATGATCCCCATTCGTGATGAAAACGGGAAGATGGCAGGCTTTGGCGCGCGCATCGTTGACCCGAATGATGTTCCCAAATTCCTGAATTCACCTGAAACTCCGATCTTTACAAAGGGTCACATTCTTTATGGATTGGACCGCGCGCGCAAACCGATCCGCATGGCAGACCAGGCTGTGATCGTGGAAGGTTATCTGGATGTGATCGCGCTGCACCAGGCAGGCTACGAGAACGTTGTCTCGCCGATGGGCACGGCGTTGACAGAAGACCAGTTGCGTTTGTTGAAGCGTTCCACGCGGCGCATCGTCCTTGCGCTTGACCCTGATACGGCGGGACAAAAAGCCGTCTTGCGCGGACTTGATGCGGCACGTTCTGCCATGGATCGCGAAGGGGAATTGGGCTTTGACGCGCGCGGATTGCTCCGCAACGAAGCGCGCCTGCAAGCCGACTTGCGCGTGGCATCCATGCCCGATGATCTTGATCCCGATGAGATCGTGGCACGTGACAAGGATGAGTGGAAGAGGCTGATCGAAAATGCGAAGCCCATCGTTACGCATGTTATGGATTCTTTGGCTGTTGGTCAGAACTTGAACGATGCCAAGGTGAAGAATCAAATTGCGGCGCAAGTGTTGCCGTTGATCGAAGATCTGCCCAGCCCCGTGGAACGTGACACGTACCGTCAGGCGCTGGCGCGAATGCTGCGGGTGGACGAAAGCTCGTTGGTGGGCACCCAGACTCAAGGTCAGGTGGTGAGGCGCAAGCCTCGTGGAGCAGGTCAAAGCCAGCAGGGTCAGAAATCGCAGGTGGTGGCGCTCAATCCCACTTTGAAGATCGAATCCTATTGCATTGGTGTTTTATTCCGCAAGCCTGCCTTGTTGTACCGACTTGATCGAACACTTCAGGAGTTTGGGTTGAGCCCGTTGGCTGTGGAGGATTTCGAGTATACTGACCATCAGTTGGTGTTCGGCGTGATCCGTTTGGCGGTGGAGCAGGATGAGAAGGATCATCAGCATTATGTGATGACCCACCTGCCAGAAACGATCAGCGATGTTTCAAAGGATCTGCTGGCACAAACCGAACAACTTGACCCTGTGGATGATAAATTGGTGGAAGAACTGCTCGCGCGTTTTATGGATCTGCGCCGTGCAAACGCGATGGTCAATGTGAATCAATTGCGCTTTCTGCAAGAGGAAGAACAACAGCAGGGCGGCGCAAATATAAAAATGTACCAGGAACAGGCTGTTCAATTTACAAAATTACTCAATAGTTTGGATCAGGCAAAAAGAAAGTTGTCGTCAAAGCGGCAGATGTGACAGGTCTCTTAACACTTAGCCATCGGAGAAAGGGAACCAATGCCTGCTAAAGTAAAACCCACTCTCAAAACGAAACCAAAACAAAAACAAAAGCCAAAGGCAAAGACGCTGTTCTCTGCCGATAAGCCAGAAGAAGAGAAGCTCAATCTTTTGGAGGATATAGTTTTTAGCCCTCTGATTGATGATGATCTCCTGCTCGATGCGGCGGGGGATGAGCCTCTTGAGCCTGATGAATCACTGCTTGCGCAACTGGAGGAAGACATTGACGAGGTCTTGCCGTTGCGTGCGCATGAACTTGCAGTTGAGCTTTCTGAGGACCCTGTGCGGTTGTACCTGCGCGAGATCGGACAGGTGAAACTGCTCGACTCTGATAGCGAATTCCGCCTTGCCACACTCAGCGAGGCAGACCGTCATATCACTACCTTGCGCAAGTTGAAACAGCGTAAGGGCATTTCACAGGCTTCCTCGATCTATCATTCGTTGCTTTTGGAAATGCGTACTTCGTGGGAACGTCTTATCGAAGATGCCGAACAACTTGACCATGAGCTTCCCAACCTTGCCTTGATGATCGCTGAAGCTCAGTCGCTTCACGCGGGCTGGCAATTTGATTCACCTTCCTACTTCCGAGCTTATTTGAATAATGGTCATTGGGGAGTGGATCATCTTTGGGATGGTCTTGCCCGACATGCCTACGGAGTTTTTCTTAACCTATACCTGCTTCCGTTTAAATATGCTGAGTGGCTGCTGACATATGTCGGTGACCAGCATGCTTTTCCTGCCCAGCGGCAGCTCTACCGCAACTTGCCCGCTGACGAAGACCTGTTCAACGAAATGGACGCAGTGCACGCCCGCGCTGTGGAAGGGAATCAGGCGTTGATCCGCGCGAACCTGCGTTTGGTTGTGAGCGTTGCCAAACGGTATCTTGGACGCGGCATGTCGCTGTTGACTTGATCCAGGAAGGCAACATGGGATTATTGCGTGCGATCGGTAAATTTGACCCGCGCCGCGGGTTTAAATTCAGTACCTATGCCACGTGGTGGATCCGTCAATCCATTAATCGTTCGATCGCGGAGCAGGCGCGGACCATTCGTATTCCCGTCCATTTGTTTGAATCCATCTCACGGATTTTGCGCGCACAAAGGCATCTAACGCAGGTGTTGGGCAGAGACCCAAACAAGGCCGAACTGGCGATGGAGATCGGTTATCTTTCCGCTTCAGATGTGCAGACGATACTGCGCGCACGTGCCGAGAATAGACCGATCAAACCTGAATTGCAAACACGCCTTGATGTTGCGACCCAAAAAGTGAATCGTATCCTGCGCTCCGCAGAGGAGCCTGTCTCGCTGGAGGGTCCTGTGGGTGATGAAGATTCCAGCTCGCTGGGTGATTTCATCGAAGATGAAGATGCGCCTTCCCCGATAGACTCCGCGGCGCGCGAGATGCTGCGTGAGCAGGTGCGGCATGCGCTGGAATCACTCTCAGATCGTGAGCGCGAAGTCCTGGAACTGCGTTTTGGTTTGAATGATGGAAAAGAGCATACATTGGAAGAAGTGAGCCGCTATTTCAACGTGACCCGCGAGCGGGTGCGGCAGATCGAGGCGAAAGCGCTGCGGAAGATGCGTCATCCTGCGCGCAGTCGTGATTTGCGGGATTATCTGGGAGATTGAATTTGAGATTTTCATCCTGTAGTGTCACGTTTTTCAAACGTGACCTATGGGAAATTTTTTGTGTTGACGTTTTGTGAAACAAGACACATTTACTGGCAGTCAAGAGTTGATTATGATATACTGGACAAAAAGTGTCATATTTCACACACCAGAGAGGTGTTTATGTTGTTGGAGTACATTGCCATTGCAGTAATGATCGCGGTTGCCACGTTTATTGCAATTGCCGCGATAGGCTTAGGGGAGTTGTTTGGCCCAAAGAAAAATACAGAAGCGAAGTCAGTTCCCTACAGAATCGGGAATAACTCCGTACGGTGAAGGGACTCGGCGCATGCCTGTCCGCTTTTATTTGATCGCTGTATTGTTCATCCTCTTTGATATTGAAGTGGTTTTCTTTTTACCCTGGGCGATCGCGTTTCGCAAACTGGGCATATTTGGCTTGCTTGAAATGGCCGTCTTTATTGTTATCTTATTGGTAGGCTATGTGTACGCCTGGAAGAAAGGAGCTTTGGAATGGGAGTAGAGCAAAAACTCGGTGACATGGGTGTGGTCACCACTACGCTGGAAAATGTTGTCAATTGGTCGCGGACAAATGCCATGTGGCCGATGCTGTTCGGTCTGGCTTGCTGCGCGATCGAGATGATGGCGGCACAGGCTTCGGATTATGACATGAGCCGCTTCGGCATGGAGTTGATGCGTGCCAGTCCGCGCCAATCTGACCTGATGATCGTGGCGGGACGCGTCTCGAAGAAGATGGGACCTGTCCTGCGCCGACTGTACGACCAGATGCCTGAGCCGAAGTGGGTGATCGCCATGGGTGATTGCGCTTCGTGCGGCGGTGTCTTCAATAACTATGCCATTTTTCAGGGAGTTGACGAAGTCGTCCCTGTGGATGTGTACGTGGCAGGTTGTCCGCCGCGCCCTGAGGCTTTGATCCACGGCGTGCTCACTTTGTATGAAAAGGTGAATGGCGAGAAGTTCAAGGATTTGGCTGAGAAATACGGATAATGTCATTCTGACGTCGTTGCGAGGAGGGTGCTCTTCCCGACGAAGCAATCTCCGATCGAGTAGGAGATTGCTTCGGGCTAAGAACAAGAGCGCCCTCGCAATGACATGAGAGTGACGGGATGAGACTATGGATACAAAACTCGAACCCATTGTAAAAATCATTCAGGAAAAATTCAGCGCGACCTTTGAAGAGTTTCGCGATGAAGTGCATCTGTTTCTAAAACCCGAGCAGATCGTGGATGCGCTGACTATTTTGCGCGATGAACATAAATTTGAATTGCTCTCGGCGCTGACTGCGGTGGATTATTATCCGCAACAAAACCCTCGCTTTCATGTGGTTTATCAATTGACATCGCTTGCCCAAAATCTGTCGCTGCAGATCAGAGTCCCAGTAAACGGGACCAATCCAAAAGTCCCGACAGTAACGGGATTGTATGGCGTGGCAAATTGGCGTGAGCGTGAACTCTTCGATATGTTCGGCATCGAGGTCGAGGGTCATCCTGATCCGCGCCGCATTTTGATGCCAGAAGGGACCGAAGGGCATCCGCTCCGAAAAGATTTTCCGCTGGGATATGAAGAACCGCAGTTCACCTTTAACTTTGACGAGATCGGTTTGCTGAAACCGCGCCCGAAGGAATAGGTAGTTTTCATAAGACCTGACAGGTTTTCGCGAAGCGACCTGTCAGGTCTTAACTCAAGGAATAGTTATGACCCAGATTGAAGAAGTTAGTATCGATCAATTCAAGCATCTCGTATCAGAGCGCGCCCTGACGGGTGAAACCATGCTGCTGAATATGGGACCGCAGCATCCGTCGACGCATGGCGTTCTGCGCCTGCTGCTTGAACTCGACGGCGAGATCATCATCAATTGCATTCCTGATATTGGATATTTGCACACGGGCATCGAAAAGAACATGGAAGCCAAGACCTACCAAAAGGCTGAAGTGATGACCGACCGCCTCGACTACATGAACCCGATGGGCAACAACCTGGCGTATGTGATGGCGGTTGAAAAACTGGTCGATCTCGATGTGCCCGTGCGCGCGCAGGCTTTGCGTGTGATCTTGGTGGAGCTTCAGCGCATCGCTTCGCATTTGGTGTGGCTTGGCAGCGTGGGGCTTGACCTTGCTGCCATGTCCATGTTCCTGTATTGTTTCCGCGAGCGTGAACTAATACTCGATATTTTTGAACTGGTCTCAGGTCAGCGTATGATGACCACCTACATCCGCCCTGGCGGCGTGTGGCGTGATGTGCCTGTTGAATTTGAAAAAGCAGTGCGTGATTTTCTCAAGATTTTTCCGAAGCGCATTGATGAATACGAAAAGTTATTGACGAAGAATCCGCTCTTTCTGGACCGAATGCTGGGGCTTGGAATTTTAGATTCTGGCGACCGCCTTATCTTATGGCGTGACAGGTCCCACACTCCGCGCTTCTGGTGTGGATTGGGATTTGCGCAAGGCGCGTCCGTATTCAGGTTATGAGCAATATGATTTCAACGTGCCTGTGCTGACCGAAGGCGATACATACGCGCGTTATTTGGTGCATATTCAGGAATTCCGCGAGTCGTTGAAGATCATTGAGCAGGCTTTGAATAAATTACCGTTTGGCCCTGTGCATTCCGAGAATCGCAAATTTGTCCCGCCGCCGCGTTCGGAGATCGGTGTCAGCATGGAAGCTCTGATCCATCACTTCAAGTTGTGGACGGAAGGTTTCCCTGCGCCAGAAGGCTTCAATTTATAGTGCGGTTGAATCTCCGCGCGGTGAATTGGGCTTCTGCTGGAAGGGGATGGCGGACCCAAGCCCTGGCGTGTTCACTTGCGCACTCCTTCATTTGATAATTTAAGTGTGCTTTCACACATTGTGAACGGACATCTGG
>CAWHXC010000045.1:0-33855 GCA_963833175.1 uncultured Chloroflexia bacterium
AGCAGGGCTTGTAAAATGAATGGCAGGGTGGAGGATTTCATAGGCTTTTATTCTCTCGTATTTATAAAAAACTTCCGAAGCCTCAATGGCTTCGGAAGTTTGAACTATAACCCTGTGGGTGGCTCCATGTCCAATCCGTTTTCGCGGGCGATGTCTTCAAATATGATCTCGATGTCGTCAAGGAAATGGTCGAGTCCTTCCACGTGTTCTGCAAATCCCGTACCGAGCAGACCCAACTCACTGACTGCATTTTGCCAGAAGTTGAAATGATCGCCTTCCAGCACCTCGGCGGATAATGTCCATGTGTGCAGGAGCGGCCAGAGTGCGGCGAGGGGTGTGTCACCCTCCAGCATGGCTTTGATGGCTTTCTCGTAGTAGTTCATGCGCACAGGATGGATGCGAAAATCCACGCCAGGTTTTTCGCTTGCAAGTTTGAATGCGGATTTCCAGTCGGAGAACCAAAGTTTTAATTTTTCTGCATCTGCATGGTTGGCGCCGAGCAGACCAAAAGCGCCCGCCGCCATGCCTGGTTTTCCTGCGGCTGCGGCGCGTAGCAGGGAATTCGAGCAAAAGCCTGCGCTCTTGAATGGGCGGACCGCTCAATTCAGCGACCGCATTCAAGGCGTGAAAAAGTGACTTCATGTACTTCTTGACTTCCTTCGGACCAACAGCCGTCTCGTCTACTTCGGTCAAATCCATCCAGATTGCGCGGCCGTGTGAAAGCATTTTGCGGCAGCGTTGCAGCATGAGCGGAGGCTGTTCAAAGTCGAAACCTGCGCGCAGGCTGGCTTGCACGAAGTCGAAAAACTTCTCACGCTCGTAGAGCAAAATGGGATCGTACATTTCATAGCCCAGCCACGGATCACTGCGAAGTTCACGCGGCGACTTGAATTCATCCTTTGCGCGGCGGCTGATGTCGAGATGAAAATCGGGAGTGAGTTTCACAAATTCACGCGGCTGCGCTGGTTTGGTCTTATGGACGAAGACAATATCAATATCCGCTGTGCCGCCAAGCATGGGGTCAACGTTGAGCAGTGAACCTGTGAGGTATGCGGCTACAATATCGGGATCGTTATAAGCCCGTTCCTGGGCAGTCTCTTTGGCAATGCGGAGGAGTGATTCACGTGTAACGCGCATAAGTGTGTCCTTTTGTCGTCGTCAGTCAGCCAGCGGCAGACTCTGTTGAAACGGGACCAGTCCCAAAGTCTCGCGGATGCGGTTTTCTATCCGCTTGAGATGCTCAGGATTATGGATGATGTCGAGTTCGTTTGAGTCAATTTTCAAAACAGGTGTATGGTCAAAGGGTTTCGAAAAAAAACTTTCGTACGCATGATTAAGTTCGTCAATGTAAGCGCGTTCCATTTGTCTTTCATAAGGGCGGTCACGAAAAGCGATGCGGTTCATCAGTGTGTCGGTGCTGGCTTGCAGATACACAAGCAGGTTGGGCTTGGGGATTTTTTCGCCGAGCGCTTCATGCACCTTGTGATACATATCCAATTCATCGCCCTGCAGGTTGATGCCCGCGAAGAGCGCATCTTTTGCAAAGGTGTAATCGGCGATCAGGTTTTTTCCTTCCGCTAAAATCTTGGGGACGTTGTTATTTTGCTGGTGGTAGCGGCTGAGCAAAAAGAAGATCTGTGTTTGGAAAGCATAACGCGCGCGGTCTGCGTAAAAATCGGAGAGAAAAGGATTCTCCTCGAATATCTCCAGCAGTACATCCGCTTCAAATGTGTTTTGTAACAGGCGGGCAAGTGTGGTCTTGCCGACGCCGATCACCCCTTCAATGGCTATATACATAAAAAGAACGCTCCCTGAAAAAGTTAGGGCAAGGATACCATAAAGAAAGGATGAATGAGGAAGGAGGAGGAATGAAAAAGTAAAAGGTAAAAAGTGGGGAGCGGAAGATTGTATAATGGGTGGATGTCAAAAATTTGTATTGTTCCGCGTGTGGAGGGGACGGGCGGCATGGCTTCGTTCCGCTTGAAATTTGAGCAGGGACTTCTCGCCCGCGGGGTGGATGTAACACACGATCTTTCTACGGGGGCGGATGCTGCGCTCGTGATCGCCGGGACCCGAAACCTGATTCCGCTGTGGAAAGCTGGTCAACGCGGACAGCGAATCGTGCAGCGCCTCGACGGGGTGAATTGGGTGCAGCGCGTAAGATGGGCAGGCACGCGATACACTATCCGCGCGGAATACGGCAATGCGATGCTGGCGTTTATTCGTTCGCGCTTTGCTGACCATGTGATCTATCAAAGCCGGTTCATCCGCAGGTGGTGGGAGGATTGGTACGGGGTGGCGAAAGTTCCTGCCTCAGTCATCATCAATGGTGTGGATCTGCAAACTTATACGCCCGACGGCGCACATGAACGTCCGACAGACCACTTTCGATTATTGCTTTTGGAGGGAAGCCTGGCGGGTGGTTTGAATTCAGGTCTGTTCCATGCGGTTGCGCTGGCTGAAAAGCTTTCGGCAAAATTTCCAATGGAAGTGGTGGTGGCTGGCAAGGTGGACGATACGACGCAGCGCAGGCTGCAAAGCAAAGTGCCTGTAAAATTTCTTGGCACCGTCCCGCGCGAACAGATCCCAACTTTGGCGCGTTCAAGTCACATGATGTATTCTGCGGAGGTGAATCCGCCCTGCCCAAATTCTGTGATCGAGTCGCTGGCCTGTGGGCTGCCCGTGGTCGGTTTCGACAGCGGTTCGCTCAAAGAGTTGGTGACGGATGACGCAGGCTGCATTGTGCCGTATGGCGGCAATCCCTGGAAACTGGAAACACCCGATATTTCCGCGCTGGCGGTATCAGCGGAGAACGTGCTGACGAAGCAGGATCAATTCCGGGCGGCGGCGCGGAAGCGGGCTGAGTCCGCTTTTGGGCTGGATCAAATGGTTGAGTCGTATCTCAAAGTTTTGCTGGAGGATTAGGTTATGAAAATAAACCCCTCCCGCTCCTATGATTTTCTCTGGCTAAGCATCGCCTTATTTCCTTTATTGATCATCGCAATTCTCCTGCCAATACAACCCCATGACTATTGGTGGTATCTGCGGCTGGGAAAGGATGTTTTGCAGAACGCCGCTGTGCCTGTGGTGGATACTTATAGCTCCATACAGGCTGGACAGCCCATCGTTTATCAATCTTGGCTGTCGGCAGTATTTCTTTGGCTGACATTTAAAGCAAATGGGATTTCATCCACCATTCTTTTGGTCGCAGTGGTGATCGGAATCACCTATGCCATGCTTTGGGCGATGATGCGACAGGGAGGCGTTGGTCCGCGCCTTGCGACTCTTCTAACATGATTGCTGGGTTATCGGGCAGTAACAATTGGGGAGTCCGTCCGCAGCTTTTTACCTATCCGCTGTTTCTGGCTGTGTTGTGGCTCTTGTTGAGATGGCAGAACCGCGAACAGAAATTTCTTTGGCTGCTCGTTCCCCTGAGTTGGGCATGGGTAAACTTGCACGGTTCCTTCATTTTATTTTTTATCCTCGTCGGGCTTGCATTTGTCTTTGGGGCAGGCGATAGAAAAAAACTTTTCTGGGTCGCTTTGGCATCGCTTGCCATTACCTTGATCAATCCGCGCGGATTTGTTCTCTGGCAATCTGTGATCGGAACTTTCATGTCACCGGGCATCCGTCGATCTTAGTCCCGAATGGCTGCCTCCGCTCAATCAGGGCTGGCAGATGAATATCTTTTTTGCATGGTTGATCCTGCTTGTGCCGCTGGCAGCGTTTGCGCGCCGCCGCCTATCCACATTTGAGTGGATGTTATTCCTCTCATTTTCGTGGCTGGCATTAACTGGCATTCGCTACGTGATCTGGGATCTGTTCATCATATCCATACTGACAGCCTCCCTCATGCCAGAGTCCATTGTGCAACGGTTTGACCAGCCGCAGGATGTGAAAACCCCCAGCTTGAATTATGGATTGGGCATTGTCTTTCTGTTAATTCCCTTTTTGCTTTTGCCCGGCATCCGCGAAAGCTGGTGGAATGAATCGCCGCCAGCGCTTGATCCGCAAACACCCTGTAGCCGCCGCCGACTGGCTGGCATCAGCATCCTGAACTCCCAGGTCCCATGTGGAATGATGTTGTCTTTGGAAGCTACTTGATCCACGCCGCGCCCTCGCGCCCTGTTTGGATCGACACACGCATTCAAGTTATTTTCACTGCCGAGCAGGCAGAGGATTATCTTTTTGTCCAATCCGCAGCAACCAGGTTGGGATGTCCTACCTCGAAGAAAACAATGTCAATTTATTGATGTCCTTGCCAGCACCCAGCCCGCACTCGTCAAAGCTGTGCAAAATTCCAGCCAGTGGTGCGAGCAGTATCACGATAACGTCGCCTTCATTTTTTCCAGATGCGTTCCCCTGCCATGAAAATAATTTCCGCATCGCCTCGGTTTGCAACAACGCGTTCTTCCCTCGTACCGCGTCCCGTTCTTTGATCTGCTCGCGCAATCCTGCGAAAGCATGTGCCTGTTTGCGGGACAGCCGCGCCCCGTGGAAATGATCGCCAGCGGCAAACCCCAAATTGCAAATTACCACGAAGCAAAAAATATTCATTTGTTCAGCGGCGCATTTTATTTTTGCTACCAGCGCGGATTTATCAACTGGCTCGAAGAATACAATCCCGATGCGTTGATCGTGGAAGCGAACCCACGCTATCTGGCTACACCCTCCGCCGTTAAGTGGATGCACGCCCGCGGACGAAAGGTCATTGGCTGGGGATTGGGCGCACCGAAAGGCAATCGGGTTTGGACAAGCTTCATCCATCAATTCGATGCGATGCTCTCGTACAGTCAACGCGGCGCAGACGAATATGCCGCGCTCGGCTTCCCGCCTGAAAAAATATTCGTTGCCCATAATTCAGTCTCCCCAGCGCCCGCCTTCAACATTAAACCTTCAACATTAAACCTTCAACCCAACATCCTTTTCGTCGGAAGGCTTCAATCACGCAAACGAGTTGACTATTTATTACGCGCCTGCGCTGAAATGGAATCAAAGCCGCGCCTGGTTATCGTGGGCGATGGACCTGAACGCGCCGAGTTAGAGACACTTGCCAAGGATGTGTATCCTGCCGCAGAGTTTACCGGAGCCAAGCATGGGGCTGAGATCAAACCCTATTTCGCAGAAGCAGATTTGTTCGTCCTGCCAGGCACGGGCGGACTTGCCGTCCAGGAAGCGATGAGTTATGGCCTGCCTGTCATCGTGGCAAAAGGCGACGGTACACAGGACGATCTTGTCCGCGAAGGAAACGGTTGGCAGATCAACCCCGAAGATTATGGCGCGCTTGTATCCACAATGAAAAACGCGCTATCGGATATGGCGCGTTTGCAAAAGATGGGGCAGGAATCTTTTCGAATTGTTTCCGAAGAGATCAATATCCAAAAGATGGTGGAAGTGTTCGTGGATGCGTTGAACAGCGTAGTTTAGGTGCTATTTCAAAATTTGGTTAAACTCGACTTTTTCTCCATCCGGACCTCGAACGGTGAAATACTTTACGCCGTGTTCCCAAAAGGGTAAAAAGACTGGCGCGTTTTCTTCTAAAATTTCCAGCCCCGCAGACTTGATCTCTGCATAGGCTTTTTCGATATCCAACACATTCAGCGCCACATGATCAATATGACCATCTGTCCGCTTCGCGATTTCCTGTCGCTTCTCCTGCCCTAATTCATAGAGTTCGATGGTGAAATTTTCATGCTCCATCATCGCCACCCGAATGACCTCTGTTTGAGGTTGGATATCCGTCCGCAGAGCTTCAGTAAAACCCAATTGTGCGTAAAAATCCTTCGAGCGTTCGAGGTTCGTTACTGGTAAACCCAAATGCTGTAACCCTTGTAGATTGCCTTGCAATAACATGGCGTGTTCCTCCTGAGAAGTGAAAATTCGTTGAATTATTCAGCCAGTCCTACCAGTTCGGCTTTTACAAATCCTTTTTTGCCATCCTTGGTTTGCACATTCAGCCATTTGCCTGCTTTGCCAATTTTGGGTCTGGCTTTGCTTTGGTCTTCGATCACAACGAGCTTTGCGCGCACTTTTTCGGTGGCCACAACATGTGATTGAATGGATGCGGTTTCATATATTTTTACGCCGAATTTTCCGACCTTTGATTTGACAACGACAATAAGTTGATTGGCTGTTGGCGTGGATGTAGCCTTGGGCGCTTCTTCCTTCGGTGTTGGGGCTGGCACAGTTTCTATGACAGGGGGCGTCGCTGGAGTTGTCTCAACGACAGGAGATGTAGTTTGAACTTTTTCCAAATACCATGCGGCGGCAAAGCCTTCATGTCCTTTGTTATCGCGTACACGCGCCCATTGATTCACACCGCCAATTTTTGCGTAATCATCTGCGCCTAGCACGCTGACCAAAGTCCCAGCGGGCACGGAAACTACAATATTATTCGGGCTGGATGTGTCAATGCTCGAGCGGATGTTCAGGCCCCAGGTCACGTCTGCTTTTACCCGGGCGGAGAGTCCGCTTGTCGGCTCTGCCGCAGGATCAACTGTCGGCGGAGTCTGCGACGTGCCAGTCACTGGGGATGATCCCGGTTGAGCGATCCCTCCGCTGGCATTAAATGCTTCATAAATGATGACATGCATGATCGAACGCTTGAGCGGATTACCCTGACTATATCGCGGCATGAGATAAGTTTTCTTGGTCACGTCGGGTTGATATGGCCAGGGGTCGAGCATGAGGTAGTCGTTGCCTTCTTTTGCATACAGTAAAACCCAATGAGTTTGCAAGCCAGCTGCAGGTGAATTATCCACCATCACGATCACAGGTTGACCCGCCGCAATGGATGCATCGATCTGCGTGAGCGGTGCGTCTGTGCTGGCGCAGGAGATAAAACTTTTCATGTTGATCTGGGGATAGATCTGACTGACCGCACCCCAGCGAATGCCTGCGCTTGCAAAGCCACCTACGTTCTGCAATTTTTTGTTGAGAGTTTTGGGCGTTTCGATGAACCCATGCCCACTGACCAACATGGCTACACTTGTCAGCGCACAGCCAACATAGCCAATGGTGTCACCAGGATCGCCAAAGCCGAGAATATCTTGTTTCCATTTTGGGTCCTGCTGGGAGTAGTACACGAGTTGGAATGTCATGGGTCACCTCATTAAAGTTGATAAATGGAACGGATAATGGATTATACACTCCGATATATTCATAAATGAGCATTTCCAAAATCTCCAAACCCTCTGCTTGACAATCCATTTGCATGTGGATACACTCAAGGCGTTTGGGGAGTAGCCGCCTGTTTTCCCGCAGGATGAGTCGTCGTCATACCATTGGTGCGCACAGCGTGCCATCGGCAATTCGTACGTTTGAAAACGTTGGCGAGACCATCACGGAGGCTGTGGTGGTCTCGTTTTAATTATCAGAGAGATGAAGAAGAGTCTGGCTTGCAAAATTCCATGATCAGGAGATTTTGAATGGCACATGAGGAAACAAAAGAGCAGGAATGGCACGCATTAAAAGCGGAAGATGTTTTGAAGCACCTTGAAGTACAACATGACGGATTATCGTCTGAAGAAGTTGAAAAGCGACTGGAATATTATGGCCCAAATCAATTGAAGGAAGCGCCACGTCCGAGCTTCCTCGCTTTGTTGTGGGCACAGCTAAATAACTTTGTTGTGATCCTGCTGATCGTGGCTTCTGTGATCTCCGCCCTGCTCGGTGATTATGTGGAAGCATCCGCGATCATGGCAATTGTGGTGCTGAACTCGGTGCTGGGTATTGTGCAGGAACAACGCGCGGAGCAGGCTTTAGCCGCGCTCAAGAAACTGGCCGCGCCCGACGCGCAAGTGTTGCGCGATGGATCGCGCCGTGCTGTGCCTTCATACAATCTCGTGCCTGGCGACATTGTTTTTCTTGAGGCGGGGAATTTTATTCCCGCAGACCTGCGCTTGCTCGAAGCCATAAATTTACGCGTGGAAGAAGCCTCACTTACAGGCGAATCACTTCCTGTGCAAAAGAACGCGGCGACCGTGTTAGAGAAAAATGTTCCCCTTGGCGATAGAAAGAATACCGCCTTCATGGGTACGGTCGTCAACTATGGGCGCGGGCGCGGCGTGGTCACCAGCACAGGCATGCGGACGCAACTTGGTTTGATCGCCACAATGCTGCAAAATGTGGAGACTGAAGAAACACCTTTGCAAAGAAGGCTTGACCAGCTTGGCAAGACGCTCAGTATCGGCTCGCTAATTTTGGTTGCCGTTGTTTTTATCGTCGCATTGATCAATCAAACGGATATTAGTCTGCTGTTCACAAATCCACTAATATATTTCACAAAATTCGCGGAGCAGATCACCGAAGTATTTATCATTGCCATCAGCCTTGCCATCGCCGCAGTGCCGGAAGGCCTGCCCGCAGTTGTGACAATTTCACTTGCGCTTGGGATGCGTGAGATGATCCAGCGCCACGCGCTCATCCGCAAATTGTCTTCGGTTGAGACGCTTGGTTCCGCAACTGTGATTTGTTCGGATAAAACTGGCACATTGACCCAAAACGAAATGACAGTCACCCGCATCTGGGCGGATAATCAATTCATTAACGTAACGGGGACAGGCTACGCGCCCAACGGTGAATTTCAAGTCGATGGCACAAAAGTGGATGTGAAAAAATATCCTGCGATCCTTTCAACTCTTTGGCTTGGATTGATCAATAATGATGCCACAATTGAGACAACGGGCGAAGAAGAATCGCAGTTGACCTACCGCATCGTTGGCGACCCGACAGAGGGTTCTCTAATAGTAGCCGCCGCCAAGGCTGGGGCAATCCACGTGGATATTAACGAAGCTTATCCGCGTGAGAATGAAGTGCCGTTTGATTCGGAACGCAAGCGTATGATCACCATCCATGATGTGCGTGACCCGAAGGCGGAAGACCTTTCTCCGTTCCATAATGAAAAGCATAAGGATTGGGATGTGATCGCTGTCAAAGGTGCGCCTGATATTGTGCTTGATCTTTGCACCCAATATCAAGGCATGGACGATAAACCCCAGCCGATGACCACTGAAGTAAAAGAACGCATCCTCGCCGCCAACGACGCGATGACTAGGGATGCGTTGCGCGTGATCGGTTTTGCTTATCGCCTCGAAAAAGATGTCCCTGATGATCCTGAGAAGATCAAAGCCACTGAATTGGAAAAGGATCTTGTCTTCGTTGGTTTGACAGGCATGATCGACCCGCCGCGTACTGAAGTGAAACCTGCTCTTGAACATGCGCGCCACGCGGGCATCCGCACGGTGATGATCACAGGCGATTTCCCCAATACCGCCAAAGCCATTGCCGAAGCGATCGGCCTCCTGCGCCCCGGCAAGAAAGTGATGACAGGCGCACAGCTTGATAAACTAAACGATACTGAGCTCAAGAACATCATCGAAGATACTGATGTGTTTGCCCGTGTTTCGCCCGAACATAAAATGCGTATCGTGGATGCGCTGCAGGCAAACGATGAAATCGTTGCCATGACAGGTGACGGCGTAAACGATGCGCCCGCCATCAAACGCGCAGACATCGGTGTGGCAATGGGCATCACCGGTACAGATGTTGCCAAAGAAACCGCGGACATGGTCCTCACGGATGATAACTATGCAAGCATCGTTGCAGCCGTGGAGCAGGGTCGTGTTATTTACAGCAATATCCGCAAGTTCGTGTTCTTCCTGCTTTCTTCGAATGTGGCAGAGATCATGATCATCTTCCTCGCCACACTGGCGGGTCTGCCCGCTCCGCTGACGGCCATTCAACTCTTATGGCTCAACCTCATCACAGATGGCGCGCCCGCGCTGGCTCTTGCCATGGAAAAGGGCGATCCCGATATCATGGATCATAAGCCGCGTGCCAAGTCCGAGCCGATTGTCAATCGCTCGATGGGCATTGGCATTGGCATACAGACCATCACCCAAACAGCCGCCGTTCTGGGCGCATTTGTGATGGGCCTGACATGGCACCTCGAAGCAGGATCAGTCATCCCGTCGGGTGCGAATGTGTTGTCATTTGTGCTGAATCATAACTGGCGCGGTATCGATGTCCAGGTTGCCGAAACGATGGCTTTCGTCACATTGTCGCTTGCTGAATTGTTCCGTGCTTATACCGTTCGCTCGGAGCGCGCTTCGCTATTTTCGATCGGCGTCTTCTCGAATAAATATATGCAATATGCGGTGGGAATTTCCATTGCATTGCTGTTGATCGTGTGCGGTGTGCCGTTCCTGCAGCCGATATTCAATACTCATTTTCTGAGTGGTCGTGAATGGGCTTTGGTGATCGGGCTGGCACTTATGCCCGCCGTGGCGGAGGAGATCACAAAATTCTTTTTACGAAGAAGCAAAGCGTAATTCAAAATCTCCCGCAGATTGCTTGCGGGAGATTTTTTTGAAAAAGGTGAGCATTGTCAATTGTGCCTGAACACAAAAAAACGTACAATCAACCCATGACCAATGAACGAGATCGTAAAAGTTTGTTAGCCATTAATCTTGGCCTGGGTGTGAATGTTCTACTTGCCGTTGTTAAGACCATCGTCGGCATACTGGGGCACAGCCCTGCCTTGCTGGCGGAAGGGATCAATTCATGCTCTGACGTTGCATACTACATTGCGGCGAGCATTTTTGTGCGCCTTGCCAACAAACCTGCAGACAGCGAGCATCCGTATGGACATCGCCAAATGGAAAGCATTGCTTCGGTGGTGATCGGTTCATTCATCATCGTAACGGCGGTTGCGGTCTTTTGGGATTCAGTTGATAAAATTTGGGATTTAGTGGATGGGCAGGCAAGTTCAGAGGGAGCGCACCCATTTGCTTTGTGGGTTGCGCTTGCGACTGTAGCCATAAAAATTTTCCTTACCTGGTACACCCGCATTCTTGGGCGTGAGACTAAAAACCCCGTTGTGGATGCGCTTGCGTACGATCATCGTAATGATGTGTTTTCTGCTTCAGCTGCGTCAATAGGCATCTTCCTCGGTATGCGTGGTTTGCCGTGGGTTGATCCGCTGGCGGGCGCGCTTGTGGCGTTTTTGATCATGCGCACAGGCATCTTTATCCTGCGGGAATCGTCCACCGATTTAATGGGAGTTGTGCCCAATCGCGATCTTGCAGAACGCATTTCAGTTCTATTAAAGGAAATGCCGGGCGTGGTACAGTTGGAGGAATTACAAGCGCATCGTTTTGGACCTCATATCGTGATCAATGTGACGATCGGCATTGATGGCGCTTTGAGCGTGTATGAAGGCGATGTTATCGCGAGTAATGTGGAGGAAAAACTGATCGCTTCAATCCCAAACGTAAGGCGTGTGCATGTCCATTACCACCCTGCCGATCATCAGCACGAAAATATGACGATCGACGATATTTTGGGAGAATCGCAAAAGCATATCTCGTTATATCAAACTGAATATTACGAGTAGGCTTTTGGAAATAAATTGGGCTTACGGAGACAGATTTTATATCCGCTGCTCTACGCCAATCTTCATGAATTATTCGTCCGAAGCAATCTCTTTTTTTATTATGCCATCCACCAATTCTTCAACCGACTTGCCTTCCGAGTGAAGGTCAAGCCAGACTAAAAATTCCGCATTCCCCTTTGGTCCCAGCAGCGGTGACTTGATCAATCCGCGCAAGCCAAAGCCTGCGTTCCTTGCAAATGACAGGATATCCAATAATACCTGCCTGTGAATTTCAGGGTCGCGGATCACACCATCGCCGCGTGCGACATCCTTTTTGCCCGCCTCGAACTGCGGTTTGATCAAACACAGAAGTTGGGCATCTTCAGTCAGCCAATTCTTTGCGACTGGCAATAGTATCTTCAGCGAGATAAAAGATGCATCAATGGTAACAAACGAAACCTTTTCAGGCAACGACTCAACATGGCGCGCATTGGTCTCTTCCATCACAATAACACGCGCATAATTTCTTAACTTCCAGTGCAGGATGCCCTTGCCCACATCAATTGCGTAAACTTTTTCTGCGCCGCGTTGCAGCATGCAATCGGTGAATCCGCCGGTGGATGCGCCCACATCGGCGCACACGAGACCTTTGACATCGATCGCAAAAGCCTCCAGCGCCGCATCCAGTTTTTCACCGCCGCGTGAGACGAAGCGCGGACCGTGATCAACTGTCAGCGTGGATTTTGTATCTATCGCAGTGGCAGGCTTGAGCGCGACCTGATCGTTAACTCGCACCTGTCCAGCCATGATCAAGGCTTGTGCTTTTGCGCGCGATTCGGCCAGTCCGCGTTCCATCAACAAAACATCCAAACGAATTTTGGGCATGAAAATATTGTATCAGGTAAAATAGACAGATGCTAAAAGCTCTCTTAAAAACCATGCGCCCGCGCCAATGGTCGAAGAATATCTTCATCTTTGCCGCACTTGTATTTGACAAACAGCTCCTCAATGTGGAGGCTTTTTTAAGCACTCTCGCAGGCTTCGTATTGTTTTGTATGGTCTCTTCCAGTGTTTATATTTTCAATGACCTTGCCGACGTGGAAGCAGACCGTCAGCATCCTGAAAAGAAGGACCGCCCCATTGCGGCTGGAAAATTGCCGATCAACGTTGCCTGGGCTGCAGGAATTGGCCTGGCTCTCACTGCGCTTGGCCTGGCGACCCTGCTCACGCCGGGCTTTGAGGCCGTGCTTATTATTTACTTGCTGCTCAACCTGGCATATTCAAAATGGCTCAAGCACATTCCGATCATAGACGTGTTTGTCATCGCGGCAGGTTTTGTTTTGCGCGTACACGCGGGTGTAACGCTCATTCAAGTGGAAAGATTTTCACCGTGGCTATATGTAGTGATGACCCTGCTTGCACTCTTCCTTGGTTTTGGAAAACGCCGCGCCGAACTCGCGCTTCTCGCGCATGGTGCAGGTTCACACCGTAAAGTATTGGACGGCTATACCCTGCCGCTTCTTGATCAATACATCATGATCGTTTCCGGGACAACCATTGTTGCATATTCGCTATATACATTCTCTGCGCCCAATGTCCCTCAAAATGACAGCATGATGTTAACCATTCCTTTTGTGGTTTACGCCATCTTCCGCTATCTATATCTCATAGAGGTCAAACATGCAGGCGGCGCGCCGGAAGAAATATTATTATCCGACCGACCGTTTCAAATTGGGATGATCCTTTGGGCTGTGGCCGTGCTGGCCATCTTCTATCTCGCGTGAACGCATCGGCACCCGGTAAGATCATTCTCTTCGGCGAGCATGCGGTGGTTTACAACCGCCCCGCGCTTGCGGTCCCCGTCACACAAGTTCATGTGGATGTCGAAGTTTTGGATTCGCCCCACGCAGGGATCTGGATCAACTCCCCCGGCATTGACCTGCACGCCGAGCTTAATTCGCTTCCCGCTGACCATCCAATTGGTTCGGTTATTCTCAAGCTTTTTTCTACACTTGGCATTTCCTCTCCCTTTGGGAGAGGGCAGGGTGAGGGTTTGGATATTTCCATCGTCTCCACCATCCCCGTCGCTGCAGGACTCGGCTCGGGCGCGGCAGTTTCCGTTGCGTTGATCCGCGCACTGGCTTTGCATACAGCCCATCCGCTGACAAATGAACAAGTCAACAAACTTGCTTTTGAAATCGAAAAACTTTATCACGGCACGCCATCGGGGATCGATAACACCGTCATCACCTACGCAAAACCTGTTTATTTCATCAAAGATCAGCCAATTGAAACGTTTAAAGTGGGCAAGCCGTTTACCATCGTAATTGGGGATACGGGCATTCCAGCGCCCACAAAAGAATCCGTTGGCGACGTGCGCCGTTTGCGGATGCGTGACCAGCACACCATTGAAAATATTTTCAACGAGATCGCGCAAATCGCATTGATCGGCAGGCGCTCCATCGAAAGCGGCAAGCCCGAACAGCTTGGCGAACTCATGGACCAAAACCATGAGTATTTGCAGGCATTAACCGTCTCATCTCCCGAGTTGGACAAATTGGTGGAGACCGCGCGCAATGCTGGCGCACTCGGCGCAAAACTAAGCGGCAGCGGACGAGGCGGCAATATGATCGCGTTGGTCGAGCAGGCCAACGCTGAGTTGGTTGCGGGCGCATTAATATCCGCAGGCGCAAAACGGACGATCATCACAGAAGTCAGTTAGATGGGATTAAATCTTTGTCCGCTGCTCTGCGTGAATTTGAAGAAGAGCAACGGACTCTTTCGAGGAAATATTTATGATCAATAAAAAATGGCTGCTCCCCATCCTCCCTTATATTGCGGTTGTGGCGGGTGTACATATATTCAACAACGCATGGCTTGCGCTGCTTGGGTTTCATGCTTCAATTTTGATTGTGCTCGCGATTATGCGTCCCAATATCCCAATTAAGATTCTTTTCAAAAGCAAATCTCCAAAATGGATATTGATCAGTGTGCTGGTTTGCAGCACCAGTGGATTTGGCTTGTACTTTCTCTGGAACTTGTTTGGCATTACACCCGATCTGTCTGCAGAGCTTGTTACCATGGGCTTGAGTTCGTCCACTTCGTGGCTCTTATTCATTACCTATTTTTCCCTCGTCAATCCGCTCATTGAGGAATATTTTTGGCGCGGGGCCCTTGGGAGCAACACAAAAAAGTTTTATATCGGCGACCTTGTTTATGCGGGTTATCATGCGCTGGTCTTGTGGGGCAAGGTCTATCCAGTGATGATTCTGGCGGCCCTTATTGTTCTCACATCAGTGGGTTGGTTTTGGCGGCAAATATCACGCGAAGATGAAGGTTTGCTTGCGGCTGTGCTGGGTCACATGGTTGCGGACTTCTCAATATTATTTGTTGTCTATTTGATGTGTACATAACGCATGGACATCCTTGCGCTAAAATTGATCCTCGCCCCCATCATTATTGGCTCTGCCAGTTTGGCGGGCAGAAAGTGGGGACCCGCCGTCAGCGGCTGGATCGTGGGCATGCCGCTCACTTCGGGCCCGGTTATTTTCTTTGTCGCACTCAGCCACGAGACAGCCTTCGCGGCAAATGCAGCTTTGGGCGTATTAAGCGGCGGACTCTCGCTCGTAGCTTACGCATTAACTTATTCCTGGCTGGCCACGCGTTTTCGCTGGCCTGTTGCCATAGGCGGGAGTCTGCTTGTATTTGCGATCAGTACGGCGTTGCTCAAGAATTTTACATTTCCCCTTTTGCCAATTTTTGGGTTGGTCTGCGTTGTGCTTTTGATCGGTTTGCGGCTCATGCCAAAAGATGTAGTGGAAAAGGAAAGTGAGAACAAGCCCGGCGTGTGGGATATCCCAATCCGTATTTTTATTGGGACAAGTTTTATTCTGCTGTTGACAGGCATTGCCCCGTTCATCGGTCCGCGCCTGACAGGTTTGCTGACGACTATTCCGCTATACATCACCATCCTGACGATCTTTGCCCACCGTCATCAAGGTCCAGCCGCCGCGGCACATGTTTTGCGAGGTCTGCTGTATGGGATGTTTGCGTTCACGGGTTTCTTCATCACACTGAGCCTGTTGATCGAGCGAGTCAGTTTAGCCGCTACTTTTGGAGCCGCCATCCTGGCTGCGCTGGTTATTCAAGGCTCATCCTTATTGATCCTGCGTCAAAGGCATCATTAACTAACGTCCCGAAGGTTTTCTTGATAAACCTTCGGGACGGTGTGTAGTCAGTTATAAAGTTTTGCTGGTGTGTATTTACACTTTCGTAAAATAATTCTCTTCCACGCCTTGCCAGGTCTCATCATGCAGTTTCATGTATTTCGTCAACAGCGGATGCACGCGTGCCATTTCTTCGTAAACTTTTTGCGCCACTCTTCTTATCGAGAAATGCGCGTTAGCTGCCGTGCGTAATTGACAGAACGCGAATGCTTCACGCAAATTAAATTGAGCCAGTACGCGGCGATTAAATCCATTGGGGACAATATATTGCGCAACGTCTGGATCGAACTCAACCAGCTTTTCATACATCTTGATCGCGGATTCCATCGCCGCTTCATACTTCGACCCGAAGCCTGCTTCTGTTACGAGAAGCGGAATCGTGTACCCGAGCCGGGTCGTCAACCGCTGAGGCGTCTGCGTCATCATGCGGTGACGTTTGAATTCGGCATACGCACCCTGATCCATCACGATGTCAAATGTGTAAGTGGAATATTCCAGTTCGCGCAGCGGGGTGTCGTAACGGCTCAATCGTTTGAGCAAAGTTTCTGCCAAGTCAGCGCGTTCTTTCTTCTTCAACGATTTGACATAAGCCAGCGCATCTGCAAAAGGCATTCCATTGAAACGGTACAAAGCGGCAGCGAGGACTTTCTTTTCGCCGTCTTTGTCGTAGTCAATTAAAGTACACCAATCTGATTGACGATTGACGATTGACGATTGACGACTCCCGATTCCCAATTCCCTATTCCCAATCTCTTCAGTTGTCTCAACAAAATAAGGAACCGCATCCGCATATTTGACCAATGTTGGCGTTTCAGCTTTCGCCACTTCCTTCATCGTCTCGCCGATCTGTCGTACCTCAGTAAGTGGATGCGAGAGCATTTTGCGGATGATCATTTCGATCACACGCGCGTTGGCGGTCAAGCCGACATTTGCGTTTGCGGCGCCAGGCAGGATGAAGCGGCAACGGTCCACGTACTGCGAGCGGATGCGACGGTCGTAGGCTTCGTCACTTTCGTTTTCGCGGCGCGGAGAGCGGCTGAGGATGAGATTCTTCAAAGGGTCGAGCAACTCAGCATAGGTCAAGAAAAGGAAGCGCACGGTTTGGATGAATTCATCGCGCAGTGGATGTCCGTCCAGTTCTGGCGGAATGGTAAAGTCATCCTGTCCCCATTTTTGGTATCTCGTGGATTTTTCAGTATAAGATGCGAGGCGGCTGCTTTCAATGGTTTCGATGGCAATGCGTGAAACATTCTCGAAAGCGAAATGCAAAACCGCGTGTTCCGCAACAGAGGCGTGACCATAGCCCACGACCCATTTCTCATGGAATTTTGCGGACTGTTCATCGCTTAATTCCGCGGCGATCTCACGAAAGGATTCGGGGGCGCGTGATGTTTTTGCGAAAGCCACCGCGATAGTTTCGGGGCTGAGTACACGTGGTGAAAGCAGGTAAATTTCTCGCTCAGGCATGTTGTTAACCCATCGGGTATTTCAGGGGCGCGCCGCCCAAAAGATGCACGTGGATGTGAGGGATTGTCTGCCCGGCATTGGCGCCAGTATTAATGATGAGACGATAACCGCCTTCAGCAATTCCCTCGCGTGCAGCGAGTTGTCCCGCCACATGGACCAGATGCCCGACTAATGCCTCATCCTCGCTTGCGAGTGTGTCAACTCCATCAATGTGTTTGTTCGGCACAACCAGGATATGAGTGGGCGCGGCGGGATTGATATCGCGGAAAGCCGTCACTTGCTCGTCACGAAATACGTTGGTGCTTGGAATGTCACCTTTGATGATCTTGCAGAAAATGCAGTCAGACATGTTTGCCTCCTGTAGAATGTTTTTACGGGACCGGTATTGGCCCGCGTGTGGGTTTACATACCATATTGTAATAATTAAACTCAGCGGCTTTGTTGGCTTCTGCGTAGGCCGTGGCTTCGTTGCCAGTCATGCGTACCAGATCAATCGCATCGATTATTTGATCTGGCGTATAACGTGGAAGCGTCATCAACGGGTCATTGATTGATCCTTCAGGAATATAAGCTGGGCGCGCAGGATCAAATTCACTGGCAAGCGGAACCCAGTTATACATCACGGGTCCGCGTGCATTGGTTGTAAATCCAAGCTGAAAACCTAATTGGCGCGCCGCTTCCACTGGACGCTGACCAAATGCCTCCGCCAGGCCAAATAAATGCGATCGGCTTCTTGGCGTATCGTTCTGCAAACGCAGAGAGTGAGCCTTTGATTTCACGCGAGATTACGACCTTGGATGAGTCATCTGATAAAACCGTCCCAGGGATTACGCCTTGTGCCTGGTGGTCCACCCAGCCTTCATTTTCCAATGTTATATTTTCCTGCCACAAATATTCAGGGGTTTTAGGATCGCTGACCCAGCCATTGACCACAGGCCAACCCCATTTCTCCCAATATACCCGGAACTTCTTAAAGTCGCCCGCTGAATGACTATCATCTTGAATGATCAATACTGAACGCGGCGGGATCTTGACATTGCGTTCCATAAAGGCGAGAAATTGTTGCATGTTGATGGCTTGAAAGCCTTGATCGCGAAGTTGTTCCATAATACGACTAAGATCATATAAGTTGATCTCATCCAACTTAATGATCATCACCACTGTGCCAGGTTTTGCGTTTAACGGATGCCACTTATTCCGTATGTACTGACAGGTGTCTTCAACGTAAGTATGCGGAGTGTCAAGTGGATTTAAGTGACTGGATTGAAATAGTGCAATCGGCGGGAACGGTGTGGATTTTACAGGTTCGCTTGTTTGCTCGAGGATCGTCTTTGGCGCGGTTGTAGTGAATGGGTCACAGGAGATCAGGATAAAAACGATAACTATAAGGGTTGTAATTCGATAAAAGATGTGGCTTTTTGAGTCTGCTTGCTTTTTCATAGGTTTATTGTAAACGAAATTTTGGCCGATAAAAACAGGGCTGAAATTGCCCTGTTTTGGATAAAGACTTCGGAAATGTGCTTTGCATTTAAGGTGTGGGGGGAATCAGCCCATAAGCGGGTGCGCAGACGATATCGTAATATTCCAACTCAGTGGCTTTGTTCTGTTCAGCATATGCGGCGGCATCATTCCCCATGACGCGGATGGCATCCAATTGCGCCATCACCTGTCCAGGCCAATATCGCGGCAAGGTCAGGCGCGGATCGTTGGCTGGTCCTTCGGGAATAAAGAGTGGATGTCCCGGATCTATCGCATCTGAAAGTGGAATCCAGTTGAACATAATTGGCCCACGCGGATTGACGGTGAATCCCACGCGGTATCCGACTTCTCGCGCCACTTGCGCACCGCGCGGAGTGAATCCGCCGCCCGGCCAGATGTAGGCAATGGGTGTCTTTTCAAAATACTTTTGAAGATTATCAATTGAACCCTGGAGTTCGCCGTAGATGAATTCATCTGTTGAATTCGGACTGATATTGATATTATGAATTACGCCATGTGCCTGATAATCCACCCAGCCTTCTTTGGAGAGATTGACATTTTCCTGCAGGAACTGGTCTTCTCCGCCAAATGCGCTGATCCAGCCATTGATCACCGGCCAGCCCCATTGTTCATAATAGGGGCGGAAATGTTCAAAGGCTTCGGCGCGATGTCGGTCATCATAAGTCAGTACTACAGAGCGTTGAGGGATGCGCGCATTGTTATCTAAAAAGTCCGCAAGTTGCGTGGCGTTGATCGCTTCAAAACCAAGCTCCTTGAGACTCTTCATTAGCTTATCAAAATCCTTGACCGTGATGTCGTTATCATCCAGGGAGCCTTCGTCTTTGTTGATGCCATGGAACATGATCACCATCACAATCGTGCCGGGGGCGGCGTTATTCGGATCCCATTTGGCTTTGAGATATTGACACGAATCCTGAATGTAAGTATGAGGCGTATCCAAGTGGATTCAACACAGATGTTGTGAAAGCAGGCGGTAACGCAGGCGGGGTGCGCGGAATAGTCGCAATGGGAATGGGTGTCTCAGTCGGGACCGCAACAGGTGTTTCTGTTGGATTGCTGATCTGTGCCATAGCGGTCTCGAAAGCCGCGGTCATTACGATGCTTGGGTCGGCGGTGGCAGGCTGAGGCTGGCAACCCGCTAAAAGCAGGGCAACCAGGCTAAGGCTTAGGAAGAAGCGATTTATCATATATCGAATTCTACCTGAAAAAAAGAGACGCTTGCATTTCGCAAACGTCTCCTAATTTTCAACTCATAATCCTGTTTTACTCGTCACTCCTGCCTGAGATAAAATCTTCCACTTTATCGCGGCAGATGTCATCGCGGAATTGCTTGGGCGGGGTCTTGAAGAAATAGGAAGACGGCCCCACGATCGGTCCTGCAAGTTCGCGGTCCAGTGCGATCTTGGCACAGCGGAGTGCGTCGATCATCACGCCTGCTGAGTTGGGACTGTCCCATACTTCGAGTTTGAGTTCCAGGTTGAGAGGCACGTTGCCAAAGGTGGTGCCTTCCATGCGAATGTAGCACCACTTGCGGTCGGTCAGCCAGGCGATATGATCGCTCGGCCCGACGTGGATGTTATCCTTGCCGATATCGTAGGGGACCATGCTGGTGACCGCATTGGTCTTGGAAATCTTCTTGCTTTCGAGACGTTCGCGTTCAAGCATGTTGAGGAAGTCTGTATTGCCGCCGAAATTGAGTTGATAGGTGCGGTCGATTTTTACGCCGCGATCCACGAACAGGCTGGTGAGGACACGGTGGACGATCGTTGCGCCGACCTGGCTTTTGACATCATCTCCGAGAATGGGCAGACCCGCATCTGCGAACCGCTTGCCCCAATATTCAGAAGATGCGATGAACACGGGGATCGCGTTGACCAAAGCGCAGCCTGCTTCGATGACTTGTTCCACGTACCATTTGGTTGCCATTTCTGAACCAACGGGCAGGAAGTTGATCACCACATCGGTTTTTGTGTCTCTTAGCAGTTTGACGATATCCGCTGTGGGTCCGGGCGCTTTTGTGATGACCTCGTTCAAATATTTGCCGAGACCGTCATGGGTCATGCCGCGTACGACAGGTACATTGAGGTTGGGAACTTCTGCGAATTTGTATGTATTATTCGGTTCGGCAAAAATAGCTTCCGAAAGGTCCTTGCCGACCTTGTTGACATTCACGTCAATGCCGATGGTGAACTCAATATCGCGGACGTGATACTCGCCGAGTTGTGTGTGCATAATGCCAGGGATGATCTCATCTGCCTTTGCGTTCTTGTAGAACTGAACACCCTGTACCAGTGCTGAAGCGCAATTTCCCACGCCTATGATCGCAACACGTACTTTTTTACTTGCCATAATTTCTTTCTCCTTTGATATTTATTGCAATTTCCTTGAGGATTTTCCGTCTTTTACCTCAGATAGACCAGTGATGTATAATCTTACTTAAGGCAAAATATGGCAGTGGATCAAACAAAACTACTCACACGTCTCCTCGAAATAACACGCGATCTCAGCACGGCAGTTGACCTTGATACTTACCTGCAATCCATCCTCTCAGCCGCAACCGAACTGACCGAGAGTGAAACTGCGTTTTTAATGGAATATGATGATGATGCAAAGGAACTCCGTTTAAGATATGTGACGGGGTTTCATCGTGAGGCGATCAGTTCAGCCAATATCCCGTTAAATGCAAGCGCCGCCGGCTGGGTCTTTCAGCACGTCAAGCCGCTTGTGATCGATGATGTAAAAAATGACCCGCGCCACTACAAGAAAATTGACGAGCTAGTCAATTTTACTGTACGCTCACTATTGGGAGTGCCTCTCATATCACATGGCAAGCCAATGGGTGTGCTTGAAGTTTTCAACAAGGCGGGCGGTTCTAAATATACAGAGGAAGATATCTTTATCCTTGAGGCTCTCGCATCGTTTGCCGCAGCCGCTTTGCAAACTAATTTACTTGAAAATAACGTAGTTTCATTTCAAAAAGAAGCGCGTGACCTTGACCGATTAAAAAATGAATTTATTGCCATCACCTCTCATGAACTCCGCACACCGCTTGGACTGATCCTCGGTCATGCCACTTTTTTGCGCGAACTGGTCGGTAGTGAATATCACGAACAAGTGGATGTCATTATCCGCAGTGCGACCAAGCTGAAAGAGATCATAGAAAGCCTTTCGAGCGTGGATAACTATCAAACGGGCGGCGCAAGCCTTCGCTCGCGCAAGGTTTCTGTTACACGCATTATCGAAGATGTTTCTGCTTCATTCCGCAGCATGGCTGCGCAGGAAGATGTAACACTCAAAATGGAATTCGACCGCGATCAAAACCTGCTTGTTGATGCAGATGGAAGCAAGATCGCGATTGTCCTGGGCAGCCTTGTGAAAAATGCGCTCACTTTTACCAACGCTGGCGGGCACGTTACAATTCGCGGCAGCCTTGACACTGGTTGTGTAAAAGTTGCAGTGCAGGATGATGGCGTGGGCATCCCTGCCAAAGATCTGCCGCACATCTTTGAGCGTTTCTATCAGGTCGAATCTCATCTCACACGCAAACATGGCGGCATGGGACTTGGTCTTTCCGTTGCGAAAGTCATGGTCGAAATGCACGGCGGGCGTATTTGGGCGGAAAGCACGGAAGGCCAGGGCAGCACGTTCACGTTTCTCCTGCCGTTTGAAATAAAAAATAAAGCTACTGACGCAGTACCGCCATTTGCGGAATGACCCTCTTGAAAAACCATATTCATCCCGTCAAATTGGTTGACGGGATTTTTGTTTCTTTGATACACTCACGCCCATTAATAATATGTCGTTGCGAGGACGTTCTTGTTTTTGTCCGAAGCAATCCCCACCTTGAATTGGAAACTCAACATGCCAAACATCAACTCACAATTTGACCTCATTCGCCAATCTGCCACCGTAGCCATGGCAGACCGCATCCTCGCGCTCAAAGCCAGCGGACAAAATATCGTCGGCTTGCAAGTTGGCGACCCCGATTTTGAGACTCCGCCAGCCGTGATGGATGTTGCCTTCAAAGCGATGCAAGATGGGCTGACTCATTACGGCCCCTCTCGCGGCTACCCTGACCTGAGAGCTGCTGTGGCATCCAAACTGATTCGTGACGAGGGCATTTCCTACGACCCCGCCTCCGAAATTATCATTACGCATGGCGGCATCCACGCTTATTATCTTGCCATGCAATCTGTCTTAAATCCAGGTGACGATGTTTTGGTCCCAGACCCGTCGTGGGCAACCCACTCAAATATGGCGATCATGCTCAGGGGAAATGTGATCCGTGTCCCTGCTCCAGCCGAGAATGGTTTCATCCCATTTTTTGAATCCTGGGAAAAAGCACTCACCCCAAAAACACGCGTCATCGTCTTGAACTATCCATCCAACCCAACAGGCGCATACCCCGCACGCGAATATTTGCAGAAGCTGCAGGACTTTGCCGCAAAACATAATTTATGGATCGTCAGCGACGAAGTATACGGAAGTTTATATTATGAAGAAAAACCAACTTCCGCAGCGGCAATTGCGGGCGCGAAGGAAAGAACACTGCTTGTAAATAGCTTGTCCAAATCCTACGCCATGACGGGCTGGCGCGTTGGCTATCTCGCCGCCCCTGCGCATGTGATCGAGAATGCCTTGAAAGCAGGGCAAAATTCCATCACTTGCGTTGCGCCATTCATTCAAAAAGCTGCCGCCTTCGCATTGACCGACCCTGCCATTCAGGAAGTCACCGCGAACATGCGCGCCGCTTATGGCCGCCGCCGTCAATTGGTCCTGCGTTTGTCGCATGAATTGGAATGTGAAAAAGTGAAAGTGATTCCGCCGCAGGGCGCATTTTACTTCTTCCTTGACCTGCGCGCTTTGAAAATGTCCTCCGTTGAAATGTGCGAAAAGATATTGGACGAGGCGGGTGTGGGGCTTGTCCCCGGCTCTGCGTTTGGTGAACAGGGCGAGGGATTCATTCGCATGACAATAGCAGCCTCGGATGAAGATGTTGAAGCGGGGTTCAGGAAGATCGTGGAGTGGGCTGAAAAACAATAGTTGAAAGGTTAAAGGCTCAAGTTGAAAGTTGTCAGACACTAAACCTTCAACCTGCAAACCTGCAACCTTAAACTCAAATGAGGTGAAATATGAAAATAGCATTCCAAGGCGAACCAGGTGCATACAGCGAACAAGCTGTATTTGATTATTTTGGAAACGTGGAAACAGTCCCATGCGAATCATTTGATGCGATGTTTGATTCAGTGATGTCAGGCAAAAGCGATGCGGCGCTTGCCCCAATCGAAAATTCACTGGCTGGCAGCATTCATCAAAATTATGATCTGCTTCTGCGTCATAACCTGCATATCGTGGGGGAGTATTTTCTGCGAGTCCAGCATTGTTTGATTGCCATGCCCGGAGTGAAAAAGGAAGATATTAAGAAAGCTATCAGCCACCCTCAGGCATTGGGACAGTGTGCCGCTTATTTGAGAAGTCATGGCATCAGAGCGGAGCAGGTCTACGATACGGCGGGAAGCGTGAAAATGCTCAAAGAGTCAGGCGCGCGGGATGTGGCGGCAATTGCATCGAAGCGGGCGGCTGAGTTGTACGGAATGCAAATTCTGGAGGAAGGCATTGAGGATAACGCGGAAAACTATACGCGTTTTCTCGCTGTCCAACGAGAATCAACTGTCCCTGAGGGCGAAGCGAAGACCTCCATCGTGTTTACGTTGAAAAATCAGCCAGGGGCTTTGTTCAAGGCCCTAAGCGTGTTTGCTTTGCGCGATATTGACCTGACCAAGATCGAATCACGCCCATTGCAGGGGAGTCCGTGGGAATATTTGTTTTACATAGATTTTATCGGCGCCGCACATGAAGAGACAGCGAAACGCGCTCTCGATCATTTGGGTGAATATGCCGTGATGCTGCGCGTGTTGGGATCATATCCGAGATTCAAGGGTTAGTGCCGCAAGCAGGGGGTGCTGAAAATCTTCTAAATCAGACCTTTTTTATCTTGACAAAACAGAAATTATGTTCTAAAATATTGCCAAAATATGTAACTAATCAGTTACATAAAAGGACCCCATGAGACGAGATGTATTTCAAGCCATTGCCGACCCGAACCGCCGCGCCATTTTAAGTTTACTGGCGCAGCAGAGACTCACACTGAACGGTGTTGCTGAGAATTTTCGCATCAGTCGTCCCGCCGTTTCGCGGCATATCAAGATTTTGAAAGAGTGCGGTTTGGTGGTTGTCATTCCGCAGGGACGTGAACGCTACTGCGAAGCGCGGTTCGACAAGTTGAATGAAGTGAGCGACTGGCTTGAAAAGTATCGTCAAATGTGGGAACAAAGGTTTGACCGATTGGATGACGTTTTATTGGAACTTCAAAAAAAGGAGAAATGACATGTCTTCAAAAAACAAAACAACAGTAACAGCCGAACCAGGCAAACAGGAACTTTTCATCGTACGCGAATTCGACGCGCCGCGTGAACTGGTGTTCAAGGCTCACATCGATCCGAAACTGTATGTACAGTGGCTGGGTCCGCACGGATATGAAATGATCCTCGAGACCTTTGAACCCGTCAGCGGCGGCAAGTACCGATATATCCATAAGGACAAAGATGGAAATGAATACGGTTTTCATGGCACATTCCACGCAATGTCTCTTGAAAGCATGATCCAAACCTTTGAGTTCGAGGGATACCCGGGACACGTTTCTCTGGATTGCATGGTTCTTGAAGAATTGCCTGGCAACCGAACAAAGGCCACGATTCATTCTGTCTTTCAGTCTGTTTCTGACCGAGATGGCATTGTCCAATCTGGAATGGAGCGCGGCGTCCGTGAAGGATATGAACGGCTCGATGAAATATTGGCCGGTCAATTGGCAATGAGCCATTGATGTGAGAACCAGACAAAAGGAGAACTCATGAAAAGTAAAAAAAACGACTTCACTTCGATTGATGAGTACATCGCTGGTTTCCCTGAAGAGACACAAAGAGCGCTGAAGGAAATACGAGCCGCGATCAAAGCCATATTTCCTAAGGCAGAGGAAAGAATTAGTTATAAAATGCCCGCCTTCAAACTAAATGGCGAATATTTCATCCATTTTTCCGCCTGGAAAAATCATATCGGAATGTATCCGATTCCCGAGGGCAATGCGGCGTTTCAAAAAGAAATAGAGCCATATAGATCGGCAAAGAGTTCATTGAACTTCCCATTGGACAAACCCATGCCTCTCAAATTGATCGGCAAGGTTGTTAAATTTCGGGTCGCTGAAAACCTGAAAAATGCCAAGACGAAGGTTGTCAAAGGAAAATAGCCAGGTAAGCGAATTACGCACCCGACAAAGTTAAGATAAGAGTTTACACATTAGACATAAAAGGAGATTTTAGAAATGAAAAAGATTACCCCGTTTTTATGGTTTGATACCCAAGCTGAGGAAGCAATGAATTTTTATGCTTCCATTTTCAAGAATTCAAAAGTTGGCGATATTTCGCGTGGACCTGATGGTAAAGTCTTTTCTGTCAACTTCCAGCTTGAAGGGCAGGATTTTATGGCAATCAATGCAGGCCCAGAGTTCAAGTTCAATGAATCCATTTCAATGTTCGTCAACTGTGAGGATCAAGCCGAAGTGGATGACTTGTGGAATAAACTCACAGCCGACGGCGGCGAGGAAAGCATGTGCGGCTGGTTGAAAGACAAGTATGGTCTGTCGTGGCAAATTGTCCCGAAGCAATTGGGCAGTTATATAGGCGGCCCAGACCCAGTCAAAGCGCAGAGGGCGATGCAGGCCATGCTCAAGATGAACAAGCTCATCGTCGCGGATTTGAAACGGGCGTATGACGGGCAGTAGACTTTCCTTTATAATGAAATAAAAGATTATTGTCTTGACAAAACAGAACGCATATTCTAAAATAAATACAGTTGTCAGTGGGTGGGCATGGGTAAACCATTTGCCCACCCACTGAATTTTTTATCGGTCTGTACTCAGTATAAAAAGTGTATGCTAATTTTAGTGATAAGGAGAATCAAGATGATTGCAAAGTCAAATTCAGTCAAAACGTATTTTTCGGCCCAGTCGATTTCGAATCTGCGCGCAGATTTCAATGGGCGCTTGATCACCCCGGGGGATGGCGAATATAACAAGGCACGCACCATCTTTTACGGCGGAGTTGACCGCCGGCCTGCATTGATCGTCAAAGTTGCAAATGCGAATGATGTTTCCCGTGTCATCTCTCTGGCGCGCGAAACCGGGCTGGAGATTGCAGTCCGCAGCGGCGGGCATAGCAATGCCGGTCATAGCGTCACGGAAGGCGGGATTGTGTTGGATCTTTCAGAAATGCGGGAATTGGAAATTGACCCTAAAAGCCGCACCGCATGGGTGGAGTCAGGTCTGACTACTGGAGAATATACTTCTGCCACAGATAAACATGGACTCGCCACTGGCTTCGGAGATACAGGCTCTGTAGGAATTGGCGGCATTACCCTGGGTGGCGGAGTCGGTTATCTTGTTCGCAAACACGGCCTCACGATTGACAGTCTGCTTGCCGCCGAGGTTGTGACAGCCGACGGACAATTCCTATATGTGGATGGTGAGAATTACCCTGACCTCTTTTGGGCGATCCGCGGCGGCGGGGGAAACTTTGGCGTTGCGACCCGCTTCAAGTTCCAACTGCATGAAATGGATATGGTTCTTGGCGGGATGTTATTCCTGCCTGCGATCCCTGACGCCATCGCATCATTCATCGCCGAAGCGGAAGCTGCACCCGAGGAGCTTTCCACCATCCTGAATATTATGCCCGCCCCACCCATGCCGTTCCTGCCCGAGGAAGTTCGCGGCAAAATGATTATGATGGCAATGATGGTTTATGCTGGCAACCCAGCTGATGGGGAGCGTGCAGTTGCGCCGTTCCGCAAACTCGCCACGCCGTATTCCGATATGATTCGCCCGATGCGTTATCCAGAAATGTATCCGCCTGAACAGGGAGAGTACCATCCAATAGCTGCGGGTCGTACAATGTTTGTGGATCACGTAAATCGCTCCGAAGCGGAAACGATTATCGATCATCTTCAAGCGTCGAGCGGCTCAATGGCTGTGACCCAACTGCGGGTGCTGGGAGGCGCGATGGCGCGTATTCCAGCAGATGCCACAGCTTTCGCACATCGCAAGTCGCGCATCATGACCAACCTTGCCGCGCTGTATGAAAAACCCGATGAAAAGGAAATCCATGAAGCGTGGGTTTCGGAATTTGCTGCGACTTTGCGCCAGAGTGACAGCGGAGCATACGTCAATTTTCTTGCGGATGTGGACGAGGTGCAAGTCCGCGCTGCGTATCCTGGCGGGACCTGGGAACGGCTGGCTGCCATCAAAGCTCGCTACGACCCTGATAATATTTTCCACCTCAACCAAAACATCCCGCCACAGAAATAAAGGAGAATAGACATTATCGGAAATAATCCGCAGATTTACCCTTCGGGCAAGATGTCGGCGATTACACAGATCGGGATTTTTTAAGAGAAAAATCTGCGGATAAATATGTCTGTATTCCTTCTTACCTATAAAGTTTAATAACTCATAGTAAGGAGAGTAAATCATGAATCTGGAACCAAAATTGGAACATCGTAAGGAACAGCCTTATGTGGCAGTCCGCGCAAAGGTGGGCATACCATTTGGCGAACTGCTCGGAGGATTCTGGGGCGAAGCAAATGCCTTTTTAGCCAGTAAAGGACTGACACCTTCTGGTCCGCCTTTCATTCGTTATCTCACCACAGACATGGATAAGAAACTTGATATTGAAGTCGGCTTTCCTGTTGCGGATATCGTGGATGGGAATGATCGCATCACAACAGGTGCGTTTCCTGAAGGACAGTATGCAGTGTTCTTATATTTTGGACATTACGATAACCTCGTGGCTGTGACTGGTGACTTTCTGGCTTGGGCGAAAAAAAATAAGATTGCCTGGCAAACAACGAAAAAAGACGGAGTTGAGTGGTGGGCAGGACGAATTGAATGGTATCCAACCGACCCAGACACTGAACCTGATCCGCAAAAGTGGCAGACTGAGCTTGCATTTTTAGTTAAATAAAGCGGGCAGGAGAATTCGTATGAAACAAGACAGACAAAACGACAATGATTTTCCGAAAATTGGAGCCCCAGCCACACGGGCGCTGGAAGCAGCTGGCTACTCCCGCCTCGAACAGTTGACCAAAGTTTCCGAAGCGGAGTTGGGTCAACTGCATGGGATGGGTCCCAAGGCGCTCGGCATACTGCGTGAGACGCTTAAGGAAAAAGGATTGTCGTTTAAGGCGGGCACGTCAAATGATACTCCGAAAAAGAAGAAGGGGTCGCCCGTCAGCCGCACTGACAAGGTGGATGAATTCCTCGAGAATCTCAGTCACCCGCTCAAGGCGGAGGTGGAGGCGGTGCGTTCCATCATCAAGGGCGTGAATAAAGACATCAACGAAGAAATTAAATGGAAGGCGCCATCCTTCAATTACAAAGGCGAGTACCTGGTGACCTTTAACTTACGGGATGAAAAGCGCATTCATCTTGTCTTTCATAATCCGCAGATATCCAAAGTCAAAAGCAAATTGTTGGAAGGGGATTATAAAGACAGACGCATGGCTTATTTCGCCGACATGAAAGATATAAAGGCAAAGAAAGCCGAGCTTGAAAAAGTTCTGCAGCAATTGGTAAGATTGAACGATAAATAATCCCAAAACGACATTGCAAGGAGAAAACATGCCCCAGGAATATATTGAAATTCGCGGCGCGCGTGAAAACAATTTGAAGAATGTTTCGCTGCGAATCCCGAAACGCAAGATCACGATTTTCACGGGTGTATCGGGTTCGGGCAAATCGTCCATTGTGTTCGATACGATTGCGAGTAAATCGCAACGTTTGTTGAATGAAAACTTTAGCATGTTCGTGCGTAATTTTTTGCCAAAGTATGCCCAGCCAGATGCCGATGCCATCGAGAACCTGAGCATGTCCATTGTGGTGGATCAAAAGCGGATGGGCGGCGGTTCACACTCGACCGTTGGTACGATCACCGACATCAACACGATCCTGCGCATGATGTTTTCCCGCATCGGACAACCCCACGTGGGACCCACCAATGTATTCGGTTTCAACGACCCGCAGGGCATGTGTCCGAACTGCAACGGACTTGGGCGTAAACTGGATGTGGACCTGGACAAGTTCCTGGACAAATCCAAATCATTGAACGAGGGCGCTATTCTATTCCCAGAATACGCCGTGGACAGTTGGGGCTGGAGTAATTTGATCAATACAGGTTTGTTCGACCCTGATAAGAAAATTTCAAAATACACCCAGAAGGAAATGAACGACCTTTTATATAGCGAACCCATCAAGGTCAAGACCAAGATGGGGGCAAAAGACTTCAACCTGACTTACGAAGGCATCGTCAACCGCTTCACCAACAAGTACATCAAGCAGGATCTAAAAACCAAGTCCGAGCGGACTCAAAAGTCGGTTGAGCCTTTTATGACAATGGGTCCCTGTTCTGAATGTAACGGTGCGCGGTTGAACCAGACCATCCTGAAATGCAAGATCAACGGCTACAACATCGCCGATTTGACGAGCATGGAAATCCCTGAATTGATCGAAGCCGTGAAGACGATCAAAGTACCTGCCGCCGAGCCGATGGTCAAAGCGCTGCTCGAACGTTTGGGAGATCTCGTAGATATTGGGCTGGAGTACCTCAGCCTCAACCGCGAGACGGACACACTATCGGGCGGTAAGTCACAGCGCGTGAAGATCGTCAAACACCTCGGCAGCAGTCTGACCGATGTGATGTATATCTTCGACGAGCCGAGCATTGGCTTGCATCCACGCGATATTCATCGCATGAACGAACTGCTTCAGAAATTGCGAGACAAAGGCAATACTGTCATCGTCGTCGAGCATGACCCCGATGTGATCAAAGTGGCGGACCATGTCGTGGATGTGGGTCCGCTTGCGGGTCCGCATGGAGGCGAGATCGTCTACGAAGGCAGTTATGCCAACCTGCTCAAGGCGAACACGTTGACGGGCAGACACATGCAGCGATCCGTCCCGATAAAGGATTCGTTCCGCACACCGACAAGCAAACTACCGATCAAGAACGCGAAGGTCAACAATCTGAAAAATGTCAGTGTGAACATTCCAACGGGCGTTCTGACCGTGGTCACGGGCGTGGCTGGCTCTGGCAAGAGTTCGCTGATCAACGAGGTTTTCCAACACCAGCATCCCGATGCGATCGTGATCGATCAATCGGCTGTGGGAGTCAACAGCCGTTCCAATCCCGCCACGTACACTGGCATCCTGGACGATGTCCGCAAGGCGTTTGCTTCAGCGAACAAGGTGCAGGCTTCGCTGTTCAGTTTCAACTCGAAGGGTGCGTGTGAAAACTGTCAGGGGCTGGGTGTGGTCTTCACCGACTTGTCATTTTTCGAAAGTGTGAAATCACCCTGCGAAATCTGCGGCGGCAAACGCTTCAAGGACGAAGTGCTGGCGTACAAACTCAACGGCAAATCCATCAGTGATGTGCTGGCGATGAACGTGGAACAGGCGCTCGAATATTTCGAGATCAAGGAAGTCCTCCGCAAACTGCAAGCCATGAGCGATGTTGGTCTGGATTATCTAAGTCTGGGGCAACCTTTGAGCACGCTTTCTGGTGGTGAATGTCAGCGTATCAAACTCGCCAGCGAACTGCACAAGCAGGGCAGCATCTACATCATGGACGAACCGACCACAGGCTTGCACATGTCCGATATCGGTCACCTCATGCAAGTCATCAACCGCCTCGTGGATACGGGCAACACGGTCGTTGTGATCGAACACAATTTGCACGTCATCAAGAATGCGGATTGGATCATTGATATGGGTCCCGAAGGCGGCAGTAAAGGCGGCAGATCATGTTCGAAGGCACGCCCAAAGAATTATTGAAAGAGAAGAATTCCATCACGAGCGCATATTTGCGAAATTAGCTGGACGCATCAAATTCAGAACGGAGGCTTTCATGCGAAAAGTGATCATCTTCAACCTGACATCCCTGGATGGTTATTTCGAAGGGCCCGATCGGGACATCAACTGGCATAATGTGGATGAAGAATTCAATAAATTTGCCGAACAGCAGACGGATGAATTCGGCGCGCTGTTGTTTGGGCGGGTGACTTATGAACTCATGGCTGGCTACTGGCCCACAGAGGATGCAAAACGGGACGACCCGATCATCGCTGGGTTGATGAACAGCCTGCCGAAAATTGTCTTCTCAAAAACGCTGAAACATGTTGAGTGGGAAAATACAAGACTGGTAAATGACAATTTTGTGGAAGCAATTTCAAAGTTAAAACAAGAGGCGGGAAAAGATATTGCGATATTCGGCAGTTCCGATCTTGCAGTGACATTTATCGAACATGGCTTGATCGATGAGTTTCGGATCATGGTCAATCCCATTGCACTGGGAAGGGAAAGTCATTGTTTAAGGGATAAAAACAGAGCTTTACTTGAGACTGACCAAGACGCGGACTTTTAAGTCCGGCAACATCCTGCTTTATTACGAACCAAAGAGGTAATTGGAAAATGAAATTGGACAATAACGATCTACCCAAAATGCGTTTCAAAGCTTCGGTATTACAAATTATCCCAATTAACCAAGTTCACCGAAGCGGAGTTGAGCAGATTGCACGGCATGGGTCCTAATGCCCTCGGGCGGCTTCGTGAGGCGCTTGAAGCACAAGATCTGTCCTTTGCCAAACCAAAGGACCTGCCTTGGAAAAAGTTTTGAAAGATTTGATCAAATTATAGAAATAAAGGAGAATTTCAAATGGCACTCATTCCCTCGCAAGAGATCGACAAATTTTTAATGACCTCACCGACTGGCGCGGAAAGTGGATCAAGCAATTCCGTGCCTTGATTCTGAAAACTGCCCCCGAAGTGACAGAGGAATGGAAGTGGGGTGTTCCCGTATGGGCATATAAAGGTAATGTGGTTGCCAGCGGAGTTTTCAAAGATCATGTAAAGCTAAATTTTTTCAAAGGCGCTTCTTTGAGCGACCCCAAACATCTTTTTAATGCGGGTCTCGAAGCCAAAGCAACACGTGCGATTGACATTGGCGAAGGCGACAAGCTCGATGAGTTTGCGTTGAAGGACCTTATTCGCGCTGCTGTGGATTTCAATAAAGCTGGTGGCAAGAAGAAATAAACCGCTTTCGGAGATTTCAATGAATAAAATCATTCGAAAAAATCTGGATAAAATCCGCTCCGAAGATGGACAGGCGCAATTCAAACTCCAACGAAATTAAAGAGAAGGCTCTGGAGCTTATTGACTTGGAACAGGATTTTATGTGTAAAAAGAACTATACGACCATTTGGAAAATGGCGCAAGTTATTAAATTAAAAGGAGAAGCCATGAGAAAAATTATTGTTCACGAATTCATTACTTTGGATGGTGTGATTCAAGCGCCGGGTAGTCCGACCGAAGATACTGATGGCGGCTTTGCCCACGGCGGTTGGACGCTTCCATACTGGCATGACGAGATCGGTGCTCATTTCGGTCAAATTTTTGCTGACGCTGATACATTGTTGTTGGGACGCAAGACATGGCAAACCCATGCCGAGGCATTCGAGCCCAATCCTGCGGGAGATCCGTTCGCTCGATTCAAGAAGTATGTAGTTTCCTCCACATTGAAATCGGCAGACGGTTGGCGGGATTCGACTTTCATCAGCGGAGATGTGATCAACGAAATTCGCAAACTAAAGAGCCAGCCCGGCAAAAATATCATAATGGATGGGAGCAGTGTTCTAGTCCATAATTTGATCGAGAACGACCTGGTGGATGAGTTTTCCCTGCATGTATATCCGCTTGTGCTTGGCATTGGCAAGCGATTGTTCCCCGAAGGAAAGCTTGTCAGTTTGAAACTCATCGAATCCTCCACACTTCCAACGGGCGTTGTCTATCAGCGATATCAGCCTGCCTAAAGGAGCACCGCATGAAAATCCACCTCGTCGACGGCACCTACGAATTATTTCGCAGTCACTTCGGCGCACCACCGAAGAAGGCGCCTAACGGTCAGGAGGTCGGGGCTACCCTGGGACTTCTGCGAAGCCTGTTGATGTTGTTGACGAGTCCGGAAGTCACGCATGTTGCGGTCGCCTTCGATCACATCATTCGCTCCTTTCGCAATGATATGTATGCTGGCTATAAAACAGGCGAAGGCGTTGACCCGAATTTGCTGGCTCAATTTTCACTGGCAGAAGAGGCAGTCTCTGCGCTGGGAGTTGTGGTCTGGCCGATGGTCG
>CAWHXC010000046.1:0-36477 GCA_963833175.1 uncultured Chloroflexia bacterium
AACTCGTACTTCAATAGAGGTCAAGGCATTCTTATTTTATTGCGATTTCCTGGGGATTGATCTCAAGCTCGATTGTGTCACCATATTTTATGTTGGCGATCTCATAAGTGATGACTTCGATCAACGAAGGATTTTGAAAATGAGTTTTCTTGGTCTCTGGGTGCGGATAATAGACCCAGCCCACATATTCTTTCTCCTGAAACCTGACTTTACAGCGCGAGAATGAAAACGTTTCGGGCGGATGCAGGTCGGTCCACTCGACGAGTGGGAATGTGAACTCAGGCCTGGTCATTTCAAATTCCAGCGGCGCAATGGAGATGTTCAGCGTGCCGTTGAAGTAGGGGGACAGGTCAAGACCGAGTTCCTTGAAATAAGGTCTCTGCTTTTCAAGCGAACTATACGGATATGCCGTGGATGGGCGCGAAGCCACCTGATGTCCCTGCACGAGGATGCCTGTGAGGTGAGCCCATGACGTAGTGGTCATGGCCGGGAGTATAACGTATTCCAAAATCCGAACAAGAGTTTAGGGTGGTATTCCAACTCTTGTTCGGATTAATATTTTTTCGAAATAGGAAAAGCTTGTGGAAATGTTAGCTGGTTGCCTTTTCGCTGAGTTCCCACAGTTTGGCGGCATTGCTGTCGTTGTTAAATCCCCTTGTCCAGCGGATTTTTCGTGTTGCCCAGTATTGTCCATTGGTTTTCGTAACAGACGGATCGTCTGCGAGAAAAATACCCGTATCGGCTCCAGTTTCAGAATCGATCATGATCAAGGATTGAAGCCAGCCAGGCATGTTTGATTCCTGCCGGGCCGCGCCTCGCTGTTTGCCAAAATCGGTGCGGACAAAGCCAGGATGGAAGCAATAAGTTGTTACGCCTTTCGGACCAACGCGGTGCGCCAGTTCACGTGTGAAAAGAATATTTGCAAGTTTGCTCTTGCCGTAGATCTTCATTGAGTTGTATTTGCTTTTTTCATCCATCCAATCGTCCCAGTTGAAGGTTCCGAAGTTGTTGGCGAAGGAGCTGGTAGTGATAATTCGCCCTTGAGCCTGCTCAACGAGCGGGAGCAGTTCACGGGTCAGTACGAACGGAGCGAGATGGTTTACCGCCATGGTCAGTTCCCACCCGTCAGCGCTGACTTTGCGTTCATCCAGGATCAATCCCGCGTTGTTCCACAAAACATCCAATTTTTCAGTTTGCGATTTGACCTGATCCGCGAGCGCTTTTGTTTCCTCCAAAGAAGCCAGATCTCCTGTGACCAAAACAAGATCGGCATTGGGTGCATTTTTCTTCAACTCATCCAGGACGGGATTTCCGCGTGCCGCAGAACGGGCGTGGACAAACACCTTCCAACCTCGGCGCCCCAACTCCAAAGCGCCAGCCTTGCCGATACCCGCTGATGCGCCTGTGATCAAAATCACTCGATTTGAATTACTCATTATGATTTCCTTCTATTTATGAAATTTATGCCAGTGTGGAATATCAACGAATGGGATATCCGCCCAAAGCCTTCCAGGTTCCTGAGACGTTCCATCCAGCCCGAGTCTTACTCGCCCACTCACGGCTGCCGCGGAATGTTCCTTTCACTGCCTTTGTGTAGTGCCGCAAAAAATATCACCTGCCGCGTGAACAGGTGACATTGATCAAACTCCACACTAAAAAATCCCTCGCCAATGAAGGTTCTTTAAGAAGGTTTGATCCGAAGAATTTAAGCGTTCTGTCGTATTTTTAATAAAGCCTATTCACTACCAAGCGGACTGTACCAGGTCGTATTGGATCTGTGGGGATGCCAGCGCCTCATTCCACACCTTCATATATTCAGTTGCCAGTTCTGGTTTGTAGAATTCATGCAGGATACTGCTGATATCATAAATGCCGCCTGGTATCACGGGGTCCATCAGGAAGACGTAGGTGTATGTGCCGTCTTCATTTGGCTTGGCAGGATGCAAAACGCGGATTGCATTGTATGTTTCAGGGTGAACGTGTGCTATGGCCGGCATCAAAATGGAATGCAGAAAATGTTCAAAGGCTTCATGATTTTCAGCCCGGACGTGATTCAGCACCACCCATACGCCTTCTCCGTGATGGGCGCGGATATCTTCGTGCTCTCTTGGGTCGACATAAGTTTTGTATGACATGGTTTTCTCCTTTCGGGAAGTTGTTTCACCATCACTATAGCACGGCCGAAAGGAGATTTCAACGAGGGTTGGAAAATTATTTTATATCCAAACCCAACTTTGACTTGCGAAAATGGGGGTGACTCCAAGCAGATCAGGGAAATTTCTATTTTCTTTTTTCCAAATTACCTTAACTGCGTTTGCGGGAAATGCATCAATCGCTTGAGGGGCGCTTTAATCTATATCCAATGGGGTTTCTCGTACGCTGCTTTGTGCGAGACAGGACCATTTAGGGCTCGTCCATGGATAGATCAAACAGGTTGCCAAAAACGGCCATCGACAAAGCTACGAGTAGAACAACTCCAAGAACCTGGACGTTTGTCCAACTATAATCATAGAAAAATATGGGGGAAAGCCTGGTTGGAATTGCTGAAAGGCTGGTATGTACCCACCAGGTACCAGCTATCGCGGAGAAGATAAATAAGAGCGAGACGGCTATTCTGGCGAGCCTGGCATGGAAGAGCGGTCCGAGAGCGTATCCGAGGGCGATCAACAGGCAGCCAGTTGTCATTAAAATACCGTTCGGGACGTTTTTTAGAATTAGCACATCATAGGTAAATAGACCGATACTAAAAACCAGCCCCCCCGTAATCGTGGACAGAATGACTCGAGGTATAACTTCCATTACAGTGAGTCGCTCGGCGATCAACCTTGTAAGCAGGATCCCCAATCCAAAGATCACGCCGAGAAAAGCTCCACGTTCCAGCGAAATGATGATCCGCTCCATATCCAGGAAGTTTGGCAGGCGATAGGTAAGATAGATCTGAATGCTTGCGCCCAAGGCCGTGCCCAGAAAAGCCATTGTGAATACCAATAAGAGACTCAATGGACGGGCAGTCAGGACCTGTCCCAGCCATTTGCCGGTCACGATCAACCGCAGGCTGATTGGAATCGTAGTCGGCAGGCTTCCAGCAGCTGATTGAATAGCCAGGAAAGCAGGTATTCGCCGGTCGCTGTCTGCGGTCTTTAAGACTGCTACAGCCGCAGATTTGGAATGTATGTGCCCGATGAGCATTGCAGCCTCGTCACCAGCGCTGGTTTTCTGATTTGCCAGCAAGGCAAGATTCAAATCATCTTGAGCGCTAAAGGCTGTCTCCTGCCATTTTTTTGCTGCCGGGAAAAGCAATCGGAGCAGGGCGGGAATTTTTTCACGCAAAACTTCATTTTGTGTTTTGCAGGCAAATCCCAACAGGGAAGCTGGCAGATTATTTGACACTGCTCTTTTCAGGGCATGGATCTCGCTATCCATCCAAAGGTGGTCGATAACGCGTTCCGTGACGACCTCGCCGTAATTATTTATCAACTTAATTGCAATGGAAAGTCTTTCTGCCGGTTTCGTTAGCTTACTCCACCAATAATCATCCTGGTAACCAAAGATGAGCGAATTCTTCAACAAAAATCGCAGTATGCTGGGTGGGAGGTCGGAGCTTGCTGTTCTATAGTTAAGTTCGATGAAGGCAAATTTAGTAAGATTGAGAATGGCAGTTTCAGTACCTAGTTTCGATTGAATAATATCGTTATTGATCAATTCCACTGCGTCAAAAACTTGAGCACTGTCTTCACCTTGATATGGTTCGTTCGAAATGATGGCAGGCTCCATCCCAAAACAGGAATACACCATCTGCATCGCCTCTCCAGCAGATGCAGGTCTATCTTCAGGCTTCACGGCTGTCACCTTTCGCAGCACATCAACCAACCCGACAGGCAGGCTCGGGTTGAGTTCCCGAGGATCAGGGATTTCCACATCATCAGATGAAAGTTGTTGAATACCCAGGGATTTCTCATTATTCCACGGCAACTTCATGGTAAACATTTCATACAGCACGATCCCGAAGCTGTATATGTCGGATTGCGGGGTGATTGCCGACATCGTATGCTGTTCAGGTGGAGAGTAGGCCGGAGTGCCGCGTCCGGTGTGCATAGCTTGGGTCGTTTGGTTGAGCACACGCGCCAGGTCAAAATCGGCTAAATACAATTGGCGGTTGAAATTGATAAGGATATTGGAGGATTTTAGATCACGGTGAATGACATGTTCCCCATGCAGGTAATCAAGTGCAGAAGCGATTTCGGCCGCAAATTGCAGGGCATCCTGCAGTGAAAGCGGTGTTTTGTCCCTAATCCTATCTTCGAGCGAGCCGCCCGGGATGAAAGGCGTAACGATATACTGAATATCCAGCCAGACGCCAGAATCATAAGTTTGCAATACATGAGGATGATGCAGACTTGAAAGATGTCGATCCAGTAAAAAATCATTCCCGGTTTGATAGTAATCATCAATTTTATATAATTTAATGGCCACCACGCGATTTTGCTTTTGGTCAAAGGCAGACCAGACCACCCCTATTCCGCCGGCGCCGATCTGTTCGAGAAGTTTATAATGTCGAAATTGAGTTCCCGGAAAAAGATCGTTGAGCAAATTTAACTTGCCTTCCTTATTTTAATTAATGTTGGTGTAGTATCGCTGATTACAAGAATGGTCAATGAGCAACGCAAGCACCACCTCTCGACGGCTGCTATTTTTGGGGAGTCGGTTATGGTCGCGGGGTTTTTTTAATCAGGCCCGGTGGGGTATTTTTTTCTTTTACAGGTTTTGGCGTGGGTTGAACTGGTTTTGGTGTGGGCTGAACTGGTTTTGATGTGGGCTGAATTTGAGTGGCAGGCGGTATTTGGGTTGCTGTAGGCGCGATGGTTGCAGGAATGGTGGGCAATGACGTACCATTGATATAGCTGCTTAATGTTGCCTGTGCATCCTGGGCGTTGACGGTCGGAATTAAAGTTGTTGAAGAACAAGATGTGCCTGCCAGTGTGCAGGCCAGAATGAGTTCCTGGCTCGAGAGCGCCGTTGGCAGGGATGGGGCTCCGATCGCATCAGTTCCATTTGCTCCACCCATAGGCACCTGGACCCTTTGTCCGGCGCCAAAAAATTGAGTCTGATTGTTGGCCGTGATCGAGGCGGTTCCGCTATACAGGCTCACATCCATGGTCTCATTCTTAACTGCTCGAAGGCTGGCATTCCCCATCAACGTTAGTTCAGAGCCATTGATCATTAATCTGACACCAGTGCCATCGGGCATAGTGATCATAATGCCATCGAATGGAACCTCATTACATACGATTTGCCCAAGCTCACTGGAAAAATAGAAAGATTGAACGTCTTTTACGCCATTATTGCCGATCGTTGTGTTGCCAAATACCACCATTTTTACCGCTTCGCCCGGCAGGGAACGTGGCAGGTTGGCGATGATGTTAAAAATCGCGATTCCCCATTCTTTTTTTTGCAAGTCGAGAGGAGCCGTGGAGAGAAGTTGTACCAGTTGGACATCGACCACATCACCGACGTTCGCAAAAGGTTGATTGGCATTTGGGATCAGATTAGCCTGTATTGTGATATTTCCATAACATACCTGGTTTGGGCCGACATGGTCACAATTATTGCCAGAAATTAGCATTGCCTGATTAATCAAGTCCTGGCAACTAAGGCTCTCATTTGCCGTGACGGGTGTGGTTGTGGGATTTATCGTTACGGGATTTATCGTTACGGGATTTATCAAGGATGAGATTCTAGGCAAATAACCAGCTTGATTCAAAGCCAGACCCACCACACCCAGGCACAGAAAAACAGCTATCAAATCAAATATTACAACTACAACTGACAATAATCTGCCTTGTGGATCACCTTTCTTGGATGAGACTTGTCTTTGTTTTGTCATGGAATGCTCATTTTACAATTAAGTGGTTGATAAATTTTTTCTCTATATTATATTTTAATTCAGACGGCTTATGACTTATTCTCATGATTTACTGCTGGCAGATTATTCTGCGTAATGTATCAAGACCTGGGTGTGCCCAAACCAAAATTGGGTGCCGCTTCGAAATGGATAAAGCCTGTGGGGAACCAATCGTTGGCTTTCCAACCAGGTACCATTGGAACTGCCCAAATCCATGATCGAATAACCATATTCACCCTTAATTACTTTTGCATGTCGCCGGGAAACAAACTCATCATATGCGCCTATATTAATGAGATCCCCGATGGTATCTGCGGTTTTGCGCCCCAAAATAAGTTCTACTTGTTCCTCATCAAGCAGGATAAGCTCATCATTATGAACAAGGTATAACGTAAATCCTTTTTCGGGGAGGGATGATTTAATGAGAACATCTATCTCGGTTCGATTTAAGGGGACCCTGTTTTCTGCCAGGTGCTTGGTTGTAATTTGACCTTTAATAAAATTTCCAAGGGGAGTTTTGCAATTTGCGCAAATAGTCGCATTGCTTTCGTTTTTGAATTTACAGGCTGGACAAATTTTCTCGGGTAAAGGTTCCATATAGTCCTCTATATGAATAAATTGCCTCTTTACAAGATAATACACTAATAGTAAAAATTTTGCAAACTTGTAACCTAATTTAATCCAATTTTGAAGGCAGGGCCAGCCAACATACCTTTTCCCGCTCGATGCAAAGGGTTTTTTTACGGGCATGACTTAATTTCTGACCCCACCCAGCCTGCCACTCGCTGCGCTTCGGGTACTATGTCCCCCAAGGGCAAGATCAGGTTCAAGACCCCGCAACACGAGGAGGTAATGCTCTTTGATCTTCTCAATCAATTCTGTTTTGCAAATCAACAAACTTATCACGCGCCAAGCCCCCTCTCCTTTTGGAGAGGGCGGGGAGAGAGAGAAACCATTACGACACGCTAAAACCAGTCAGTTGATGATATTTACATCTATTGTTTGCTAAGACAACTTCTTAAGCCTGAAAAACATTCCCCAGCCAACAGAAACTGCTGGCTGGGGAATGTACGATTAATAATTCTCTATTTGGCAACTTTTGTTATCAAAGATATTGCCTCGTTGTCGGAGGGATATGCATCGCGCGCGCCATTAATAGTGGCAACCGCCTTGAAGGTTACTTTGCCAAGTTTGGCATCGTCGCTTGTGAATTTATAACTAAAATTTACGGCAGTGGTACGGTTGCCTGATAGTACTGGAACGGATTTCGTCACTGAGGCTATCCATTCAAAGCCGTTCAGAGTGCTCTTATATAAATCTATCTGTACTGTCTCTGGATAGGCTATGTTGCGCAGATTTGCTGTGATTGCTTTGGTCTGCCCGACATTGGCGGAGTTGGGCGCTGTGATTTTTGTGATTGCCACATCATGCGTGCGGACTTGGACAGCCTGAGTGATGGTTGCTGTCCTGCCATCAATAGTCGTCACTGTGTGGTTCACCTGGTAATCTCCATCAGCGGCATATTTATGTGCCGCAGAACTGCCACTGGCCACTGTTCCGTCACCGAAGTTCCATTGATATGTTTGAATGCCTAGATTCCCAGGATCGTAGGAATTATCCTGGAATTGGATGGTATCAAACTTGGATGGGTCTCCTGGATAGTAATAGAAATTCGCCTGAGGCGGGGGTGTGACTTCCAACGAGAGTGCTCCGCTGCCATGGCCTCCGATAGAGGCCTCCAATTTGAACGTAATATGTATGCCCGGCTATTGCCCGGTAAAGACAACCGGTCGGAATACCTGCAACCCAATTCTGTGAGATTGTTCAGGCTTGAACCGCTGTATACAGCCCAGAAGGGGGAGAAGTTGTAGTTGTTAACATAAGTTGAGACGGTTTCATCCACAGTGGGGGTAAAAGCGAACCAGACCGTGTTGTATGGTTGTGAAGTATATGCACAGGAAGGAACCGGTCTCACCGCTTTCAAAAGTAGCGCTAGTGTTATCAAAATCTATCGAAGAAGGCAATGAACTGGCGGGTGTTGCATTCGCGAAATCGTCATTCGCCGGTCGTGGAATTTCCGCAGATTCACGTGCAGGTCGCCACCGCCACTATTGATGCTTCCCGCCTGGAGGTAATAAGTCACTCCAGCCTGTACGCTGAAAGTGGCTGAGTTCCCGTAATACGCACATTGCAAGAAGCTCAGACCGCCAATACCGAAACCTCCATCTTGGTAGATATTGAGGATGGTGTCACCGAAACTGCTGCCTGCCATATCGGCTCTAACTATAGCGTTGGCTGATGGTGTGAACGAGTACCAGACTGTATTGGGTGAGGAATAGCAGTTCTGTGGTTCGCCTGGCTCGGTTGTAGCCCGAGTGTTGTCGATCGAGTCACTGAACGGTGGCGTGCCGATAACTGTTGCGCTGGAGAAATTGTCATTTGCTGGGCGAACAACCTGTTCCAGGTTGAAGTTTACCGATCCAAGCCCACTTGCTGAGGCTGATACGGTGTAGGTACCAGCTTCGATTATTGGCCGTGAAAGTCGAAGTAGAAGCAACTCCGCCTTCATCAGTGATGGCCGAGGTGGTGTTGGTCCCTAAGTCTGCGAATGTACCGCTGGAACCACTTCCGGGAGCGGTGAAGTCAATGGTTACTCCGCTGACTGGGCTACCTTGATTGTCGAGCGCCACGGCTTGGAGAGGTTTGGAAAAAGCAGAAGTGGTTGCAGTACTCTGGTCGCTACCGCTGACCACCGACAGACTAACCGCTAAGGCGGGTGTCGTATACTCGTACGCGCCGATGTCGCAGGTTCCGACACGTGCTGCGCCACGCTGGTCGGTTGTAAGCAGATTACCATCCTGATCAGTGCAACCAGTTGGGTTACCTGCATCAATCGCCGGACTGCCTGATAGCAAAGGATGGTACCTTGGGGTTCCTGAATGACCGATCAACTGGCCGAGGTTCGGATTGACGTTGATAAGGTCGCCTGTGCCAAGCGTAAAACCACCCGCATCTCCGATAGCGTTATAGCCCAAAGAAGTGATATTCCCATAAACTTCTTGAGTGTAATATGGCGTGTTGTCGCCAGCCACGATGCTGTTTTGCAATCTTACAGTTCCCCCTACATCAGAATAAATACCGCCGCCAAAACTTAGTCCAGAGGTATTACGAGTGATAGTACTGTTGTTAAAAGTGGTTATACCATTGATATTGTAAATGCCACCGCCCCCGTAGCCGCCATGGTTGCCGCTGATGGTACTATTGTTCACCGTCGATGTACCTGAGTTATAATTCCGCCACCATAGTTGCTGCTACTAGTCGTGTTGTCACTGACTGTGCTGTTGTTCAGCGCCAACGTGCCTGTGTTATAAATTCCGCCAGTACTGGATTGAGCATTACCGTTGCTGCTGACAGTACTATTGTTAAGGGTGGCCGTACCTGAACTACCAATTCCACCTCCTGAATTTTCGTGAACCGATGAATTGTTCACTGTCAAAGTGCCATTTTGCATCCCAATTCCAGTCCCTGAATTGCCACTAATACTACTGAAATTCAAATTTATTGTGCCATTATTGAAGTTATTGATACCAAGGCCACTGCCAGTTGTACCGCTCACCGTACTATTTATGAGTGTTACATTTCCGCCGTTATTATCTAAACCAGCAACTCCATAATTATTATTGACACTGCTATTAGACAAGGTAGCGGTGCCGCTATTTTCGAGACCACCGGCTCCGCAAACAGTCGATCCGTTTTGGATTGCGCTGTTGTTGACACTTAGTGTGCCAGTGCTGTATATATTGCCGCCTTCTCCACAATTGATGGCCGAGTTGTTGCTGATCGTGCTGTTGTTTACCGTCAAATTTCCATCATTGCGAATTCCACCTCCTCCATTGAAACTCCATCGAAGAATCCATTCTGAATAGCAAAATATTCGATTATAACTACCCTACTGCTATTCACGAAGATCCCACGGCGCACACCTCCACCATCAATCGTTGACATCCCACTCTGTGTGGTAAAGGTATCATTCCATCCGCCGGAGAGAGTGGCGTCCTTGTCAAGCAGTACCACTTCATTACCAGTGCCCGTGTAAGTCCCTATAGCCACATTGATTGTGTCGCCATTTGCCGCCTTCTCTATCGCACCATTGATAGTGGCGCAAGGTGTCGTTGCGCCTTGACAGTCATTGGCATCATTGCCTGTAGTGGAGACGTACCACGGTCCCGCGGCGCGGACCGGTTGGGGCGTTGGTAGCACCACCAACCCAATGATAAGAGCCAAAACGAAAAACAAACGAAAGAGTTTGTGAGACATTTTATTTTCCTTTTTCTAGTGATCGCTCTCCTGCAAGAGGTTTGAATATTCAGGGCGGACAGATTTGTCCGCCCTGAATATAAAATCTAGCGAACTTATCGGCTGACTGTTGTTGTAACAATAGATAGTATTATCTGATAGGAATGCATCCCTGCCGTTGACGATAGTGGCAATTGTTTTGAAAGTTACTTTTCCTATCGCAGCGTCATCAGGTGTGAAGGTGTAGCTGAACTTAAATATGGTTGACTGTTTTGCCTTCGCTGGGACATACAAAGTCAGAGTACCAATCGCTTGTTCGCCACCCCCAGGCAGACCTTTGACAAGTGTTACCTGAACGTAGTCTGAATATCGTTTATTTAGTAACTCCACATTGATCGTTTTCGTTTGATTGACCCGGGCAGTTTGGGGTACGCTGAACTTGCTAATGGCAATATCTTTCGTGAGAACATGAATCACCTGACTTGGCGCTGATCCCGACCGGCCATCAACTGTAGTGGCGGTCAGGTTCACTGTGTAGTCACCATCTGCAGCGAACTGATGGTAAAAATTATACTGATCAGATGTTGCCCCATCGCTTATTGACCATGCAAATGTGGCTGCTCCAATTGGGTCATTTACATAAGGATAGAACGATACATTGTCGAATATATTGGGATCAGATGGGTTATAAGAGATCTGAACCTGTGGAGGCGGGGTAACATCCAGTGTGAAGGAATATTTCCTTCGTCACCAAACACACCGCTCAGTTGGAAGTAATATGTCTGGTCTGCCTGCGGCTGAAATGTGAAATCATTGCCAAAATATTGACAACCTGCCTGGGTTAAGCTATCCAATGAGCTGCCTGTGTAGACTCCCAGAATTGGTGTAATGCTGGATGGCGAGGTTCTAACCGTGAGCGCGGTATTGCTTGAGGGGGTGTAAGCAAACCAAACTGTCTTCAAAGGATATCCCCAGTAGTTACAGGTTGGGTTGGGTTCGTTAAACTCGAATGACGCGCCAGTGGTGTTTGCGGTGAGGCTGAACGGCAGCCCGGAGATCACTGTTGCATCTGCAAAGTTATCGTTAGACGGAGCCGCGTATGCAGGGGATACCCCAGCAATTGTAATAGCAAGAGCAAGAATGAGACTGGCAAAACGTTGAAAGACTTTCTTAGTCATTTTGAACTCCTTTATTGTTTAGTATTAAAGATGTTTCGGGTCGGCAACGATGGTCGCATTGTGCCAAGACCGACACAAGAAAGATTGCAATTGCTTCTAGGTAGAATCATCTAAAACTTTATTTTAAAAAGACTGCTCCTTTCTTTGTTATTCTCATGGCTATAAGATGTCAGTCGCTTTATCGTACTGCTAAGGTAGGATAATTAACTGCCAAAAAGTGTCATTTTTTTAAAACCATTCAAAGCAGGGTCACAGGTTGCGACTTCCTCACGGTGATTGAGATAGCCTAATGAAATGATTTGAACCAAAGGTTCAAGTTACAGTAATTATTGAATTGGATTGATGTTGTTAGCTTCACTTACCGATGAAGTGAAGCGCGTATCCCGCTAAATGAATTACCTATAAAATGTTAATTCAATTTCAGTGTACATCACTTTTTATGAAATGCAATTTTAGGAATTATTTCACAAACGCTGGTTGTTGTGTTTGGGTATAGTTTTCAAAAAAAATTACTTGTGAAAGCGGGAGAATACTTTTTGAAACCGAACCAACTCCCAGCCCTGCCCGGAGCGTGTCGAAGGGTGAGCGCGAAGCGTTTTCCAATTTCCAACCTGCAACCTTTCAACTTTCCAACATGTAACCGTCCTTCCATTGGTATAATTCCCCAACTTTTCAATTTAAGCCAACAAGCTCTGAAATAATAACAAACCCTGAAATTAAGCCCGCAAACTCCCAATTTCGGTGGCATCATCCTTCGACACATCCTTCGACCATCCTTCGACTATCCTTCGACACTCAAAAAAGGGCAAAAAGCTGGCAAATACTGTTCAAAACTCCCCAATTCTCAATTACCCACCGCACCACGAGAGTGATATAATGCCGTCCATGGAACAAACCTTCAAGCCATCCGCAACCGCTCAAGCCGCCGCTGCTATGCGCGCGTTATGGGAACCTGCCACGGCTTGAGACTGAATGAATGAAATCCAGTCCCGAATCCTAAACAGGTTCGGGACTTTTTTTATTCTCAGGTGACACTTCAACCTTCACAATCATGCCTGTCAACTTCTCCTCACCGACTTGGTATAATTCCGCCACTAAATTTTTCGGAGCAATTATGAAAAAACTAACAGGCAACCAGATCCGCCAGGACTTTATTGACTTCTTCGTTGAGCACGGACATACCGCCGTGCCGTCCATGTCGCTTGTGCCAGGCGGGGACGCCACTTTGTTGTTCACCAACTCGGGCATGGTGCAGTTCAAGGATGTCTTCATTGGCACGGATTCCAAACCATACAAACGCGCCGTCGACTCGCAGAAGTGTATGCGCGTGGCGGGCAAGCACAACGACCTCGAAGATGTGGGCCGCGACGATACGCATCACACCTTTTTTGAAATGCTCGGCAACTGGTCATTTGGCGATTACTACAAAAAGGAAGCCATCGCCTGGTCGTGGCAGTTGCTGACCGAAGTCTGGGGCTTGCCCAAGGATAGACTCTACGCGACCTGTTTCAAAGACGACAAAGGCAACGTTCCGCAGGATGACGAAGCCGCCGATATTTGGAAGGAACAACCTGGCTTCGACCCTTCGCATGTTTTGTTTTTCGGGCGCAAGGAAAACTTCTGGCAGATGGCAGAGTTCGGTCCATGCGGACCCTGTTCCGAGATCCACTTTGACCTCGGCGAAGAGCGCGACAACCTGCGCGGCACAGACCACCTCTGCGGCGTGAACGGGGAATGCACGCGCTTCCTCGAACTGTGGAACAACGTTTTCATTCAATACAATCTCTTCGAAGATGGCCGCCTCGAACCGCTGCCCGCCAAGCACGTCGACACGGGCATGGGCTTCGAGCGCATCGTCTCCGTTTTGCAAGGCGTCAACTCCAACTACAAGACCGACCTCTTCACTGGCTCGCTCGACGTTTTGCGTTCGCTCACGGGTCACACCGAAAAAGAAATGCTCGCCGACTTCACGCCCTACCGCGTCATCTGCGACCACGTCCGCTCCGCCGCCTTCCTCATCGCCGACGGCGTTGTCCCTGGCAACGCGGGGCGCAATTACGTCACGCGCATGATCATCCGTCGCGGCGCGCGCTTCGGCACCAAGATCGGACTCAAAGAACCGTTCCTCGCCAAAGTTGCCGAAGCCGTGATCGCGGTCTATGGCGACTTTTATCCCGAACTGGAAAAGAACAAGGCGACCATTTTAGACAATCTGACTCGAGAGGAAATCCGCTTCGCTCGCACGGTGGAAGCTGGTACTGCCCATTTGGAGAATCTACTCTCCGAGCTTCGCACTGAGCGCAGTCGAAGTGCTGGCGAAGGAGCACTCGTGTTAGACGGCCATAAAGCCTTCGACCTCTATTCCACCTACGGCTTGCCCTTCGAAATCTCCCGCGACATCGCCCGTGAACAGGGACTCGACATTGACGAAGCAGGTTTCAACGCCGCAAAGAATGAACATGCCAAAGCTTCTGGCGGCGGTAAAGCCATGGGCAAACTCGGCGGCGAAGATTCTGAATACTTTGCGAACATCTTCAAAGACCTGCAAGCCAAAAATAAATCGGCGTAAAGACGGCGTTGAATATGACCCATACAACAGTCCGCGTGTGGAAGGGGAAGTGCTCGCGTTGATCGTCGGCGGTGAATCCGTTTCATCCGCTTCACTCGATGATGTGGTCGAAGTCATCCTGCCCAGGACTGGCTTCTACATTGAAGTCTGGTGGTCAGGTAGGTGACGAAGGGTACATCCGCTCTCTACCCTCTCATTCTCGGAGAAAATGAGGGGCAGATGGAGGGCGAGGGTGATTGGGAGATCGAAATCACCGCCACTCGTCGCGCTGCGGCTGGCATCATTACGCACATCGGACAGGTCATCTCGGGTCAACCCAAAGTGGGCGACAAAGCCATTGCCGAAGTGGATATGGTCCGCCGCCACAACATCATGCGTAACCACACCGCCACGCATTTGCTCCACAAAGCTTTGCATGAGATCCTCGGCGACCATGCCCGTCAGGCTGGCTCGCTCGTTGCGCCGACCCATCTGCGCTTCGACTTCACCCAACCCGACGCCATGACCCCCGAACAGATCGAGCGTGTCGAGAAAATGGTCAACGAAGCGGTTGCCGCAGACATGCCTGTGGTCAAAGTGACCAAGTCCCTTGACGAAGCCAGGAAGGAAGGCGCGATGGCTTTGTTTGGTGAGAAATACGGAGAAGTTGTCCGCACGATTTCAATCCTCGAAGACGAGGATGACAAATATTCCTACGAACTCTGCGGCGGCACACATCTTGACCGTACCTCAGACATCGGCGCATTCCTCATCGTCAGCGAAGGTTCAGCGGCGGCAGGCATTCGCCGCATCGAAGCGGTCACGGGGCGCGGCGCGTATGAACTGATCCAAAAACGCTTCAAGACCCTCAAACAAACTGCGGGCGTGTTGAAGTCTGCTGTGGAAGAAGTCCCTGCGAAAGTTGAATCTTTGCAAGAGGAGATCTCAGATCTCAAGAAGGAACTTGCCAACCTCCGCGCCCAGTCTGCGCTTTCATTCTTCAACCTGCAACTTTCCAACCTTCAGACCGTGAAAGATGCAAACGTTCTTGCTCTGGAGATCCCCGACTCAACCGTGGACACCCTGCGAATGTTAGCCGATAAGTTCCGCGAGAAATATCCCAAAGCGGGAGTGGCTGTCCTCGTAACAGGATCAACTGTCATCGCGGTGGTGACCGAAGACCTCGTCAAGCGTGGACTCAAAGCAGGCGATCTCATCACAGGCATTGGCGGCAAAGGCGGCGGACGTCCAAATCTGGCGCAAGGCAGCCTTGCAGGAGATGTCAAAGATGCGCTGGGTAAATTGTCAAAGGTTGTGGAAGAGAAATTGAAATAGGCTTCGTAGGGCGGGGTCACCCCGCCCTACGTTTTTATAACCATTCCGCCAAAGCCATTCAATCGAATGGCTTTTTCTTTTGCCTCGTCTTTGTCGGATAATTTGAACAGGCATTCAGAAAATTCCATTTGGAATTCTTTTCTTTGGTCGTCGAAATTCAAAAGGATGGTCGTTTGCTCATTTTCAAATTTTCGCGTAAATCCAAGCACATTATTTGGCAGCCCTTCTAAAATTTCCAGCGAGCCTTCCTGCAATGATCTTTTCTCATTGCGGATTTTCATCAAGGTGCGAATGGCGTTCAGCAGCGAGTATTCTTCCTTGCTGGCATTCGCCACATTGATCTCTTTATAATTCTCGTGCACAGGCAGCCACGTTTTTTCAGCGGATGAGAAGCCTGCGTTCTTTGTCCCATCCCATTGCATGGGCGTGCGGACTTCGTCGCGGTTGATGGTCAGGCCGATCGTATCAAGAAAGATGCGCGGCACAAATTTGAATTTGTGCGGAATTGGGTCGAGCGCAGAGTCGAAGGGGAACTTGCTGTCTGTCATGCCGATCTCCTCGCCATAGTACATGCAGGGTACGCCGCGCACGGTCAATTGCAGGAGATGGAGCAGTTTTGCCTTGCGGAGATCTTCGCGCATCCTGTGAATGCTTCTGCGCCTGTCGTGGTTGCTAAAAACATATACGGGTACGAGTGGGCTGGGAAAGTCTTTCTCGATTCCATTTATAAGATCGCGGAAATAATCTGCTGTGAATTTGAAATTCAACATTTCGAAATTGAATACCAAACTCAATCCTTCTCCGTTTTCGTCCATATAATTTTTGATGAGTTCCGTGTTTCCTTGTATTTCCCCAAGAAGCATTTTTTCCCCGAACTCGTTGCAGACATTTCGCAGTTCCCTGGTGAAGGAAAAACTCTCAGGCTGATTCATTGTATATTTTGCCTTCTGAAAAAAGCCTGAAGGGTCTTCCTCGGTCGGGATGAGTTTGGGTGAAAATGGATTGTCTCGAAATTCAGCATCCTTGTAGATGACGTTGAAAATGTCCAGCCGAAAACCGTCCACGCCTTTGCTCAGCCAAAAGCGGACAATGTCCAGCATGGCTTTTTTGACTTCGGGATTGCGATAGTTCAAGTCGGGCTGCATGGGAAGAAAACTTGACCAGTAGTATTGTCCGCGTTCTTCTGCGTAATGCCAGCCGCTTCCGCCCGTCATGCTTTTCCAGTTATTGGGGACCTCACCCCCAGCCCCTCTCCTAAAAGGAGAGGGGAGAGGATCGCGCCAGAGATACCAGTCTGCTTTTGGGTTGTCTCGCGAGGAGCGTGATTCTAAAAACCAGGGATGTTGATCTGAGGTATGGTTCATCACCATGTCAAAGACGATTCTCATGCCCCGTTTGTGGACTTCATCGATTAATTGCAGGGCGTCGTCCATGGTGCCGTACTCGGGAGCGATGTCAGTGTAGTTGCTGATATCGTAGCCGAGATCAGCCTGGGGTGAGGAAAAGAACGGGGAGATCCAAAGCGTTTCGAATCCCAATTCATGCAGGTAATCCAGTTTTTGGAGAATGCCTTTTAGGTCGCCGATCCCATCGTTGTTGCTGTCGTAAAACGAGCGCGGATAGATTTGATAGATGCTAGTTTTGTGAACCCAGGGAGTTGTCATGCTGGTATTTTATCAGCAACGACTTGTCAAAATTATCGGTTGTTTTCATCGGGAAAAGTGGGGCTAAGAAACTGGTTGGGGAACTTTCCCCATCAGCGTACGTCATTTAATAAATCGCCAAAGTTGTTTTGAATTTTTCAAAGGAGTGCCTATGTTGTAACTTGATCTGCGAAATTCAACGGGACGCCGCCCGCTGTTCTTGTTGTCGTGTTTCGATCAACATTTGAAGGAGAAGAGAAAATGTTTACCTTACGCAAAGCCATTGGCTTGAGTGTTCTGCTCGTACTGTTATTTGCAACAGCTTGTGGAGCTGCCGCTCCCGCCACAACACAAGCGCCCGCCGCGAACGATTTGAATCATAATTATGAGGCGCCTGCCGCAACCGAAGCGCCAGCGGCTATGGAAGCCCCCGCATACGCGCCAACCCAATCATTGGGCGCGGCAGGTCAACCCTTAGCTGGCGCACCAATTCAAAAGTCAAATAATGAACCGTATGATATGTTCTTCGAAGACTATGGGGTCAATCCATCCATAGATACCGAAGATGACAACCTCTCCACTTTCGCCTTGGATGTGGATACTGGTTCGTATACTGTCATGCGCAACTATTTGAATGACGGCAATTTGCCGCCTGCTGACTCGGTGCGTGTTGAAGAGTATGTCAATTACTTTGAGCAGGGTTATCCCATCCCGCCTGCGCATCAGGCTTTCAGTGTAACCGTGGACGGTGGTCCCTCGCCTTTTACCCAGAGCGAACGCTACGATATGCTCCGCGTTGGCATTCAGGGTTACGAAGTCTCTGATGAGGAGCGCAAGGATGCGAACCTGGTCTTTGTGATTGATGTTTCGGGCTCGATGGATATGGACAACCGCCTTGGGTTGGTCAAGCGTTCGCTGGAACTGCTTGTTGAGCGGCTGCGCCCTGATGACACGGTCAGCATCGTCGTTTACGGGACAGATGCCCGCGTGGTGCTGGAGCCGACTCGCGGTTCCAAAAAAGGCAGAATTCTCGAAGCGATTTACAGTCTCCACCCTGAAGGAGTAACCAATGCCGAGGCGGGAATCCGCTTGGGGTATCGGATGGCGATGCAGGATTTCAAGCCAGACGGAATTAATCGCGTCATCCTCTGCTCGGACGGGGTCGCCAATATGGGACAGACCGAATCCGATGCCATTCTTGACGAAATCCGCGGATATGTGCAGGAGGGCATATTGATGACCACCATCGGCTTCGGCATGGACAATTACAACGACACGCTCATGGAGCAGCTTGCCAATGACGGCAACGGCTTCTACGCCTATGTGGATGATATTGACGAAGCCGAACGCCTCTTCATTGATGACCTCACCAGCACATTGCAGACCATTGCGTTGGATGCCAAAGTGCAGGTGGACTTCAATCCCGATGTAGTGATGCGCTACCGACTGGTTGGCTACGAAAACCGCGCGGTTGCTGATGATGACTTCCGCGATAACACTGTGGATGCAGGCGAGATCGGCGCGGGGCATACGGTCACTGCTTTGTATGAGATCAAGTTGTATCCCGAAGCTTATGGACGGGTCGCAACTGTCAATATGCGCTGGGAAGACCCCGATACTCGCGCAGTCACAGAAATATCAAGGGATTTAGATGCCAGCGAAATCGCATTTGATTTCCGCGAAACCGATCCGTACTTCCAGCGCGCTGTGATCGTTGCTGAATATGCCGAAATATTGAAAGATAGTTACTGGGCGGAGGAAAGTTCGATGGACGATGTCTATCGTGAAGCTGAGCGCGTCAGCGAGTATCTTTATCGCGATGAAGTAATGGATGAATTCGTGGATTTGGTTCGTGAGGCGCGCAGAATAAAAGAGTATTAAAGTTCAACGCCTCCTCATTCATGTGAATGAGGAGGCGTTTTGCTTGTTCGCTTATCGGCTTATATTTCAAAATGCAACGTCAGGATTAAATCCTTTGAGAATATTTTCGGGGGCATTTGTCTCATGGACCAATGCATAGCCGTGCAATTCATCCACAGACTCGATCAACACATCGGCGTACTCCACCAAATCTCTTGCAGAGGATACTCCCGAAAGCACGCCCACAACCAACCCTGCACCAGCGGCGCGTGCCATTTTCAGATCTGCGGTGGTGTCTCCTACAACCATTATTTTGGCTGGGTCGATCTGCATTCTTTCGCAAATCGTTAACACCATATCGGGTGCAGGCTTGGCTTTGATCCCATCATCCGAGCAGACCATGGTTGAGATGTATTCTTCGATATCAAATGCTTCGATCATTGCCTGGGTCGGAGCGCGGTCGTCAGTGGTGGCGATGCCGATCTTTATCCCCTTGCTGTGAAGTTGACCAAACAGCGCGCGCGTATCTGTGAACTGTTTGGCTGAGATCACAGGGTCGGGAATGCACCAGGCTTGTTCCACAGCACGTTCTGCTTCTTCTGCGTTTAATCCGAGAGATTGCATCACCTCGACCGTCAGGCGGTATAGCAGGTGCATGGGTGTTGCGGCAAGTTTTCCATGCGCCAGAACTTTTTTATTTACATCGTCATATCCCATTGCAAGACACAGAGGCTCGCGGATTTTTAATCCGCTGACCTGGTGTAATTGCTCTGCCAGATAGATGACCCATCCACCCCACATTGCGTCGAAATCAATTAACGTACCGTCCTTGTCGAAAATAATTGCTTTTGCCTTGAAATGTTTCAGATCCTTCATGTACCTTATCCTGTTCATAATAAGTGGCAGTCACTTTTGAAAAAAGTGACTGCCACTTTGTTCTACTTATTATTTGCTTGTCTTGTCAGCTATTTTACTTGTATTTCCAATTTTGTGCGCCCCAACTCATACTGCCCCAGGTGCTGACCGTGTACCCCGTCAGGTTATCGGCGAAGCCATAACCATCCTGGAGAACATAAAGATATACCTGCGGAAGATCCAGGTTGACTTGGTCTGCGATCTTGCAGTATGCATCCTTGCGAACTTCCTGATCGAAATTACTGCCTGCAATTTGTAATTGTTCATCAACGATCGGGTTGCTCCAGCGGAAGTAATTACCGCCCGTGGGGTTTTCAGGCGACGGCATGGCGGTTGAGCTATACGCCTGTTCCACATAACTTTGCGGTTCTGTCGTAAATCCGCGGTCGAAGATCAGCATATCATAATCGCCGATGGCGCGCGGGGAGTCGTCTTCATACGAGCCAAAGATGATCGAGAAATCATAGTTTTGAATTCTTGCTTCCACGCCGACTGCTTTCAGGTTTTCCACGATGAATTCTTCGGTGATTTGAAGCGGTTGGAAGCTGGTGTAGCCTTGCAGTTCCAGGGAAAGGCGTGTGCCATCTGGCGCATACATTGCGCCTTTTGCCTCGCGGATTCCATCACTGCCCATTACCCAGCCTGCCTCATCCAGTAATTGATTCGCCTTGGCAACATCAAACGGGAAGGGGCGTGGCATGTCACATTCGTACCAGCCATACGCAAATGGATTTGTGGAAGGCGATACAGCGTTTTGCAAGACATCGTTGATCAGCGTATCGTAGTCAATAGCCGATGCGATCGCCTGGCGTACGCGCAGGTCACCCAAAATGGGGTGGGGCGGAGTTGCAGCAGGGTCGCCGTCAAATGGTGCGCTCAGGTTGAAATCAATTGCCATGTTCCAAATGCCAGGGACAAGTTGCTGGGTGGCTTTGCCTGCCAAAAGTGTGTCGTACTCCTCTTTGAATTCACCTGGCCACAGATGAACTTGCGCTTCACCTTGTAACATCATGGCAGTCTGCGCGGCAGGTTCTGGCACAATGCGAAAGACCAAAGAGTCAACATAGGGCTTGCCTTCTTCAAAGTAATTTGGGTTGCGTGTGAAGGTGAGGCTCTGACCAGATTCCCAGCTCGAAAGCACAAAGGGACCTGCGCCGACGGGCTTGCGATTCCATTCCCAGTTTGACATTTCTTCAGGTGCGCCTGTCGCGTGACGGGGGAACAGACCATAAGCAAATTGATCGAGATAGCCCGGGTAAGGACTGGAATAAGTCAGCACCGCAGTGGTCTCGTCTGGAGTTTCGACACTTGCGATCTGGTCAAAACCACCCACGCCAACCAGCGCGCCCGAATTCGGGTTTGAAAGCACTTCCCATGTAAATTTGATATCGTCTGAAGTGAGCGGCTCGCCATCTGACCATTTCAAATTCGGCTTGAGCTTCCATGTGACTGTTAGGTAATCGCTTGAAAGACCGCCATTTTCGAGCGATCGGCAATTCCGTCGCAAGTACGGGCACAAAATCACCATTTACGTCAATCGTGACAAGACCAGTCATGCTTGTCGCTTCTGCAGCTTGACGAACAATAGCTGCGTCAGACGCGAAATAGTTGAGCAAGGCAGGCTCTTCGGGGATGATCAAGGTCACGGTTCCCCCGCTGACAGCTGCTTCTGTTGCGGCGGCTGGTTCTGTGGCTTTGGCGCCGCCACATGCGCTCAGGAATAATCCGAGCACAACGAGCATGGATAAAACTTTGATTTTCATTCTCTTCTCCTTTGGTTTATTTGAGACCTGACAGGTTGTGAAGAACCTGTCAGGTCTATTTACCAGTGTGGATCACATACGGATCGAACGCATCGCGCAGGCCATCCCCAATATAATTGATCGCCATTACTGTGATGAAGATCATCATACCTGGATAGACCGCCAGCCAGGGTGCCCGGAATACTTGCGACTGCGCGGTGGAAAGGATACTGCCCCAGGTGGGAGTTGGCGGCTGCACGCCAAATCCTAAATAGCTCAAGCCTGATTCAGTGATGATGGCCGCCGCCATCAGAAGCGTGCCGCTGACCAGGATCGGCCCAATGCAGTTTGGCAGGATATGTAAAACAATGATCCGAAAGTCACTGGCGCCCAACGCTTTTGAGGCGGTGACAAATTCCCGTTCGCGCAGAACCAGAAACAGGCCGCGGACAAGGCGCGCAGTCCACGTCCACGAAAGGAATGCGATGATGAAGATCACAACCAGCACGCTGTTTTTGAACAGGGGATATGGCTGTTCGCGCAGGAATGCGCCCAGGATGATCAACACAAAAATGGTGGGAAAAGTTAGGAAGGCGTCCGTAATTCGCATCAAAACTGAATCGGTCATGCCGCTAAAATAACCTGATAACGCGCCGACAAGTACTCCCAGGGTGATGGCTATAAAAGTGGAAAACAGCCCAACCGCCAGTGAGACACGCCCGCCGTATAAGATGCGTGTGAAGACGTCGCGTCCCAATTCATCTGTTCCAAACCAATGCTGCAAAGTCGGCTTTTCGAAACGGTTTGCGGGCTCCTGTTCAGTCGGGCTGTATGGACTTAGGAATGCGAACACCGAGAGAAGAATAAGGATCGCAAGGACTGCAATGGCGTAGCCTGCCAGGCGGTGTTTGAAAAATCGCTTGACGATCACGCGTGCCATGCTTTGTTCCTGTGAAGAAACGAGCGTGACCTCAGCCATATTTAACCTGCGGATTCAGCCAGCCGTATGCCAGGTCTGCAAGGATGTTGAAAGAAATAATGAGCACGGCTGTGATCATCACCACGCCCAGCAGAATCGGATAATCACGGCCGCGTGCCGCATCCCAGAATAAACGTCCCATGCCTGGCCACGAAAAGATGGTCTCAACAAATAAAGCGCCTGCGAACAAACTCGGCAGGTCCAGCGCGATGAGAGTGACAAGCGGCAGGATGGCATTTCGCAAGGCATGTTTGTAAAATACAGGCTGTTCGTGCAATCCTTTTGCGCGCGCAGTGCGGATATAGTCTTCATGCATAACATCCAGCATATTTGAACGCAAAAAACGTGAATACCATGCAATCCAGCCTGCACTCAGCGCGATCACTGGCAATACCAGATGCCAGGCTGTATCCCAAAACTCACCCTCTTTGCCGATTGTGTTCATGCCTCCGCTCGGGAAAAACGAATTGCCTGTTACGGGATTTTTTAGCACGACAGAGAAGATCAGGATCAATCCCAGCCCCAGCCAGTAGATCGGCAGGGATTGTCCGATGAAGGTGGCTGTTGTCATCGCGTAATCGAAACGCGAGTAGGGCTTGCGCGCTGAATAGATCCCAATTGGGATGGCAAGCAGCAAGGTGACCAGAAATGCACTACCCACCAGAAACAAAGTGTTTGGGATTCGTTCCGCGATCATTTCTGAGACCGGGCGGCGGAATTTGATCGATTCGCCCATGTTCCCCTGGAGCATGTCTCCCATCCACTTCAGATATTGCACAGGCAGGGGCTTATCCAACCCAAGTTTGACTTTGAGACTTTCGATCTGTTCCGCTGTGACGTTCGGGTTGCGCCGCGCCGCAGAAAGCGGACCGCCCGGGGCAGTCCGCACCAGAAAGAAAAGCAGTAAGCTGATGATGAACAGGATCGGAATGGTCTGCAAAATGCGGCGGATGGCGTAATTGGTCATATTTTATTAAGCCTCAAAAACAACCTTCCCATCCACCAGGGTCAATGCTGATTTGGCGGTCATGATATCTTCGGATTTCAATGCAAACAGGTCATGTGTGAATAAAACCATATCCGCCAGATAGCCTTCCTTGATCTGGCCTTTTTCATTTTCCATGAATTCAGCATAAGCCGCATCGCGGGTATACCCGAGGATACATTCCTCCAAAGTTAGTCGTTGGTCGGGGTTGGTGGGTTCCCATAGTTCGCGGTTGAGTGCAACATGGATATTGATCATCGGGTCGAAGGGCGCCACGGTCCAGTCACTGCCGAGGGTGAGATGCGCGCCTGCGTTTTTGATGTCACGCCATGCAAAGGAACGCGGCCAGCGCTGCGGGCCTGTGCGGGCGGTCCACACATCATTTTCCTTCAAATTGAACGGCGCATGACTGGTCTGCATGGATGCGATCACGCCCAGTTGCTTGAAGCGCGGCAGGTCATCGGGATGGATGACTTCGATATGTTCCACACGGTGACGACTATCCCGCTTCCCATTTATCTTTTGAACTGCTTCGTATCCGTCCAGCACACGCCTCACCGCTCCATCTCCGCAGCAATGGACAAATATCTGCAAGCCCAGCTTGTCGCTGGCCGCAGCCATGCGTGTGAAATGTTCGGGTGAGAAAATTCCATCAGGTTTGGCATCTGGGTCATCTGCGTATGGTTCGATATTCAATGCCGTGTAGGATTCCCAAACCCCATCCATAAAGAATTTGACTGCTCCGCCGCGCGCAAATTCGCCTTGGATCTTTGCCATCTCAGCCGCTTCATTCAGGTCCTGTTCCACGGTTTCTGGTTTGACATGATACGGGGTATACACACGCAAGGTCATTTCGCCTGCGTCTTCCAGAGCGGCGTAGACCATCAACTCTTGCATTTCGCCGTTCATATTATGGACGCTGGTGACGCCAGTTGCATTGATCTTTGCAATTGCCATTTTGAGCAGTTCACGTTTGCGCGCGTCGCTTGGCTCGGGGATCAAATCTGAAACCAACCCCATCGCAGTCTCGCGCAGTTCTCCTGTGGCGAGTCCATTTTCATCACGGACGACGAGCCCAACTCCAGGGGCTTCCTTGCCAGGCTGTAGAATGCCAGCCATTTCAAGGGCTTTGGTGTTTGCCCATGAGGTGTGACCATCGTACGCGTTGATGTAAACAGGGCGGTCAGGAATGATCTCATCCAGTTCCTTGCGTGAGGGAATAATTCCGTATTTGATTCCGCGCCCGTCAATCCATTCGCTGGTCTTATTTTGTGAGGCGAAGGTTTGTAAACTTTCTTTTACTTGCTCCATTGTCTTTGCTTCATATAATTGCGCGCTTCCCATCCAAATGGAACCCCATAACAAATGGAAATGCGAGTCAATGAAGCCAGGGGTAACCGTGCAGCCCTTCGCGTCAACGACTCGCGTGGATTCATCTTGAAATTCCTTTGCTCCTTCGGTTGTCCCCACAAATACAATGCGATTGCCTTTTACGGCAACCGCTTCTGCTTGTGGATTTGTCTCGTCGCTGGTAAAGATACGCGCGTTCACGATCATGAAATCTGATTTCGATGACATTCTCTCTCCTTATTTGAACAGACTATATAGGCTGTCTTTGATGATAAATATTTCATAGACCCTGGAAGAACTTCCGAGGTTATGGAACACGAATATATATGATAAAGGGGAACAGGTCAAGATTTTCTATATATATTCTCATATTTGTGAGTTTATATATTTATATAACGGGCAGTATAATCACCCAACCTATGACAAAGCAAAAAGTGGTTGTCGCCATGTCTGGTGGTGTGGATTCCTCGGTAGCCGCAGCCCTGCTCAAACAGCAGGGCTATGACGTTACCGGCATGATGCTGCGCCTGTGGTCTGAACCTGGCAAGGAAGAATCCAACCGCTGCTGCACTCCTGACTCAATGGCGCAGGCGCGCCGTGTGGCGGGCATTCTTGATATTCCGTTTTATGTGATCGATGCCAAGGATGTCTTCAAGGAAACCGTTGTTCAATATTTTTTGGATGGATACGAGCGCGGTGAAACGCCAAACCCGTGTTTGATGTGCAATCGTCAGATCCGCTGGACGTTTCTTTTGAATTACGCACTGGCCATCGGTGCAGAGTATATGGCGACGGGACATTATGTCAGAATTAGAGATGGGGAAAATGGAAAGCGGAATTTGCTTCGCGCCGTTGACCATTTCAAAGATCAATCCTATGTTTTGCATGTCTTGAAACAGGATCAGCTTGCTCACGCGCTTTTTCCTGTGGGTGAGTTTCCCAAGCCCGAAATAAGACGCCTCGCCGCTGACTTTGGCCTGCCGACTGCTTCGAGAGCAGATTCTCAGGACCTGTGTTTTCTCGCTGGCGATGATTACCGTAATTTCCTCCAGCGCAACGCACCTGAAATGTTGAAGCCTGGTGAAATTGTGACAACTGATGGCAGGTCAATCGGCCAGCACAACGGACTGGCGAACTACACCATTGGTCAACGCAAGGGATTGAATATCGCTTCGCCTGTGCCGCTGTATGTCATCACAAAACAGGCAGCTGGCAACACATTGGTTGTTGGCACATTGGATGAACTCGGTTTCACAGAATTAATTGCACGCGATGTCAATTGGACTTCAGGTGAAGCGCCGCGCGAACCATTCCATGCGGAGGTGAAGATCCGCTATTCGGCGAAAGAGGCTGGGGCGCTGGTCAGCCCAATGGAAGGGGAACAGGCTTCAGTTAAGTTTGATGCGCCTGTTCGGGATGTGACCGCAGGTCAGGCGGCAGTATTCTATCAAGGTGAGGTTCTGCTCGGCGGCGGAATCATCACCTAAAATTTTGCGCGTAGCCAGAACAGAATACCAGCTAGATATGCAAAGTTATTATGTGGATTGCGAGCTTCATTTTCCTCCTTCATATTTCATCCTTTCCCATGACCATCCCAAACCTTCTCTTTGCCCTGTTGATCTCATTGCTTTGCGGCGTGTTATTTCACATCCTGCGCGGCGGAAATGGCTGGCGCTTGCTTTTTTATTTTGGACTAAGCACGTTGGGGTTCGCAGTTGGGCAATGGATCAGTTCTGTGCGCGGCTGGCATTTGCTGATGTTTGGCGCACTGGATATTGGCATGGGATTGATCGGAAGCGCGGCGTTTTTGGTATTGGGTGAATGGCTGAGTTTGATCGAAACGAAAAAAGAAAGCGGTGTATAATTTTGCGCCGTTTAAAAAACATAAATATATAAAAGAGAGTAAATAAAACATGGATATTTTCAGTAATATGGTTGAGTTCTTCCTGCATATAGATGAATATCTTGCTTATATCATTGCAACCTATGGCGCATGGACGTATGCCATTTTGTTCACGATCATTTTCGTCGAGACAGGTTTGGTGATCTTTCCGTTCCTGCCTGGCGATTCGTTGTTGTTCGCGGCGGGCACATTTGCGGCGCTTGGTGCTTTGAATATCTGGTTCCTGATGGGGCTATTGATGTTTGCCGCAGTTCTTGGCGATACCGTGAATTATTCCATCGGCCATTATTTGGGTGACCGCGCCTATAATATCAAATGGATCAAGAAGGAATATCTCGATAAGACCCATGCCTTCTTTGAGAAGCATGGCGGCAAAGCCATCTTCCTTGCGCGCTTTGTGCCCATTGTGCGCACGTTTGCTCCATTCGTGGCGGGCATTGGCAAGATGGATTATTCTTATTTCATCACGTATAACCTGGTGGGCGGCGTTACATGGGTGGCGATCTTCACCCTGCTTGGATATTTCTTCGGCAACCTGGAATTTGTCCAGAAAAATTTCGAGTTGGTGATCATTGCGATCATTTTGATCTCGGTCGTGCCAATGGCTTATGAATGGCTGAAGTCTCGGCGCGAAAAAAAAGTAGAAAAGAAGCTGGCGTGATCTGATCGCCAAATAGTAAAATATTCGGGTCGGGCTGAAAACCCGACCCGTTTTTTATGAAATATATCAGTGCGTTCTTTCTTATTTTTATCATCGCCGTTATTGTCCTTGCTGATGGCGGAAACCTGCCGCGTCCCATACGCGCGATCTATGATTTTCCGAATGGGGATAAACTCGGACACTTCATCCTCTTCGGCCTCTTGACCTTTTTCATCACCCGCGCATTTCTCTCCTCGTTTCCTTCCAAATCCCGAAGCTGGGTGACGCTTTCGATCGGCTTGGTCCTAGCCCTGCTGATCGGGCTCGAAGAATTCTCGCAGAAATTTTTCCCCACGCGCACATTTAATCTTATTGATCTTCTCGCCAGTTATGCTGGGATCATCACTTTTGCGTTCCTGGCATTTTATTGGAGAAAGCCCCGCAAAATTTGAGGATACAGGAGATAACCCATGACCGTAAGAATTTCCGTATATATTGCCGCCAGCCTGGACGGTTTCATCGCCCGCAAAAATGGTGACCTGGATTGGCTCCCCGCAGGCGAACAAGATGGCGAGGATTTTGGTTACGCAGATTTCATGTCAACTATTGACCATGTTGTGATGGGTAGGAATACGTTTGAAAAAGTGCTCACCTTTCGGCGCATGGCATTACGATACCTCTTTGCTCACAATCCCGCTGAAGGCAACAACATTATCAAAATGCTCGAGAAAGAGGCGAAGGACTACATGAAGGCAGAAGTTTCCAAGTTGCAAGACGAAGGCATCAAAGTGACAGGTGTAACGCGAGACGGTGCGGCTCCAGATACGATTTTGGAAGTTGCCGAAGAAACTAATGCTGACGTGATCGCCATGTCCACGCATGGGCGCTCTGGAGTCCAGCGATGGTTGATGGGCAGTGTTGCCGAAAAGGTGGTGCACACTGCGCACATCCCTGTCATGTTGATCCACCCTAATTAATTTGTGGGATTGAATATAACTACAATTGAATATAAAATAAAATTCCGAAGTGTTTGCTTCGGAATTTTATTTACCTCCAAACCAAAAAGAGAAAACCCATGACCGTAAAAATTTCCGTGTATATTGCCGCCAGCCTGGACGGTTTTATCGCCCGCAAAAATGGTGACCTGGATTGGCTCCCCGCAGGCGAACAAGATGGCGAGGATTTTGGTTACGCAGATTTCATGTCAACTGTTGATTATGTTGTGATGGGCAGAAATACATTTGAAAAAGTGCTCACTTTCGGCGCATGGCATTACGACAAAAAAGTGATCGTCCTCACCAGCAGGGACTTGACCATTCCGCCCGAACTTGCAGACAAAGTGGAAGCGCTGCATTTATCTCCCCGTGATTTGGTCCACGAAATGGAAAGACGCGGCGCGAAAGGCATTTATCTCGACGGCGGCGTGACCATCCAGCGCTTCCTGCGCAAATCCCTTGTGGATGAAATGACCATCACCACCATCCCCATTTTGCTCGGCGAAGGTCTGCCGCTGTTTGGCAAATTGGAAAAGGATGTGAGGCTGGAGTTGGTAAAATCACAGTCTTTCAAGAATGGTTTTGTGCAGAATAAGTATAAGGTTTCATAATCTAAAATGGAAATTACCCAAACGCTCCACATCATCAATCGAAAAGACTGGCGAGACTGGCTAAAGAAGAACTACAAAACCGAAAAGGAAATCTGGCTGGTCTACTACAAAAAGGGGACAGGCAAGCCGCGCATCGAATACAACGATGCGGTGGAGGAAGCCCTGTGCTTCGGCTGGATCGACAGCATTGTCAAAACTTTGGATGAGGAACGGACTGTCCAACGCTTTTCGCCGCGAAAACCGAAAGCCAAATATTCGCAAGCCAACATCGAGCGCCTGCGGACTTTGGTGGCGCAGAAAAAAGTTGTCAAAGAAGTGGCTGAAACTCTGGGAGATGTGTTGAATGAAGAGTTTGTCATCCCGCCTGATATTTTGAAAGCCATAAAAGCCAATGACGAAGCCTGGAAGAATTTCCAGAAGTTTTCAAACTCCTACAAGCGGATTCGGATTGCCTTTATTGACGGGGCACGTAACCGTCCCGAAGAATTCCAAAAACGCCTGCGCTATTTTATCGAAATGACGGAGAAGAATAAGATGTTTGGATTTGGGGGAATCGAGAAGCATTATTAGTTGATACGCACCGCGCTCACTATTCAAAAGGAGACAGCCACCCGCTTCGCGAAAGTGACTGTCTCCTTTTTACTTCTCACTTTTTACTCGATCACGGCACCAGTTTCAAATGTCCTTCGCTATCTTTCACAACGGATTCCTGCTCCCACCACATCGAATAGTATTCCACGTTTGCCCACATCGGAGCCATATCGTCATAGTGAGGGTGGTAGGCGTGACCTGATTGTCCTGTGGTATGCAGGGCGAGGGAATTATCGAGATTGCTCAAATCCACGATCTCGCGTTCGGATGGCAGCCAATCCACTTCGAACGATTCACCCACCTTCCAGCCAGTGGCGTTGACAATGCTCTTGCCGCCGCCTGTGACGTAAGGTCCACGGTTGAACAGGTCTTCGATCAGGCTGATGCCTGCGTTACCCAGCGTCTGGTTGCGGAAGGTGGCGGTGTGCAGTTCACCCCATTTCCACTGGCTAATGTCATTGCCGAATTGCTTTATGCAGGCTTCACATTTGACCGCCTCGGCGAAGGCTTTGGCAAAGATTTCGTCGCGGGTTTCCACTTTGTCGGTGGTGGTTTTGTCATCCCACCAGGGGCTTTCGGGTTGCTGAACCAGATTTCGCATGACCGTGTACCAGCGTGAACCGCCGTTGGGCAGGTAGGCTTCGGGCAGATCGTCGGCGAAGGTGTCCACCAGCAGATTCCACCAGAAAGATTCAAACAGCATGGTGGCAGATGAATCGGCGGTTTCCTGATAATCCCATTCGCTGAGATACTGCTCTCGGACGGTATCCAGTTCCGGGTCCAGTTTGACCGAAAGCAGAATCGGCACAAGGACTTCAGCGTTCAAGCTTTTCGAGTCGCCGTGCATTTGCTGGAAATAGGCAATGTCAATTTTGCCGGGGGCGTTCTCAAGCATATCCACGATGCGCTCGGCACGTTGACCGTAATCCCAATCTTTGGTGATGAGGTAGGGATAATCGCGTGGGTTGGCTTGGTTATTGGCGGTGGCGATAAATCCGCTTTGGGGGTTGTAGACGTAGGGCAGTTCATCAAAGGGGATGGTTCCCGTCCAGTCATATTCGCTTGTCCAGCCCGGCACAGGCAGCGTGCCATCGCCATTCTTGCGGATGGGAATCGCGCCTGGCGTCTGGTAGCCGATGTTGCCATCCACATCTGCATAGAGCAGGTTTTGGGCAGGCACCGACCACATGCGCGCCGCCGCACGGAACTCCTCCCAGTTTTGGGCGCGGTCAAATCCCCAAATTGCCTCGAAAGGTGTGTTCGGAGTTAGCGCTGTCCACGAGAGGGCGATCACATAATTTTCGGGCAGTTCAATCCCGGCTTCATCCTTGAACGGGACCGCTTCGGGGTCTTTGGGATCAACCTCATCTTGGAGCGGACCGTAAGTTTCCGAGATGATGGGTCCATGCCGCGAGGTGCGGATGGTGATTTCGACAGCATCTCCGCCGACTACGTTGATGGTCTCGGTGCGGGTTTCAAAGTCCACCCATTCGCCGTCCACTTCGTATTGATTTGGATTTTCAGGATTGACCTTTTCAATGAAGAGGTCTTGCACATCGGGTCCGAGGTTGGTGAATGCCCAGGCGACTCGGTCATTGTGTCCTGCGACAATGCCTGGCACACCCGCGAAGGAAAAGCCGGTCACCTCGAATGGGCAGGCTTCGGATTTCGGCGCACAGTGCAATGCAACCTGATACCAGATGGACGGCATTTGAATGCCGAGGTGCATGTCATTGGCGAGCAGGGGCTTGCCGCTTGTTGTCAGGTCTCCTGAAACCGCCCAACTGTTCGAGCCGATGTCGGGACCGGTGGGGCCGAGAACATCTTCGAGCAGGGCAAGGTTTTCTGCAATGGATTGATAGTCAAAGGCTGAAGGTTGAAAGTCTGCAGCGACTTTTGACTTTTGACCTTCGACTTTCATAACATTCTCCCCGATCGTTGGCACGATGACTGGGTAATCGGCTGGATATTCGGGAAAGACTTCTGCCAGTTGTTCGGGAGTAAGGGTTTTGAGCAAAATGGCGCGTTCGATTTCGTCATCCATGTTGCCGCCCAAGTCCCATGCCATGGCCTTACCCCAAGTCAACGAGTTGACCGGTGTCCACGGCTGGATTTTGTAATCGGGACTGAGCAATCCCAAAACGGCATACTCAAGGCTGACCGCTGTGTCGTTGTGATCTTTCAGGTAGGCGTTAACTCCATCAGTGTATGCCAGAGCGATTGCCTGCGCGTCAGGGTCGAGTTGTTCCCATTCCTGTTCCGCAACCTGCTCCCAGCCGAGGGTGCGCAGGAAGGAGTCGGTTTTTACTTGTCCGCTGCCGAACATCTCAGAGAGCGTGCCAGAGCCGATGTGCCGCCATGAGTCCATCTGCCAGAATCTATCCTGTGCGTGGACATAGCCCTGCGCGAAGAACAGGTCATGTGTGGTGGCAGCGTAAATGTGGGGGATTCCCATCTGGTCGCGGTAGATATCCACCGTGCCGTCCAGCCCGTCCAGTTGAATTTCCCCGTCAATCTGCGGGAAGGATTTCTGCGCGACGGTGTTGGGCAGGTACCTCTTGAAGTAGAACAATCCACCCGATGCAACGATCAATGCAAGGATGACAATCAGGATGAGTCCTCTGCCTAGAAACTTGCCTATTTTTTTCAGTTTCAAATGCCCTTCGCTATCTTTAACAACGGATTCCTGCTCCCACCACATGGAGTAGTATTCCACGTTTGCCCACATTGGAGCCATGTCGTCGTAATGAGGGTGGTAAGCGTGACCTGATTGTCCTGTGGTGTGCAGGGCGAGCGAATTGTCCAGATTGCTCAAATCGACGATTTCACGTTCGGAAGGGAGCCAGTCCACTTCGAAGGATTCGCCCACCATCCAGCCTGTGGCGTTGACGATGCTTTCTCCGCCGCCCGTGACGTAAGGTCCGCGGTTGAACAGGTCTTCGATCAGGCTGATGCCCGCATTGCCCAGAGTTTGATTACGGAAGGTGGCGGTGTGCAGTTCGCCCCACCAGCTGGGTAATGTCATTGCCGAGATTCCTTGCTATATGCATCCTGCATTTGGAATGGTCTCTGCGAATGCTTTGGCGAAAGATATCGTCACGAGTTTCAATTTTGTCTGTTGTGGTTTTGTCATCCCACCAGGGGCTTTCGGGTCTGCAGGACAAGGTCTCGCATGACTGCATACCAGCTCGAACCGCCGTTGGGCAAGTACTCCTCAGGCAGTTCATCTTTGAAGGTATCCATGAGAAGGTTCCACCAGAACGCATTCAAAGAGGGACGGTGGCTTGTGAATCGGCGGTTTCCTGATAATCCCAGTCGCTGAGATACTGCTCTCGGACGGTAGCCAGCTCCGGGTCAAGTTTGACCGAAAGCAGAATCGGCACGAGGACTTCAGCGTTCAAGCTCTTCGAGTCGCCGTGCATTTGCTGGAAGTAGGCAATGTCGATCTTGCCGGGGGCGTTCTGAATCATATCCACGATGCGCGACGCGCGCTGACCATAATCCCAATCTTTGGTGATGAGGTAAGGATAATCTCGTGGGTTGGCTTGGTTATTGGCGGTGGCGATGAATCCGCTTTGGGGATTATAGGCGTAAGGCAGTTCATCGAAGGGGATGGTTCCCGTCCAATCGTAATCGCTTGTCCAGCCCGGCACAGGCAGCGTTCCATCGCCATTCTTGCGGATGGGAATCGCGCCCGGGTCTGGTAGCCGATGTTGCCATCCACATCCGCATACAGCAGGTTTTGGGCAGGCACCGACCACATGCGCGCCGCATCACGGAACTCGTCCCAATTTTGGGCACGGTCAAATCCCCAGATCGCCTCGAAGGGTGTGTTGGGAGTTAGCGCAGTCCACGAGAGGGCGATCACATAATTTTCGGGCAAGTTCAATCCCGGCTTCATCCTTGAACGGGACCGCTTCGGGGTCTTTGGGATCAACCTCATCTTTGAGCGGACCGTAAGTTTCCGAGATGATGGGTCCATGCCGCGAGCTGCGGATGGTGATTTCGACAGGATCTCCGCCGACCACATTGATGGTCTCGGTGCGGGTTTCAAAGTCCACCCATTTGCCGTCCACTTCGTATTGATTTGGATTTTCAGGATTGACTTTTTCAATGAAGAGGTCTTGCACATCGGGTCCGAGGTTGGTGAATGCCCAGGCGATGCGGTCATTGTGACCTGCGACAATGCCGGGCACACCCGCGAAGGAAAAACCGGTCACCTCAAATGGGCAGGCTTCTGATTTCGGCGCACAGTGCAAGGCAACCTGATACCAGATGGATGGCATTTGAATGCCGAGGTGCATGTCATTGGCGAGCAGGGGCTTGCCGGTGGTTGTCAGGTCACCCGAAACTACCCAACTGTTCGAGCCGATGCCGCGGACCAGTGGGACCGAGGACGGATCTTCGAGCAGGGCAAGGTTTTCTGCAATGGATTGATAGTCAAAGGTTGAAGGTTGAAAGTCTGCAGCGACTTTTGACTTTTGACCTTCGACTTTCATAACATTCTCCCCAATCGTCGGCACGATGACTGGGTAATCGGCTGGATATTCGGGAAAGAGTTCCGCCAGTTGTTCGGGAGTAAGGGTTTTGAGCAAAATGGCGCGTTCAATTTCATCATCCATATTGCCGCCCAAGTCCCATGCCATGGCTTTACCCCAGGTCAGCGAGTTGACCGGCGTCCACGGCTGGATTTTGTAATCGGGGCTGAGAAGCCCAAGGACGGCATACTCTAAGCTAACGGCAGTGTAGTCGTGATCTTTCAAATAGGCATTGACCCCATCGGTGTATGCCAGCAGGATTGCCTGCGCATCGGGGGCGAGTTGTTCCCATTCCTGTTCTGCCACCCGCTTCCAACCGAGGGTGCGCAGGAAGGAATCTGTTTCCACCTGTCCACTACCGAACATCTCCGAGAGCGTGCCAGAGCCAATATGCCGCCATGAGTCCATCTGCCAGAATCTATCCTGTGCGTGGACATAGCCCTGCGCGAAGAACAGGTCATGTGCGGTGGCAGCGTAAATGTGGGGGATTCCCATCTGGTCGCGGTAGATATCCACCGTGCCATCCAGCCCGTCCAGTTGAATTTCCCCGTCAATCTGCGGGAAGGATTTCTGCGCGACGGTGTTGGGCAGGTAGCTCTTGAAGTAGAACAATCCACCCGTTGCAACGATCAATGCAAGGATGACAATCAGGATGAGTCCTCTGCCTAGAAACTTGCCTATTTTTTTCATACTTCTCCTCTGGTTGGTTTTTATAATAAACGTGACAGTCACTGGCGAAGGCGACTGTCACGTATGGTGAGACACCGATAATTTGAAATCGTTACGGTAAAAGAATCCGCGCGGGGATGAAATCAGGATTTGCAGATCGAAGACCTTTGTTTTTGAGTGCGATGCCAGCGAGTGAATAAAATCTCATCGGATAAGATTTTGCTTGGGTATGGTATTGATTGGCGAGAGGCGTTTTCCCGTTTCGATGGGACTTTGTGCGGCAATTTGTTTCGCGCGGGGATGAATTGCCCGTGCTCAGTTACGAAGCCGCTTCGGGCTAGACTAACTCTAATTCCTTTTGAATACTTCCACTTGCGTGGTGCTGTTTTTGGTTGTGAATATATCGCACAATGGTGGAAAGGTTCCGCTCACCGAACGACAGCACGCCGTATTCATTCTGCCAGTAAAACTCAAAATCGGGCTTGACAACATGATTTCACAAAATGTGAACTTCCGCCTTTGACTTCGCCAATTACTTTGGATAACGAATGTTTTGGCGGGACAGTCGCCGCGAGGTGGACATGATCCTCCGCGCCACCAAGTGCGTGGATAATGCCGTCGAATTCGATTACCTTTGCAGCTATCACACGATATAACTCGGCTTCGAACTCAGGCAAAATCAACAAATGCCGTTCCTTGACTCCCCAAACGAAATGATAGAAGAGGCGATAGTATGACATGGTTTCCTTCTGCGTAAGTAGGTTGAAGACCTTTGTATTTGAGCACGGGGATTTTATCCCCGTGCAGTTCGAGCGTGGATTTATTTTATCGGATTGGATTCTGCTTAGGGCGTGATGTCTCGTAGCGAGAAGTATGGCCCTGCTTTAATGAGGCAAGCGGGAACTGGAATCCCCGCGCTCAGTTACGAAGCCCTGTGGGCTATGATGAGACACCGATAATTTGAAATCGTTACGGTAATCTTTTATCCGCCGTACGGAACCCAGATATTTTTCACTTGTGTGGCATGACGCAAAATCTCATCCATCTCGGGTAACTCACCTGTAATAGGCATCACCCAGGTCTGCTTCATATTTCCAATCGATGCGATCTGCACAGCCTTTTGTCCTTCGGTGGAACCTGCATACCAAACCACATCCACATCATCATGCTCGGAGAGGGTCTTTGCCAGTTCATCGCGTGCGCCTGTGACGATGTTGAACGTGCCAGCAGGGACATCGGATGTTTCGAGGACTTGATAAAAATCAGTCGCGGTCAGCGGCGACGTTTGAGAGGGGACGACCACCAGGACATTTCCCATCGCTAGAGCAGATGCGGCTAACGTGCAAAGCGCCAGCAATGAATGATCGTCTGGCAAGAGAATGCCCATCACGCCGATGGCTTCGGGGACGGCAATCGTCACATTTCGGATCGGCGTGTTGTGAACCGCGCCATCGTATTTATCTGCCCAGGCTGCGGCGGTGAACAGGGCTTAGATGCTCGCTTCCACTTCCTGATTGGCTGAGTCCATGTCCACGCCAGTTTGCTGGCTGATGCGTTTGGCAAAATCATCACTGCGGGCGGCGAGGTTTTCACCGAGATAATACAAGATCTGTGCGCGGCTGTGACCTGTGGTCTTTGACCATTTGTCCGCTGCTCCGCGCGCGGCTTCGACTGCATTGCGGATATCCTTGCGGTTGCCCTGTCCCACTTCGCCGATCAGGTGCCCGCTGGCGTCAGTAACGGAAATCGAATATCCGCTATCGGGGCGGGCTTGTTTGCCGTTGATGAAGAGTTTGG
>CAWHXC010000047.1:0-35999 GCA_963833175.1 uncultured Chloroflexia bacterium
GGGCCAACCAGACAAAACGTCCGCCCCCAGCAGCTGGTCAACGGTGTGCCAGAAGAGCGGCGAGCGGGCATGTAAAAAAGGTACGCCATAATCCAGGGCCATGTCCGCATGCCGCCAGGTGGCGCAGCGTCCACCGACGGCGCGACTGCGTTCCACGATCAGGACCTCGCGCCCATACTGTTTCATGGCCCGCGCAAAGCTCAAGCCGGCAATGCCGGCGCCGATCACCACTATGTCAACTTTTCTGGTTTGCATGTTTTACTCATCCGTGGGGCAATATTTGTGGTTCGCACTGGGGAAAATGATTACCGAAGTACACTCAGTTTTCTGCATGGAAGGAGCTCCTTTTCGATCAGCAAAATGGTTAGCGTTTGTCGAACAAGTAGTGCGACACCAGGTATTCAGTTCCCCGGCGCAGTTTCCAGGTTTCCTCACAGGCCATGAAAAACAAGCGCCAGTTGACCAGCCAGAGTGTCTCCTGGTCAGCCCCGTAGATACCGGCAAGTACCTTGCGTACTTCGGCTTTGTGCTCGTCAAGCTTCTCCAGCCAGGCACGTAGCGTTCGGGCGTAATGCAGGCCGCTGACCCGCCAGTGACCGCTCAAGACCAGGTCGCACTGAAAGTGCAGCAACAAGTCGTCTGATGGCATCAGGCCGCCGGTAAAGAACGTCTGCGCCATCCAGTCACCGGGATCGTTTGCATCGAACTCGTAGGCGAACTCGCGGTGCGAAAAGATATGCACAAACAATTTTCCGTCCGGTTTGAGGCAAGCAGCCAGGTTAGACATCAAGCGCTCATAATTTTTCATGTGCTCGAACATCTCGATGGAGACGATGCGATCAAAGCGGCGCTCAATCTGTAGATGGCTCACATCTGCCGTGATGGTTTGAATCGTCTGGATGTTCTGGCGGCGGCATTGTGCGTCAATGTATTCCTTCTGCGAGTGCGAATTCGACACTGCCACCACGCGGCTGTTCGGATAGTGTTCGGCCACCCACAGGCAAAACGAGCCCCATCCACAACCCAGATCGAGGATATCCATGCCGTCTTCCAGTTGGGCGCGCTCGCAAGTCAACTGAAACATGGCGTCTTCGGCCTGGTCGAGCGAGTTGACGCCTGGCGGCCAGTAACAGCAACTGTACTTGCGCCGTGTGCCCAGCACAAGATTAAAGAACTCGGCGGATACTTCGTAGTGCTGCCAATTCGCCTGATCAACCTCGATTGCAATTGGGCTTTGCCTGAGCCTGGCGATTAACGCCAAGCGTTCGGCCTCTCGTTCATCCTGGCCGGCCCGGAGCCTTCGTCTCATACTAGCTTCAAGACTGGCGCGGATACCCAGGCAAATCAGCCAATCTGGAATTCGATTTGTTTCGACCCATTTCATATATCCCATGTGGTTACCTCGAACGGGATTCTCAGGTCATCCATAAAGTGAATTCGCAGATGTTCGATAGCCTCCATGTTATGCTCCTAAACATCAGGCCGGGGATATTCGCTGTATCCATCCGGCCAGCGCGGTGAGTAAATCTCGCAGGAAGCCACGCGCTGCCAGTGAAACAAGGTAGTGTTCGAAATACTTGATCACTTTTTTACCGCATCATCGCTCTTGATCTGAATCAGAACTTCATTGCGCGCCAAAAACCCCGGCACCCACGGCGGATTATAGCCAGCAACGATAAAATCACCCTCGGTTTCAAGCCCCTGTTCCTCCAGCCAATGACTGAGGCGCTGCTTGTTTTTCTGGATCGTCTCTTGCTGGAAATATCCGGAAAAACGGATGGCAGCCATTGTCCGGGCTGGGATGTGCGTGAAATGAACACGAGTGTCTTTCGGTTGAGGCAGCGTTTCGAGGGTGTATGCCGCAGGCATAATGAAAGCCACGGTGAAGCTCGATTCGCCGGTAACGGTCACCGGGGTGGTCATGGCAATTTTCTCGGATTGAGAAGCCTGGACAGGCGTAGTCATCTCGATTTTCTGCCGCGAAATATTATTGCCGAAAATATAGCCCGCCAGAAGATTGAACCCTTTTTCAATCGCTGATTTATAGCTCTTATCTTCGACAGTCACCTCGGCCTGGATATAACCTGGATATTGCCGAATTTCAATTTCGTTTTGTTTCCTGGATACGGAATACTTTGGGGTTTCGGCCATGTGTGCCTCTCTTTTATTCTTATTATCCTACGTTCTTGCTCTCTGTGCGGATGACTTATACCAATAGAATTCATTTGCGCGCATTCAGGCAAATAATTCCAGCGCTCAGCGGACCAGGTTGCAAATCAGTGCATGTGACCGGATGGGCCAAAAGCGTGTTCGTAGGCTAATATCAGATAATACTGCCAATCAAACCCAGGGAGGTATGCGATTGAGTGGCCGGTTTGTCCCGCGTCGGGCTGGTTGAGGTGGACATCCAAAAATTTGAGCATTTGCGCCCAAGCCTGTCCCTGAGCGCCACCAGCCCGAATACCCGCCATATCCTGGACAAAAGCATGTGGCTGATCAGGATAGATTGTGATTTCATGCTGGACCCCGGCCTGGGTCAAGGCCGTCTCGAAGGCTGTCACGTTCTCTAACGGGATGGATTGATCGGCTCCGCCAAAAATTCCCAAAACGGGGCCCGGCAGGTTTTTCAACACAGCGGGGTCAGTCTCGGGCGAACCGTAGAAAACAACACTGGCCGCCAGCTGGTTGTTATGCAGGCTGTAGGCAAGCGCAGTACGCCCACCATAACAAAACCCGATAATCGCAATCCGCGAGCTGTCGACAGCCGGTTGGGTTTCCAGCCAGGCGTAGACTGTATCCAGGTCGGCATTGACCTGTTCAGGCTTGGTGGTGCTGACCTGATAAATCGCGCGGGGAATCCAGGAGGTTGTGGAGCCGCGAAACGTATCGGGGGCAACAACCAGGTAACCTTCGGCAGCCAGCCCTTCCGCCTTGCCAACAATGGATTCGTTCAAGCCAAAGAATTCATAAATCATAATCACAACCGGAAAGGGGCCAGCGCCCTCAGGTTTTGCAACGTAAGCTCTTACTTCGGGCGTGCCGTTCATTCCAGGAATGGTGGTGTTGGAAATTCGGTCAATACGCCCAGTGCCCAAGGCATAATCCACGGCAACCGAGCCGACCAACAACACAACCACTAAAACTACAACAAACAGCAACCCCAACAAAACACGCCTGACGATTTTCATGTTCAACTCCTTCAAATGATTAATGTGCTTTCCAGACTGTTCAAGAAATATGATTTTTTAGAAAAGCGGAATCTTGATAAAGTTCTGATTGGAAGACCTTCGACCCATGAATTGAGAAACAACAGCGGATGTGAGTTTCCAACACGATGCTTCTGAACTACGGCAAAGGCAGGTTCCCGGCATACCCCGTCAACTCGATGTAGCCATTCCCATTCACAGACTTGCCAGCGCACGTCCCTTCAAAGCGGACGGCTCCCTCCCAGTATGTGACTGCGGGGAAATTGACTTCCTGGTCGGGCATCCACGGGCGGATGTCGAGCAGGCAATTCGGTTCTTCCAGTTGAATCTGCCACACAGACGGATACATCCCATCCGTGTGCGGACTGCGCCACTGGTCAAGGACGGTGATCCTGAAGTTTTCATTTTGCAGGGACTGAGTCAAACCGTCGGCGTTGATGAAAGTCCCGCTCGACGAATCAGACGTCCCGCCGCTTAATTCGCGCAACTGGAACAGCATCAACGCTGAGCCATCGTCGAATTGCAGGGAGAACCAGTCCCAGCCAATCTGTCCTTCATCTAAAACGCCAGTGCTGAACTCATGATCCTTCCATGCCAATCCGCTGACTTGATAGTTTTCTCCTTGCACCTCTACTGTCCCTTCGGCGCGTAAGCGCGGTTGACTGTAATAGTATGAGGCGTTTGTAACTTCTTGTCCCTTGCGGCTGTACCCGTTCTCGCCGTGCAGGATGACGCCCATTTCATCGGTCAGGTTCAGGTTAATGGCAATTCCGTCTTGCGCGGCTTGCAGACGATAGGAGTCTTTGCCCGTTTCGACAATGCTCCAATCTTCGAGCCACACACGGTAGGGGTTTCCCTGCGCGCCCGCCAAGCCGGGACCCGAACGGGCGTAGCGTTCGTAGGCATGGAACTCGTTTGCCTCAATATCGCTCACGGCGAAGTGGGCAAAGTACAGGCTGTCTCCATACCACGACAAGTCATCGGGAAGGTCAATTGTCGGGGGCACCAAGCCCACTCGAAACACGGTCAACTCGAAGCCGAAGGGACGACCCTCCGGCGTGGACAGGTTCCCAGTGTAGTACCACCACTCCGTCCGAAAATCTGGATGCGTGCCAAAATCGGCGGGAAAGGTCAGGGGGCGCGATCCATCCGCGTTGGTGAATCCCTCTGGGATTTCGGATGAGAAATTCCCAACTTGCAACTCGGCGGCAGGGGTTGCTTGCGGGGCGCAGGCAGTAAACAGGAGTGCGGTTGAAATGAGAATCGTATGAAAGAGTGGGATCTTGAGAAAGTTCATCGCAGTATGATACGTCAATGGTTTTGTGAAAGATTAGACAACATACTTTGCGAAAGTCCTACCTGATATGACAATCTTCCTTCGTTTCCACGACCTGACCAAATCCTACTACGAGGGCGACGTGCAACGCGTCGTCCTGCAGAACACACACGCCGAATTCCAGCCTGGCGAAATGACCGCCATCATCGGCAAGAGCGGAAGTGGCAAGAGCACCCTGCTCAATCTCATCAGCGGCATCGACGCGCCAGACAGCGGGCAGATCTGGGTGGACGGGCGCGACCTCGCCTCCCTGCCCGAACGCGAACGGACTCTCTTCCGCCGCGCGCGCATCGGTTTCATTTTTCAGTTCTTCAATTTAATCCCCACATTGACCGTCGGCGAGAACATCAGCCTGCCGCTGGAACTTAACCGGGTCCCGCGTGCTCAAGCACACAAGAAAGCAAAAGATTTTCTGGACTCTGTCGGACTGGTTGACCGTTGGGCGACGTTTCCCGAGAAACTCTCCGGCGGCGAACAACAGCGCGTCGCACTTGCCCGCGCGCTGGTCCACGATCCGCTGCTGATCCTCGCCGACGAACCGACCGGCAACCTGGACGAAGAGACCGGCGCACAGGTCATGTCTCTTTTGGCAAAACTAACCCGCGAACAAGACCGCACCCTGCTGATGGTCACGCATAGCGCCGAAGCCGCCTCCTACGCGGATAAAGTCTTGCGCCTCTCACACGGTCAACTGGTCACGGAGCGCTAAAGCCCATGCTTTCGCTGCGCACCCTGCTACGGCACCCGATCCAATTTGCGTTGATGACGCTGGGCATCGCGCTCGGTGTGGCGGTCATGGTTGGCATTGACCTTGCCAATGCCAGCGCCGAGCGCGCCTTCGACCTGAGCGCCAGCGCAATCACCGGACGCGCCACCCATGCCATCGTCGCCGGGAGCGGCGGGGTGGATGAAACGCTCTATGTTCGTCTGCGCACAGACCCGCAGTGGCGCAGTCAATTCGAGAGCGCGCCGACTGTCCGGGCTTTTGTCGTCAGCCCGCAGTTGGGGGATATTCCATTCACCTTGCTTGGCATTGACCCGTTCGCCGAAGCGCCCTTCCGCAGTTATCTCGGCGGGGGGCAGGGCTTTGACTTTCAATCCATCGCCCCGCTTCTCACCCAGCCTGGCGCAATTTTTCTCTCTGCGCCGACCGCCGAGCGTTACGGCTTGACTCCCTGCATTGGCGAATTTAAAGAATACTGTCGATTGGAATTCTCCATCAACGGCAGAACTCGCAGCGCCTACCTGGTCGGTTTGCTGGTACCGTCCAATGACTTTGCCCGCCGCGCGCTCGATACGCTGGTCATCACCGACATCGCCACCGCCCAAAGCCTGACCGGCACAGCAGGAGAACTCACCCAGATCGACCTGATCCTGCCCGAAGACTACGACACAGCCGCACTCACAGCAGCACTCCCTGCGGGCAATATACTTGTCGCCTCCGCCACGCGCAACGACCAGGTGAATACCATGACCACCGCCTTTCGCGTTAACCTGACCGCGCTCAGCCTGCTGGCGTTGGTGGTCGGCATCTTTCTGATTTACAACACCATGACTTTTTCCGTTATCCAACGCCGCGCCATGTTTGGCACGTTGCGTAGTCTCGGCTACACCCGAGAGCAGGTCTTTGGCATGGTGCTGGGTGAAGCCGCGCTGGTCGGCGCTTTGGGGGCGGGCATTGGGCTGGGCTTGGGCATTTTGCTCGGTCAGGGCGCAGTGCAGATGGTCACGCAGACCATCAACGATCTGTTCTTCGTTGTCAGTGTGCGCGGCGTGCAAATCCCCGCGTCCAGTTTGCTTAAGGGCGGTTTGGCAGGTTTACTTGCCAGCCTGTTGGCTGCCGCCCCGCCTGCCTGGGAAGCCGCCTCCGTCCCGCCGCGCCTTGCCCTCTCCCGCGCTGGTTTGGAGAGCAAGGCGGGCGTCGCCGTTAATCTCGCCGCCGTTCTCGGCATTCTTGCCGCCGTTGTCGGCGGATTGATTCTCACCATTCCCACCCGCGATCTGGTTGTCAGTTTCACGGGCACGTTTGCCGTGATCATCGGCTTGGCGGCGCTGACCCCGTTTGTCACGGTGACCCTCATGCGACTGCTCAACGACCCGCTTGCCGCACTCTTCGGCTTGCTGGGGCGGCTTGCCCCGCGCAACGTCATCCGTTCGCAAAGCCGTACTGCCGTTGCCGTCGCTGCGCTGATGATCGCCGTCTCGGTCACCATCGGCGTGCAGGTCATGATCGCCAGTTTCCGCACCACCGTCACGCTCTGGCTCGATCAAACCTTGCAAGGTGACATCTACATCGCGGCGCAAGGCTTGAGTGCAACCCGTCTTGATACCCCGCTCGACCCTGAAGTGGTCGCCATTGCGCGGTCAGATCCGCTCGTGCAATCCAGCGCGGTTGTGCGCGTTATCAGCGTGGAGACCGAGTCTGGGTCTGTGGATCTGGTTGCGGCGACGCCCGATCCGCTGCTCGATGCGCGCATCCTGCTGGATGGAAATCCTGAAAGCGTTGTCAAAGAGATGAAGGCAGGGGCGATTCTGCTCTCCGAGCCGCTCGCCGCGCGCCTCGGGATGGATTCGGTCAATGGGACTCTCCCGCTTCTGACTCCCGAGGGCTGGGTTCAATTTCCTGTGGCAGGCATCTACGCTGATTATGCCTCCACGCGCGGAACCATCCGCATGGATATTGAGGTGTATCGGTCGCTGTGGAAGGACAATACGCTCAATGGTGTTTCCCTGACGCTCCTCCCTTCAGCAGAGGTGGACTCCGTCACCGCCGACTTGCGCAGGCAATTGATCGGCTTCGAGCGCGTTCAGGTCAACCCCAGCGGCGCGCTGCGCGACGATGCCATCAAGATCTTTGACCGCACGTTTGCGATCACCACCGCCATGCAGCTGGTCACGACGCTGGTGGCGTTTATCGGCGTCTTGAGTTCGCTGTTGGCTTTACAATTGGAGAAAGCCCGTGAAATGGGCATCCTGCGCGCACTGGGGCTCACCCTTGCCGAAATGCGCCGTCTCACATTTTGGGAGACGGGTCTCCTCGGCGCTTCGGCGGGACTGCTCGCCCTGCCCACCGGTTACATCCTCGCGTGGATCCTGATCTTTATTATTAACCAGCGCTCCTTCGGCTGGACGCTTCAAATGCAGATGGAGCCCATTCCATTTGCGCAGGCATTTGTTCTGGCGGTCAGCGCCGCCTTGCTTGCCGCAGTTTACCCTGCCTGGCGCCTGAGCCGCATGCAAACCGCCGAAGCCCTGCGCGGAGAGTGACCCATGCCGACCATGCGAAAAAAGTCCGACTTGCCCGTCAAAACCTGCCCTGTCTGTAAACGTCCTTTTGCGTGGCGAAAAAAGTGGCGTAAGGATTGGGACAACGTGACACTCCACGGCCGTTGAAACGGCGTGGCTTCTCGACAAATCGAGCTACTTGCGCGGTGTCGGACGCGGCTACGCATGACCTTGCCTCGTGAGGTAAGGATGACGATACATTGTTATTTCAGCCAAGACTCTGCCAGGCTCCCCAAACAAACGGCGGGAAAGAATATTCATCGCGCCAACGGAATCGCGATGACCCACGAAGCCACAATTGCTACATTCATACACACGACCTTTGGGCTTTTTTCGGTTGCCACAACAAGGACACGTTTGAGAAGTGTAGGCTTCGTTTTCAAGTAATGTTTCCATCCCCTGCATCAGCGCTTTGTATTCGATATACTGCCTTAGCTTGCCATGCGGCCACAGGCTGATTTTTTGGTTGGAGTGTTTGCCGATGTTGATCCCATCTGCAATGTCGCGCACGTCGCCAAGGATGATCTCTTTGGCATTCGCTTCCACCGCGTAATCCACAACAGCGCGTGAGACCTTATGTAGAATATCGCGTTGTCTGGCATGGGCGACTCTGCGGGCTTTGGCTTTCGCCTTGCTCATGCGCTTGTATCTAAGCGATCCCTTTTTCATCGTGGATTTTCTTGCATCTAAAATGGAGATCGCTTTTGCAAGTCCTTGTCCAGTGGAGCGAAGTTCACGCGCTGAGGTTACCAGAGCTGTGTTTCCATCGGTTACGCACGCGGGATGTATTTCGCCCATGTCCACAGCTACACTCGCGCCCTCCGTCCGCATGATCGGCTCGATGCCATCGTCTGTTACGAAGTGCCATTCATAGCGGGATGTTTTGCGGTTGTAAACCAGCCGCGCTTCAACAAATGTAAGGTGTTGCAGGTCTAATGGAAGTTGGACTTGAATAGGCTCAAGACCTCTGGCACGCGCAAGCAAGGCTACACCGTCCCGAATGCGGATGCCTGTATTTTTCCAGACGGTTGTTTTCCAGTATTTTGTTTTGTGGGGAAATTGAGCGTCCGTGAAGCCCGCCCTGCGGAGCGCGTGAGTCGTCTTGACTGCTTTGGCAAAGGCTTGTTGCGCCGCATCCCGGCTGTGCGCGTGCAGAGTTGTTGGAAATAGAAAATCGTTGTACTTTTCGTCCATGCCCCCACTGAGCCACACTTCATGCTTGCGATATACCCGCCAATGTTCCACCATCGTTTGAGTGTAGATGCGTCCAAACTCCCGATTACATTCATCCAGCAGGGACTTGGGTTGTGTGGCGCGGAATACTTGAGTGAGGATCATAGTCCCTTTTGCGCGGCAATATATTTCTGAATGATCTCGGCTGAAACATTTCCAACGGTTGCGGCAAAATAACTACGGGTCCACATGGAGGGGAGTTTCAAAAGCTGTGTATGCTTCTTGCGAAGTTCAAAGGCAGTTATTCCTTTGAGTTCCTTGACCACATTAGACACAAAATCTTGCGGCCATACTTGAATAAATATGTGGAGGTGATCTGGCTGTATGGCAAGTTCTTTTATTGCCCAGCCTTTTTCCTCGCACTTGGCTTCGATGATCTTGCGACAATCCTTTGCAACATCCCCCACAAGAACTGGCTTGCGGCGTTTGGGTGTCCATACCAGATGGAACATAAGCAGGTGTACCCTGTGTTCGTCCCTTTGATAGTCTGTTATTTTCATGTAGTATAGATACACCATAATCAATAAACAAGCAAGCCCCAAAATACACGCTTACGCGGGAGCTAAAGCAAACAAATTCCAAACCCGCCTATCTACCCGCTCTAAAGAGACGGTGGCTTGCGGCGGGTTTCTTAATGCGGTCAAATTACCTGCTATCCTGCCCGATGCTCCCTTTTTCTAACAACAATTAGGTGCACACAGATTTCACCTGTGCATCTATTATTCCAAGTCTGGTATTATAGTGTTAAGAGTTAGAACATTCCCCGCTTCCGTTGAATAAGAGGTTTGACTGATGAAATCACAAGGTGAGTTTGTTTCAGAGGTTATGGGATTTCTTTATAGCACTTCACTATTTTCAGAATTGACTGAAATATCTGCGAATGTGTTGGCACGTGCTTGTAGATTTCAACGGATAAAAAAAGGGGAAATCCTTTTCTTTCAATCGGACGTCTCTGAACAGGTATATGTTGTGCGGACTGGTGTCTTGTCAATAATATTGAGCAGCTCCGATGGACGTGACATGGTAATAAATGAGATGCGCGTTGGGGATGTTTTTGGAGAATTGGGGATTTTGACAAAACAACCCCGATCTACAAGCGCCATGGCACGGACCGAAAGCGAATTGCTGGTGATCCCATGCCAGGTGTTTTTACGTATTCTTGATGATGAGCCTCAATTGGCGAGGCGCCTGTTGGATATTACAGCCAGCCGATTACAGAGGAGCGGTGAACGCGAAGGCGCATTGGCATTTATGGATGCGCAGTCTCGTTTGGCACGTTTGCTTTTAGAGTTGGATGAACAGGAACTCGAAAAAGGATACATCACGATCTCGCAAGAGGAACTGGCCCATAACACTGGTTTGATCCGTCAAACAGTTGCGAAGGTTCTTGGCAAATGGCGGCGTGATGGTTGGCTGCTCACCGGACGAGGCCGTATCATGCTACTCAATCGCAAGGCTCTTAAAGAACTAAAAAACCAATCGTTGATTTGATCTCCTTGTGTCGTCCAGGTGACAGACAGATAGCTTATAAAGTTGTATTATTGGGTCAATAATATCCAAATATTACATAACAAAGGAGAAAGTCATGAAAACCGAAAAGAATCAGGCACCCAAACGATTGTTCAAGAAATTATCCGCAATGCGCGCGGTATTGCCAAAAGATGAGCGTGACATCCTCGATGAGATTATTCAGAATGAGGCTGTTGAAGGTGAAGTTATTGCGCACAAGATGACTGGTAAAACGGTTGGCAAGACAGTCGGCAAAGCCAGTGGAAAAGCCACGGAAGTCAGCGCGCACAAGATGACCGGCAAAACGGTTGGCAAAGCCAGTGGAAAAGCCACGGAAGTCAGCGCGCACAAGATGACGGGCAAAACGGTTGGCAAGACAGTCGGCAAAGCCAGTGGAAAAGCCACGGAAGTCAGCGCGCACAAGATGACTGGCAAAACGGTTGGCAAGACAGTCGGTAAAGCCAGTGGAAAAGCCACGGAAGTTAGCGCGCATAAAATGACCGGCAAAACGGTTGGCAAGACAGTCGGCAAAGCCAGTGGAAAAGCCACGGAAGTCAGCGCGCACAAGATGACCGGCAAAACGGTTGGCAAGACAGTCGGCAAAGCCAGTGGAAAAGCCACGGAAGTTAGCGCGCATAAAATGACCGGCAAAACGGTTGGCAAGACAGTCGGCAAAGCCAGTGGAAAAGCCACGGAAGTCAGCGCGCACAAGATGACCGGCAAAACGGTTGGCAAGACAGTCGGCAAAGCCAGTGGAAAAGCCACGGAAGTCAGCGCGCACAAGATGACCGGCAAAACGGTTGGCAAGACAGTCGGCAAAGCCAGTGGTAAGGCCACGGAAATCGTTGACCAGTAAATTGGTTGGCAAGACATCGGCCAGGTGACCAGCGAAACTCTGGGAACGAGTCTGTAAAGGTAAGTAAAATGGATTTTTTGCAATTCGAAATATTGTAAAAAATCCATTTTTCAATATATACTATGGTGGATAATAAATCATATGAAATCAGATCAAAATCCAAACGAAGAAAAGCTTTCCGAGCAATTGAAGCGTTTGTTAGTGTCGATTGAAGCGAGTAAACGTGCTATTTTACCCGGCTCCAGCGACGAGCTATTAAACTCAATTGTTGTGGCAGCAGCGCGGATATTTGGCGCGGCGGCGGCATCCATCTTGCTTGTTAATGAAAAAGAGCAGGTGCTTGAATTCAAAGTGGCATGCGGCCCATCGGAAAGAAATTTGATAGGCACAAAGTTTCCTTTGGATAGGGGAATTGCAGGCTATGTTGTAATGACTGGACAGCCGATCGCCACTTCCAATTTGACTCAAGACAAGAGATTTGATCAGGATTTTGCGAAAAGCACGGGTTACGTACCCGAATCCATCCTTGCCACTCCCTTGCTTTCCGGAGACCGCATCATCGGTGTGATGGAAGTATTGGATAAGATTGACGCTGCCTCTTTCGGGATGCAGGATATGGAACTGCTTGGAATGTTTGCCCAACAAGCGGCGCTGGCGATTGATCAATCCCAACAGATAAGCTACATGGTGGAAGCCTTGATCCTGGGATTAAAACGCCTGGCCAGTGACGACCCTTCCCGGGACTCAACTGAAATGCTCTCAGTGCTGGAAGAAAGCTTGGATGAAATAAACCGTGTCCCCGACCTTCTTGAAGTGGCTGATCTATTTAACCAGATCAGCGCGTTGGGGGAGGCTGAACGAAAAGCATGTCTGCAAGTTTTAAATGTTTTTGCGGAATATCGTCGTTCTTCCGCTTCGCCGCGCAGGTTTAGATAAATGTCTGAAGAAATATTGCGTCCTGCCTGGTCTCAGAGTTTTACTCCAGACGCCATTCAAGAATTGATCGCTCAGGGTCCATTCGCCAAAATAACACCCGAATGGGCATGGGGAAATAGCACAGGGAAAGGGGTACGCGTGGCTATAGTGGACAGCGGCGTTGAGTTCGATCATCCTGCCTTGGGAGATTGTGTGCGCGGGGGGGTTGTTGTCGAATATGACGCAAAAGCAGAGGATAATTATCGTATTAAACAAGACGATAAACCCATGGATGTTTCAGGTCACGGGACAGCCTGCGCCGGTATCATCCATTCCATCGCGCCTGAGGCAGAGATATACAGTGTGCGCGTGCTCGGACGCAATATGGGCGGACGTGCCATTCAATTTGCGGCAGGCTTGGACTGGACAATTGAAAATAATATACAGGTTGTCAATCTTAGCTTGAGCACTTCGCTCGAGGAGTTTTTTGGGCTTTTTCATGACCTGGCGGATCAGGCTTATTTCAAAAACATGAATCTGGTCTCAGCGGTTAATAACATACCCGAACCAAGTTACCCATCTTTATATTCATCCGTGATCTCGGTTGCCGCGCACGATGGACATGACCCATTTACTTATTACTACAACCCGAATCCGCCCGTTGAATTTGGCGCACCCGGGATAGACGTGCAGGTTGCGTGGAATAAAAAGCAGTATCTGGTCTGCACCGGGAATAGTTTTGCCGCGCCGCATATTGCGGGAATCACTGCTTTGATCCGATCCAAACACCCGGAACTGACGCCCTTCCAGATAAAGACCGTACTGCTGGCCTGTGCAGCAAACACACGAAGACAAAATAAATAATTTTGGAGACAGTCGAATGGAACAGGTTGAGAAGCCAACGAGGTGGTCGTTAAATGACCTGCTCCCAGAGCCCATTGATCAGTCAATGGAGGAAATTTTCTCGAAACTGGAACAGGCTATGGTCGGGTTCGAGGCGGTACGCAAATCTCTTATCCCTGAGATATCGCAACAGGATTTTGCCAAAATCCTCAAAATGCTGGAGGATATCAATACATTGAAAAGCAAGGTCGAAGGATATGCCGATCTTGCTTTTGCTGAGGATACGCAAAGCCCCGCTGTTTTGAATTTGCGTGACCGTGTTGACCAGTTATTGACCGATCTAGGTAATCGGGCATTGTTCTTTGAGCTTTGGTTTAAGGACTTGCCCGATGATGCCGCGAAGCGATTGACGGAACATAGCGGAGACCTGCGCTACTTTTTGGATAGCATGAGGCGCTTCAAACCATTCACGTTGACTGAACTTGAAGAGAAGATGATCAATCTAAAGGATGTGAATGGGATCGATGCGATCGTTAATCTCTATGAGATGATCACCAACCAATTCAAATTTACACTTGAAATTGACGGGAAGACCGAAGCTCTCACCCGCGATCAGTTGTCGAGTTTTTTTCAAAACCCATCATCTGAGGTGCGCGCCAGGGCGTACCAGGAGCTGTATCGGGTCTATATCCAAAATTCCACCGTGCTGGCGCAGATGTATATTCACAAGGCGCGTGACTGGCATACCGAGGGAATCGAGCTGCGCGGATTTTCCTCACCCATATCCGCGCGCAACCTGGACAACGACCTCCCCGATGAAGTGGTTGAGACACTTCTTTCGGTTTGCCGCAAGAATGCGGACGTATTTCAGCGTTATTTCAAACTCAAGGCTGGCTGGCTGGGACTCCCTTCGGGAAAATTGCGCCGTTATGATATTTATGCCCCATTGGCTCCCTCGGTGAAGAAATTTGATTATGCCACGGCGAAACAAATGGTCATGGAAAGTTGCCGCGCTTTTTCACCCGACCTCGCCAGCCTCGCACAGCGTGTTTTTGATGAAAACCACCTTGATTCAGAGATACGCCAGGGCAAGCGCGGCGGCGCTTTCTGTTATACCGCACTGCCTGAACTGACTCCCTGGGTGTTGATCAATTACGATGGAGCAGCGCGAGACATTGCCACACTGGCGCATGAACTTGGGCATGCCGTTCATTCGATGCTCGCCAATGGACACTCAGCCCTGATGCAACAGCCATGCCTGCCGCTGGCGGAAACCGCTTCCGTTTTTGCCGAGATGCAATTAACCGAGCGGTTGTTGAAGGGGGAGAACGATCCATCTGTGCGGCGGGATCTGCTGGCCAATGCGCTGGATGATGCCTACATCACGGTCATGCGCCAGGCATATTTCACCCTCTTCGAGAAAGACGCACATGAAATGATCAATAATAACGGGTCGTTGGACGAACTGACGGAGCTCTATCTGGACAATCTCAAGGAACAGTTTGGCGATGCAGTGGATGTTTCTGATGAGTTCAAATGGGAGTGGATCGCCATTCCCCATTTTTATAATTCCCCGTTTTATCCCTATGCATACAGTTTTGGTCAATTACTTGTGCTGGCTCTGTATCAACAGTACCGGCTTGAAGGTGAAACCTTCATACCTAAATATTTAAAGATCCTTTCTTACGGTGGATCGGAATCTCCCACAAAATTCTTAGCGAAGCCGGGCTGGATATTAGCTCGCCTGCATTTTGGCAGGGCGGCTTCGAGGTTATCAAGAATATGATCGCGGAACTTGAACAAGTTATCCTAAGGAGTTGTCCGAATGACCAAATCGACATCCGCTTCCATTTCCCCGTTTGCTGTTTTCCGTAATCGAAATTTTTCACTGCTTTGGACGGGACAGCTCATCTCCACCATGGGCAGCGCGTTGTCCTCGCTGGCGGCATCCATTTATGTCTTCCGCGTGACTAATTCCGCCCTGAGTGTTGGTCTGATGTTGATCGCGACTGCCGCCCCCAGCCTGTTCGTAGGAACTCTTCGCAGGCGTCTTTGTTGACCGTTATGACCGAAAGAAGATCATGATCGCTGCGGATATCTCGCGCGCAGTACTGGTCGCCCTGATCCCATTCCTTGTTCCATATGGTATCGGCTGGCTTTATGTGCTGGTGGCACTCATCAGCGCAATTGGACAGTTCTTCGACCCTGCGCATGAAAGCATGCTGCCTGAAGTAGCATCAGATAAGGAACTTGCCGCCGCCAATTCACTGATCGCCATCAGTTCATTTGGTTCAACCGCAGTCGGATTTGCCGCGGCAGGCTTGATCGCTTCGGCAGCAGACATCAGCTGGGCCTTTTACTTGGACGCGGTATCGTTCGTCGCTTCAGGCATTTGCGTCTACCTGATCCAGGTGAAACCCATTCAGACCGAAGAAGAAACCAGCGCGGCAGTGGTGATTAAAAACCTGCGCGCCGGGGTATCCCAGCTTTTCAACACTCCCATTCTTCGCTCATTACTTACAGTTCAAGTCTTGGTCCTGATTTCGTTCGGCTTATCCAACACCTTGCTTTTGCCGTTCGCTTTGCGCGCATTGAAGGCGACGGAATTCGAATATGGTTTGCAGGAAGGGTTGACATCGATCGGTTTTGTCATTGGCAGTTTGCTCATGGTAAAACTTATGGATCGAATGCGCGAAGGCGCATGGCTGGCGATCAGTTTTCTTGGTATGGCGGTCATAGGCATTGCTTATTCCTCCCTGCGTTCAGTTCCATTGGCTATTTTACTGATCGCAATTTCAGGCTTCTTGAATGCTCCCTCTACGATCGCACGGCGTTTGATCATTCAGCGGAATACACCGCGTGAAATGCGTGGACGCGTGAACAGTGTCTTCTTTGTTGCGCGCGATATGCTCTTCCTGATTGGTATGAGTGCAGCAGGTCTCGCGGACCTGATGAATGTGCGACTTCTGTATCTTATCAGTGCCCTGACGTTATTGGTTGCGGGGATGGTGGTGCTTGTGATCCCCGGCCTGGGTCAGCCGACCGCACAATGGAAACGGAGTTTGTCTCTGCTCAGAGGAATCGAAGCGGCGCCTAGGCTTGGGGCTGGCAGATCAACTTCAACGTCTGATGTGGAAAAATTTATCAGTCATATGCCGCATTTGATGGGGATGAGTCAAAAAGAACGCGCGCAATTGGCATCCGATACATTGGTTGCGGAAGTGCCGGGGGGAAAGGTCGTTGTTTATCGCGGCGAGATAAGTGATTCGGCATATTTTATTTTGAAAGGCGGGGCGGCGGCGGGGTATCTCAAGGATGATGAGTATGTCATTTTGAATGATTTACACGAAGGCGATTTCTTTGGCGAGATCGCCGCATTGACAGGTTCGCAGCGCACGGCGAATGTCATTACAGAAGAGGATAGTGAACTATTGATCATTCCATCCAAAGTAATAAAGCAGTTGGCGTGGAAGTATGAAGGGTTGCGCGAAGTGTTTTACACTACCATGACCGAACGCTTGAGTCAGACGGAGTTGCCGCGCGGTGTCAGTTTTGATCAGCAGTTGCTGCGCGATCTGCGGAGCACCACACATAAACCTATTGAAGAACCTGCTCCTGCATGAAGATAAAAAATCCTCCTGCCTTTATTCATATCTATCAAATATAAACAGGGTGCCAAAACAACTTCGTAACATTTCTGTTCGTCCATTAAGGATGATAACGGGATATTTATCATTCGCGTTTCATATCAGCTTATTTATTCACATCCTTAGATTGCAATTAAGAGCTTCTTTATCTGTATAATGGTGTGGAGAATTTCTGTCCCACCTGAACCAAGGTTCAAGGAACATATATGCCCGAAAAAATAAATTCCTCCCGCTTCTCGAAAAAGAGCCGACCTTTGACCAGTAACCCCGTTTCACAAAAAGCCAGTCGTGCAAGAAAAGTAAAAACAGTGGATGCTAAACAGAAGTCTCCCGCTTCGCGAGGTAAAACCGGGAAGGGAGATTTAGTCGCTGCGAAAGAGATTGCGCTATCTTCCATTCGCCAACTGGCATGGACGGGTCAGCACGCGCACGCAATTGATCTGGCGACGCAGGCATTATCCGCCCCGAAAATTAAGCCCGCCATGCAAATGGACTTGCTCGACCTACGCGCGGAATCCTACATCGCCATCGGCAAACTGGACCTGGCGCTGAAAGACGCCAAGGCGATGATGAAGATGAGTTCAAAGTTGCAGGTTGCAGGTTTGAAGGTTCAGGCATTGAATCGCCTCACCCTCGTCCAAATGCGGACAGGCGACTTGAAAGCCGCTGTCAAAAATGCGACAACAGCGGTAAAGACGAAACATAACAATCCCGCGTTACGCGCCGAAAGCCTCTTCCGCCTTGCCGAAGCGCAATTCCGCACCCGCCAAAGCGAAGCCGCCACGGAGACCGCGCAGAAAGCCACCGCCCTCTATCAAGAACTGGGTGACCTTTCGGGCGCAGGACGCGCGCATTGGTCGCTGGCAAACGCTTTCTTTGACATGAACCACGCCGAAGAATCGCGCCTCGCCGCGCAGACCGCGTTGGAATTGTGCCAAAAGGTGGGCGACCAATATGGCATCGGTAATGCTCTGAATGCGTTGAATCTCACGGATGTGGATCTCGCTGAGCGAATCCTGCACACCCAACAGGCAATCCAAGCCTTTGAAACCGCAGGTTATGCCGATCGGCAAGCCGTTGTGCTTGGCAATTTGGCGCTCACCTATAGCGAATTGGGTTTGTATCTGCACACCCGTCGCCTATGTGGTGAAACCATTGAAATGAATCGCTCTATGGGCACAAAAGTGGGCTTGACCTATGGGCTGGGGAACATCATCATTCCAGAACTCATTCTCGGCGCGCTAGACGCGGCACGCCTGCATCTGCAGGAGTTGAAAACGCTCGTCCCCGACCTCGGCGACCCAGGCATGGAATCAAACCTTTTCGCTCAACGGGCAGAACTGGCATTCGTTGCAGGCGACCTATCCACCGCCATTCGTCAGCAAAAATCTGCCGTGAAAATTGCCAAAGAAGCCCAGACGGGCAGTGAGCACATCGCCCTCATCACGCTGGCAATCCTGCACCTCGCAAATCATGATCCTATCTCCGCGCTCAAAGCCACAACAAAAGCCACGGACATGCATCGCGCCCAAAACTTTGCCAGACCCGATGGCTTTGCTTCGCAGTACATCTGGTGGCGGCATGTGCAGGCATTGAATGCCAACAAGAAAACGAAAGAAGCGCGCGCCGCCCTTGAGCGCGCCTACGACTTTTTGCTCGAAAGCATCAGCAACATCCGCGACGCAGGCTTGCGCCGCAACGTGCTCAACAAGGTGGAAGACAATCGCAAACTGTTGCAATATTGGTTCAAGGACGGGGAAAAGCGCAAGTTACCGAAGGAACGATTATTCGCTCATCTCGAACATCGAATCCAATTTGCGCGAGCCGTTCAAGCACCTCGCGGATACGGGTCTGCGCCTCAACGCGCTGAAAACTGTCGGCGAAATTCAAACCTTCCTCGTCGAAGAAGCCACCGAACTCAGCGGCGGCGAGCGCGTGATGTTGATCCTTGAGAAAAGACCTCCGAGTCTTAAGAACTCGCGAAGTGTCCTCACGCGTGGTCGTTGAATCGATTTTGCCCTTGCCTTCGTATCAATCGGGCAAAGGCTACGAAAAAGCCGAAGACCCCAGGGATGTGTTGCGAGCCATTGGGAAATATTTGGATCAAGCCCGCCTCACACGAACCGTGCAGTTGATTCAACCCAAGAAAACGGGGACTCACCGAATCATTGCCCCACTCATCGCGCAAAACCAAGTCCTCGGCTACCTCTACGTGGATATGGATTCGCTCTACGGCTCCTTCGACGGCACCGACCGCGACATGCTGGGCATGTTGGCGAATCAAGCCGCTGTGGCATTGGACAATGCCCAATGGGCACATGGACTCGAACAAAAGGTCGAAGAACGCACCGAACAACTCAACGCGCGCGTGGACGAACTCGCCATTCTCAACTCCGTGGGCGAAGCCATGGCGAAGACGCTGGATGTCAAGACGGTGACAAAAATCGTCGGCGATAAAGTGCAGGCGATCTTCCAGGCTGAGAGCGTTGCGATCATGCTTCTCGAAGCGAGCACCAACCTGATCCACACCGAATATGAATATGATCTGGGAGAATATTTGGTTAGTGAATCCTTCCCACTTGGCAAAGGATTAACGACCAAGATACTAAAAACAGGCAAACCGATCATTTCCGGAACTGCAAAAGAAACCGCCGCTCAAGGCGGGTATTTCCCTCCAGAACTCTATAACCAAGGCAGCGGCACAATTGCAGAATTGCAGATATTTGTGCCGATCATCGTCGGTGAAAAAGCAATTGGGGTTGTAAGCGTAGGCAGTTATAAACAACATGCCTTCAACAACAATCAGGTTGTCCTATTGCAAACGCTTGCTTCCAACATGGGCGTCGCCATTGAGAATGCGAGGCTCTTTGAAGCCGAGCAGGAACGCGTCGCCGAGTTGCAGATCATCAACTCCATTCAGCAGGGACTCGCCGCCGAGTTGGACTTCCAATCTATTGTGGATCTGGTCGGCGATAAGTTGCGAGAAGTGTTCAAGACGAGAGACTTCGGTATTCGCTGGTACGACGAGAAAGCCAACTTGGTTCACTTTCTGTACGAATACGAACATGGCAAACGACTGGCGATCCCATCTCGAACGCTTGAGCAGGCTGTTTCTATTCGTCTCCTAAAAGAAACACACCAGCCTGTTGTTGCCAACACGGCTGAACTTGGAGCACGAATAGGCGGCGCTCCGTTGCCTGGCACTGACATGAGCAAGTCCATTATCATCGTACCCATTATTAGCAGTGACCGTCTCATTGGTTCTTTGCAAATGGAAGACTACGAGCGCGAGAACGCCTACGGCGAATTTGAACTGCGCCTGCTGACCACTATCGCCGCGTCGTTGGGAACCGCGCTCGAAAACGCCCGTCTCTTCGACGAGACCCAGCGCCTGCTTAAGATCACCGAAGACCGAGCGGCTGAATTGGCAGTCATTAATAGTGTGCAAGGAGCATTGGCTGCGAAACTGGATATCCAGTCGATTTATGATGCAGTGGGTGACAAAGTCAGCGAAATTTTCCCCAATGCCGATGTGGGCATACGCATCCTGGATTCCCAGACAAACCTCGTCCATTTTCCATATGCGATAGAAAGAGGCAAGCGGCTGCAACTTCCGCCCATGCCTCTCGAAGAGGAAGTAATTAGCCAGCATGTTCTCAGGACTCGCCAGCCTCTACTCGTTAATGAGAATTTAGCGCAGAAAACCCATGAAAAGTTTGGAGCTATTACCTTGCCTGGTACAGAGGCTGAGAAATCAGCGCTCTGGGTTCCTTTGATCGTCGGCACTGAAGGCCGGGGCTTGCTTGAGTTGGTGGATATGGATCGCGAAAATGCTTTCAACGATTCAGATGTACGCTTACTTCAAACAGTGGCAAATGCAATGAGCGTGGCCCTTGAGAATGCGCGTCTCTTTGACGAGACCCAGCGTCTGCTCAAGATCACCGAAGACCGAGCTGCCGAACTTGCCATCATCAACAGTATTCAACAAGGTCTTGCTTCCAAGCTGGATATGCAATCGATCTACGATCTGGTCGGTGACAAAATTCAAGAGATATTTGATGCGCAGACCGTTGTGATCGGCAGACCCGATGTAGACGGTTTCGTTCATTTCCCTTACGCGATCAATATGGGTCAGCGCCTCCAGCTGGAAGCCGTAACCCCGAAGGATGCGGATAATGATCAGGTAGGTAAATATCTGCAAAGCAAGCGTCAGCCTTTACTTGTTAATATGGAGCGTGAGGCAGCTGCCTATGGACGACAGACAGGACCCAAGTCGTTCCTCGCTGTGCCCATGATTGTGGGGGATGAGTTTCACGGCGTGATATCGCTTCAAAATAGTGACCATGAAAATGCTTTTAGCACATCAGACGTGGGGTTGTTAAGTACTTTGGCATCCTCAATGAGCGTGGCGCTCGAAAATGCACGCCTCTTCGATGAGACCCAGCGCCTACTCAAAGTCACCGAAGAGCGCAACGCGGAACTTGCCATCATCAACAGCGTGCAAGCCGCACTCGCCGCGGAACTCAACATTCAAGGTATTTATGACGCGGTCGGCGACAAAATCCGCGAGATTTTCCACAATACGGATATGAATATCCGTATCTATGACCCACAGACAAACCTGATCCACTTCCCGTATATGTATGAAAATGGAGAGCGGATTATTGTTGACTCGATACAACGAACAGAAAATGGTTTTGCATCCCATATCTTGCGCACACGCGAGACAGTGGTCATTAACGAGAATCTACTGGTTGAAGAACTGAAATATGGAAGTTACACCTTGCCAGGTACTGAGTTGGAAAAATCTGTTTTATTCGTCCCGTTGGTAACTGGCGATCAGGCGCGCGGATTGATCAACCTTGCGAGCTTTGACGAACATGCCTTTAGTGAATCAGATGTGCGCCTTTTGCAGACTCTCGCTAACTCCATGAGTGTAGCGCTCGAGAATGCCCGTCTCTTCGACGAAACCCAGCGCCTGCTCAAAGAGACCGAACAACGCGCCGCCGAACTTGCCATCATCAACTCAGTGCAGGAAGGGCTGGCATCCAAACTGGATATGCAGGCGATCTTCGACCTGGTGGGCGATAAGATCCAGAGCATGTTCAATGCTCAGTCGGTCATTATCAGTTCATTCGACCATGAGAAACAGGTCGCCAAGTTCGATTATGGATATGAAGATGGGGAACGGGTCTTTGATGCAGAATTGCTTCCATTCAGTCCGATGAACATCCATCTCATCAATACACGTCAGCCTGTTGTTATTAACGAGAATGCCAGCGAAGCAAGTCAAAAATATGGATTGAAAACCATAGAGGGCACACAGTCGCCAAAGTCCCTGATCTATGTCCCCTTTGGGACGGGGGCGCAAGTCAACGGGTATTTCAGCCTGCAAAACTTCGACCGTGAGAATGCTTTCGCCGAATCAGATGTGCGCCTGTTGCAAACACTGGCAGGCAGTATGGGTATCGCGCTCGAGAATGCCCGTCTGTTCAATGCCGAACAACAACGCGCCGCTGAACTTGGCGCCATCAGTACGGTGACTCAGGCTTTAGTGGCAGAAACTGAACTGGATTCAATGATCCAACTTATCGGGAGTCAGACGCGGGATATCTTCGCGGCGGATATCGTCTACGTGGCGTTGCTCGATCCGCAGACGAATCTTATCCGCTTCCCATATCAACATGGCGAAGGCTTCACCACATTGAAACTGGGCGAGGGGCTGACGAGCACGATCATCCAAACTGGCGAGCCGTTACTCATCAATAAAGATGTGGATGAACGCCATCAGGAGATCGGTGTGACACGGGTGGGCAGGGAGGCGCTTTCGTATCTGGGTGTGCCGATCAAAGCGGGCAGGGAAACCCTCGGCGTGATCAGTGTGCAAAGCACCCAGCAGGAAGGTGTGTTCAATAATGATTCCCTGCGCCTGCTCACGACCATCGCAGCAAATGCAGGTTCTGCCATTCACACCGCGCAACTTCACGTGGAGACTCAACGCCGCGCCAGTGAAATGTCCACGCTGGCTGAGATCGGCAATGACATCGCCGCCACGCGCGAGCTGGAACCCGTGCTTGAAAAGATCGCGGCACATGCGATGGATATTATGCGTGTCAGCGATATCGCCATTTACCTGCGTGAGGGAGAAAGCGATACCTTCCGCGCGCCGGTGGCATTGGGAAAATATGTTACCGAGATCAAAGAAAGCCCTGTGCTATTTGGGATTGGGGATTTCAGGGGATATTCTGAAGACCGGCAAAGCTGAGTTCATAAATTATCCCTACCGTGATCCGCGGGCATATCACATCCCCGGCACCGATCCCGTGGAGGAGGATACGGAAGGCATTATGTCGGCGCCACTGGTTTCAAGGAGTCAGATCATCGGCGCGATCAATGTCTGGCGTTCGCACACGGAAGGGTTCTTCACTCAGGCAGATCTCGATTTTCTTGTGAGCGTGGCGCGGCAGACCGCCATCGCCATTGAAAGCGCAAGGCTGTATCTGGAAACGCAGCGCCGCGCGCGTGAAATGTCGGCACTGGTGGATGTTGGACGTGACATCTCAGCAAGCCTCGATGCAGGCACCGTGTTGGAAGGCATCGCCACCCACGCCATGGACCTGCTCAATGCCGATACCAGCGCCCTCTTCCTGCCAGAAGGAGATGGCAAGACCTTCCGCGCCATTGCAGCGGTCGGTGAGGTGGCTGATGAACTTCGCAATGACACGATCACTGTTGGCGTTGGTTTACTTGGTTATGTTGCGCAAACCAAGGTCGGCGAGATCGTAAATGACACAAACGCCGAACTCGCGCACCGTCACCATTCAAGGCACAGAAGAAATTGCCGATGAGCACTTAATGGCTGTTCCGCTGCTTGCCAACGACGAACTCAAAGGTCTGATGGCCATCTGGCGCACGGGCAAAGGCAAGGATTTCATCGAAGCCGAATTGGAATTCTTGAACAACCTTTCGAGGCAGGCAGTCATCGCGGTGCAGAACGCGCAGTTGTTTGCCGAGGCACAAGCCGCCAAAGCACTTGCCGAAGCAGCCAACGAAGCCAAGAGTTCATTCCTCGCCACAATGAGTCATGAGATCCGCACGCCGATGAACGCCGTGATCGGTATGAGCGGTCTCCTGATGGATACCGAACTCAACAAGGAACAACGCGACTACGCCGAAACCATCCGCAATTCGGGCGATGCCCTGCTCGCCATCATCAACGATATTCTCGACTTTAGCAAGATCGAAGCCGGCAAGATGGATGTGGAATTCCAACCCTTTGACTTGCGCGAATGTCTCGAATCCGCGCTGGACCTGACGGCGGGGCGCGCCATCGAAAAAGGACTCGATATTGCCTACATCATGGACGATGATGTTCCCGCAGGAATCAAGAGTGATGTCACGCGTTTGCGCCAGATCCTCATCAACCTGCTCAGCAACGGGGTCAAATTTACCGAGAAAGGCGAAGTGGTGCTCACGGTTAAGAAAGGGAAAGCCGAAAGCGAATTGGTGTTCGCTGTGCGCGATACCGGTATCGGCTTGTCGAATGAAGGCATGAGCCGTCTGTTCCAATCCTTTTCACAAGCCGATTCCTCCACCACACGCAAATTCGGCGGCACGGGTCTTGGTCTCGCCATCAGCAAACGACTCGCTGAAATGATGGGTGGTGAAATGCATGCTGAAAGTGAAGGCATCGGCACAGGTGCCACCTTTGTCTTCACCATCAAGGCTGAACCTGCCAAAATCGCTGATCGCAAGACCACACGCGATATTAAAGGTGTTCAACCCTCTCTCCAGGATAAACGTGTGCTCATCGTGGATGACAACGCCACCAACCGCCGCATCCTCAAACTGCAAACCGAAAAATGGGGCATGACGTCACAGGAAACAGAACATCCGCGTGAAGCCATTCAATGGATCCAAAACGGAGAGCGCTTCGACCTCGTCATCACCGATATGCACATGCCCGAAATCGATGGTCTCATGTTCACCCGCGAGATTCGCAAACTGCAAAATGAAAAGGCATTGCCTATTATTCTTTTAACCTCCTTAGGCAGACGTGAACTCGGCGCCGACGAATTGAACTTCTCTGCATATTTGACCAAGCCTCTCAAGCCGTCGGCTCTTTACGACGCCCTGGCTGGTATCTTCGCAAGGAACCTGATTGTTCCAAAGCCTGAACCCGTTAAAGCCTCCATGGATAAAGAGATGGCAAAACAGCATCCCTTGCGCATTCTGCTTGCAGAAGATAATCAGGTTAACCAGAAACTTGCGCTCCGCATCCTTGAGCAAATGGGCTACCGCGCCGATATTGCCTCGAACGGCATTGAAGCAGTAGAATCCATCGAACGACAAACCTATGATGTGATACTCATGGATGTGCAAATGCCTGAAATGGACGGGCTCGACGCGACACGCAACATTCGCAAGCTGCCAGTTGTGACCCAGCCGCATATCATCGCCATGACCGCCAACGCCATGGAAGGCGACCGCGAAATGTGCATCGCCGCTGGCATGGACGATTATGTCAGCAAGCCGATTCGTGTCAATGAATTAGTGGAAGCATTATTGAAAGCAGAAAGAAAATAAATTTTGGAATGCGGGAGCTTGCTCCCGCCTCCAAATCAATAGGAGCCTACATGCCCGTAATTGATAAAACAATCTTCGATGAACTCAAAGAAATGTCTGGTGACGACTTCATTAACGAACTGATCGACACCTTTCTGGAAGACGCGCCAAAAATGATCGCCGAGATCAAATCTGCATATGCATCCGGTAATGTTAACTCATTCCGTCGCGCGGCGCACTCGATGAAATCCAATGCGGCGACATTTGGCGCGAGTCAACTGGCGGTACTGGCAAAGGAATTGGAAATGCTTGGGAAGGAAAATAAACTCCATGAAACCGGAGACAGGCTCAAAGCGTTGGAAGAGGCGTATGAGGCCGTTCGTATTGAGCTTACAGGTTTGAAGTCATGAAGTCCAGTCATGATCCCGGCCAGATGCTCATTGTGGATGATAACCGCGTCAATCGTTTGCTATTGACCCGTGCGCTGGAACAAAGCGGTCATCAAGTCTCCAATGCCGAGAACGGCAAACTGGCAATGGAAATGCTGCGCGCAAAAACATATGATGTACTTCTGCTGGATATTGACATGCCCGTGATGAATGGCTTTGAGGTGCTTGAAGCCTTGTTGGAAGATAAAGAGTTACGCTACCTGCCCGTAATCATGACCTCGGCTTCTGATGAGCTTGACCGTGTGGTGAAGTGTATTGAAATGGGCGCAGAGGATTACCTTGTCAAGCCACTGAACCCGGTGCTGTTGCGGGCTCGCGTCAATGCCAGTTTGGAAAAGAAACGCCTGCGCGATGAACAACGTAAACTCTTCCGCACTTTTGCCACGCCCCAGGTAGCGGAACAATTGTTGCGAGACGGCTTTTCGCTTGGCGGAAAATATGTCGTTGCGTCAATCATGTTCTGTGATATCCGCTCATTCACCACCCTTAGCGAAAAACAGGAACCTTCCGAGATCATTGAGTTGCTTAATGATTATTTTGCACTGATGTTCGATGCAATTACCGCCAACAACGGAACGGTCAACCAGATGCAGGGCGATGGCCTGATGGCAATTTTCGGTGCCCCCGCCTATTATGAAAACCATCGTGAGCAGGCTGTGAATGCCGCGCTTGAAATGATCGAATTACTAAAAGCTTTTAATGAACAACGCATTCTGCAAAACAAAGAGGAAGTCCGTGTTGGTATTGGTATTGCAACGGGAAAAGTCATTGCGGGTTATACTGGCACGCAACATCGCGCCACTTATACCTGTATCGGCGATACAGTGAATCTCGCAGCGCGTATCGAGAGTCACACCAAGGTTGCAGGACAACCCATTCTGATCGATCAATACACGCGTGACGGATTGCCTAGTGAAATCCAGCTTGCTGATCTGGGGGAAGTAATTTTTAAAGGAAAGACTGTCCCGATTTGGGTGTATTCGGTTAATCCGGAATAAAACAACTCAAAGCGATACAAACGGGATGGAAAACGCTTGAGCTGTTTACTTTTGTTATCTGCTGAATTCGTGAAGTAAGACAACCAATTAAACAAGCACCTTGCTCCAAGTTTCCGACATATCTTTTGTGGACTAAAAAAACGATTGTTGAAGATCGTTATTTTTTGTCGCCACTTACTCAAAAAGTTACGCACCTACGGTTCCAACATGGGTAGAACCCGTGTCCAATTGACAATTTGTATAGTCGAAAAATGAACAGGCGTAAATTGTGTTACTTGTGCTTGCTGCTGTGCCCATCCGTTTCCAATCTAATTATTTTGCGTATAACCGAAAGGCCGGAACACAAATTAGTTACTTTTGCAAAAATAGTGTTTTAAGTTCCAATGAAAATTTATCATAATTCCCCATAAAGCTTTGATTCAAACGAGGAGCAAAACCAAGACACTGGATAGGGATGTTATTCCCCTTTAGAGGTGAAATAGTTCCATCCTTTAATCGTTGCCCTTCTAAAAGCATGGCAGGACAAGCCGAAAAGCCTGTCATATCTGGGTTTATGTGAGTAGTAATGACCATTGCGTAAAGATGCAATCCTTTTCTGGAGATCTCATATACCTTTGGATTGTTTTCCGCACAGGCAAGGATATACACAATCTGGCATTTTATAATAACGGGTGTGGTTAACTGGTTGTAATCTTTTGCTTCTGTCTGTATAATTGTGATCGTTAGCACTAAGTGAAGTTTTCGGTCTACAAGACCCCACCTGTTCGAGCTGATTGGACACAGGAAATATAATCCTGGATATATATGGACTCTGTTGACTTGGGGGACAATCGATCCTCACAGCATCGTTTATCTAATTAGCATTGCCAGACAAGTGTGGAAGTTGCCTGACATGTCAAGATTTGCCGCTAACGCTTTGTTGCCTTTTTGTTCTTTTTTACATTGCCCAAACCAGGACCATATTTGAGATGATATACAGTACAAAACGAAAGGCGCTCATATTTCTTGGGTTGGTTATGTTTGTCACAGTGATTATTGCGGCCAGCCTGCCTCAATTGGAGCTCCAAGCGGGAATGCCTCTTCCAAGATTGGAAAATGACCAGGTGGTAATTGCGCCAATCGAGGAAGAACCGCGGGTGGCTATCTCGGTCAGCGAGTTTTTCAAAGTGCTTTTTGCCCTTGCTCTGGCAGGGTCAATGTTGTATGTGATTTACAAAATGATCAGGAGCTCCCACTGGAAAGATCTTGGATTCTATATCCAGCCAATCATGGTCGTATGCTTAATTGCGGGCATTGTCATATTCCTGATCATGCTGCTACCGAAGACACAAACTGACCTCCCAATGGAACTGCCTCTTCCAACCGACACACCACTGGTCACGTCGCCACTGGGACCTGTGCCTGTGGCGCTGTTTTGGTTGGTTGGGATTGGACTGTTGGTGAGCAGCATCCTGTTGGGAATCTGGATATTCACGCCATCCCCCAGGCTGGAAACGACAATCGACCTGGTGGGGCTCGAAGCAGAAAATGCATTGCAGTCGCTCAAGACCGGGCTGGATTTGAAGGACGTGATCATCAAGTGTTACCGCCAGATGAGTTTGGCGCTTGAAAGGGAACAGGGGATCGAGCGAAAAGATTCAATGACGACAAGAGAATTCGAAAATTTACTGGAGACTATTGGGGTGCCTCACGATCCCATTCACCAATTGACCCAGCTTTTTGAAGCCGTACGGTACGGCAACTGGCAGCCTAACCCCATGGATGAACGGAAAGCAATCCACTGCCTGGAAGCCATTATGTTGTTCAGTCGCGAATTAAAGAATACACACTGATATGAAAATTTCAAGACGCATGGTCAGTATTATCCTTTTGAGTTCGATCATCCTCCTTGTGGGGATGCTCTTTTCGTCATTTATTTTGAAAAACATCATTGAACCAACATCGCTGGCAACCTGGGTGCTCCTGCGGATTTTCGTTTTGAGTATTGACCAAAAATATTATTGGGGTGCAATAATATTCGTTGTTGCGATATTTCTATTCCGCCTTCTGCCCCAGGATCAAAGCGTTATTCAATCAGAGTATTTTCTGGATTCGAATGCAACCATTAAAACTGTCGAATATTGGCGCATCCTGTTTACCTTGACCGGAAATGTGCCCTATGATGAAGAAGCTCTTAGACGGCAACTCATACACCTGCTACTCTCACTTTACGCTTCGAAACAACGCACTTCAACTAATTTTTTATTGTATGATGCCTTACAGAAGGGTGAACTTCCTCTGCCCGAACATATTCATGTATTTCTATTTCCCGATCAACCCAAGAAATCGAAATGGTCATTAGATAAGTTCATACAATCCATTCGGACTGCCCCACGGAAATGGATGCGACGCTGGACTGGGCAGGATACCGCGGAGCATTACCGAATGATCAATGAAGTACTAAGTTTTATGGAAACATCCATGGAGATGAAAAATGACAACGGTGAATTCACGCCAAATAAATATTGAACAAGTAGCCGAATTGTCGGCTCGGATCATTGAGGAAGTTGAAAAGGCAGTCGTCGGGAAGAGGGAGGTGCTCCAGTTGATGATGGCGGCTTTTCTCTCTTCCGGCGGGCATGTCTTGCTGGAAGACTATCCAGGTCTGGCCAAGACTTTGATTGCCAACTCTTTTGCCATGGCATTGGGAATGCAATTCAAACGCATCCAATTCACACCCGATCTTCTACCCGGAGATATCACTGGGGGGTATGTATTTGAGAGTGATCAAAACCGATTTATACTTCGAAAAGGTCCGATATTTACTAACATTCTCCTTGCCGATGAGATCAACCGTGCTTCTCCAAAGACACAGTCGGCCTTGCTCGAAGCCATGCAGGAATACCAGGTAACCCTGGAAGGTGAGACCATGCATCTGGCTGACCCTTTCATCGTTATTGCCACTCAAAATCCTATTGAATACGAAGGCACGTTCCCGCTCCCTGAAGCTCAAATTGACCGCTTTATGGTCAAGTTGTCAATTGGGTATCCCAGCCGGGAACAAGAAGACGAGATATTAAAGAGACGTGCTGAACGGAAAAAAGATGCTGTTGCTTTGCAGGCTGTTATCTCGCCTGAGACCTTCCTTGCGATGCGGGCAACGGTGGAGGATGTTTATGTAGACGCGGACGTGCGCCGCTATATGGTCGATTTGGTGGCAAAATCCCGGTCACACCGCCAGGTTTCAGTGGGAGTAAGCCCGCGTGGTTCATTGGCTCTGCTCAAGTTGACCCGTGCCTGGGCCGCAATCCAGGGCCGAAATTATGTAGTCCCTGACGATATCAAGCAGTTCATCCAACCCGCTCTGTCCCACCGCATCATCCTGGAACCCAATTTATGGGATATCAAGAAATCAGAAAACACGGTGCTTGCAGAAGTAACCCAATCTGTTCCTGTGCCTGTGCTTAAGCCTGAAAATGAATAACAAAACTTTGGTCGTTGGTCTGGTCATCTTCGGCTTGCTCATCGTTGCCTTGATCACACGCAATGGTGATATCGCATGGATGATTTTGCCTTTCCTGTGCTACCTCGGGGTGGGTATTTTGCAAACACCCGTATTGGAAAAGATAAGTTTTAAAGCAATGCGTACCCTGGAACAGAACCAGTCAAACGGCATTGCATCCGTTGATGTGAACTTGACCATACAAAATCAGGCATTGGAAACAGTTTGCCTCTTCATCGATGAAAAAGTTCAAGCAGGGATGAAAATTACAGATGGTGATCTGAGTCAATGGGTAACTTTGAATTCAGGAGAACAAGCCGAATTAAAATATACTTTTATTGCAGCGCGGGGGGATTTTTCCTGGAAGTCCATTCGAACAGTGATCAGTGACCCTCTCAACTTGATCGAAACTGAAATGTTCCTTCCTGCAAGTGCCATGATCCAGGTCCGGCCGCAGATCAAAAAGTTTAAAGCGATCCCATTTCGACCACATAGCACCCTGCATTCGCCAGGTTCGATCCCGGCGCGTCTGGGCGGGAGTGGAACCAATTTTTTTGGAGTGCGTGAATATCACTCCGGAGATTCGCTGCGCAGGCTCGACTGGCGACTAACTGCCCGCCACCCGCGAAAATTTTTTACCAAAGAGTTTGAGCAGGAGGAAATTGCCGAGATCGGTCTGCTACTGGACTCACGGCAGAGTAATGAACTTAAGATCGGCGAAGAGAGCTTGTTTGAATCCTGTGTTGGCGCGACGGCCTCGCTGGCAGAAATGTTTTTACATCAAGGACATCGAGTTAGTTTGCTCGTTTTTGGGGAAGCCATGTTAAATACTTTTCCAGGGTATGGTAAAACACAGCTTCACCGTATCATGGGCTGCCTGTCGAAAGCCAAAGTTGAAACACAAAGCCGCGCGCCTGCCAGCCTTGATTTTAGCCCAATTCATATATTTCCAAATCATGCCTTGATCATAATTATCAGCTCGATTACTTCTGCGGATTGGCCTTTCTTTCTTCGCTTGCGCGCTTATGGTTACCAGGCGCTATTAGTTAGCCCTGACCCGATTGATTTAGCCTACCCAACTTTGCCGAAGGATACGACCAATCGTCTGGCAGTTCGGGCTGCCCGTATTGAGCGCCGTCTACGACTGAACGATATTGCCCAACTGCAAATTCCTGTCATTGACTGGCAGCTTGGCCAACCCCTATTTCCATTGGTGAGAAATGCACTAACCCGTTCGCGTGGACAGCGGGAACAGTAAGGAGCAATAACAATATATGACCCTCCGAAAGATTTTTTTTGTTATTTGCCTTGCTGTTTCAATGCTCTGCCTTGCTGTCGGATATGGAATCGTTAGGGAATGGATCGGCGCTGCAATTGCAGTCATTACAGGTCTTGCCTGGTTGATTGCACGAAAATATCCCGCCTCAGGGCTGCCGTTTATTTGTCTGGTAATGTCTGTCTGTTTGGCAGTGATAGGACTGCTAAATGGCACTCCACCTTTGTTGATGATCTGCGGTTCAGGTTTTGCGTTAGTTGTCTGGGACCTTATACTCCTGGATGTTGCATTGGGTAGTAACCCAGGTTCAGGCGTGCAGACCAGGCAATATGAAAGCAAACATCTCCAATCGCTGGTACTGGCGCTGGGTTCTGGACTTTTGATGGCGTTCCTCGGGCGTTTCTTAAATCTCCAGCTCCCTTTTGTAATTGTCATGCTTTTTATTGCCCTGGTCATATTTGGACTGGACCGCGCCTATGGTTATATAAAAAAACGGAATACGCACGTCGGTGATAAATGACTTTAAATAGACTCTTTCCAACATTATCAAAATGGTTAGAAAGATAAAAGTGACCATTTCAACCCAGCCTGTAACCAGGGAGATATATATAAGGTAAGTAGCTGAAAAAGTAAAGTCAGCTCCACCACTGCTCCATTTCAAAATTTTCACGAGGATTTACAACTGTGCCTGACCAAACTCTCCCTCCCACCCTAATGACCTCCGACCCCGGCTCTTTTGCACGCAAAACGATCATGGAGCGCAAGCCACAGATCATAAACCAGGTGATCGCCGACAATGCCTACCCGTCCGAGGTCGTCGCTGCCCTGGATGCGTTTCGCAACGAGATTGCCAACCGCCCGATGGAGCCGTTATTCGAATCCGCCCGGATGTTGACTTCTGGAACATGGAACTGTCTGCCAACTATTCCGGTAAGACCTGGCTGGATGTACCATGGTACTTTGCCGAAACTTATTTCTATCGCAGGCTGCTGGAAGCGGTGGGCTACTTCCAGCCCGGCGAGAGGCAGGGACGCGACCCATTTGAAAAGCAAAAACTCGAGCAGATCGGCAGCGATATTCAGAAGCTGGCAGTTGAATGGGATCAATTATCTGCTCTTGAACCAGAAACACGTTTCGTGGCGTTGCTGCATTCCTGCCTGTGGGGCAACCGCACCGACCTAAGCAACTTTACAGTCATGGCAAAAGGGCGAGGTGGACTGGCGGCGCACGAAGATCGCCATTTAATCCTGATTGACCACACGCAACGTGTCCGTGAGATACTTTCAGGCAATGTGTCACGGGTCGACTTTATTTGTGACAATGTAGGCAGCGACCTGCTCTTCGATCTTGCATTAACAGATTTCCTGCTCAACCAGAGGTGGGTCAAGGAAATTCATCTCAACTTAAAAAATCAACCTTTCTTTGTCTCGGATGCCATGCCCGCGGATGTGCTCAAGACCGTGAACGGGTTGCAAAACAGCCCAGGCACGGGCATACAGGCTCTGGGTCGACGCTTGGAAAAAGATCTCGCTGACGGATGCCTAGTCTTGGAAACCGATAAGTTCTGGACAACCAGCCTGATGTTCCGCCAGATGCCTGCGCACCTGCGGCATGGGTTGGCTGCTTCGGCACTTGTATTAGTTAAGGGCGATGTCAACTATCGAAGGCTGCTGGATGATCGAGCCTGGCCACACACAACTCGCATGGAAGATATCTGCTCATATTTTCCCGCGCCATTCGTCACTCTACGAACACTAAAGGGAGAGATCATGGTAGGGCTGGAAGCTGGACAGGCAGAGGCACTCCAGGCCAATGACTCGACATGGCTGATCAACGGAAAAAGAGGCGTGATCCAATTGGTTATTCCGTAGGTGTGGTCGTAGATCTGCTTGTCTGGCCACGCTGCCAAGTCTGTGCTGCCTGATCTTTAGGTATTCAATGCCAATATAGGACAACCTCTGAACCTACGAATTTTAAAAACATGATCCGACAGGCTGCAGCCTTGATGGATCATGTTTTTTTATCCCTGAAAATCGGGAAACTTCGTTTTGTAAAGTTCAGGTGCCGCTCCTGACCAGGCGCTTGCTAATTGAAATGCTGTCAAATCATCAAATGTGTTGCTGATGATTTGCATTCCAAGTGGAATGCCATCGTGTGTTATTCCATTGGGTACATTGACAACAGGATGACGCCCAAGCAAATTCCACATCCATGTGGTGAAGAATCCCATGTGTGACTCGACCTGTTTTCCATTAATCGTAACCGTCGCATTTTCAGGGGACGAGAACCAATCTGCTGCGACATAAGGTGTCAATAGGGTTGGCATGACGATTGCCTGAAAGCCGCGCAGGAAAACTTTTTCCTGTACTTGCGCGTTGTAGCGATCAATAATTCTTCGGCTTCCACCGCATATTTTGGCCCCATCTTGTCGCCATACTGTTCAAGAAAATCGCGCACGTATGGGGTCAATGAGTCGATACCTTCAGACGCGATCACAGCCAGCAGGCCCATTTCAGTGGACATCAATCCTGCAATCATCGTCTCGAAATCAGCGTTGACGGAATCCCAGAGTCCATGACCTCGACTTCACAGCCGAGTTGCTTTAATTTCTCGATCGCATCGTTCATGGACTTTGAAACTGATTCATCCAATTCAACTCCGTACTCACTGAGAGTATCCACTGCCACTTTCCAGCCTTTGATATTGCCATACAATTCTGGGTAATCCAGCTTGGGCCGCAATGATGAATGCGAATAAGGGTGCGGTCCGCTGATATGTTGTTGGAGCAGGTTCATATCTTCGAATGTGCGTCCCATGGGACCGAAGGATTCGTAGGAAACTTCTGAAGTCGGGACTCTGCCGAATGGCGGTTTACAACTGTAAAGTCCACCCATGGCAGCGGGGATGCGGATCGAGCCGCCCATATCGGAGCCGATTGCCAAGGTGGTAAATCCAGCCGCGAGCGCCGCGCCCGACCCGCCCGATGACCCGCCCGGTGTATATCGCATGTTCCAGGGATTGCGCGTCACGCCCCAAAGATATGACCATGTCACGCCCGCGAGGAAGAATTCAGGCGCGGTGGTCTGAATATGCATGAGCACTCCCGTTTGACGCAGCATATCTATAATGGGCGCGTCATCCTTGGCGGGTTCAACCTCCTTCATCAATAAACTTCCCCAACTATGCCGCCAGCCTTTTACTTGCGCATCATCTTTGATCGCACAGGGTATCCCTTCGAGAGCACGCGCGCTGCCTTTCATGTAGCGGTTTTCTGATTCACGCGCGTCTTGCATGGCATCCTCAAAATGTTCCATGACAATGCAGTTGACTTTATCGTTATGCGCTTCAATTTGTTTTATGTGCGCATTTAGTACTTCCACAGGGGATAGTTTTTTTGCGCGAAACAGCTCAAGCAGTTTGCCTGCTGAAAGATAAATTAGTTCATTATGACTTGACATGGCTTTCTCCGAAATAAAGTATTAAAACGTGAGGTTTGGATTTAATCCGTTTTGTGCCTGCAAAGACATGATTTCTTTTCACAGCAATTTTACAGTCACTTGCTTCGCGAAAGTGATTGTAATTCTGCCGAATTCTTCGGCCTTATGTATTATAACGTCCGCTGATATGGGGCAACAGTTGGCAATATTGACCATGCAGGGAATAAGCCTTAAGCGTGAATTATATTCATTGGGTCAGGCGGTCAATATAAATACTATTTCAAGAATCTCAAAAACCTCATTTGTAGCGGAATAGTTTTTCGACAATGCGGTTTGTGAATTAAGCCATAGTCTCTTTCCTGTGGCTCTATCAAAGCCAGGATCATGGGCTCGATCCTCATCAGGATTGCCAAAATAAGCAAAAGAACCGACTTGAAAAGTCGGCTCTTTTGCTTGCCGATTTTGTTTCCTATGTCGTATTTATGTTCCGCCTGCGAAACTTATACCCGTATACCAGATATGTATCACACATCCACTTTGCTGATTCCATTATAGGCGCAGTTTCTGGCAAATATGCGCAGCTTCGTTTGGTTCTTGCTGACATCTTGAACAGGATGTCTGTTTTATTTTTACTTGAATAAACATTGGGAATTCCCGACTTGGTCGGGACACCTGCCTCATGACAGCGGGACGTCGGATACGGTACATTGTATCGAAATATATCACGCCCTTATCGATTGTTCTTTCAATGGAGATTCTATATGCGAAAATTTTTCAAATGGCTGGGTATTATCCTCGGCGGTCTGGTCGGATTGATTCTAATAGCCCTTTTTGGATCATACGTCAGCGCCAGTGTCCGATTGAATAAGACATACTCTGTTCAGGCAGAAACCATCACGATTCCCTCTGACTTAGCCTCCATTGAGCGCGGCAAACGGTGGGTGATAAGCGGCAACTGTATAT
>CAWHXC010000048.1:0-31997 GCA_963833175.1 uncultured Chloroflexia bacterium
TTGAAGAGACGGGTTTGACCCCCGTCTCTTTTTATTTATGTTGGTAAAAATTTCTTGCTAATTTAGGTAAAAATGGTATAATTTATGCGTGATCTGTTTGCGGGGAATTTTAGCCTATCGATTCTTATATCTCGCCTATACTTTCAGCATAATCCCACCATAATACCCGTTTAGTCAGGCGAATAGACCAAAAGGAAAATCACTATGTCTAAGCCAATTACCCTGGTTGTTTTTGCGGTGCTGATAAGCCTTGTCATTATTGCGGCGGCGGCATCTCCAGTTGTCAAGTCCGAATTTGGGAGTGTTTTTCCGAAGACGGGGGCGAATGCTTCGGCAATTACCTCCAAGTTTATGGATAATCAAGTTTTGGAACAAGGGACCATGAACGAGAAAACCCCTGCTTCCTCCCAGTTTTATGATGTTGCCCCGTCGGGCCCTTCTCATGATTGCAATTCAGATCCAAGCGTAGATTACTAAAATTTACACCAGACTGGCTGTCCGTTATTTAAAGATTGGGGGCTGCGAGTATTAATCAGGTCCTGCTTGCGCGTAACCGAACCGAAAGAGTAAACGGTGAGTTTCCACGCTTATAAGGCAGGCTTTTTCGTCCCAATGCACCCCTCAAAGGAGGGGTATTCCCTCTTCTGGAAGCTAATTAAAATGACAGGGCTTTCTTAAAGTTGAGAGATAAGGGCAAAAGCGCGAGCAGGGTGAGCATCGAAAAAGCGTCTTGCCTGAGGGAGATAAGCGAAATGGGTTTTGGTGGAGACCAAACCAATGACAAGGTTGTTGAGGCAAGCCATAACTCGCCCAGCATTGCCTTTGGTCATGCGAGTATGGTCTTCTCGTAAGGTAGCATCGCGACGATAGTGCAAGCCATTCTCGATCCCCCAATAAGCGCGGATTTTTCTGAGCAAGTCAGGTGGCGTGATCACATCGCGTGACAGGCTGGTGATGCCATAAACAACTTGTTCTTGTATTTCACCTGTTTTGGTGGAGGTAAAGCGACGCTCCAATTTGAAAACCTGTTGTAGATAAGGCCAGCCCAGGAAATCATTCAACAAGCTGCTCACAGTAAGGGTTCGTTCTTCCAATCTTCCGTGCCCCTTGCTGGTTTCCTTGACCGTCTCGAAATCTCTCCTGAGTCGTCCTTGTCCTGGAAGAGGCGCGGGTTCGGGCTCAAACCAAAGACGAATATCCTCTTCCAGTTGTGGCTGATTCCCTTTGGCAAACCAGATATAGTTGCCGCCAGCCTCGACAATTTGGATGGAAACAGCTCGCTGGGTATGTAAAGCATCCCCCATAACCACTTTTTCGCGCAAATCCACCATCTTCAGCAATTGGGCGGCTCCTGGGATCTCACTTCCTTTTCCGTTCAAAGCAATTTCCATCAGGACTACTCCCTCTTGGGGCAAATAGGCCGCCAGTAGATAAGTTCCTTTCTGGGTCTCGTCCAGCGTCCCGCGCAACACCTTGCCATCCATCGACAGCAGGACTTGCTTGCCATAATATTTTCTTCCGCTCAATACCTGACTGACCATCGTCTCCAATTCCTGCGGGTTGACCACCTCTTCCTCAATTCGGCGATAGGTGCTGTGATGTGGCATGCTTTTCCGTTTCAACTTCAGTATGTCCACAAATTGTTCTGCGCGGTGTTTTACCCATTCTGCCATCCCGCTGGGTGTATCTTCCCCGCTCAGTTTTGCCATGATCATCATGACTAAAATCGTGACAAGTTGGTAGCGTATTCCCCTTGGTTTCCGCTGATCTGTTAATTCTCCCAAGCGGGCGTATAAACTGTCTATGTCGAATAGGATGCTTTCTTCAGGTATGTTAGACTCCACTTTGACCTTCCTCGGTTTGATTTGTGCGCTTCACAAAATCTTATCCGAAGAAGGTCTTTTTGATATCTAATTAAGAAAGCCCTGATTAAAATGAATTCAAAATGTAAACCTGATGGATTTTGATGTAAAATTATCATGAGTTAAAATCTTCGAACTCGAAGATCGGATGTTGGGGTATAAAATTAAATATTGTCTATGAAGCGATAATCAGTTGTTTTTTGAGTTCGAGAATGTTTGGAAGATTATGATGAATTCCGTCGGTATAAATCTGTTTTTGGAAATACTACCAAAAGAAATTAGTCTGGTGCAACAGGCTAAATCTGGTGGCGCTGCTGCATTCGTCAAACTTTACGACGTATGTGTTGAGCGCGTTTATCGCTACATTCATTTTTTAGTGCCAAATAATAAAGTGGCCGAGGGACTTACTTTTCAGGTATTTTTCAAAGCATGGGGCCAACTTGATCGTTATCAAATATTTGACTCATCCTTTGTCGTGTGGCTTTATTCGATTGCGCAAAATCAAGTAGCTGTTTATTACCGTACTCATAAAAAATCTGTTGACCCCGATAATGATTTCACAATGGCAATCAGAGGTGGTGATTTTAGAAAGGAATTCCAGATTATACGGGATGGCTTACGCCTTTTAACAGCGGAACAGCAACAGGTGTTGGTGCTAAAGTTTATTGTTGGGATGTCAAATAAAAAAATTGGGCGTGTAACAACAAGCAGTATGGGTGATGTCCGCGCTTTGCAGTTGAGTGGCTTACAGGCGCTGGCGGGGTACTTGAAGGAAAAGGAAATAAGAATTGATGATACAGAAAGGCTTCAAAGCATTGTTGAAGACTGCCTAAAGAGACTGTCAAACCGATCCACTCTGGATGAATGTCTGGGGCGTTACCCTGAATATAATGATCAGCTGGGTCCAATTCTTGAAACTGTTCTCCTGCTCGACTTTGGAAGCGATGTAAAGCCTTTACCAGCATTCAATACTTATACCCATGATGCTTTAATCCAATACATACAGTCTCACCCGCATCGGCCAAAAATTATTGTTGTCAGACCTGCGTTCCAGCGCACAGCCCTGGTCTTTGCCGTGCTGATTGTGGCTCTTCTTGTAACGAGTACAGCCTACGCTCAGTCTGCTTTGCCAGGTGATGCATTTTATGCCTGGAAACGAACGAGTGAACAAGTCTGGCGTGCTTTTTCTCCTGACCCGGTCGCCATAGATATTATCCTTGCCGAGCGCCGCATGAATGAGTGGATTGCAGTCTCTACCGACTTGGCGCGCAATATGGGCGCAAAATCCAATTATTTGGAGGCGCTCAATAGTTTGACATCCAGGAACGATGCGGAGACCCTTGGGCAAATTGCGTCTGCACTTCAATTGCAGCAGCAAGCGTTGGATAACGCCGGCCTGTCTTCCTCTGAATTGAACAATTATCTGGTAGATGCAGCAGGTAGTCTTCCTACGGGCATAACTGTTCAAGGTGTACCTACAGAAGTTACATCAACGGCTCTACCGACACCCGCTCCTATGAATGTTGTGCCGACAAAAAAGGAAGTTCCGACGAAAGTTGTCCCAACGAAAGTTGTTCCTACGAAAGTTGCCCCGACGAAAGAGCCGAAGCCAACAAAGGAGCCAAAGCCAACAAAGGAGCCGAAGCCAACAAAGGAGCCGAAGCCAACAAAGGAGGAAGTTCCGACGAAAGAGCCGAAGCCAACAAAGGAAATTCCTGCTCCTATTGAAATTACGCCATCTAATTAGGCAGCACAAACGGAACGAATTTCCGCAATTAAAAATGTATCTCGCTATGGAGCAGCTTATAGGCTGCTCCATTTTGTTTAACTTACTGCCGAGGGTTGCCAGACCGTGGATGAATTTCCGGGGATAGTCGCCCTGACCCCGCACATCACCGCCTCCTTCGACAAAATACTAGTCATGGGAGATGATAAAACTGTGAAGGAAAATCGGTTGGGCTTGTTGCAAAAGATAGCCAGTTTCGCGAACGGCATCGCGGACTTGAGTAAGCTGGAGATTTTCCAGATTTGCAGAGACGGGTTTCAACCCCTGTCTCTTTGTTTGTAAAGACATGAGAGTGTCAAATGTCATGGGCAAACAAAGTCCATAACATGAGCAACATAATTTGGAAAGCGTTGCATATGAAGTTGCCTGCTGTTGAAGGCAAAAACAAATAAGCGTAGTGCGCATTCAAGAGCGTAAGGGCGCCGAGAAAAACAACGTGATTTGCGAGCAAGGCGAGCCAAATCATGACGGAGTTCGGCGTTATCGGCTTCGACAGAATAAGTTTGCGCCTTGCCCTTTGAAATTTCATATCTGCCAAAGGGATACCAAAGCCATTGGGAGGCATCAAACCCATCACTGTAGTGCTGTTTGAATGTAGATTTTGTTTTTTGTCACCCATGAAAGAGAAGATTTCATCCATTTCGGCTTCTTTGACTTCCTCTGGAACAGGCGCATTGGGCAGTGCTTTTGCCACCTCCGTCACCCCACAACGAGACAATCTTCAAATGGCGGGCAAATTGCCGCCATCCACACCCATTTCGGCGGCTCTTTTTCGCAAGCTTTCGGGATAGCCGTGAGATTTTGGGTTGGGAGTGTACTTCCGCTAACAGTGCATACACCGATACCTTTGCGATCCTGCATCGGTTTTACCAGCTTTACTTTGACGAGTCGTTGCTTCGCATTTTGGACACTCTCGAAAAAAGCAGAAAACGTTAAAGTTTTAATAAATGGAACAAGTACGAGTAAAATATAAATTGTCCAATTTTCCCCGTCGTGATTCGACGGGTACCTTAACCCCAGGAGAAAATACCATGTTTCACACAATTATAATTGTCGGCAATGTAGGCAAAGATCCCGAAATGCGTTACACGCCATCGGGTCAGGCTGTTACATCTTTTTCTGTTGCGACTAACCGCAAGTACACTGGCGCTAACGGCGAGAAGGTTGAAGAAACGATCTGGTTCCGCATTTCCACGTGGGGCAAAACAGCGGAAAACTGCAATCAGTATGTGAAAAAAGGCTCTAAAGTTCTTGTTGAAGGAAAACTCACGCCCGATAAAACCACTGGTGGTCCGCGCATCTGGACGAAACAGGATGGAACAGCTGGTTCCTCATTCGAGGTCACCGCTTCTACAGTTCAATTCCTATCTTCTCGCGGAGATAATGAAGGCGGTCCTGTTTCAGGTGGAGGCGGTATGGGAATGGCCGAGCTTCCTCCTGAGGATGACATCCCGTTCTAATTTATAAGCTTGCCCCGGACTTCGGAAGCCCTTAAAAACTTCCGAAGTCTTTAAATTTGTTAGACCTGTTCAAAATATGGATGACCCCATGACCACCCCCCAAATACCCCCAAAACCTACTGGCCCCATTCTCGAGCTTCCCGCCGATCTTGAGATCGTATACGCCAACCTCGCTCGCATTGCTCATTCCCCTGCTGATATTGTTATAGATTTTGCCCACCTCCTGCCCGGCGAGCCAAGGGCCAAGATCCGCTCGCGAGTGGTAATGACCCCGCTCAGTGCAAAGTTATTGGTAAAAGCCCTCACGGAAAACATCGGGCGTTATGAAACAGCCTTTGGAGAGATCACTCTGCCCACCAATTCAACACTGGCTGACAATCTTTTCCGCCCGTTTCAACAGCCCCCCGAACCGCCCAAAGAACCCTAGGTCAACATGCATAAACTCGAAGAGATTACAGACCGCATACGAAAAACTTTTGATGCGCGCACATCTGCGCGTGACCTCGCTCTTGCTCAGGCGCGCCAATTAACTCGTGCCTGCTCGCTTGCCATTCGCGCCGTTCATCGTGATGAAGCGGATGTAATGAACGGGCACTTGCAGGAAGCTCGTCGACTGGCAGATACGCTGCGCAACTCGCTGGCAGCCTACCCTGATCTTTTTTATGCAGGCTACACACAGGATGCGCTAAAGGAATTTGTGGAAGCGAATGTCACCTGCGCCTTAATTCGGAATGAACCGCTTCTGACTCCCGAAGAGCTGGTCGTTGAACCCTCGACATATCTCAACGGGTTGGCAGAAGTCGTCGGCGAATTGCGCCGCCGCAGTTTGGACATCCTTCGTCATGGATACTCGCCAGAAGTTGAACGTCTGCTAAACATCATGGATGACATCTATTCCGTCATGGTCACCATGGACTATCCCGATGCCATCACCAACGGCTTGCGCCGTCAAACCGATCTGGCACGCGGCATCATCGAAAAGACGCGCGGAGATATTACCTTCAGCCTGCGCGGGGAGCATCTCACCCAAGCCATCAGCCAGTTGAGTGCCCAATTAAACAGCGAACAGCTAAACGGTCAGAAAAGAAGCGAGTAATTGATCATGGCAAAAGGTGGCCGTCGTTATCCGCTTGTCGTCTACACCCATATGATCAATCGTTGGTGGCCTGCGATCTTCACGCTGGGACTTGCTTTACTTGCCCTGTCCTGGGCAATTCGCAGTTGGGGATTTGAAGATTGGCGCTGGCTTGCTTTTAGCAGCATCGGCGGGCTGTGTATATTCCTTGGGATTTTAATGTTGATCTTGCGCAAGAGTGCATATGTGCAGCCCTTCAGCGACCATCTTCGCCTGGTGACGCCATTTTTACGCGTGAACATTTCGTACAAAAGATTTCGGCGTGCATCGTCAGCAAACATGGGTGCGTTGTTCCCGCCGCAAAGTGTTTCAAGCTGGCGGCGGGAGATCATCCAGCCGCTGGCTAAAATGACTGCGCTCGTGATCGAATTAACTGGTTATCCCATGTCCCAATCTTCTTTACGATTGTTTCTATCGCCGCTTTTCTTCAAGGATAAGACACCGCATTTTGTGATCCTTGTTGACGATTGGATGAAACTCAGCAATGAATTGGAAAGTATGCGGTCAGGCACGGCTCCTTCTGCTCCGCAAAAAAAGCGCGATAACTCGATCCTTTCACGCCTGCCAGGTAAAAAATGAATATTTATTTTGCATGTTCCATTACTGGCGGACGTGAATTTGAAGCCGATTACCAGGAGATCGTTGCCGCGCTCACGGCAGATGGGCACGAGATTCCCACATCGCATTTGGCACAATCAGATGTGATGGAAAATGAACGTAAACTCACGCCGCAAGCTGTTTATGAGCGTGATGTGAATTGGATAAAAAATTGTGACGTACTTATCGCGGAGGTCAGCGTGCCTTCGCATGGGGTGGGCTATGAGATCGGTTTTGCCTTGAGTATTGGGAAGCCTGTATTAGTTCTTTATCAAAAAAACCGAAGAGTATCAAAAATGATCACGGGAAATTCAGACCCCAAACTCAGCATCCAGGCATACACTGATATAAAAGAGGCGATTTCACAGGCGGGCTTTTTCTTATCAACCACTAAATCTTTGTGAGATATCATCACAAAGATTTAGTGACATTTAGCGGTGTTTATAATAATTGAATTGGGCTATTATAGTGGTGGAGACAACCTCTGACACCTCCTCAATACTCCTCCAGTCTCCTCCTTTGGCGAAAGCCGCCGCTGTATTTTTATACAGCGGCGGCATATTTTAAGCAGTTATTTTATTTGGTGGTCAGGTTGGGTTGTCTGCCCTAAAACCTGAGAGATTTTTTCTACTCTTGTACGGGGAGAAGCACAATAAATGCAGATCCCTTTCCAATAGTTGATTCCACCCATACACGGCCTTGATGGCTATCCACAATGGATTTGACAATGGCCAATCCCAAGCCAGACCCTTCCACCCCATCAATGGTATTTGTTGCGCGGTAAAACTTTTCGAACACGTGTCCTTGTTCTTCGAGTGGAATTCCCGGGCCTGAATCTTCCACTTTAAGAATGATCTGATCCCCCTGCATGGACATACTCACCCACACAGTGCCTCCAGGCAGGGTGTATTTTATGGCATTGCCTACAAGATTATCCAACATTTGGCGAATACGAATGGGGTTTGCGCGTAATGCTTTCAAATCTGGCGCAATATCAGCGATAAGTTTAATATTTTTTTTCTTTACTTGAACCTCGAACATATCCAGCGAATATTTCAATATATTTTGAAGCTGGACAAATTCACGGCGCGTATCAAAACCTGCTTCAAGCCGCCCCAGATCCAGCAGGTCATTGATCAACGCCGTGATATGTTGAACACTGCCCTGCAAACGATGCAAAAATTCCTGCTGGTTGGAGTTAAGCGGGCCAGTGCGCTCAACTAATTCCGTGTAACCAAGAATTGAGGTCAGGGGAGAGCGTAAGTCATGTGAAACCGTGTGGATAAAATCATTCTTCAGGCGGTCAAGTTCCTTGAGGTAGGAAATATCCTGCATGGTCACGGCCCCGCCAATCTTGGGAATGGGCGTATATTGGGCATTAAAAACACGGCCATCGTCAAAATTGATCTCATGATATTTCAATGGACCATCGCTGGCACGAGCCAATAGGGCATTAAAATCGGCATTTGAAATTACATCTGCAAGTGCTTTGCCAGTAATGTCTTTATTGCCCAGGTTGAAAATATCGCGCACAGTGCGGTTGATAAGTATGATATTTCTATGCCTGTCCATTACAACCACGCCATCCTGGATGTTTGCGATGATCGCTTCCAGTTTATGACGTTCCGACTCGGAGAGGTCAACTTTTTCGACAAGGGAAGAAGTTGTACGCTTGACTTCGCGACGCAGCCAATCTCCCAATTGTCTGGCCCGCAGAAGGCTCCTTTGAACTTCATCGACAATATCATTTATCTTAAGCGGAGGGCAAAGATAGCCGCTCAACCCCGTCTTGAGCGCAGATTGGGCAAGACCGGTTGTATCCTTGTCTGCGCATAAAATGATCGGCAAAGTGGGGAAACGTCCAAGAATTTCTGTTGCAATCGAAAGCCCATCCAGATCTACAAACTTTTCACCAACAATCAATAAAGCCGGAACAGTTTCCTGCAAAGCCCTGTCCAACTCTGAACGGTTATGCACAATTCCCAATGCAAACCCCGACGCCAGCAAAGCGCGTTCCACTAGATCCAAAATTGAGGACGGGTTTAACGCAAGTAAGATTAAATCCTGTTTTGCCATGTGTTCAGTTTTATCGTTTCTTGCTTATTGATTGGGGGTAATGGTTTTTTCAGAGGAACGGGAAAGACGCTGTAATGCAACTTGTACCAATTCAAGCGCCTGCCTTTGCTCAGGGTTAAGCGGACCGGGCGTCTCTGACAGCACAAAATTGAGTGGATAACTGGCCACCTGCACCTCATTGCGGATGGCGGCACGCACTGATTCAAGCGTGGCATAGCGGAAATTTTCCCCAGTGCGCGCAGTTTCAGCGGTTTTTTCCAAAGCCTGGAATAAACGCGCATTTACCAGCGAAATGGAAGCGTAATCTGCCATTGCTTCAAGCAGGGTTTGCGCGTCACGGGCGATCTCGCTATCTGCTTTTCGTACAACGATTAACAGTCCGATCACCTCGCCCTGAATCTTGATCGGGATTACGCCAATTGATTTCCCCAATGCCGATACTTTTAGCTTTTGCAACGGCGCGCCGCTCATTACCAGGCTTTCCCCGGAAAGCGCCACGAGCGAACTGATGCCATCATCCACTGGCTGATTCATTTTCTTTGCCCATGCTTCAGGTAGATTGCGCTGCGCACGAAGCAAATAGACTTTACTACGGTCGTCACGCAGCATCAGCCAGCAAATATTTGCTTCGGCTACCTGCATGGCGCTATCAAGGATCATGTCGAATAAAGCGCGCTGATCGGTGACAGAAACAACTGCCTTTGCTGTGGAAAGGATCGTTGTCAGGTCGCGCAATTTGCGCTGCATCTCGTCATTCATTGCATTCAATTGTCGATCTAACTTTTGACGTTCACGCGATTCCTGAGTCTGGCGCAAAGCACGCTCAACAATGGAAACCACTTCGGCATCCCGCACGGGCCAAAAGATCACGTCAGATGCGCCGAGACGGAAGGCTTGAATTGCATCTATTTCCTGCCCTTTTTCAGCGATCACGATCACAGGCGATTTAACACCTTGTGAGTTTAACGCTGCGAGCATGTCTTTTCCGCTCAAGCCTGGAAAATTTAGATTTGCCAGGATCAAGCTTGGGGTGGTCTGAATCGCATATCTGATCGCAGAAGCGGCATCGCCTACTACAGTCACCTGATACCCAAGCGGCTGCAAGGACTGTCTTCCGATCAAATCGGCAATATCTGGATCGCTTTCAACAATGAGTATGTGTTCCCCGGGGGCCATAATTTTTTCCTTTTTTTCAATTCTATCACCTTTTCGGGTACAATTTTCGCAATGAATTTTACTTCTTATGCTATTGCAACGGTCATCCCCGCTTATCGCGTGGAACGTAACATCGAAACTGTTTTGCAAAATTTGCCCGCCTATATTAAACACATCATCGTCGTGGATGACGCTTCACCCGATTCCAGCGCGGACCTGGTGGCTGTTGCGGCGAAAAAAGATGACCGCATCACCCTGATCCGCCATGTGGAAAATCAGGGCGTGGGCGGTGCGATGGTCTCCGGCTTTCGCAAGGCGCTCGAACTCGGCGCACAGATCGTCATAAAAATCGACGGCGATGGGCAAATGGACCCAGTACACATTCCCGCGCTTATCACGCCTCTTATTCAAGGCAAAGCCGATTATGTCAAAGGCAACCGCTTTCGTGATTTTCATTCACTGCAACAAATGCCCTTCGTTCGCCGCATAGGGAATCTTGGATTAAGTTTCCTTACCAAAGCCGCAACCGGGTACTGGAACATCTTCGACCCCACAAATGGCTTCTTCGCCATCCGCGCCGAACTACTGGCGCAGCTTCCACTTGAACGCATTGACAAACGTTATTTCTTCGAGACATCCATGCTCGCCAATTTATACCTGCTCGGTGCTTTGGTTATGGATACTCCCATCCCCGCGCGCTATGGAAATGAAACTATCCCATCTTTCCGTCCGACGTACATTGTTTGAATTCCCTTCCAAATTACTTGCCACCTTTTTTCGGCGCATCTTATTAAAATATTACATCTATGATTTCTCAATGATGTCCTTGTATTTGATCGTTGGAATTCCGCTCTTATTGTTTGGGGGCATATTTGGCGCCGTCAAGTGGATCGAATATGCAAGCAAAAACGTTCCCGCCCCCACTGGCACAGTGATGCTCCCCACCCTTTGCGTTATTCTGGGGATTCAAATCCTGCTCTCTGCAATTGAAATTGATATGAACTCCACCCCGCGGAAACCACTCCTTGACCCGCTGGAGCAAAACAATTTATAAATACTTTCTCGGGGGATGTATACTTAACCCAAGATGGACTTCCAACCTTACATCCCAGGATTGAAACCTGCCGACCCGGGACCGCTCTCGCGATTTCTACCTGCACTCGAAGAGGGAGTGATTTCCGCCTGGCTCTCGCAACTTAATCGCCCTTCAGCCTGGTTGCTCGACCCATTCGGATTCTCCCCGCGGCTGGTTCTGGAAGCCGCGCGCAGCGGCTATCGTGTGCTCGTGACCGCGAACAATCCCGTCACGCGCTTTCTGCTGGAGATGTTCGCCAACCCACCCGCACAGTCTGAATTCACGGCTGCGCTCGCAGATTTGGGCGCGGTCAAAAAAGGGGACGAAAGACTCGCAGGTCACCTGCAATCTTTGTATTTAACTTCATGCGAAAAATGTGGTCAGCAAATTTACGCCGAGGTCTTTTTATGGCGCAAAGGAGATGATGTGCCCTATGCGCGCATCTACGAATGCAAACATTGCGGCGACTCTGGCGAACGCGTTGTGACACAAGAAGACATTGAACGCGCAAGGAAGATCGCTGAAACAGACGCATTGCACCGCTCACGCGCATTTGAAAAAGTTGTCGCATTAAATGATGAAGATCGGTTTTATGCGGAAGAAGCCATTCAATATTATTTGCCGCGTCCATTGTATGTGCTCACAACCGTCATCAACCGCCTTGATAGTTTAAACCTGTCACCTGAACGAAAACGAGCATTGACCGCGCTGATCCTGGTCGCGTGCGACGCGGGCAATACAATTTGGGCGCACCCTGCCGAACGTCCGAGGCCGAAGCAGTTGACGACGCCCAGCCAATTCCGCGAGCATAATGTGTGGATGATGCTCGAGCGTGGATTAAGCCTTTGGACAGAAACAGGCTCAACGGTGGCGTGTGAAGCGTGGCCTAAAAAGATTCCAGAAAGCGGCGGCATCTTGATCTATGAAGGCCGCTTGAAAGACCTCGCGCACGTTGTCAAAAAAGAGATCCCGATTGCGGCAGTCATCGGTTCGGTGCCGCGCCCCAACCAGGCTTTTTGGACTCTCTCTGCGTTGTGGGCGGGTTGGTTGTGGGGCAAGGAAGCAGTCGAGCCGTATAAAGTTGCCTTGCGCCGCCGCCGATATGACTGGGCATGGAATGCAACTGCCTTGCACTCGGCGTTCGATCATTTGGGAGACTTGCTGCCTGAGGGCGTGCCATTTTTTGCGTTGCTTCCCGAACCTGAACCAGCATTTCTCACATCCGCTTTTACGGCGGCAAGCGCGGCAGGGTTTTCAGCGCAAAGCGTGGCACTGCGGACCGAGCACGACCCTGTGCAGATCGTCTGGAAGAACGAGCAAAAACAAAAACCAAAAAGTACGGATGGGGATGTTTTACAAAATGCGCTTCAAGAATATCTCGCGGCGCGCGGAGAACCTGTCAACTATTTACACGTTCATGCCGCAGGGTTGATCGCTTTAGCCGAAGCAGGTGCGCTCAAAAAACCTGGGCAGGAATTTGATGAAGCCTTGCGAAAGACCAATGCTTTGTTTGAATCTGCGTTGAAAGATGATGAAAGATTTATTCATTACTCCACAGGCGAAAGTGTGGATACTGGGATGTGGGGGTTGGGTCCTTCGACTTCGCCACAAAATACACGCGGCTCCGCTCAGGACGAAAATAACGAATCACTTTCAGACCGCGTGGAAGTTGCAATTGTCACTTATTTGCAAAAGAATCAAAAAGCGATCTATCTTGAAATAGAAAACGACTTATATCCTCGTTTCACGGGTTTGCTGACACCATCCAAAGGCTTGATCTATGCCATTTTGAATTCGTATGCAGAAAGAGAATCGGGCTACTGGAAACTGCGCGCGGAAGATGTTGCGTCCGCGCGGCGGGAAGAGCTGAATAATATTTACACACTGATCGAAACGATCGGAATAAGGCTGGAATACAAAACGCGCAAGCAGGATAAACTCCTGCATTGGGAAGACGCGCAGCGTGGAAAAGTTGTGCGGACGTTCAATGTGCTGGCTTCTGCACTGCTCGGGCGCGCGTTGCAGGATGCCGCTCCAAACACCATTATCGTCATCCCTGGCGGACGCGCCGCACTCGCCGCATACAAGCAGGAGCGCGACCCATCGCTCGCGGCACGACTGAAAAAGCATACGCTGGTGAAATATCGTTTGTTGCGCACCCTGCTTGAGGTCCCGATTTTGACGCGCGAAACATTCGAAGAACAGATCGCCAGCGACCCTATAGAAAAATCCACTGGACAGATGATGATGTTTTAGTGGCATAATGTCATTGCGAGGGCGTTCTTGATCTTAGCCCGAAGCAATCCTTAACATAGCAAGGAGATCGCTCACCGCACTGGCGTACGGCGCAAGTGTCGTCGGAAAGAACAAATGCCCTCCTCGCAAAGACATAATCCTTAATGTATGTATAAAAAAATAATTTTCCCCTTCCTCATTACCGTCTTACTGACATCCTGCATTTCCGTGGCAGTTGATTCAAATTCGGCAACCGCTGTTGGACCTGATTTTGTGACAGCCACTTTACCGCCAACCAAACAATCCTACGTGCCCGCCACGCTGACCTTAACTCCGGAAGCTGATATCACTCCCACGCTTGCGATCACAGCGCCGCCGAACTGTACCGATGGCGCTGTACTTTTGCGCGACGTGACCATTCAAGATAATACGCAAGTAAAGGCAAACGAAAAATTTACAAAGACATGGGAATTTCAAAACACAGGCACCTGCCCGTGGATCAATTACACGCTGAACTTTGCCGCAGGCGACCAAATGGGAGCGCCTCTTTCCGCGCCGATAGCTGATACTGTTTCGAATGACAAGGTGCAAGTCTCAGTGGAGTTGACCGCGCCTGCAACGAACGGTACATACACAGGGTATTTCACATTACATAATTCAGCCGACAAGATCGTAATGATCGGCGCTGAAAAAACATTCTGGGTGAAAGTTATTGTTGGCAGCGGCGCAACTGCGACGGCCGCCTCGGGAACAAGCCCCACACAAGCGGCAGGAAGCACAACAACAGGCGGCAGCGGAGGGTCAGCCAACTGCAACTACACCCAAAATGCTGGTTATGTTAATCAGATCGCATCCTTAATTAATGCAGAACGCGCAAACGCTGGCCTGCCCGCCTTGGCGATCAACTCGCAACTTGCTGCGGCCGCGCAAAGCCACGCTGCGGACATGGCCTGCAATAACAAGATCAGCCACACAGGTTCGGACGGTTCGTCTGCTTATTCGCGCGTGCTTGCTTCTGGGTATTCAGGTTCGTTTTCGGAGGAGATCATCTACGGGGGAGGTGGTCCGCAAGCCGCAATCAGCTGGTGGATGAGCGACCAAATCCACCGCGATGCGATCTTAAAAGCCAAATCAACCGAGATGGGCGTTGGATATGCTTATTATTCAAATGGCGCGTATGGGGATTATATTGCCGTGGATTTGGGAAGCCAGTAGGGGCGGGTCGCAACCCGCCCCTATAATAATTTACACAACATTCTTGCGGAATATCTTGTTCCAATCCAGCATTGTTTTCAAGTGTTCCATGGGCACTTGTCCTTCAGGCACAAAGCCGACAAACGAGCGGTTGTACGTGTCTTCGGGTCCGTCTGAGAGATGCCACTCCAACGGCATTTTAAAAATGCCAACTGCGGATGTGCCTTTGTCGCCGTCGGGCAGGGCGGTTTCGTAGGTGATGACGGTCATCCCGTCGGCTGTTTCGGCTACTTCGGCAACAGTCGCTTCGTGGATCCAGCGCAGCCATTGCTTCTGCTGGACTTTCACCTTTGTTTGTGGATTTTCAAAGGTACGTGTGCGTGTGACCGTGTCTCCCTGCTGGTAAGCCCAGGGAGTTGTTGCAGATTTGGGATCCACTTTTTTCCTTGTGACGGGAATATTTGGAAGCAATCCCACGCCAGATTTTGTCTTCACGGCTTTGGCGACCTGCCATGCGTTCGGTTCCTTATCCACAAAACGCAGCCAGAAGATGCTTGCGCCGGGAACGTAATCCTTCTCAGAGGTGGGCCTGGTGTAAAACGGACGTATTTCTCCGGGCAATTTGTTTTCGGTTTCATTGTTGAAATACCACTTTGGTTTGGGAGTCAAACCGCCAGGCGGCAAATGTCCGCGGATGTGCTGGCAATGCTCAGCGGCTTCGTTGCAGACTGCGCGACTGACGATCAACTCGTGGGTGCGTCCATGTTCCTCACGCCAGGCAGATGCATCGTAATTTTCCCAGGCATCCATCACCATGCGGATGTCATTGGCTTGCTGTGAGTTACGCTCGGCCTCTTCCTGGGGAGTTAATTTTTCCCAATTCGGGTCGGTGACATGGTTGATGCGCAAAGGCGTGAGCTTGACGATCTCTTTCCAGGCCCACGCGGGGAATTTGCTTTTCATGGCTTCGAGCTTTTTGAGCGCGTCTTCGGTTGAAAGGGAACGGATATCGTAGTTGGCTTCTTCTTTCAACAATGCAGAAATGCCAGCGCGACGAGTCTTGGGTCCATTTGCTTTGACGCTAAGCATGTGCAAAGCGACTTTGTCTTTCCACTCTTTCTCAGGGGCGCGAGCCAGCTTGGGGACGTTTGACCCTGTCCCAGTTGCGTAGGCCGCGATCTTTTCCGCACAGAGTTTTTCGATGGCGGCATCATCCAACGCTTTGGTGCTCTTTTCCAAATCTGCTGCGCCGAGTCGGATCAGCAGGTCTTTGGGGTCTGCCCACGAACCATGCGCGCTGGCGTAGCGCATCCCTGAAAAGTGAACGACCATATATTGAAGCCAGTAAGGGAACCGCCTGGGCTCCTTCTTGAAACGTTGATACGCCATATCCAGTAATTCATATTGGTTCTTTTTTTCCAGGGAGGTCTTGTACTCGTCGGCTTTCCACACGACAATATCACGGACCGTGACTGGACGATCTGGTTTGTATTGGACAAGAAAATCCGCTTCAGACGGTCTTGAAGTTTGGGTCACTTTTTGACAGTCTATACCAGGCGAGTTTTCGCTGTTCGATCTTGTCGTACGTGGCAAGGAAAGCGCGCAGTTGATCGAGTTCCTGCTCGGCCATCGGCAGGGTGACGTTTTCCATCGTGGCAAGTTCCTGTATTTCGATGGGTCTTCTTGGATGGGCGGGATCCATGTTCTCGACGCGCCGTTTTTTGGATTTGACAGCCTCCCTTTGCATGTTGCGATGGTTCACCCAATATTGGATCTGTCCCTCGACAAAACTTCTTTCGCCGCGAATATCTTTGGGCCAGCTTTGAATGAACACAGCATGGAAATTGTTGATCGTTGTAAGTTCCGTCTCATCCACGGGCTTGAATTTTAGGTAATAGCCGCGGACATCCTTCTGCATGAAATAACCGCGCAACGAGGAATAGGCTTTATAAGCAGTAATAGCCGCCAGTTCTTGCGCTTTTATGTAGGCATCCACATCAGCATTGAGGGTTGAAATATCCTTGCCTTTATATTGCTTCCAAAGATCGATCTCCATGTAGTAGACGAGAAAGTCGCGTAATTTTGGTTCGCGCATGGGATAGATGGTCTTGCACAATATTTCATTCTGCCACTGAAAATACATTGGTTCTGCCATGATCTGCTCCTTATCTAAAAAATCTGTTTATATTGGATGGATTTTATCCCCATTTCCTGAATTTGAATAAGGGTCGAAATGCTATTGACTAACCCGGTTTTTTGAAAAATGTTTTATTTCATCATTTTTTGTATATAATGAAATTGTCTTTCTTCGCCGTCTCAAATAGAATGGAGGCTTTTATGAGAAAAAACATACTGGTGGTTTTCCTTTTTGTTGTATTGATGACTTCAGCATGTGGCGCGCAGTCTCCTGTGGAAACAGCTGCACCAGCAGTAATTGAGACTGAAACTCGAGCCGCAACCGCAACGGAAGCACCCACCGCCACAGAAACGCCGTCTGCGCAGGCGAGCGTCACCCCCACGCCCGAAACGCCCATTCCCACCAATTCACCTGATTGCACCAACAAGGCAGCCTTCGTCGCGGATGTGACCATTGCGGATGGCGACATTGTCCCTGCCAGCACGAATTTCACAAAAACCTGGCGCGTCAGGAATACCGGTACCTGTATCTGGGGACCGGATTACACAGTGACCCATTATTCCGAGGAGAGGATGTTCGCGCCGCCTTCGGTACCGTTGAGCGTAACCTTTCCAGAGGAAACCGCGGATATTTCCATGGATTTGACAGCACCCAACACAGACGGCAATCATAGAGGCTATTTTGTCATTAGAAACCCAGCTGGCCTGATCATGAAAATTGATAACGATTCGCGTCTGTGGGTGGTGATCAATGTTTCGAGTCAGGTAGCCGCTGCCACCCAGAGTGCAGGCTCGGGTCAAGTGGCCGCAGCTACCCAGGCTACGGGTTCAGGTCAGGCGGCAGCCGCTACCCAGAGTACTGGGAGTGTTCCTGTTACAGGCGGTTTCGCAAAAGCAACCTGTGCATTTACTACCGATGCGGCCAAAGTGACTGAAACGATCAACGCCCTAAACGCATATCGTGCCCAAAATGGATTGCCCGCTTACACGGTCAACGAACTGCTGACCAAGGCGGCCACCGCACAAGCCAACGACATGGCCTGTAACAAACTTTTTGCACATAAAGGCTCGGACGGTTCGACTCCACCCACCCGTGTAGCGGCCAGCGGGTACAGCGCCTCATCCGTTACTGAAAATGTTTATGGCAGTTACCCGCCCTTATCGGGACAGGGCGCTGTGGACTGGTGGAAGAATGACAAGACCGATATCCGTCACAACCAGAATCTGTTGAGCACCACCTATACTGAAATTGGCGTGGGATATTCGTTCTTTGATAATTTTGGCTTCTACGCTTTGGTCTTTGCGGCGCCGAAATAAAGCAGACCAACTTGCCTCGCGCAGATAACATCCCCCCAGAGGCAAGTTGATATCTCAAAGATCATCTCTTTATGCCAGTGGCTAGGATCGAAACTGGCATTTCTGCGGTTGCAGAATATATATAATCCCAAGAGTTGACTTCATATTTATGTTTTACAAATTAAGGAGATAACCATGGAATTCACACAACTGGGTCGCACTGGACTCAAGGTATCGCGCTTATGTTTGGGGACCATGAACTTTGGCCCACATACAAGCGAAGAGGATTCATTCGCCATTATGGACAAGGCACTCGAATTGGGTATCAATTTTTTCGATACAGCCAATGTCTACGGCTGGAAGACTGGCGAAGGGATCACAGAACATATCGTCGGACGCTGGTTCGCTCAGGGCAGGGGACGACGCGAGAAGACGGTTATCGCTACGAAGGTTTTTGGTCGCATGGGTGAGTGGCCGAATCAATCACGGCTCTCGGCGCTGCACATCCGCGAGGCGTGCGAGGCATCACTCAAGCGTCTGCAGACCGATCACATTGACCTGTACCAAATGCATCACGTGGATCGCAATACGCCCTGGGAGGAGATCTGGCAGGCGATGGATGTGCTCGTGCAGCAAGGGAAAGTGCTGTATGTCGGTTCATCCAATTTTGCGGGCTGGCAGATCGCCAAGGCTCAGGAAGCCGCAAAGGCTCGTCATTTCATGGGACTGGTCAGCGAGCAGAGTCTCTATAACCTGAATGACCGCATGATCGAACTGGAGGTGATCCCTGCCAGCAAAGACTATGGGCTGGGACTTATCCCGTGGAGTCCGCTTGCAGGTGGATTGCTCGGCGGCGTTCTGCAAAAGATCAAGGAAGGCCGGCGCACATCCGATGACGTGAAAAAGGAAATTGAAGCCAAACGCCCGAAACTCAAGGCGTGGGAGCAGTTCTGCAAGGATAGGGGCGAACAGCCCGCGGATGTGGCTCTTGCATGGCTGTTGGCAAATCCAGTTGTGACTGCGCCCATCATCGGTCCGCGCACCATCGATCAACTCACAGGCACATTGCGCGCGTTGAAGATAAAACTCAATAAGGATGCCATGAAGCAATTGGATGAGATCTGGCCTGGTCCCGGCGGAGAAGCACCTGAAGCCTATGCGTGGTAATTTGCATTAAGGTTTTTCTGGCTCTACAAAAACCAAGCTGGAACTGGAAGTTAACTTTGTTATTTCATGAATCAAGATGTAAGATGGAAAACGTATTACAACTTCCAAAAAAAGGAAAGATGCCGGGCATGGACGTAAACTATTGGAACGAGTTCGCAGACGATTACGATGAGTATGTAATTGACACCTTCACCTATGGCGCCATTGGAGAAAAATTGGCACAAAACAGCATATTTTGGTTTTCTGCACGAAGTCAAGCGAAAAATTCCTGACTTTGCAAAAGCCCTGACGCTGCCTTTTATGGTTTTCTCAAGTAGGCTGCAAACGAAAATTGTCGCCCTGAGCTCGCTCACAGTTTTCCGTGAACGAGGTTAAGGCTTTCGTCGCGGCAACACGCTCCCCAGAGCGACATAATTTGACTTTGATAAAGCCATGCGCTGTTTTTTATATCATCTTGTTTATTGTGTAGATATATGTCATAATGCATTCTCTTGTTCATACAATAAACTAGAAGGTGACAACATGCGCGTGTGTATTCTTTCGGATGAAGAGATTGCGGATTTCGACCCGGCCCCATATATAAAAGACTTTGATTGGCGAATGGTTACCTTGACTGGACCTGTCATGGAGAAGATACGCGCGCTGGCAGAGAAAAACGAATTCGATGTTTTTCTGAATGTCTGTGAAGGCTATGAATTCGAGGATATACAAGGTGAAGAGGAGAAATTAAAAGATGACGAGTCGGATTATCGCGGAATAGAAGTCGTCCATGCTTTGGAGAAATTGGGACTGCCTTTTACTGGCGCAGACTTCGAACTGTTTTGATCCCACCCGCGAAGAGATGCAGGCTGTTGCCGAAGCGAATGGAATTGGGTTTGCCAAAGGGTACCGGGTTAAAAATGTTCGGGAAGCGGAGGAACTTGTCAAGAATCTGCACTACCCAATTATGATCAAGCATCCAAAGAGTTATGGCAGCACAGGCATGACAAAAGACTCCCGTGCCGATACACTGGAACAGGTCAAGACCCAGGTGGCACGAATTTGCCCTGAGTATGGTGCGGCGCGTATGGAAGAGTTCATTGTGGGCAGGGAATTTAATATCCTTGTGGTGGATAATGCGGATAATTTGAATAATCCCTTTGCCTACCCGCCCGCAGAGTTGATTTTCCCTCTCAATGAAGAGTTCTGGCATGTGGGCGTCAAATGGAATAATGATCTCCCCTTTGGTTTCAAACAGGTTACTGATCCTGAGTTGGTTGCACGCTTGCATGATATTGCCAGGCGCATGTATCTTGCCATGGGCATGACAGGCTATGGCCGCTGCGATATTCGAATGAATGAAAAAGGTGAGTTGTTTATTTTGGAGATCAACCCCAACCCCGCCATCATGATCAAACCTTCCCACTTTGGCCCAGCTGATTACATGATCTTATATGACCCTGAAGGATATAAAGGATTTTTCAACCGTATTTTCCGCGCAGCACATGTTAGACAGAAAATGAGAGTTGCAAAATAAGCATGGAATAAAACAAAATTAACCCTAAATTTATTTTTTCTGACATCACCTGCCAGGGTAAATATGGACCTAGATGAATACTTATTCGCATGGATTGTTCGGTGGTATTAATTCTCCGGGTTACTTACATCCATTGTGGATGGGCGAGCCGTACCCGTGGGATTGGATCCTGGTCGCGAAAAAACTGAATTAATCACCATGTGCAATGTCATTCTGAGCGAAGCGACACTTGCGCCGCACGCCAGTGCAGGTGAGAATCTCGGACTTTAGTAGTAGAGACCCTTTGCTTCGCTCAGGGAATCATGGCTAATTACTTACTTCGCACTCGATATCGAGTACTTGAAGCTAACCAAAGCTTCCACGGGGGTGGGATCAACTCCGTAAGCCATAGCCAGATAATACGTCATGTAATCGCCGAAAAGGATCAACGTCCACATGTGGGCAAGTGCTGATTCGCCGCGCGCGTCTACCGAATCCGTGTTCAAACCTTCCAGCATAAAAGCCTGGCGTGTGAGGTCAGCGCGCAGCCTGTTGCGCGGATGGTCGGACGGCGCGCGCAGGAACATGGTCATGGTATGCGCGTTGAGCGTTTCGGTTGGGTTGAGCGTCCCAGCCAATGTGTTGTGGTCCGCTTCGGGCAGGAACTCAAAATTCGCACCCGCCTTGGCAACTTCATTGATCTGTCCCTTCCAGCGACGCGCCACGGGAGCAAGGATCCCCGCGCCCATCACCGTGACCCAGCGCCCTATCAGTTGCCCCGCGTAGCGTTTGGCAGGATTTTTCGCGGCAGGCACATCTGCACGCAAATGCAATTGCGATCTTTTCATCGCAGAGACGGCTTCGGCGATATCTTTGGCTGGATCGGGGATGAGCTGCAGACGGGCGAACAGAGACAACAGCAAGCCGAATGAGAATCCAACCGCGGCTCGGGGCTGACCGTTGTGGCTGAATTGCCAAACTGGGACATTTTTCTCGCCCGCGCGTTTTGCAAGTTCGCCGCCTGTGCAAATCACGACAAGACTGCAATCATTTTTCAGCGCGGACTCAAATGAGTCGAGTGTCTCTTCGGTGTTGCCTGAATGCGAGGAACAGATGACCAGTGTTTGTTTGCCTTGTGCAAATGCAGGCAAGCCATAATCACGGTGGACAATGATCGGGACGCGAATGCTCGAGAAAACAGAAGCAGCTGCGAGGTCCGCACCGATCGCTGATCCGCCCATGCCTGAGATGACGATGCTGCGAATCGCGAAAGCGTCCAGTTTTGGAAGCGGCTGCGTGGATCCCAAATCCCATGCCTGCTGTAATTGATCTGGCAAGCCGTCAATCTCTGCCAGCATGTTCAAGGTGTCGAGTTTCTTGAAATGGGCAAGGTCGTCGAGATTCATTTGTTCGAATCCTTTATGAATTTGGTCAGGTCTGCCTTCATCGCTTTCAACGAGGGCAGGTGGATGTACATCATGTGACCCGCGTCGTAATAGCTCATGCGGATATTGCCGCGCAGGCTTGGGTCAAGGTTGAGATGGTTGAATGTGTATTCGGTGGCGAAGTAGGGCGTGCCGAGATCGTAGTAACCATTGGCGACGAAGACCTTAAGATATTTATTGTGCGTCATTGCCTGCCGCAAGGTTTCGGCGACATTGAGATATTGATTTTCAAACTGCGAGTATGTCCAGTTGACCGAAACTTTTTCGCTGAGAATTTCATACGGCAGATCAGACTCAAACTTGAGTTCAGAGCGGACATAATCATAGAACGCGGCGGTGTAAGGTCCGAGCACGTTGGTGAGCAATGGGTCATATTCGGCGGTAGCTGTCACGCCGCTGCGATCCATACCTGTGAAGCGGCTGTCGAGGCGTCCGACCGTCAGTCCGCGCTCGCGCAGTAATTCCTTGAAGAAGTGCTGGTCGCCGATGCGGAGGTTGGTGCGCCCGATAAATTCCTGCGAGATACCCGTATAGCGCGAAAGTTTTTCGGCAATGATGGCATGTTCTTCGGGCGTGAGCGAAGCTCCTTTGAGCAGGGCAGAGGCATATTCGCCTAGTGCAAATTCCTCCACTTCTTTGAGGAAAGTTTTTAGCGGGGCTTTGAAATTCAATTTGCCGTGATACCAGGCCGTCGCCGCATAAGCTGGGACAAAGAGAATGTAGGGCAGTTCGTTGTTGAGATTGAAATCGATCGTGGTGAAATCCAACACGGCTGATATAAGCATCAAGCCGTTGAGGTACATGCCGTGCCGTTCCTGCAAATATCCCGAAAGACCCGCGGCGCGCGTAGTGCCATAGGATTCGCCTGCCAGGAATTTTGGCGAAAGCCAGCGGTGATAGCGTGTGACGTACAAACGGATAAAATCGCCAACGGATTCGATATCCTTCTTGAAGCCATGCCAGTCCTTTGCCTTCTCCCCTTCCACGGGACGGCTGTAGCCTGTGCCCATCGGGTCAATGAAAACGATGTCAGTTTCATCAAGGATGGAATATTGGTTATCGGTCAACTTGAACGGGGGCGGAGGCAGTTCGCCTTCGTCGGTGAGGACTACGCGGCGCGGACCGAGCACGCCCATGTGCAGCCAGACTGACGAGGAGCCTGGTCCGCCGTTGAAGGAGAATGTAACGGGGCGTTTGGCTTTATTGGTCACGCCGTCTTTGGTGTAGGCAATAAAGAAAATTTGGGCGCGAGGTTTTTCAACTTCCGCATCTTTTTCCTTGTCGTGAATATCTTCCTTGAGAATTATCGTCCCTGTGGTGACGGTGTACTTGATTTCTTTTCCGCCGATCTTGACCGAGTGCTTGCTCTCGACAAGGTTATCTTTTGGGGTGTTTTTTTCTTCTTCGAGTTTCTTGGTTTCAGCAGCCATGGATTGCTCCTTATTTGTTTTGATTGATCAACGAGTAAATTTCTTTTTTATTCCAGCCGCTTTGTTCAGCTAGTTCAGATGAAATTTCTTTTGCGGATTTATCTATTTTCAACTCTTTCTTGATCGCTTCCAGCAATTCTTCCTCCGTCCACCGTCCACGGTCTTCGGTCTTTTTGCCCTCGATGACCAGCGTAAACTCGCCGCGCGGTTCTTTGGATTTGAAATATTCGATTGCGCCGCTGACTGGTCCGCGCCAGAATTCTTCGAAGAGTTTGGTCATTTCGCGGGCGACGCAGATGCGGCGGTCACCTAGAACGGAGAGGATGTCTTCGAGCAAATCCACAATGCGGTGAGGGGATTCAAGGAAAATGAGGGTGTAAGTCAGGTTGGAAACCTGACCTACGACCTTACGGCGTTCTGTGGATTTATGCGGGAGATAACCGAGGTAAAGGAAGGAATCCGTGGGCAGACCTGAAACTGTCAAGGCGGCGATGGGGGCCGAGGGTCCAGGAACAGGCCGAACGTCAAAGCCAGATGCGAGGGCGGCTTGCACCAATTCGTATCCAGGGTCGTTAATCGCGGGAGTCCCTGCATCCGATACCAATGCCACATCCCCAGTTGCGAGGGCTTCGAGGATGCGGTCAAGTTTGTTTATTTTATTGTGTTCAAAATAACTGGTGAGGGGAGATTTTATTTCAAAGTGTTTGAGCAGTGTGCCCGTGTGACGGGTATCCTCGGCGGCGATCAGAATTGATTCACGCAGGATGCGCACAGCGCGCGGGGACATGTCTTCAAGATTTCCGATCGGGGTGGCTACAAGATAAAGGATTCCCATGCAGTTATTTTATCACCCCGTTTCGTGACTTCGTCAAAAGAAAATCGGGCGTTCAGCACGCCCGATTGATTATCCACAACCTCGCAAGTCCACTTTGAAGATCGTACAGCCTGCGCCGTCTGGCGGCGGAGTTATACAGCATTGATTGGCGGCGTCAAAAATAGTATCCTGCGAACATTTGTTGAGGTCCGCGTCGGACACAACAGGCGGGACACAAACTTTTAGATTGTATGAAAAGAGCTGCGGGCCGCTGCAGGAAATAAGGGTTCTTCCATTGCTTGACGATTCTTTAACACAGGTTAGTTTGGGATTGAGAGGCTCGAAAGTTGCGCCTTCGGGAATGGTAATTGCGGTGTAGGGAAGTTTCTGAACGCAAACTTTGTTCGTCTCTCTGACAACGGGAGAGGGGATCACGATTTCAGCGGCACAAGCTGGCGCGAAAGGCACAACGGAAGCGGTTTCGGTCGCAGGTACAAGCGTGGGCGCCAATGTGGGGGTTGAAACCTCAGTTGGAACTTCAGTTGGAACTTCAGTTGGGGTTTCGCTCGGGATTACGGTAGGCGCAAGAGTAAATGTGGCGGTGGGTTCAACTGGCGGCGGTGCGAACAATTGATTGCGCAAAAGAAAAAAGCCGACAATTGCAACCACCAGGACGATCCCTCCCACAGCCATCCCTGTTCTTCCGCGCGATGATTGAGTGGTGATGGGGTTATATACGCCCGAACGCGACCCCGTATTTGTGGTGGATGTATGGTGGCCTTCATCTCCAAAGGCAGCCATATTTAACGCTTTTGACAAATCCACAGCGGTGTCATAACGCTTGTTTTTATCCTTCGCCATGGAAGACCTGATGATCTGATCCACATCATACGGCAGGCTGGGAGTGACTTGTAAAATTTCAGGCACAGGCTCGGTGATGTGTTTTACAACTACGCCCATGGGGGTATCGGCGTTATATGGCTGTTGACCGCTCAACATTTGGTAGACGATGACACCCAAACCATAGATGTCACTGCGGCTATCAATTGGATTCCCTTGTGCCTGTTCTGGACTCATATAAGCGGGCGTGCCAATCACCCCGCTGCCTGTCAGGTTGCCGCCTGTGGACTCTGTCAATTTGGCAATGCCAAAGTCCGTGATGAAGGGGTTATCATTGTCATCAAAGAGGATGTTATCAGGTTTAAGGTCACGGTGAATAATGCCTTTTTTATGGGCATAGGTAAGTCCCTGTGCGATCTTTTCGATAATGCGCGCCGTTTCCTCCAGCGGGAGTTTTCCCTGTGCGATCCTGCTTGAAAGAGAGCCGCCTGTCATAAAACGCATGACAAAATATGGCTGTCCGTCTTCTTCGCCTACATCATAAACAGGGACGATGGAGGGATGCTCCAACGCCGCCACCATTTTGATCTCGCGCTCAAAGCGTGCGCGGAATTGCGGATCATGCATCATCTCGCGCGGCAGGACTTTGATCGCAACCTCACGCGCAAAGCTGGGGTCATAAGCGCGGTACACGGTAGCCATGCCTCCGCGACCGAGTTCAGATTTGATTTCGTACCGACCTATTTTGGTTGGGATAGCCATGCGTGCAAGTATAACCATATCAATAGTATGGTGCAAGCAATCGTATATGTATTGTTATTTATTTGATATAAGGACTTTCGCTTGACATTCTGAGCCAAGAATCTCTGATTTCTGGACTCTAACGCTCAAGGCGACATGGAATTACCAGGGTCGAGCGAAAACCCTGAACATGTGCCCTGCAGGGAACATGATTAATCACCACCCTCGCAATGACAGAATAAATTAACGGCTGGCATTCAATGCTTGAAAAGTCTGCAGGAGGCTGATCAAAATATCATCTGTAAAAGTGTACATTTTGCCGAAGACCACCGCGGTCTGTCTCGATGGCATATTCGACTCCTGATAAACCTTTATGACCGAATCGATCAGCGTAGTTCTAAAAAACAAAAATGCCCGCACTGCATCCACATAATTCAAGCTGTAACGATGTGCGCGTGAAGCATACTCATAACCAATGGCGTAGGCTTCAGATTCGGCATCCGCACCCTCGGTTGCCATATATTTCATCAAACCATGGAATAAGGAATGCGCGCTCGCACGATATTGTGTGCGGGCATCCTCGTCCAATTTTTGATACCATGACTCAGCCTGCAGACGTCCCTCCGAGATTTGCATGCGGACAGTCTTGATGACTTCCTGCATCATGCGCTCTGGTTCGATCTCACTGGACTTGTGATTTGATTCTGCCCAAAGAGAGATCTCAGCCTGTTTATAGCGGCGATGCCCGCCCTGTGTTTTGTGTGTGGGCAGGATACCCTTATCAGACCACAACCTCACGGTGCTGGGATGCACGCCCAACACTTTTGCCGCGTCACTCAGAGAAAGCCATTTATCCGTCATACCCTTACCTTTTCCCTCTCCCAAATGGGAGAGGGAATAAGATTAGTCAGAAGCCAAAGCAACCTTCTCGACAAAAGAAGGTTCTTCGATATTTTTCTGAAATTCTTTGACATTAATACGCGTGAGCATGACCGTGGCGACCAACAGCATCAATGCCTCAATCGCAAACACGACGAGATACCCGCTCAAAGGCTTACCCGTGAGTTGGGTTACCACATCACGCATGATCCCAGCCAGGAGAGTTCCCGTCAGACGCGAGAGCGCGTTCGAAAATCCCCATGCGCCAATATAAAGTCCCACCATGCCTGGCGCGGTGAGATCAAACATCAAGGAAAGATTTGCGACAGTGGATAGGCCAGTGCCTAGTCCAAGCAGGATAATGCCTGTATAGAAGATACTTTCAGATCGAGTAAGCCCGCTCACTACGATCATAACGAAACCTGCAAGCGCGCCGAGGTTGCCAAATTGCGCGATCGTTTTTTTCGCTACGCGTCCTTCAAGCAGACCTGCGACGATAATTGCGACCAGAACAAAAGTACCCCAAAGGGATGTGATGCGCGTTGTTTGCGTGACGGTCATGCCGAAAGCTTCTGCGCCAAATGGTTCCAGCAAAACATCCTGTCCCAGAATCGCGGCAAGCAATAAGAGCAGATAAATAAAGAAAAGGCGCGCCACTGGATTTTGTGTGATGGCGGAAGTCATTTGTTTAACGGTATATGCTTCGGACGTGCTCGAGGAGGAAATGCTCGAGCGTGGCTCCAACCTGATGAGTCCGATCAAGCCGAGGATTAAGGCGGACGGCGGCTATATATCCGAATGCGCGGATCAAGGCTTCGGGCGTGTATGGGTCCACCATGCGGCTGAGTCCAATTGCTGTCGCAATAATGGAAACGATCATCATGAACCACATGGTTGCTATCGTTTTGCCGCGCCCCTTTTCACCAGAGATTTCGGATGCAAGGGAAAGATAAGATACGCTCGAAAGGTTGTAGCCCATACCCCATGCGCCAAAGGCAAGAATCCCTGCGAGAATACCGAGGGGCATGTTATCCGCCATGAGGAATGCAATGTATGGTGAAGCGAGCAAGCCAAGCACACAAAGAATTAAACCTGCCAGAATATATGGCGTGCGTCGCAGTCCGAAAAAGGGATGGTGATCTGAGTACGAACCAATGACCACCTGGATGGGCGCGAAGAGATATGGAAGCGAGGCAAGAATGGCAACGAGAGTGGCTGAGATGGCAAGCTCTTTGATCATGACGCGGTTAAGCGTACTGTTGATCGGCACGAGGGTCATCGCAACAGCGACGTGGATCAGTCCAAGTTGAAAGCGTTTGAGGAGCATGGTTTTTATCCGCAGATTTTGTTTAAATAAAGTAAAGGCGTTGATTAACACCTTTACTTTTGAGAGGGGAATTGTACTTTTTAGTGCAAAAACAACAATGTAGATTTATGTAGAATTTTACTAGAGTTTGGTGAGCAGAACAACTTATTTTTGGGAAATTGATTAACAAACAGGCTTGGCTCTAAATGATCCACATTCCCCACTGGCTTTATATATGAGCCTCGGTTATTTCAGCAATTCAGGTATTTCTGCAAAGGACTTAATGATTGCACAGTCTGCTTCGGGGAAGAGACTGATCGGGTCGTAGAGAACAGGTATCAGCCCGGCGCGATGCGAGCCGAGGATATCCGCAAAATAATTATCGCCAACGTACATCGTCTCGTGTGCGGATGTCCCTGCCAATTCCAGTGCGCGTTCAAAAATAAGCGCATCAGGCTTGAAGGAATTTACTTCTCCGCCAGCAAGAAAAAACTGAAAATAGCAATCCATTTCCAGTTTTTGCATTTCATCCCGATAGGGAGACTCGCGATTGGAAACCATGCCCAACGTGTACCCTGATTCTTTCAGGAACTTCAAAAGAGTCCGCGCGTCTTCGGGCACGCGAGTTTCAGGCTTATAGGCTTCGCTCATATAGGCCGCAACCTGTGGCGCCAGTTCAGCAGCCTCGGTCGGATGAATACCAGATGCCGCCAAACGCCGCCGCGTGAAGTTGATCCAAAAGCCCTTTGAGTCATCCCCGAATGTTTTAGAGTCGGTTTGAATTTCAGGTGAGTGGGCAAAATAATAATGCACCCAATGTTCGGCGCGGACCCTGTCCACTTCTGATACCTGCAAGCCGAGGCTTCTAACATGTTTCAAAAAGACCTCCCCGGAAGAGGGGAGGTGATGGAAAAGTGTGCCGTCAAGGTCAAATAAAACTGCTTTAATTTTCTTCATACTCTTGCCTGGTTATCCTCCGATTTCGCTCATGATACGGTTCAGTGGAATGACACCATCTGCAAGGCCGTGTCCCCAGGGTTTTTCCCACACGCCGTCGAGCAGGAGTTTGCGTAATTCGTCGAGCGTGGCGCCGGCGCGCATGGGGGTGAGCAAATCCACTTCTTTTTCACGCAAAAGGCACAGGCGTAACTTCCCATCGGATGTGAGGCGGGCGCGCGTACAAGCCGAGCAAAATGGATGCGTGACCGATGAAATAAAGCCAAGATCGCCTTTAGCTTGGGGAATGTGAAAGACCTGCGCTTCGCCATCCAATTTGCCGCCGTTGGCGACTTCCAGTTTGCCAAATTCAAATTCGATGGTGCCCTGGATTTGCGCCATGGTGATCACCTGGTTGATCTGCAGATCGGTCGCGCCTGCGAAGGGCATCATCTCAATAAAACGCATCTGCCACGGGTGGTCAATGGTAAGAGCGGCGAGGTCAACTACATCATCTTCATTGTAGCCTTTTACAACCACCGCATTGAGTTTTACAGGCGCAAGCCCTGCTTTTTCAGCGGCGAGGATGCCTTCCCAGACATCGTCCAGTTTTCCCCAGCGGGTGAGGCGTTTGAATTTGTCAGGGTCAAGCGTATCAATGCTGACGTTGACGCGCTGCAGGCCGGCGTCTGCCAGGGGTTGAGCCAGTTTCTTGAGCAGTAACCCGTTCGTCGTCATGGAAACGGAGCGGATGCCCTCGGTGGAGGCAATGCTGCGCACGAGGTCCACCACATTGGCGCGGACAGTCGGCTCACCGCCCGTCAAACGGATCTTGTCAAAGCCGAGGCTGGCGAAGAGGCGCGTGAAAGTAAGGATTTCGTCATCCTGCATCAGGTCCGCATTCGGGCGGAAGGTCATATCCTCGGGCATGCAATAGATACAGCGCAAATTGCAGTGGTCGGTAAGGCTGATGCGTAAATAGTGAATATTTCGTCCAAAACGGTCAATTGCCATGATTTTCCTGATTATAACAATAATATATGAGTTCCATTAGTTGCGATTGACGGGTATTATTAGCCGTGCTATCATCTATCAGCATTTATTTTTATTAGAAGGAGTTATTTATGAGTCTTGAATTTATTCTTCGCATTATTGGAATGATTGTACTTGGAATTATAGGCGGATATTGGGGATTTGAGATCTCCAAATTCACTCCAGACGATGCCCTCCGCACCACACTTGTCTTTGGGCTGGTCGGCGCACTGGCAGGCTTGATCCTCACTCCATACTTTACCACACGGCCCGCGCGCGCAATGCGTTCCATGCTTGGTCGTACGGCGGCTGAAACTTTATTCGCCGGGCTGACCGGATTGGTCGTTGGCCTGTTGATCGCGGCACTGCTCGGATTTCCGCTCTCGCTCCTGCCAGACCCTTTGGGAAAGATATTGCCGTTTCTCGGTGCGCTCATTTTTGCATATTTTGGCGTTTCGCTCTTCGTGATGCGTCAGGGTGACATTATGGGATTGGTGAGCGCCATAAGCGGACGGAACGGCGAAAGCGGTGGTTCTTCATCATCCTGGACAAACCTCAACCGCACCATCTTACTGGATACCAGTGTCATTATTGACGGGCGTGTAGCCGATATTGCCAAAACTGGCTTCCTGCCCGGCACACTTCTCATCCCCCATTTTGTGTTGAACGAATTGCAATATATCGCGGATTCCCCCGATGGCATGCGCCGTCAACGTGGACGCCGCGGCATGGAAGTTTTGGCCGAATTGCAAAAACTCCCCAATATCCTCGTCCGCATCTCCGATATTGACGTGGATGGCGTGCGCGAAGTGGACGATAAACTCGTCATTTTGGGCAAGCAGCTCAAAAGTCCCGTGTTGACCAACGATTACAACTTGAACCGCATCGCAGAATTACAAGGCGTGACCGTGCTCAACATCAACGAACTGGCAAATGCGGTCAAATCTGTTGTGTTACCGGGCGAGGCTTTGCGCATCAACATTATGCAGGAAGGCAAGGAACACAGCCAGGGTGTGGGCTACATGGAAGACGGCACAATGGTCGTAGTGGAAAACGGCAAGAACTATATCGGCGAATACATGGATGTGAACATCACCAAAGTGTTACAGACCGCCGCAGGCCGCATGATCTTTGGCCGTGTGGATGAAGAGAGCGCTGCAAAGAAAATTAAGAAGTAAAAGGTGAGAAGTAAAAAGTGAATAGGAAATAGGGCGATAACTCCTTCGCCCTATTTTTATTTTGCCCTTGTAAATCCCTTTCATCTGCGTTCATCTGTGGTTAAAATAGAAATCTAAAGCCTCTGAACTTTTGCACATCTGAAACCTTTCCAAAAAGAGACCCCATGCTAAAAATCTACAACACCCTCACCCGCAAGACAGAAGAATTTCAAACCCTCGAACCGAACCTCGTAAAAATGTACGTGTGCGGTGTGACGGTTTATAACGACGCGCATGTCGGTCATGCCATGTCGGCGCTGGTGTTTGACATCATCCGCCGCTACCTCGAATATCGCGGCTACACCGTCAAGCACGTCATGAACTACACCGACGTGGACGATAAGATCATCAACCGCGCCAGGCAGCTCAACGAAGACCCGCTCAAACTTTCACAGCGTTATATTCAGGATTACGCACAAGACCTCGTCAGCCTGAACGTGCTTCCCGCCACATCCAATCCGCAGGTCAGCAAGACCATGCCGCACATCATCAAGTTCATCGAAGGCCTGATCGAAAAAGGTCATGCCTACGCCGCATCCAATGGCGATGTCTATTTCAGCGTCACCAGCGATGACGACTACGGCCGCCTCTCGGGCCGCAAGCTGGATGACATGCAGGCAGGCTCACGCATCGAAGTGGAGGAAGCCAAAACCCACCCGATGGACTTTGCTCTTTGGAAAGCCGCCAA
>CAWHXC010000049.1:0-37632 GCA_963833175.1 uncultured Chloroflexia bacterium
GTGCGGCGATTAGATCCGAATCAAGCATTGAGTTATCTTTTGCTTGATGGATCCGTGCAGCTTTAAATGGCACATCTGCGCTGACAAGTGTGCCTGTCCAATATAATCTTTCGCTTGCATCGTCTGGGAATGTCACTTGTGCATGGACAGTGCGGTAGTTTGGGTCAGATGTTTCGATCAACATCTGGTCAGCAGAAATATCTTCCACAAAAACAGATGGATTGGTCCAGCCTCCGCCTGTGTATGTGGAATAGGTCAATGTACGCCAGTAATAACGCGGCACCGTCGGATGTGCGCCTGGCGGCAAGGGCGGCAAGTCACCCGTTGAAATGGTCATCGCCAGTTGATTTGAGATCTCGGGTCCTGCGCTCAACAAATAAGAGCGGGGCAGTCCATTCTGGAATCCAGTCACCCTGAAATTATCTGTGACAAATTCAAGGCTGGATGATTCTGTATGGGAAGCATTCGAGACGACGCGCCTTTCGCGAAAATTATCAAGAACTTCCTGGATGGAAAAAGTGGAGACGATCCATGAAGAAGCGACCAGCCCAAGTGTGAGCGTGCCCACCAGGAACATCGTATCGATGCCTGTGCTTTCAGAATAATCAGTATTCGAAGTGTTCCAATGGCTCAACAAATTATTGTAATTGGTCAATCCAAACAGGAATAAAAGCAAGGCAAGATGAACCCATAGGATAGCCTTCTCATCGCCCATGTAATTGACAACGAAAGCCAGCACAACCGTGGACGGAAGCATGCCCAGCATAAATTTTTTGTTGCGGTAAATTTGCCAGCCCGCCCAAACCGCGATCAACCAGAGAGCCATGCTCCAGATAAAGGTGCGTGCAACAGGGTCTTCGATCTTTATTCCATGAAAAATGCTTGTTAACCACAGCCAAAGACGTCCACTGAACCCGAATATTTTTTGTGTAAGTTCATCTGTTGCTAAAAGTAAAAACGAAAGATCAAGCGGAGTTTTATAAACCAATGTATTAAAAGCCGAGGGAATAAAAAGAAACCACTGCCTGATGAATTCAAATAATGCGCCTCCCATTTGACCAATGCGGATGTATAAAGCCAGCGGCCCGAGGAACAATAAAGCGAACCCCGATAACGATCTTCGCACGCCCAGCCCTGCAAGCATCCACGCAAAGATCAAGCCTAAAACCGTGATCGGCAATAAGAGGCTCATACCTGCATCACGTATTACTTCGCTCAATGAAAAGGGCAGGCATGTCAGCGCCGTCAGCGAGAGGACGAAGATCATTTCCTGAATATGGAAGAGACGTTTGAAGACGGCTTGCATTATGACCCCAGCCTCCTCCATGTCAGGTCGCCGGGCGGACGTGTGGGAATAGCCTTGCCGGACGCGGTGATACGCCAGTCCCAATGTCCGCTTGAGCCAGGATGCGCTTCGGGTTGTTGCATCAGGCTTCGGCTGAGGATGAAGCGGGGAATGCCCATATTCAGCCAGCACATTCGCGAGGGAGTCCGCACTTAGGGGGGCGTCGAATGAAGAAGGGTCCATCAACAAAATGGTCGGGCTGATCCCCTTCCAGAACAAATGAGTTAGCGAAGGCAGCCAATCATTTTTCACCGAAGGCGTGATGATAATTAAACTGATGCGATTGCCCAGCTTTGGGTTGGCGCGCTCAAGCAATTCTGAAAGCGGCAGTTGACCTGGTTCAAGCACGGCCAGCGCGCGCAAAATATCCAAACGATGGCGCTCGCCCGATTGCGGTTTGAACCAAACTGTTTGCTTCCCGCTCGCGAGCAAACCCACCGAGTGTCTCGCGCGCAAACCGCGGTCAACCAGCGATGCCGCGAGAATAATTCCGAGTTCGGTCGTATTCTCCCAACCCTGACCCGCTTGAACTTTTAAATCGACATCGAGCACGATCCACCAGTCACTGGCTGGCGCGCCATCCAACATGCGGGAATATAATTTTCCGCGCCGCGCCGTGGTAGGCCAGTGGATCAATTTTGGGCTGTCGCCAACGGCATACTCGCGCACAGTGGACGCGTTCACAGTTTGATCAATGATATTCGGGCGTGGTCGCCCATCGCCCATCCAGCCGCCTGGCAGGATATCCATCGAAGGCAGAGGAATCACAGGCGGCATCACCGCCAGTAATGATTTTTCTGGTAGATAAATTTCAACGCTGCAAATCCCAAACGGATCACCGCTTCGCAATGTCGTTCCGCCCAATTCATATACGCCGCGCCGCAGGCACACACCGTTTGTATGCCAAACATTCGTTGAATTACTTTCAACTCCGATTGCTCGCGCGGCGGAATAGCCCGGCAGGGTTGAATGGTCAATTACTTCAACCCATGTCGCAGGGATAATTCCATCATTTGTAAGTGTGAATTGTTCTTCAAGCGCATCGCCCACCTGCGCCCACGCAAAGCGAACTTCACGCGTTAACCTTAAATGGTTCTTCAATGACCACGCCCATAATCCCGCCACCAGCCACAGCCCGCCGAAGGCTACGATCAACGCCTGCCAAATTTTGGATGGGTCGAGCAATTGCATCACAATCATCCCCAATGTCAACAACGGCAATAACACGGAGTTCATTCTCACGCGCGCAGTCATAATTCCATTATAAGCTTGGTTGCGGTAAGATAGACACATGCCCATCATACTCAACCCAAACCGCGAAAAAAGTTTGCTGCGCCGTCACCCGTGGATATTTGCCGGTGCGATCCATCATGTGGATGAAAACCACGCATCAGGCTCAACCGTTGACCTGATCTCGTCCGAGGGGCATTTTCTCGCCCGGGCATCCTACTCACCCGTCTCGCAGATCCGCGCCCGTGTGTGGACTTTTATCGACGAGCCTGTTGACAAGGAATTTTTTCGCAAACGAATCCGAACGGCAATTGCAAAGCGCGAAACGTTAAACATTCAACGTTTCTCAAATGCCTATCGCCTAATCCACGCCGAATCCGATGGCATCCCCGGCTTGATCGTTGACCGTTATGACGATGTGCTTGTCCTGCAATCCTTAACCGCTGGCTCTGAATTTTGGAAGGAAACCATCACCGATCTTCTCGTCGAAGAAACTGGCGTCCAAAACATCTACGAACGCTCCGATGCGGACGTGCGCGAACTTGAAGGATTAAAGCCGCAAAGCGGCATCCTCCGATATTCGACAACTCGATATTTGGGCTCTATCTCTGACATCGAATCTCAAATATCGAATATCGTGATCGTTGAACATGGATTGAAATTCAAAGTAAACATTGCCACAGGCCATAAGACCGGCTTTTACCTCGACCAACGCCATAACCGTCACCGCGTGGGCGAATTTGCCAAAGACCGCGACGTGCTGAATTGCTTCTGCTACACTGGCGGATTTTCCATCCACGCTTTGGCAAATGGAGCAAAGTCAGTCCTGTCTGTTGATTCATCTGCTGATGCGCTTGCAATGCTCGAAGAAAATATTGCGCTCAACAATCTTTCCGCTGACCGTCACACCTCTCGCGAAGGTGACGTCTTTCAATTACTCAGAAAATTCCGCGACGAGAACCGCTCGTTCGACATGATCATTCTCGACCCGCCCAAGTTTGCTCCGACCGCCGCTCATGCTGAAAAAGCCTCGCGAGCTTATAAAGATATCAACCTGCTGGCATTCAAATTACTGCGTCACGGCGGAATGTTATTCACCTACTCCTGCTCAGGCGGCATCGACGCGGCATTATTCCAAAAGATCGTCGCCTCCGCCGCATTGGACGCTGGCACGGACGCGACGATCATCGAACATTTGTCACAGGGCAGCGATCACCCGGTCAGCTTGCATTTTCCAGAGGGCGCGTATTTGAAGGGATTGGTTTGTGTGAAGGGGTAATATTACAAAAACAAGCTTTGTTATTGAATCTCCTGGGGGAAAATCAATTTCTTAAGAGGACTGTCCACGGGTCGAACAAACTTCTCCTATTCCAAACATGCTGCATTTATGAATTAATCAATTCAGTGGTGTGTGAAAGTGCCGCGCACCCGCACACACCACTGATAACACAAAAAAGATATTGCCTACTTTATTGTGACTTGGAGCGTGTCCGTGCTGGTCTGACCGATCGAATCGGTCACAGTTAATGTGACGGTGTACGCTCCAGCGGTGGTGTATGCATGGGAGATCGTAGCCCCCTCACCAGTAAGACCATCGCCGAAGTCCCAGGAATATAGTGTGATACTGCCAGACGGTTGTGATGTGCTTCCATCAAATGTGATCGCCGTTGCCACGGTCCCTGCTGCGGGTGCAATTATCACTGCCACCGGGGCGGGCGTTGCGATGGGAAGCGATGGCGAGCCCACTTCCGGGGTTGGTGGCGTCGCAATGGGCAGCGATGGCGAACCCGGTTCCAGGGTCGGGGTTACTGTTGGTACCGCTGGTTGCAGAGTCGGGGTAGGCGAAGCTGGTATTGGGGTTGGAGCCGGTGCCATTGGTACCGGTGAATTGGAGTAGACCAACAAGCCGCTGGCTGTTCCGATCAGCAATTGGTTATATGCCATTGAAATACTATTGGCAGTTGACAACATGCTCAGGTAAGTGGATTCCTGCTCCATCACGCCCGGCGGATTGGAGCATGCTTTGTTCGTGACGGATAGCGGTCCAAGTTGGAAGAAACCAATGATCTCAGCCGAGTAGCTGTTACAGCCGGCTGAGCCGCTGATCGTACCTGTCAAACCATCTGAGTTGATGGCGAAATCGGCGGTTATTTCACTGCCCGACAACAGGGCCAGGTTGCCCATTGAGACCAGCCACCAGCGCGTGCCATTTAACGAGGAGAGAGGCGCAGGCACTTCCGGCACAAAGGCTGTGAAACTCAACATTTGACCATCGCCATACGGAATCTGCAAAGTATCGCCCAGGATGCGATAGGAAGTTGCCGAGTTCAGCGCCAGGAAGTACTGTCCCTCCTGCTCAGATACGCCGGGCGCACAACCTGCATTGTTAGTTTTCACCGGCAGGTTAACTTTGATCTCGTTCAGGTTACCGGTATAAGTGGCGTTGTAATCATTGCATCCGGTACCGCCCACGATCACTCCGGAGACCGCGTCCGGTTGGCGCACGAATAGAGCAGTGAAATCCGCTCCTGAGACGGGTGACTGCGGCGCGCTCACCGGTCCCATGGCTGTCAGACGCCAGTAGGTGCCTTCCAACGGGGCCCGGTTAGCGGCATAGATAAGCGTACCGCTCTCGGAAGTAACCGTCAGCGTTTGACCAAGCACCTCGTAGCTCTGGGCAGTTTCCAGCAATTGAAGATACGTTGTCTCGGCCTGCATCTGCTCATCCGAACAATACATGCGAGTTGTGGATGCTTTCTCCACTGTCAACATTGTCCCATCCACAGTGTAGTTGGCTTGATAACTGTTACACTGAGCAATCCCGCCGAGCACACCTTTTTGAGGTTCATCACCCGGCTCGAACAACGCTGTGACGGGCGCCGGGTCGTTCGTGCTCGGCACACCATTAAGCGTTACCAAGGTCCAAAGTGTGTTTTCCAATGGCAGATTCTTGGAGGTGTAATTGATCGCGCTGCTCCCGCCAGCATAGAGTATCTGCAAACGGACACCGACGATCTGATAACTCTCAGCGGCGCCCAATGCGGCCAGATAATTCAGTTCCTGATCCATGCCTTGCGGACAAGCCATGAGCGTTGAAACAGGCGGCTGGATTTGCATGCTGTTGCCTTGAACGGCATAAGCGGCTGAATAGACGTTACAACCGCCCGACCCGTTGAGGATGCCTTCGGGTGAAAAAATCGCAGTAACGGAAATCCCTTTTTCAGCCGGCGTTGGATTGTTCACATCGCCATAAGACTCCATCACCCAGACCGTATCTGTAAGAGATGTCTCTCCGGGCGCGAAGATCAACTTGGTTTCGGTGGTGCTGCCCGAGTTATAGTAGATCTCGAGGCGGCCTTGAGGAATGAAAACGATCTGCTGAGCGTTTTGCAGGGCAGACAATACGATGGTCTCCTGGTCCATGCCTTTTTCGCAAGCCATCATGGTGGAGGTGATCGGGCTGATCGTGATCTGGTCACCCGCAAGCTGGTAGGTGGAACTATAGTTATTGCATCCGCCCGAGCCGCTCAAACTTCCGTCTGCGGCAAATAGGGCAGTGACCTTTGTGCCTTCTTCGACTACGGTGGGATTGGTTGCATCCCCATACGCGGCAAGCACCCATAGTTTATCCACCAATTGGGGCGAGAGGTCAACGACTGTGGGTGTTGGGACTACTGTCGGTTGGGCTGTGGGCGCTTCAGTTGCCGGCGCGCAAGCTGAAAGCACCAGTCCGAGCAGAAGAAGCACCGCAATCCAGCGCATTGGCTATGTAATTATTTTTTTTGGAATTCATATTATCTCCTTTCATCTCCTTTCATCAAAACACATCCCTGGGGTTGTGGAGTCAGTGAACTTGCTCCCCTTTTATTAACCAGCAAGCTGGTTGACTCCAAAACAAAATCGTCTACCTACTGATTATATCCGAGAGTATTATTTGCCGGTTTTGGTTGAAAATCGAATTGTTATCCTTATTCTCTCCTGGTTCAACTATGAATGGTTGCGCTAAATTGATACCACAAGCTCACTTTTTACGGTTTACCCAACCCCGGCAGCCCACCCGCCGCTTTTGCCATTTTTACGGCTCGTAGTATTGCCTGCGCCATCACTTCTGCCGCGAACGCGCCAATAGTGGAAACATCCGCTTTTTTCGTGCCAGTGGATAGTGCGAAGATCACATCGCCATCCAGCATGGTGTGAGCGGGTCTTATGGTGCGCGCGATGCCGTCCTGGGCCATCTGAGCGACCTTCGTTGCCTGGGCTTTGGTCAATTTTGCATTGGTCGCCACAGCCCCGATCACTGTATTACCGCGACTCGCAAAACCCAGCGCTCCACGTCCAATTTGATTTTTCATCATCGCAAGCGTATCTGCGAATTGATCCTTTTTGCCAATCCGCAGCGGACCGACTTTCCCAGACCGAAGACCTGCGATGATCTCGCCTGTCTTTGGGTCAACCACATCACCGAACGCATTGACCGCAACGATGGCACCGACGATCACGCCGCCGCCGATGTCCATGCTTGCGGTTCCAAGCCCGGATTTCATCGCCAAGGTCATGCCGAACATCTTGCCAACAGATGCGCCTGTGCCAGCGCCGACATTTCCTTCCGCGGGCGGGTCAGACGCAGTAAGATCGCGTGCCGAGGCGGCAGCCAAAGCTCCCATCGCAGAATCAGGCCGAACGTCGGCGCGACCGAGGTTCAAGTCAAATAAAATCGCGGATGGGACGATTGGCACTTTCGCAACGCCGGTGTTGAATCCAATTTTATTTTCTTCGAGATAACGCATGACGCCGCTTGCCGCATCCAGACCAAACGCAGAGCCGCCAGCCAAAACAATTGCATGAACTTTCTCGACGAGATTAATGGGATTCAACAGATCGGTTTCGCGCGTGCCGGGCGCCCCCCCGCGCACATCCACGCCGGCGACTGCGCCTTTTCGGCAAAGGATGACCGTGCAGCCGGTCAAGGCTTCTTCATTCTGTGCGTGACCAACTTCGATGCCGCGCACATCGGTGATCGCATTATTTAGTTTCATGATTTCAAATCCTGCCAGATAGATTTTTTCTTGTACGGGTTTCAATCAGCAAAATTAAGTTTTATCTCTCGCTCGAGCTCTGCAAAGGACGCCACGATCATATCTGCCCCCGCCAGGCGCAGTTCATTCGGTGTGAAAGCAGTTGTTATCGCCGCAACAGTACAGTTCGCCGATTTTGATGACTGTATCCCATTCGGAGAATCCTCGATCACCAAAGTTTCAGAGCCTGCCACGGACAGCATTGCCATTGCCTTTAGGTAAGGTTCGGGATCAGGTTTGTGTTTCGTCGTATCCCCACCTGTGACGATGACATCAAACCAGGGTTGAAGCTGATACTTCTGCGCCGCCAGCGAAAAATCTCTGGGGGTGGCTGAGGTTGCCACTCCCAGTTTCTTGAAAGTCCGCTTTGCAAAAGGGAGAAATTCTTGAAATCCTGTTACCAGTGGAACATTTTCAAATAGCTTTAAATAAACCTGCCGCTTATAAGCATCCATTTCCTCAACTGTTGCACCCATACTGGCAAGGTCATTCACTACAAATTCGAAGAATGCTTTGTCGGTGCGTCCCTTGAAATCGGCGAAAAGTGTGGGCGGATACTTAACTTGAAAGTTATCCAGTGTCGTTCGTTTTGCCCGCGCATGCAACGGCTCGGAGTCGATGATGACTCCGTCGAAATCAAAAATACATGCCTGGAAGCGGATATTAGGCATCTTATGAATCGCTACGGCAATACTCCAAGTTCATCCAATGAATGATACAACTCCAACGCATCACGATAAACGCGGAAAGCACCGGCTTGGCTGAGTTCATCGTCACCATACCCGCCACTCAACAAACCAATACTCAACATCCCTGCGCGGCGGGCCGCTAAAAGATCCCACACTGCATCTCCGACCACGTAGCAATCTTCGACTCGAACCCCCAGGCGCTGTTGGCAGGCGAGAAAAAGATCTGGTTCGGGCTTTGCCCGCATGACATCACCCCGTTCGACCACCAGTACCCCAGGGTCTATTTCCAGGGCGTCAAGCGATGCATTGATCTCTGGTCGATTTCCCGAGGTGGCAATACCGAATACGATCTGGTTGGAACGCAGGAATCGCAAAAGTTCCACCGCCCCGGGCAGGGGACGCCGCTTTGGAAGAAGTTGCGCAAATAATTCTCCATGACGCGATTGGAGAGCTGCCGCTTCCTGTGGACTGAGTTCGTGCCCAAGTTCACGCCCGGCTGCGCGGGTAAACAGACCTCCGCTCATCCCTATCCGCCGGTGAATACGCCAACCATCAATTGCCATACCAGCTTCTGCAAAAGCGCACTGCCACGCGAAGACATGCGCATAAACTGTATCAACAAGGGTTCCATCAAGGTCAAATATAAGTGCCCGCATATTTATCTCCACAGGTGCTGTGAAAACAGCGCCTAATTTATAGGTTTAGCCGCCATTTGACAGCCTGATCACAATAATAAACTTTTGTCATTCTACGGCTTTCAATAAACAAGGTCAAGCGCAGATGCAACGATCACCTTCTCTGTTTGCATATTCCCGGGAGGCTTACTGAAGGGAAAATATCTTAACTTTTTTCGCTTCCGAATATTTCCAGAAACACATCCACAACTTTCGGGTCGAAATGTTTTCCGCTCTGTTCCTTGATATAGGATAGCGCTTTCGTTTCTGTCCATCCTTTACGATAGGGACGATCAATGGTGACGGCATCCCATACATCTATCACGGCAAATATGCGCGCCGCAAACGGGATCTGTTCACCGATCAATCCTCGCGGATAGCCTGTGCCGTCCCATTTTTCGTGATGACAATAAGGAATGTCCAAAGATTGGCGAAGGTATTTGATCGGGTGAAGCATTTCATAGGCGAACTGCGGATGCAGGCGCATGAGGCCCCATTCCTCCTCTGTTAATTTCCCTTCTTTGAGCAGGATGTTATCTGGGACTCCCATCTTGCCAATATCGTGTAATAAAGCCCCGCGCCGAATGTGAAGGATTTCATTGTCTTTTACACCCATCGCCTTTGCGAGAGAAATGGTCATTTCGGTAACCCGCCGCGTATGGCTTTCGGTTTCCTTATCACGCAAGTCCATCGCCCGCGCCCAGCCTTCGATGGTGGCGTCATAGGCAATAATTAGCTCGAAGTTGGCGCGCTGCAGATCATCAAAGAGTTGTGTTTGATCTATGGTGATGGCGGCTTGCCCAGCCAGGGTTGCAAGGAAATCCATCCATTCCGGGTTGCGAGGCAGTGAAGCGCGATGGAATACCTCGAGTACGCCTTTGAGCTCGCCTTTGGCGATAAGCGGTACGGCGCAATAATCCAAAAAATCCTCGCCTGACAGCAAGGAGGCGCGCATGAAATTGGAGCCTGATTTCGGGAAGGTTGGAAATCAAAATAGTGCGGCGCTCAAAAGCGGCACGCCCGGCCTGACCTTCACCGAGGCGGCTGTGAGACTGCTCGATGGCGCGGGTGCGAAAACCCTGCCCGGCAACATAATCCAACGTTTGCAAATGAGGGTGAAACAAAAGGATATCGGCAGCATCCACATTTAACTGGGCAATGGTTTGAGCAATGACTGTGTTCAGGATGGGGCGCAGCTCAAAGGAGGAGGAGATCGCTCGATCTATTAAGTGCAAGGCCTGCAATTGATCCAGGCGGCGTGCAGTTTGCTCACGCAGACGTGCTGAGTGTATGGCACCTGCGGCTTGTGAGGCGAAGAGCGAAAGCAGGTGTTCATCGGCTTCGGTAAATGTTCGTTCGGAATCACCAGCCTCACTTGCAGTCAGCACACCGATCAACTCCCCGCCATAAAGCATTGGTACTTCAAGTACGGCACGGATCGGGGTGCCATCGAATAATTGTGAACGTCCTTCCCAATTTGAGTAATCATTTATCCGCAATGGCTGACGGGTTTGTGCTACGAGTCCAGCTGCTCCTTCGCCGAGTTGGAGGCGTGTTCCAAGAGATAAATAAGAATTAAGGTCTACTACCAGTTCAAGTTCATTGGACTCCAAAAGATATAGGTACATGCCACCAGATGCAGAATCAAGTAGTTTTCTGGCATGTTCCACAATAACTTGTAACATGGCGTTTAGCTCATTTTCAGCCGAAAGGGCATTACTTGTTTCATACAGGGCGGCGAATTCACGAGCGCGGCGCGCAGTTTCTTCGCGCAGGCGTGCAGAGTGAAGTGCCCCAGCGGCCTGGGCGGCAAAGAGTGACAGCAGACGTTCATCAGATTCAGTAAACGTTCGGCTTAAATCATCCATCTCTGCCACATTCAATACGCCGATCAAGTCCCCTCCAAAGAGCATTGGCACTTCAAGGATGGCACGAAATACGACGCCATCATATTTTTGTGAACGACCTTCCCAGGTTGAATAATTCTCTATTCTCATCGGTTGGTGGGTCTGGGCAACTCTCCCGGCCGCCCCCTCCCCAAGGCGCAGGGTCGTACCGATGGGTATGAAGGGTGTTGTTGTAACCACTATTTCCAAACTTTCGTTTGACCCATTATATAGATACATGGCTCCGGTGTTGGTATTCAACAGGGTTGCGGCATGATCCACTATGTCTTTTAATAGGGTATTTAAATCATTGTCAGCAGAGAGAGCGTTGCTAGTTTCATACAGCGCGGCAAATTCCTGAAAGCGGCGCTCAGTTTCTTCGAACAAACGGGCATTTTGCAAGGCCAATGAGGCTTGTCCTGTAAAGGCTCTCATTAATTCGACTTGTTCGATGGTGAAGAAATTCTGTTCAGAACTGTCAAGCGAGAAGATGGCAATGACTTCATCGTTGACAATAATCGGTGCGCCAGCCCACGAGCGGATGAAACTGGTTTCTGGAACAGGGACCCAACCATGAGCCTGTGCTATGTCCGGGATTGTCAGTGGTTGTTTATTCTTTAAAATCCAATTCAGGTTTTCAACGGTGGTCAGATTGAAGCTTAATTTCAAAATATTATCGATCTGTTGCTTTTCCAATCTTTTATAGCCGCGTATTCTGGCAATATTGGCCTTTTGCTTATCCGCTTGAACAAGCATAATACAGCCACCCTCGAAAGGCACAACACGCTCCAGGGCTTCCAACAGGCTATCAAGGATGGTTTCAAAATCAAGGCTGGCACTCATGGACGCGCCGGCACCTAGTGCATCGCGCAATGCATCTGAAACCTGACGTTGCTTTCGTTCAGCTTCGAAAAGACGGGCATTCTCCAGCGCACTGGCCGCCTGATTTGCCAATGTGGCAGTTAATTGTTCATCGGCAACGCTGAAGGCATTGAGTTGTTCGCTTTCGATGCTGATCACTCCAATCATGCGATCGCCTAATTTCATTGGCACATAAAGACCAGATTGCAGATCTGGATATGTTTCAATATAACGCGCATCGTTACGCAGGTCGTTTGATCGAACAACCTGTTTATGCCGGACAGCCCAGCCGCTCATCCCTTGAGAGGAACGAGCAACCAGATTTTTAAATCGTTCTTCCACTTCATGCCGTTCCGTTTCACTTTTTAAGCCTGGCTGATTGAAAGCCAACAACTCAAAACTTTCATCCTGCGGGTGATACAAACGGACGGTTGTGTGATGCCACCCCAGTTTTTGTTCAAGCAATTCGACCAGCTTTTGCCCGATCTCTTTCGGGCTTAGCAGTTGATTGATTGCCAGTCCGCTTTCGTAGAGTGTTTCCAATTCCATCACACGCTGACGTATTTCTTCTTCGGCTTGCTTGTATTCGGTAATGTTGTACATTACACCATGAACGAATTGTGGGGCGCCTTTTTCATCGCGCAACATGATCGCCTGATCGCGAATCCAGAGGAGGCGTCCATCGGAGGCTCTCATTCGGTATTCCGATTCAAAAGGCTCACCTTTTTGCGCACAGCGCATGTATTCCCCATCAACCCGCTGAAGGTCATCTGGATGAACCAGAGTGCGCCAAAGGCTGGGAAATCTCTGCAGCCATTCTTCCGTTGTGAATCCAAGTATGACCTCGACCTGAGGGCTGACATATATCGCATGGATATCATCAACACTTACGTTATCAACACTTACATCGTCAATATAGACAATGGCGGGGATTTGCTCAACCAGTGTGCGATATTGTCGTTCGCGTTCACGCATGGATTGTTCCACTTGCTTGCGCTCGGTAATATCCTGAATAACCCCATGCATTTTCAAGAGCTTATTCTGCGAGTCAACTTCCAGTTCTCCCAGCCCATGCACCCAGCGTTCGGCTCCATCATTTTTTCTGGTGATCTTATATTCCCTGTCAAAGCGGATGCGCCTGCCCATCACTTCATTTGTAAAATATTCGGTCATTTGTTGTCGATGGTCTGGATGGATCAGATCACTCCACCCTTCCACCGAACGTATATAGGCATCGTCTATTCCGAATATCTTGTCGAGGGCGGCAGAACTTTTCCATGTACCACTGGTAAAGTCAAGCACGTAACTGCCCATATCTGCAATAACTTGTGCTTCTCTGAGCAAACCTTCGCTTTCGCGCAGTGCCTCTTCGTCTTGCCTGCGTTTGGTGATATCACGCACGACTGCTAAATTTGACCTTCTCCGCCAATCTGTGAACTTCGAAGCGAAACCTCCACCCAAAAAGGCTCCCCATCCTTCTTTTTGGCAAGCCATTCAAAGACCTGCGGTCCTTCTTCCAGCACTTTGCGAATTTTTTCCTGGGCATCCAGCGCGGTGTAAGGCGGCACATTAAAGTTTAAATCGCCGATATTTTTGGATAAGACTTCTTCTTCAGTTGTCATACCCATACATTTGCAGCATTGATTCATTTACATTCAATAACTGCCCATCTGGAATAGCGTGGATAAAAATCGCTTCGGTGGTGGCATTGAAAATTTCGCGATACTTGCGTTCACTTTTTTGCAGGCTTGAGAGCGCTTGATTCAGTTCCTGGGTGCGCTGATTGACACGTTTTTGCAGGATTCGGGTAAAAACGATCAGGATGAGAAAAATGAACAGGACGATCAATGCACCGATGGGAAAATAAGGCAGGTATTTCTGCCAACTGTTTTCCTGTTGAGTGCCGAACCAGCGATTGTCAATAGCCTGATATTCAGATCTACTAATACTGGCGAATCCACTCACCACCAGATCCAGAAGCGCCGGGTTTCCTTTTATCACAGCGCGATGAAACTCCCCGCTGAATAACGGTGCAGAGTAATTAAACTGGTTTTGCAATCCGTATTTGTAAAGGAAATAAAGCCCCGGCGGCTGGTCAATCACAAAGATGGTCTCTTCTTTTCTCTCAGCTGCCTGGATAATTTCTTCATAGCTATTGTAATAAACAAGACCTGTAACGCCCGCATCTGTCAAATATTCGGCATCTGCATCACCCGTTTTGACAGCAACACGAAATCCTTTTAGATCACCTGCGTCTGCAATGCCTGAAATATTATTGTGAAAGAAAATCGGAACATCAATACGGGCATAAGGATCTGTAAAGTCGAAGATTTGGGCGCGCTCATCGGTGTGGAAAATGGTATCAATAACATCAAACTCTCCAGCCTTCCATTCCGCTTAGCGCATCATCCCAGGGGATGGCTGAAAGTTCAACCTTTACCCCGGTGCGTTCCTCCCACAGCGCCCATTGGTCAACCAAAATGCCCTGGGGATTTCCCTGCTCATCAAGAAATATATAGGGCGGATAGTTGTTATCCATCACAACACGAATACTGGATACTGGTGGGTTAACAATCGCAGGGGAAACTTTAGAACAGGAAGCCAGAAGACCAAATAGAAGAATGGCGATGAAAATAATCAATACGTGTCTGTGTTTTTCTTCATTTTGTTTCATAGGCCGATTTTCCTGTGACGGCTTCGTTGTTATTTTGCATCAAAGATCACAGCGCGGTTGCGCCCGGCTTGTTTCGCTGCATACATGGCTTCATCGGCACGGCGGATCACCGTCTCTACTGATTCATCCTGCGGCGCGTGAAACGTTTCGGCGATGCCGATGCTGAGCGTGACCGCAGCCGGTCCGTGTTCGGTATGTAAACGTATTGCCGACACATTGTCGAGGATGCGTTGCGCGAGCAAGCCGGCTTTTTGGGCATTGGTCATCGGCAATACGACTACAAACTCCTCGCCGCCGTATCTTCCGATTATGTCTACGTCACGTAACTGGGCGTGTGTAACCTGGGCAACACGTTCGAGCATTTTATCGCCTATCGAGTGCCCGTACATATCGTTGATTTGTTTAAAATGATCAAGGTCGAACATGATGATGGAAAGCGGCTGCTGATACCGTTTGGCGACTTCAAATTCATGCCCGGCAAGTTCAAACAGGTAACGGCGGTTATTGACCCCGGTCAGCACATCGGTATGCGCCAGTCTTTGCAGGTCGGCTTCCGTCTGTTTGCGTTCTGTGATATCGAATTTGATCGCGATGAAATTTTTTACCTGCCCCTGCCCGTCCAGCACAGGCGTGATCGTTTCCTCTTCATAATATAGACTGCCGTCTTTGCGTTTGTTCACCACTTCTCCGCGCCAGACTTTGCCCGCAAGGATGGTGTTCCACATGGTCTTGTAAAACTCGACACCCTGTTTTCCCGATTTAATAATATTCGGATTCCGTCCAATGGATTCCTCTTTTGAATACCCAGTCAATTCAGTCCAGGCGGGGTTGACCCATTGGAGTATGCCATTATTGTCTGTAATGGCGATGGCATTTGCGGCGGCTTCCAGAGCGGCGCTTTGCAAAAGCGAATTTTCTTCCGCCTGTTTGCGGGCTGTAATGTCCTGCACAATGGCAATGTGAAACTCAGGCTTTGTGCCTGTCTGCCACATGGGGAAAACAGTTAACTCCACCCATACGACAGACCCATTTTTATGGAAATAGCGTTTCTCCATTGTGAAATCGCGTATTGCTCCGGACTTAAGCCGTTCCATACTATCCAGTTCAACCTGTAGATCCTGCGGATGCGTAATGGATTGAAAGTCAAGAGACGCCATCTCCTCGTGTGAATAGCCAACGATGTCACAATATCTCTGGTTGATTTGAACAAATCTCCCAGTCTGCGTTTGGATGCGCGCCACGCCAACCGCCATTTGCTCGAATAAAATATGCAGTTGAGATTCGCTCTCTCGCAGTTCCTCTTCCGCCCGTTTGCGCTCGGTAACGTCACGCAGCATTCCCTCATGGTATAGGATTTCTCCCTGCTCATCGTGCACATAATATCCATGATCTTCAACCCATATCTCAGAGCCGTCTTTGCGCCTCATGCGATAAACATCAATTTCCTCCTGACCGGTATCCAGAATATGACTGCCTCTTTCTTCCGGCGCGAAGTAGAGATCCTTTTTGATGTCCACTGCCAGCATTTCCTCCCTGCTTGAATATCCAAACATCTTCACCATGGCAGGATTCACGTCCACAAATTTTCCATCATGGGTACTGCGGTAGATGCCATCCAGCATGCTGTCGAACAAGGTATGGTAACGTTCTTCAGATTTGCGCAGCGCCGTCTCCACCAGCTTGCGCTCGGATAATTCATTTTGCATTTGTTGTGTCAGCTGCACATTGTGCAGACTGACTGCAATTTGGCCAGCAAAAGAATCCATGGCAGGCACATCATCTTCGTTCAGGGATAAACCGCAAACGATCATCAACCCCAGTGTCTCATCGTCAACGCGCAACGGAGCAAAAATGCCTTGCTCAATTTTCAGGATGCTCATAAATTGATCTGCCAACGAATAAGTATCCTTCGAGAGCGTCGCAGCAACATATTCCTTTGCCCATTGCACGTATACGGTTTTCCATGTATTTATGTTGCGAACGAATTTACTGCCTGGTGCAAGCGCAAAACGATAACCGATCACTGAAGCCTGCAATAAATTTTCGACACGACGGATAACATTTGGCTCGTACGAAGTGTGCACCACGGTGAGTGACTGGCGGTCATCATTGATCATAAACAGGGAGACATCCCCGCCCAATAATTTGATCTGATCACCGACGGCGCGGTATATTTCCTCTGCTGTACGAGCCCGTTGGATGGACTGTGCGGCGCGGCTAAGTGCCAGCAGAAGATCATGGCTGCGACTGGGAGCATCCTGCGTTAAATTTTCTGTTGGTTTTTTAAACGTTTTATCAATCACAGCAAACACCCTTTCGGATTTACCGAATGGAAAAAATTCTATTTGGATTACGCATAAATTCAGGCATAATCGACTCTAATAAATGAAGTTTAAGTTTTATCCCCTCCCCCGAGTTAATCATAATAAGCTGCAACAAGACAAACTGAAAGTGAATATATATTGACTCCCGTTCCTAGTCAAGCACCGCCTTTCACCATCTTAAGTGCCTGTGCCCGCAAGCGACGAGGTTGAACCGCATCCATCTCCACTCTTTGCGCGCCCACAAATTTTGCAAACCTGGCAAGCCCGCGTCCGAATGCGTTGGCGAAAGCTTCATCTTTCGGCGCATCGTCTTCCAGCCAAAAGCCCAGGATGTGGAGCGTGTTCGTTTTGCGATCCAGTTTCGGGTCAAGCCGCGCAACGAGATCATCGCCGTACAAAATGGGCAGGGTGTAATATCCCCAACGGCGTTGATGCACGGGTTTATACACCTCCCACAAATATTCAAAATCGAAGACTTGCTTCGCGCGCCCGCGAGCGCTGACCATTTCCAACGGCGCAAGAAATGTGACTTCATCTTCTGTGGATGGTCCTAACGGCTTCCATTTTTTTGGAATACGCCCCGCTTCCAGATCGGACAAGTAGGGTTGGTCGCTGTTCAAAAAGAGGAATCCATCCTTTGAGTTTTCCACCCGCACCCGCGAAGCAATACCCTGTTCGATGAGGCGCTCAATTCGCTCTTTGCCTTCTTCACGCGAAACATCCCGATGAAGAAAACCAGCCAGGCTGGTGCGCCATGTGCTCTCACGCGCCAGGCCAAGATGGGCAATGGTCTTGCGGCTGAAAAAATCCTCGGCTTCTGATTCTGGCGCCGCATAATCATATTCATTGGGCAGTACGCGTTCGCGCAGGTCATAGATGCGGTCAAAGCCTTTGCGGTTGGTGATCATCACTTCGCCGATCAACCATAAATAGAACAACACAATGGACGCTTCCTTCCGTCCGCGATAACTCCAGGATTTGAGAGCCTCCCCGCTAAAATCACGGTTGCCAAGCGGACCGCGCGTGCGTAATTCATCTAATACAAACTTCATCATCTCGGCGGGCGGCTGCCTGTACGATTCCTCATACCACATCCCCTGTGCCTGACGATGTTTCATGTGCAAACGCCAGTAGGGAAACTCGTGCATTGGATACATGAACAGCCAGCCGCCATAATCGAAAAAACCGCGTTTTTGATACGCGGCTTGATAAAGGTGCTCCAGCTTGAAATCCAACACGCGGCCCTGTAACGCAATTTCCTGACTGCGCGCGACAATATTCAAAGGATCCAGTTGCAGACCCTGCATTTGGTGAATGGCTTTGGTGGTGCCGCCCAGCCCCTTGAAACGGCGCCCCGGCCAAAGTCCCTGCTGACCGAGTAAAAATCGGCGATATGTAAGTTTGGAAATAGTTATCACGGCTTTAAGGTTAAAAGTTCAAAATTGAAGAAATACAGTTTGAATTAAAAAAGACCGAGGATCGAACCTCGGTCAATTGTTCGCCATTCACGGTCTTTCTTAATCATCACCTATTGAAGCTACAGCACGCAAAAGACCAATGAGCAGTACACCGAGTTTGAGTCCATCGCCTGGAGCAATAATGATCTCTCCTTCATTTTTGTCCGCCCGGCGGGATATAAGCAATGCGGCAGCGAGGCCTGTTGCCGCGCCGATCAACGTGCCGTATAAAATAGTACTGGTTTTTTTCATATGCTACCTATCCTTCCAAAAAATGCTTTTATTCTTTCAATGAAACCCTCAAGGTCAATGACGGGTTTTACAACCATGTCAGCACCACGAATGATATAACTGCGTGCAATATAAATATAATCCTGCGCCATACTTGTATAGTACGGCAAATTGGTTAATGCGCCCACCATCAGGTAAATGAGGCCGACGAGAATCGCAAGGAAGATCAGCCCTCCTATTATCATGGGAATGGTGAGCCAGATCGTGGATATCTCTGCCCAAGTGGAAATATTTCCATTTGCATTGAGAGCGGCAACACAGACCAGTATGGTTATGCCAAGGAAGACCACCGCGCTAAGCACTATTGGCAAAATGATCTGCGTAGTGCGTTGCTTACGATGCAGTCGATAGGAATAATGCTCGGGGCGGGGAAGCTGTGCTTTCATGGTTATATTTTAGCATAAATACGATTTTCATTACACTTGCTTAAGTATCTGAAAAATTCATGAATGCCTTGTAAAGTCACTGCAAGGTAGCTTAAGCAGACTTAAGTACCTTTCCACAAAATATGTGGAAGGGCTATAATCGCGGCTATGACTACTAAATCTAAAACACCCCCCCCTGCCATTGAAATTGAAGAGGAAGAGGAAGCGCCTCAACAGGCTGCTGAAGAAACCGTCACCTTCAAGTTAAGTCACTTTTACTCGGTATTGGTTGTGCTTGCTTTTGCGGTTGGAATCCTTGTTGGCTATGTTGCATGGGGACGTGACGTCCCTGTCACAGTTGTCGCGCCTGCCGCAGCTCAGCAGCCCTCGGGTGCAGTTGCTGAAGCGCCTGCCGCACAGGAGCCGCAATTTACCCGTTACGATATTCCCACTGAGGGATATCCAAGCCTCGGCCCGGATGATGCGAAGATTACCATCGTTGAATTCAGCGATTTCCAATGCCCCTACTGCCGCCGCTTCCACGATGAAACTTATAAACCGTTGCTGGATGCCTATCCCGGTCAGATCCGTTTCGTCTATCGCAACCTGCCGCTTCCTCCAACCATGCACCCGGATGCGATGTCTGCGGCAATTGCCTCCCTCTGCGCCAACGACCAGAACGTCTACTGGGATTATCACGAAAAGTTATTCAGCAGTGAAACACTCGGCGAGGAAACCTATATTCAATATGCAGCCGATCTTGGTTTAGATGTTGAAGAGTTCACCGCGTGTCTTTCCAGCGGCAAGCATGATGAATTCATTCAGCAGGATATGTCCTTTTCCTCCAACCTTGGCATACAGTCCACGCCGACTTTCTTTATCAATGGACTTGCGCTTGTGGGCGCCCAGCCGCTCTCCAGTTTCCAGCAGATCATTGACAAGGAACTGGCAGGAGAAATTCCCCAGTAGATCAATTCAATAAAGAGTGCCGGGGATGGCTGCTTTTTTACAGGCAAAACAGAGTTCACAGAAGTTCTTAAAGATTCTGCGAACTCTGTTTCTTTTTGGTATGATAACACTTGAGATAAAAATCCCAAAATATAATTCCACCCCTGAGAGAAACTCATGAAAAAATTTGTAGCCATTGCCGGGAATATCGGTGTAGGGAAATCCACGCTTGTGAAAATGCTATGCGACGAAATGAGCTGGGACCCGTTTTACGAACCTGTGACAGAGAATCCATATCTCGCAGATTTTTATCAGAACATGTCGGCGTGGGCATTCCATTCGCAGGTCTTCTTTCTGACACACCGCCTGCGTTCGCACATGGAACTTGCGCAGCACCCAAACTCGGTGATCCAGGATCGCAGTGTCTACGAAGATGCGGAGATATTCGCGCAGAATTTGTACGACCAGGGCAACATGCAAGACCGTGATTTCAAAACCTATCGCGAGTTGTACGAGACCGCCGTGCAATTCCTGCCGCCGCCGGATCTTGTTATTTATCTGCGCGCGTCTGTGCCCACGCTTTTGAACCGCATCAACTCACGCGGACGCACCTACGAGCGTACGATCGCGCCCGAATATCTACAAAACTTAAATGAGCTATATGAATCATGGATAGAAAATTTCACCCTTTGCCCCGTACTCGCCGTCCCTGCGGACGATCTTGATTACGTGGCGCATCCCGGTCACCTGCGTTTGATCATCGCAAAAGTGGAGGATAAATTAATAGGAAAAGAAGAAGTAGTTTTTGAAGCCGATGAAATGGCGCGCGCCGCAGAAGATTAATTTACGCAAAACATCCCGAAGGTCTATCAACCTTCGGGATGTTTTTATTTAAGTTCGGAAAATATTTCAGCGCATTGCAATGAATATCTCCAATCCTCCCGGCCTTCAATGTTCCACCATGCGGATAAGACGGCGTGAGCAGTTGCCCAGTGGATAATTTTTTCGCGCTCCCAGCCTAATCTCTCCGAGAGAATGTTCACCCGCCTCTCTGCCTGGACCTTGAACTTGCTCCAGTCCGAAATGCTGTTCCATGGATTTATCATCAGCGGTCCTACTTCGTACCCCACAGGCCCGATGACTCCCTTCGGGTCAATCACCAGCCAGCCGCGTTCGGATGAAAGAATATTGAAGTGGTGAAAATCGCCGTGCATGAGTTTTATGTCTTTGTCTGCAAATAATTCAGGCAGAAATGATTCCACACGCTCCAAAAGTTCCTTCGGAAATGGTCCCGTCCCGCCATCGAAATGCGGACGGATCTTCTTCAACCCGTCGAACCAATCGGATAATTGAATGAACTTTTCATTACTTGAGGCGGTGTCCCCGCCGCCGAGGACGGCGGCTTGAGCAGGTGGAATTTCCCGCCAAATCTTTTGCATCACGTCCGCGGCGATGGTTGTGCGTTCATCATCATCTTCCAATTCAGAAAGCATGATTCCTGGTTTGAGTTTTTCGAGCAAAAGAAGTCCGCGCTCCTCGATCTGATTCAAGTAGTTGACATGCGCCGTTGCCGTTGAATAATTTCAGCGCGGATATTTCGCTGGTCAGTTCGCGGTTGGGGACTCCTATCTTGAGAACTACGCCCTGAGCGAAGCGGAGCGAAGTCGAAGGGCGCTTTGCAAACGCCACAAAATTGTACGATAAATTTGGGACAGGCTGAACATGGGTCAAGCCCCAGCGTTGAGATGTTTCTTGAATTATAAAAGGGAGGTCAGTAAGAAATTTCTCGCCGTCCTCTTTGAAGACATTTCGAATGGTGCTGATGAATGAATCAGGGAGTTGCATATTAATTTGTCAATCCCGAAGGAAGTCATGGATTTTTTTCAATCCCTGACACCCCTTCGGGGTTGAATGCCGCGTTTTCTACTTTCTATAATCATTTGACCCCTTCGGGTCATCATAAGATTAGCTTAACCCAACCCAAACCAATGCGTCCGCGTTCGGCTTCTATTTTTTGAATTTCCACATCAATGATGTCACCGACTTTGAGGACGGTGCCGTGCGGAATCTGACTCTTGTGCAGAAGGCCGTCGCCTTTGAGGCCGATATCGACAAAGGCGCCAAAATCCACCACATTGCGGACTGTACCTTTGAGCTGCATGCCCGTCACAAGGTCTTCGGCTTTCAGCACGTCGGAGCGCAGGATGGGCGCGGGGGTGTCGGCGCGCGGATCACGTCCTGGGCGGACGAGTTGTTCGAGGATGTCTTTGAGAGTCGGCACGCCGCAGTTTAATTCGGCGGCTAATGTTTCGAGCGGAGTGCTTGCGGTCAGAGAGTCCAAGGCGGAGATTCTGTCTGGGATCGACGAATCAACTGTCAGCCCGGCGCGGGCGAGAATGGCTTCTGCTATCGCGTAGGATTCAGGATGTATCGCTGATCCATCCAACGGGTTCGCCCCATTTCGAATCCGCATGAAGCCTGCTGCTTGCTCGAAGGCTTTGGGGCCAAGCCCCGTCACCTTGCGCAGCGCGGCGCGTGATTTGAAGGGACCGTTCGTGTCGCGATGCGTGACGATATTGGTCGCAAGCTTGGGACCGATGCCCGCGACATGCGTCAGCAGCGCGGAGCTGGCGGTGTTGACATCCACGCCGACGCTGTTGACCACGCTTTCGACCACGCCGTCGAGGGCGTGCGTGAGCGCGGTTTGATCAACATCATGTTGATACATGCCGACACCGATGGACTTGGGGTCGATCTTGACCAACTCGGCGAGCGGGTCTTGGGCGCGGCGGGCAATGGATACCGCGCCGCGGATGGTGACGTCGAGGTCGGGGAATTCAGCGCGGGCAAGAGCGGATGCGGAGTAAACCGATGCGCCTGCTTCGCTGACGATGAGATATTTGGTGGGTAGGGGCGAAGGGCCCTTCGCCCCTACTACCTCTGCAACCAATTTCTCGGTTTCGCGCGAGGCGGTGCCGTTGCCGATGGTGATGAGCGTAACGTGATGGCGGTTGATCATATCCTGCAAAGTGTTGATCGCGCCCTTCCAATCGTTCTTCGGTTCGTGCGGATAGATGGTGCCTGTGTCGAGCAGTTTACCAGTGGCATCCACAACAGCGACTTTGCAGCCTGTGCGGAAGCCAGGGTCAAGGCCGAGGACGGTGTGACCTGCCAGCGGTGCCTGTCCCAGCAGGGCGCGCAGGTTGGTGGCGAAAACTTGAATGGCATGGTTATCTGCGGCTTCGCTTTTCTCGCGGCGAACATCGCGTTCGATGGCGGGGAGCAAAAGCCTTTCAGCGGAATCTTGAATGGCAAGTTCGAGTTGTTCTGCGAAGGGACTGATGATATCTTCTTCGAATTCAGCCTGGATCGCGTCGAGCCAATCGCGTTCGGGAACATCCACATGCACGCGCAGGATGCCTTCTTTTTCGCCGCGTGTGATGGCGAGGATCTGGTGCGGCTGGAGTCGGTTGACGTTGCCTTCAAATTCATAATAGGATTCGTAGACAGCTTTTTCATCCACGGCATTGGCGATCTTTTCCACGCGGACTTTGCCAAACTTAAGCGCCTTCTCGCGGGTCACCGCGCGGACGTTGGCATTGTCGCTGATCATTTCGGCGACGATGTCGCGCGCGCCTTGCAGGGCTTCTTCGATATTGGTCACCTGCTCGTTCAGGAATTTCTTCGCAATTTCTTCGGGGGAGCCAGACGACTGTTTCAAAATTAGATCGGCCAGCGGCTCCAGTCCCTTTTCACGGGCGACCATGGCACGGGTGCGGCGTTTCTTTTTGTAGGGCGCGTATAAGTCTTCGAGCGCGGTCATGGTGACTGCGGCGTTGATGCTTTCGCGCAGTTCATCGGTCAGTTTGCCCTGCTCTTCGATGGAGGCAAGGATGGAGGTACGGCGTTCGTCGAGTCCGCGCAAACGGACCAGTTCATCGGCGATGATGCGGATCTGTTCATCGTCGAGCGAGCCTGTCATTTCCTTGCGGTAACGGGCAATAAATGGGACGGTGTTGCCTTCGTCTAAAAGGTTGATGACTGCCGTCACTTGCGACGGCTTGACATTGAGTTGGGATGCGATCTGGTCTGCGTGAGTCATAGGGAGGATTTTATCATGGGGGAAAGGATGAACGCTGCGCGTGAAAGTAAAAAGTGAGAAGTAAAAAGTTGAAGGTCAAAGATCTGTTTACCGCGAAGAGCGCAAAGGACGCTAAGTTTAAAAGGTTTTTCTTCGCGCTCTCACCTGCACTGGCGTGCGGCGCAAGTGTTGCGTGCTTCGCGGTTCAAATATGCAAGGCATGGTCAAAATAAAAATAGCGCACAGAGATTGCTCTCCATGCGCCAGTTACTTATTACTCCTCACTTCTTAACTTATTACTTATTTACGAAGGAAATATCTTGTTGAATACTTCGGGACAATATTTCTCCACCATTTCGGAGGAGATGCCGTTCTCTTTGCAGATCTCGGCGTACAGATCCACGCTGGGGCGGCGGATGCGTTTTTGGGTGTCGAGGTCGAGTCCCCACAAGCCAAAGCGTTGGCTCCAGCCGCGCTCCCATTCGAAGTTATCCACCAGTGACCAGTGGAAGTAGCCCTTCACGGGCCAGTTGAAGTTGACCGCGCGCCAGATCTGGTGCAAATGCTGTACCAGATAGCGCGGACGCATTTTGTCAGCAGAATCTTCCACACCATTCTCGGTGATGATAATGGGCAGGTTGGGATAGGTTTTTTCGACCCATTTGAGCGAGGTGAAAATACCTTCAGGGATATTCGCGATAAAGTTGTTATCGCTCATGTCCGCGCCTTTGGGGTAGCCGCCGTTCGTAAATAATTCGCGAGGCTTGAAGAGGCTAAACCAGACCGTGTCCACCGAGTAATAATTCAAGCCGAAATAATCCTGTGTGCCTTTGGCTTCGGGAATGTTCTGATTGCCGACAGGGGATTTCATCACGCCTGTCGAGATGGCAGAGGGGAAAGCCATGTTGAGTCCGTTGTAGCGGATGTTGCGCATGAGTCTGTCCAGCGGCGACCAGCTCGTGCGCGGGACCATTGGGCGGTAGTGCAGGGCGTATCCCACACGGGCTTCAGGCTGTAACTCATGGATGGCGCGATAGGCGGCAGCATGGGCGCGGATCATGTTGCTCATCACACGCAGGGATAATTTCAAATTGTGTTTTCCAGGAGGGAATGCGCCGTCCACATATCCGCTCATGACATATACATTCGGCTCATTGATCGTGCACCAGAGCGTGACGTATTCCTTCAACGCATCCACCATTTTGCGCGTGAATTTTTCAAACAGGGCTACGATCTCGTTATTTTCCCAGCCGCCTTTTTCCGAGACCCACAGCGGATCGGTGAAATGATGCAGCGTAACCAAAGCTGTCAGGTTGCGTTCCCTCAATCCGCGCAGCATGTTGCGATATTTTTCGATGGCGTCTTCGTCCCAGGTGTCGGGCGTCGGTTGGATGCGGCTCCACTCCAACGAGAAGCGATGCGCGTTCTGTCCCGTTTCGGCGGCGCGGTCAAAGTCCTCGCGCCAGCGTCCGCCCCACCAATCGGCGGCCAGACCCGATGTCCCGTTGGTGTGACCGTCCTGTTCCCACTTCCACCAATTGTTATTCGTGTTGTTCCCCTCCACCTGATGCGAGGCGGTTGCCGTCCCCCACAAAAATCCTTTTGGAAAATGATAAGCTGCTTGAGGCATGGTGCTCCGTTCAACTGTAGGGGCGACGGCCGTCGCGCCCCTACGAGCGGGATTAAATACGCGAGATACAACGCGACAGACCCCGCGACGGCTGCATTGAGGGATTCGATCCTGCCCTTCATCGGGAGTTTCAAAACGATGTCACATTTCTTGCGGACGAGATCGTGCAGGCCTTCGCCTTCGGAGCCGACGACAAGTGCCAGCGCGCCTTTGAGATGACGTGACCCCGCTTCGATCTCCGCCCCGGCCTGGTCCAGCCCGACGACCCAGATGTCGTTATCTTTGAGCGCGTCTATCGTCTGGGACAGATTCGCCTGCGCGATGAGCATGTGCTCGCTGGCGCCCGATGACGCGTTGACCACGGCGGGCGTCACATCCACTGTGCGCGCGGACGGGATGACCACGCCATGCACGCCAAGCGCTTCCGCCGTGCGGATGAGCGTGCCGAAGTTCTGCGGGTCTTGCAGGGAATCAAGCATCAGGATAAAAGGCAGTTCCCCGCTTGCGTGTTCGAGGATATCGAGCACATCCGAGTACGGGTATCCGCTGACTTCAGCCACGATGCCCTGATTGTTTTGGTGCACCTTGTCCAGTTTGGGACGCCCCACACGGCTGACCTTGATCTTCTGCTCTCTCGCCAGTTGGAGAATTTGCTCGATCTTGCCCTTCTCCTGCACCCCTTCGGCGATCTCGATCCAAAATACCTGCCTGCGTTTGGCGCGCAAGGTTTCGTAGACTGCGTTACGGGAATAGATGAGTTCTTTCATATTTCCCAATTATAAGTGACAGTCACCATAAGATGACTGTCACTTTGAGTTCTTTTTGTTTCATCTTTTCAATATTTCTTCAATTTGCTTCCACAAATCTGGCATTTCCAAAACTTCGGCAAAATCCTTAACCCAGCTTTCAATGCGGGCATTATCAAGGTTGGGATATTTATCGGCGAGGATTTGAATATCCTGTAAGTCTTTTGGACGGTGAGCAATTGCCTTCATGATAACAAGGTCTTCGGGAGTTGGGAGCCGAACATGAAGTGAACTGTCAAATTCGTGCATAGTACTTCTTTCCACCACTTCTTGCTCAAACGGCAAAATTCCCAGTGAAATGTCTATGTTCGTGTCGGTAATGACATGTCGTAAAAGGAGAACACGGCTTTTCTTTGCAAATTCCGCCGCATTTTCAATACGTGCTTCCATGCCTTCCTGTTTTGCGGCTTCAAGCAGGCGCGGAATATCCTGTGTAGAAAGCAATATTATTGCATCAAGGTCTTCGGTGAATCTTGCCTTACCTAAAACACCCGCTGCAACTCCACCAATGACAACGCCCTTCTCATTGAAGCGAGAGATCAGGTTTTGCAACGATTGGAGGGGTTCAAAAAAAGGTTCTATCTCATCGGGAAGTTTCATAAATGTCCTTCAATTTTGCCCATCTTTGAAACACTTCCATTTCACCGCTGTCACTATCATATGATAAATGAAGCCTGATGGCACGGCGCATGATTAGGTTGAGTTGTATCCAGTTTTCTTAAATTGTGGAAGCACGCAGTTCCTGCCGTTCAATTTCTTCAACGGCTTTCCAGCGGTCACGAAGTAAAAAGCGGACTTCTTCGGTGTTCATAATCATGATTATAGCATGGTGGGAATAAGCAAGAAACGAAAACTTCCGAAGCCAACGCCTCGGAAGTCCTTTTTACTTGCCACCCAATCCCTAAACCTACGAATACTGCCACTTCATCCCATCTTTGCTATCTTTGATGGTCACGTTGAGTTTCTTCAACTTATCGCGAATCTGGTCAGGATGCATCATAAATTTCTGAGTACCTTGCAAGAATCACGCTAAAAAACAAACTCGTCCACGAAGAATGGGACGAGTTTGGAAGGATGGCGCACCTGGTACAAATCTCAGATTCTTGTCCCTCACGGGAACAGATGGGTCACTCTACGAGCGACTAGAGCCGCCAGGATTTGTAGCGCCATCCAACTTGATTCTACAACTTTCAAGAGTGAATTTCAATATTTTTTACGTAAAAAAACTGACACTGGCCTCCTGACCCGCGCCTGAATCAAAAACTTCCGAATTACTCAACGCCTCGGAAGTCCTTTACTTTTACTTTATTACCCTTTTACCCATTACCTATCCCCCACCAAAGTAATGACCACATTTCCCTTTTTCTGCCCTGTTTCGACATAGCGGTGAGCCTCAACAATCTGTTCCAGGGGATAGCTCCTGTCAATGACAGGTTTTATCTTTCCCGCCTCAATGAGTTCTTTCAGAAAAATGAGATCCTCGGTCTTGTGGCTTGCCGCCCCAAAGATCACTTTCTTGTTGCTGCTCATCGAAGTCCACGGCGCTCGTATCATCTGTGACAGCCCGGGGTTGGCTAAAAGATAGCGCCCATTTTGCGTAAGCGATCTGATACAACGGGAAAACGAACTCCTGCCTACCACGTCAAAAATAACGTCATAGGTCTGACCGTTTTTGGTGAAATCCTGCTGAGTGTAATCAATGACATGGTCAGCGCCAATGGAGCGCAGCGTATCCAATTTTCCCGTGCTGTCCACGCCAGTCACTTCAGCCCCAAATGATTTGGCAAGCTGTACCGCAAAAGTACCTATGCTTCCGCCCGCGCCGAAAACCAGAACCTTTTGTCCGCTCTGGATATTTGCCTTTCGAAGAAAATGTAATGCTTCAAGTCCTCCAATGGGAACGGCGGCGGCTTCCTCGTAGCTCATATTGTCCGCTTTTTTTATCAGCACCCCTTCCATCACTTCGGGTTCTTCAGGCAGGCATATATATTCAGCATAAGCTCCCATACCAAAACCAGTAGCTCCAAAAACCTGGTCACCCTGCCTAAATCGGGTTACATCCCTGCCTACAGATTCAATTTCCCCGGCGAACTCCATTCCCAGTATGGTTATTCTTGTTGGTTTTATGAGACCCACATATATCCGCATCGGGAGCCGAAACAAGATCGGCAATTTGAGATCCCGAAGTTCACAGTCTCCTGCTGTTACTGTTGTCGCATGTATTCTTATCAGTACTTCTTTATCCTTGGGAGTGGGTTTTTCCACCTCCTGGAGCTGAAGAACATCCGCTGGCCCGTATTTCGTCCACACAATCGCTTTCATAAATTTTAGACCCAATTCCAGGCGTACCAGACAGTCAGTACATTGAACACAAGTCCTACAACTATTAAAAATTTGTCATACATGGAAGGATAGGAAGGCAACCCGATGAGATTAAAAACAAAAAAGAATATGGCTACGGCGATATTTGCCCAGCGATTTACAGGGTAATTCAATGTCAGAGACAGGAAAACCATAACAATCGGAATCACCATTAATATTGCGATTCCCAGCAGCATATTCTGAGTTAACACCATGCCGCCTTTGTGTCCCATTTCTCCCGCTTTAAAGTCGCCGCTAAATATTCGCAGCACATCCCCCAAAAGATAAGTCAACATGAGAGCCACCCATAAAGCTGAAAGCTTTATCTGCACATCTTCCATGATTTCAGTCTCCTTTTTCACGAATAAAAATAGAATTCAGCATCTGCTGCTTGTGCGCGCGCAACCCTGTCATAAGTCAATGGTGATGTTTCTGCCGTGCAGGTGTTGTCCATTTGCAATTATTGTTCAACCGTGATGACTACTTTTCCCCGGGCATGTCCTGTTTCAAGGTAGCGGATCGCTTCAGGAACCTCGCTTAATGGGTATGTCCTATCTATCACAGGGACTACTTTGCCAGCTTCAAGAAGCTCCTTGATGAAAACCAAATCCTTTTGGTCCGCTTTCGCCGTCTCCATCAGACCGATTTTCCTGCCTCCCAGCACGATAACCTGGAACAAACGAGACAGGCTTGTAAATCCCGCAACGGCACAAATTCCATTGGGACTTAATGCGCGCCGAATATCTGATACCGAACGATTTCCCACCGCATCAAAAATCAGGTCATACTGCTGACCGTTTCGGGTGAAATCTTCCTGAGTGTAATCAATGACATGGTCTGCGCCGATCGAGCGCACCATGTCCAAATTCCGCGTGCTGCACACGCCAGTGACCTCAGTCCCGTACGATTTGGCGATCTGCACTGCAAACGTACCCACACCGCCAGAAGCGCCATTGATCAGAACTTTTTGCCCTGGCTGAATCTGTCCTTTATCACGCAGACCCTGCAAAGCGGTGAACGCCGCTACAGGAACGGCTGCCGCCGCCTCGAACGAACCATTGACTGGCTTCAGCGCCAATAACTCTTCACTGGCGCATGCATACTCGGCAAAACTGCCCGCGTGGATATCCCCAAACACCTCATCACCTACCCGAAACTGCGTTACATTTTTACCAATTGCCTCAACACGCCCCGCAACGTCAGCGCCGAGCTTGGGGCTTCTGGGTTTTAGAAGCCCAAATGCCAGGCGCGCCAGGAACGGCGACCCTCTCATGGAATGCCAGTCAAGTGGATTTGCAGATGCCGCATAAACCTTTATCAAGACTTCATTGTCCCCGGGAGTGGGTTTTTCCACCTCATTGAACTGAAGAACATCCGGTGATCCGTATTGTGTGAATATAATGGCCTTCATGATTCTCCTTGTCAAACTGATGCTTTCAAGTCAATGCTTTCTTTACGCAGCATCCCGCGCAAAGTTTCAACAGAGTATCGCGCCACTAAATTTGGGCTGCACGAGAATCACAGACGGGGAATCAACACAGGCGTGCTCTTTTTATAGGACTCGTAATCTTCCTGACCGCCCCATTTTTTATCCGCTTTCTTTTCAAGCAGGGGAACTCCACTTACACGAGTCAGAAGCAGGGTGACAAAAACAGGAGAGATCAAGGCGACCCACTGCCAGCCTTGCAGAACGGGCAAAGCGATGATCGCCACACCGACCCAAAGCATGATCTCACCAAAGTAGTTGGGGTGGCGGGATCGTGACCATAGCCCTGTTTTGATAAATTTTCCCTTGTTTTCGGGGTTTGCACTGAAACGGCTTTTTTGAGAGTCAGCAGTCACTTCAATACCAAATCCGATGATCCATATCAAAAAGCCGACGATGGCAAACAAGTCTAATTCCTTGCGATAGGTTGTTGTAATCGCAACCAGCGCAGCGGCCACTGTAAATGTCACCCACAAGCCCTGGATGGTCCAAACGTTTAGGAAGCGGATAAATGAAGGTTTGATCTCATCAAAACGATCATCCTTCCCTGCTTTTTGGATGCGGCGGAACAGGAAAGTGCCCAGGCGGACAGCCCAGGTCACGACAAGGATCAATAGAAGGGTCGATCTGGCATCAATGCCTGTACTGGCATAAGCCGCAAATAGCACCACGGAAATATAAGTGAGGCTGCCCGTTAGATCGAAGAATTTTTCAGTCTGCAACAAATAAGCCGGAATAAAGACCAGCCACTGGATCAGAAAAGCCAACCCGACCGACAAGGCAAAAACAGGAATTCCGTGAAACGTGTATCCTCCCTGACTGCCCGCAAGAGCGACCAGATACCCGATCAATATCAATATGGGAAAAGTGATCAGTGCGTTGCGATCTGTTTTTTTCATGTTTTTTTATCCTTTTAAAGATTCACATTCTGCTTTTATATTTTTGACTTAAGTATTGAAAGAATAAGTAGATGCCAAGCAGCGTTAATATGCCCCATATCACCGTGAATGACCCAACGGCATACGAATTACCAAACATGGGCAGGGCATAAATTTCAAACCATATTTTGTACCACCATTCTGGAAACCACCGAAGATTGTCGTACCAGGGGTAAAACAACAAATTTGTTTCGTGGGTTATTAGATCAAAAGCCAAATGGGAAAAAATACCCACGATCATTGAGAAACTCCACAGGCTTAGCATGGTCCGACGGTTGCGGCCAGCCGTTAACTCATTTTTTGGCGGTTCGTTCGTGAAAAGTATCCGCAGCCATTTTGGCAGGTCTGTGCGTTTTAATAAACTTGCAGCAAAGACTGCAATTAACCAGGTGATCAATAAACCGCCCAGCAGGTCAAGCGTGACAGCGCCTACCAGTGCGTGTCCATACCCTTGTTTGAAATACCCGCTAATGAGGAAGCCCAACGCACTGTCAGTGATATCAGGCATGGCAGCGCCAACCGATAAGGCAAGCGCGTCAAAGTGATTTGGCCACCTGCGTACCACGGGCAAGATCAGCCCTTGATGAGAAGGAAAAGTAAGCGGCATATATATTTACCTATTGCCTTTGCGCCCATTTAATTGGCCTGGTGTTTTCAATTTGTTACTCCCAAATATAATTTTTACGTGTAAAGTTTTTAGATTTTACCAAGGAACTGCCCAATGGTTTGCGTAAGCCCTGCGCTATCTCTGCAGAGTGACATCGGCAAATGGTCATTTGTTGCATTCACAACAAATGACCATTGTATGGAGTTCATCGTTGCTGGCTGGGCAATCCGTATAAATTGTTACACTCTTTCCAACAACCTATTGATCTCATTCATCTGTTCCGTCGTAAGCGGACCGAATTGCATGGCTCCGGCATTCTCCTCTACCTGTGCAACTGTGCGGAACCCGGGGATCGGAAGAGTTTTTTCACTGCGCGCCCAGTTCCATGCAAGAGCCCCCTGTGAGATGGAGCGTCCTTTACTTGTCAGAATTTCGCGTATGGCATCCCGCTTCGCTGCCCATTCAGGGCTGGGTTTGCCATCTTTGAAATATTTCATCCATTCAGGGCTTTTTTCGCCGCGCACATCATTGGCAGCGACTTTGATCTCAGTCGTGTATTTGTTGGTCAAAAGCCCCATCGCCAGTGGACCACGGTTGAGCGCAGCTAAATTTTCTTTTTCACAAAGAGCGATCATGGCTGGGTTATCATCCAACACATTCAGCTGCAATTGAACCGCACTGCACTTTGGACCTTGCGCAAACACTTGTGCTCGTTCAGGAAAGTCTGTGCTCCAGCCATATGAGCGAATCTTGCCCTCCTGTACGAGTTCTTCAAGAGTCTCGCGTATCGGCGCAGCTTTTTCAGCCGGGTATCCATTGTCGTGGAACTGATATAAATCAATATAGTCTGTATTGAGGCGGCGCAGGGAAGCTTCACACGCGCTGCGGATGCCTTCCGATGAAGTATCCGCCCCGGTTACTTGACGGGTGGTTTCGTCGAATACAGCATTGAATTTGGTCGCGATCACGACCTGGGTGCGGCGTCCATCAAATGCGCGCCCAAGCACCCGCTCGCTGTGACCTGCCCCATAAACATTGGCTGTATCGAACAAATTGACTCCGAGGTCAAGAGCCTTGTGGATGGCGCGGATGGATTCCTCATCATCCACTTCGCCCCAACCGTTGGGGGTTTCACCAGACCAAAAAGGTCCGCCAATTGCCCAGCATCCCATGCCTAGTGCGCTAACTTCAATTTCAGAACGCCCTAAAGTTCGTTTCATTGTTACTCTCCTTGGTTATGACATTGCATGATCTTGATTTGGAAAATTATAATAATTACCTGAAAAACAGAAACCTATTAAGTGGTGTTTCCAGTATAGTGTAATTTCAATTGATGGTGGTAAATTTCGCCATCTTTAGCAATACGTATAAAGCCGTTTCGTTCATAAAAGCGATGATCTGACCAGCGATCATAGTTCACTTGCCAGACCTATGATCCTGACCGTTCGCCTTCGAGCGGATTAGGGTGCGGGTAGCAGCATAAAAGTGTGTCCAAATATTCAACGCCGCAGAAATAGCGGCATATGGAAACATTCTTGACTGCACATTTATGCTCATTCGTCATTTCGGCTTCATTCCAGGGGCATCCATCCTGCTCCCAGGAGATCATATTCTTTGCCGTCGCCAGATCTATATCCATGTTTGCCCCATCGAGTTTTTTGATCAACTCACTCATCCTTTGCTCCTTGTGAAATCATGACAACGAACCATTGTTTCCTGGATGTCAGTAATGTTCTATGTGGAAACTCATGTCACAACTCATTGATGCCCTATGCCTTCAAATATCCCAGCCAAAGTTCTGGAAGGAGTTCTGCAATAGTTGGGATATTTTCAATTTTCTCACATCCCAATCCTGCGTAAAGACAGCAGGCAAAAATGCCGCCGCACTTTATAGTGGCGCGCCACTCTCGCCGAATCCCAGTTGACGTAGTGTTATCTGCGATCCGAAACTATGTTGCTTTTCTGAAACGTGTAACAAGGAACACCCCACTTCGCTGTCTGTGCAAAATTTAGACCCTTAGCGAGCCGCGGAACCCCCTGGCAGCATAGTAAGAGTCCGCACCGTTGTGATACACAAAGACGTGGTCGTAGCGACGATCGGCAAAGATGGCGCCGCCGTGTTTTCTAATTTCCGAAGGTGTTTTCAACCAGCTCGACGTTTTCGTATCAAAATCTCCAAGTTTCTGCAACTCTCGATATTGTTCTTCCGTTAAGATCTCGATGCCCATGCCAGTTGCCATATCCATGGCGGTATCTTTTGGTTTAAATTCTTTCCTTGACTCCAGCGCTGCACGGTCATAGCAAATACTTCTGCGGCCTTTGGGACTTTCCTCTGAACAATCATAAAAAATGTATTCACCCGTCTTTTTATCATAACCAACAACATCCGGTTCACCGCCAGTTCTTTCCATTTCATGGAGCGACCACAGTTTTTCAGCATTTGCTTCCAGCTTTGCTTGTACTTTAGCCCATTCAAGACCTTTATGGCGGTTCATGTTCTTCTCAAAACGGGCTTTCAACGCTCCAAGTAGTTCTTCACGTTGTTCTGGTGACAATTTCTTTTTATTGCTATTAATGTTGTTCATACTTTTATATTATTCCTGTTGAATAGGTGTGTCAAGCGTATCATTGCCTGAATTTATTTCAAAAACTCACCAGCCCATACTTTAAGCGCACCTCAAGTGATCGGGTCTGCCCATAGGAAAATCGAGACGGATGAACGGCGTCGTTTTTGAAAATAGGTACGACGCCTTTTTGTGGTTAACGTACCGTCAGATTTTTCCTTGCAAATAGCCTTGCTCTGTTTCTTAGAACGCTTTGTTCGGTGGCTCTTGACTTTACGCAAAACTAAGAAGCATTTTTACTGCTAATTTAATTGTTATACACGTCCAACGCCAAAGAGCAGTTTTTCACGATTAATTTCATTTGGACCATGAATTGCTATTGTTACTTTGGGTCGTGGTTGATGCCATGGCTTGAGCGTTACCACCACCTGAGCAGGGTCGCGCGGGTCAAAATTGGATGTAATAATCGTGCCTTGTTCTTTACATTCCCATCGTATCATTTCCCATAGGAATTGGGCGATATGGATTTGGTTAGGTTCGTACCAAATTCCGCTAACAGCAATATCACGGATGGTGAAATCTGAAGGCAGTAAATGAAAAATGTTATTTAAAATACGAAGCGGTGTTGGAGGGTTGTTGAATGTGTCGGATTTGAGTATTCCACGAGCCCAAGTTTGTGCTCCAGCCAACAGGTTTCCTTGAACATCTACAGCAACAAAGAAACGATAAGGTTTTCTTCCTTCTACTGTGACAGCAAGGGCATTTTCAATAGAACTCTCGTCGCTTACTGGATATAGATTGTAGTTGTTGTAAAATTTATTCTGTTTAACAGAAAACTCCTCATATTCGTGAGACTCAATTTCGCGCACGATAACCCCAGTAAGGTTTTTTGGTTTCTGTTTTCGAGTTGGCACGATAAGAACATTAAAGGCTGGCTCAACAAACTCGCGACACCATTTTTTTGCTACCGCATATGATGCTAGGTTTTCTTGCAACATGCCAGTGGCAATCACGCATTTATTGCCAAGTGTTTCTTTGGCATGTTGAATGCGCCAATTGGCAATTTGATACCCAAGTCCTTGTCCGCGGAATTTTTTATGAACTTTGAGACCATCTAAAAATGCGTGCGGCAAGATTTCTCCGTTATATTGCACTTTGTTGAATCTCACAGTTCCCATTCCTACAAATCCGTCATATCCATCACACTCCACCACTACGCCCGATGTCTGATATTCAGTTCCAAAAGTGATTGCTGTGTAGGCGTCTAACAAAAATCTTGTTGTCATATCGCCGTCAAATTCCGTAATTAAGTTGGCGACAGAGACACTGTCAGATGGTTGCATTGCTCGAAGTTTGAACTTGTAATCAGAAATAGACATTTCTTCTCCTTATGAAATCTACCGATAATCAATTGTGCTTATTTAGCCGCCGAACGATTTCCACTAGCGGATAGTGTGGGCGGGCGTGGATTTTGTTTGAGAGCAGGAAAAACTCGAAGCCAGAAAACTATCGAAAAAAGCCGCAGAATCCCACTTGTCGGGTGCACCCAGTAATGATGGCGGGCAATCATTTTTCACGAGAGAACGTCATGTCGTTTAGACAAGTGGTGCAAAAAAGGGGAATTTTCCGAAAAGGCGCATTTCTCGCGGTTTCTTGATGACGTTCTGAGAACTTTGTTGGGTGCACTTACCTTGCAACCTAACGATTAAGGGGGAATGATGGCTAAGCATGGAGTTTGATTTCTTGGGGTGTCATGGATTGATCCTCGGAGAAAGTTCCGTCCACGTGAGTCCGCCATCCGTGGTCCTAAGCAAACGAGAGTTTAACCAGATGCCTTGAGCATCGTTCATTCTGATCAGTAACCATCCTGTAGCTGGGTTGACAAAATCAAGTTGAAGGGACGTATGGTCATCTTTGGGTGGTATATCTGTTCCCAAATTATGAGCTACCCAGGTGTTACCGCTATCGTTGGTTGAGCAAAACCTGACACCACAGAAGTAAACCGCGTCCTGCACAGACAGAAATGAAATTTCAGAGTCTCCCTGTTCTATCATGATTGGACCGCCTGTGAGAGGCCATGTCAGCCCACCGTCGGACGTTCCATACACAAATAATTGGACAGTATTTGCAGTTCGATCCCAAATGCTGACTGTCAGAATCCCATTTTGCGAATCAAAGAAAATAGGCTGTAAAATTTTCCTGTCAAATGGATTGAATGATTGCTCGTGGTACTCTGACGGCAGTAATTGAATAGTTTTCCAGGAACTTCCCCAGTCTGTGGAAAGGAACACTTTGGGTGTTCCTTCCTGCTCGCCTGGTGCGATGATAAACTTGGTGGAATCATAATAGATTGCATCTATCACCGTCCAAAAAGCAAGTTCATTCTTATAATCACGAACATCATATAAATCTTCGGGCCATGTTTCGAAGTCTAACGGATTCCAACTTGCGCCTCCGTCTCGTGTTTCATAATAAAATTCATGTGCTCCAGCCGCGGAATATCCTGCAACAAGCCAACCATGATTCGCATCTGCAAAATGAAGTCTGTACCAATCACGATGAGGCCAGGTAAGTTCAGCCTTGAGATTTTGATTGATTACTTCCCAGGTTTTGCCACCGTCCGAAGTTTGCGCTAAACTTTCATCGGCCTGTATAACCCAGGCTGTTTGAGCATCCAAAAAATAACTGGAATGCGGTGGAATTACTGGCATGGATTCCCCTTTCGGAGTTGCGTCCATCCAAGTCTGACCCCCATCGGAGGTATGCAAGAGGAGACTGTTATTATTGCCACTGTTCCCCCAGCTCCAGCCTGATGTCTCATCCACCATATCGAGTCCGTCAAATCGGACACTTCCATCTTTTGAAGGAATTACGGCTGGTGCGATCGTCGGGGTGGCAATTGGGAGTGGTGTCGAGATGACAACAGGCGTATGGGTAATTATTTGCGCGGACAAGGTTACTGGTTGCTTAGTCGCGACAGAAAAGGGACTGCAACTTCCAAGTAAAAGCATGAGCTGAATAGAGTAGGTTGAAATCTTCCTCATTCCTATCCTTCAATCCTAAAGAACCTACATGGGCAAAATTCACCCACTCCAAAAGCTGAAGCGATTAGAGCGCCTAACGAGACTGTCGAAAAACCCCTGGTTCGAAAAATGTTCAAAAAAATCTCCCACAACAGGCTAAAAAATTGCCAAAATGTTGTGCGGAACACCAAAAACCAGACGCTTTTCATCGTTTCTGTCCCACTTTTCAAAAATAATTTTTGAAAAGTGACTTTTTCGACAGTTTCAACGGTTTGCGTTAGTGGCGTGTGGGCGGGCATGGATTTTGCTTGGGAGCA
>CAWHXC010000050.1:0-55165 GCA_963833175.1 uncultured Chloroflexia bacterium
GAAGGTAAAAACATGGAATTAAGATTGCCTGTCTGAGTTGCAAAAGCTTATTCAAGTAGCGGTCAACAAATCCGTGTGATGACAGAACATTGGGTTAATCACTAAACGTTCTGTCCGAATTGCGGAAATGAATTAAGCAATTTTGAAAACAACAAGCCTGTTGCAGATTTTTATTGTAAGAAGTGTTTGGAGGAATATGAGCTAAAGTCAAGAAAGGGGAAATGGGGAAGAAAATAGTGGACGGTGCATACTCCACCATGATCGAGAGATTGAAATCAGCTAACAATCCGAATTTCTTTTTCTTCACGTACGATAAATCTACGTTTGAAATCAAGAATTTCCTGACCATTCCTAAATATTTCTTTGTTCCAAATATTATTGAGAAGAGAAAAGCCTTAAACGTTACTGCAAGAAGGGCTGGTTGGATTGGTTGCAATATTGACATGAACAATATTCCTGAATTTGGGAAAATATTTTATGTTCAAAACGGGATTGCCAAAAGCAGGAATGAAGTTTTAGGTAAATGGAATAAAACTGAGTTTGTCAAAACCACGCATGACATTGAAACAAAAGGCTGGATGTTGGATGTTTTACTCTGTGTAGAATCAAGAAGAATGAATTTTCGCTGGATGATGTTTACAACTTTGAAGCCTATTTGAAAGCCAAACATCCATTGAATAACAATGTCAAGGCGAAAATACGACAGCAGTTGCAATATTTGAGAGATAAAAATGTAATTGAGTTTGTTGGTCGTGGACAATATAGAATGAAAATTCAGAAGTAACGGGAAAACACTGGGCTGAATGTCCAGTGTTTTTTATTGGGTGCGAGGGGCTGATTGATGGTGAGCCATTTCCGTGTGAGGGGAGGAAGTTACCCATCCCCAACCCCTTCCCAAACCTGCCCTGAGCCTGTCGAAGGGTGGGAAGGGGCTTTTGTTGTGCGATGAATCGGCTCTTCTGCGCGAGGACTGATTAATGGCACTCTATCCTGTTTGCCCGCCCTTATCTTTGGCGGAACGTTCTTCGGAGGCTGGCTGCGAATTCGATGAACGCAGATTGAGCAGGCGATTCATCAAGTCAAACCAGATCTGTGACCCCTGTGAGATGGCAAAACCAGTCAGCAACAAGCCAAAGACTTTGGCGATCCAGCCTCCGGGGGTGGATGGGAAGGCGCGGAGATCGGCGGGGTCAACATTGAACGACCAGCCGATGGGCAAACCTAGATTTGTCATCTGCTCCAACTGTTGCTGTGCCTGTTCGCCAGTGGGCTGTCCCTGGTCAGCGGAGGTTTGCGCGGCCTGTGTCACCGCATCGCGCAGCATGGCATTATGCCAGAGCGCATTCGAGAGCCCGATCGTATCTGCGTTGAGCGCAATTGCCAGGAGGAATCCACACAGGATGCCGATACGCTGCATCCTGCGCTTATACCAGACCGAACCGCGGGCAACAGTATCATCGAACCATTCGCCCACAGCTTTCTGGAATTCCTCGATGCCCGCTGGTTTTCCCTTTGCATTGATCTGCGCCGTATACATCAGGGAACGAAGCCGGTATCCCAGCTTGTTGCCCGGCTTTTTGGTGTCTGTATTTCCCTCATTATTTCCTTCCTTGCGCCCGATTTTCTCGAGTTTTGCAATGCCCTTTTTGATGTTTGCCATAGTGAGTTTTTCGGAGGGGTTTTGTTTCCCTCCTCCATCCCGACCGGCATCATCCAGCAGATCGAGGAGGGCAACAGTGAATTCATTAGTCGGAAGGCGGTCCGGCAATTGTCTCGGTTTTGATAGCGAATAAATAACGGGATGCATGTATAAGGTCCTGACCGGGTTCTCATCTAAAAGGTCGGCAACGCCACGCTCGGATTTCTTTCGATCCATTTGTGCGATCGGCTCCAACACTGTCCTCTGTTGATACGCCACCTTAGCGGAATCCCCCCATTCATCGAGTGTTTTCACAATTTTGCTCGGGTTTTTATTATTCTTGGACGCCTTTTTAAGTCTCTTAGCACCTCCCCAAAGCATTTGCGCGATGAGCGCTTCATCGGTTTCGTCGTTGGTCTTGAATGCAGTGTTCGCTGTCTTATTGCCGTTCAATTTCACTGCACCCGGTTCAAGCAGATTCTGCATGATATCCGCCAGGTTGTTGGCGCGCAGGTTATATAGGGTGGCGATGTAATCCTGAATCCAGGAATTCAGGATGCTCAAGATCATGAAAATGAAACTGATCCCGATGGCAACAGACAGGACGTCCCAAAGACTGTTCATGGCTTTCCTCCAATAAAGATATTTCTCTTTTTTGTATCAAACACTCGGTTAGCGCAAAGTTGCGATAAAGATACTGGCTGATTGATGGTGAGTCATGTCCGCGTGAGGGGGGCAATTCTGAAAAACACAAGAACCCTGCGGTCTGCCGCGGGCATTTTTTATTTGACGATTGTGTTTGAAGATGAATTGGAACTTCTAGAAGGTCATTGCTGTGCCCAAGAGGGTCTCGGAGTCACAGTAGCGCATCCAGTTTAGTTCGGTAAGAAGCTTGGTATGTTCCTGGAGCGCCTCAAGGCTGGGGAATTCTTCCACCCCCCAATACCACCACTTCTCCGACGCCCAACCAGAGTCGCAAAAGACTATGGATTTTCCGCCGACTTGCTTCAGCGCCTCTCCCACCTTGCCAAGAAGCTGATCCTGCTCCTCCTTGGTCAACTGAAACCAAGCTTCCTTCTGCCGTAGATAAAACATTTTATAAATAGGTTGTGTCATCGTTATACTCCTTATCCAATAGAAGGCACATTTCAATGATTACTATACAACGATTGGAAGTCAAAAACAATACGCAATTTTATTTTGAGAAGAATGTATCTGTATTCCAAACATGATCTGTGGAAGTTCGCGGAGGGCTGATTGATGGTGGGTCATGTCCGCGTTGAGTTTGGGTGTAAAATCGCTGGCATGGCAAACGAAAAAGAATACCTCCCAAAAATTGCAATGTCCATTGTTGCCCATCCTGACGATCAGGATTTTACTGTTGCGGGCACTTTGGCGAAATGGGCCAGGGCAGGCTGTAAGGTCATCTCTGTGCTTATCACCAGCGGCAACTCGGGGTCAAATGATATTGCCCATGACGCAGAGCATAAACCTGTTTTGGCGAAACTGCGCGAAGCGGAACAGCAAGCCGCAAACGCCGTGCTTGGCATATCTGAAACTGTTTTCCTGCATTATCCCGATGGAGAACTCGTTGCGAGCCTGGCACTGCGAAAGGATTTGACTCGTCTCATCCGCATGTATAAACCTGACGTAGTCGTCACTGGCGACCCTTCAAGCTGGTTCTACGGCAATGAATATATCAATCATCCCGATCATCGCGCCGCCGCCGAAGCCGCCACGTATGCGGTTTTCCCGTCAGCTGGGACCAGGCTCATATTCACCGACCTGCTCGAAGCGGGGTATGAACCGCATAACGTTAAGCGGTTATACATTCACGGGTCGGAAAAATCTGATACGTGGGTCGATATCAGCGAAACCATCGACATAAAGATCGAAGCTCTGAAGAAACATATCAGTCAGGTGGACACGCACGAAGTGGATAAATGGATGCACGATTGGGCAAAAGAAGAAGGCAAAGAAAAGGGCCTCGATTTTGCCGAAGCCTATAGAGTGATGATCCTGCAGAAAGACGAAGAAGAAAAGTAATCTCAGCAACCCTGTCTATCTTAATGAATCAGGAAACCATCAATTCGCCCCTCAATAACCAGTCTGTCCTCAGCCTGGTGTTTGGGATTCTAACTTTTCTATCATTTTGCATAGGTTTGGCGCCTTTTCCATTTAGCGACCTCATTTGCTATCCAATAAGTTTCCTGCTCGCAATTCTTGCGCTGGTGTTCGGGACGATCTCCTTGATCCAGATCCGCAGGCGGAATAAATCGGGGCGCCCCATGGCCTGGTTCGGGATCATCAGCGGGGGACTTGTTCTATTGTGCATGATTTGCATGATCATCATTGTTGTTGCTCTTTTCATGTTCGCGCCTGATTTCATCCCCATGCCGCCATTCATCCAAAAATATTTAGTTTAATATTTTTCCAACTTGCGAATCCATCTTCTCTCGGTTATCCTTGCAAATGGGAGTGGTTAGGTCCCGGTGGGCTTCCTGGTCTTCAACACCAGTGGCGGGTCGCGTTGCGGGCCGCGGTGGGTTCGTCTCCCATCCACTCCCGCTATTGAATATCTGGACGATGGACCACAGACCATTGTCCATTTTATTATCCATCGTCCATTGTCAAAAAAGGTAACTCATGTCTATACCCGAAATTGAAACTTTAAATGATCTGGTGGCGCGCGTCTTCCGTATTGAAGATGTGACCAGCGGCGACCCGCAAAAGGGATTCTTCGCGCGTTATCGCGGACAACTGCTGAGTGATGATTCCGCTTCGCTTTACGACCTGTTGGCTGATTCTCTCATCCCATACAATGCCATCCCTTTATTCAGGATCGAAGATGGGCGGCAGGTGATCTACCTTACGCCAAAACCGCTGGAGCCGAAAAAAGATAACATCTCCACGAACATCATCCTTTTTGTACTGACAGTATTTTGTGTGATGCTGGCTGGCGCGCAGCCAGAAGGCCCGATGCCCAACGATATTGCAGGCCAAATGCTCACGCTTGGAAGGAGCATTTTCACAGGCTGGCCGTTTGCATTAAGTCTGATGGGCATTTTGGTAACGCATGAATTGGGTCATTATTTCATGAGCCGTCATCACAAGACGCGCGCCACTTTGCCTTATTTCATTCCCCTTCCATTCAGCTTGCTTGGGACAATGGGCGCGGCGATCATTATGCGCGGCACTCCAAAAAACAAACGCGTGCTTTTTGATATTGGCGTGGCGGGTCCCATTGCCGGGCTGGTGGTGGCGATCCCTGTTTTGTTGTACGGATTGTCGCTTTCCACCCTGGGGACCATTACCCCGGACCCAAACGGCTTCCTTGAAGGCAACTCACTGATCTATCTGTTCGCAAAGTATGTAACCTTCGGTCAATTGCTTCCTTCCCCACTTATGCCGCAGGGGATTTTATATTGGCTGCAATATTTCTTCACGGGCCATCCTGTTCCCTTTGGCGGCACAGACGTTTTCATTAGCCCCGTTGCGTTTGCAGGCTGGGCAGGACTTTTGGTGACGGCTCTCAACCTCATCCCCGCAGGCACACTTGATGGCGGACATGTGGTTTATGCCCTGTTTGGCAGCAAAGCCAAAAAAGCCTTTCCATTTATCATTGCAATTCTTGTTGTATTGGGATTTTCCTGGAACGGATGGTGGTTGTGGGCTGTGATCTTATTCTGGCTGGGACGTGTCCATGCCGAGCCTTTGGACCAGATCACCACGCTCGACCCCACCCGACGCCTGATCGCTTTTGCGATGATCATTGTCTTCGTTTTGGTTTTCATGCCAGTCCCATTTATGACCCTGGCGCTAAGAAATTAACCATCGTCTTTGCGAGGGCAATGCTCTCTTGCCCGAAGCAATCCCCATACAATAGGAGATTGCTTCGTCAGGGAAAGCGCCTTCCTCGCAATGACGGGACACTACTAATGAAAAAAATATTCTCACTTATATTCATCATATCCATATTATTATCCGCGTGCGGCGCATCTGATGCCACTTCTACGGACGAGCCATCTGCATCATCAACCACCCAGGCGGCGACAAAAACGCCGCAGCCTGTACCCACTGTCGCAGCGGCAACCAGGCTTGGGGTCAGCAAAGAAGCGTTGAACGGGTTGGAGATCACGGTCTGGCATCCGTGGTATGGGGTCGAGTCAGGCCTGTTCGATACATTTGTCGCAGAGTTCAACCAGGAAAATGAATGGGGCATCAAAGTCAACGCGGAGAGCCAGGTCAATTTTACAAATCTATACGAGAACGTAACAGCTTCCCTGCCGATGGAGGTAAAACCAGACATGGTGATCGCATTGCCAGAGCACGCTTTGGAATGGGACGCAAATGGCGTGATTACAGACCTGACGCCGTACATGCAAGACCCGTTGTATGGGATCAACTCGAGTGATATTCCCAATGTTTTTTTGAATCAGGATCATCTTGGCGAGCGGCGTGTGGCGTTCCCCGCCCAGCGCACGGCACGCTTTTTGTTGTGGAATGAAACATGGGCAGGCGAAATTGGTTTTGCTTCTCCGCCCGATGCGCCCGATGACTTTAAACAGCAAGCCTGCCGCGCGCAAAAAGCCATGCTGAAGGATGAGTCGCCGCAAAATGATTTCATGGGCGGCTGGTACGTGGATACAGAACCGATGACCGCCTATGCGTGGCTGCTGGCTTTTGAAGGCGGCGTTTTGGAAGGCAGTGATTATCGTTTCCTCACGCCAAATAATATTGAATCTTTTACGTTTTTGCGCGAACTTTCTGAAGCTACCTGCTCGTGGCAGGCGGTTGGTGTCAACCCGGTCACAGCCTTTGCAAACCGTGAAGCCATGTTCATTACGGCAAGTCTCGAAGACCTGCCAGATGTTGCGCGCGCATTTGCAAGCGCCAAAAATACCGATACATGGAAAGTGATCTCCTTCCCCGGCGCCAACGAAGACGCGCTCGTTGTGTACGGCTCTTCCTACGCCATCCTAAACTCAACACCCGAGAAACAACTGGCGGCGTGGATCTTCGCGCGCTGGCTGTTGGATAATAAACAGGATGCGCGCTGGGTGGAGGCGACTCACCTCTTCCCGATTCGGACCTCAACCGTTGACCTGCTCGGCGACTACGCGATGACTCATCCCCAGTGGGCGGAAGCGGTGAAACTCCTGCCACAGGGTGAGATACAGCCTCAACTGGCCTCGTGGCGCCAAGTAAAAACAATGCTTGGTGACGGGTTCACGCACATGTACCGTGTCAGTTTGCCCAGCGGACAAATCCCTGCGATCCTGGCGCAGATGCAAAGTACAGCAAGAGATTTGAATAAGTAAAGATTTAACCACGGAGGTCACAGAGTCCACTGAGAAAATATTAAAAAAAACTCTGTGATCTTCGTGGTCTCCGTGGTAAAGGCATTTAAGAAACACTCTTTGTAGTGCAAGGAACTTTAATATGAAACACCTCAGATGGCAGATCATTCTTATTTTGGCGGCACTTGCCGTTTTTTTTCTTTTTCCATATTTCAACAATGTTGAAATACCCGGCGATGGCTTTTCCACCCTCGGTTCGGATACCGTCCGCGCGGAAGTGACCAAGATCCTCGAAGAGGGTGATATTGATATGGGCGGACATATACAAAAGTATCAGGTTGTGCAAGTGAATATTCTGACGGGGGAATACGCTGGCATCCCCATGCAGATCGATTATGGCAGGCGTCAGGTGCGTTCGGATGAATACGATATGAAGGTCGGCGACAAGGTCATGGTCTCCATCAGCAAGACGCCTGAGAATGTGGTCAACGCGTATTTTGTGGATTTTGTCCGCACGACGCCGATCTTATGGCTGGCATTAATTTTTGCGGTATCCATTATTGCCATCAGCGGCTGGAAGGGTGTGGGCGCACTGGCGAGCATGGCATTCAGTTTGTATGTCATTATTAGTTATATTATTCCCCATATTTTGGCGGGTGAAGACCCTCTGCGGGTGAGCATTATCGGTTCGATCGTCCTCCTGGCTGTTACGCTCTATCTAACTTACGGTTGGACGCTTAAAACACATGCGGCAGCAATAAGCATGGTCCTGGTTTTGCTTATCACGGGCGCACTTTCGGCATTGTTCGTGGTGTTCACAAAATTGAACGGCACAGGCGATGAGAACGTGATGTTCCTGATGCAGATGATGGAAACACCGATCAACCTGCGCGGACTTTTGCTCGGCGCTATGATCATCGGCATGCTGGGTGTGCTGGACGATCTGGTCAGCTCGCAAGCCTCAGCCGTGTTCGAACTGCACCATGCCAACCCAGAGTTTGGTTTTCGCGGACTCTACAACGCCTCCATGCGCATTGGTCAGGACCATGTGGCGGCTACGGTCAATACGCTGGTGCTGGCTTATGCGGGTGCGTCACTTCCCATGCTTTTGCTATTCTCGCTGGCACGCGGAGATTATGCCTTCCTTGTTAATTATGCTTTTATCGCTGAAGAAATCGTGCGGACTCTGGTCGGCTCGCTGGGGTTGATCGCGGCTGTGCCGATCACAACTGCTATCGCCATTCTTTTTACCCAAAGGGCAGAGTCGCTTGGGAAGTGGGAACAGGTTCTCGGTCCCGAAGGAAGCGCGGATGGGCATCATCATTAAGTGCATTGCAATATGTTCAAAATAATCTGGATTTGTCTATTCAAGTAGATAAATTCGCTTGATAAGAAAATTCTCATTTAGCAAGATGAGACGCACATCTCCGCAACTTTCTTCCATGTCTTGCGTAAGAATAGGTAGATAGTCCAATAAGGAGCAAGTGTGAACGAAGAACAAGCCTGGGTCCTTCAAGCCCAGCAAGGCAGTGACGAGGCGTTTACCAAACTCGTCGAAACCTATCAAACCCCGGTTTTCAACCTGTGCTATCGCATGCTGGGAGAGCCTGATCTGGCAGAGGATGCCGCGCAGGAAACGTTTTTACGCGCATTCCAGCACCTGCACCGCTACGATCAAAAACGCCCCTTCGCGACATGGCTGCTTTCGATTGCCGCACACTACTGCATTGATAGGCTTCGCCGCCGCAAATTTTCCATGTTTTCGATGGATGCGGAGGATGACGAGGGCAACACGTTTGAATTGCCTGACCCCGATTCTCCCGACCCTGAAGCTGAATCCATCAAAGGGCAGACGCGGACCCGAATCCAGTCCATGCTAAAAGACCTGGACAATACCGATCGCGCCGCGATCATCATGAGATATTGGTACGACTATTCAGAAATCGAAATTGCCGAGTCGTTGCGCTTGACAGTCAGTGCGGTCAAGAGCCGCCTGCACCGTGCCCGCAAGGAATTGGCAGGTTTGTGGCAGGAAGAGGAAACCCGTGCCGATACCGAAAGGAGAACCTATGAATCACCAGCCTTTTGAAGAATGGCTATTGAACGATAAAAACCTAACACCTGTTGAGACCCGTGAACTCGATCTGCACTTGCGGACCTGCACACATTGCACGGCGCTTTCTGCAACCGGGCTGGCATTGCGTTCCGCGCCAGTTGTTTCACCTGCGGCTGGTTTTACCTTGCGCTTCCAGCAACGGCTTGCCGCGCGCAAGATCGCGGAACGCCGCCACAAATTATGGGGCATGATCATATTGCTGATCAGCGGACTATGCCTGATCGGCTGGTTCACCGCCCCGTATCTGTTTGCGTTCTTCTCCGCGCCTGTCGAATGGATCATGGCGGCGATCGGATTTTTTCTATTTATTGTCACCTCCCTGTTAGCCTTAACCGAGGTGATGAGTGTATTACTAAATATGGCTGCGACTTTTATTTCGCCTTATGTTTGGATGGTACTTGTTTCCACTTTGGCAGGTATCGGTCTTTTGTGGACAATTTCAATCTGGCGATTTAGCCGCACCAAGAGAGGAGTTTCAGCATGAAAACAAAAATAACAACCCTTTTTCTTTTACTGGCACTTTTATTTGTGCCAACAGCCAGCGCACACGCACAAAGCCCTAATGGGGATGACGTGTTCCTGCTGGGACAAAATTACACCCTGAACAGCGACGAAACGCTCAATGGCAGCCTGGCCGTCATCGGCGGTAATGCGCTGATCGAGAAAGATGCAGTCGTTAATGGCGATGTTGTCCTGGTTGGAGGAAACCTCACGATCAATGGAGATGTCTCCGGCAACGTGGCTATCATCGGCGGCAACCTGACCATCTCAGGCAAAATAGATGGCGATATTGCTGTTGTGGGTGGGCAAGCCGTCTTAACCGAAACCGCTGATGTAAATGGCGATATCGCAACAGTTGGCGGACAGGTGCAAAAGGATCCCGATGCAAAAGTAAGCGGCAACATTGTGAATAATGCTCCGCTGACCGCCATCCCCGGCATTCCGCAAATACCCAATGTTCCAAGTGTGCCGGATGTACCCAATGTGCCTGATGTCCCGAATGTGCCTGCCGTACCCAATGTCAACCTAAACTTTAATCCGCTTTGGGATGTATTAAACGCGATCTGGCGTGCCCTGGCAATTGCCGCCATCGCAATGCTGCTTACGCTTTTCCTGCAACCTCAACTGGAACGCGTTGCCGATGCGGTTACACGTCAACCTCTGATGGCTGGAAGCTTCGGCTTGCTGGCAGTGGTCGTGACCCCGTTTGTGATGCTGATCATGGTTGTCACGCTGATACTGATCCCTGTTGCGATTTTGGTCGCATTTGTCGTCCCATTAGCCTGGCTGTTTGGCATGGTGGCGATCGGTCAGGAAGTAGGCGAGCGCTTCACAAAAGCCATCAATCAAACTTGGGCGCCTGTCCTCTCAACCGGTATGGGCACATTCCTGCTCGTACTTGTAGGCGGGTTTATCGGGCTGATCCCCTGCGTAGGCTGGTTGTTGCCCTTCCTTGTTGGGTTAATTGCAGTTGGCGGCGTGGCAATGACATTGTTCGGCACACGTTCAGCACCGGGTATAACGTCAGGTACGATCACCCCGCCGGTGGTGGAAGTTCCGCCCGCTTCGTAAATAATGTCGCTGCGAGGCGTTCTTGTTCTTTGCCGACACTTGCGCCGTACGCCAGTGCGGTGAGCAGTCTCCTAATAATAATGGGATTGCTTCGGCGGAGAGAGCAAGAGCCCGCCTCGCAATGACACACAAAAACCTGCGTGATATAATGCGCCCGCCTTGGGAATTTTCCCCAAGGCGGTTTTCAATATGGAGGAAAACATGTTTAAACACGAAATTCCGAATACCCCGGTCCACTCCACCCCCCCGCCGCTGATCGAGGTTTCAGGCACACACCACGAGATGGGACGTCAGATCGGAGAAGCCGCTCGTGAGCAGGTCCAACACAGTGTTGCAAATGCGCGCATTCTGATCGACGCAGCTTATAACGCCCTCGAACTTACCTGGCAAGGCGCACAGAATCAATCACGCAAGTATTTACCCTTTGCAGAAGAGCGTTACCCGCAATATGTGGATGAAATGCGCGGGATTGCTGAGGGCGCGAATGTCTCTTTTGAAGACATTGTCACGCTCAATGTAATGGAAGCTGTCACAACTGATGCGCTGCACCTCACGCGCTGCACCAGCATGGCCGTTAACGAACAGAACACAGCAGATGGTCATGTATTGGCGGCGCACAATGAAGATTGGATTCCTGAAGATGAGAATGACGTATTCGTCATCTCAGCCAGGCCTGATAAGGAACCCCCGTTTCTTGCCATGACGTATGGCGGGTTACTGCCCAATGTGGGATTCAACGCCTATGGCATTGCCCAACTAATAGACTCGGTATACCCTGGCGACTCGCGCGTTGGCATCCCGCGCCTCGTTGTGGCGCGCGCGGTACTTTCGTCCCGCCGCATCTCAGGCGCAATTGGACGCACGCTCGTGCAACAGCGCGCCGCAGGATATAACCATATCCTCGTTCATGAAAGCGGTGAAATTTATTCCATCGAAGCTTCAGCACGTAAATTTGAAATTCTATACGCGCACGATGGTTACATGGTGCATACCAATCATTATCTCGACCCGCAAATGAGACAAATTGAAAAAGATCCCGAGGAATTGATCTCATCGCGTGTGCGCTATTTCCGCGCTTCACGTTTATTGCGTCAAAACGATCAACACTCGCTCAAGAGCTTGCAAGCCATTCAACAGGACCATGTCAACATCCCGAATTCGATCTGTAACCACAATATCGCAGGTCTCGATCCGCTTGACCGCGAGAAGACCATCAACGCCATGGTAATTGACCTAACCCTGCGCGAGATGCACGTTGCATGGGGAAACCCATGTACGAACACATATCACACGTACTATTTGAAAGACTGAGGAACAAGGATGAAGGATCAAAAAGGAGTCCGCTTATTTTAAGCGGACTCCTTTTTGATTTTTTATTCCCCGCGATACAACTGATTTGCCTCAATATATTCATAAACAGGTGGAAACACATAGTACCGATATGTTTCCCCTTCGGCAACGCGGCGGCGTATTTCACTCGAGGCTATATCTTGAAGCGGCGCGTCAATGAATGTGACTTTCTCCGTTAGCCCGGGGATTTTTGCTTCCAACGCAGGCATGTCGAACGGGTCGCCGGGGCGGCGCATCACGCCAATTTTGGAAACCTCAGCTACCAGATTGGCGCAGAGACGCCAGGTGGGCAGATCCCGCAGTGAATCTCCGCCCAGCAAAAGAACGATGTCCGCATTTGGTTCCTGCTGGGCCAAAAGCCGAACGGTGTCTATGGTGTAATGCGGACCGGGACGGTCGATCTCAAGGTGCGAAATTTCAAAGGTTGGGTTGCCCGCAATCATCCGCTGTAACATTTCGAGACGATGCGGAAGAGGGGTGATGGGTTGTTCCAGTTTATGCGGAGGGTCAGGCGCAAGCATCCAAAGCACGCGCGAAAGGCCAAATTGATGAACCGCCTCGCTTGCAAGAATGAGATGCCCAATATGCGGCGGGTCAAATGTGCCGCCAAAAAGACCGATCTTTGTTCGTGACATAGCGGTAGTATATCGCAAAGCTTTATCAGTTGTTTTTGTAATCTTTACACGTTCTTTACATATGGCGACTATGATGTAAATATATAAAGGAGATCGCTATGTCTACAAAAAATAAATGGCTCATTGGCGCTGGGGTCGTGGTTGGCTTGATCGTACTGTTTGCATTGCCATTCGCCTGGCAAACCCTATTCCATCCGCAAGGTTTCGGCATGATGGGGGGATATGGCTATGGAAATATGCCTATGCACGGTGGACAAGGCTATGGCTTTTCGCCCATGCACGGCGGAATTGGTTTTGGCATGTTCTTCATGTGGCTGATCCCGCTTGGTCTGCTTACCTTGATCGGTTTAAGTATCGCCGCTTTGATCAAGTACTTGCGTACTCCCCAGGCCTAATAAATATTTTCAGAGACCCATCCCCGCCATAAAAAAGCGGGGATATTTTTTATTAAATCCGAATATTTCCCGATGGTATACTTTGTGCAATTCACTTCTCCACATAACAAAAATAAATTTAGCATCTACAACAGGCGGTTTTCAAGGATAGGATATGACACAGAATTTCGATGCGATCATCATTGGAGCGGGTGTGATAGGAACCAGCATTGCCTTCCACCTGGCAGAACGCGGCTTGAAGCCGGTCATTTTGGAGCGCAAGCAGGTAGCATTTGGCGCCACAGGCAGTTCCAGCGGACTGGTGCGGATGCACTACGATCTTGAGGTGGAATCCCGACTCGCCTGGGCAAGCTTTCAATATTTCCGCAATTGGAGCGAACGTGTGGGCGGCGAATGCGGTTTCCGCCGTACGGGTTTTCTGCACATTGAACCTGCCGACCATGTGACGCAACTGCGCAGCAACGTGGAAATGCACAAACGGATCGGCATCCCCACCGAGGTCATCAGCGGCGCAGATGTGAAACGACTCGCTCCATCCTTTTTTACAGAAGATATCGAATTTGCGGCTTATGAACCCGAGTCTGGCTATGCGGATGCGACGCTTACCGCAAATTCATTTTTAACAGCGGCAAAAGAACGAGGCGCAGTTTATATGCAGGATTGTGCCGTGAACGGCGTACAGATAACAGATGGCAAAGTAACCAGAGTACAAACCACACGCGGTGATTTTTCTGCGCCTATTATTATCAACGCGGCTGGAGCGTGGGCAGGCAAAGTCAGCGACCTGTTCGGGGTGCCCATTCCCCTCGACACGTGGACTCATGACGTGGTGCATGTCCGCCGCCCGCCTCAGATCGGCGAGCATCCCACAGTCATTGACAGTTCACTCAGCATGTATTTCCGCCCCGACTCTGGCGGTTTGACCCTGGTCGCATTGGAAGATGACAGCCGCTTGGGAGAATCGGCAGATGCCGAACTCGATTATGTTGCCAAAGGTTTTGTAGACCGCGCCATAGATCGCATTTGCAAACGCATCCCAGCAATGGAAGAAGGCTCATATCACTCGTCACATACAGGCCGTGATAGCCTAACTCCCGATCAGCGCGCCATTATTGGGGAAACCAACCTGCAAGGTTATTATCTTGCCACAGGCTTTAGCGGGACTGGTTTCAAACTTTCCCCGGCGGTGGGACTGTGCGTCAGCGAGCTGGTCCTCGATGGAAAAGCAAAAACAGTGGATATTTCAGTATTCACACCCATGCGCTTCGAACGCGGCGAACACCTAAAAGGTGAAAATGATTATGGTTTTATCTGGCGCAACACGTCATTCTGACCTTTGAATAAGTAAAGGCCAAAACACAATCAATTACATGCTGAAATGCAAGATCAAGTTAACAGAGGTTAAATAATTAGACTATAATCGTCAAAAATGTTCTGTACTAGTTTACAAGTTGATCAACTCAAAGCATGATAAATCCCATATAAAAGGAATGCGCCATGAGTGAAACTTCTTATGAAATCGCGATCAAAGAACTTGAAGCCCGCACAGAAGATATCCGTCCTTCTGATGTTGTGTTGTTTTCCGAACCGCTGCGCTCAGCCCTGACCTACACAATTAAACTCGGCCGTTTTAGCCTGACGGAATTTGCAGAGAAATTGGGATTCACACGCGAAGAAACAAAGAAGATCGCGGATCTTCTGGTGGAACTAAACTTGTTTGAAGTCACCAGGTTCTCACCCCCAGATGAGTTCTATTATGAATCCCGCATCTCGGGGGGAACACGTCCTCTCAACCGCCAGCCTACAGGCTTCTGGAAAAAAATCGAGTAGCCAACCCACCCGCCCGAATCTTCTGGGCGGGTTTTGCATTCGGCTATAATGCACATATGGCAGATAAACTCTCCCGTTACGAAGAACTCAAGGCACAGATCAACTTCCACAATCATCGTTATCACGTGCTGGATGCGCCCATCATCAGCGATCTGGAATATGACCGCCTGCTGAACGAACTCAAGCGGATCGAAGCCGACCACCCCGATTGGATCACATCTGACAGCCCCACGCAGCGCGCCGGTTCCAGGCCTGCTGACCGTTTCGAAAAGATTCGCCACCCTGCGAGCATTCTCTCGCTCGCCAACGCCTTTGGCAGGGATGATGCGCGCGCATGGCTTGAACGGGTCATAAAAATAGACGATCGGGTTGAGAAAGCCAAATTTGTAGTCGAACCAAAAATAGACGGCTTGTCCGTTGTCCTGCATTATCGCGATGGACTCTTCGTGCAGGGCGCCACCCGTGGCGACGGCGAGATCGGCGAAGACATCACATCCAACCTGCGGACGATACGGGCTATTCCTTTGCGAATTCCCGTTACCCAATCTCCAAAATTATCTATTCCCAATTACCTTGTCATTCGCGGCGAAGCATTCATCCCCAACAAGGATTTTGACGAACTCAATCGCAAGCTCGAAGAAGCAGGTGAAAAGACCTATCTCAATCCGCGCAACACGGCAGCGGGTTCACTCCGTCAGCTTGACCCGCAACTGACCGCCTCGCGCCCGTTGACCTTGCTTGTCTATCAGATCGTTTTTTCCGAAGGCGGAAAAGTCCCCACTTCACAATGGGAGATTTTGGAATATTTGAAAGCGTTGGGTTTCCCAGTCACCGATGTTGCAAAACGCTTTGATGATCTCGACTCTGCGATTGCCTACACCGAGACATGGAACGAAGGCCGAGACACGCTGCCCTACGAAGCCGACGGCATGGTCATAAAAATTGACGATTTGAATCTTGCCGCTGATCTGGGCTTCACAGGCAAAGATCCGCGCGGAGCCATTGCGTTCAAATTTCCAGCCCGCGAAGTGACGACAACCTTAAGCGACATTGGCGTCGCTGTTGGCCGCACTGGCGTGTTGACTCCGTATGCCATGCTCGAACCCGTTGAGATCGGCGGTGTGGTCGTGGAACGTGCCACCCTGCATAACTTTGATTTCATCGCTGAAAAAGATATCCGCGTGGGTGACCGAGTGTTGATCAAGCGTGCGGGCGAAGTAATTCCTTACGTTATCGGTCCCGTTGTGGATGCGCGCTCTGGCAAGGAGAAAACATATCCAACCGCCCACGAAATGTCCTGCATGTGGGCAGGCTGTGGAACACTTTGAAGGTGAAGTAGCGTGGTACTGTGTCAACGCCGCATGTCCCGCACAGTTGGTGCGGAATATCGAGCACTTTGTCTCGCGCGGCGCGATGGACATCACAGGGCTTGGGATCAAAATTGTGGAAAAACTCATTGAAACAGGTCTGGTCAAGGATGTGGCAGACTTGTTCACCTTGAAAAAAGAACAACTGCTTGAGTTGGAAGGTTTTGCAGAAAAAAAGGCGGAGAAATCTGCTTGGGTCACTGGAGCAGGCTAAAAGTCAGAGTTTGAACCGTTTGCTTGCGGCGTTGGGAATTCACGGCGTTGGCGAAGTCATGGCGGGTGATCTATCCCGCACTTTTGGAGATTTATCCGAGTTATCGAAAGCCAGCGTAGAGGAACTTCAGCAGATCGAAGGCGTAGGCCCCAACATCGCAGAATCCATCGTGGATTGGTTTGCTCAACCTGCAAATCAAAAAGTGGTGAAAAAACTGAAAGCGGCGGGGTGTGGATCCGAAGATGAAGAAAGATGAAAAGAAACAAGAAGGCGCGCTAAGTGGATTCACTTTTGTTGTCACAGGCACGCTTCCCACATTGTCGCGCGATGGAGTAAAAGAATTCATCGAAAGCAACGGCGGCAAGGTGACAGACAGTGTCAGCAAGAAAACAAGTTATCTTGTGCTTGGCGAAAACCCAGGCTCAAAAGCCGAGAAGGCGCGCTCGCTGGGGGTGAAAATTATTGATGAAAACGAGTTGAGAAAATTGACGGGTAAGTGATCTTTTGTTTTGCACACATGCTTGTTTAGCTATCGCCCAGTTTTTCCCCATTCATGCTACACTGTTTTTAATAACAAGATCAAAACACTGACTGGTGTTTACTGGCGACTATGCAGGCGTCCAACGAAAAACTTCCTTTTTGGTTAAAACTTTTATACGGTTCCGGCGATTGGGGGCTTTCCAGCATCGGCATAATGCGCTCCATTTTTTATGCCCTCTATCTTACAGATGTGGTTGGCATTGAGCCGCGGCTTGCTTCCTTTGGCGCGCTGGTCGGTATTGTATGGGATGCGGTCAATGACCCCCTGATCGGTATGCTCAGCGACCGAGTGCAAACACGCTGGGGACGCCGTCGTCCATTTCTTTTGTGGTTCGCGTTCCCGTTTGGATTGAGTTTTGTGATCCTGTGGTCCGCTCCAAACTGGGAAAGCCAGATCGCATTGATGATCTATGTGATGCTGGCTTTCATGATCTCCGACACCTTGACGACGCTTGTGGCAATGCCGTACCTTGCCCTAACCCCGGAGCTGACTCGCGACTACGATGAGCGCACCGCCCTTTCAAGTTTTCGCACGGTGTTCCAATTGCTTGCCGCGATGGCAGTTGTGGTTGCCGCACCCATGATCGTGGATGAGGTCATCCAGATGGGCGGCACACAACAACAGGGCTACATGCTTGTTGGTGCGATCTTTGGTTTGTCAGGTGCAATTCCGCTTTTCTTTATCGGCTGGTTTGTACATGAAAAATTTATACCGGAACAACAGGAAAACCTGCCGTTCCGTGAGACTTTGCGTGTTGCCTGGAAGAATATTCCTTTCCGTTACGCCGCAGGCATTTATATGTTTAATTGGTCTGCAGTGGATATGATCGTCATTATCTCTCCCTATTTCCTTCTTTATTGGGTGGCACAGGGAGATTTGCTCGCAAAGGTTAATATTTTTGGTGTGAACCTTGCACTCGAATTTGCATTCTTTGGGACCCTGATGCTTGTTTGTATTTTATGCGTGCCATTCTGGTTATGGCTGGCAAAAAAGCGAAATAAACGGGAAGCGTATATACTCGGCATGGCGTTCTGGATCGTTGTGCAGGTAATGGTATTTACCATTCAACCCGGCGAGATGAAATATTTGCTGTTGATCGGCGCGCTGGCTGGTGTCGGTGTTTCGGCGGCATATGTCCTGCCTGATTCGATCCTGCCGGATGTGATCGAGTGGGATGAACTTTGCACCCGCCGCAGGCAGGAGGGTGTTTACTACGGCATCCGTACCCTCATCCGCAAATTGACGGGCGCGTTGGTTATTTTTATTACGCTGCAAGTACTTGGCTGGTCGGGTTATCAAGCACCGCCGTCTGGCGCCACGCAATTCACTCAGCCAGACTCTACTTTGATGGCGATTTGATTAATGGTTTCCCTGCTCGGTGCCCTGGCGCTTTCCGGTTCCATTGTCATGGCGTGGTTATATCCGCTCTCGCGCGAGAAATATGAGCGCATTCAAAAGTTATTGAAAAGACGCAGGGAGGGAGAAATATAAAAACGAAAAGCGGGGCAGGAGAATAAAATGCCCCAGCCGCGACAGAATCTGTTGTCGCGGCTGGCAGGTTGGGGCGGGGGATGATGCGTGTTCTTGAGTTTACCCTCAAGCGGGAAGGTGGAGTTTGTTATATCCCCGATTGCTTTTTAGAAACCCCTTTTGTTTGCAAATGATCCCAGGGCATCCAATGCTTTTCCATCCTGGATAATATTTTCATTTTCAACGGGGATTGCCATGATGAATAATCTGCCCCAACTTGAGTTGCCGTTATTGTCAATGCATGTTTGCAGGGTGAGGTGATATTCGCCGCGATAAACATTGTTGAAGAGGTTCTCGGCGGTAAAAGAGGTCTGTGTTTCGAGGTCTTTAAATTCGCTGTAGGGATTTAGCGGGTCCAGAGCCTGATAGCGCTGGATGCTGTTTGCCATAAAACTTTCAATGTGCCCATCGCCATAGATCAGGATGATGCGGTCGCCTTGTTTTATGTTTGAGAATAAACTGCCCGCATGTGTATTATGTGCGAGCAGGCCTACATTGCCAACTTCTGCGGCAATGCCAAATTGTGTGGCCACCGATTCTTCTGTGGAAACATAGCCAGCGTACCCGGTAGGTTGCTGTACGATGGACAATGCCATTACGTTGGAAACATACACACCGCGCAGTGAACTGGCGTTTCCATCTGTGACGGTTTCGATGAACGTATTTAAGTCGGGGAGTGTGTGCGGGACATCTTTTGCATAAACCTGCACAGGGAGTGCAAATGCGCAGAATAGGATGCTCAATAATGCGCCGGTGAATAGATTATTTTTTAATTGTGTAAATGAAAATCTGGATGCCATGAAAACTCCTTCATTTGAGCATCCAGATCTTTTGCGTTAGTGGAACGTTTGAAATCTTGATTGCTCGTTTTCGGTGACCTGGCGATCATGGCCTTGTAAAAACGGCTTTAGACCCATGGTTTTGCGCATCCACCTTTCGGATGGATTTGCCTTTTTCGGTACGAACTGTTTTGTTTTATAAGGTTCAAAAAAACGGGTCTGACTTTTGCCAGACCGCGGATGAAACACAATTATGTGATCTTCGGTGGCCTGGCGATCTGGTTGTGTTTCCACAACTTTAGACCCATGACTTTGCGTCCCAGCTTTTCAGCAGGTTTGCGATTTATCGGATATTTTCTGCTTCAAGTTTAGCACACGGACTGGGTTTTATGCATTTCATTTTCGAAACTTTGCCTTTTATTATTGCAAGGTGACAATGAGTGTATTTGACATTAAACAATGATAATGATTTTGATGGAGGGCAGAACAAGTGATTGTCCTTGTGCGGATATTGCAAGAACTGCAATAATTAGTGACAGGTTGAACAATTTTTTGAACCACTGAGGTATGGGAGCACTGAGTGAAACAAGGATAAAACTCGGTGAATCAGTGCCTTCGGGGAAAAAGCATTTTGCTCAAGGTGCTACTGATCAAGAAAAAGCGTTGCAAAACCATTACAAAAGCACATTTTTGGCAATAAATCGCTGAAAACCTTGCATAAATAATAGTATTTTGCGTCTCTTTTATTGACTTTTTGGTGAAGTACATTAGAATATCGCTAATTCTTTACAAAAATGAAAGGTAGTGCGGGTATTTTCAAGGTTCTGTGAATTTTTTTAATCAAAAATATAAGCAGGTTTAGAAATTGAAAAATACCCAAGCTTCAAAGTTGGCCGTGCAACCCAAATTTCATATCTAAGACTAATTCAAATTAAGGATCAGAACGGATGAAAAGCAGAATTCAGGAACTGGCAGAAAAAATAAACATGTCTTGCGATGAGTTCATCGGTGAGATGCGCAAGCGCGGGTGTAGTGAACCGACCGCATTAAAGCTCTGGCGCGGTGAGTATGAGGAATTTGAAGATTTTAAAGATAACGATATGAATTTAAGCAATTTGCGAAAAGCGGCATTTGTGCTGCAAGTTGGAACCGGATCATTACTTCAAAATGAAAAATCGAAACTAAGGTTTACAAACGGGTGATCCGACGAGTTTTGTTCCGTCTGCCTCTTCCAGGCTTGGGATTGCAAAGAAGTAAGAACATATACAGAACTTTTACTTCGTAACCAAAAATCTTTAAATTGTGAAGATCGATGTAGACCAAAAACCGAGAGTAATTTTTCAAAAACTGTCCTAATTCTTTATGAACTACCAAGAAGGAGTACTGATATGCGTAACAAAAGGGTAACCATTTTTTCACTTATTGTTCTTTTGTCGCTGATGATGTCGTTGGTTTTCCCAACAGGCGTCCTGGCTGATGATAATCCACCGCCGTCCACGGAAACACCGGAGGTGGTAACACCACCAGAGGAGGCCGCTACCGACACGGTTGTCCCTGAAACAGTTGCAACCGAAGAGCCAGTTTTGACAGAAGAGACGGTGACTCAGGACGCATCTGCAGATACAGGCTCAACTGCGAACGATGTTGCGCTCCTCAGTCAACTACCTGAGGGTACTGAAGTAGTGGTGTCTAACGCGGATGGCGAAATTGTGCCATTGGGCTCGCAAGAGGCGGTGGATATAATTGCAGTACAAGACCCACTCTGGTGTCCTGTTGGTCAGGCTCCTACGCCAGGAGCGAATGGTTGTACTACCAATTTTGCTAATTCCCAAGCCCTTATTGATGCCATGGATAGTAGCAATCCAGCCACTACTACTCCCCTAACTACGTATGAACAAGACGGTATCATTTACTTTACCGTAAACCCTGGCACTGGATCATTTACTCTCGTTCGTGGAAATAATGGCCCTGGCATAGATAACGCCGACTACGATATTCTCAAGGCGTTTAACCTAATCCTTCAAGGTGGCTGGGATGGCACACCAGGATCAACCACTTTTACCCAGACCAACTTTGGCGCTAACCCCCTCACTATAGGGGCGATTAGTAATCCATGGGGCGGCAATATCTCTTTAAATGACTTTGTATTTAGTGGTGTCTCTTCCACAAGCTCCATAAAGATTTATACGGCAGGGGATATTACCCTGGACAACGTGACTGCCAATCTAAACACTACCAACGATGGCGCCAGATTAGATAACACTTCCGGTAGCGGTAGTGTAACCGTGACCGGAAGCACATTCAACCAAAATAATGACGATGGATTGAATGTCAGGTCCAATGGTTTGATTACCTTGGTTGATGTAACAGCCAATCAAAACGGAAATGATGGCGCCAACTTGGGCAACAACGGGGCCAACGCCACTAGCAATATCGAAGTAATTGCAAGTAGGTTCAATAACAATAATGTTGATGGTTTATATGCTGATTCGAAAGGGAATATCACACTAATCAATGTGACAGCCCAGAACAATGGCGATGATGGTGTCGAGCTGATTTTTCCTAATAACGGCACACATACGGCGACCATCTGCGGCGGAGTATTCAGTGGGCAAGTTGGCGCCAATGACTTTGATGTCCAGGTCAATAACGGTACTACGCTTACTCGTTCAAGTGATATCACCGTTGTTAAATGGTCGCCTATTACAGGTTGGACTAGCATTGCCAATGGTACAGGTCTTTGCGATTACCCGGACACTGACGCTGACCTAATTCCAAACCAATGGGATGCCACTCCGACGGTGACACCGATAACGATGGCGTGGATAATCTCGCTGACAACTGTCCCTCAATAGCCAATCCTGCTCAGACCGATACCGATGGCGATGGAACGGGTGATGCTTGTGATGCCACTCCGAATGGTGATACCGACAACGATGGCGTGGATAATCTCGCTGACAACTGTCCCTCAATAGCCAATCCTGCTCAGACCGATACCGATGGCGATGGAACGGGTGATGCTTGTGATGCCACTCCGAATGGCGATACTGATAATGACGGCGTGGATAATCTCGCTGGACAACTGTCCCTCAATAGCCAATCCTGCTCAGACCGATACCGATGGCGATGGAACGGGTGATGCTTGTGATGCCACTCCGAATGGTGATACCGATAACGACGGCGTGGATAATCTCGCTGACAACTGTCCCTCAATAGCCAATCCTGCTCAGACCGATACCGATGGCGATGGAACAGGTGATGCTTGTGATGCCACTCCGAATGGTGATACCGATAATGATGGCGTGGATAATGCCGCTGGACAACTGTCCCTCAATAGCCAATCCCGCTCAGACCGATACCGATGGCGATGGAACGGGTGATGCTTGTGATGCCACTCCCAATGGTGATACCGATAACGACGGCGTGGATAATCTCGCTGGACAACTGTCCCTCAATCGCCAATCCCGCTCAGACCGATACCGATGGCGATGGAACGGGTGATGCTTGTGATGCCACTCCCAATGGTGATACCGATAACGACGGCGTGGATAATCTCGCTGACAACTGTCCCTCAATAGCCAATCCTGCTCAGACCGATACCGATGGCGATGGAACGGGTGATGCTTGTGATGCCACTCCCAATGGTGATACCGACAACGACGGCGTGGATAATCTCGCTGACAACTGCCCTTCAATAGCCAATCCCGCTCAGACCGATACCGATGGCGATGGAACGGGTGATGCTTGTGATGCCACTCCGAATGGTGATACCGATAACGACGGCGTGGATAATGTCGCTGGACAACTGCCCCTCAATAGCCAATCCCGCTCAGACCGATACCGATGGCGATGGAACGGGTGATGCTTGTGATGCCACTCCCAATGGTGATACCGATAATGATGGCGTGGATAATGCTCGCTGGACAACTGCCCTTCAATAGCCAATCCTGCTCAGACCGATACCGATGGCGATGGAACAGGGTGATGCCTGTGATGCCACTCCCAATGAGTCGAATACCGATGATGATGGCGATGGAATAATGGCGGCGATGTCGACAACTGTCCCTCAATAGCCAATCCCGCTCAGACCGATACCGATGGCGACGGAACGGGTGATGCTTGTGATACCACTCCCAATGGCGATACTGACAGTGATGGCGATGGATGATGACGATAGACAACTGCCCATCCATAGCCAATCCCGACTCAGACGGATACCGATAATGACGGAACAGGCGATGCTTGCGATAGTACACCCAACGGCGATAGCGACGAAGACAGCGTGGATGATCTCACAGACAACTGCCCCTTCATAGCCAACTTCGATCAAACCGATACTGACAATGACGGAATAGGCGATGCTTGTGATTCCACCCCCAATGGTGATACTAAAGCTCCGCTTGACGAAACCGATGACTCTCCGTTGTTTATCCCAGTCACTGGTATACAAGGGGCTGCCTTAAGCTGCACCGTGCCATCCACCACCCTTAAGATGGCAGGCTTTGAGGTCACCTTTACCGATTTGTGCGGCTATTCCGCCGTATTGATAGAAGCCCCTGAAGCCAGCTTGTTTGGCGCATTGCCAGACGGCAACAAATATGTCAGCGGAATAGATGTTGTATTGTTGCAAAATGGCAATTTCGTCAGCCCATTTCCTGCAGACGCCGAAACCATACTTTCGTTTGAGATTCCTTCCGGTATGGCTGGTGAAGCCCTGGTCATCTTGTACTGGGATTCTACTGCCAACGGCGGCGCAGGTGCCTGGGTGGAAAAGAGTGTCACTGTTGTTGATGGCAAAGTGACTCTGGCGATTGACATGCCCGGAACCTATGTGTTGGTGGATAAATCAACCACAACTGCAATGGAAGAGCCTTCACCAATTGCGGCAACTTTGAATGACTTGTATCTGGTAGTGGCGGACTTCTTCAAACAGTTTACACTTCAATAAGCTGCAATGTGAACCAGCGGGGTACATGAAAGATGGAGTTGGTATTTATCCCAACTCCATCTTTCGTTATTTAAAAACTCTTTTAGATCACTGCCAGCTCTTGATATTCGCCAAAGGTTTCCTTCATCACGCCCACGATCTCGCCCAGCGTGGCATACGCATGGACACATTCCATAATATGGGGCATGGTATTCTCTGTGCCCAGGCAGGCGATTCGCAGTCTATCCAGCGCTTGTCCCACACGCCCATTATCGCGTGTGCTGCGGACTTCGTTCAGGCGGGATATTTGCCGTTCGTAACCATTTGGATCCATTTTCAAAATTGGAACGGTGAACGGCTTTTCCTCGGCGTAGGCATTCACGCCCACGATCTTGCGGATGCCGGTATCTATCTCGCGTTGATACCGATATGCCGCATCCGCGATCTCGCCCTGGAAGAATCCTTTTTCGATGGCAGGGATCACGCCGCCTAATTCTTCAATTCTGCGGAAGTAATCACGAGCCTGCTTTTCCATTCGGTCAGTCTGCGCTTCGACGAAGAAGCTGCCGCCCAACGGGTCAACGGTATTCGTCACACCTGATTCTTCGGCGATGATCTGTTGTGTGCGCAGGGCGATGGTCACAGCATGTTCGGACGGCAGCGCCAGCGCCTCATCCATGGAATTGGTGTGCAGGCTTTGAGTGCCGCCGAGCACAGCGGCCAGAGCCTGCAATGCCACGCGGACTACGTTGTTTTCGGGTTGTTGCGCGGTGAGGCTGACGCCCGCCGTTTGTGTGTGGAAACGTAATAACCATGAGCGCGGATCTTTTGCCTTGAACGTCTCACGCATCTCACGCGCCCAAATGCGACGCGCAGCGCGGTACTTGGCGATCTCTTCAAAGAAGTCGTTGTGGGCGTTGAAGAAGAACGAAAGCCGCGGTGCAAATTGATCCACATCCATGCCGCGCGCAATTCCCCAGCGGACATATTCCAGTCCATCTGCCAGCGTGAACGCAAGTTCCTGCGCCGCAGTCGAGCCAGCCTCGCGAATGTGATAGCCGCTGATCGAGATCGTATTCCATTGCGGGACTTTCTGCGCGCCGAATTCCATCGTGTCCACAACCAGACGCATGGATGGCGCGGGCGGATAGATGAATTCCTTTTGTGCGATAAATTCCTTGAGGATATCGTTCTGGGTGGTGCCGCGTAACTGATCCAGCCTTACGCCCTTGTTTTCTGCGGCGGCAAGATACATTGCCCAGATGATCGCGGCGGGTGAGTTGATGGTCATGCTCGAAGAGACTTTATCCAGTTGGATGCCTTCGAGCAAAATTTCCATATCCTTTAAGGAAGAGATCGCCACGCCGCATTTACCAAACTCACCCAGCGCCTCGGGCTGGTCGGTATCGTAGCCCATCAGCGTTGCCAGGTCGAAGGCAATGCTCAATCCTGTTTGACCCTGCTCGAGCAGGTATTTGAAGCGCTTGTTCGTTTCCTCCGCAGTGCCGAAGCCGGCGAACATTCTCATCGTCCACAACTTGCTGCGGTGAAGCGTCGGGTGGACTCCGCGGGTGTAAGGGTATTCGCCCGGCAGTCCAAGATCAGAGGCGTAATCCATTTCAGCGATATCGAGCGGAGAGTAAAGCCTGTTGATCGGTTCTGACGAGGTTGTAATAAAATCTTGCGGAGCATTGCGCTCGGGCAGTTGCGCCAGCGCTTTTTGCAGCGACGTTTTCTCCCACTTTTCCAGCGAGCCTTTTAATTCATCCAACTTTTTTCTGTCATACATAATAGTCTCCTTTGGCGAGGTGGCTGAATTATACATGAGCCGTAGTCTGGTATACTACCAAAAAATATTGAGTAGTTCAAAGGTAACTTATGCCCCGTTTTGAAATTGATGTAGACCCCTGTGACCATATTACTGCGGATGCCATTGGCAAGCCGGGTCAGCGTGTCTTTTACCTGCAAGCCTATCAAGACCAACGCACGATCACGATCCTGATCGAAAAGGCCCAGTTGCAATCGCTTGCCATAGGTGTTGAACAATTCCTTTCGCAACTCAACCAGCAAAACCCTGATCTTGAAGAAGCCTCAGGTGAATTCTCTGAAGAGCACATGCGTATTCATCCGCCCGTTGACCCGCTCTTTCGCGCAGGCGAGATCGGCCTTGGCTACGATAAGGAACGCGACCGCGTTGTTATTTTCGCCAAGGAGTTGCTCACGGAAGAAGAGGAGCCCGAATCTGCCGCACAGATCCGCTTTTGGGCAACCCGCAGCCAAATGCGCAAACTGGCGCGCTGGGGTGCAGATGTGGTAAACCGCGGCCGTCCTGTTTGTTCGCAGTGCGGTCAGCCGATGGAACCCGAAGGCCACTTCTGCCCAAAGAAGAACGGACACTTGCATTGAAAATGTTGAAAGTTGCAAGTTGAAGGTTTAATGTTTTCATTCAATTTGCGACCTTCAACCTGTAACCATCATTACTCATATGCTCCCCAAAGACTCTGAAACAATTCAAACCGCTTTAACCCTTGGCAACTATGAACTCAAAGGTCAGTTCATGCTTGGCAGTAATTACACCTTCTTTGTCAATGTGCAATACGAAGGCGTGGAATATCCTGCTGTCTATAAACCGAGCAAAGGCGAACAGCCGCTTTGGGATTTTCCCGATAACACTCTGGCGCAGCGTGAAGTTGCGGCGTATCTATTAAGTGAGCAGCTTGGCTTTCACTTTGTTCCGGTCACAGTTCTGCGTGAAGATGGTCCTCATGGGCGCGGTTCGCTTCAACAATATCTCGAATACAATGTTGAATATCATTACTTCAACTTCACACCCGAAGATAAGAACCTGCTCAAGCCCGTCATGCTATTTGACTTGCTCATCAACAACGCAGACCGCAAAGGCAGTCATGTCTTTTTTGAGAATGACACACACAAGCTGTATGCCATAGATCACGGCGTTTGTTTTCACGAAGAGGATAAACTCCGCACCGTGATCTGGGATTTTGCCGGGCAGGCGATTCCAGATGAATTGCTCGCGCCCCTTTCCCAAACTGACAGTTGGCCCGCTCTCTTTGAGTCTTATCTCAGCCCGGAAGAGATTGCCGCCCTTCAGCAGCGTGCTAAAAAGTTACTCAGCTACAAAAGTATTTCCGCGCGCCCCGCGAGATCGCCGCGCGTTTCCATATCCGCCCATTTAAGTGTTTTGGCGTCAGGTGTCAAGCATGACCGAACGCCTGATACCTGACACGTGACACAGGAGAACTTTATTCATGCACTATAAACTCGCACTCATTGGTTTCGGCAATGTCGCCCGCTCACTCGCTCGCCTGTTGGTTCGCAAGCAGGAACTGCTCAAAGGACAGGACATCACCTTTTCGTTCACAGGCATCTCCACCGGCAAACACGGATTCGCCGTCAATCCCGATGGCCTCGATATTCAAAAAGCCCTCGAACTTGTGGAAAGCGGAAAGGATATTTCACCCTTATCCACCGTTCCAGTGAAAGACTCCCTCTCCGTCATCCAAAACTCCCAGGCGGATGCCATGTTCGAGAATTCCCCGGTCAACACACAGACAGGTCAACCCGCGCTGGACCACATCCGCATGGCTCTTGGACTGAACATGCACGCCATCACCGCCAACAAAGGTCCCGTTGTGCACGGTTATCGTGAGTTGACCGCGCTTGCCGAATCCAAGGGCAGGAAATTCAAATTTGAATCCACTGTGCTGGGCGGCGCTCCGGTCTTCTCGGTCTTCCGTGAAGCCTTCCCCCTTGCCGAACTTTCCTCTCTCAAAGGCATCTTCAACGCCACAACCAACATCATCCTCTCGCGTATGGAGAACGGCGAATCCTACGAAGATGCGGTCAAATACTGTCAGTCCATCGGTGTGGCGGAAACCGACCCCACCAACGATGTGGATGGCTGGGACGCGGCGATCAAAGTTGCGGCGTTGGTCACTGTATTGATGGATACGCCCATGACCCCGCAGCAGGTCAACCCGACGGGTATTCGCGGCATCACACCTGAAATGATTTCCAAAGCCAAAGCAGAAGGCAAACGCTATAAATTAGTCTGCTCCGCTGAAAAGGTTGGCGATAAAGTCACCGCAAGTGTTGCGCCGCAGCTCGTCGACTCAACCTCCCCGTTGTATGGGATGATGAACTCGAGCACTGGTGTCACCTTCCGCACCGATGTCATCCTCGATTACTCCATCACCCAAACCGAACGAGACGGCATGAAAGGCGGTCCCGTTGAAACTGCCTATGGCCTATTCGCAGACTTTGTGAATATCGCAAAAACAGCGCGTCAGTAACAAATTAAAAATAAGCACGCCAACGACAGCTATGCTATAATAAAAATGCATCGGAAACCCTCCATGCCATTTGGGGATGATCGGCTTCGACGGGAGAGGCTGGTTCCGGAATGCGAGCCGAGCGCGCGCCGAACTCGTAAACTCAGCGCAAACTTTAAGTGCCAATCGCACTTCATACGCCGCTATGCCCCTCGCCGCTTAAGGTGAGATCGTAACGGTTGACATCTTAGGATGTCACGTCCGCCGGCACCGAACTCTACCGGGTGACGGATCGGGCGAAACAAAGGTAGAGTGCCGCACGTGATTCTGCTAATCGCGCGAAAGACAAGCAGATGGTCACAGAGTTACCTGTCCGCCGAGATCTCTGTGATGACTAACTTCGGCAGACTACGCTCGTAGATTTCCGAGGGTCGAATCTTTCGGACGCGGGTTCAATTCCCGCCATCTCCACACCCGTTCGCCTAGCAGGTTATACTGCTGGGCGAATACTTTTAATCGGAGAACCTAATGAAAAAACTTTTCTTAATTGGATGTCTTACCCTCTTAGTCGCCTGCCAAAGTGCCACCGCCACACCCCAGGCACTCGAAACGCCCACACCAATAGCAGCGACTCAGACTCCGCTCCCAACTGCCACAGCGACGATGACTTTTACTCCCGCCCCAACATTGACTCCCACGCCTGTGCCGTTATTCTTCACCGAAGAATTCAACACAGACCTGGGAGCATGGACATCCTTCCAAACCGGTGGAGCAGAAGCGCCGACTGTCAGTCTTGAAAACGACCTTCTGCGTATTGACTTCTCATCACCCAACAATTGGTTTTACGCGATCCATAACGCACACGAGTATTCGGGCGTATCTGTCAGCGCTAAATTTTCAGGCACACCCACAGGCTCCCTTGGCGTGATCTGCGATTATAGCGAAACAAAGGGATGGTATGAATTCAACCTTGCCAGTGACGGAACGTACAGCGTTTTGTTTGGTCAACTGCTGGCACAGGGGGTCGCACAATATTTACCCATTGCAACCGAAACAAGCGAATATCTCCAGCCTGGAAACCTCAATTATGAGATCGGATTGACGTGCCAGGAAAACACTTTGCTTCTATTTATTAATGGAAAACTTTTCCGCACACTGGATGTCACCCGTTACGGTCTCACCGAAGGCAAAGTCGGCATTACTGCTTCATCCTTTGATGAGATACCCATGATCGCAACCTTTGATTGGGCGAAGGTGAGCGAGCCGTAACCGTAGGTCGCGTTTGTACCGTGATAGTCACTGACTGTACCAAAACTCCGAGTTCTTCATGAACTCGGAGTTTTTTTCTACCACATCAATAATTTTTTTACGCATCGTTAACGGAAATCTTGCATACATCGCTTAATATTCAGCCATAGAAAACTATCAGCAAGGAGTAACCTTATGGCAAAAATTATTGGCATTGACCTCGGCACCACAAATAGTGTTGTCGCTGTGATGGAAGGCGGCACACCCACGGTCATTACTACAGCAGAAGGCGGCCGCCTCTGCCCATCCGTCGTCGCATTCAACAAGAACGGCGAACGGATGGTTGGGCAAACTGCTAAACGACAGGCTGTTATCAATTCGGATAATACCATCTATTCCATCAAGCGCTTCATGGGGCGCCACTTTGCGGAAACCAGCGTTGAACGCGGCATGGTTCCATTTAAGGTAATTGAAGGACCAAACAATGACGTGCGCGTCAAACTTCCTGTCACAGGCAAGGAGTATTCTCCGCAAGAGATCAGTGCGATGATATTGGGTAAATTGAAATCAGACGCTGAAGCGTATCTGGGTGAACCTGTTACACAGGCAGTCATTACTGTCCCAGCCTATTTCAACGACAGCCAGCGCCAGGCCACAAAAGACGCGGGCAAGATCGCGGGGTTGGAAGTCCTGCGTATCATTAATGAACCGACAGCTTCAGCCCTATCCTATGGTCTCGACAAGAAAAAGAACGAAACCATTTTAGTCTTTGACCTTGGTGGCGGTACGTTTGACGTATCTGTCCTCGAAGTGGGCGAAGGCGTGATCGAAGTCAAATCCACGAATGGCGATACCCATCTCGGCGGCGATGACTGGGATCAGAAGATCACCAACTGGGCGGCTGATGAATTCAAGAAAGACCAGGGTATTGACTTGCGAGCCGATAAACAGGCGTTACAGCGTTTACGCGAAGCCGCAGAAAAAGCCAAGATCGAACTTTCCACAGTTATGGAAACCGAGATCAACCTGCCTTACATCACAGCTGATGCAAGCGGACCCAAGCATTTGCAAGTGAAACTCACGCGCGCCAAATTCGAGCAGATGACTGGCGACCTTCTCCAGCGTTGCCGCAAGCCGTTTGAATCAGCGCTCAAAGACGCAGGGTTCTCCGCAGACAAACTCGATGAAGTGGTTCTCGTCGGTGGTTCATCACGCATGCCGATGGTTCAGGATCTGGTGCGCAGTTTGACGAATGGCAAAGAGCCGAATAAAGGCGTCAATCCAGATGAGGTAGTTGCAATCGGCGCAGCAATTCAAGCCGGTGTGCTTGGCGGCGATGTCAAAGATATTTTGCTGCTGGATGTTACTCCGCTTTCACTTGGCGTGGAAACAATGGGCAGTGTGATGACCGTGATGATCGAACGCAACACCACCATCCCTGTCCGCAAGACCGAGACATATTCAACAGCCGCAGACAACCAGACCGCCGTTGATATTCACGTCCTGCAGGGTGAGCGTCCCATGGCAAATGACAACATGAGCCTTGGAAGATTCCGATTGGATGGAATTCCACCGGCTCCGCGTGGCATCCCGCAAGTGGAAGTGACCTTTGATATTGATGCGAACGGCATCATCCATGTGACTGCGAAAGATAAAGCCACAGGCAAGGAACAGAAAATTGCCATCACTGCTTCAACCAACCTGAACAAAAACGATATTGAGCGCATGGTACAGGAAGCGCGTCAGAACGAGGCCGCGGATAAACAACGCCGCGAAGTGATCGAAGTGAAAAATACCGCCGATAACCTCGTGTATCAAACCGAAAAGGCATTACGCGAACTTGGCGATAAAGTTCCTGCTGCGGAACGTGGTTCCATCGAAACGCAGATCAACGACTTGAAGCAGGCCGCGCAGGGCGATGATGTAGCCAACATCAAGAAACATACTGAGACATTGCAAAACGCCTTCCATGCTTTGAGCCAGCAGTTATATGCACAGGGTCAGCCGGAAGGACAAGGACAACCTCAAGGTGGCGGACAACAGTCGCCTCCACCGGATGGGGATGTGATCGATGGTGAAGTAAAAGAGTAAAAAGTGAGAAGTAAAAAGAGAGCGACCAGTTTTTGTGGCCGCTCTCTTTTTACTTCGGGGAGGATAATTTTTCAGAAAACAGGATCAGCTATCCCTGAGTTGGACGCGAGGCGGGCGCAGGAGCGTGAGTCGGCTTTTTGCTTTGGGGGAAGAGTTTATCCATCACCACCGCAAGAATGCGATAGGTCAACAGAAAAAGCAAACTGCCAGCGGAGATCCAATAGTAGTTTTGAGCCCAGTTCGCGCTGGTATCTGTGCCGCTGAACAAGCCGTGGAAAATTCCCATGAAATACAATGCGAAACTGCCGTAATGCAGGAAGCGCCATGATTTCTGCCCGATGATGGGGCGGATGTAAAAAGTTAGTGCGAGGATCGCCCATGTATAAAATGCAAGCTGACCCATGCCGACCCAGAACGGACGATATTCCACGGTGCTGAATGGGACGAATAATTGCAGCAGTGTGAAGTTGATGTAATGGTCGCCAAGGATTACGACGGCATGAAACACTGCGAACGCCAGTCCCAGCAGGCTAACATATTCATGCAATGCAAATGCGGCGGGTGCGCCAGGCCACAGGCGTGCCATTTTGTTGGTGATGCCAAGGCCGAGTGCCATGGAAAGCCAAAGCAGACTTAAGGATACAAAAGCTGTGGCGCGGGAGAGATACCAATAGGCTTTGGGTGCATTGCCGCCGAGAGAGAATGACAGGTTGGGCAGCCATGTCGGCAGGATCAGCACAGCGACAAGCAGGCCAACTGTCATGGCGACTAGGAACATTAAAAATGATTGGATGTTTACAGATGATTCATATTCAACGGGTTCAGGCGAATTTACAGACATGACCTACTCCTTACAAATTCTTGCTTAACTTACGCACATCGTCCCGACACTGTGCTGTATGCCATATCATCCCGAATCCCTTTCGGGAGTGCGGTGTGCGGTATAACATACTCATTGATTCGCTGACTATAAAATGTGTGCCCGTTTTCAAGGACGACGATTCCAGCGAGCGCAGGGTCAGCCTCGATCCACTTTAATCCTTCTTCGCCGCCCAAAATAACCACGGCTTTCGCGGCGGCTTCGGCTTCCATAACTGTCGGTGCGACGATGGTTGCGGTCATCACATTTGTCTCGGCAGGCTGGCCTGTGTATGGGTCAATGATGTGGTGCCGCGGCAGTCCATTTTTGTTCCAGTGGCGGCGGTCTCTGCCGGAGGTGGCAACGCCGCAACGGGTCAAATTCAGGGTTTCAAAATCTGAGCCTGGCTCAAAAGGATTTCTGACGCCGATCTGCCACGGTGCTCCGTTTGCGAGTGAATCGCTAATGGCGATATCACCAGCGGCGTTCATTAATGCAGGACCATATTTCCTGAGTCTTTCAGCAGTTTGATGTGCCGCCCAGCCTTTTGCAACTCCGCCAAAATCGAGGTGGATGCCTTGAGGCAGGCATATTGTTTGGGACTTTTCATCCCACAGAACAAACGAAAGTTGATTTATCGCTATTGAAACAGAGTGTTCGTTTTTTTGTTGATAGCGCGGCATCGTATCAAAATTTTGATCGTAGCCTGCTTCAAGCAGCGCATCCAAGACTGTCGGAGTGACCAGTCCGTTCGTGATCGTTTCCGCTGACAGGGCATATTGGAACACATCCCAAAGCGTGTCGCTGACCTTTACAGGCTGGTCGAATGTTCGGTTCAAGCGGGACAGTTCACTGTCCGCACGGAAGCGGCTGAGAGTCTGTTCCCAGCCTTCGAACCAACCTGGCACTTCATCCAAAATGGAAGGAGGAGAATCCGTATCTCCTTCCACAATGGCGAGCATTTCGCCACCCATGGCGCGGAATGGCAAACGGTGCAACATTAGGATGATCCTGTGGAGGTTACGCCCCCACCGCCCGAACCTCCACCGCCACCCCCACCTCCGCCGCCGGTCCTGACAATGATCTGGGTTTGCGGTGCATTCCCGCCAAACAATATTTTGCCATCACCCAAAGGAGTTGGTTGAGCTGTAATTATTGGCTCGGCTGTAATTATCGGTTGGGGCGGAATCGCAGCTTGTTCCTGCGCGCGTTTTTCAGCGGATTCCCGATCGGGCCCTGCAAACATATTCCAGAAGACCAAAGTGCTGGCCATGGAAATCGTTGCAATGACTACCTGTATATCGATCCATTTTTTAGGGGCAGGTTTGTTTGCCATAATATATTTCCTGGTTTGCCAGTTAATTAATCATCGCCGCCTTCTTCATGCTCACCGTCTTCATGTTCGCTGCTGGCAACAGCATTGTTTTGATCATTATTATTGTTGCGGCGACGTGGTTGACTAACGACTGTGACAACTATTTTTGAAATGGAAACAATTTGACCATCCATGCTTACATACACAAGGTCGCCAGATGAAAAAGTGATCAGGTAAACATCCACACCTTCAAATTGGGTGACTTCTGCGCTAAACAGGTCGGTTCGGTTTATCACCTGGGATGCCAATGCGGCGGCCTCTTCCGGGGTAATGATCGTAACTTGTGTGGGTATGGGCGCATTGACCATTGCCACTTCCGCGGTGGGTTGCGGCTGCTCAGCTACTGGCGGGGTTGATTTGACAATATTCTGATATGCCGACACCACACCGAACAAAATGGCGAGCATGAACGTGGTCAAAGCAGCGGAAATAAACAAGGTACTTTTTCTCATGATAATAGTCTCCTTTGGACTGTATAAGGGATATGTCGTTTCAAGTTCAAAAGAGTTACTGGCATGAGTATTAGAATTCTCTAAGAAAACCGCCCAATGATGGTCTGATACGAGTATTTTTCGAGGAGTAGTACATAAGTCCCATACTAGGTGAAATAAAAAAACGTGAGGCGGGTTATACGCCTCACGTTTTTTCCTAATTCCTGATTACCTATTCCTTAAAATCGGACTCATACTCTCCTGCGTCCTCGTCCACAGTCATCATGGGTTCATCTGTAGGTCTCTTGTCGAGGAATTGCAGGGTGAGCGCTACCACTTTCGTGAAATACCTGGTTTCGCCCTTATCTTCGTATTTGTCGGTCTTCAATCTGCCTTCGATGAAAATAAGACTGCCCTTTTTCAAATATTCCTGGCAGATCTCTCCGAGCCGCCCCCAAGCTTCAATATTGACCCACTCGGTGGATTCTTTTGTCTCGCCGCTTTTGTCCTTCCAGCGATTGCTCACGGCAAGGCTAAAGTGGGTCACTTTTTTGCCTGTGGGGGTAAACTTGCTTTCGGGGTCTTTACCCAAACGGCCGATCAGTTGGACGCGGTTTAGTGTAGGCATTTCAACCCCCAGCTCAGTTCATAACTTTTAGATGCTTGTGTACGTGTCATTTTGGTCTCCTTTTTAATCTAAAAGAACAATTGGATTGTGTCGAACAGGTTTATACTTTATGAGGATACTTGTGTTGTCTCTGCGGGTTTCGCTTCGCCTTCAGCAGGGACATTCTTCAAAACGAGCATGCCGGTCTTCATTTCAACAACGACCTTGCCCGCGGGAACGGCATCGAGAGCGCCTTCTTTGATTTCTCTCGAGAAGAAGAACATCTTGCCATTGGTGTGCAGGTAGTAAGTGGTGCCTTTTGAGTTGGTGTGCGAATAAGCCATTATTTTCTCCTTTATGTCTAATTGGTGAGTAAAGTGTAGAACAAAATTTCTAGCTTGTCAAGCCCCTAAACGGAATATTGTATAGACAAATTTGTTGGAGTAGACATGAAAACCGTATCTTCCCTATTTGACCTAAGAACCGCCCGCCTCTCTCTCTACGGGACAATTGGTCTGGTGCCGACGATGGGTTACCTGCACGAGGGGCATCTCTCTCTCATCCGCCGCGCCAGGGCTGAATGTGATAGCGTGGTGGTCAGCATCTTCGTCAACCCGACACAGTTTGGCGTAAACGAGGATCTCTCCAAATACCCGCGTGACCTTGAGCGTGACCTGAGCCTGATCGAGCCGCTCGGCGTGGACCTGGTTTGGAATCCCACCCCTGAGATCATGTATCCGACTGGCTACCAGACCTGGGTGGAGGTGGAAGCGATGACCCGTCCGTTGGAAGGAGCCATGAGACCCACCCATTTCAAGGGTGTGACCACCGTCGTGGCGAAGTTATTCAACGCAGTCCAGCCGCACAAAGCATATTTCGGTCAAAAGGATGCCCAGCAGGCAGCAGTCATCCGCCAGATGACGCGAGACTTGAACTTCCCGATCGAGATAATCGTCTGCCCGACCACGCGTGAAGCGGACGGGCTTGCCATGTCAAGCCGCAACAAATATCTGGAAGGCGCCGACCGTCCAGCCGCGACGATTTTGTTCCGCGCCTTGAGCGCCGCGAAGTCAGCGTACGAAGGCGGCGAACGGAATGCCGAGAAACTACGAACCATCATGAAAGATACCCTTGCTACCGAACCGCGCGCGCAACCACAATATGTTTCCTGTGCCGATTACGACACACTCGAAGAGCTGGATGTGGTCAGCGGGAAAACCCTGCTTTCGATGGCGGTGTTGATCGGCAAGACAAGGTTGATCGATAATTTTGTGCTGGGGTAAAGTAGACCAGACAGGTCGCTTCGCGCAAAACCTGTCTGGTCTTTCTTGGTGAGGTCTCTGTGAAGAATAATAAATCCCGCCTGCGGTACTGGCTCAACCTGCTCACTCTCACAGTTCTTTCATTTGTTCTTACATTTTTTATCCTGGTTATCTATGTCAGCAACCGCTGGGTGCAAACCAACCGTCACCCTGCGCGGATTATCCCAACAGGGGCATGGCTTGTGGAAAATGACATTCCCTATCAGGAAATTGAATTAAAAACCAACGATGATATAAAACTTGCGGCTTGGTACACACCTCCACAAAATGGTTCAGTGATATTGGTCGCGCATGGATATAACGCCAACCGCCCCGAAGATATTTATACGATGTTCGCCAAGCACGGCTACGGCGTTCTGGCATGGGATTTCCGCGCGCACGGTCAGAGCGGCGGCGATACCTGCTCGCTGGGATATTACGAGCAACTCGATGTGGAAGCCGCGCTGAATTACGCTTTGGCACAGCCCGAGGTGGAACATATCGGTGCATGGGGTGGCTCAATGGGAGCTGCCACCGTTATTCTGACAGCAGCCAAACGCCCTGAGATCGAAGCTGTGGTCAGCGATAGCGCCTATCCCTCTCTTGAAGATGTGATGAGATTGAACACACCGATCAAGATCATGCAGCCGTTCGTGTTATTTTTTGCGGAACGGCTTAGCCGCGCAGAGTTGGATCAGGTGCGCCCGTGGACGAGATCAAGAAGATCAGTCCGCGGGCTGTATTTATCATCGACGGATGGAAAGATGCCGCAATCGCCATGGACTCGCCTTATCGCTTGTACGAAGCGGCGGGTGGGCCAAAGCAGTTATGGGTGGAAGAGGGCGTGCCGCATCTGGCAATGTATCCAAATGACCCGATCGAGTATGAAAAACGGGTCATCGGCTTTTTTGACGAGTATCTAAAATAATGGAAAATATATTAAGACAGCCTGCTTCTACTTTGATGGATGTCCTCAGGCGGATAGATCACTTTTCAACTTTCTGCCACAATGTCGCAATATTTTCCTGGAGAAATATGTCCCTGCTGATGTGTTCGCCAACGCGGGTGATAAGATTTGGGTACTTGAGCAGCCGCATGGCAATTTGACTGTGGACAATTTGAAATGGCTTCTCGCTTTCAACATGTTCCACAAGCGCCTTCACATAAAGCCGCTGATGTTCCTGCGCTAGTTTTATAATGAACTCATGCGAGTCAAACCTGTTGGGCATTCGGTCTATAACCTGTTCGTAAACTGACTCAAGGGATTCAAATTCAGATGCAGACATAATGTTCTCCTTTTGTAAGATTTTCCACTGAACGAATACATTGTAGCGCGTTTCGCATTGCTTATCGACCTATTTCCACTTTTTATTGTCCATCGTCCATCAGCTATTCATCCACATACGGAACATACTCAGCGCGGGCGATACCTTGTTTGATGGCAGTCTCAGCAACGGCGCGCGCCACTGCACGATGAACTTTTTTATCCAACGGGCTGGGAACCAACTCGCCGGGCGGAGTCATCTCAGCGATGACATGCGCGGCAGCCAGTAACATTTCATGTGTGATGCGCGGCGCGTTCGCGTCCACCGCGCCACGGAAGATACCGGGGAAACCCAAAACGTTGTTTACCGATTTTCCGTCTGCTGCGAAAGCTGCACCGTGCTCCAATGCAACATCAGGATCAATTTCAGGATTTGGATTTGACAACGCCAGAATGATCTGTCCCTTGCGAACCATTTCAGGCTTGATCAGATTCGGCGCGCCTGTCGTGGCAACCACGATGTCACATTTTTCCATGATCTCTTTTAAGTTGGATTTCACTCCCCCGTCCTTTTCAAAATGATCCAAAGCAGCTTGACTCAAATCCGCGCCGTAGACAGGATTCCCGGTCAGGCGCATCATCATCTGACCGATGGCATGGCCAGCCGCTCCAAGCCCGATCTGCCCGATGACCGAGCTGTTCAAGTCTGTGCCTGTCTCACGGGTTGCGACCAGCAGCGCCGCAGTGCAGACCACTGCCGTGCCATGCTGGTCATCATGCAGGACGGGAATATCGAGCATGGCTTGTAATCTTTTTTCGATCTCAAAACATCGCGGCGCGGAGATATCCTCAAGTTGAATGGCTGCGAAGGTTGGCGAGATGGCAGCAACAGCGGCGATGATCTCTTCGGTATCTTTCGTATTCAACAAAATGGGAATCCCTGAAAGACCGACAAGCGTTTCCATGAGCATGGCTTTGCCTTCCATCACGGGCATGCTCGCCAGCGGTCCAATATCCCCAAGCCCAAGCACAGCCGTACCGTCTGAAACGATGGCAACCATGTGACTAATGCTGGTATATAAGCGCGCTTTCGATGGGTCCTTGGCGATCATCAGGCAAACTTCCGCAACGCCGGGCGTGTACACACGCCGAAGCGTGGTCAATGAGTCAATTGGGTAACGTGAGCGGATGGCGATCTTGCCTTTTTGATGAAGTTCCAACACTTCGTCGCGCACTTCAAGCACACGCGTGCCTTCGTTATTCCGCATGGCCTCCACGATCATTTCAAGATGCGCTTCATCCTCTGCGGTGATGGTAATGTCGCGCACCACGTTTTGTGATGTTTCAGTCAACAGCACAAGACTACCAATGTTGCCGCCTGCTTCAGCAATGGCGGTCATCAATTTGGCAAGCACGCCTTTTTTCTGCGAATTGCGGACACGCACCGTGCGAATGAGTTTTCGTTCCCAAGCCATAATAGACTCCTTTGGTTCTGTACTACGATATTTATACTGTCTATTTTAACGTAAATACCGTGAGCAGTTTTAGATTCGCGATTTTGCTAAATTATTCATACCTTTGGGTCAGCTTTGAGGATTGGTCTTAGTGCCCTGCCTTATGTGGTCTAAAGTGAAATGGAAACGTACATAAAAATTATCCAGGCGCAAGATTGCGTGTTCACCCTGGCCTGCTGCGGACAGCATTGACATTCCCAAATGCGTCGGGTAGAATACGCTTCGCCTTGTAATCGGGCCTGTAGCGCAGTTGGGAGCGCGCCTCAATCGCACTGAGGAGGTCAGGGGTTCGAATCCCCTCAGGTCCACTAGGCAGCGAACAGTGAACTAAAAAAAGCAATTCAATGTTCACTGCTTAACATTTTTTGAATATGGGCCCATAGCGCAGTTGGGAGCGCGTCTCAATGGCATTGAGAAGGTCGAGGGTTCGAATCCCTCTGGGTCCACCACAATATAGAGGCAGGTGTTATACCTGCCCTTTTGAAAAGTTACGACAGGAGTAGTAGGTCATCCCGTCAGCGAGTTGGGAGAGTGAGGTGGAAGCCCAGCACAGTGCCCATCGGGAGCGCATCAAGACTGAACTCGCCTGTTGCTCGCAAGAGGACTTCATCGGTGAAACGCGATAACCCCGCGAGTAGTCGATGACGGGAAAGCCCGTTACAGCAACAAAGTGACGTTAGTTGTCTAACGTAATTTGGGTGGTACCGCGGAGTTTTCCTTCGTCCCTATTTGTGGATGAAGGAATTTTTGTTTAAGTCGAATAAAGTGGAAAAAGGTTTACTGTTTATGTTCCATTGTGAAATTGAGAAGGAGGCACATTATGAAAGCAATTAGAGTCAAAATGATTTTCTGGAAGCAGGGACCTTTGCTTCTGTGTCTCCTTGGTACGGAATAAGTCAAAGGTCGGAATTCTGTTGAAAATGAAACTTAATTTGATGAGGTAAGAATGGCTACAACAAAGAAAACTGAAACGAAGAAAAAAGCGGCTCCAAAGAAATCAACTGTGAAAGCGATAAAACCTGCGGTGAAATCGGTTCCGAAGGTAAAGAAGGCTGTTAAGGCAGTGCCTGTGAAGAGCACAGTCAAGAAAGTAGTTGCAAAGAAGCCTGTGCCGAAGAAAGCTGTGAAGGTTATTGCATCGCCCCCGAAGGGAAAGAAATCCGTCGCCGCAAAACCTGCTGCCAGGGCGAAAAAGGTCGCACCAAAAGTCAAAGCGATTCAAGTGGTTCCTGAAAAAAAGGCGGCTGTGGTGGTTGCGCCCAAACCAGTCAAAGCGATTGTGCCTGTTCCTTCGGAAGAAAAACCAAAGGCAATCATGACTGTACCTGTGACAGAGACTCCTGCCCCAGAGGAAAAGCCGCGCCAGGATAAATCTTATAATCCGGGGATCATCGAAAAGAAATGGCAGGATAAATGGGAAGCTGATAAGTTGTATCGCTCGGTGATCGACAAACCAAGCCGAAGCATTACGCGTTGACCATGCTGCCCTACCCCAGCGGTGACTTGCATATCGGTCACTGGTATGCGATGACTCCATCTGATGCGCGCGCGCGTTACATGCGGATGAAAGGCTACAACGTGCTGTTCCCGATGGGTTTCGATGCGTTCGGTCTGCCTGCGGAGAATGCGGCGATCAAAGATGGCGTGCACCCGATGAAGCGAACGTTCCAGAATATCGAGCGGATGCGTAAGCAGATGCGCTCCATGGGCGCGATGTTCGATTGGGAGCGTGAGGCTGTATCTGCCGCGCCTGAATATTACAAGTGGACTGAATGGTTCTTCATTCAACTGTACAAGGCTGGACTGGCATATCGCAAAATGTCCGCTGTGGACTGGTGCCCGAACTGCAATACAACACTGGCACGAGAGCAGGTCTGGGGTGATGACCGTCACTGCGAACGCTGCGGCACGCCTGTCATCAAAAAGGATCTGGATCAGTGGTTCTTCAAAGCGACCAAGTATGCCGATGAATTGTTAAGTTTCGATGGCATTGACTGGCCGCAAACGGTCAAGACTTTGCAGACGAATTGGATCGATCGCAGCGAAGGTGCGTCGGTGGTTTTCAAGACTGAGATTGGCAGCCATGATGTCGAGATATTCACCACCCGTCCCGACACGTTGTGGGGCGCGACGTTCATGGTGTTCTCGCCAGAACATCCGTTGGTGAGTGAGATCACCACGCCAGAAAATAAAGCCGCAGTCGAAGAATACAAAGCACAAGCCGCGCGCCAAACGGAAATTCAACGCGGCGCAATGGACAAGGAAAAGACGGGCGTGTTCACGGGCGCGTACGCCATCAACCCTGTCAATCAGGCGCGCATTCCAATTTGGATCGCGGATTATGTAATGATGTCTTACGGTACGGGCGCGATCATGGCTGTGCCCGCGCATGACGAACGCGATTTTGCTTTTGCTCGGAAGTATGAACTGCCCATTATTCCAGTGATCCAGCCTGAGGGGCAGAGCGAAGCGGGCGAGTTGAGAAGTCCGCTTATATCGGTAACGGCGTAATGGTCAACTCAGGCATGTTGAACGGGACAAAAGTCAACACTGAAAAAGGAAGAAAGAATCCGAGCATTGCGGCTGTGTTGGATTGGCTCGGCGAAAAGGGCATCGGCAAAGAATCGGTGAACTATCGCTATCGCGATTGGTTGATCAGCCGTCAGCGGTATTGGGGCGCGCCGATCCCGATGGTCAATTGTGAAATACATGGCTGGAATCCCGTGCCCGATGACCAACTGCCTGTGGAGTTGCCCGAGGATGTGGAGTGGCGTCCGACTGGTGAAAGCCCGTTGAAACTGCACCCGACCTGGAAGCATACAACCTGCCCCGTCTGCGGCGGACCCGCCACACGCGAAACCGATACGATGGACACGTTCATGTGCTCGTCGTGGTATCACCTGCGCTATCTGTCGCCGAAATATGACAAGGGTCCGTTTGACCCTGCCGAATACGATTACTGGATGCCCGTTGACACGTACACGGGCGGCATTGAACACGCCACCATGCATTTGCTGTACACGCGCTTCTTCCACAAGGCGCTGCGCGATGCGGGCATTGTCAAAGGCGATGAGCCGATGGTGCAATTGCGCAACCAGGGCATGGTGCTGGGCGAAGACGGCGACAAGATGTCGAAGAGCAAGGGCAACGTGATCGCGCCCGATGTGCTGGTGAATAAATATGGCGCAGACAGTGTGCGCGCCTATATCATGTTCTTTGCGCGCTGGGAAATGGGCGCGCCGTGGGACTCGCAAGGCATTGAAGGGGCTGTACGTTGGGTAAGACGTGTATGGACTTTATTTACGGACCCGACTCCGCCGACACCCTTCGATCAAACTCAGGGCAGGCCTGCTTCCGACGAAACGAAAAAGAGTCTGCGCCGAAAGGTTCACCAGACCCTGCGCAAGGTGACGCGTGACTTCGAGAACTTTGAATTCAACACGATCATTTCATCCCTGATGGAATTGATGAACGAAATGTACAAAGCGCGTGAAGCAGGCGCGGCTGGTAGTGATGAGTGGAAGGAAGCCCAGGAAATCTATTTGAAGATGATGGCTCCTGTCACACCGCATATCGCTGAAGAGTTGTGGGCGTATTTGGGCAAGCCGTATTCAGTCCACACACAGCAATGGCCGCAAGTGGATGAAGCCGCCACGAAGGAAGACTCCATCGAATTGCCCGTCCAGATCAACGGCAAGGTGCGCGACAGGATCGTTGTCCCAGCCGAAGCGACGGAAGACGAGATCAAGTCCGCGGCGATGGCAGCGGCTGGTGTGATCAAGTTTTTGGAAGGCAAAGAGCCAAAGAAGGTGATCGTGGCGAATCGGAGATTGGTTAGTATTGTGATTTAGTGAGTAGGAATTAGGTGATTAGGAAAAGCCCCTGAGAGTCGTGAGACTTTTAGGGGCTTTGTGTTTAATATCTCTTCTCGATCATATTCCATATCACCGAAACCTTTGAAGTGCTCATCCTTCGTCTAAAGAATGGCGTTGTTTGCGCGGATGGTTGCAAGGATTAAACTGTCTCGCGGATCTGGAAGTTGACATCCTGTTGCGCCTCCTTTTCCATCCACACAATTTCTATATAAGTCGGTCACATCCCGATTACACCGCTCAACTATCATTTTGGAAGGTTGGAGGCGCTTCAACCAAAACAAAATAAAGAGGTGAAAAAATATGAATATGAAAAAGAAAATTTCAATCCTGATCGGCGGTCTACTGGCGGTTGCGATGATATTCGGTGCTGCCAGTGTCACAACTGCTTATGCACAGGATGGCACTCCGTCCACTCCACCCGCGGGGCTGCCCGGCGATGGTCACGGTCGCGGCGGTGGGCGCGGTATGGGCGAGACGGAACTTGCCGCTGCTGCAAAAGTCCTCGGCATGACCACCGATGAACTCTCAACCGCGCTGAAAGACGGCAAGACACTGGCTGATCTAGCCACTACCGCTGGCGTAGACATCCAGGATGTGCAGGATGCGATCAGCGCCGCTCATGCCGTTGAGATGCGTGCCCGTATCGAAGCTGGCATTGCCGATGGAACGATCTCTCAAGAAAAAGCCGATTGGCTGTTGGAAGGCCTCGATAAAGGTTTCCTCGATGGACCCGGCTTTGGTTTTGGCGGACCGCATGATGGTGGACGCGGTGAAAGACCCGCTGATCAATCCGTCCAACCCACGCAACCTGCTGACCAATAAATAAAATAACCATTCAACAAGAAAGGAGGTAAAAATAATAACAGGTGAAAGTCCTTACTCTTTCACCTGTTATTTTATATCAACATCATTACTGGGACAAATGGGGCTTGAATCCGCTAAAAAATAACAGTACACTGTCCCTATGCCTACCCTCACAAAAACTGGACAGCTCAGAGACCTTGAAGGACGCCAAAAATTACTTTTGCGTCTCGTGGAATTAAGCGTAACGCTGAATTCCACTCTTGACCTTGATGAATTACTTCAACTCATTACCGCCACTGCCACCGAGTTGTTGGAGTGTGAAGCTGCATCCATCCTGCTTTATGATGAAAAGAATCCACGGCTGTACTTCGCTGCCGCCACCGGGTCAGACCCCGCGCAACTGGCTGAGATCCCCGTCCCCATTGATAGCAGTCTCGCAGGGACAATATTCCGTACGAACCAGCCGCTTATCCTAAATGACGCACAACACGACCCGCGTCATTATTCGCTCGTTTCGGATCATGTTAAATTCAAAATACATTCACTGCTTGGCGTGCCCATGCCCATCAAAGATCGGACAATGGGCGTGCTGGAGGCAGTCAATAAACTTGAAGGCGGCTTCACTGACAGTGACGCGGCGATCTTATCCGTCACTGCCGCGCATGCCGCCATTGCGATCAATAATGCGCGCTTATTGCTGGCAACGAAGCAGGCATTGGAAAAGGTCAAGGTAACAAATCAGATCAAAAGTAATTTTCTTTCGCTGGCATCCCACGAACTGCGGACTCCGCTGGGCATCATCATCGGCTATGCAACTTTCCTGCAGGAGAGCGCCAGGGGAGAAGAAACGGAGCATGTCAACCAGGTGCTTGGTGCGGCATCCCAAATGCGCTCGCTCCTCAGCCAAATGAATAACCTGACCCTGCTCCAGACCGATGAGATGGAAATGCAGCCGATGAAGATCCCCATCCAGGATGTGCTGCATTTTGCCATTGATGAGATCAAATATTCCGCCGCGCGGCGTGACCTGCGGCTGGTCTTTGCTTTTCAAGAGGATCCCATCTTTGTGAATGTGGATGCCGAAAAGACCGCGCTGGCATTTGTCAATCTACTCAATAATGCCATCCGCTTTTCACCCGAAGGAACTGAAATTATTATAGGAGCTGTTAAACAGGAGAGACAGCTGACGATTTGGGTCCAGGATCATGGCATTGGCATCCCTGTTGATAAATTGCAAAAGATATTTGAAGAGTTCTATCAGATCGAACCGCCGAACACACGTCACTATGGCGGGCTTGGGATCGGTCTCACTATTGCAAAGGGTTTGATCGAAGCACAGAATGGAAAGATCTGGGCAGAGTCTGCAGGGGAAGGGAAAGGCTCAACATTCAAGGTGACATTACGTACGGTATAAGCATCACTTAAATCAAAAAAGGCTGACGGGTCAATTGACCTGTCAGCCTTTTTGATTATTCAATACGTTTGAAATTAGCTTAAGTGCGCCAGTCTTGGATCGAGTGCATCGCGTAAACCATCGCCCAACAGGTTGAATGCCAGCACGGTGATCATGATCGCCAGCCCGGGATAAAAGACAAGGTGTGGCGCAGTGAATACCTGGTTACGTTCCGAGCCAAGCATTGCCCCCCATTCAGGTGTAGGCGGCTGAGCACCCAGCCCAAGGAAGGAGAGCGCAGCGGCATCCAGAATTGCAGTGGCAATCCCGAGTGTGCCTATTACAATCAGTGGAGTTAGCGCATTTGGCAAAATTCGCCTGAAGAGAATCTGGTACGTGTTTCCGCCAAGCGCACGTGTGGCTGAGACGAAATCCATTTCGCGGATCGAGAGCACACTACCCCTTACAACGCGGGCATAGGCCGGGATGGAGACAATGCCGATCGCGATCAGGGCGTTGATTAGCCCAGGTCCAATAACCGTAACTATGGCTATTGCCAATAGCAGGGATGGAAAGGCCAGCAAAACATCCATGACACGCATAATGGCATTATCGGCCCAGCCGCCGGAATAGCCGGCAATCGCGTCCAGCAAGGCGCCGATAACGATTGCCAGGCTAACGGTCATGACCCCGATCCTCAGGAGAGACGAGCTCCAAAAATGATGCGCGAAAATAAATCCCGGCTATTACCATCAATCCCCATCAAGTGTTGAGGCTTGTCTGCTGGGCAGCCCAACAAATGAATACAGGCTGTGTAGCGTCGCTTGACATCATTCAGTTGCAAGATCGGGTCAAAAGGGGCAATTTGTTCGGCAAAAACCGCGCAAAAAATCAATACCAGCAGCAATACCATCGCCAGTCAGGTTGTAGAAACTGGCGATGGTATTGTTAGTAGTAACAGTTTTTCTATGAAATCAGAACTGGAAGGTGAATGGGCTACCTTTGCGCCAATAGACAGGGATACGCTCCAACGGCGCTTCAGCTTGGTGGTCTTGCCCACCCTTGTATTCGCGTTTGCTCCAGGCTTCTACCCAATCAGCGCCTGCAGGGAGGTAAACATTACGTGAAACCGCACCCTCTTCGGTTATCGGGGCAATCAGCAGGTCAGGACCAAACATAAACTGGTCCTCAACATTATAACTAGCTAGATCATTAGGGAAGTTGAAGAACAAGGGACGCATTGGCGGGGCGCCGATTTCGCTGGCGATGCGCATTTGTTCCATAATGTAGGGGCGTAGGCGCTCACGTAAGAGAAGGTATTCCTTAAGGATGCCATAGACTTTCTCGCCGTATGACCATACCTCGTTCGGGCCGCCGCGCAGGGTGGGGGTCCGAACCCTTGGCTCGCGGAATCCATGTGACCGAAACAGTGGACAAAATACACCGAATTGGAACCAGCGGACCATCAGCTCGCGAAAAGATGGATCTTCTTGATTGCCGCCAAAGAAGCCGCCGATATCCGTTGTCCACCATGGGATACCGCTCAGCCCCATATTCATCCCGGCGCGAATCTGGACGCGCAATTCTTCAAACGTTGTGCTAATATCGCCCGACCAGATGGCTGCACCGTAGCGTTGACTGCCAGCCCATGCGCAACGCACCAGGTTGATAATTTCAGTTTCGCCTTCAGCGCGCATGCCATCATAGAAACCCTTGGCAAACATCAGCGGATACAGATTGTTAACAACCAACCCGCTGCCCAGATGATAGCGCAAGTTGTCCGGGTCCATCGGATCCATGTCTGGCTCAGCCTCGTCTAACCAGAAAACTTTGATGCCGTAACGGTAATAGTTGTCACGGACTTTTTCCCATACGAACTGCCGCGCCTCGGGATTCAGCGTATCATAGAAATGCAGGTGTATCGGGCCGATGGGGCGGTTATCTATAAAGACCATATTGACCGGGATACCACGGTCGTTTCGTACCAATAGACCGCGCTCATTCATCTCTTTATAGTATTTGCTGTGCTCGCTGACCGTTGGCCAGATCGACAGCATCACTTTAACGCCCATTAAATCCAGCTCGTCGATCATCGCCTGCGGGTCAGGCCAGGTTTCTTGGTCGAATTCCCACTCACCCATTACAGTCCAGTGTAAGAAGTCGATCACGATCACTGAGAGGGGGAGGCCGCGGCGTTTATGTTCGCGCGCTACATCCATAAGCTGTTCCTGGGAGTCATAGCGCAATTTGGACTGCCAATAGCCGGAGGCAAACTCAGGCAGTACAGGAGCGTGACCGGTGGCATCCACGTAGTGTTCCATGATCTCAGCCGGGGTATCGCCAGCCGTGATCCAGTAATCGATCTGGGGGGAAGCCTGCGCCACCCATTTAGTGCCGTTATAACCTAATTCCACCCGCCCAACGGCTGGATTGTTCCATAAAAAGCCATAGCCGTGAGTGGATAGTACAAAGGGGATTGATATGCGATTGGGAAGGTGCAACAGTTCGATTACACAGCCCTTCTGGTTTAGCCGCCCGTGGCGCTGCTGGCCAAGGCCATATAGCTTTTCATCTTCGATGGACTTGAAGCGGACCTCGATCTTCCATAGCTCGCCCGGCAGAGCCTGATATGAACGCGCTGCAGGCCAGTTGCTCTGGTGGTTTGGTCTCAATTCTTCTTCGAGAAGCGTAACCCCGGCGGAATTGAGGAAGCGAATGTCCCCGTTTTCAAGTACAACGGCGGTTATATCGCCATTGCGGATCGTCGCCTGCTCCGGGCCAATCTCGATTTGCGCGTCACCCTGAACCGGGTCGATTAGCCCAGTGGGAAGATCCATCCGGATCGCTGGTCCCATCGATGCGCGCACGCGTAGACTGTCATTCCCCCACGGCTCGATGCGCATTTTTTCATGGTTTCGTTCCCAAAGCAAAGCATTACCATCTTGAAAGAAGCCCTTCATGATTGTTTCTCCTTGGATTATCACTCATGCGTCAGTTTTTCGAACGTATCGAGGATATATTTCGAGTATGGGGTGGTTTCTGGAAATATGCTTTTGAATATTAGCGTGTTGGTTGTACGGCTGCATTTCGCTCAAGCAATCACATAATGAGTAATGGGAAAGTCCTTCGGCGTAATAAATGCACTATTTACCGGTATGAAATTAATTTCCAACCACTTGAAATTCCCGTTGCATGTCACTCATACTTTCTGCTCCATTTTCGGTGACGACCATATCATCTTCAATTCGCACACCGTTTCGTTCGGGCAAATATATACCTGGTTCAACGGTGTAGCACATGCCAGGTTCAAGAATCTGTAAATTGTTGCCGCGCATATACGGATTTTCGTGAACATCCATCCCAATTCCGTGGCCTGTGCGGCTATTGAAATAGATTCCATATCCGGATTTCTCGATGACGTTACGGGCAGCTTTATCCACTGCGGCGCATGGAGCGCCAGGTTTTCCGGCGGCACGCCCTGCTTCGGCAGCTTCTTGCACGATCTTGTAAATCTTTTGGCATTCGGCATCCACCTCGCCAACAGCGAAAGTGCGGGTCAAATCGGAAATATATCCATCAAAAGTCGCACCCCAATCGATTACCAGCATGTCTCCGACTTGGAGTTTTCGATCGGTTGGAACGGCGTGTTGATTGGCACTGTTTGGTCCACTGGCGACAATCGGGGAGAAGGGGATTTCAGGCGAAGACCCATTCTTGAAAATCTGAATGGTCAGTTCCGCAGCCAGTTCTTTTTCACTCATACCGATCTTGATTAAAGGAATGCAGGCCTTGAGGGCATCCTGGGCGATGATTACTGCCCGACGCATTTTGGCGATCTCATCAGGATTTTTTATAATACGAAGTGAGGCCAGCGCTTCAGAAGCATCAGGGAATTTGGCTCTCGGCGCAGCCTGTTTGATGAAACTATATTCCAGTATCCGAAGTGCGCGCGGTTCCACGCCAATGGATTTGTTTTTGATGCCATGCGCCTGAACGCCTTTTTCAAAAGCCTTTGGCCATTCATCTGGCACCTCCGAATAGGGAAACGCCTGCATTGTAAAGGGGGCGTGGCCCAGTTTGGGAGTTTCCAAGTCTGGTAAGACGATGGCAGGGTCTTTGCCGGGGGTGAAAAATATTACCACCGGGCGTTCACTGATATGGAAGCTTAATCCCGTCAGGTAAGAAAGGGTTGGTCCAGGGTTGAGGACGATGGAGTCCAGTTTGGATGCATCCATGGCTTTGTATAGCTTCTCAAGAAGTGGGTAAGTCATAATAGTCTCCAGTTTTAAGTTTTCTTTGTTTACATTCAACTCAGACAGATGCGGCGGCTGTGTAAAGTCAGTTCTCCGTTATGGTTCCATTCCTTATTCGTTTGGATTTCGTGCAGGCAGTTATGATGCCTTGTTTGCCATCTGCAACCTTTGCTCGATTTCTTTTGAAGTCCTTGTTATTGAAAGTCCTCCAAGTGCTGTACAGCGTAACTCGTGAGGAATGCTTTTTCCGACGCGATCCAATGTTTCAATAACTTCATCCAATGGAATAACTGCATCATAATCAGCCAGCGCCATATTGGCGCACGCCAGGGCGTTACTGGCTGCCAATACATTTTTCCCGAGACAGGGAACTTCAACGCGGTTGGCGACTGGGTCACAAACCATCCCCACGGTGTTTTGGAGCGCCATGGAAGCGGCATCTACAGATTGCTTGAGCGTGCCATTTGCCAATGTGACCAGCGCCGCAGCTGCCATGCCTGAACCGGAACCACATTCAGCCTGGCATCCCCCGACCTCTGCCGCAAAAGTGGCATGAGCAGCGATGAATACACCGATCATGCCTGCGGAGAGCATGGCTCGCGTCATCTCATCAATGGATAATCCCAGCGAAGTCGCTGCTCCGATACACGCCCCGGGTAATCCCGCGCATGCTCCTGCGGTGGGAGCGGCGACGATCACGCCCATTGAGCTTTTCACCTCCATCATGGCGGTCACATACAGGATCATCCGATTCAACATTCCGCCATCGAGCAGCTGCTGATTTTCCATGCGCGTTTTGAATAGCCCGGATTGATGGCCGAGGATGCGGTCGGCATATTTTGTCCCGGCAATTCCAGCGAAAATGGATGTTTGCATGAGGCGCACGATCTCAGACATCTGCTGAAATACCTGCTCGTGGGATATATTGCCGCGGGCGCTCTCATAGTGGACCGCAAGTTCCCACAATGCGAGGTTTTTATCCGCGTTATATTTCAGCATTTCATCGCAGGTAATGAATGGTATGCGGGTGTTTTGGCTGGACATCACCGGCAGTACCGGTAGGATGGTTTTCAAGTACTTGACATCGTATTGCGCATGAAGCGCGGAAATGATCCCATCCTCCAGGAAGTTCTGCGCTTTGACCTCGATCATCTGCGTATCCGTGCCGCTCAAGAGAAGGATCTTGTCGGCGTGTGTATTTTCCTGCAGGTATTTTACGATCTCGCTGCCGTTTGAAACTATGTAGATCAGGGTTTCATAATAATCGCCAGCCATTGACACTTCAATGCCGTCGATTTCAACGATCTCGATCATCCCGCCGCCCGTGGAGATTGCGACCAGGGTGTGCTGCTCTGTGGAATTTTTGAGGGTTAGCTTATAGGTGCTGGGATGCTTCGCCTTAATATCTTTGATCTCGATCTGGACTTTGATACCCGCTTCCTGAATCGCCTGAGCGGATTCTGCCAGCCTTTCATCGGCAGCCTCCCAGCCCAAGAAGACCTCCGAACAGGCCCATATCAGAGCCTTGACCATTATGTGTTGTAACCAGCGAGCCATGCGAGTCAAACTCGATGAGCACCTCTTCGATCCTGGCATCCATCAGATCTCTGGCGATCCGCCCGATACGCAAGGCGGCGGCGCAATGCGAGCTGGATGGTCCGCGCATCACCGGTCCGATCACATCATTGAAAATACTGGGGTAGTTAGTCAGGGTTTCGTTATGGTCAAGAGGCAAAGGCTTATTGCTTGTAAACATGTCCGACTCCTTGTTGTCTGGCGCACCGATAAATCTTGGGCAACCCAATCTGTTAAATTGCACGATAAATCTACTGAAACCGCACTCAGCAAAACATGAGAAATACTAACACATTGATCCAATTCGTGGAAGATTTTGGTTCCGGTCTTTGTGCGGGACTGTCAGGGACCGATTTCGCTTTGGAAGTGCATGAGTGTTTCGGCTGTGTTTTGGACTTGGAGTTTGCACCAGATTCTGATAATACAAATTGAATATTGATCCCATTTGATTTAAACCTTGCATGTGATTATTTGAAAAGAAGAAAAGATACTTCTACTGTGGATGGTTCAAAGCATGTCCTGCATGCCGCCTCTTGTGCCAAAGGCAATATATACCATTCTCGGTTTGACTGATGTTGATCTACCTTTTACAAATGGCAAGTATGGCGATTTTGAATGAAGATGATCTGCCGCTCATGCTTGGCGCGCGCGTCACTGACCTTATTCGCTCTGGTCAGTGGTGGCGCCTCATTGCCCCTGTGTTCCTCCACGGTTCGGTGACGCATATCTTTTTAAATATGTACGCGCTGCTGTCCATTGGCTCATTTTTGTAACGTCACTTTGGTCACGGCAGGTTTGTCGTGCTATATTTTCTTGGCGCGTTTGCAGGGAATGTGTTTTCCTTTCTGCTGACAGTGGGATATTCAGTCGGTGCATCCACCGCGGTGTTTGGGCTGGTAGCGGCGGAAGTGATCTTCTTTTATCAAAACGGTAAATTGTTGGTAGTCAGGCGAAGCAGGCAATTGGCAACGCGGTTTTCATCATTGCTGTCAATTTGTTCATTAGCCTGGCGCCTGGTATTGATAACTGGGGCATGTGGGCGGACTGCTCGGCGGCGCAATATTTGCCTGGTTCACCGGTCCGCGCCGGGAAGTGGTGGGTATCTACCCGGTTTTCATTTACAGGATCAACGTGAATTCCGTGAGATCGTTTTGGGTGCAAGTGTGGCGCTCCTTGTTTTTGGAGCGTTGGCTGCCTGGGGATTATTTTCAGGGTAAATGGCTTTTGGAAGAGGAACTTCTGAATCCCTTAAACAAAAAACGCGGCAATTTTGCGCCGCGTTTTTGATTCGTAAATTTGAGATTAAATTTAGTTGGCCAACCTTGGGTCTAAAGCATCTCGCAGACCATCTCCTAGTAAATTGAATGCCAATACTGTGATCATGATGAAGACGCCCGGAAAGAAGACCAGATGCGGGGCATTGAAGAGGCTGTTGCGCTCTTCACCAAGCATCAGCCCCCACTCAGGCGTTGGAGGCGCCGCGCCAAGCCCGAGGAAGGAAAGAGCCGCCGCGTCCAGAATGGCAGAGGCAATTCCCAGCGTTGCGGCAACGATGAGGGGAGTCAGAGCGTTCGGCAGTACGTGTCTATTCAAGATGCCCATTGGTGAAGCTCCCAGCGCACGCGAAGCAGAGACGAAATCCTGCTCTTTCACCTGCAGAACGCTGGCGCGCACTAACCGCGCATAGATCGGGATGGATACAAATGCGATTGCAAGCAAGGCGTTGGCTAAGCCGGGACCGAGAACGGCGACGATCGCGATGGCTAATATTAGACTGGGGAATGCCAGCAATACATCCATGACGCGCATGATGGAGTTATCTGACCAGCCGCCGCTGTAGCCCGCCAATGCTCCGAGGACAACGCCGATGACAATGGCAAAGGTCACTGTGGCAACACCTATGGTAAGCGAAAGACGTGCGCCATAAACGACCCGCGAAAACAGGTCGCGTTGATTGCCGTCAGTGCCGAAGATGTGCTGAGACTGATCTTCAGGACAACCCAATATATGAATACATGGAGGTGAACGGCGTTTCACATCACGCAAAGGTTTGATCGGATCGTACGGTGCGATAAGGGGCGCAAAGATTGCTGCCAGCATCAATATCCCCAAAACGATCATGCCCACGCGCGCCGAACGGTGGCGAAAGAGGCGTCGGCGCACGTTTTGAAACGGCGTGCGCGAAATGTTGGTTGTGCGTGGTTCGAGTTGGACAGGTTCGGGTGATGGCATAATGATAATGTTTATTGCATTCGGACGCGCGGGTCTAAAAATCCGTAGGAAAGATCCACAAAAAGATTTACAAATACGAAGATGATGGCAATAATGATAGTGAATGCCTGCACCACTGCGTAATCACGGGAAAGGATCGCACTTAGAAGTTGTGTGCCCACGCCGGGCAAGGCAAATACAGTTTCAGTGAGAATCGCGCCGCCCAGCAACCCGCCCACCGACAGCCCGACAATCGTCACAATGGGAAGCATTGAGTTACGCATGACATGTTTGAAAATAACTTTTTTGTTGGTCAGGCCTTTGGCGCGCGCAGTGCGGATATAGTCGAGACCGAGCACTTCCAGCATACTGGATCGTGTCATGCGCGCAATAATCGCAAGCGGAATGGTGCCAACGGCAATGCAGGGCAGGATCAAATGCCGGATAGCATCCTTGAAAACCACGAAGTTCCCTGTGATTAATGCGTTGAACACCACTGAGTGTGACGCGAAATCAACCAGCACACCCCATGGACCGCTTAACTCGCCCATGTTGAATGTTTCTGCCAACGGTGCGATCGTGATGCCTGAGGAAAGGCGCCCCGATGGCGGGAGCCAAAACGGCGTATCCTTGAGTATGATCGCAAACAGGTATGCCAGCATCAACCCCAGCCAGAAGACCGGCATTGAAATACCGATGTTGGCGCCTATCATCGTACCCACGTCGAGCGGGGTGTTCCGATTTATTGCGGAGACGACGCCAAGCAGGATGCCAAACGTGGTTGCAAAGATTATTGCCCCAATGGCAATCTCAATGGTCATTGGCAGGCGCTGAATGACGATCTGTTGGACGGTACGCCCGTCCTTGGTTGATACACCAAAATCGCCTTGCATCACATCCCCCAGGTAATGGACAAATTGAACCATGATGGGATCATTGAAGCCCATCCGTTCATTGTAGTCCTCGCACTGTTGAGCCGTTGCCTTTTCGCCCAGCGCTGCGAAGCACGGGTCACCAGGCAGAAGGCGTGCAAGAGCGAACGTCACAAAGGTAATGCCAAAAAGGACAGGTAAAGCCATCAAAAGACGTCGAATTAGGAATTGAGACATAGAATAGAGGGGATACTCTTTATGTGTGCCCTGGGTATCATAAGGTACCCAGGGCACACGATGTTATTGTTGGATCTTCAGATCACAAACGGGTTATTGAGGCGCGTTCAGGAATGAGCCAAAGAAGCCGTTGAAGTATTCAAACGTACCGGTTCTGCCCACGTGGTTCGGGCTCGAAGCATCCCATTGGGCGGCATAGGATGCGACTACATCGTTCGCATCAAAAGTCGCGCCGTTATGGAATGTAACGCCTTCACGCAGGGTGAATGTCCATTCGGTTGCATCGGCGTTTGGTTCCCATGCCGTAGCCAAAGCCGGGATCGGTGCCACACCGCCAAACTCATAGCCGAGCAATGCGTCATAAATCTGCTCGCAGGCGCGCAGGGTCTCGCCGTCGCTCTCATCCGCACAGTAGAGCGCGATCGGCTCGGCGCTCTGCACCCAAACCAACTGACCCGAGGGGGTGGTCATTTGCTCAAAATTCTCATTGAGCGGACCCATGACCACATTGCCCACATCAGCCTTCATGGCGTTGGCAGTGGTGCCGTGCGCCAATGGGACCATCGGCACGTACTCCTTGATGAGGCGATTGGCTTCGTCGTAGTGAACCTGTCGTTCAGCCGGGTCACCAGTCTGTCCGGCCGCTTTGATCTCTTTAACGAGATCGGGCCACTCATTTCCAAAGCGAATTTGGTCGCTCGCAAAGTGGAAGTCATAGAAGTTGGTTGAATTGGGATAGTCCATACCCCAACCATTCAGATACAAATC
>CAWHXC010000051.1:0-38007 GCA_963833175.1 uncultured Chloroflexia bacterium
ACTCGACGATCTTCTCGCTTCTTTCCTCAACGTAAGCCTGATACGCCTTCGAAAGCATTTGCGTCCATTTGCCGACACTCCCCTGCCCCACTGGTGAATTATCAATTGAAATGATCGGCACCACACCGCGCGAACTGGATGTGAGAAATGCTTCATCAAATTTTTCGCCGACGTTGGGCGGACGGTATTCAATGGACATCCCCTCCCCTCTTGCAAGCCCAAGGATCGCATGTCTTGTCACACCAAGCAGTATCCCGTCTTGCGCCGTGATGAGTGTTTTCCCTTTTATTGCATAAAAATTGGAAGTCATGCCTTCCAATATATGTCCATGCTTTGTAAGCAGGACTTCAAAAACATCCCTGCCCAATTGCTTGCGTTCTTCAACGCTTGATGAAATAAATCCCGTATCTTTTATCCGTGGAGCCTGGCGCGCCAGTTCCGCAGTGACGACCTTCACACCGTTCTCGTAAATTTGTTTTGGAATCCTCTCGAACAATTGAATGCCGACATAAACTGCGCCATCATTCTTCGTCAGGATCAAGCGGATGCGTGATTCTTTAGGCAGATTCTCTTTTGCGAGTTCAGCAATTCTTGTCCGCAAAGTTGCCTCATCTATGGAAGGGATAAGTCCCTGTCCCAGTGCTGGAACATACAGTCTTTGTAAATGCGCGTGTAAGCCCAGAACCTTTGTCCCGTGAGAGAGAGTGCTGAACGTAGTGTAAAACCCCTGCGGCAGATGGCGTGTCATTTCATCGAGCGTCTTCGCCCGTGTTTGGATCGGCAGATTCCCCGCCATCTCAATTTTGAATTCAAGTATGCTCATGGCCTGATTTTACACGTTTATAGGCGTTTCAATAAACCGTGTTCGGTCATCGAATAAAATTCCTTGACACTTCTAGTTTTGTTGGTGTAAACTCGACCCATAGTAATAAAAAATCCAAAGAAAGGAGCGCACTCTTGATGCTGAACATCTTCACAATCCCTAATGCAGTTGGCTATTTGCCTTCTCGGAGTGCGCCTGTAGACCGAAACTAGGTCTTTTTCTGTCCCCTGTTTGTTTTGGGCTGTGGCGCATACGTCACAGCCTTTTTTGTTTAATTTGTCCTGAGCGTAGTCGAAGGACACTTCATAATATATAACGCGCTTCGACTACGCTCAGCGCGAGGATAAAACCATGACCACCCTACAACCCACCTACGAGCCTGCGCTCACCTTTGATTTCCGAACCACCCTGCAAGCCAACCGCCTTAAAGGGCTGTTGCAGATGATGGCAGATTACCGTCTGCCCTATATCGCGGCCATCATCGCGTTGGCAATCTCTGCCCTCTCAAAAATGTTGACCTATATGCTCCTGCTTTACTTTGTAGATGATGTAATGGGAAAGGGAGTGTATATCGGGAATTCGTTGACTCAGACCCTAATCTGGATCGGGTTGGGATTTATCTGCCTCGCCGCCGTTGAAGGAACTTTTGCGTTCCTTTCTGGACGTTTGGCTGCGTATACCGCCGAAGGCATTGCGCGGCGTCTGAGAGATTTTCTCTTCGACCACATCCAGCGCTTGAGTTTTTCGTACCATGCCACCACCCCTACAGGTGACTTGATCGAGCGTGTTACTTCCGATGTGGATGCGCTCCGCCGCTTCTTTGCCGAACAGGCCATCGGCGTGGGACGCATCATCCTGCTCTTCGTGATCAACTTTGCGGCGATCTGGAAACTAAACGCGGAACTCGCATGGGTCTCCATCGTAACGATCCCGATCATCCTGCTCGTGTCCATTTGGTTCTTCAAAAAGGTGACCATTGCCTACGAAAAATATCAAGCACAGGAGGCAATTCTCTCCACCACCCTGCAGGAGAATCTGACAGGTGTGCGCGTGGTGAAAGCCTTTGCGCGCCAGGATTACGAAAAAAGCAAGTTCGAGAAGGACAATTGGGGCAAGTATCTGAAAGGCAAGATCCTGCTTTTCATGCACTCCATGTTCTGGCCGCTCTCGGATATTGTGCTTAGCTTCCAAATGTTATTCGGGTTTGTGTATGGCGCGAACATGGCCATTAACGGCGAGATATCGCTTGGCACATACATCGCGTACACGGGACTTGTTGTCTGGCTTATCTGGCCCATCCGCAACCTTGGACGCATTATTGTTTCGACATCAACAGGCATGGTCTCGTACGCGCGCCTAATGGACGTGGTCAAGCAGGAGCGTGAACCACTGCTCGATGGACGGCACCAGCCCAAGGGTCCAGCAAGAGGCGATCTCCTCTTCGAGGATGTCTCGTTCACATATTCCGATGGAAAAACGGATGTGCTGAAGAATGTCTCATTCCATGCCAAGCCCGGACAAGCCATCGCACTGCTTGGCTCGACAGGTTCAGGAAAAACATCGCTGGTGAATCTTCTGCCGAGATTCCATGAATACACTGGCGGAAAGGTTTTGCTGGATGACGTGGATCTGAAGGATTATTCGCGTGCCTACCTGCGGCAGCAGATCGGCATTGTGGAGCAGGAGCCGTTCCTGTTCAGCCGTTCGATCCGCGAAAATATCATGTATGGAGTTGACCGCGACATTCCGCAGGAAGAAGTGGAGCGCGCCGCGAAAGCCGCTGCCGTGCATGATGTGATCCTGACTTTTCCCGATGGCTACAACACACTGGTCGGCGAAAAAGGCGTCACCCTCTCTGGCGGACAGAAGCAACGCGTTGCGATTGCGCGCACACTGCTGAAGAACCCGCGTATTCTGATCCTGGATGACTCGACTTCATCGGTGGACACCGAAACCGAAGCCGAGATCCGCGAAGCACTGAATGGTTTGATGAAAGACCGCACAACGTTCATCATTGCGCACCGCATTCAATCCGTGATGATCGCCGACTTGATCCTTGTTTTGGATAAGGGTGAAGTGATCCAAAAGGGTACACATGCCGAGTTGTTGAAGGATAAAGACGGCATGTACCGCAGGATCTACGATATCCAGACGAAGATCGATACGGAACTGGAACTGGAAATTGCGCGTGTAAATTGATATGGTAGGGGCGCAGCGCCGCTGCGCCCCTACGGAGAATAAAAAATGTCCGACGAACTTATCGAACTCGAAGAAGAAGAATTTACATCACAACTAACAACCCCCGTGCTGAAACGTATCGGCGGGCTGCTCAAGCCGCACTGGATCTGGGTCGTGGGCTTTCTATTCGCCATTGCCCTGACCTCCGCATTGGATGCCTTTTTCACATACCTGAGCAAGCAAATTATTGACCAGGGAATTGTGATGGGAGACAGCGCGCGCGTAATGGAGATAGCGGCCGTTTATGGCTGTCTTATTTTCGTCCAGTCAGTCTCAGTTTTCACGTTCATTTATCTTGCGGGCGTGCTGGGCGAGCGCATTCAATATGACTTGCGCAAGACGCTCTTCAACCATCTGCAGGACCTCTCGCTTTCGTATTACGCGCAAAACGCCGTAGGACGATTGATCGCGCGCGTCACATCTGACACGGGACGTGTCGCTGACCTGCTGACCTGGGGTCTGGTGGACAGCACCTGGGCGATCATGAACATCACCATGTCCATGATCTTCATGGTGATCATCAACTGGCAGCTGGCGCTGATCGTGATCACCATCATCCCTGTGATGATGGTGATTGCCATCGAATTCCGCAAAAGGATACTGTCAGAGTATCGTGTGTCACGCCGCGCAAACAGCAAGATCACAGGCGCGTTCAACGAAAACTTTCAGGGAACGCGTGTGGTAAAAGCGCTGGGTCGCGAGGATGAAAACACGCGTGAGTTTCAAGGTCTAACCTCCAAGATGTATCACGCCTCGTATCGCGCCGCGTGGCTCTCCGCGCTCTTCCTGCCTGTGGTGCAGATGATCGCCGCAGTTGCGCTGGGATTTATCGTCGGCATCGGCGGGCTGCAAATTCAATCTGGCACGATGACCATCGGCGGCGTGACAGCTTTCGTGGCGTATCTCACGTTCATGATGTGGCCCATCCAGGACCTGGCGCGCGTGTATTCCGAAATGCAGCACAGCATTGCCTCAGCGGAGCGAATTTTCAAGTTAGCCGACACCCCGTCCGAGGTCCACGACAGAAGCGATGCCGTCGAAGCGAAAACTCTGCTCGGCGAGATCGAATTCGATCACGTGAACTTTTACTACGAGGACAGGAAATCCGTTTTGACCGATTTCTCGCTGAAGGTGAACCCTGGCGAGATGATCGCGCTGGTCGGACCGACAGGTGGCGGCAAAAGCACCATCGTGAATCTACTCTGCCGCTTTTACGAGCCGACCGAAGGCGTGATCCGCATCAACGGCATGGACTATATGGATTACAAGCTGGAGTCGATCCACAACAAGATCGGCATCGTGCTGCAAACCCCTCACCTCTTCTCTGGGACCGTGCGCGAGAATATCCGCTACGGCAATTTGTCTGCGGACGATGCGCAAGTGGAGGAAGCCGCCAAGATCGCGGGCGCGCATGATTTCATTGTGACCCTTGAAAAGGGCTACGAGCAAAACGTTGGCGAAAGCGGCAACCTGCTCTCGGTTGGACAGAAACAGTTGATCAGCCTGGCGCGCGCCGTGCTTGCCCGCCCTGAGTTGTTCATCATGGACGAAGCCACTTCCTCAGTGGACACATTGACCGAGTCCCTCATCCAGCGCGGCATGGAAGCGCTGATGGAAGGACGCACATCCTTCGTCATCGCGCACCGCTTATCCACCATTCGCCGCGCGGACAGAATTCTGGTCATCGAAGACGGCAAGATCGCCGAGCAAGGCTCACACGCCGAGTTGTTGAAACTGCGCGGACATTACTACCGCCTGTACACCCAGCAGTTCCGTCATCAATTGGAAGTGGCGTATGGGGTTGTGGAGGAAGAGAGTGAGAAGGAAGAAGTAGCGAGTGAGTCGGTGGCGGCGGATTAGGTGGGAGTAAGAAGTAAAAAGTAAAAAGCAGTATCAGGTGACAGTCATCTTTAAGACGACTGTCACCTTGTATAGTCCAAGTATTTTTATTGCTCCTTGCGGGTAAAATATAGACCATATTAGTCAAAATAGAGGAAACCAATGGCAAAAAAATACTCGATCAACTGGGAAAACGACGAAGCTGTCTCTTTTGAAGTGGACGGTGTGACCTACACCTCGCTGGACGATGTCCCAAAGGAGAGGGACAGGAACAAGCTCGCGGCCATGATGGATGCGGCGGCGGACGATGAAGCCTTTGAGGATGTCAAGTTTGACGAGAAGGAATTCGAAGAACTGCGAAAAGCCGCCGAAGACCCCACCATGGAAAGATGGGTCCTGGGAGGCTTTACCGCCATTGCCGTGGTGATGCTTTTGATCACTGCCATCGCAACCTTTTCAAATATTCGAAAGATCGCCAAAGAGGAAAGCGCTCCTGGGCGTGTGGTGGATGTGGTGGTACGGCGCGAATTAGTGGACCAGGAAAATGACATTGTCCGCGATTATTATTATCCTGTAGTCGAATATATCCCGATTGACGGACGCAAACGTACTGTCCAACTCAGCGAAGGCAGTGATTCGCCATACTATGAAAAAGGCGATGAGATCACAGTCCGCTACGACCCAGATCATCCGCTGGACGCACGGATCAAGTCCGCGAGCAGCAATGCGCTGATGTGGGTGCTGCCAGTCATTACTGGACTATTGGGAATTGCTTTTGCATTCGCAGTCATCGTTGTGAGAAAGGTCATGGCTACCGAGGCAAAACCTCAGGAATCTGCCATTCAATCTCCCGATTGAGCCAGGCGAAGCTAATGGGAAAAATTATCATGAAAGTTGAAATCAAATCATTTACAGCAGAAATGATCCCTGAGGCGGGAAGTTTATTGGCTCAACGTCACAAGCGCAACCGCGCGAAACTGCCTTTACTGCCTGCGCGCTTTGAAGACTCGCAAGTTGCTGTCAAAGCTGTGGAAACTTTATGGCAAAAGAAGTTCAAGAACGGATACGCCGCTTTCCGCGATGGAAAGATGACCGCTTATCTGCTTGGCGATTTCACCGTCCAGCCGTGGGGTCGCTGCGGATATGTCTACCTGCCTGGGTACGCATTGGCTGAAGAGGAAAGCATTGCAACCATTCAGGATCTATATTCCTTGCTTGGCAATGACTGGGTTAAGAAAGGCATCTTTAGCCACGGGCTTTACATCTCTGCGGCGGATGCGGATGTGATCGATGCTTTATTTGCAATTGGATTTGGCAAAGAGCGCGTGGACGCCTTGATGGATTTACGCGCAGCTATTATCCCCGAAGTTGAAGAACCGTCAGGCGTAACCATTCGGCGCGCTGGCAAAGGTGATAACGATCATCTCGGCAGTCTTTCGCACATTATTATGACAGCACTTGCAAGCGCTCCGTACTGGCACCCAACCGTCCCAGAAGATTGGGAAGAACTGCGTGAAGGCTGGTCTGAACTGGCAGATGACAAGGAATGGACGGTTTGGCTGGCTCTTGAAAAAGAACAGGCGCTCGGCATGGTCGGCTTCCGTCCCGAGGAAGAGGATGAAACGAGTATGCTTGTTTCATCACGCACCACATATTTAAGCGTTGCCGCCACAAAACCAGAAGCCCGCGGACGCGGAGTCAGCACCGCCCTCACCTGGCATGGATTGGCGCAATCTCAAAAAGACGGGTTTGATATTTGCTACACCAACTGGATCAGTCCCAACTTTTTGGCATCCCGCTTCTGGCCGCGCTTCGGGTTCAAAGATGTCGCCTATCGCCTCTCGAAAAGGATCGACCCGATGATCGCATGGGCGAAATAATTATGTCGTTGCGAGGGCGCTCTTGTATTTCGCCCGAAGCAATCTCCAGTTAAACGGAGATTGCTTCGTCGGGTTATGCCCTCCTCGCAATGACATACGGGATACATTATGAATAAAAATAAACTACTTCAACTATTTGATAAAGAACTGCGGGAGGAAATTGAATATCCCGAAGCCCGCAAGGAAATTACTTCGGATGTCGTGAGGTTTGTCCGCGAAGCGCCAGGGATGAACTTTGTTTCGTTCACGTACGCAGACGAATTAGACCTTGACCGTGTGATCGAACAGGAATTGGCTTATTTCGCTCCCATGCAGCAGCCGTTTACCTGGAAAGTCTACAGCCATGATCCCCTGCCCTCTTTAGCGGATAAACTCAAAGCCCATAATTTCGAGGCTGATGACGACGATCCAGGCGAGATCATGCTGCTGGATGTTGATTCTGCTCCATCGTATTTGTTCGACCCTGTCAAAGCGGACATCCGACTTATTACCGACCTTGAAGGACTCAAGGATGTAGTTTTTGTGCTGGATAAGGTCTACGGAAACAATAACGACTGGGTCTACAAACGCCTTGGCGGACACCTGAAAGTCCCTGGCTATTTGAGCGTTTATGCCGCTTATGTTGATAACCAACCCGCATCCATCGCATGGACATATTTTCAGAAAGGCAAATTTGCTTCGCTTTTCGCAGGCACCACCTTGGAGGAATTCCGAAAGCGCGGACTTTACACAAGTCTGCTCTCGCTAAGGCTGCAGGAGATCCGTGAGCGCGGTTATCAATATGCCGTAGTCGAGGCTGGTGCAATGAGCAGGCCGATCGTTGCGAAACACGGTTTCCAATATTTAACAACTCTGATCGATTATGTTTGGAACGACAAGAAATAGGAAAAATAATCAAAACGTCCCGAAGGCTCAAAACCTTCGGGACGTTTATTAGTAGAACTGTTCATCCTTTTCCTTGGAAGTCCTGCATTCTTTGCTCAATATTCATCAAAGCAGCCTGTCGGCATCTTTTACTACTTTGCACTCACTATATTAGTTATCGGGATTCCTAACATAAAAAGTAAAGGCGGTTTTCAATATTTGACAACCCCAATTAACTATGTTTGGAATTACACCAAATAGAAAATTGGATGGATTTTAGTCAACAATTTGTATGAGATTTTCAATGTTTTGTCCAAGTATTATGACGGCACTAAAAGTAACCTTGAATAAAGCTGATTGTCACTTGACTAGAGTAGCTGGAAAACATGATAATACTATGAATTGTTGCGTGCCGTCTCTCATATAAGAGTCGAACCGATGGAGGAAATCACTTTGATTACATTACGGTGGTTTTTATTGGCTCTCGTTGCATTCGCAGGGGGCTTTTTCGTAGTCCAATATATGGTACGGCCGACTGACCAGATTGGACTGCATGCTGTTTTGCTCATGTTAACGCTGGCAGGCATCATTTTCATCTTGATCAAGAATTTCAAAGGGCGCGAGATTGCCATCGCGAGTCTGCTGATAATAGGTGGATTTGTGGGTGGCTATATCGTGGCGAATGCAGCCTTCCTTTCCCAGGAGGAGGAGCGGGAACTGCCTGATCTCATTCGCAAAGACGGGGGCGATGGTCATACTGCCATCTTGTATTTCACACATGGCGAACCGCCTGGCTACAGTGCTCAACCATGGATCGAAACCATCCGCGAACTTGACCATGACAACGTCCCTTTTGTTCCTTGGTTATTCCGCCCTTTCTTTTTCAACACGGTCCGCTCCGAATATTTTGAGGCAGGCGGGAGCGCCCACAACAAACTTCATAAAGCGTTCTTCGATACACTGAGGCGATCCTTGCCCGAGGAAGAAGCTAAGGGGACCAAGTTCTATCTGGCCTTCCTGGATAGCAACCCCCGCCCTGATGAAATGGCCATCCGTGCCATTAATGACGGTGCCAGTAAGATCATCATCCTGCCTGTGTTTATCACCGAATCATCCCATACTGTCGTAGGGCAGGAAATGGTAGCCAGTATCAATCCCGAGTCCTTTGGCGTTCAGGTCTGCTATACAGGCGCTTTATGGGATTCGCAACCCCTTCAGACTTCCTTTGTCCAACGCGCAAACGAGATGACAGGCGATATGGACAAATCCAAAGTTGGGATTTTGTTGGTTGGTCACGGTCAGCCCACCGAGTGGGAAAAGATATATCCTGCCCAGAATAAGCAGGAAAGCCTGTATCGTGATGCCATCCGCGAAAAGCTGATTTCAGACGGGTATCTCCCCGACAATGTAGTGTTAGGCTGGATGGAATTCCAGGAACCAAGCATTACCAAATCGATAACGGAACTGTCCGGGCGCGGCCTCGAAAAAATCCTGGTTCTGGCTGCCAGTCTCAGCGCTGATTCGATCCACAGCGATGTCGAAGTCCCTGCCGCTGTGGCAGAGGCGAATTTGCCTAAGGATATTCAGGTGGAATACGTGGGTCAGTATGGTGATCATCCGCTGGCTATACAGGCCATGAAAGAGAAGATTGCAAAATGCCGCTGATCTTTCGGGATCATTCCAGCTCTAACTGTGGAGACAACTATGAATATTGGTATTGCGATTCTAAGTGCTGTAGTGAGCTATCTTTTTGGGGCGATCTCTTTTTCGAGAATTATCACGCACATCCTCGCTCCCAATATTGACCTTGAAAACGTAAAACTTCCCACCGCCGATGGCGGTGAAGGTGACACCTTACTTACCGTTGGCGCGACCACAGCCGCAATTAAACTTGGTTCCCGCGTAGGTTGTGCCATTGGGTTTCTTGATATCCTCAAAGGTTTTTTTCCAACATTAATTTTCAAGATTCTGTATCCCGATCAATACTACTTTCTGATTGCCAGTGTGTTTGCCGTAATTGGGCACAACTGGCCAGTTTATTATCGCTTTAAAGGCGGGGGCGGAATGTCAACAACTTTGGGCGGTTTTCTAGCGGTGGATTGGATCAGTACCCTGATAGCCAATGTGCTTGGCATGTTCCTTGGATTTGCTGTGGTTCGCGATTTGTTTTTTGCATATGTTGGGTGGACATGGCTCATGATCCCCTTGTTGTGGATCCGTACAAAGGATCCAATTTATGTGATTTATGCATTGGCGGTGAATGCGGCTTTCTATTTGGCATTGGTACCTGAAATAAAAAGATATCTTGAAGCACGTAAGCAAGGCCCAGTCGATATGCAGCAAGGGATGGAAGTGACCCCCATGGGTCGCGGCATGTTGAAGATGGCGCGTATGATGGGCTTTTTCAAAGAGAAGGCGGAGTAACGTTCCAATGAGTTTACTGATCGACCTCAAGGCTCGCAAACTTCCGAAATCTGTTGGCAACAAGGCTTTAAACCTGCGCAGGCTTCATGGCTTTGGTATTCGAATTCCTCAAGGCTTCGCATGCGACTGGAAAGCCTATCATCGGTATCTGGATAATGATGTTTCCCTGATCGAAGAGCTTCGTGCCGAACTGAGCCGTAAATTGGACGCCAATAAATATTATGCGGTCCGCTCCTCGGCGAATATTGAAGACAGTCTTGATCGTTCATTTGCGGGGCAATTCAAATCCGTACTCAATGTGCGCGGTGTTGATAATATTTTGCAAGCCATCTGGTCGGTATGGTCATCATCGCAATCCAACACGGTCAAGGCTTATCTTGAAAAGAATCAGATCCCGGCACAGCAGTTATCCATGGCGGTCATCATTCAGGAGATGGTCCAGGCACAAGTTTCAGGTGTGTCACTTAGCAGAAACCCCGTCACCGGCGCGGATGAAGTAGTAGTGGAGGCAGTTCAAGGGTTGGGCGAAGCGCTGGTCCAGAGTGGAATGACGCCTGAACGATGGATCAATAAATGGGGAAGCTGGGTGACAAGACCGGAGTCCACCTTCATGCCTCTTGTAGTCACCGAAGAGGTTGTAAAAAAAACACGAGAGATCGCCGGAAGACTTAAATCACCAGTCGATATTGAATGGGCTTATGATGGAAATTTGTTATATTTCCTGCAGGCGCGGGAAATTACTACTTTAAATAAACACAATGTTTATTCCAACCACATGTCCAAGGAAATGCTGCCGGGAATTATCAAACCCCTGATTTATTCGGTGAATATCCCGCTGGTATGCACGATGTGGGTCCGATTTATGAATGAAATGATCGGAAAAACACGCGCGCGCCCCGAGGAACTTGCAAAATCGTTTTACTATCGGGTGTACTTCAACATGGGTGTACTGGGAAAAGTATTTGAAGATGTTGGCATGCCCGCCGAATTTGTTGAATTGATGATGAACATATTGCCCGACGGAGCAATAAAACCTTCCATGAAGCCAACCATGAAGACCATGATGCGCCTGCCGAACATGCTCAAGTTTGCAGTTGAGAAATGGTTCTTCGCACGGAAAATACGAAAGGTCTTGCCACAGTTGGAAGATGAGTTGAAAGGATTTGATTATCTTTCTGCGAAAAATCTTTCGCAGGATGCGCTGTTGGACGAGATCAGTCGCTTGCATAATGCCGTCCAAAGCGTAGCATATTACAACATTGTTGTGCCCATTCTCATGGGCATGTTCAATTCGGGCTTGAAGCAGCGTCTCAAAAAATCGGGGGTTGATTTCAATAACTTCAATCTCATGGAAGGTTACCATGAGATTGAGAGGTTTGATCCAAAGACCTATTTATATGACCTAAACTGCGAGTTCACGAAACTGCCCCTTGAAGTTCAGGAAAAAATTCGTGCAGCCAACTATGCAGAGTTTCAGAAATTCGAAGGGTTGGATGAATTTCAAGCAAACGTGGCGGGATTTATTGCCCGCTTTGGTCATTTAAGCGACAATGGTAACGATTTCTCATCGATCCCGTGGCGTGAATCGCCCGAAGTGATTATGCGCCTCATTTCGAGTTTTGTGCCGGCAAAAGGCGATGAAAGCCACAAAATTAACTTTGACGATATCAAGTCAAATGGTATGACACGTGCCTTGTACCAACGCGCAAGGGAATTCCGTTATTTGCGCGAGCGGGTCAGCTCTCTTTACACGTTTGGATACGGGTTATTCCGATACTATTACCTTGCGATTGGGGAAATTCTGGTTAGTCGCGGATGGTTGGATGATCCTGCCGACATCTTCTATCTAACAGATACGGAAGTAAAGAAAGCGGTTGTAATTGACCGGCCTTCGGCTGATTACAGGTTAATTGTTGAGCAACACAAAAAAGATATCGAACGCTATCGGGACATCCCATTGCCGTCCATAATTTATGGAGATGAACCGCCTCCTATTCAAGACCCAACTTTGCAAAAATTGGTTGGTATTCCCACATCACTTGGTCATCATACAGGGTATGTGGTGGTTGTTCGTGGTATACAGGATTTTCCGAAAGTAAAGCAGGGCAATGTTCTCGTCATCCCATATTCGGATGTGGGTTGGACCCCGCTTTTTGCGCGCGCCGGCGCTGTGGTTTCTGAATCAGGCGGACTTCTATCCCACAGTTCGATCGTTGCGCGTGAATATAACATTCCAGCCATTGTTTCCGCTGATGGAGCGATGAGATTAAAGGATCAAACACTGGTGACAGTAAATGGTCATACCGGCGAAGTGATCATCCACGCTGCTGAAACCATATAGGAGTTTTTATGCCAGTCCTCGAAGCAAAGGAAATTCGAAAGCAATATAGAATGGGAGAGTACCTTGTCAACGCCCTGGACGGTGTTGATTTTCAGGTTGAGAAAGGCGAATTCGTCGCCATTATGGGACCATCCGGGAGCGGCAAATCTACGCTATTGCATTTGCTTGGCGGGCTGGATGGACCTACGGAAGGAAACATAATCTTAGCTGGGCAGCCGCTCGCCAGATTATCGGAACGCAAAGCCACCCTGGTTCGCCGTCATAATGTCGGTTTTGTATTTCAGTTTTTCAACCTCCTCCCCACCCTCTCTGCCGAGGAAAATATTCTTTTACCGGTCATTATTGATGGGAAAGATCAGCGCAAATACAAGGAACGATTAAATGGTCTTTTGGAATTGGTGGGTCTTACCGACCGGCGGCACCATAAGCCAGATCAACTTTCAGGAGGAGAACAACAGCGTGTTGCCATTGCCCGGGCGCTTGTCACGCAGCCCGCAATCCTGCTGGCTGATGAGCCAACCGGCAACCTGGACTCCAAAACTGGCACCTCGATCATGGAATTGCTTAAGCGCTCCTGCGCTGAACTGGATCAAACAGTGATCGTGGTCACTCACGATGCGAAAGCCGCGGCTTATGCGGACCGCGTTATTTTTCTAAGGGATGGATTGATCGTACAGGAATTCAAGCCGCCAGAATCCATGCCTCTCGCTGAACGGTTGCGCGGGATCATGGGAACCATGGAAAAATTGGAAGCCTAAAGATGCATCTTACCCGTTTGCTTACATTTCGGTCGATTCGTTCACGATCTTTGCGTTTTTTGCTGAGCGCGTTCGGAATTATTCTTGGCGTGGCTGGCTTACTCGCCATCCGCGCCACCAATCAGGCGGCATTAGAGTCTATTTCCACGCTGTTTCAAAATACTTCGGGCTTTGCAAAGTTAACTGTTACTTCCTCTTCGGTGGATGAGAAGGGATTCTCCGAGGAAATCATTGGTTCAATTCAGAAACTGGACATGATAAAGGTTGTCAATCCAATGGTTCTGATTAATACCGATCTGGCGGATAAAGAACGGTCTCAAGAACTCGATATTGGTCTATTCGGGTCCAATGGCGGAGGATTATTGCTTCATGGTGTTATCCCCTCGTTGGAAGAGATGACACGCAACTATAAGCTTGTTGATGGACGTTTTCTCTCTGATGACCTTAAGGAGCGGGAGATTGTCCTGGTTGAAACCTACGCAAAGGACGAGGAGATCCTGGTTGGTGATTTGATCAAGATCATCACTCCCAATGGCGGAAAGGAGTTGAAGGTTGTAGGATTGATCGCGCGCGAAGGTCCCGGACAGACGAACAACGGTTCGTTCGGTATTATTCCCATTAATGCCGCGCAGGAAATGTTCGACCGCAGTGACAATCTCGATCAGATCGACATCGTGCCTGAGAACTCCAACCCAAACACCGCCGAGTTGAATGGGCTTAGAGGTGCATTACAGGAACGCCTGGGAAAGGATTATTCGGTTACCTACCCGTCAGGTCAGGGCGAACGCATGACGCAGATGCTTCAAAACTACCAGATCGGGCTTAATTTTATGAGCGGCATCGCTTTGTTTGTGGGCGCTTTTCTGATCTACAATGCCTTTGCAATGACGGTCGTTGAGCGGACGCGCGAATTTGGCGTTTTACGAACAATTGGTATGAGTCGTAGCCAGGTGATGGGGCAGGTATATGTCGAAGCCGGGCTGCTGGGGGTGATCGGAGCCGGGCTGGGAGTGGTACTGGGAATTTTCCTTGCGCGCGGACTCACCAGCCTGATGGAGGTGATCCTAAATCAGCAAATAGAGAATGTACAGGTATCATCCGCTGACATTATTTTCTGTCTTCTGATTGGCGTTGGTGTAACGTTTCTGGCTGCCAGCTTGCCGGCCATTCAAGCGGGGCGCATCTCCCCGATCGAAGCATTGCGGGTACGCGGTAAATCAAAGGATGGATGGATCATTCGATATGGCTGGATACTCGGCATATTGATGCTGGGCGGTTCGATCGTTTTGTTGATCATTAATCCATTCCCATATGATGTCCAATTTCGGTTGGGAAGCATGACCGTATTTGGTCTATTCACAGGCGCTGCGCTATTAATTCCAATTACCGTGGGCGTGTGGGAAATTTTGGTGCGCCCGTTGATGGGCTGGGTATATGGCGCAAGCGGGAATTTGGGGAGTCGAAATGTACGCCGTTCCCGTTCACGCACAACATTGACCGTCGCCGCATTAATGGTCGGAGTTGCCATGGTGATCATGGTGCGCGGTATGACCGAATCCTTTTCGGGAGATCTGCGGACGTGGATCAATGCCTATCTAGGGGGCGACATCTATGTCACATCCTCGGTTCGGCTGCGAAGCGAAATCGGCAGCCGCATCCAGGGACTGGATGGGGTCGCGGCTGTGACCCCGATCCGCTATTTCAATGTGGACTGGAAAACCTCTGACGGGGAAACTGAAACCATCAACTTCATGGCAATGAATGTTGAAGCTTATACTCAGGTTACAGATTTTGTATTTAGCGGTGATACGGTCGATCCACAGCAGGCCATCGAGAACTTAAAGCATGGACAGACAGTTTTTATCTCGTCTGTTCTCGCAGAAAAATATGATCTGTCAGTCGGCGACATAGTGGCTCTTAAATCCCGTAGTGGTTATAAGGATTTTTTGGTGGTGGGCATTGTGGTGGATTTTTACAATCAGGGGCTGGTGGTTCAAGGCGATTGGGAAACTATGCGGCGTTACTTCAATATCAGGGATGCCAGCACATTCCTGGTAAAGGTGGATGAAGGCCAGTCGGTGGAAAAGGTTCAAAACACTTATTGACGATCTTTATGGCAAACGCTATCACTTGAACCTGATCTCCAACGAAACGATCCGCGAACGTGTAGTGACGCTTATGGATCAGGCTTTTAGCATGTTTGACGTGATGGCTCTCATCTCCATTGTGGTTGGCTCACTGGGGGTTATTAACACCCTGACGATGAGCGTGATCGAACGGACTCAGGAGATCGGCATGTTGCGCGCCATTGGCACGACCAGAGGACAGATTATAAAGATGGTGCTTGCTGAGGCTGCTTTAATGGGGGTAATTGGCGGAATTTTGGGATTGGTCACAGGCGTTATTCTAGCCCGTATCCTGTTCATTGGAATGACCACAATGTCTGGTTATCAACTTACATTTGTTCTTCCCCCTGAAATCATTGGTATCGGCCTTGTGATGGCTCTGGTCATTTCTCAAATTGCAGCGATTCCTCCTGCCATCCGTGCGGCTCGGGTTCGAATTCTGGAAGCTGTTCAGTACGAATAAAAAAATAATTTCTCTATGCCCACTGACCTAACCATTCATCCTAATAAACCCGCAACGCCTGTCATTCCGAAGAAACTCAAAGGATACACGCGCAAAATGATTCCAGGACCCTTTCGCTGATTGCGGTCGTACTGGTCATAGTCCCCTTTTTGATCATGTTCAGGCAAATAAAGAAGAGACACAGCGCGCCGTGTCCCTACAATTCACATTTCGATCAGCACCTTCAACACACCCGGTCGGGCGGCGTGTTCAAATCCTTTGAGAATCTCTCCCAATTTATATTGTGCCGAGATCAAAACAGTAGGGTCAACTTCTCGTTTTTCCAGCAGACGCAGGGCAGGCGCAAAAGGTCCGCAGCGCGAGCCGAGAATTGTAATTTCATCCACCACAATGGATGAGAAATTGACATTCATATCCCCTTTGTACGTGGATTTCATCACCAGCGTCCCGCGCGGGCGGATGGCTTTCCTCGCCAGATTGAATCCATCAGGTGAGCCAGTTGCCTCCACCACGATGTCCCATTTGCGCGGCTGGATGTCCGCCTCCGCAATGGAACGAATGCCGCGTGCGCTCAACAAGTCTTGTTGATATGGATGGCGGGCTGCCACGTGCAAGTCACAGCCAGTGAGAGCAAGGGTCTGCGCCACCAATTGTCCCAGCCTGCCCGCGCCGACCAAAAGCACACGGTCTGTGGGTTTAATTTGGGTTTGCTGTTGGATCTCCAGCGCTGCGGCGAGTGGTTCGGTAAACACCGCCATATCATCTGAAACTGAATCAGGCACGCGGACTAAATTTTCAAGCGGCAGGGTTGTGTATTCGCCAAAGACCCCATCGCGGTTGGTAATGCCGAGCACGGTACGATTCTCGCAGTGAGTTGGTCGGCCATTCAAACAGGCTTCACATGCGCCGCAGACTGCATTGATCTCTCCCACCACGCGCTTGCCAACCCAGAACTTCTCAGGCGCATCCACTACTTCCCCGACAAATTCATGTCCAAGCACGCCTGTGAAGGGATAATAGCCTTTCACGAGTTCAAGGTCGGTACTGCAAATACCTGCCTTGCGAATTTTGATCAACGCCTCGTTGGGTTTGTTCGGCTGTGGAATATCACGCAGGGAAATTTGATTATTTTCAAGCCATAACGCTTTCATTGAACTTACCTCTCACTTCTCACTTTTTACTTCTTTCCCACTTCTCTGTCTCACAGCCTCGTAAGTTATCAGCGCAGTTGCAATCGAGACATTCAACGAATTCACCTTGCCCATCATTGGGATCTTTACTTTGATATCTGCATTTTGCATCCAGAAATCTGTTAGACCCTCATCTTCTGTGCCGACTGCCAACGCGATGGGCTGATTCAGGTCAATGGATGTGTACAACACCTCAGCAGATGGTGTGGCCGCAAGCACGCGAATCTTTCTGGACCTGAGCCATGTCAGCGCCGTTAGAGAATCAACCTCGACGGTGGGTACGGTGAAGACCGCTCCGCGGCTGGCGCGGACTACGTTGGGATTCCACAAATCCACGCGCGGGTCACAGACGAGAAGCGCATCCACTTGTGCCGCATCTGCTGTACGCAGGATTGCGCCGAGGTTGCCAGGCTTCTCAACCGACTCTGCGACGATCACCAAGGGTATGTCGCTTATTTTCAACTCTTCGAGCGATGTTTTTGGGATGGGGAAAATTCCCAGCCAGCCATCAGGGTTATCACGGTAGGAAATTTTCTCGAAGACGGCGCGGGTGACAGTGGTTACGTCAGCGGAGGAAATGTCAATGGAACGGGAAACAAGCTCGGGCGCGGTCAGAAGCGATTGCGGCTTGAGTCCACTGCTGAGGGCCAGAGTCAACTCATCGTAGCCTTCCACAAGCATGACTTCATCTCTCTGGCGTTGACGTTTATCCTCGCGCAGTTTTACGATGTATTTTATTTTTGGGTTTTGTAAACTTGTGATGTCCATAATCTAGATTTGAGACCTGACAGGTTTTCATAAAACCTGTCAGGTCTGTTTAGTCTATTTCACCAGAAGCAGGCACGCGGCTGAATGTGTTTTGGTAAGCGTGACAAATGGCGGATCGCTGGCTTTGCAGGTAGCCATTACCACAGGGCAGCGCGGATGGAAGCGGCAGCCCGTTGGCACGTCAATGGGGTTGGGGGTTTCGCCCTGCAAAATAATGCGCTCATGGCGCAGCCGTGGATTTGGGACAGGGATGACGGAGAGCAATGCTTTTGTGTAGGGATGCTGCGGCTTTTCCAATACTTCGAGCATGGTACCGATCTCGACGATACGGCCAAGATACATAACCGCCACGCGGTCGGCAAAGAAGCCAACGGAGCCAAGGTCGTGCGTGATAAAGATGACCGCGATCTGGCGTGTGATGCGAAGGTCGGCAAGCAGGTTGATGATCTCGGCACGAATGGATACATCAAGCATCGACACGGGTTCGTCTGCAAGAAGTATCTCTGGCTCAAGCACAAGCGCGGCGGCGATCACCACGCGCTGGCGCTGTCCGCCTGAAAGCTCGTGCGGGAAACGGCTCAGGTACACTTCGGCGGGTTTCAGTCCCGCATCTTCCATGGCTTTCCTTATGCGTTCGTCGCGCTCTTTTTTATCTTTTGCGATCCCATGCACATGCAAAGGTTCGTTGATGATATCTTCGATGGTCTGTGTGGGGTTCAAGGATTCATAAGGATCTTGAAAGATCATTTGTATCTTGCGCCGCAGGCCTTTGCGCTCACTGTCACTCAAATGTGTGATGTCTCGGCCTTCAAATAGAACGGCTCCTTCAGTGGGGTTTTCCAGGCCCATTAACAAAAGAGCAAGTGTGGATTTTCCGCATCCGCTTTCGCCGACGAGGGCAATGACTTCGCTGCGCTTTAGATTGAAACTAACGTCATCCACCGCGTGGACATATCTCGCCTCACGCGAGAATACGGATGGGCGGTCTGCGTCGAAATATTTCTTTAATCCGCGTATTTCGAGGAAATGTTCTTTGCTCATTTTGAAGCCTCAAGAAGATGGCAGCTTGCGATATGCGCATCGCTTAATTTATGCAGGGACGGCTGTTCGGTATGACAGCGGGCAAATGCAAGTGGACAACGCGGCGCAAAACGACAGCCTGCGGGCAGATTATCCAAACGCGGCGGGTACCCGGGAATGGATGAAAGTTTTTTCTTCGGCTTCGTCAGGTCAGGGAAGGCTTTGATCAATTCCTGTGTGTATGGATGCCGTGGATCGTTGTAAATAATATCCACATCCGCATATTCTGCGGTTACGCCGCCATACATTACCAGTACCTTATCGCAGATCTCAGCGACCACGCCAAGATCGTGGGTTACAAAGATAATGGCAAGGCCAAGTTTCTTTCGCAGGCCATCCAGCAATTCCAAAATCTGCGCCTGGATCATCACATCCAATGCTGTGGTCGGCTCATCTGCAATGATGACCTGGGGGTCACAGGCCAATGCCATCGCGATCATGGCGCGCTGGCGCATCCCGCCTGAATACTGGTGCGGAAAATGGTCTTTTTGATCCGCGGCAATACCTACAAGGTCGAGCAGTTCAGTCACACGCGCTTGCACTTTATCTTGTGGAAGGCCCGGCAGGTGTTTTACAATCGCTTCAGCAATCTGGTCGCCAACGGTCCGCACGGGATTAAGCGCATTCATCGCACCCTGAAATACGATCGAAATTTCCTTCCAGCGCACGCTGTTTATTTCTTCTTCACTAAGCGCGGTCAAATCCCTGCCATTAAAGATAAACCCTGCCGTCCACGATCTGTCCTGCCGAAGGTAATAATCGCAGCAGAGACAGCATCAACGTTGTCTTGCCGCATCCGCTCTCCCCCACCAGGCCGATCAACTCACCCTTCTTCAAAGTAAAACTCACATTTTCCACGGCGCGTGCAGGCGGACTGCCTTCGTTTGTATAATTGATGGATACGTTTCTGACATCCAATAGAAATTTATCGGATGAAGGCTGCTGTTCCGCTTCGTTTCGAGTGGGCTCAACGTGCGCGCTCTGGACTACAGGCCTGCCCGGCATTAAGTGGTGTGTATCCAGCTTTGGGTTTAATATCTGCTCAAGTCCCTGCCCGAACAGAGTCAGCCCAAGGACAACCCACACAATACCCATACCTGGAAAAAATAACGCCCACCACGCACCAACCGACATGGCACCGGTTCCGAATGCATAGTTGAGCATTTGTCCCCAGGACAGGGTGGTAGGATCGCCAAGTCCAATAAATGCCAAAGCGCTTTCATTGAGGATCGCAAGTGAAACAACAAGGACTGCCTGCACCACCAGGATCGGCATCACCAAAGGCAAAATGTGACGAGAGACGATGTGTCTTCTTCCCGCTCCAACCGCACGGGCGCGTAAAACAAACTTGCGTGATTTCACCGCCAAAGTTTGCGAACGGACAACGCGAGCGGTGGTCGTCCAACCGAGCAAACCGATCACGAAAATAATATTAAAATATGGATGGTTTTGTCAGTGAAATAATCACCACCATCAAAGGCAGGTCTGGGATAACAAGCATGACATCGGTAACGCGCATGATACTGTTTTCCCAGCGTCCGCCGAGAAAGCCAGCTACAAGTCCCAGCACACCGCCGATCATAATGGAGATGAACGCGGCAAAGAAACCCACTGTTAGTGATATGCGTGCGCCATAAACAAAATTTGAGAATACATCCTGCCCGGCGTCATCTGTTCCAAACCAATGCTCTGGGCTGGGAGGTTGGTAAATATCCCCGACTTTAAAACCTGCCGACGACGATGGGTCATAAGGAGCAATGAGGGGTGCGAAGACAGCCGTAAAAATAATGATTACAAGCATGACGAATCCGACAATGCCCATTCGATTTTTACTGAAAATCCGCCAAAAATTTTGCAGGCGTGTTGTTGATGGATTTTTAGGTCCGCTGGCCGATAGTATGGTTTCCATTGGCTATTCCATCAGTACGCGCGGATCGAGAGAACTATACGTAAGGTCTGCAATGAGGTTGGCAAAAATCACCGAGACAGCAATGAGTAAAAATGCGCCTTGCAAGACCGGGAAGTCACGCCGCGCAACCGACTCGACAATCGCACCGCCCAGGCCTGGCCATGAAAAGACTGCTTCAATTTGAATTGCGCCTGCCACAGTAAAACCAAGATTAAGGGCAACGATCGTCACCAGCGGAAGCATGGCGTTTTTGAGGGCATGGTCCTTCAATATCTGAAAGGAATTCAAACCTTTGGCTTTTGCAGTCAGGATGTAATCCTCTGAGAGCACATCCATCAAACTGGAGCGCATGATCAATGTGTATTCGCCCATGTAGACAATGGTATACACCAGCGTGGGCAGGAGCATGTGACGGCCCATATCCACCCATTGTTGGTAAAGCGGCAGGGAGCTTGCGCCAGGTGTTGCTTTGCCAGCCAATGGCAAACCGTTATTGCTTCCCAAAAACAGAAAAATAATTGCCAGCCAAAAAGTGGGCAGGCTCCAAACCAATAAACTGGTGAGAACAGAAGTGTAATCAACAGCGGTGCGTGCTTTCCATGCGGCGAAAACGCCAAAGACTACGCCAATAATGATCGCAAGTATTTGCCCAACGCCGATCAATAATATTGTGTTCCATAACCGCTCAGATAGAATATCTGATACTGGGCGGTTAGAGTGATAACTGATCCCCAATTCACCCTGAAGCAGGTTGCGGACGTAAATAAAGAATTGGGTTTCCAGCGGGTTGACAGTACAGCTTCCCACCTTGATCGGGTTAAGCGATTCAAAACAGTTAATGACAGGCTTATCGAGACCAAAGCGCACACGCAGCATCTCAATTGCTTCTTTTTTCAAACGCGGGTCACGGATACCAGCCCGCGCCGGGTCACCGGGCAGGATGCGGAATAAGAAGAAATTCAGAACAATAACAAACAGAATGGTAAAAATGGACCATGCTATTTTTTTGAGTATTTTGCGGGTGCGGTTCAAATTCACTCCCTGAAATTATGATGCCAGGCGCGGAAGACTCTCTCTTCCGCGCCTGGCTAACGGGCTATTTAACTGGTTCGATCACTACCAGGGATGTGGGATCTGAAAGTTCCACTTTTGCTTGATCGGTGATCCAGCCGCTGAAGCGGTCAGTGCGGAAAGCCTGGGTTGCCTGCGCGTAAAATGGGATGATGTATACAACATCATCAAACGCGATCTTCTGCATTTCCCAGACGATATCCTGACGCGCTTCAAAATCAAGTGTGGTTTGTTGTTTTGCGTAAAGGTCATCATAAACTGGGTTGGAATAACCCGTTTCACTGGAGCCCGTGGGAATCCCCTCGGTGGTATACACATATAACAGCGCGCTTGGGTCAGGATCAGATCCCCAGCCCCAGAGCATCATGTCAAAGTCGAATGCCGGGCAGCATTGAGAGGTTAATGCATCGGGGTCTACGGCTTGCATCTCCAACGTAATGCCGATCTTGCTCCACATCTCGCTTAGCAATTCTGCCATCCGCGGGGCAGTAAGGCTGTCGCTGGGCCAATTCAGGCGGAAGGTCAATGGGCGCGAGCCATCTGGCATATCGCGGACTCCATCGCCATCCGCATCCAAATATCCCGCATCGTCCAAAATCTTATTTGCTTTTGCAACATCAAATTCATAATCCTTGAGTGAGTCGTTGTACCATACGCCAAGTCCATCGGGGATAAGTGTCAAGCCTGGCGTGCCAAGTCCAAGAAGAATCACATCAATTAGCTTCTGTTTATCGGTGGCATGGGCCATGGCGAGACGCACGTTTCGGTCACGCAGAGCCGGGTGGCCGCTGCAAATACCGCCTTCGTCTTTTGGACAATTTTCTTCTTCAATTTGATTGAAGATAATGTCGGAAACGTCCGGGGCAAGAGGAGAGCCAACAACCACTTCAACATTATCTGCAGTTTTCAATGATTCCACAGCGGTGTTGGGCATTTCGGTGATCATGTCCAACTGGCCGGTCTTGATCGCCTGCACAAGCGCATCTTGATTTTCAAAGGTTTGGAAGATGACTTCATCCACTTTGGGCGGGGTGGCAAAATGATCCTTGTTTGCGCTCAGGCGGACAAATTCATTTTGAACATATTCCATCATTTTGAATGGGCCGGAACCGATCATTTCCACGTTTTCATATTCAGTTTTATTTACGCTTTCCCAAATATGCTTGGGAAGGATATAGAGAAACACCAGTTGACTCTCAATGTTGGGAATCGCCTCGGTGAGAGTAAGGACAACTTCGTTATTTTCGGTGGCTTCGATACTCTCGAAATATGGCGTGTAATAGCCATTCAAATAGGGATATTCAGGGGTGTCTTTGTAAAGGTTGTAGGTAAAGGCCACATCTTCGGCAGTCAGGGGTTGACCATCGTGCCATTTGACGCCATCCCTGATCTTGTAAGTGTAGACCAGCCCATCGTCCGACCGTTCGACGCTCTCAGCCAGGCTGAGAGTGAAGGAGCCATCCAGGTTAAGTTCATACATTAAATCGTAGACCAATTCAAAGATGGTGTAGGCCTCGGTCAGAATCGCCATGCCTGGGTTAAGAGAGTTCTGGGCTGCCAGCCCAGCCAACATGGACAACTGACGGAAGACTGGCTTCTTCGGTTGATGCATTATCAGTGCCAGATGCTGGCGCTCCCCCACATGCCGAAAGAATTAACGCGGCAAGGACCAAAAGGCAGAACAGTTTGTGTTTCATATTTTTTCTCCTCTCCAAGTTGAAAATGTTTTGACACTCCAAAAAAAAATGCACCGTGACAGGAATCATCTGCCAAAGCGCAGTTGTTTATTCGTCAGAAAACGACAAGGTCATATCTCAAGCAAATCAGAGAAACATCCACTAATTGAGAATTTTACTGTAATATCAGATTTCGTGAAAGTTAATATTAACTTTTTACCAGCGGCTTCCAGTACAGCCACTCGCCGGGTTTATAATAATTGGCGGCGCGCATCTGCTCCGCAATAATATTGCACAATTATTTGTGAGACTTGGTATATGTAAGCAATTTTAGCAAGTTGTGGAAGAAAATATTCTCAGAGAGTTCCGAAAGCAGTATACCAAAGTCTGAGAAGGCGAGCAGATATTTTGTAGACCTGATCGACGCCTGACGGTTGCAGGTCAGGTAAGTTCACCGGTTGCATTGAGCGAGCAGAAACCATTTCAGCGGAAGTTTTGTAGCGTGTACGATGGGCTGGAAAAAGGTGAAATGGATATGGATGAAATTCTGTCACTCTTGCCAGTGTGCATCTGGAAGGCAGTGAAACGATTGGCGGGTACAAAGTGTATGCTGTCGATGCGACCGCGAATGAACATGAGCAGGCAGACACTTAGCCGGATCGGAGTGTATTGAAGTCCAGCAAGAAAGAGCCAATGCGCTATGGTCACAAGTATTCATGGTTGGTCTACCTGATCAAGTTCGGCAGTTCTTGGACGGCGCCTGTAGATATTGAAAGGATAGATACTGAGGCGATAGATACAAAAGTAGAGGCAGTGCAAGTAAAGGAACTGGATGGGCGTGATGCAGAAGAAAAAGTGATAGTGGCAGATAGCCGCTATGAAGACCACCTGTTTTTGAGGATTTTCAAGGGCTGCAAGCATACTTTGGGACTGATATGCCTGCACAGCAATCGTGTCTTGTATGAAGAGCCAAAACAGAAACCAGCAGGTAGCCGCGGAGCGCCTTGCAAGCATGGGAAACCATTCAAGTTGAACGGCTCTCATAGAGCTGAAGATCGTAGCGAGACCTTTCAACTAGGGAAACAAACTGTGCAAGTGCGAGCCTGGGATAAGCTGCATTTCAAAAAACTGGCTATGCTGATAGGCACGCTGGTGCAAGTGGAATTCCTCAAAGAGGATGGAACGCCACGCTACAAACGACCGCTGTGGTTATTCTGGACAGGGTTGCAAAGCATTGCTCTTTCAGATCTGTGCCGTATGTATCTTTGGCGTTTCGCCATTGAGCACATGTTCCGTTTTCTGAAACAACACATGGGTCTCAACAGCAACCGCTCTCCAAATCTGGTGAGTGCCCAACAATGGATGTGGTTGTGTGCTCTGGCGTATTGGCAATTGCTTCTTATGTGTGATGCGGTACAGGAAGATTATAAGGTCTGGTATCCGCACAGCAGACAACAGCGCGCCAAACTGACACCATATCAAGTGCAACGCTCCGCTTTGGCATTTTTGTTGGAGTTGGGTACACCAGTCTCTAAGCCCATACTCACTGGAAAAGGCAAAGGCAGGCAAAAGAATTATTGTCCGCCAGCACGCGTTCGTTATTCAGTGGTGTTCAAGAGCAAAAAAGCCCAGTTTTCAGCTTCTGCAGACGAATTGGTATTTGCTTTTCAGTTTTTAAGGTTAGGTACGATAGCACAAATAAAGTGAGATAAGAAAATAGGAGAAGAAGGAAGCCAAAATATGGAAAATCCCATCAAACTGACAGAAAAATACGAACGGAATGGATGGCCATCAGTTAAACGGCCGGATATCAAACCACCTGCGGGATGGAATCTCTCGCTTCTTACCTCCCTGGAGCGGATTCGGTCTCATTCGCTTTCTTCTCAGGGACAGATCGCCTGCATCAAAGATGGCGAAACTCTTTCAGATGTTTTCACCATGTCGGCAAATGGCGGCTGGCTTGCGCGAATCAGCACCGACCGCGGGCTTGTGCCATATTGGGATGATGAGATCCCCGAATGGTCACCAGACGGCAGATGGCTGACCTTTGGGATCAATGGACACGTCCACATAGTTCCTTGCGATGGTGGGTTGCCCAAAAAGATCACAGACTTTGCCCCTTCCGCAAGTGGCGCTCGTTGGATGCCTGACTCGAACGGCTTGATCGTCACCGTGGAGCGCAACGATACCGACCAACTGCTCCTCACCGACCGCGACGGTTCCTGGCCGCGTGCACTGACCACGGATACTATCGGCGATCATTGGGATGCACGCCCTTCTCCTGATGGAAAATTTATCGTCTTCAATCTGCTCCGTTTCGACGACTTGAATAAACTCGATATTATTTTGCTTGAAGTTGCCACTGGCAAACAGGTAACTTTGTACGGAAAACCATCCACGCGCGCCATGTCTCCGAAATGGTCACCTGATGGCAAATGGATCTCATTTATTTCACAAGAGACAGGGCGCGAAGAGTTGTATCTCATCAAGCCCGATGGCGAAGGCTTACACCAACTGACCAAGGCAGGGCAGGATATTTTCCAATATGAATGGTCACCTTCTGGAAAGCAGATGCTTATGGTGGTGAACAACAATGGCTCGTTTGAGTTAATGCTCCTTGAAACAGAATCAGGCTCAACGGTTGAATTAAGAAGCGAGGCAGGCATTCATTCAAATCCAAATTGGGCGAAGGATGAATCATTTATCACGTTTGAGTTTGAGGGTCCGACTACTTTCCCTGATCTATATCGCATGGAACTCCCAAGCAAAAAAATTACTCAATTAACTTTCTCAACGCCGCCCGCACTTCAAAAGAATAAAATGGTCGTACCTGAGATCGTTTCATACAAAAGTTATGATGGGCTGGAAATTCCCGCGTTTTTGTATCGCCCTGAAAAATCAAACGGCGCAGCGATTCTGTATCCGCATGGCGGACCCAAAGACCAATATGTTTTGGGGTGGGACGAACTCGCGCAATATTTCACGGCGAAAGGCTACACTTATCTCGCGCCGAATTATCGTGGCTCCACTGGTTATGGCCAGGAATTCGAGCGCGCCAACTACAACGATTGGGGTGTCGGCGATACACAGGACTGTCTGCACGGCGCCAAATATCTGCGGACATTCAAAGAGGTCAAGCCTGATCGGATCGGAATTACGGGCGGAAGTTATGGCGGCTACATGACCGTAGCTTCGCTCTCGCGCGATCCCGAATATCTTTTTGCATGCGGCGTTGCGAAGTATGGTGATTCAAACCTGGTCAGTTCGTGGGCGCAATGTGAAAAACGTCTGCGTCTTTACACTGAAATTTTCCTCGGTCATCCTGCTGAAAATCTCGGTATCTATCTAAAAGGCTCCCCCATCGCCGAAGTGAAGAACATTCAAAAGCCAGTGTTGATCGTGCACGGTTTGCTGGATACAATTGTTCCGCCCGAAGCAAGCGAAGAATGGGTGGAAGCGCTGCGCCGTGAGGGCAAGACTTTTGAATACAAAACTTACGATGACGAACCTCACGGCTTCCTCCGTCGCGAAAACTTGTATGATGTGTACGAGCGCATGGAAAGGTTTCTCGATTGGTATCTTCTTCCTAAATGAGAAAAGAAGGAATAAAAAATGTCTGATGATATATTGGCTACACGCAATTCTGCATTTTTCAACTTTGACGAATTGACCTGGGATGTTGTTGCAGATCTGCCACGTGATACACCACTCGTTCTCCCGCTCGGATCAGGCTACAACCTCAGCTTGCTTGCTGACCAATTGGGCAATCCCACCCCGCGCAGCGTCGGACTCCTGCCAGCCTTTCCGTTCGGCTGGCGTGGCAGCGGACTGGAAGTACCCGAAGCCTTCTTCGTTCCCTACATTGTAAATTTGCTGGACAGCCTGCGCGATGATGGATTTTCAAGAGTGTATTGTCTCGCGCCGCAAGGCATAGATCCACAATCCACTTTCATTCTAAATAATTCACCTTTTGTGCTTCGCCTTCCACATCAATCTTTGTATGCGCCAAAAACTTTTCTTCCGCCAGATTCTGAGCGCGGAAAAGTAATATTGATCCCGATCGGTCACACTGAGCAGCACGGATTCCACCTCCCTCTCATGGTGGACACAGTCATTATCGACTCAATAGCCAAAGGTACAGCCTCTCAAGTGCCTACACGCAGTTGGTCATTGCCTGTCATGCCGTACGGGGTTTCCACGCATCGCTCATCTTTTGCGGCGACGATGAATGCAGGCGGACGTGCCTTCGAGGATTTTTGGGTTGCCGTCATTGACGTGCTCGTTGCGCGCGGATTTGACCGTTTCTATCTCATGAGCGGGCATGGCGGCAATAGCTCATTCCTGGTGAATGTTGTCAAGTACGCGGGTGAACGTCACCGTAGGATTTTTTGCGCAACAGCCTACCTGCACACGTCTGGCACAATCGGCGCGGCGGCGCTGGATAAGTATCGCACGTCAAAAATTGGCGGCATGGGGCATGCGGGCGAACTCGAAACCTCCTACATGCTCCACCTGCGCCCTGACCTATGTCAAATGGAACGCGTGGTAGACGAAACCGATTTCGTTGCCACACCTGACTATTACATGGATTGGATCGAAGGCGGCTCGCTGGTTGCCAATCCGCCCTGGGACGATGACTCAAAGACAGGCGCATACGGCGCAGGCAGTCACGCGACTGCGGAAAAGGGACGTTTATGGCTCGAAGCTGCGATTCAGGAAAAAGTTGATCATGTGGAACAAATCCACGAGCAACATGAGCGGCGCGAAAAGAGAAGAAATGAAGGATATGGGTTGTGGGGAAAGTTGAAACAGTAGGTAGAAAACGGACTGGCTGATCGCCAGCCCGTTTTTGTGTTTCATAATACAACTCGCTTCTCGTTTCCTAGTAAAATAGGCGGAGTTTATCCTTGAGGACTAGATGAAAAGAATTGATCAATTAACCTTTACACGCTTCATTGCAATCATAGTTGTATTATTTTTTCATGGCGGAGGGGGCGTATACATGCAAGCTTTAAGCAGATTTCTGCCCTCTGCGCTTTTAGTATCCTCCACAACAAGTGTCACCTATTTATATGTGCTTTCGGGCTTTGTAATGTCACTGGTGTACTACCGCCCCAAGGAGAAATTCACCATCGGGAAATATTGGACTTCTCGGATTTTACGACTCTATCCGCTTTACTTGATTTCATTTTTGCTGGTCTGTTATTACTATATTGATTATATTGCCCGAATAAAGCCGCAAAAGACACTGGCGAATGTTTTTGTATTACAAGCCTGGTGGCCGCCTTATGCCCAGTCTTTTAATTACGCAGCATGGTCAATGACCGTTGAGTTTTTCTTTTATGCCTTATTCCCATTCTTTACAATGTGGGCTTATCGCCAATCCACAAAAAAATTGATCCTCGTTTCCGTCATACTATGGGTTGCCACTCAGGTGATCCACAATATTCTTTGGATCGGCTATTACCCTGAAACTGAAAATTTTCTGATCTACTTTCCATTTTTTCACTTGAGTTCATTTATTTTAGGCGCCGTGGGCGGAATTTGGTTCCTCCGCGAAGGTCGCGATCAGGCAATCACACCCCGTACCTCACTAGCGGTTTTTTGGGGAAGCGTACTTCTTGTGTCTGCTTACATCATCTTAAGCAGTAAAGACTCTCGGCTCCCCAATGGCATGGAATTAATGACAGGGCTTTTAGCCCCGCTTTTGGTTATCACCATCATAGCCCTTGCATTGGATAAATCCCGCCTTTCAAATATCTTTAACTATCCCGCATTGGTCGCCCTGGGAGATACATCTTACGGGTTGTACATTCTGCACGTGCCTTTTATCTGGCTGTTCCTGCGTGCATTGGAGAATTCATCCTTAGCCAATCCGCAGCTTGTTTTTGAGTATACTTTCCTGCCTTTGATGATCGTTTCAGGGTTGCTAATTCATTATTATGTAGATACTCCGCTTCGCAGTTGGCTAAAAAATATTTTGCAGCGGGTGAGTATTCCGCTTCTTATCCTTGACCTCGTGATCATTGGGGTTTCGGCTTACCTTTCCTTCCGCCTGCGCTTTGACACCAGACGGGAGTTCGCATCCTATCGCTCAATGGCCTTGTTGATGTTCTGGTCAGCTTTTGTCTTGCGCACAGTTTTCTCTGTTGGGTTCAACTCACTTAATCCCGCCAACTTTTACGGGACTCTCTCCCAGCTTGTGCGTCCTGTGTTGACCTCCGTTACTGTCGGCTCCCTTGTTATTGCGGGGATTCTCCTCGCAGGATATTCTCTCGGATCGTTCGAAAATTACCCGCGCAGTGTTCTCGCCCTGGATTGGGCGCTGATCCTTGGCTTTTCCTTGAGCGTACGATTTATCTTCCGCTTTTTTGGCGTATATAAAAATGAGCCGCTGCAAGTGTGAATTTCACTTGTGGTATCCTACATAGTATCGCATATTTTGCTAAACCGAAATTATGAGTTTTAGTCATAATTTTCACAAAAAGTTTGGCAATTTACGAAGCAAGCGATAAATATTCCCTGCCATGAAAAATCTACTCCGCATCTCCTCCTTTCTCAAACCCTATTCAGGACAGGTGATGATTTCACTTGTGATGCTGTTGACACTTACTGGACTCAACTTGTTCGTGCCGCGCATTATCCAATCTGTGATCGATGTTGGACTCGTCGGTGGGCAAACAAGTGCCCTCGCCCGCTCGTCGCTCATTTTATTTGGACTTGGGATTGCTTCGGCAATTTTGAATTTCCTCAACCGATACCTGACTGCGTGGATTGCGACCAGTGTGGGCTACGACCTGCGTAATCGGATGTACAACCACATCCAATATTTGCCGTTCACATATCACGATCATACCCAATCAGGGCAGCTCATCAGCCGTTGTATTGAAGATGTTCGCTCGATTGAAAGTTTCGCGGGCTCGTCCATCGCGGAACTTGTGCGTTTTGTGTTCCTGTCGTTTGGTGTTTTGTTTGTTATGTTTTCCGTAAATCCAACCCTGGCGATCATTTCCCTGCTGCCGATCATCCCACTAATTATCATGACTACCAGCTTTGGGACAAAGATCGGCGCATTGTTCTTTGCCGTGGACAATGCCATTGGCGATGTTTCAAATCGATTACAGGAAAATGTTACAGGCGTTCAAGTAGTGCGTGCATTTGCACGTGAAGATTATGAGATTGAGCGTTTTGATAATGCCAATAAAAAAGTATTCCAGACATGGGTCAAGGTGATTGATGAGTGGGCAAAGATCATGCCAACCACCAACTGGCTGACTTTGCTCAGCACCATGTTGATCCTCTGGTTTGGCGGGCAAATGGTCATGGATGGGACTCTCACAATCGGTACGCTTGTCGCATTCAATGCGTATATCTTGATGTTGGCAGAACCTGCGCAGGCGCTGACAGGTTTGGTCAATGCGGGCGGAGAAGCCGCAGCGGGAGCCCAACGTGTGTTCGAAGTGTTGGATGTCCAACCAGAGATCCAGTCCTCAACGGATGCAGTCAAATTGGAGACTTTGCGCGGAGAAGTTGAGTTTCGTACTATAGGGCTGAAATATCACAACGAAAGAACACCCTCATTGGACGAGATCAACTTGAAGGTCGAATCGAACCGCCTGATCGCATTGATCGGTCCAACGGGATCGGGAAAAACGTCGCTGGTAAATCTGATCCCACGCTTTTACGACGCCAGCGAAGGCACGCTGCTCGTGGACGGACATGATGTCCGCGATCTGGATCTGGTGACATTGCGAAAACAAATCGGCATTGTCCTGCAAACCTCCCTGTTGTTCTCCGATTCGATAAAAAATAATATTGCCTATGGCAGGCCCGAAGCAACGATGGATGAAGTGATTGCAGCGGCAAAAGCTGCTCAGGCACATGAATTCATCGAAAGCCTCCCGAATGGATATGAAACGGTTGTTGGCGAGCGCGGCGTGACTCTTTCTGGCGGACAACGCCAGCGAGTGGCGATAGCACGCGCCTTGTTGATGAATCCACGCATTTTGATATTGGATGATTCGCTTTCAAGCGTGGATACGCAAACTGAAAAACTAATTCAGGCCGCGCTGGACACATTGATGGAAGGCAGGACTACTTTTGTTATCGCCCACCGCCTGTCCACTGTGCGCCGCGCGAACATGATCGTCGTGATGGACAAGGGACGCATTGTCCAACGCGGCACACATGATGAATTATTGCGCGAAGGCGGCCTGTATAAAGAGATACATGATCTTCAATTGGTAGGCCATGCGACATTCTCCGAAGAAATGGAAGCCTTGGAATCTGTTAGCACAGAAGGTCCAAGCCGCGAAGAGCATCAGGACACGTTGATGCAAAGACGGTCGAATACTTAAAAGCTGATCCACAGAGCGCAAAGATTTTTTTAATTTTCATCACGCGCGAATATATATTTTTTCGTACTGAAAAAACCCGTAACCTATAACATTCAACCAGCAACCAATGTCTAAAATCATTCCTCCTCCATTTATCACCCAAACAGAAGAAGTCCTTGATAAGGGCTATGATCCTAAAGTGGCGCGTGGTCTTTTGCAATTCGTGAAGCCGTATACGTGGCAAATGTTGATCGCCTTGATCTTTATGATATTTGTTACGATTGCTTCGGTTTTAGGCCCCTATTTTGTGGGATTGGCCATTGACAATGGGATCGCAGCCAACGATCCTGCGGAATTGAAGAGGATCGTGCTCATCTTCTTTGCTGTGTCAGTCGCTCAATTATGCGTGAACTATCTGCGGGTGCGGATCATGTCGCGCGTGGGGCAGCATGTGCTGTATGACGTGCGCACTGCGATGTTCGATCATTTGCAAAAGCTCTCGTTGAGTTTTTATAACCGTTATAGCGTGGGACGTGTCATCACGCGTGTGATCAATGATGTGGGTACATTGCGTGAGTTCATTACGTGGGCAGTGTTGGCAATAGTTCGTAATTTGCTTGGACTCATTGGCACGATCATTGCGATGCTGGCATTGAATGTAAAACTATCCCTGCTGACATTTGCTGTAATGCCCATCATGATCATTGCGACGATCGTATTCAGGAATGTTGCGCGCAAAAATTATCGCAAGGTACGTGCGGCAGTTTCGTGGGCGAACTCGGTGCTGGCAGAAAATGTCAACGGGGTGCGCGTGGTTCAGGCATTTTCACGTCAGGAACATAATTACTTAAACTTTCAAAATTATGTCAATCGCTATTTCTATGAGACCAGCCTAGACGCGGCGAAGGTGGCTTCGGTTTACACGCCCGTTGTGGATGTGCTTGGCGCAATTGCAACCGCAATGGTCGTTTATGTAGGCGGTATGGCAGTATTGGACGAGTCGATCACGCCAGGTGTGTTGGTTGCTTTCGTGCTTTATGTTGACCGTTTCTTCGAACCCATTCGCGATCTCAGCCGCCGCTTTGACACGCTGCAATCCACCATGGCGGGCGGGGAACGCATCCTCGATCTGCTCAATACTGAGATCGAGGTTCAGGATGCAGAGAATGCCAAAGAACTGGGAGCAGTTATCGGCGGAGTCAGGTTCGAGAATGTCTCCTTTCATTACTCCGATGACCCGACTTTAGTCCTCGATCAAATTGATCTGGATGTGAGTGCAGGGGAGACTGTCGCGTTTGTGGGCGAGACGGGAGCGGGCAAGACAACCATTGTCAAACTGTTGACGCGCTTCCATGACCCAACTGACGGCTGTGTGCGCGTGGACGGTGTGGACTTGCGGACGGTGACTCAGCAATCCCTGCGCAAACAAATGGGCATGGTTCTGCAGGATCCGTTTTTGTTCAACGGAAGCGTGAAGGATAATATTTTATTCGGGCGTTTGAATGCAAGCGACGAAGATGTGATCGCGGCATCGAAAGCAGTTGGCGCTCATGATTTTATTATCAACTTGAAGAATGGCTACGATACTTCTGTGGAAGAAGGCGGCGTTTTACTAAGCGTTGGGCAAAGACAGTTGATCTCGTTCGCGCGCGCCTTGCTGGCTGACCCGCGTATTTTGATTTTGGACGAGGCTACCTCTTCAGTGGATATTCAAACCGAACAGATCATTCAGGCTGCGCTGGCAAAACTGTTGAAGGGACGCACATCCTTCGTGATCGCTCATCGTTTATCAACCATCACAAGCGCAGATCGGATCGTGGTCATTCACGATGGGAAAATCATCGAGCAAGGGAAACACAGTGAATTGTTGGCAAATCAGGGGATGTATTATGAGTTGTATAAGACAGGGTTTCAGGAGTAATTAAGCAGAGCCGTACGAATCGCAAAGCGGGCGGCGTAGTCGAAGGATGTTTTCGCAAAAGGAGTACATCAATGACCTATCCAATCATACAGCGCGAGCTGACCATCCATCTTCAAAACAAAAACTGGTACCTGCGTCCCATTGAAGATGAAGAAAAAATCCTCGGTCCCGTGGATTACGGCTGGCACCGTTTCAATCTTTATCCCGATAGTTTCACTTTTGGCGAGGGCCTGCTGGCGGGCAGTTCCATCCCTGGTTCACGGCGGCTTGTGTTTTCTTCATGGAGTTCTCAATGGGACGGGTTCTATGTCTCCAGCATGGGCGGCGCGGCCTACACGTTTCATGGGGTCGGCGTCAACTATGTGGCGTTGCGCGGGATGGCAGCCGAGCCAAGCGTGGTACTGCTCAATCACAAGGCGGGGGAAATTCAGGTGCGGATCGAACCCGTCAATGTCGAACCGCTTTGGGCGGGCTATGCCGGTCCGCAGGAAGAGCGCCTGATCGGTTTCTTCGCCTTGCAGCAGGCATTGTATGACCGCTATGCCAAGGAATACACAAAGGGTAACCTGCGCATCTGTGCCATCGGTCCCGCGTCGAAATATACCCGCGAAGGAGCGATCGGCTCCAGTCCTCTGCGGAATGGCGCTTTTACTGCGGTTGTGGATTGGGCTGGTCGCGGTGGATTGGGAAGTCGTCTTTTTCGACGGCATAATATCGTAGGCATCGTGTTCGGCGGTGAGTGGGAAGACCCTGACCTGCGTGACTCTGCTGAAATCGACGCTTATTTCCTCGAACACTTCGGCAAGAAAACCATCCAGACCGATCTGGCTGTGACCGAAAAATATCGCTACGTACCCGAGTTCGAGACCGGCGGTACCTTTGGCGTCAACATGCGCGACCTGAACGAGCGCATTCTAAGTTTCAACTATACATCGATCTACAAGCCAGTTGCTTCGCGCCTGCGTCAGCATGAAAATTTCATCTTGAACCATTATTTGAAGCAGTTCAATGAAGAAACCATCAAGCCCAAGAAGTTCCAGCATTGCGGCGAACCCTGTCCTGTGGTCTGCAAGAAAATGTTCGGGCAGTATAAAAAGGATTATGAGCCGTACCATGTCCTCGGTCCGCAGGTGGGCGTCTTTGACCAGCGTGCCGCAGAGCTGCTGAATGACTTTGTCGATGCGATGGGTTTTGACTCGATCCAATCGGGCGGGACCGTGGCCTGGATCATGGAACTGGTCCGCGACGGGTTGATCGACCCGTCAGAGTTTGGGCTTCCCCCAGTCAGCGAGATGAATTTCGCTTGGGTAGATGATTTAAGCCATTTTGACATCGTCACCGACAGCATGAAAAATGCCAATTATGCGATCAATATCGTCAGCGCCATCCTGTTCGAGTCGAAAGCGGAATGCTTCAGACAAAGCATCCGCGTGGCGGCGAAGGAGATCGATAAACAGTATGGCATCCGTAGCATTGACCGGGCGGTGTTCATCAGCCACGGCGATGAAGGCTGCATGGTTCCGAATCAATACTGGGTGCCGGGCATGCTCAGCCCGATGCCGATGATGGGCAAGTACTTTGTCCATTACGGCGTGGAGTTTTTAGCGCCTGAAGCGTTGGGACGCAAAAACGTCGAACGCATGACTTATGAACTGTTCAATGAGAATAGCGGTATTTGCCGTTTTCATCGCAAATGGTCGGAGACCATCACTGATGAGATTCTGCGCGCGCATTATGCCGGCCTGGACGTAAACTATAAGACGCATCAGTTTCAACTGGCACGCGAAATCTACGAGCGCGAAGCGCCCAAGATCGCATACTGGGAAAGTGAGCGCGTGATCGACATGGTAATGGGCTATCTGGAGCAGTGGGAAAGTGACGGTTTGCGAACCCCCGAACTGCTTGACTGGTTGGCACGCTTCCGTGAGGATAAAAAAGCCGCAGCAAGGGACTATTGGAAAGCTGTCAGTGACGGCATCCGTGCCGCCTTCAAAGATGGAGCAGATGCGATCCCAGACAGTTTTACGCCCGCTCAGCAGGGGAAACTTGCCAAACCATGATCGGAAATGGTTTCGGAAAAAATGCTTTCGTCATAGCGAAGGCGCTCTCCCTGGCACCGCCTGCCAGGGCAGGTGCTTTGCCAGATCTAACATGACATGCTGTGGCAAAGCAATGACGAAATAAAAACTTTAGGAGCAGAAAATGACAGACGAAAACAAGCAAAACGAATACCTGTACAAAATGTCCAACCACATGCGCGTGGGACTTGCCGAAGTGCAGAAGAATGTAAATGCGCTGTATCGCATGGAAGAATTGGAGGATTATGTTGGCGTGAAAGATTCTCCCATTGAATATATTCAGGCGTCATTATTTCCCTTGATCGCACAGGTGAATGATTTTCAGGATTACGCCGAAACTGTCACTGGCCGAATGGAACTGGATTTGCAGGAGATGGATATTTACGCTGCATTGGATAGTGTAATGACCATTGCCGATCAATTGGCAGAGACAAAATCAGGGATCACGCTCGAAGAGGATGTTGAAGAAGACCTGCCAACCATCGAAGCGGACCCCATTCGCTTTTCACAGGTGTTATTGAATCTGATCCACAATGCGGTCAAATTTACAGACAAAGGGACGATCACTGTCCGCGTTTCGCGCGAACCAAACAATATTTTGTTTGAAGTCCGCGACACAGGGATCGGCATCGCCGAAGAGAATCAGGAATTGATCTTTGAACCTTTTGAAACGATACTTGAAGATAAAAACGATCCCCGACTTGGCTTTGGAATTGGCTTGAAGATCGTCGAACATATCGTTGACTTGCATGATGGCGAGACTTGGTTCGAGAGCAAAGCAGGAATTGGAAGCTCGTTCTTTTTTACGATCCCGTTGAATTAAACGAACCCCTTTCGCTCAGGAGAATTACCCCATGAACAACGTCCGCCCACAATTGACAATGATGAACCAGGAACAAATTCAGGAAGTTCATAAGAATGTCCTGAAAGTGCTTGGCGAAACAGGTGTGCGCGTGGATTCGCCTGCCATTCTGCAAATGCTTGAACTGAAACTGGGCTTGAAATCACAAGACCGCATCATCAAGTTCCCGCCTGAGGTTGTAGAGGATGCGATCAAATCTGCGCCAAAGACAATTGATGTCTACGACCGTCGCGGCGAGCACAAACTAAAGTTAGGTGAAGACCGTCTGCGGTTTGGCGTGGGTGTCACCGCGTTGTTCTATCAAAACCCTGTTGATGAAACTCTCGATATTTTTCGGCGCGAAAATTTTCGAGACCTTGTCCGCCTTGGCTCCAGTTTGAAACATTATGATGTGATCTCCACCGTCGGCATTGTGCGCGATGTCCCCGAAGAATTAACCGATCTCTACGGTTCGCTTGAACATATCGCAAACACCACCAAGCCATTGGTCTTGCTGGTTTCCGATGAAAACAAATTCCCCGACGTTTTGCAAATGTTCGAAATGCTTCATGGCGATCTCGGCAGCAAGCCGTTCATTCTTCCATATTTCAACCCTGTCAGTCCGCTGGTGATGAACGCAGGCACAGTGGACAAAATGAAAATCTCCATCGAACACGGCTTGCCGATCATATTCTCAAATTACAGCATGGCTGGCGCGTCCTCTCCACTCACGCCAGCAGGCACGCTCACACTCCTCATGGCTGAACTACTTGCTGGTCTCGTCATTAGCCAGACCATCAAAAAGGGTGCGCCAATTCTGCTCGGCATGTTACCCGTTTATTTTGACATGCGCACCGTGGTCAATTTTTATGACCCGCAAAGCATCCTCATCAGCGTTGCCTGTTCCGAGATGATGAAATATTATGGCATTCCACACTGTTCGACTTCTGGAAGCGGCACAGGCTGGGGCATGGATTTGATCTCCGCAGACACATACTGGATGAACACCCTCGCGCTTCTTCTCTCACACGGACATCTGGCTCCGTTCATTGGAGATTCTCTCACCTCGAAATCCATCTCCCCCACCACCATTGTCCATACCCACGAGATCATTGACCAGGCATTGAGATCCACAACGGCTTTCAACTGGACGATGCCAACTCCGCTGTGAGCGAGATCGCCAAAGTGGGACCAGGCGGCAACTTCCTCAATCAACCATCCACCATGAAAAACTATAAAAATGGATATTATGTCAGCAACATTTATCCACACTACAGCATGGAGAAATGGCAGTCGGTCGGCTCACCGCCTGCTCGGCAGGTCTTGCGCGAAAAAACTCAGGAGCTAATGGCATCCGCGCCAGCCCCCGATGACCACGATG
>CAWHXC010000052.1:0-89425 GCA_963833175.1 uncultured Chloroflexia bacterium
GTTGGAGGCATATCCCATTCTTGCAGAAGGCGATGGCTACGCAATCTACGACCTGAGAGATGGATCATATTAATTGATGAAGAAAAACTTTTTTAGCGTTGTCGTTCTTTTGCTAATGACAGGGATGCTTGCTTTTTTGGCGGCAATCGCCTATCTGGGCACGTTTACCCGTTACATGGCGGATGATTATTGCGAATCTTATATTACGAAAGCATATTCACCGTTAGGTGCTGTTATCAACCGTTACGAAGATGGGCAATGGCGCGCCGCAAACCGTTACTCGAACCTCCTTTTTGTAGGCGTGATAGAGGCATTGTTGGGAAAGCAAAATTTACAGATCATGCCAGTGGTATTGATGTTTCTTTGGGTGATCGGTTTGGTTTATCTGGTGCGGCAGGTACGTCAAGCGGCAGGGATCCAATGGCACATCTACATGGATATTTTTTTGGGAGTCGCACTGGCCTTCTTTTCAATTCTGGAAGCGCCCAATCGCTTTCAAACATTTTACTGGCGTTCCAGCATGGCCACCCATTTTGTGCCTTTGGTCTTCCTTAATTTCCTCCTTGCTTTCTTATTTTCCAGAACCCAGTCAAACAAAGAGGCTTCACCTTCTGTGTGGGCTGTCATCGGATTGTTTTTTGCATCCTTTATGATCGGCGGTTTTTCCGAACCTCCTGTAACCGTGATGGTGGTTGGCTCAGGTCTGGGTCTCGTATATATCTGGTTTTTTGTGACAAATGAGAAGCGCCGCACCCTGCTTTCTCTCACTGCATCAGTCTTTGCCGGGGCAGTCTCTGCGTTGATCGTGATGGCGGTCTCTCCCGCCGCATTAAATCTTAGCAGGGATACGCCTTCCTTTGTTGAGTGGCTTTATAGAACAGCGCAATATACTTATTTATTTTTGATCGACGCCTTTAAGTCACTGCCGCTTCCCATCCTGTTGAGTGTCGTTCTTCCTGCCGCATTGACCTTTGTGATTTATCGTGAAAAAGAGCGTCCAAATATTATCAATGCGCGGGTCAGTCGTAATATTGCTCTGGCATTACCGTTCATTTTGATCCTTCTCATAGCGGCAGGGTTTTCCACCAGCGCGTATGGCCAATCCTTTCCAGTGGCGCGGGCGCGTTTTTTTGCCCATTACCTTTTAACGATCACCCTTGTAGTTGAAGGTGTGCTTTTAGGGATGTGGTTGTCGCAGGTCAAATGGAAGTTTAACTCTGTGCGCATTGAATATATAGCCATGTTGATCGTGCTGATCCTGGCTCTCTATCCATTCAGGGCGGGTTTGCAAGTAATTCAGGATGTCCCCAAATATAGCAGACGCGCCATGAAATGGGATGCACGCGAGACCCAGATCAAAATATTGATCGCGCAGGGTGAAACAGACCTGACAATCGTTCAGTTTGACGGTGTGGATGGCGTCAAAGAATTGGATCTCTTTGCCAGCCATTGGGTCAATGTTTGTGCCGCAAAATTTTATGAAGTTAATTCCATCCGCGCGATTCCAGAGAAATAGACCATGAAGCAAACAATACTCGTCACAGGCGCGCATCGCAGCGGAACAACATGGGTGGGGCGCATGTTGTCCGCAGACCGCAGTACCGCATATATCAGCGAACCGCTCAATGTTTTGCATCGCCGCGGCGTATATGGCGCAGAGGTCGAACACTGGTATCAATATATTACCGAAGAGAACGAAGAAAAATACCTGCCCGCATTTCATCAACTTCTGAATTTTCGCTATCATTTTTTTGCGGAACTTGGATCGCTGCGATCTCGAAAAGATTTCATGCGCATGGGACGTGACCTTTCCATTTTCGTGAAAGGAAAGCTGCAAGGTCAACGTGCTTTGCTCAAAGACCCGTTTGCTGTTTTTTCCACACCCTGGTTTGCGCAAAAATTGAATTGTCAGGTTGTGACCACTATTCGCCACCCTGGCGGATTTGCCAGCAGCCTTAAACGCCTCAATTGGCCTTTTGATTTTCGTAACCTGCTCGACCAGCCCATGCTCATGCGCGACCATCTCGAATCAGACCGTGCGGATATGGAGGCTATGCAGGCGGATGACATCGTTGGGCAGTCTGCCCTTCTCTGGCGGATGATCTACCGTTCGGTTCATGCTACCCGTGAGTTGTTCCCGCACTTCAAAATTGTCCGTCACGAAGACCTTTCGCTTGACCCTGTTGCGGGGTATAAATCATTGTACGAGTCTCTTGGCTTGACCTTTGACGAAAAAGTTCGTGACACCATCCTCAACTCCAGCAGTTCTGAAAACCCAACCGAGTTATCGAAGAAAAAAGTCCATTCGGTAAAACTGGATAGTCGCGCCAACATGGATAATTGGAAGAAACGCCTGACTGCCGAAGAGATCACCCGCATCCGCAAACTGACCGAAGATGTGTCCCATCTTTTTTACTCCGACTCCGAATGGTAACGAACTCCTGATCCCTAATGTCTCAATCTCCCCTCGTCTCCATCATCACGCCGTCCTTTAACCAGGCGCGCTATCTCGAAGCCACGATCAAATCTGTGCTTGGACAGGATTATCCACATATTGAATATATCATCGTGGATGGCGGCTCAACCGATGGGAGCGTGGATATCATCAAAAAATATGCGGGTAAACTCGCCTGGTGGGTCAGCGAACAGGACAAGGGTCAGACCGATGCGATCAACAAAGGCTTCAACCGCGCTACAGGTGAAATCCTCGCCTGGATCAATTCAGACGACACCTACAATCCAGGTGCAGTTGCAGCAAGCTGTAAAATATCTAATTGAAAATCCAGAAGTTGGATTGGTCTATGCTGACTGTAACTTCATTGATGAAGATGACCAGATCATTGGCAAATTCAACGCGGCGCAGACAGACTTGCGCCGCCTGCGTGAAGGGTACGTTCACATCCCGCAGCAGACCATGTTCTTCCGCGCCAAATACTGGCAGGAGCTTGGTCCGCTTGACCCGTCCTTTTACTTCGCAATGGACTACGATCTGTGGACGCGCATTGCCGCACATGCGCCACTTAAATATCTTGCAGGACAAACGTGGGCGAACTTCCGCCTGCACACTTCTGGCAAAACCGTCGCCGCCGATGACCGTTGCTGGCCTGAAATGATCCGCGTGCATTATCGTGATGGCGGCAGTTTCTTTTCTGTTATCATGGCAAAATATTACTTGAGAAAAATAATCGGTCCGCTATGGAAATGGCGTATCAAAAAATCGTAAATCATCAATCGCAAATTGTAAATTAAATGAATTATCTTCTCACTCCCCCTTCCCTCGATGACCTTATCCGCGTGCTCAAAGCATGGCGTTTGTGGGTGCTTGGCGCGATCTTTGGCGCGATACTTGGCGCGGTAATTTATTATGTAGCTCCGCCGCCATTTCGCGCGCAAGCCATTGTCAATGTGGATTTCAATCTTGAGCAGGCCTGGCCGCAGGAGACAGACCGTCAGCAGTTTTATTATCTCGAGCGCGAGTCTCGCAAACTGGAAGAACTCGCATGGTCTGACGATGTGATGAGTCAACTATCTTCCGAGTTTGCCATTCCAGTGGAGGATTTGCGTGGAGGTAAACTTCAGCTTAGTCAACCCGCTGAAGCAGGCTGGCATTTCTATGCTGATAATGTCGACTCAAAAACTGCCGCATCCATTGCTTCAGCCTGGGCTGTGGCTTTCGTCGCGAAAACACAAGCAGAAGTAGAAGCGGGCAATATCAATGAATTTTTGAAACTGGAAGCAGCACAATCCAAAAATCTACTTAAAGAACGAAGCGTACCACTCAGCGCATATATGCTCGCAGGCTCCATTTGCTTTCTCACCCTCGCTGTTTTTGCTGTGCTGTTTATTTCGCCTAAAAATAAATGAAAAACTCTGTGCTTTCTGTGGTGGGTGATTTCCAAAACCTTTCCCGCATCCTTTGGGGCGCGACTCTGCTTACTTTGCCTGTGACCAGTTTTCGTTGGTTCCCATTTCTTGGCGAAGGCACATTTGTTCGTCCGCTTTCGTTGTATCCACTGGCATTACTGATTCCACTATTGTTAATTCAGTGGGGACGTGGCAAAACAAAACTCAACTGGGCTGATGCATTCATTCCGCTTGGGGCGCTGGTGCTGTTCATTTTTGCAGTGACCAGTTTCGGGGTGTTGATCGATCCGATCCCATTGCGCGGACAAATCTATTCGGGGCGGGCCATCCGCGCGTTGGTGACGCTCTTCATCGGCATCGCCTTCTTTATTTCTGCGGTGTGGATGAACAAAAACGAAGACGATTTTCGGTTTTCACTCCGCTGGCTGTTTGCGGGGTTGTGCCTTACTCTTGCGTGGAGCGGTTTGCAGGCTGTTACTTTTTATACAGGCTTGCTCAACAAGGAAATGGTCACGCACTGGCAGCTTGCATTTTCCATGCGCGAACTTGTGCGCACGAATCGTATCTCTGGTCTTGCGTATGAACCTGCCTGGCTTGCGGGACAACTTGCCACAATATTCATCCCGTTTTTATTCGCCGCTGTTTTGACGAATTTCCGCCTGACGCGCTTCAAATGGCTGGAGCCCGTTCTATTGGCATTATCCCTGCTCGTGCTTTTAGCCACCTACTCGCGCGGCGGATTATTGACCACCGTCGCCGCGGCTGGATTAACCTTTTTATTTTTTGGCCGCGATGTTATTCGCTCAACGTGGAACTGGTTTGTCCAAGGTTTTCGCGGGCGTTTGTTCGATGTCTTATTCCGTGTTGGCATGATCGTTGTTGTTCTTGGTGTATTTGCTGGAACATTCCTTTTTCTCGGCCAGAAAAATTTCTTTCGCCGTTTATGGGAGACAGACGCGCAAACTTTGAGCGAGTACATGGTGGATATCAACGCAGGCGCGCGCGGAGCATACTCTGCGGGGCATTGGCCGCATTTGAAGAATATCCGATTAACAGGCGTAGGACTCGGCGCGAGCGGATTTTACATTTACAAAAATCTCCCCGATTGGGCGCTGACCACTGTGCCTGAAATTGCAAAACAACTAAGCCCTGAAAATCGTTTGTATCCCAACCCAAAAAATTTGTACGTGCGTTTGCTGGCTGAAACGGGGTTGATCGGTTTCTTTTTGTTCCTGGCATTTCAGTTCCATATTCTCGGTGATATGTTAAACTTGTTAAACCGCAATGAAACCTGGGCACGCTTTGCCGCAGTTGCCGGGGTGTTTGCATGGTTGGCAATCACATTTTATAATTTCACACAGGATTCGCTCACAACACCAAATATCTGGCTGGTTTCAGGAATATTGGTGGGGCTTGCCGCAAAGTCTTCTGCAGCGTCAGGAGACTTTGCACTCCAAATACAAGGAAATCAAATGATCGTTCTCTCCGTTGGTATGCCCCGAGCAGGTTCTGGCTGGCACTACAATCTTATTCATGATTTAATGGAAACAACAGGCTGTGCCGATGCGCGCGATATACGCGAGCGTTATCGTTTGCAAAAGGTCTTGACCGAAGTCAATTGCAATATTGGCGTGCTTTCTGCAAGGCGGCTTGGCTTGGTGATGCTTCCTGGATTGCTGAATACATTTGTCATTAAAGCACATGCGGGACCGACAAGCACATCGCGTCTTTTCTCGACTTTGGGCTTGATGCGCGTCACATACATTTATCGTGACCCGCGCGACGCCATGCTCTCGGCGTTTGATTTCGGTCAGCGCGCGCTGGTGAAGGGACGTCCCAATGCCTTTTCGCATCTCTCTGATTTTGAAAAGAGCGTGGACTTTATGATGGAATATGTCCACATTTGGGATAAGTGGATGAAAGAAAAGAATGTGCTGATCGCGCGTTATGAAGACTTGCTGACGAACTATGACGCAGAATCTGCCAAATTGGTGGAATATCTCAAAGTAAACAGGAGCAGGCCCGAGGTTAAAGCGGTGATCGAAAAATATCGCCCGGATGCGGCAGAAGGGCAGCAAGGTCTGCATTTCTTTAAGGGCAAGATCGGGCGTTTTCGCGAATCCTATACTGAAGAGCAGAAATCAGTCTTAAAAGAGAAATTAGGCGTATATTTAGCCCGCATGGGTTACGATGAGTAAGGTGTAATCTAGCTGTAAGTCATTCAAGTTGCTGTCTGCTGCGTTTTTCGTTATTATTGGAAAATTATGTTACGTAAATACGATACACCCTACATGGCAGACTGGTTTGCCATCTCATTAAGATGGATCATGCTGGTTGGCTTGACCGTTTCGCTTGGCCTGGGGGGTAAGCTGGAATTATTCATTTCATGGCCGTTGGGTTTATTGGTTGTATGGAATCTTGCGATGACTGCACTGGCTAGTTTGAATGTGCGTATGCCCTATCATCGTCCCATCAACATTTTGGTGGATATTGTCCTGGCGGGGGCATTTTTCTGGGTGCAAGGGGGAGTGCGTGGACCTGCAGCGTGGGTTGGTTTATTACCGGTCTTAACAGGTTCAATTTATTTTGAATTGCTGGGGGCAATATCCGCTTCGGTATTTTTCTCTGCCCTTATGATCTATAGCGGTATGCAAGCGGAAGGGGATTTGCCGCTGGCAATCGCCATGTCCGTTACACTGATTGCGCTTGGCCTAATGTTTGGTTTTCTTGGCCGCCGCATGATCTTGCATATGAGAAAGAACCGTGCGTTGTGGCAGGATTCAGAAGAAAAGAAAGGTGCCATGCAGGCTGAGCGCATGCGTGCCATTTATGAATTGACAACGACACTTTCTTCCACCTTGAGCTATAAGCGCGTACTTGAATCTGCATTGAATATGAGTGCGGCAGCCCTGAATCCAGACCCTGAACAGTTGCTCAATGACCCTTTGGTGGGAGCAATGATGTTGTTCAATGGCGGTAAACTGCGGGTTGGTTCTGCGCACCGTTTTACCACCGCTGATATGCGTGCGACTTTTGATGCCGCGGAGGGTGTTCTCAAAAAAACCCTTGATGAAGGTGACCCGCTTTTCTTCAAAGATATTGGCTATGACCCCGAACTTGGGCGTGTGATCGCATTGAGGAACTGCACCTGTGGGTATTGTTTTCCCCTGCGCAGTGGATTCAATGTGTATGGCGTAATGTTATTTGCGCACCCCGACCCTGAGTATTTCACCACAGAGCGCCGCAACCTGGTTGATATCATTGGCCGTCAGGCTGTGATCGCGATCCAGAATGCTAGTTTGTATCAGAACCTGTTGGAAGAAAAAGAACGCATGGTGGAAATCCATGAAGAAGCGCGTAAAAAACTGGCACGTGACCTGCACGATGGTCCCACTCAATCAGTTGCGGCCATAGCAATGCGCCTGAACATTACACGGCGCATGTTGACAAAAGACGTGAAAGGCGCCACCGAGGAAATTGTCAAGCTGGAGGAATTGGCGCATCGCACGACCAAGGAAATTCGCCATATGCTCTTTACCTTGCGCCCTCTTATCCTTGAATCTCAGGGTCTCGCGGCGGCGGTGCAAGCCATGGCAGATAAGATGATGGAAACGTATGCCCAAAAAGTTACACTAAATATTGAGGAAAGAGTTACCAGCCAATTGGAAATGGGCAAGCAGGGTGTGATCTTCTATATCATAGAAGAAGCCTTGAACAATGCGCGTAAACATGCATCTGCGCCTGTCATTGCGGTCAATTTACGACAAATGGATAATGACATTGCCTTGTTGGAGATTGTAGATAACGGCTTGGGTTTTGATGTGAAAGCCATAACACAGGGATACGATAAACGCGCAAACAGCAGTCTTGGCATGGTAAACTTGCGCGAACGTGCCGAACTTGTAAATGGACTGCTTCAAATAGATTCCATGCCGGGGCAGGGTACAAAAGTGCAGGTCTATATTCCACTCACCGAAGATGCCGCAGACCGTTTACATCATCCTCGCGGCAAATAAAAATGCCAACTACAACCAGGTTATATTATTTTGCCCACACGGCAGAAGATCAAGTTATCAAGCGCCCGCCTGTGATCCTTATTCATGGAGCGGGTGGTACTCATTTATCATGGCCTCCACAAATCCGTCGTTTAGCTGACGAGAAAGTTTATGCGCCTGACCTGCCAGGGCATGGGAAATCAGAAGGCGAAGGCAGGCAATCCATTGATGAATGCGCGGAAGATATAATTGCATTCATGGCTGAGTTGAAGATCCGCGCAGCTGTGATCGTGGGAATTTCCCTGGGGAGTGCGGTTGCGCTTACCCTCGCGCTGAAATATCCTAAACAGGTATTGGGATTGGGTTTGCTCGGCTCTGGCTCAAAGTTGCCTGTTTCACCGATTCTTTTGGAGACGGCAGGGAATCCAATTGCGTTTGAATCTGCTGTGGAAACGGTAATAAAAAATTGTTTTAGCTCAGAGGCTCCGCAAAATTTAATCGAGCTTTCGAAACGAACCATGCTGGAGACACGTCCGCCCGTTTTGCTCGGTGATCTTCTGGCGTGCAATGAGTTTGATGTAACCAGCCAGTTGGATAAGATCAAAGCACCCACGCTTATTATCTGCGGCGCAGAAGATAAAATGACGCCTTTGAAATTTTCAGAACTATTGCAGGCTGGGATTGTCAACTCACAGCTTCATATCCTGGATAATGCAGGACACATGGTAATGCTGGAACGGCCTGATGCGGTTGCGGATCTGTTGAAACAATTTATTGACAACATTCCGCTGAAAGTGAGGAAGGTGACGAAGAAACGCATCAAACCTGACGAGATGGTTGATTCTGTTCCCTAAACAGAATCAACCCTGATGGATTTTCTTCAAAATAGGAATTGCATTCATCACCGCTTTCGCCCGATGGCTGAGGCGGTTTTTTTCTTCCATTTCCAACTCTGCCATGGTTTTGTTTAATTCAGGAAACAAAAAAATGGGGTCATACCCAAATCCGCCAGTGCCGCGTTCTTCAGGGATGATCTCGCCATAGCAATTCCCTTCCACGATATGGACATCTTGATTTGGTATTGCAATCGCAATGGTGGCATGGAAGTGTGCTGTCCATGGATGTTGTTTGCCTTGCAGATTCTCGATCATGTATGCGCGGCGGTCCGCATCATTTGCGCCAGACTTGGGGTGATACCGCGCGGAGTATAAACCCGGTGCGCCGTCGAGAGCATCTACTTCGAGGCCGGAGTCATCGGCAAGAGAGATAAGTCCGCTGGCATGTGGCGAAGGCGATGGCTTTCTTGGATGCGTTTTCGGCATAGGTCGCGCCGTTTTCTTCCACTTCGAGAGTTAAGTTAATATCTGCTGGTGTAATAAGTACAAAACCTGTATCTTTCAACAGGTCTTCCAGTTCTTTTACTTTGCCTTTGTTGTTGGTTGCAATTAGGAGTTTTTTCACTTTTTACCTTTTATTTTATCCATCGCCCATTTTGCATGATCTTTTATTAGAGATTCGTCATCTTGCATGGCTTGTTCCAGAATCGGAAGGTCAGATTCGTTTCCATTGTTTCCAATTGCCACTGCCAAATTACGCAGATAACCGCGTCGCTTGGCACGTTTGATGGGACTCTTCTTGAAGCGTTGATTAAACTCAACGGATGTCAGAGTCAGGTCTTCGGTTAAGACAGGAAGCGGGATTTTCGGCTCGAAGGCAGAATCTGCCTGGGCGGAGAATCGATTCCATGGGCAGACCTGCTGACAGACGTCGCATCCGAAAATCCAATCCTTCATCAACGGGCGTAGTTCTTCGGGGATATCATCTTTGAGTTCAATGGTGAGGTAGGAGATGCAGCGCCGCGCGTCAATGGTGCGGTTGGGGAGGATGCAGTGTGTTGGGCAGGCCGTGATGCAGCGTGTGCATGTGCCGCAGTGATCGGTGATGATGGTTTCATCGGGTTCGAGTTCGATGCCAAGCAGGATTTCAGCTAGAAAAAATGTGGAGCCTGCCTTGGGATTAATGAGCATCGAATTTTTGCCGATCCATCCAAGCCCTGCACGTTGCGCGAGATCACGTTCAAGGATGGGACCTGTGTCGGTGTAATAGCGATTAGGAACAGGATGACCGAGTTGTTCTTCGATGAACTCTACAATTAATTTCAGACGCGGCGGAATGGTGTCGTGATAATCGTCGCCGAGGGCATAGGATGCAATTTGAAAACCATCGAAGCGATGAATCGATTTGCCTGCGGCAGGGGTGAGTAGGGTAGGGCCAGAACTAGAATGGATTTACATTCGGGGAGGATTTGTTTCGGGTCGGCGCGGCGTGTGCGGCTTCGTTCTTCGGCAAGGTAATTCATCATGCCGTGCATGTCGGCATTCAGCCAGGATTCGAAAACAGAATAATGTGGGGATGGCTCAGAAGAAGTAACGCCAGCCAGGATAAATCCCAGCTGGCGCGCTTTTTCTTTGATGGCCTGTTTAAGCGTGGCGGTCAAGTTTTTAAGTCGCCTTACGAAAAACGTCCCGAAGGCACAGGTATTCAAGCCTGTTTTTTTGAGCAAACCTTCGGGGCGGTACGTAACAGTTATTTAACGACAATCTTTACAAACAGAATATTTTCTTTTGAGCCGAAAGATAGACCTTGGGGGTTTGCCATTTGCCATGAACTGACATATTCGCCGATCTTGTCTGGGGCTTTAAAATTGACAGAGACATCTATTTCTTGTCCAGGCGCAACTACGGTGCCAAATGGCACAGCTTCCCCGCTCATTTTTTCTCCATATGAGTAGATGAGACCATATCCGTCGCCCCAGGTGCAATCCCCGGTGTTTTTGATCTTCCATGTTTTTACAAAATCCTGGCCAGCGGTCATTGCAGTTCCATCTACAATGGTGACATCTGCTACATAGACATAATTGTCGCATAATGAGGCTGGCGTGCCAAGCGCAGCCTGTGTTGGGTCAGTCGTGAAGACTTCTGTTGCAGTTGCTGTTGGTGGTGGCTCAGGGGTGGATGTGGCTGAAGGGGGCAGTGGAGTGGAAGTGAATGCCGCGGCTGTGAGTGTGATTTCTGCAACGACTGTGTATGCCGCAGAAGTGCGGACGGCAAGCACGTCAGGGGTTGGTACAACGGGGGTGGCGGGCGCGCAGGCGGCCAGGATTAAGGCAAGGAGCGGAAGTAAAAAATATCTTGTTTTCATGGTTATCTCACTCGTATATATAAGGTAACAAGGGAACCAAATTCATTACCTGCATCATCTCGTAATTTCCAGGAAATCTTATAATCCCCGAGTGTTTTCGGCGCTTTAACAATTCCTTTATAGCGAACTTCACTATTCGGAGCAGTGTAATCTTCAGGTTTGTCTTTGGGTAATGTTATCGTATTCCCCTCTACTCCAGGACTGGAATATTCGGGTTGAAATACAAAGGCATATCCTTCATCCCATGTGCAGGTGCCTATGTTTCTATAGCGAAAATTTTGTTCGATTACATCACCAATACTTACTTCAAGGTAATAGCCAGGATCAGTATAATATGGGTCTTCATCCACATACATCCCGTCGTTGCAGCCATTCTTTGTAGTAATTGTCGCATAACCTCCCAGAGTTGGCACAGGTGATGCCAATGGAGTTAAACCTACACCGGGTTGGGCTGTATTGAAAGGAAAAGGTGTGACGGTACCGCCGCCTACCGGCGCAAACGTGGGAGGCGCCTGCAGGGTGGCTGTTGCTGGCAATGCTGTATTGGTTGGCAATGGCGTAGAGGTGCTGGCCAATGCAACCTGAGTCAAAACTTGATTAAACGCCTCAGTTTGGATTGCGGCTACATCCTGTGTTGGGGCTGGGGTAGCGCCCAAATTGCACGAACTTAAAATGATGGCCAACATTGTATAGACTACCAGCCATTGTAATTTGTGAAATTTCATGTTCAGGAACCTCCAAAAATAATTAACTTTTTGCTACAGTACATTTGAACCGCAAGGTTCACATGCCTGCCCTTGCGCCGCATTTGCATACGGTGTTGACCCAACGCTTTAAGTGTTGGAGGCAAAAATGATGCCATATACGGTAGAAAAGTTAACTTTATTATAACGCACCTACGGCGTGGGCGTGTCGGTGGGTGTCGTGGTAGCGGTGGGTGTTGGTGTAAAGGTCAATGTCGCGGTAGGAGTGGGAGTGAAGGTGAGGGTGGGTGTAGGCGTGGAAGTATATGTGGGGGTAGGTGTGGCAGTCGGCGGGGTACCCTGGCGAATGATATGCGGGTTAAGCCAGATGGCGTTATCGTTATTTTGTGCGCCATTTGCGCTGACTACAAGGATGAATTTTACCGTTTCACCTGCCAGCGCGCTCAGGTCCAGATCAATAGAATAGTACTTGCCTTCGTATACCTCTCGCCAGCTTGCCAATGTTTTGGTCTGTCCATTATTCTTGTAATCAAGCCTAAAGATCACATCACATTTTTTCGAGTCGTGCTGGCAATTCACAATGGTACGGAAGTGGTCACCGTTCTGAATTGTGAGGGCAGGATATTGTCCGCTGATGATTCCGTTGTTTGAATCCTTTGGTGAAGTGAGCAAGCCGGGTTCATCTTCGGTCACGCCATTCTCCATCACAGGCGCATTTAATTTTACAACAAAACCGTTTGGTTCGCCGACTGTCCCTGGACAGGGGAGTGTGCTCGTGTTGTTTTCCCAGTTTGCATCGCAGTAGTTGTCTGCGAAATTGTAGTTCATATATGCCGTGCCAGTCACTTTGACGTCCACCCAAAACGCGGCATCAGCCTGTGCGCCGAAGCCAAATAACACACCAGCCGCATTCCGTAGTTTCCAATAGCCGCGATAATTTCCGCCTTTGTTGGGCGCAGTCAGTGTGACACCAATTTCGATGGTTTCGCCAGGGTCAACGTTCCCGCTTAGCGCAACGGCAGAAGGTCCGCCCATGTGATCGCCTTCTGTAAAGACAAGCGCATAGGATGGAGTCCACGAGCATGTGCCGATATTTTTGATGCGCCAGATCTTGACGAAAGTATTATTGCGTGTGACAAGACTGCCGTCAGGGTAGGTTACATCTTTGAGGAATTGCAGCGCATCGCATCTGGACACTGGGACTGGTGTCTGCGAAATGGGCAAATTCGTCGCTGAGGCAGTTGGCAGGGGCAGGCCGGGGGTGGGAGTAAAGCCTATTGGTGTGCTGCCCGCTTCCAGCGTCAGGGCTGAGGCGGTGTAGAGTCCATTTAGGGTGGCGAATGTATCTGGCGTCGCTGGGTTCGCTGAAAGGTTACATGCCAATTGAGTGATGATTATCAATACAACAAATAGAATGATGGGGAATTTTTTTGTAAACATGGCGATCTCCGGAGTTTGGTTTTCCAGATATTAAAGACGAATTGACGACATGAATGGTTCCCTGATAAAAAAAGAAGTCGGCCAAAGCCGACTTCTTTAGGGGTATTTGGAAAGTCGTAGATCGATCAACTTCCGCAGGTCTTGGTAAACTCAACACGGGGATAATCTGAGTATATATACTTCTCACCGTTTGAAAACCCAATCGCAAGAGCCATCCAACGTGTGACGTTGTTGGTTGCGATGTGGAGCTGCCAACTGTTTGAGAGGACAACACTGCCAGCAGAATTCATCTTAACGATGTCAGGATTTTTGACAGTATGTCCATCACTTTGTGTCCAATAGTATTTGAATTCAACCGGCCCGTTGCTGGTGACAGTTGCGTACGCCGTGTAGGTGACGTTTGCCGGGCAGCCCGTAGCTGGGTCGCGCACCATGTTGTATTCAACGGATGTGATGCCATAATTGGGTTTGCTGTCAGAAGAAACGGCGATCTCTGCGTAGAAAGGCGCGTTGTACTGCCCCACACCAAATTCACCGCCATCCGGCGTTTGAAGCATCCATTTGGAGGTGTAAGTTGCGTCGTCTGCTGGCGCAGTGAGCACGAGCGAGATAGGTACAATTTGTCCAGGGTCTACTGCCTGAGGAAGGTTGTAATTGTAAGCGCCGCCGAGCACATCGCCATCCCAAAAGATGATCTTATAACTCGTATCCCATGAACAGTTGCTTGTGTTTTTGATCTCCCAGGTCTTCGTGAATTGTTGGCCGGGAGCATAGATCGTGCCATCTGGAATGGTTTCGCTGATTAAGCTTGCCTGGCCGCATTCTGATGCTGATGGGTTAAAAGTCTTCGTTGGCAAGACTGCTGGGGCAAGCGGTGTGAGAGTTGGAGAAAACAGCAAAGGCGTTTGGGTGGCAATGGGCGCGGCAGGCGTGGATGTGCTAGCATTCTGGGCGGCAACAGTTTCCGCGACGGCGGTTTGTGTGCTGCCCAATGCTTGTAGTGTGGCTTCTGCTGCGTTTTCCGCACCGCAGGCCGTGATGAGCAGGGATGATATTACGAGCGAAACTAACAGTGTATATTTTATTGATTTGAACATTTTTTCCTTTCGTTATTTGAAGTTTATTATACTGTTAAACAGAAACGCCCGGTTTTCCCGGGCGCTCTATATTAATGATTACTAATGTATTAAGGACAGATAAAAGATGCGCGTCCGAACTGTTGGTTGTTCGGAGTGTCTATGTAAATGTCAATCCAATATGTGCCTGTACCAGATGCAGACCATGTTGTGTTGACTGATTGCGTGCCAGCCGCCGTGTAAACAACTGCTGGATGCGAAACGCCGTCTGTAGCTCCGTCACTGCGAACCCAATGATAGGTTACAGATCCCGCGCCGTTGGTGGTGATATTGGCAGTGGCTGTAAATGCTCCACATCCCCCTATATTTGTGAAGGTGACAGTTGTCACTGCAAAAGGAGCCGAAGTATTTGTGGCTGTGACTGGGTTTTGTACTTTAATATCCACATAGAATGATTTACCCTGGCTGCCATTGACAATAGGCACAAGCACGCCTGTATTGGTGTTGATGCGCCAGTATCCGCGATACGTGCCTACTGTAGCTGGTGCGATCAGATTGACATCAAGATCAACCTCCTGACCAGGATTGAGTGTGCTGATCGCTTTTGTTGCAGGACCGCTCATTGCGTCGCCGCTATCAAAAATCAGTGAAAAGCCTGTCCAGGCGCATGTGCCAATATTTTTAAGACGCCATTTTTTGTTGAAAGCCTCGTTGGGTGCCATAATTGTCCCATCGGGGATGGTCACATCAGTGATGAATTGCGCAACATTGCAGTTTGTGGTTGCGGTGGCAAGCGGGGTATTTGTTATCCCGGGCAAGGGATTAGGTGTTAGTGTTGCTGGGACAGGCAGGGGGGTGAAGCTCGGAGTAGCAATGCCAGAAACAGGTGTGGCGCTTAGTAAAGCTTCCACAGTTTGCGCGGCGGCGGTACTGGCTACATCCTCATCATTATTTTTTGAAGGCAGATTACATGCGCTTAAAAATAGGGCGATAACGATCAGTAGGGTAAAGGGGCGTGTTTTCTTTTCCATGATTTTTCTCCTTCGTGTAAAAGTATTTTACCGCAGGTTAAGTTACGGTGTATCTCCCCCAAATGTGGGTCGGATGCAGGGAAGGCAAAATATGGGGAAGAGGAGAATCAAAACAGGAGTTATGAAAACTCCTGTTTGGGTGAATTAGGTTTGGGATTGGGAGAGTTGCTGGTTACACAGTCTCGACGTGTACACCGGCCATCCATAAACCAAGTTGTTCGCGCGTGGTCTTTTTTGTTTCCACAACTGCCACGATCTGGCCGCGATACATGACTGCAATACGGTCTGAGAGCGCCATGATCTCATCCAATTCAGCAGAGATGAGTAAAACTGCCACGCCGCGATCGCGCATTTTGATGATCTCGCTGTGGATGTATTCGATGGAGCCGACGTCCAATCCGCGGGTGGGTTGGTTGGCAATGACAAGTTTTACGGGACGGCTGAGTTCGCGTGCTACGATCACTTTTTGCTGGTTGCCGCCAGAGAGCTTGCCTGCGTGTACAAATGAGGACGGTGTACGTACATCAAATGCCTTGATAAGTTTGTTTGCATTTTCATCAAGTGCTTTTGGTTGCAAGACACCGTACTGGCTAAAAGGCGGACGGTAGTAATCGCAAAGCGCCATGTTATCGGTGATGCTGTAGCTAAGCACAAGGCCATGCCGTTGGCGGTCTTCAGGGATGTGGGCCAGGCCGGCTTCAGTAATCACGCGCGGCGGTTTGCCGGTTAATTCCTTTCCACCAATCGTTACTTTTCCGCCAGTGGGAGATCGCAAGCCTGTGAGCGCTTCGGAAAGTTCAGTCTGTCCATTGCCTTGTACGCCTGCGATGCCAAGCACCTCGCCGCCGCGCACACTGAAGGAGACACCATGAACAGTTTCCAGATCGCGCTGGTCTCGGACGGTCAATGCCTCTACTTTGAGCACCTCATCTGTGGCTTCATTGTCTTGCTTATCCACAGTGAGGATGACTTGACGTCCGACCATCATGTTGGCTAATTGGGCTGAATCTGTTTCAGATGGAAGGACCGTATTAATAACCCGTCCAGCGCGCATGACGGTGATGCGGTCTGCCACGGCGAGAACTTCTTTAAGTTTATGCGTAATGAAGATGATGGAAACGCCGCGTTTGGTTAGGTCACGCATAATGCGGAAAAGGTCTTCCGCTTCCTGAGGGGTAAGCACTGCAGTCGGCTCATCTAGAATGACGATCTCTGCGTTGCGATATAAGGTTTTGACGATCTCAACCCGTTGTTGTATGCCTACGGGCAGGGTGCCAACCAGTGCGTTTGGGTCTACATCAAGACCATGTTGTTTGGATATCTCATTTATTTTTGCTGCGACAGTAGCACGGTCCAATGAACCGCGCTTGACTGTTTCGTCGCCAAGCATGATATTTTCCGCAACGGTAAAAACGGGAATAAGCATGAAGTGTTGATGCACCATGCCAATGCCAAGTGCAATTGAGTCGTTTGGAGAATGGATCACCGCAACCTTTCCGTTGACGATGATCTCGCCTTTATCGGGAAGATGCATACCATAGATGAGATTCATCAAGGTGCTTTTGCCTGCGCCGTTTTCTCCCAGCAGGGCATGGATCTCGCCTTTGCGCAGGTCAAAATTGACGTTGTCGCTCGCAAGCACACCGGGAAACTGCTTGGTGATGCCTCTGGCTTCAAGAACGATATTTGGTTGGGCTGTTATATTTTCAGACATGGCAATCTCCTACTTCTCGTATGGAACGCCGTCTGCGGCGGGCGGAGTGGTCTTGCCGATGACGCCCGTGAGGATGATCATGGTAAGGACATAAGGCGTGAGTCCCACGATATAGGATTCCTGGAGGAATGACAAATTGTTGGGAATAACATCGCGGAATATTTGCATATTGATCAATAATGCTTGTGATGCGCCAAAGACAAGCGCAGCAGCCCATGCGCCAATGGGAGTCCAGTTACCGAAAATCATTGCGGCAAGTGAAATGAATCCGCGTCCGTTCGTTAACAATGGCTCGAAGGATGGAACCGACTCAATCGTGAAATATGCGCCTGCAAGTCCTGCGAACATTCCACCAATGATGACGTTGATATAGCGCATTTTGTAAACATTGATGCCAACTGTGTCTGCGGCTTGGGGATGTTCACCTACAGAGCGTGTGCGTAGGCCCCAGCGTGTATTGAATATGATGTAGTGAGAGATAAACACCAACAGAATTGCGGCAATGGCAATCGGTTTTTGGTCAAATACGCGGTTGATCGCTCGCACGTTTTCAATACAGTTTGCGGATGGGCCGCAGACTGCAGCAAATAGTTCTGTAATGGGAACATGGATGGTGGGCAAAACACCCGGGGAGCTGGGTACGGTACCGCCAAAGACACTGCCTTTGCCAAAGAACAACTGGCGATTTAAAAATCCTGTCAGCCCAATCGCAAGGATGTTGATGACCGTTCCGCCGATGATCTGGTCAACTTTGAACGTGACCGATAGCACTGCGTGGAGCAAAGCCATTAATGCACCGCTCATAATTGCGAAGAATACGGCAAGCGGGATGCAGATTTCGGACGCAAATCCAAAGATGTTAAACATATAAATACCGCTAAGCCAGCCGAAGAATGCGGCCGTAAGCATCATGCCTTCGATCCCAATGTTGACCACACCCGCACGTTCGCAAAATACGCCTGAAAGTGCACCCAGGGTAAGCGGCGTTGCCACCGCAATGGTCGTAGCCAGCATACTGGTAATGATTAATAAGGGCGGCTGCTTTACCTGCCCAACGATAACAACCAAACCGAAGAGTACGGCAATGATTAAGCCAATGAAGGTAAAACGTTTCCAGTCCATAATTCTCCTAGCCTCCCCAGCCGCGGGTAAGTACGACGCGCTCGCCCTTGGATTTGATGCGATAGATATAGCGTATGATCGCATCTGCCGCAACAAATAGCAGAATTAAAGCCTGTATCATTGAGATCAAATCCACAGGCAGTTGTGTCAGGAATTGCATGCGGGTCGCGCCATTGCGCATGGATGCAAAGAGAAGGGAAGCGAGCACAACACCAAGCGGGGAAGATCTGCCGAGCAGGGCAATTGCGATCGCGTCAAAGCCATAACCGATCGAGAAGCCAAGTTCGTGTCGATAATTTAAACCAGTTACTTCAACGGAACCCGCCAAACCAGCCAGCATACCTGAAAGTACCATTGTAAGGATAATGATACGCTTCACATTGATACCCGCATATTTTGCAGCATCCGGGTTTAAACCGACTGTGCGAATTTCAAAACCAAGGGTTGTTTTATTTAATAACCACCAGATTAAGAACGCAACTGCCAAAGCAAGGACAAAACCCCAATGCACACGTAAGCCGTCAAAGATGGCGGGGATGCGCGCGCTTTCAGCGATCAGGGGCGTGCGGGCGATCACATTGGTTGGACTTCTATCTTTCATCACGCCGTTCAATAGGTAGGAGATCGTGTTCAACGCGATGTAGTTCATCATAATGGTGTTGATGACTTCATGTGCGCCTGTGTAGGCTTTTAGCGCTCCTGGAATGCCCGCCCAAATTCCACCAGCGATCATACCAACGATAATGGCTAATGGCAGGAGAATGTAAACAGGCAGGTCATAACCCAACTTTGCGGGCAGGGCATAACCGACCAAAGCTGTACAAGTAGCACCAACAGCCAATTGTCCTTCCGCGCCGATGTTGAACAAACCACCATTGAATGCCAACGCAACAGCCAGACCTGCGAAGATATATGGGGTCGCCCAAACAGCAGTTTCGCTTATAGCCTTTTTTGAACCCCACGAACCTTGGATCAGACCTTTGTAGGCGAGAAATGGATCTCCACCCACGAGCCAAATGATTACACCGCCAATAACCACTGCTGTAAAGATAGCCAGAAATGGAATTAAGACGGCATCTGAAATTGATTGCAGGATTTTTTTTATCGGCGAAATTGATTGCTTTTCTGATTGCATCCTTCGCTCCAGTGGAACTTGTGAATTGTTGAATAATTATATCAAACTAATATGATAATCATTTGGGTATGTTTCATTTCAATGGGCGTATGAAACTGACAGGTTTCATCAGGCATTTTACTCGCAAAAAGCAACCTGAAAACCTGTCAGATCTTTGAGCCTACTCATTTGAAACACACCCCAATCGTCTATATTTCAATTTCTGCCAGCAGACCCAGTTCTGCAAGCGCAGCAAGCACTTTGGATTCTGCGCCGCTTTTGATGATGACTGCTGTTGGACTTAATACCTCGCCCAAAAATTTTGCCGCTTTTGACTTGCGCATCTCTTCCAAAATCTCGGGCCTGTTGACTCTTAGCACAAGCAGATTCTTCACCCGAGCCTCGGTGCCGTGCGCTTCCCATTGCTTGAGCGCTTTCACCAACGCAGGTGAGACAGCCCCATTTGTATATTTCACCAGCAAAGACAGCAATTGCTCGGCTTTTAACCCTTGCTCTTTGGCGTGTGCCAGCGAATGCGCGGTGACTTGATATTGATATTCATCAAGCTTGCTTTCTTCCCATTCACAGAAGCGTGAGATTTGATAGCGCACGGCGCGGGAAAAGAATCGGGAAACGGTAATTTTTCCATTGGATGAGACGGTAATTTTTCCTTCGACAAGCGACCTTTGACTTTCGACTTTCGACTTAACTCGAAATGCCGTCACTTCCTTTCCATTTTCTGGTGAAGCCAGATCCACCATGCCAAGCCAGTGCAGGGTGTGGATGAAGTACTTTACCAACGCTCCATCCACTTGATCCCAATAGGCGAAGCCGCGCAGATATTGCCCGTCAGATTCGCGTTTGATGAACCACGAGTTATAGTCACCTGCGGGGCGTTGAAAATCTGGGAATTTTTCCTTGATCGCGCGGACAAATGCGGGAATGCTCCACCATTTATTTTCTGGGATGGAGTTAACCAGGTCCATCAGGAATTCGCGCGTGACCTGTGGTTGATTCTTCCACTCGCCTTCGCAGACAATGCCCGGCAGCAGGTGTAATTCATCAAAAATCTGCGAGGATTGCCATGCTTCGATGAGGAATTTCAATGCATCTGTGCGGGGAGCTTCGAGGAAGGATTTTACTTTTTCTGCCTGGGGTAGTGCCTTTTTTTAATAAACCCGCTGTTGTTAAAAGAGCTGTGAGTTGCGGGTCGGCCTGCCAATCTGACTTGCCCACCCGCAAGGCGGCGAGATAGGTTGTTGCATCATCAAGAATATGATCCGAGGCGGGAATTTCAAATGCCTTCTCAACAGGAGTCGCAGGGCGGCCCAGTGGTTCTTCTTTTTTCTCGATGAGTACATTCTCTGTTTCGAGTATCAATAATTCCAACAGATCATCAGGGATGTATGCGAATTCCTGCGTGCCTTTGCCTGAGTCGAAAAATGCTTTGGCGAGAAAGCCATAGTAAAAAAGAGTCTCTGCGGGTGAGATGGGTTTGAGGTGCGGACGTTCCCTGTCGCGTTTGGCTTCGCCCATTTCGCGGATCTCGCCAAATTTGCGCGCGAAGGAACTCCATTCCATTTTGCCGTTTGCTGCGATGAGGGATTTTAGGGCGGCAACTGCATCAGCGGAGAGAATTTCCATTGTCTCGCGAACAGGTTCAGGGTCCAGAATAGAGGCGCAGAGTTCTTCGGCGGCGGAGTCCGCTTCGTTTGAGTCCAGTTCCAGTCCCCATAATCCAGCGGTGATGCGGAGATGTCCAATATCGTATTTGAGAAAGGTGTGAAGTAAGTCAGGCATAAGGGAAAGGATGAAGGATGAAGGATGAATGTGAACGCGTTGGGTGTCTACCCTTTTACCACTCGCAGAGCTTGCGGCAGAACTTCAAAATTTACCTTGCGAAGATTGCTTCCAAAACTTGTGTAAATTTCGCCGTCGGCGTGGATGTAAAGTGGGAGGTCGGAGGAGATTTTGAAGGTTTTGAATTCGCCCATTTGGACTTGTTTGAAGCGCATGTGCGTGCCTTTGAGAAATTCGGGTATAAGGCGAAACATGGTGGCACGTGAAAGTTTGGTGACGGTCAGAAATTCCATTTTGCCATCGTTATTTTTGGAGTTGGGTGAGAGCATGAAACCGCCGCCTTCGCGCGGACCGTTGCATAAAGTGAGCATGAGCACATCCTGTTCCCACTTTTTGGTTTCTGTTTCTATTTGCATTTTGGCGGGGTTGTGATTCAGGATGATCGTTTGAATGACAGCCGCGAGGTACATGAGAAAGCCTTTGACGATGGGTAATTTATGCGAGCGGATGGTAACCACCGTATCAAAACCGATGCCGAGGGTGTTGTCGAAATATTCTGTGCGGCCATTTTCGTCGGTAATTAAGCCAATATCCACGGCCTGGATGTTTTCCCCTTTGAGTGCGTTTGCGAGTGCCTGGGCGGGTTTGTCCATCATGCCCATGGAATAGGCAAAGTCGTTGCCTGAGCCGATGGGGACGATGCCCATCATGGGGCGTTTGTTTTCAGGCACTTGCATGAGTCCGTTCACTACTTCGTGGATTGTGCCATCTCCGCCCAGGGCGATGACAATATCATAGCCTTCTTCAGCGGCTTGTTTGGCAAGTTCAATGGCGTGGGTGGGGTAGACAGTTCCGCTCCAGGTCAGTTCACCTTTGTATTCTTGAGCAATCGGGCGAAGGTCGTCGGCGGTCTGCCAGGCGCGTCCCAGGTCTGCCATTGGGTTGAGAATGAGTTTGACTTTGTGAGACATGGAAAGCTCCTGAGTTTGGATTTATACCTATATAACCCCTTGCTTTCTACTTTGGTGCAAGTAAAAATGCACTATTCCTTTGGCTGTTCCTTATTTTTTCGTGGAATTGTTATTGGATGTAAAGGTCCCGTAACCCCCTTTGCTACAACAAAGGAGCCGCGACTGTGCTTCTTACCTTGATATAAAGAGGCATCTGCCGAGCGCAAAAGATCACCTGCGTTTTGTGCATGAATCGGGTAGATGGCAATTCCTGCCGTGATTCCCAATTCGGCTTTTGCGTTTCCAGGATATGGAAAACTAAATTTCTTCATTAATTCAATGACCTTGGTTGCAACGATTTGGGCTTGTTCCAATCCGCTTTCGCGCATCACCAGGGTCAATTCATCGCCGCCGTAACGGGCGAGGAAATCAGTTGGGCGCATATTTCCAGCGAGGTAAATGAACACAGAATGCAGAACTTCATCACCTACCACGTGACCGAAGGTGTCGTTCACGGCTTTGAATCCGTCCAGGTCCATCATTACAACCGCAAATTGTGATTTCATGCGTTTTGCGTAGCGGATATCTTCCTGCAGGCGATCTTCCAGTGCGCGGCGATTGGGTAATCCTGTGAGACTGTCTGTGTTGGCTTGTTCAGCGACCAGTTTATGCAGGCTTGCGTTGGAGATTGCCACCGCCGCCTGGTCTGACAGTAGACCGATCAAACGCAATTCGGCGCTTGTGAACCCTCCAGTTGTAGACCTTGAGAGGTTCATCACCCCGACGATGGAATTGTTGAACTTTAGCGGAATTCCAATGATCGAGCCAGTCCAATCTTCAGGGCTATTTTCATAAAGGGGATGGCCGGCTATATCTTCAATAATGAGTTTTTCCCCGCTATTTGCGACGAAATATGTCAAACCGTCAGTCCGTGGCAGGGCAAGCGGTTTATTTTTGATGCCCTCTGCATTCAATGATGCGCCGAAATTTAATTTTCCATGTGAATACAAAAAAATATGTGCCCCGCGCGCGTTTTTTACCAGCCGCATCGCTTCGGTGACCACTGCGTCCAACACGGTTTGCAGGTCAAGGCTGGAGGTTAAATTCAAACTCAGGTTTCTTAGCGAATTCAGTTCGTCTGCCTGTTGTTTTACCAGCGTCAGCAAAGAGTGCTTGGAGATGATCTCTAGTGTTAATTGACCATTTTCAGAGTCGTTTGATTGAATATTAGGAGAAGACTCGGCAACTTCAACCAGTGCTTTAATTAGCTTTAAAATGCTCTCTTTTTCTTCAACTGGAATCGAATCGTCTTTACTGATAATTTCCCAAGCGTGATGAAAAGCACTGTCCCGATCTTCACTTTTATTTATCATGGCTTATCTTTTTGTCATACGGTTCTGTCTGTCACAATATCTCGTTTGTCCTATTATACACAGGGGGGATGAATTGTAGGGATTTTTGTGCGCCAAATCCATTGTGTTTGCAAAATCGGCAATAGATTAACGCAAATGCTGCAAAAGGGCAAAGGTTGCCCAACCAGCGTTTGAGACCAGGGCGCTCTCAATTTTCCAGATATTTATCTGCCCCAATTTAAATCAACCTTAAGTACTAGGAACTTTTTGCGTGGGATCCTCGTCCGTAGGCAAACAAATGTTTGAGGTGCAAAATGAAACTATCAACCAATACAATTATTATTATTTTTGGAATTTTAGTCCTCGGCATGATGGCTATTTTTCCCATCACGCTAGTGGCTGCGCAGGTATTAAGCACACAACCTGACAATGACCCGCAAGCGACCGTACAGGCCATGGTCACACAGACCATGCTCGCGCTGACGTTGAATGCACCGACTCAAACCCCGCTTCCGCCTACGCCGATCATTGTTCAAGTTACCAATACGCCTGTGCCTACATCCACGCCTGTTCCTCCTGCTACGCAGGTCACATATTGTGACTGGGCGGCATTCGTAAAAGATGTAACCGTGCCCGATGGAACGGATATGCAGCCTGATGAAACATTTACAAAGACATGGCGTTTGAGGAACCGCGGCACTTGTACATGGACGCCTGACTACATGCTGGTTTTTAGCGGCGGCTCACAATTGAGTGAGACAACCGCAGTGCGCCTGCCAGCCTACGTGGCGCCTGGTCAAACCGTGGATGTGAGTGTCCTTTTGACCGCCCCTTACATCCCAGGTGAGCACACCAGTTATTGGATGCTGCGCAACCCATCTGGCGCGCTGTTCGGCACAGGTGATAAAGCCAATATCCCATTCTATGTGGAGATAGACGTCAAAAAACAGGACCTGCCGCACGGCACTGTGACTGGCAGCCTGTGCTACCCAAGTGAGTTCAATCCGCCCATGACCCTGTATTTCGAAAAAGTAGGAACTTCTGAGACGATACAATTCGCAGTCGTGGAAGCCCAAAATACATACAGTGTCCTGCTTCCCAAGGGTTCATACTATGTGCATGCATGGGCGCCTAATTACAATCTGGAAGGCGCGTATGCAGACCCTAACACCAATTTGATGATACCTATCCAGGTATATGGTGGAGAGACAACAAAATTTATCAACCTGTGTAACTGGAGTCCATACCCACATGGGCGTGGACAGTAAACAAAAAGGCGGCTCAACCGAGTCGCCTTTTTGTTTACTTCATCATCATCCTCGCGGCTTTTCTTCCGATCTCCACCGCAAAATTCGTTCCCCGATCCCACGGGTAGACCTAACTCATCGAGGCAAAATACAAGCCTTTGATCGGAGTTTGGATCTCAGGGATATTCTTTGAGTGATTCACCAAAGGCACAGGCTGGGCATAATTAGTTTTGGATACCCAAATCTTCTTAACCCAATCGCGTTTGAAATCAGGATTAAATTTTTGGAACGCAGGAACAAACCTGTCCAATAATTCATCATCACTCATCGTGAAATATTCGTGACCCAATTCCAAATAATCGCCTGCGTAAATGATATGATCGCCGCCAAAGTTTTCTTTCGGTACAAAGTTCGTGTGTTCAACCAGCGCCAAAAACGGGTAGCCTTCATCTTTCGGTACGTTGAACCAGTAATAACCTTCTTTTGATAATGGTTGTTTGAGCGAAAGCGTCATCACCACCGCGCCCATGGATTTCAATTCAAGCAAACCCTTCAAATAATTTTCAGGCAGATCGGGACATAACTTCGCCATCAGATTTGGCGACGACGTGACCAGAACCTTGTCGAAGGCTTCGCCGTCCACGGTCAAGACTCAGGCCGCGACGCTTGATCCTGCTTAATGGACTTGATCGCGGCTTTGAGTCTTATCTCCACTCCCATTGCCCGCAGTTTCTCCGCGAACAGATCTGCAAATTTTTGAAAGCCGCCTTCGAATGTGCCAAGTCGTGTAGTGCGGGCGTGCATTCGCGCCCACATCCACGCCATGTTGACATCCTTGTAGAAGGAACCAAATTTGCCGACCAGCAGCGGTTTCCACATCTGCTCGTAGACTTGTTTGCCTGCATATTTCAGCATCCACTCATCGGCGGTGACTTTTTCCAGCGCGCGCCAGTTTTTGGTGATGCCGCAGAAATAATCCGACGAAGCCGAATCTAATTTTGTTCAGACCAAATCCAAGTCCAGGAAAACGAAGCGCGTTGAGGATCGAGTCAAAGGGATACCATTTATTTTTGTACAGCATCACTGTCAGCGGGCGTGGAAAGCGGACTTTATCTTCCAGCCCCAACTCGCGGATCAGCCCCAGCATTTCCGAATCGCTTTGGAACCAGTGGTGATAGAACTTCTCGACCGACCAATCCCAATGCGGCTCCTTGAAACCAGATGCCAGCCCGCCCACATAATCAGCGGCTTCAAAAATGGTCACATCGTGACCTGCCTTCCTCAAATCATACGCGGCGGCCATGCCGCCGTAACCCGCCCCGATAATTGCTATTTTCATTTTTCCTCATTCGTTGGGATATGGCGCTGCCATGCCCAACATTTTAATTTTTAATTTCAGTTCTCAACGAATCGTTCCACTTCAATCCCTCACGCGCCATGAAATATACGCCAAGCAAGGTGATGGGAAGCCAGAGCGCCACGTGTAATGTGAGTGTGTATCCTGCCGCAGTGGCTTGATTCACGCCATAAGCGGTGAGGACGGCGATGCCTGGTGCGTCGAATGTTCCAATATAGCCTGGCGCAGATGGAATGGTGGTGGCGAGGTTAACAATGCCGTTCATCAGCATCAGCGCGAAGAATGAGACCTGGAAATTAAAGGCGTGCATCACGAACCAGTATTTGCCCGTCTCCAACAGCCAGATAATGACCGAAGTAAAGAAGACCATCAACACGTTAAATGGGGAACGGAGTGAGGCGAGTCCATCCAGGAATTTATGCATGATGTCGGTGACTTTTCCGCGCAGGCGTTGGGGTACGATGTGTTCGATCACCCAGGTTCCAATTTTAATTGTCGTCTGCGGGAACATCGCCGCCAGTAGAAAAACGCCAAGCGCGCCGAGGAATACAGCAGTGCCAACAAGCGCCACTTGTTGAATATTTCCGACAAAACCAGATGCGCCAGTGAGTTTTGCCAACTCAGGCAGGTTGATAAAGACAAATCCCAGCATCACCACGCCGTCAAAGATACGCTCAATAATGATGGTGGCAATCGAGGCAGAGACCGCTACGCCTTCTTTATTTCTGAGGAGAACAGCGCGTAATACTTCGCCCGCGCGTGCGGGATAAATATTATTTCCCATATAACCAATGACTGTGATGGGGAACATATTTTTTGTGGGGATTTCCTTGATCGGCCTGAGCAAATAATGCCATCTCCACGCCCGCACCCAAACACCGATAAAGTACACGGCAATGCCTGGTATAAGCCAGAAGTAATTTGCTTTTTGAACCGTGCTCCAGAAGTCACTTAGGCGGAGTCCGCGCAGGGAAAACCAGATAAATATGATGCTGATGAGCACCCCGAGCCAAAATTGCCATTTTTTCATAGGTGTTGATTGTACCAAAGGAAGGGAATGGAAAGGCCGAACACTTCTTGTGAAAAGGGAGTTGAAACCCTTCGGATATAATGATTTTGAGATTGAACTAACAAAAAGGATTCGTCATGAAAAAATATTGGAAAAATATTCGGGATTACCTTCTCATTGCACTGGGTGCATTCATCCAGGCTGTCAGTTTGCGCATATTCTTTGTTCCAGCGAATTTGGCTTCGGGCGGCGTGAGCGGCATTGCGCAATTGATCAATTACTATACGGGCTGGCCCATCGGTTTGATGGTGTTGATCGGTAATATTCCCCTTTTTCTGCTTGGCTGGCGCTTCCTCGGTGGACGTCGCTTTGCGATGAAGACCGCGTTTGCGATTGTTCTTTATTCTGTATTTACTGACTTGCTATTGAAAACGCCTGCGTTTGGGCCTGATGGCGCAGCCACTGCGCTAATTGATCAATTAGCAGGGGATATCTTCTTAAATTCCCTCTATGGCGCCATTATCAGCGGTATTGGTTATGGATTGGTCTATCGGGCGGGAGGCACAAGCGGCGGGTCTGATATTCTGGCTCGGATCCTCAACCACTGGCGTGGAATTCCAATGACGCAGAGTTATTTGATGGTGGATACGGTGGTCATTTTGTCTGCTGGATTTGTTTTCGGCTGGAAAGAAGCTTTATATGCAATGATCACGCTATACGTCAGCGGACTTGTCTCAGAGACTGTGCTTGAGGGTGGTGAGACTGTCCGCGCGGCGATGATCATCACGAATAAGCCAGAGAATGTCTCTGCCAGGGTGATCGAAGACCTTCAGCGTGGCGTAACTTATTTGGAAGGTCGGGGCGCATACACGGGCAGTTCACGTCCCGTTTTATATTGCGTGGTTTCCCGCGCAGAAGTTGTAACGTTAAAAACCATCGTTAATGAAATAGACCCCGAAGCATTTATGGTGATCGGGGTCGCGCACGAAGCCTTGGGGGAGGGTTTCAGACCGTTGAAGGGGAGTTAAAGTTATAAGTAAAAAGGGAGAAGTGAGAAGTAATAAGCCCTCCAAGTTTCATAGAAACTCGGAGGGCTTCCTTTTACTTTTTACCTTTTACTTCTCACTAAATCATTTCCTCTTGATATACCCAAACTGATTCAACATGTTTTGATTATCGCGCCAGTCTTTGGAAACCTTCACGCGCACTTCGAGGAAAACTTTTCGTCCGCCCATTTCTTCGATCTCTTTGCGCGCGGCGCTGCCGATGGACTTTAACATCTTGCCGCCTTCGCCGATGACGATTCCCTTTTGTGATTCGCGTTCCACAAAAATGGTGGCGGCGATGTATGCCATGCCGTTTTCGCGTTCCTTGAATTCGTCAATGCGGACAGCCAGGCTGTGCGGCACTTCGTCGCGTAATATTTTCAGGCAGGATTCGCGGATGAGGTCTGCGGCGATGTCGCGCTCGTAAGAGTCGGTCACTTGTTCTTCGGGATATTCAGCGGGTCGCTCGGGAAGCAGGCTGATCAGTTTCTCAAGCAGTTCGCCAAGCCCGATCCTCTTCGTAGCGGATACTTTCAAGGACTCAGCATGGTTCAGCAATTTGACATATTCCTCGCTGCGGGCGGATTCTTCTTCAGCCTTGAGCGTGTCAATTTTGTTTAAGACCAGCAATCGGGTGGCGCGAAGCGGAAGTTTGTTGATCATGTCAGCGATGCGGATGTCGTCCTCTGTCGGTTCGGAGGAAACATCCACCAGCCAGATGATCAAATCCACTCCTTCTGCAGCTTCTTCGGCTTCATAATTGAGGAACTCGCCAAGTTTATGGCGGGCTTGATGAATGCCGGGCGTATCCACAAAAACAAGTTGGGCGTCTTTGAGGGTGAGGATCCCAAGCTGACGGCGGCGCGTGGTCTGCGGACGCGGTGAAACGGCGGCGACTTTTTGCCCAAGCAAAGCATTGAGCAAAGTGGACTTGCCCACATTGGGGCGTCCGATAATGGCGATAAAACCTGAGCGGTGTTCAGTCATGATTGTTTTGGTTTCTCCGCACGTTTTACTAAATTGGCTGGAGACGTGCGGGGCTTCCAGTTTACAACGGCGAGGCTGGCAATGATCAACGCGGCGCCTGCAAATAATTGCCAGGAAAGTTCTTCGTTTAGGAAGATCACCCCAAGGATAACACCGCCCACCGGAAAGATATAGGTGACCATGGTGGTGCGTGTGGGACCGATCTCGTGCAGTAAATAATAATTCAGGATCATGGCAATGCCTGAACCAAGAATTCCAAGCCATAGCGCCGCGATCCATGTGATGGGCAATGTTGGAACCTTGAACGGGGTCTCTACAAGGGGGCCGATTATCCACATGAACATGGTGGCGGTGAGCAGGGGGGCGGCGGCTCGCATTGCACCTTCCACATGCTGGGTCACTTTGCGCGCCCACACGGCACTGCCTGCATAAAAGAGGGACGCAAGGATCACCGCCGCCTGTCCGATTGCTGAGTTGTGCGCGCTGGTGAAGAGGTCTTTGCTGAGAAGAATGACAATGCCTGCAAATCCGATCAATAAGCCGATCACCTTTTGCGGGGTCATCTTATCGTCGTGTAAATAAAAGTGTGCGATGACCAATGTGAAGAGCGGGACAGTCGCATTAAGAATGGCGGCTACGGCTGAGTCGATGGTTTGCTCACCCCACGAGATGAGAAAAATGGGAATGGCAAGACTGGTAGGACCGAGGATGGCATATATTTTCCATGTTTTCCAATCGCGCGGCCACGAGCCTTTTTGGTATAGCGCCACAGAAGCGGCGGTTATAACACCGAATAACATGCGGAAGGCGACCAGTGACATGGGGCCAACTTCCTGCACGCCAATTTTGATCCAGAGGAAGGATGAACTCCAAATAATGCCGAGGGTGATGAATGCGACCCAATGTTTTGATTTCAATTTAGCTCCTGGGTGGTTTGTCTGTGAGTGGAGTTTATCATTTATTCGTTTTATCATCCTCAGTATTTCACAAACGGCACATGAGTCCGTCAGCTTACTGACGGACTCATGTGATCGTGTTCCACTGACAATCTTTTTGATAATGACTGGCTGGTTAATCTTCGTGCTTTTCCAGTTTTTTGGTGACCATCAGTAAAATGACGGATACAACGATCAAGACCACAGACAATGCCACTGCCACACCTAGATTGCGCTCAAAGCCAAGATAGATCGCCATCGGCATGGTTTGGGTAACGCCTTCCAAATTCCCAGCAAATAAAATTGTCGCACCGAATTCTCCCAAGGCCCGGGTCCAGGTCAGGATGGCTCCGCTGACGAGTGCGCGCCTGGTGAGCGGGATCATAACTTCGGAAAAAACCTGCCACTGGTTGGCACCTTCCACGTGTGCGGATTCTTCAAGCTGAATGTCAATCTGGGCAAAGCCGATGCGTGCCGACCTTACATACAATGGCGCTGAGACAAATATCTGCGCCAGGACCACCGCTGCAGTGGTGAATGGAAGGCTGACCCCAAAGATACCCAACGTTGAACCGAATAATCCCCTGCGCCCAAATGCGATCAACAATGCCAGACCCGCCACAGAAGGCGGCAACACGATCGGCAGGTCAAGGATCATCTCGATCCATGATTTGTGCTTGATCTTCCAGCGTGCCAGTATGAATGCCAGCGGCGTGCCAAGTACAGCCGCGATGGCTGTTGTTGTGGAGCTTGTGATCAAACTTATTTTGAGCGCTTTAAAGGCTTGTTCAGAAAAGGCGTTTTTGAATAATTCAGAATTGATCGAACGCAAAACCAGCGAAGCCAGGGGAAGCGCTAAAAGCGCCAGCAGGATCACACTGGGGACGATGAATATCCATTTTGAATATCCTTCATCCTGAAATTGAGTAAAGAACTTATGAATTCTTGTCATGTGATTTAAAAAAAGTCGCGGGATCTTCCCGCAACTTTGATTTTACTAAAAATTATTTAACGGGAGCAAAGCCCCATTTTTGCAAAACAGACTGACCTTCTGGAGAAAGGACAAAAGCTGTGAACTTTGCGGCGAGATCAGCGTTTTCAGATGTCACCAGCGGCGCGATGGGATATTTGGCGATAACATTCAAATCAGCGGGGATCTCGATGGACTTCAGATCGGGTGCGGCGATTGAATCTGAGATGTAGACAATGCCCGCATCCGCTTCGCCAAGCTGGACTTTGGCAACCACCTGTTTGACATTATCTTCGTTTGACACGACATTTGCCAACACCTTGTCTTTAAATCCATTTCCAAATGAACCGTTCATATTGTCCAGTGCCTGATGCGTATATTTGCCAACGGGGACTTCCTCCGCCGCAAGCACCAACTTGATGCCTGAATTGGTGAGGTCTTCCAGTTTTTCCAGTGTGGCAGGATTATCCTTTGGCAGGATGACAACCAGCTTGTTGGTGAGGAAAATTTGCGGCGTATCTTGAGCGACCAATCCGTCAGTGACGAGGGTATCCATTTCTTTTGCATTGGCTGATGCAAATACGTCAACGGGCGCGCCTTCTTCGATCTGCGTGCGTAATGCTTGTGAGCCTGCAAAATTGAATGAGACAGCGACTCCAGGATTTGCAGCCTCAAATGCCGCGCCGATCTCCGTGAATGCATCGGTCAGCGAGGCGGCGGCGAAGACAGTTAACGTGTGTGGTTCAGATGCTGGGGCGGCGGTCAATGCCTGGGTGGCGGGAGCAGGTACGGGCGTAGATTTTATCGCCGCGCCGCAGGCGGTCAAAAATATGCCAAATAAAAAGATTGGGGCAAGTATTCGTTTCATGAAATTTCCTCTGAGGAAATATTGAATTGGATTTTTATCTCCGACATCCATTCCTGAAGGAGTTTCATTTGACGGAGGCGCAGATCGAGGCTGAGTCGGTTATAGGTTTGTTCGGGGGATAAATGAGTAAGCAAATCCTCAAGGCGCTGAATATTATTTGCAATTTCAGTGGATTGTGCTGCATAAATTCGGGCGGTGTTTTCAGGAGTATATAAATTTGAAAAATACAAGCGGGTTAGAAATTCGAGGCGGATGGATCGGGCATTTCTCCCGTAACCGTTTTCGAGCCAATCCATAAAATGCCGTCTCCCTGCCGCGGTGATGCGTAACATCTGGCGGGCGGGTAGTTTATCCTGTTCAACCAGCCGCGTTGAAATGTCACCCTTGTTTTCCAAACGCTTGAGAATTGCGTATGCCTGGCTTTGACTCAAATGCCAGACATTGCCAAGTTCGCTCGTAAACCTCTGATGCAGGTCATACCCGTGGCTCGGCTCTGATATTAGAAAACCAAGCAAGGCATATTCAGGCGACAGGGTTCCGCTGTGTTGGTGAATTTTTTGTTTGGTACTCACTCAGTGAGTATATCTCGAAACGATTTGAGTTGACAAGAGAAATCCGCCATTAAAAATTCAGGCGGATGTGGGGCACGGAACAAAACTACGGGACGGATGGTACGCGGGCGATTAAATTTTCTTTACCAAATAATATTCCCCGCGTTCGAAGCCGCGATCCAAATAGTAGTGACGTGTTCCAATTGCCGAGATGACAGCCATGCGCGAAAAGCCATGCGCGCGCGCCACGTTATCCGCTTCTTCGAGCAGACGCGTGCCAAGTCCCAGATGTTGTGCGGCGCCAGTTTGCTCCGCGCCGACTGCGAGAGACTGCCCATAAACATGCACTTCGCGGATGAGCGCCGCGCCGTCCAGATCAGACATGCCTGTCAACGCTGAATCTTTTGCTGGCAATGACAAGCGGACAAAACCCGCCAGCCCGTCATCGGGCGTGACGAAGGAGATGAAATGTTCCTCGGCTGTGCCTGCCTGATAGGTGAGGTCATCCAGCCGCAAGGTTTCTGCCTCGACAACTTTGCCGCGCACTTCGCGACAACGCACACATTGACAGTGGGTGCCGCGCTTTTTCATTTCGCTTTGAATATCCTGCCGCAGACTTGTGCGCGTATTTCCTTCCACCACGTTGTTGCCTGGAATATCGCGGATGACACGGTTGACGCGGCAATAGCGCGGAATGGTCGGTTTGATATCCGCGATCAGGTCAACCAAGTCTTCAGTTGTGTACGGATGAAATTCTCCGCGCTGCCAGTATTCGTACAACTCGGCGTTGGCAAGCAATTGATTCGGGTAGATCTTTATTTCGTCGGGACAGAAATCAGTCCACAGTTTGGCAAAGTCCGCGCGGTCACTTTGCGGAGTCGCACCCAGCAGGTTTGGCATCCAATGCAAGACGATCTTGAATCCAGCGGCGCGGAGCAGGGCTGTGGCTTTGCGTGTGCATTCCACATCATGTCCGCGTTTGTTGATCTCCAAAATGTGATCGTCAAAACTTTGCGCGCCCATCTGTACTTTGGTCACGCCGAGGTGACGCAGCCAGCGCAGTTCGTCTGGATTAATTTCATCGGGACGGGTTTCGATCACAAGCCCCACGTTGCGATGGATCGCAGTTTCGTTAATTGCTTGTGCTTCTGAAGATTCACCACAGATCTTGGTCACGATTTCTTTTTGCTCGTCTCTGTGATCTTGGTGGTCTGCGTGGTGAGACGCCATTCATCGCATCAAAACAGCGTTTGACAAACCATTCCTGATAATCGCGCCGATAGGATGACCACGTTCCGCCAAGGATCAGCAATTCGATCTTGTCGGTCGGGTGGCCTAAATTTTCCAGCGCACGAATCCGCGCGTGGACTTGCTCGTATGGATCAAATTGATGTTCCAGCGCGCGCATCGCACCAGGCTCATCGGGCAGGTAACTCTTGGGCATGCGCACATCAGTGGGGCAGAAGATGCATTTGCCAGGGCATGGATACGGCTTTGTCAAAACAGTGACCGTGGTCACGCCTGAAAGGGTGCGCATAGGTTTCATGCGGATGCGTTCGAGTAAAACCCTGTCAGGTTGAATTGTGCCCGCTTCCACCATTTGATTGTAGGCGGCAACCAGCGCGGCTTTCGTCAGATAGCCTTCCCCACCTTCGAGCGGATGAGTCCGCAGGGCGCGCATCACATCACTGCCTGCGCGGACCTCATCCAACACAATATGCGCCAGCGCAAGTTTCTCTGGCGTGAGGATGTTAAATTTTTTCCAGCGTTGTCTTCGTTCAGAAATTTCCATAATAAATTAGGCGCCAACACCAGGAGACGTTGGACTCCATTCTCATCCTTTAAAGTACTTATCCGTGGTCAACTTTTTATATAATCCTTCTCGCTGAACATTGATGTATGCAGTCCGCATTCCACTTTGCCGCGACCAGCCCATCGCCCGGCTCGTTCGTCATCATTCACGCCAACGGCGATGGTGCAGGGCGCGCATCCAATACTTCGATATCCCTTTTCATAAAGTGGGTGATGCGGCAGGTTGTACTCTTCGATGTAGCGGTTTACATCCGCCTTTGTCCAGTTTAGGAGTGGATTGATTTTGAGGAATCCATCTTCTTGCAATTCCAGAAATTTAGCTTTTGCACGCACAGCAGTTTGGTCGCGGCGAATTCCGCTGATCCATGCTTTATAGCCTTTCAAGGCGCTTTGCATGGGTTGTACTTTATTCAAATAACAACACAGGTCTGGGTCTTCCAAAGGCAATACGCGGGCATATTGGCGCATGAATGAATCCCAGTGTGGAGGGCGGTGCAGGTCAATAATGTTCAAATCCCATTCATGTTCAATTCTTTCACGGAACATGAGCGTATCCCAAAAGTGATAGCCTGTGTCAATAAATAAAACAGGCAATTTTGGAATAATACGTGTTGCCATGTGTAACAGCGGCATGGACTGCGTTTGGAACGACGAACTCAATGCAATGAAAGGCGAGAATTTATCCGATGCCCATTCGATGATCTCCTGCGGGGTCTTCGTTTCAAATTCCTTGGAAAACTTCTCGATCTTTTCTACCGATAACATGTTGCGATTATACCGTTACAAAGTGCCCGGCTGGGTATAATTCTGTTATGAATTCTGTCACAGCCAACAGACTGCTTACAATTAACCGCGAGTTTTATAACCGTTTTGGAGATCAATTTTCAGCTACACGCCAGAGATTGCAGCCAGGAGTGAAAAAAATCCTCGAAACGATCCAAAATGATGTCTCCGTTTTGGATCTGGGATGCGGCAACGGGCATTTCCTGTGCGAGTTGGCGAGGCGTGGTCACACAGCTCCGCTTCTCGGCGTGGACTTTAGCCTGCCGCTGCTTCGAGATGCACGCGAAGCGTCCAGTCTGGGAGTGGAGTTTCGCGAGATCGACCTTACTCAGTTATCAGCGAACAGTGACACATTAGCTGCTCCCCCGTCGATCAGCCTTGAGCGAAATAAAGGGCGGCTGGAAAATGATTACGATGTTTGCAACTTTGCACCACATCCCGTCAACGGAAATGCGTTTGGATATTTTGCGGACGGTTCGTAAGCTGATGAAAGAAGACGGGAAATTTATTTTGTCCAATTGGCAGTTCTTGAACAGCGCGAAACTCAGGTCACGAATTCAACCCTGGGACAAAGTTGGGATTAGCGAGAATGAAATAGATGAAGGTGATTATCTGTTGGACTGGCGCAGCGGGGGGGAAGGCTTGCGGTACGCGCACCATTTCACAGTGGAGGAATTGCTTGGGTTGGCTGACCAGTCTCGGATGCGTGTGACCGCTTCTTTTCCATCCGATGGCGATGGGGGAAATTTAGGCTTGTATCAGATCTGGTCGCCAATAATATAATCGGAATTTTTATAGAATTACGTTTTGCGGACTGACCACATATTGCCACCAGTTATTGTGTATCCCGTTCTTGCGGCCTGCCACACGCGGGAAATGGTTGAACCACCATTTATGGTGCGCGCGGATTTCGCCGCTGCCCCATTCCGATGGTCCGACGATCCGCTTATCACCTTTGAAGTTGGGGAAATTTAATTGCCAGTCATAACACTCACTGACCACAGGGGTGGGATTGCCCCACTCATAATCCTTCTGGCTATTGGGCGCGAAGTGAATATTTCCACAGGCCGATTTACCCGGCGCTACTTTTTCATAGCGTATAAAGCGTTTCCATAAATTTGCTTCGCCGCTCAATTTTCTGAAAGTTTTCTCCATGATCAATTCAGCGCGATGCCCATACGCTTCGAACATTTCACCGATATATCTTTCAAACGAAAAGCCCATTACAACAAAACGACGTTTGCTGGCTTCTGTACCCTTCAAAGCAGGTCCATTACACCAAAAGGCGCCCGGTCCACCCATTGTGGATTCGTAGAAGCCTGCATGTGGAAAACCGAAGATCCACACTTCGTCAATTTCATTCCTTGCCACACGCTGGAGGATATTGTATTTGTTGATGATGGATTTGTAGTCAACTTCCGACGGCGTATGCGGCGAAGCTTTGCCCTGCAAAATATCGATGTAGGTTTGCGGAGTATATCGGAAACCGTCGGTCTTGGCTGGGAATTCATCCACATCCACACGCTGGACGATCTGATAGCGCGCCATGCCTCCGCTGACCTCAAGCAGGTCAGCCATAAAGCCAGTAATTAGCTCTGTCGGACGATACCAGTTTCGCTGTTGGGAGAGGGTCATCCCTGTGGATTTATCCATGATGGGATCATAGACGATCACCAGTACTTTGCTGTTTGTGATCTGTGCGGGTTCGGTGGCGCTGTCGGTTGGATATTTCGCAGGGGTGAAAAAATTTCTGAGTATGCTCAAAAAGTCGGACATGATTGATTTCTCCTTGCTGCTGAGTAACCTATCTCTCCCGCAGGGAGAGGGGACTCCAATTCCCGTTGGGGATGAGTGTTTACGGCATATCTGTTGCGAAATAGACTTGGCCATCGACTGCCAGGTACAACACATGATTTGGTCCAACGGCTACTGCGCCGGCAGGCCCAGGCGGGATGGGATTTGCGGCTCCTGTTGTGGGGCGAAATTGGTCTTGTAATTCGAGTGAACGCTGCGCAAAGCGTAAAACGCCCTGGGTATCTGCATCCAATATGAGAATGGATTGATCGGGCAATGCGTTAAAAAGTAACTGTGTAAAGTGCGCGCTGGCAAACAGGTCAGTATCCTGATATGCCGCGTAGGGATTAACCAATGGAGCTGGATCCTGACAGCGCGTTGGTTTGGATTCAATACGGCTATAGGAGCAGGTGGAAAGATGACCGTCCGCGTGAAGCATGTAAAGGTCGTCACCTGAAACGATAAGGTCGATCGCATCCTGTTTTTCAGGTGTCTGCCCGCCGAAGAAAAAATATGGGCGGTCAACGAACGTGCCGTCTTTGCCGTTATATACCCATACCGCGCGCGAGGGTGAATCCAGAACATAGAGATTACCGCCATCCATGGTAAAGGCGGTTACGCGGCCCCAATTTGTATCAGGCGGCGGCAGGGGAGTGGCTTGCGCCACCTGGCCTGGCGCACAATATAAAAGGTTGCCAGCCGCATCTATGCCAAGCAATGTGGCATTAATGGAATTCAGTACAGGTAATGTCAGAATATCCACCAGCGGACCTACGGTGTAATTGCCGTATACGCCTGGTTTGCAATTAAATGTTGTATCCAGTTGAAAGCCGCGTCCGTTGCCCGAGGGCGAGGCGCGGAGCGCTTCTCCAGTTACCGCATTAAGCAGGAACAGATCGGTTTCACTGGCGGCCATGCGGCTGATATCTATGCCGAGGTTGCTGCTGAAGGCGGGGTTGTACTGCATGCGCGTGATGCCCAGTAATTTGTCAAGGTTGGCTTCCGCTTCCTGGCGGAGCGTGATCGTCTCTGAGGTTGTGCGGTGTGATTCTGCAATATCCACACTCAACAAAACGTTTTCCCAGGCCTGTCGTTGTTCCACAGGATCGGTGAGTGTAAGGGCTTGTGCCTGCTTTTCCTGCGCCTGTGCGAGATAGGTCTCATATTGTTGGCTTCGTCCATAGCGCAAATAAACCACGCTCAACATGGTGACGACCATCAATGGGATAAGGATCGCCATAAATATCATTGCTGCATTGGATGGCGCGACGGGTTCGCTGGCTTCTGTGTTTGGCAGTAAACGTGGAAGAAAAATTTTGAACTTCTCGCTGAAGGTCTCGCTGATACGGCGCGTGGATTGAATACCAATTGCAAGCGCCTTGGCCGTTTGACGTCTTCGGGCTGAAGGTACTCGCGGCGGTCGCGGTTGAGCGATCGGTACTGGCGCAACGACTTTTTCTTCTTCGATAAGTTCTTCTGCTTCAAGTGCAGGCAAGTCATTTTCTGTGTTGATCAGATCCGCAGGGGCTGGTTGTATCCTTGGAATGGATGCGGGAAAATCGCGTGATGCGGTGCTGCGCGGCAGGCTGGCTAATGGATCTGGGCGCGGCGTCTCTTCCTGTTGCGGCGGAATTGCATATGCTGAAGCTTGAACGACATGCGCGACTGGGGCAATGGCGGATAAAACTTCAGGTGTGGCAACTACTTCTTGGGACTGTACCAACTGCGGGGTCGGATGCGAAGCGAGAGGCGGGGTACTTTCCGCTTTCGATTCAGGCATCGCATTTAATAGCTTCAAAACGCCCGTGCCGTCTGTCGCTTGCATCAGCACTGCATTTAAGTCTTCATGGGTCAGCGTTGATAAGCGGCGGCGCATTGCATCCAGTGAAGCATGGCTTGGGTCATTGAGCGTGCTATTCCAGGCATCTGGCGCTCTTCCAAAAAAGAGCAAACGATCTCCCGCGCTTAACGTGGTTTGTGAATAATGAACGTTCGTGGTTTGGTTCGTGCCAAGACCTTTGCCCGAAGTGGCTGGCTCATGAATATGGCGCATTTCATTTTGACCGAACCAATATGCGTGCATGGGTCCGCTCAAGGCAAGTGTGCATTGCGTGTCGCGCAATGCCGCCAGCGTGAGCCAGGCAACTGCATATTGACCTGTTTTGCTTGTGGTCATATTGCGTTCAAGCAGGGTATTATTTACAAGTTCTGCCGCGGTCCGTAATGCGCTGGTGAGCGAGCCAGAAGTTTTATAGAAAATATTCGCTGCATCTTTTGCGACCTGCATATATTCACTGGTCGAAAAAGTGGAGTTGCCCGTCAGCAACAAATATACGATCAGCCGATCTTTTTCACGTCCGCGCGCCGCGTTCTGTGGCGGGGTAATGGCGATCAACCCAGGCAGGCTGGCGATTTCCTGTCCGTTGATGCGGTAGAGCGGGGAGAGAGTTAAGTCAAGAGTCATGTAAGAAAAAACCTTAAGCGCATGTCGTAATCAATCATGTCGCTGCGAGGCGCTCCTGAGCAGTGTCCTAATGACATGAATGCTTCGTCGGAAAGAGAAGTGCCCTCCTCGCAACGACACACCGATTTGTTAATAATTCATATTTCTAACATTATAACTGGTAAAATTCGGCGGCTATGAAATATACACTTCACAAAGATTTCTCAGAAATAAATCCACAAGAGTGGAACGACCTGTTATCAGGTTCGATCACCGATACCCCTTTTTTGCGTTACGAATATCAATATACCTGGTGGGAACATCGCGGCGGCGGCGAATGGGCCAGCAGGCTGAGTTGGTTTTGGTCACAGCCCGCGAGGACGATGGAAAATTGATCGGCATCGCGCCGCTTTTCATTTCGGAATATGACGGACAGTCTGCGCTTCTTTTAATTGGAAGCATCGAAATATCCGATTATCTGGATCTGATCGTGCGGATGGATGACCATGCGCGTTTCATCACTGGATTGTTGGACTTCCTCGCATCTTCCCTACCCGACAATTGGCGCGGTCTCGATTGGTATAACCTGCCCGATTCATCTCCAACCCTCGCCGCGCTCAAAGCGGAATCCACGCAACGCGGCTGGACTCATCTCGAAGAGATGTATCGCCCCACCCCGCGCATCGCTTTGAACGGTGACTTCGAGGAATATCTCTCGCGTGTGGAAAAGAAACAGCGTCACGAGATCCGCCGTAAAATGCGCCGTGCCGAAGAAAGTGGACGCGGCGTACGCTGGTACATCTCAGACATGGCAGACGTGGAAGCCGAAATCGACTCGTTCCTCGGTCTCATGGAACACGACCAGGGGAAAGCTGGTTTTCTCCATGATGACATGCGCGCTCAAATGCGCGATGTGATCCGCACCGCGCATGAACATGGCTGGCTGTGGTTAGCCTTCCTCGAAGCGGATGGTCAGCGCATCGCGGCGAATCTCAACTTTGATTACAACAATAAATTATGGGGCTATAACGCAGGCGTCAACCGTGACTTTATGGATCTTTCCCCAGGCTGGGTTTTGCTGGGATATGTATTGCAGTGGGCATGTGAAAACAAGCGCACTGAATTTGATTTCATGCGCGGCGATGAAGAATACAAATATCGCTTCGGCGCGGTCAATCAATATGTGATGCGGGTGAAGCTGACGCGCAGTTAATAACCACAGACTTCGGAAGTTTTTGAGTACTCACAACAGGAGTTACACAAAGAAAACTTCCGAAGTCTATTTTTATGTGGCATTTTTACATCTTCGGGATTATGATTAATGAAAATTATGGAGGTCTCCCATGCGAGATTTAACAAATGAAATCCTCGAACTGATCCGCCGCACGTCATCCAGTTTGCCGCCAGATGTGGAGAAGCGCTTGCGTGCGTCCATTGAAAAGGAAGAGCCTGGTTCCCCTGCGCGCGGGGCGTTGGAGACCATTCTCAAGAATATTGACCTGTCGCGTGAAAAATCCACGCCGATCTGTCAGGATACTGGCACGCCGATCTTTTATGTGCATTACCCAGTGGGAGTATCCACGATAAAACTCAAAGAGCAGATCCGCTCTGCGATGGCGGAAGCAACCAAACGGTCATATATGCGACCGAATGCCGTGGATGCCATTTATGATAAGAACACTGGAAACAACCTCGGCGGCGACGACTTCCCGTATGTCCATTTTGAAGAAGTGGAAGGCGAGGATCTCACCATCGAGTTGATGCTCAAGGGTGGCGGATGCGAGAATGTTGGACGTCAGTATTCCCTGCCTGATAATTCCGTCGGCGCAGGGCGTGACCTGGCTGGGGTGCGCAAAGTTGTTTTGGATGCGGTGCAGAAAGCTCAAGGTCAAGGATGTGCGCCCGGTATTTTAGGCGTTGCCATTGGCGGTGACCGTGGCTCTTCCTATATTAAGTCCAAGGAAGTGTTGTTCAGCGAAATGGGCACACGCAATGAAGACCCGCAGATCGCCGAGTTGGAAGAACGACTGACCAGCGAAGCTAATGAAATGGGAATTGGCCCCATGGGCTTCGGCGGCAAGACCACCGTGCTGGATACCAAGATCGTGGGCTTGAGCCGTTTGCCGGCTTCGTACTTTGTCTCTGTTTCATATATGTGCTGGGCATATCGCCGCCGCAAGATGACCGTCAAGGGCGAAGAGATAATTTACGATTAGGAGAATATGATGAAACAGATAACCACTCCAATTAGCGATGAAGCGATCCGTGACCTGAAAGTTGGCGATGCAGTTGCCCTCACTGGCATAATGGTGACTGGGCGCGATACTGTCCATAAATGGATGATCGAGACCTTTATCAAAAAGACCCGCGCGCCTCAGGGCGATGATCTGCAAGTATATGAAGAATTGAAGAAAATATTGAACGGCTCGATCATTTATCACTGCGGACCAGTGGTGTCGGGCCTTGATACCAAGGACTATAAGTTTGTAGCGGCGGGACCAACCACGTCTATCCGCGAGGAGCCGTATCAAGCCGATGTGATGAAGCATTTCAACATCAAAGGTGTGATCGGCAAAGGCGGAATGGGTGCAAAGACGTTGAAGGGTTGTGAAGAAACGCCCGCTGTCTACTTCCATGCCATTGGCGGAGCGGCTTCCTACATCGCGCAGACCGTGACCAAAGTGCATGGCGTGTTCAAGCTGGATTTTGGTGTGCCTGAGGCGATCTGGGTCATCGAAGTGAAGGAATTCCCCGTAGTCGTCACCATGGATTCGCATGGCGGAAGTCAACATGCGGTGGTTGAAGCGTCTTCAAGGAAAGTTTTGGAAGATTTACTGGCGCGCTAAATTACAAAAACCTCTTTATCAGGAACGAGATTGCAAAATGATGGCAATCTCGTTTTTGTTTTAAGAGCAGGTATCCATTGTAAAAGACTGTTATATAATGACCATTATGCCTAGTCGGTTGCGCCGTACATTTGCTCCGCCCATTTTTGCAGACGAAGAGAAAACGCGAGTTGCGTCTATTCTTAATAGCTTTGTGTGGAGTGCAATTAGTATTCTTTCAGCAATTATTGTTTTTCGTGTCATTTTTTGGGCAGAAACTGGATATGTGCCGTTATTGGTTTTACTGGCAATTGTGATTGTATTGGCGGGGGGACAACTCATGATTCGTCATGGACATGTGCGCAGCGCAAGTATATTTCTTGTCAGCGCATTGTGGCTTGTCATGACCTATCAAGCCTGGGCGGCGGATGGCATTCGCGATGCGGCGATTATCGCCTATATTGTGGTGATCATATTCTCCAGCCTTTTACTGGGGTGGCGTTTTGCATCCGTTGTGGGCGGACTGAGCCTGGCTGTGATATGGTACTTTGCCATTATGGAGAAACAGGGGCTGCGTGTTTTACATGTGGATGACCCCTTCAATTATGCGCGGGATCTTTCGATCATTATTGTTCTTATTGGTGTGTTGATCTATCTGCTGATTTCAAGCTGGTCAAGCACTTTGCGATCTGCCCGCCTTGAATTACAGGAACGTTTGCGCGCTGAAGAAAAATTACAACGGCAGGCAGATTATCTCTCCGCCCTAAATGCGACTGCCCTGGGGTTGCTGAACCGTTTTGAACTTCAGCCATTGCTCGAATCCATTTTGACGAGAGCCTGCGATCTGCTCGGTACCCAACATGGTTTGATCGATCTGGTATTGCCAGATGGGTCAGCGCTTCGGCAGGATGTGGGGTATGGCGTCCTCTCCAAATATAACGGGACGTATACTTTGAGAGATGAAGGGGTAACAGGGAGCGTTTGGGTGAGTGGGCAGCCACTGACGGTCCAAGATTATCGCACCTGGAATAAGCGTCTGCCTGAGTTTATTGACGCAGGCTTTAATGCAGTGATGGGTGTTCCTCTCAAAGTGGGCGATACGGTTATTGGTGTACTTGCAATTTCCTATGTTGAGCAGGAGAGGACATTTACACAGGAACAAGTGAGCCTGATGGAACGTTTCGCCGCGCTGGCTGCTCTTGCCATTGAAAACACCCGTCTTTATGAACTGGCTCAAAAAGAATTGCAGGAACGTCGAAATACCGAAGCCGCCTTGCGCTCCAGTGAAGAACGCTTTCGCAAGGTATTCAATAACAGTTATATCGCCATTGCAATTGTCACGTTGGAAGGTGGAACGTTTTTGGAAGCCAACCCCGCATTTTGGGAGTTGAGCGGACTTCAACCCGAAAAAGCGCTTGGATCCACCTCGCTGGAATTAGACTTGTGGGATGAACCGCACGAGCGAAGTGAATTTGTGCGGGACTTGCTCGAAAAACATTCCCTGCAAAATGTTCATGTCGAATTTAAACGAGAGAATCAACCCAATAGGATCTCTGTTGCATTCTACGAATTGATCAATATTGAAGACCAACTCTGTATTCTCTGTATGTTCTATGATGTAACGGAACAACGTCAAATAGAGCGTGCGCTCAAGGATAACGAGGAACGTATGCGTGCCATCCTCAGCTCCATTCCCGATATGATCTTCGAAATATCGAGCGATGGAATATTGTTGGATTTTATGGCATCCGCAGAAATTGCGCCGCTTATGCAGCCTTCAGAATTCCTTGGCAGGAATATCAAAGAGGTGTTTCCGCCGGTCATTGCCGACCAGACATTTTTTGCGCTTGAACGCACACTGGCTACAGGTCAACTGCATGCTTTTGAGTATGAATTATCGCCCGCTGGGGAAGTGCAATACTTTGAAGCGCGCATCATGCCATTTCTTCAGCATCAGCGATCATCATGGTGCGCGATATCAGCCAGCGTAAATATGTTCAGACCGAGCGCGAAAAACTCATTAACGAATTGGAAGAAAAAAATGGCGAATTGGAACGTTTCACATATACCGTATCGCATGATCTCAAGTCGCCTCTGATCACCATCAAGGGCTTTCTTGGTTTTCTCGAACAGGATGCCGCCAGCGGCAATGTTGTGCGCTTGAAAGCGGATATTCAACGCATTGCCAGTGCTACGGATAAAATGCAATCGCTTCTAAATGAATTGCTCGAACTCACGCGCATTGGCCGTTTGATGAATCCATATCAAAATATCTGCTTTGAAGAACTCGCTCACGAAGCAGTTGAACTTGTGCACGGTCAGATCCAGAGCAAGGGGATTCATGTCTCCATTCAGAAAGACCTGCCAACAGTATATGGAGACCGTCGACGCTTGACTGAAGTGCTTCAAAACCTGATCGATAATGCCGCTAAATTTGTTGGCAATCAGCCCAATCCCCGCATCGAGATCGGTTTGAGTGGATATGAGGATGATAAGCCTATTTTCTACGTCAAGGACAACGGCATAGGCATTGAACCTGTTCATCATGACCGCATCTTTGGCTTATTCAACAAGTTGGACGCAAACTCAGATGGCACAGGCATTGGGCTTGCTCTGGTCAAGAGGATTGTTGAAGTCCACAACGGCAGGATTTGGCTCCAGAGTGAAGTGGGAAGCGGCACCACATTCTTCTTTACGCTTCAAACCGAACCTGCGGCTTGATTTGGTGTTATAACTGGCAAATATCTTATTTTTGGAGGAATATTTATGAAACGTGCAGTTAGCGTCAGCATTGGCTCATCCAAACGAAACAAGGCAGTCGAAGTAACCCTGCTTGGCGAAAAGGTCAGCATTGAGCGCATCGGCACCGATGGCGACATGGAAGCCGCCGCTTTAAAATTCAAAGAACTTGATGGAACAGTGGACGCTTTCGGCGTGGGCGGCGCAGACCTGGGTGCAATCGTCGATGGAAAATGGTATACCTTACATTCAGTGACACCCATGGTGCGGTTTGTAAAAAAGACACCGCTGGTGGATGGCGGCGGATTAAAGAATACGCTTGAAAATAAAGCTCCTGCATTTGTAGACAAAAAAATTGGGGATTACATCAACTCCCGCGGACGCAAAGTGCTGGTGACCCTGGGTGTTGACCGCTGGGGACTTTCCCAAGCATTTGCGGATGCTGGCTATGAAACCATCTTTGGCGATCTGATGTTTGGGTTGGATATTCCGATTGCTCTTCATAAGATTGGCCATCTCAAAACATTCGCCGCTTTGCTTATGCCTATTGCCGGACGTCTGCCCTTTGAATGGATTTACCCTACTGGTGAAAAACAGGAAAAGCGAACGCCCAAATGGGGAAAATATTACGCGTGGGCAACTGTCATTGCGGGTGATTGTCATTACATCAAACGCTTCATGCCTGATGACCTCACAGGCAAGGTAATCGTCACCAATACAACGACACCTGAAGATGTCGCTGTATTCAAAAAGGCTGGCGTGAAATATCTTGTCACCACCACACCAGTCCTGGAAGGACGCTCCTTCGGCACGAATATGATGGAAGCCGCGCTGGTGGCTGTTGCTGGCAAGGGACGCCCCCTCACATGGCCTGAATTAACTGAAATGCTCGATAAACTTGGCTTTGAGCCACAATTGCAGGAGTTGAATTAAATTATGGATGCGATCGTAACTGCTGGCGGAATTCCGCAGCCCGGTGACCCTTTGTATGCTTATTCCAAAGGCGATTCCAAAGCTTTGATCGATATTGAAGGCAAACCAATGATCCAATGGGTTTTGGATGCGCTCAGCGAATCAAAAAAAGTGGATAACGTGATCGTGATCGGTCTCACGGCAAAGAGCGGCCTGACTTGCAAGAAACCCTTATATTACATTTCCAACCAGGGACGCATGCTCGCCAATATTGTTGCAGGCGTGAACAAGGTGATTGAGTTAAATAATAAGAGCGAATACGTTCTTGGTGTTTCCTCCGATATTCCCGCACTCAAAGGTGAAATGGTGGATTGGCTGGTGGATACTGCCATGGAAACCAGGGATGATATTTATTATGGGGTTTGCCCGAAAGATGTGATGGAAGCCCGTTACCCAACATCCAATCGCACGTATACCAAGTTAAAAGATATGCAAATTTGTGGTGCCGATATGGGTATCTTGCACGTCAGGATGATTACTGAGCACTTGGATACGTGGGAAGCGCTGATCGGCAGCCGCAAGAGTCCCTGGCGCTCTGCCGCAGTGATAGGTTGGGATATACTTTTTCAATTTATCACACGCCAAATCACCTTGCAGGGATTGGTGGAACGCGTCTCCCAACGTCTAGGCGTCAAAGGCCGCGCGATCATTTGGTCCCAGGCTGAGCCATGCATGGATGTTGATAAGCCGCATCAATTGGACTTGATCCGTGAGGATTTGGCGAATCAAAAACGAAAAGCTGTTTTGGCGGAGAAAAAAGCTGCTTCTGTAAAGAAGGTTGTAAAAACAAAGCCTGTTACAAAACCAGCGTCGCCAAAAACGAAGGCACAAGTTAAAGCGAAGGCTAAATAAAAATGAGTTTTCGCTCCATACTGGAACTTGATGCCCGACTATCCAATAAATTGCGCGTGGCCGAGAAGCCAGGCGTTTTGCGGAGTTTCGCCGTCTTCCTCGCTCATTCAGGTGATTCGTGGTTTTGGGCAATTGCTCTCATCCTTGGCTGGTTTTTCGCAGACCCGGCATGGAGGCAATGGGTAGTGGTTGAGTTTTTCGGCATTTTGGGCTTGGCTGGGGTTGTGCTGGTGATTAAATTCCTCGTCCGCCGCGAAAGGCCGCAAGGCGACTGGGGCGGGATTTACCGCAACACAGACCCGCACTCCTTCCCATCTGGACATGCCGCACGCGCGTTCCTGATCGCAGTAATCGCATCCGCGCTTGCGCCTGCATGGCTGGCAACTCTGCTATGGATATGGGCGCCGCTGGTAGCTTTGGCTCGTGTAGCAATGGGCGTGCATTATCTGTCAGATGTTGTAGCAGGCGCGGTCCTGGGTGTGGTCGTCGCGTTGATCGGTTTGCAAATCTACCCGCCGATGATCGAATGGCTGACGACATTGATCGGTTTTCCGCTTTGGTAGTTGCTTTTTGAAACAGCAAAAGACATGGTGCAAATTTTAGCTCCATGTCTTTTTGATTAAAAGAGGATCAGATGAAAATTTATACCTTTCGCCTAAAACCCGACCAGGATTTATTTGACTTTATTGAAAATTTTGTGGTCGAAAATAAAATCGAAGCAGGCTGTGTGCTTTCTTCGGTTGGAAGTTTGACACATGTCACCTTGCGCCTTGCAAATCGTGAATACTACAATGAGTATGAAGGGCACTTCGAGATCGTGTCCATGACGGGAACGGTTTCGATAAACGGTTCACACATCCATATTTCGATTTCGGATGGGGATGGTGTGACGATTGGTGGTCATCTCGTTTCGGGATGCAAAATCTACACAACCGCAGAAATTGTTCTGGCTGTGTTTGAGGATGTGGTTTATCAACGCGAATTGCTGGAGAATGATTTAGGATATGAAGAGTTGACAGTGTACAAAAAAAATGAAAGTAAGATAGAATGACTATAGCTTACTCAGTCTTTGCCGACGGTTTAAGTCAGACCCCTGTTTTTGCCTCGCCGCTGGACAGGGGTCGTCTGTTTAAGACTTCTCGATTTAAAAACTTATCTTGATTCTGATTCCCTTGCAGTTTCCTCGGTCAAAACTCTTGATATAAAAAATCCCGCAGATTGAGGTCTGCGGGATTTTTGTTCATTTCTTTTTTCTGCGAAACAAAAGAGGCACAATAACGACGATTGCAAGAACGAAACCCATGATAACAATGCCATCCGTTGAACCCACTTCAGATACATTTTCTGCAGGTGGGGTGGGCGTGGTGATCTGCATGGATAGCAAAGCCGCGCCCAAATTTTTTGCTGAGACTGTTGGGTGATCGAAATTTGCGGCAGCAATGAGTGCAAAAACGAACACAATAAATACAAAAACGATCCCAAAAATATAAGCTGTTTTCATTGTTTTATTATGGTCATTGTATCACGTCCGTAAAGCACATTTCAAACACGACCGCATCATCTATTGCCTGCATATTTACATTTGGTGACAAATTTACTCTTTTATGTACTTTTTTACACTTTCAATGTATAATGCGGCGGGTTACTTGCTGACAGGCTTCATTAAATAAGTAATGTGGAAAATGAAATGGAGATCATTATGAAAATCATGTTTCACTGCCTGGCAGGTTTAAATTTGTTCTGCAATTCTTGTTGTTCTTTGTTTTTTCGTTAGTTAATTCAGCCTTCGCCGCCCTTCATTTGGCGGCGTTGCGCTTAAAGTTTATTTCAGGAGCATCCATGATCAAAAGACTTTTTGACTGGCTGAAACAGCCGCTCGGTCTGATTGCGGTGGGAATCGCATTGCTGACGTTGTTTAGCCTTGCGGCTTACGGGATCAATTACACTCAACAGCCGCCCGAACAGCCTGTTCAGTTTCCACACAAAACGCATGTTGCTTTTGGCATTCAATGTTTGTATTGCCACCCAGGCGCAGCGAAGGGACCAGTCGCCGGTATTCCATCACAGGCAAAATGCTGGGGCTGTCATAATCAGATTGCGAAGACTGAAACCAGTCTGCTGCTTGCGCCATTGAAAGAAGCTGTGGAGAGCGGAACACCGCTTGAGTGGGTGCCTGTGGCTCAGGTGCCGGACTTTGTTCAATTTAATCATCGTGCGCATATCGCGGCAGGACAAAACTGCGAGAATTGTCACGGCGATATGTCGAAGCAGACTGTTGCTGAGAACCCCCAGGTATTTAACATGGGCTTTTGTTTGAATTGCCATAAGAAAGTCGCTGGTGATGACCATGAAAAACTGGTCAAGCTGGCAGACTGCGGCACTTGTCATTATTAACCGGGTGAGAGGAAATCAAAATGACTGATAATTTTTCCCGGCGTGATTTTCTGAAACTGGCTGGTGTGGGCGCGGCAACCACTGCGATCCTCACAGGTTGCGGGCCTGCTTCGCGTTATGTAAAACGCGAGCCGTACATGTTAATGCCCGAGTACACCTATAACGGTCAGAGCACATATTACGCCACCACATGCCGCGAATGTGCGGCCGGCTGCGGACTCGTGGTCCGCACATCACAAGGACGCGCGCTCAAGACCGAAGGCAACGTGAACAATCCGCTCAACCTCGGCAAGACTTGCGCCCGCGGACAGGCAACCTTGCACGGATTGTACAATCCCGACCGTGTGACTGACCCGATCAAACGCACCCGCGGAAGCGCTTCTGCCACAACATTAGATTGGGACACCGCCACGCAGACAGTTGCCGACGCCCTCAAGAACAACAAGCCGAGTGAGATTGCCTTCCTCCTCGGCACAACCTCGGATCATCTCTTTGACCTGGTCACTGATCTGTCAGCCCAAACAGGGCTCAACCCGCCAATTCGCTTCGGCGCGTTGAGTATGTTTGAATCACGTGCCACCCTTGCGAAAGCCGCCGAGAATCTCTTCGGCGAAGCGGGTCTGCCTTTCTTTGACGTGGGTGGGGCGCAGGTGGTCTTCTCCTTCGGCGCAAACTTCCTTGAGACGTGGCTATCGCCAGTTTCATATACTCGCGGCTTCGCAGGTTTGCGCGAGGCTCAAAAGAAGCAGCGCGGAAAACTCGTGCAATTTGAATCACGCATGTCTTCCACGGCTGGCAAAGCGGACGAGTGGATTCCACTCCGCCCCGGGACCGAAGCCATGGTAGCGCTGGCAATTGGCAGGCTCGCCTCAGAACTTCGCGGCGGACCATTGCCGCGTGCCTTCTCAGATGTTGACCCAGAGGAAGCCGCATCAAAATCAGGCGTAACACTCGAAACACTTGAGCATCTGGCTGAAATGTTCGCCAATTCAACGGGCGCACTCGCAATCCCGGGCGGGGTGGCGCTTGGTCAGAGCAATGGTCTCGCCGTTGCTGAAGCCGTGCTGGCTTTGAATGCCATTGCCGATAATTTTGGCAAGCCCGGCGGCGTGTATTTCTCGGCGCTTGCTCCAAATCAGACAGAATATCAACGCTCTGCTTCTGTGAAGGAAATGCAGGAATTTGTTCAGAAGATGGCGGACGGTAAGTTCAAGGTTTTGTTCGTGCATGGCGTCAACCCTGTATTTGAATTGCCCGCTGCGTTGGATTTCAAGAATGCCTTGAAAGGTGTTGAGCAGGTTATCTCGTTTGCGACTTTCCCCGATGAGACCGCTTTGGAGTCTGACTTTGTTTTCCCCGATCACCACGGACTTGAGTCATGGGGATATCAGCGCGTAGCCACTGGCTCTGCCCAGCCTGTTCTTTCAGGGTCGCAACCCGTTGTTTCACCTTTCTACAACACTCGCGCCACAGCCGATGTCTTGATCGCCGCTGCTCAACTTGCTGGCGGTAAATTTGCGAGTGCTTTGCCTTTCCAGGATGAAGTCGAATTCCTGCAAAGCAAAGTCGCTCCGCTAATGAGCGAAGCGGACGGCTTCTATTCTGCGCCCGATATCAATACGTTCATGGCATATTTCCAGCAATATGGCGGCTGGTGGAAAACCACCGACGCCCGCACTGTTCCCAACACTGCGGATGTTCTTAACCGGAATTTGAACGCCGCAGAGTCTGAATTCGTTGGCGAAGGTGAATTTTTCTTCGTGCCGTTTGTCTCGCCGACACTTGCTGAAGCAGGCGCGAACAAACCCTGGTTACAGGAATTACCCGACCCAACAACAACGGTCATGTGGAATACGTGGGTTGAGATCAACCCCGTCACGGCAGAGGAACTTGGACTCGCGGATGACGATGTGGTGAGGATTGTCAGCGAAGCCGGGGAGTTGGAACTGCCCGTTTACCGCTATCCAGCCATCCGCCCCGACACGATCGCGATTCCCTTTGGTCAGGGTCACACCGCTTATGGTCGCTATGCCGAGAATCGCGGAGTTAATCCCACAGATTTACTTGGTCAGCACTTTAATGAAGCTGGCGATCTTGCGTTTGCCGGCATGAAAGTCAAAATCGAAAAGACTGGAAGGAAACAACCGCTTTCACGCCTTGAAAGTATTATGGGTGTTTATGGCGTGGGTCTTGGCGAGGAGCATTAATTATGATTAGACCTGAAGAAATTAAAAATGAGCACGGAAGAAACTGGCAAGTGGGGCATGGTCATTGACCAGGATATGTGCACGGGCTGTCAGGCCTGTGTGGCCGCATGCGCGATGGAAAACAATATCTCGTTCGTTGGCGAAAAAGATTCGGGCTACGGACGTTCCATGCATTGGATCCGCATCGAGCGCTTTTGGGAGGGTGAGTATCCCGAAGTCAAGATGACTGCTAATCAGCCTATGCTCTGCCAGCAATGCGGAAGCGCCACCTGCGAACCCGTCTGCCCTGCGTTTGCGACAGTCCACTCACAGGCTGAGCAAATAAATTTACAAGTCTACAACCGTTGTGTGGGTACGCGTTACTGTGCGAACAACTGTCCGTATCAGGTGCGCTCCTTCAACTGGCGCGATTACGAACGCCCCGAGCCTTTGTCAAATCAACTCAACCCCGATGTGACTGTGCGCCGCCGCGGTGTGATGGAAAAATGCACCTTCTGCATCCAGCGCATTCATAAGGCACAGGACAAAGCGAAGTCGGAAGGCCGCGAAGTTGTGGATGGTGAATTCACCACTGCTTGCGCGCAGGCTTGCCCCGCGAATGCCATCACCTTTGGCCGCGTGGACGATCCCGAATCCCTTGTCTCACAAATGGCTCGTGTTCATGGTCATGGCGTCAAACACCTTGAAGAACTCGGCACACTTCCGAACGTGACCTATTTGAAGGGAGGGTAATCATGGCCGGATATAACAAAAAAGCAGAAAAGGCTCATGCAAGCGACGGGCATCAAAGCCATGCAGAGCATCTCCGTGAAAAGCACCTGATGCTCGATCCGCTTCCACGCGGACAAATGAACAGCATGGTGATGGAATCCATGCATACAACCTCGTGGAAGTTTTGGGTGGTGTTCGCAGTCTTGAGCGTGATCGTGGCTTATGGCTTGTTCTTTTCCTGGGGCAAAATGATCGCTGAAGGTCTCGGTATTGCGGGTGTCAATCGCCCGTCTTACTGGGGCATCTTTCTCGTCAACACCGTGTTCTGGATCGGCATCAGCCATGCGGGGACGTTCATCTCCGCCATCCTGCGTGTGTTCAAAGCGGAATTTCGCCGCCCGTTCACCCGCGCCGCAGAGTTGATGACCACTTTCGGTCTGGTGCAGGCTGGCTTTAGCGTTTTCATGCACATGGGTCGCGTTTGGCTGGCGTACTGGCTCATGCCATATGCAAATCAGCGCATGTTGTGGCCCAACCTGCATTCCCCGTTGACCTGGGACTTGCTGGCGATCACTACTTATTTGCTCTCGTCCACCATGTATCTCTTCCTGCCGCTCATCCCTGACCTTGCCATGGCGCGTGACCGTTCCACTGGCTGGCGCAAGACTTTCTATAAAACGCTTGCGCTTGGCTTCCGCGGTACCGAAGGCGAATGGGCGCATTTGCGCAACGCGATGAACATCTTCGCTTTTGCGATCATCCCGGTCATGTTCTCGGTGCATACCATCGTTTCATGGGACTTTGCGGCTGCCACACGCCCCGGTTGGAATTCTTCGATTTTCGGCCCGTACTTCGTTGTCGGCGCTTTGCACTCAGGCATGGGCGCGGTCATCATGGTGCTTGCGGTGGTACGCGGCACGATGAAGCACATGAAATACTTCATCCGCCCGGAGCATTTCGATGCCATTGGCAAACTCATGCTCATCATCTCGATGGCTTGGGCGTACTTCTTCTTCAACGATTACATGGTGCAATGGTATGGCGGCGATAAATGGACGAAGCAGCTTTTGCATTTCCATGAAGCAGGTCCGATGGGCTGGATGTGGTTTGCCATGTTGATCTTCAATATTGCAATCCCGTGGGCGATCCTGTGGAATCCAAAATGGCGCTCCACTCCGTGGCTGATGTTTATTGTCGGCCTCCTCATCAACGTCGGTATGTGGTTCGAACGCTACATCATTATTCCCATTTCGCTCAGCATTAACCGTATGCCTTTTACTTGGCGACTTTACCAGCCCGGCATTGAAATTCCGCTCGGCATCGGTACGCTGGCATTCTTCATCCTGCTTTATATGGGTGCCTCCCGTTTGATTCCGCTTATCCCAGTTTGGGAAGTAGAGGAAGGTCAGATGGCGCACGAACTCAAGCAATTTGGACGCGAGACCGTTGTATCGGTCAGCGAATTGGAATAGGAGACTCATATGGCTGACAATGTATCCCTGTTAGCGGTCTTTCCTGACCTCGGACCTGCGGCGGACGCGATTGACAAACTCCGCACTTTGGGCCTTTCTGACGACCAGATGAACGTCATCTCTGGCATTCCCGTCACCGAAGCCATGCTTGGTCGTCCCAGCCAGTGGACAAATGTCCCACGGCTGGCGGCTGGCGGCTCGATCCTGGGCTTTTTAGGCGGCGCATTTTTGGTTTTTGTTACACCTTACCTATATCCCGTTCCGATCCAGGTCGGCACACAAGCCTTTGTGCCGGGTCCTCCCACGGTTGTTGTACTGTTCGAACTGACCATGCTCGGCATGCTGCTCTCAACTTTCCTCGGCGTATTTCTCGATAGTTATTTCCCCAACTACCGCCCGATGGAGTATGTAAAAGAAGTCAGCGACGGAAAAATTGCCATCTTCTTTATCTGTCCCGAAGAGGGCAAGGAAAAATTTACCAAAGCCATGGCCGCCCTCGGCGCGGAAAAGGTTGAGGTTGCGGAGGTTGAGCACCTATGAGATTATTCAAACAACTCATTGGAGTTTTTGCGGTAATCCTTTTGATCATCGGCGTGCTGGCAATATTTGCTTTTGACGTGATCAAAATTGACTGGGTCGTCTTCATGGAGCTCCAGCCCTCTTACGCCGCGCAGGAAAAACCCTTGCCGGTGCCTGCGCAATCCATTCCAGTGGAAGGCGCTGCCTATGTCCCCGATAGTGGCGCACCGACCAACCCTGTCCCTGCGGATGAAATTTCCATTGCCCGCGGCGCTCAACTTTTTGCTACTAACTGTGTGATGTGTCACGGCGAGACCGGGCAGGGGACTGGCACCATCGCCGCTTTCCTCGTCAAAAAGAAGCCCGCGGATCTTACCAGCTACCTGGTTCAAAGCAAAAGTGATGGCACTCTTTTCCTGAGTATTTCCAATGGAATCTTTAATCCGAACAACACACTTTTCCCTGATGTGGAGTTCTCAGGCCAAATGCCGCCTATGAATGAGAACCTTAACGTCCGCGAACGCTGGGACGTGGTCAATTACATCCGCACGCTTAAAGCAGCACAACCGTAAGGAAGGGTTTTGATGAAAGACGATGTACGCAAGTATATTTATGGAGCGCTAATCGCGTTCGTGCTGGTTATTTTATCCTGGTTAAGCATAGTTTATATTTCATCCTGTGGTGTTACTCTTACTTGCAAACGGGGTGCGTCTGCAGTGTATCGCACGCCTATTCCAACTTTGTTTCCCGCGACCATGCCCGTTGCGGAGCGCTTTATCCCGACCGCCACCATGTCTCCAACTCTCACAGTCGACGAGGCGGCGACTAAAATGGCAGCCGAAAGTTCGAATATTCCGCTCCCTTCCAATCCTGGCGGACCGGGTGAGGCGATCAACTTGACAGGTGATGCTGCCACAGGTGCAGAACTCTTTGCCGCCAATTGTGTGCCTTGTCATGGTGCGGAAGGCGTGGGTGGCATTGCAAATTTTGGCTCGACGGATGGCACCGTTCCGGCGCTCAATCCGATTGATCCGAAACTTAAAGACCCAACCTATATAACCTTTGCCACCAACCTTGACCTGTTCCTTGAGCATGGGTCAACACCGGCAGGGACAAATCCGATCTTCCAGATGCCTCCGTGGGGCAGTTCGGGGACGTTGAGTCAACAACAAATTGCTGATGTCATCGCTTATATCATCAGCTTGAATCCGTGAAGTGATGGAGCGGGAGAATTCTCTCGCTCCATTTTTATTTTAGGCGATAAGGATAAGTCTTTTTTGATTAAGAAAGGTTTTATTCGATCCCATAAAAAATTCCGTATCCAACCAAATTTGGGTCGGTTTCCCATTCACCGCAAATCTGCATCAATGTATCTGCTTGAGAGAGTAAAGTTGTAGGGAATACAACCATCGTATTTTTATCGGTGAGATAATCCAGCGTAAGGAATATGGTTTTTGGAGGTTCGATACTTTCCGCCCAGTTGATCATATTGCTGTCTGCAAGGGAGTGTGAATTTTTCCGGAATGTCCCAGTATGAAAATTGGGCATCCAATCCAGAAACAGTTCGTTTTGTTTTTTGATATTGATGTATGTTCCTTCATTAAACCTGACAACTATTGGCGTTAATCCGTCTGCGCAAGGAGTCGTTTGAATGGATTGTGGTTTGGCAGTGGACTTAATGAGAACGGGTCCGATTAATATAACTGGGATTAAAACAAAAGCATAAACAAGCATGGAACCGATCTGGGGAATGTCGTTTTTATCCAGGATTTTATCCACCCTGAGCTGGGGTATCTTTTTTGCCTGATTTAAGATGTAATGCAAGCCCATGGCAGGAAGGGCGGCAAAGATCACAATGCTTGCGGCATAGGGTCTCATGCGGTAGGCATCTGTAGGGGGCAGGAATGGGACGGAAATAAATACACCGATTGCAGAAGCCATGACAAGGCTTCGAATTGGGTCACTGCGGTCTCGAAACCATGCGAATATTCCAACGATGCTTAGGATATACATACCCCAGCGAGTCATGACTGTGAGCTGCCAATTTTCACCGCCCATGTAAGCATAGATGTTGTACCAGGAATCTGAAAATAACATCTTCCAGTTGAAGAGCATGCCTTGTACAGCTTGCATTGGGTTCGCGAGGATCAAATCAAAAGCTAGTTGGTATATCCTCTTGGATTGTTCAGGCTCCTGAATTGCAAGCACTTCGGGGTGTGCTTCAAAAACATAAGCCCATGATTTTCCTCCGGAGGCAAGTCCATAAAGTGTGTAGGAAAAATTGGCAAATGGGACGCCGCTGGTTATTGCGACCAGGCGTGTAAGCACAAGATTGAGGGCGAATCCCAATAAAACAGCACTGGCGCTGATGAAAAGAATTTTCCAGGGTATGAGTTTGTTTTCACGCAAAAGCCACCCTGCCCAAAGGATGAGAATGGGTAACATAAAGAATGCGCCCGCGCGCGCGTTCAATGCCAGCGTGGTTGTGAGTAGCCCCGCCCAGATATAAAATAAACTTCTAGTGGATGCTCCGCGCCAAAGCAGACCAAATCCCAACATACCCAGCGTCACGCCGAGACTTTCAGACATGCTGATTCCGCTGTGTGCCCGGTAGAACAGGAAAACCACCATTAAAATGAAAACTGCAATTTCTGCACCATGCGTGCGTTGTATTTCGCGCGCGGTAAAGTAACAAGCCAGACCAGTCATTGCTGTGAGGATGGCAAGGGAAACCATCAGGTTGCGTCCTGTTATTGATAGCAGGACAGAAAACAGCGAGCCAAAGAGAGGGCGGCGCGCGGAGAATATTGAAAAGGCCCTACCGTCCATTAATCGCAGCGCGTCGATGTAATATGAGTTTGCGTCAAACAATGGGATCAGTCCGCTGAGGACAGTTGACTGCGATAGTCCTGAGGCCCAAAGCCCTGCCAGCGGCATTGCGAAAAGTGAAAGTGTGACCATCATCCCGATCAAATCCCCGGTGCGGTTTGGGATGCGGAATGCAAGATATAGAACCAACCCTGTGATAGGGATGGCCAATCCAAAACCTGTACGCAGCGCCATGCTGATGGGGCGCAACAAGTTAGGGGAGCGGTTCGCTATGATCAAGCTAAATAAGGCTATTGATATTGCGAGAAAGAGCAACTGCCAGAGAAGGGATTTTATCTTGTAAGTCATCGTGGATGAAGTAAAATTATACCTGCAAAACTCTTGAGAGAATCCAGACCAGTATTTGATCGATTTGCAACAGATACGCCTAGATCCATATCTGTGTATAGGCTTCACTTTAATAAGCTGTAGGTGTAGGGAATAGTGCACAGAGAAAATTGATTTTAAGTTTTTCTCAAGGTCTCTGCTGTTTTAATCTGATTTTTAACGCGAAATCGCAAAGGCTTAATGTTTTCCTTTGCGATTTCGCGCCTTTGCATTAAATCTTGCATGAATTTTGCAAGTGGCACCTGGATTAATTATTCTTTCGTTAACCACTCTTTTGCTTCTGTCTCAGTCGTGAAATACATGAGCGGCTGGCCAGTAATTCTGGAAAGTAGATCTCCCAATGTGCGCTTAAAACCCGTCACGCCGATTGCTGCTGTTTTACGGACATGCGACTTTGTGACTTTAGATGCCTCGTTCAGGATCGGCATTAATTCATTGGTGATCTCTGTATTTGAAAAATTTGAAAGGACTAGGATCGAATTTTCAGGCTCACCCAGCACAATCACTTCAACTTGTTCCAACTCTTCTTTGATCGCATTTGTGTTGAAGAAAAGGTTTGAAAAATCCTGGTATAGTATTTTTTTGCCATTGTGTTCGATCCATTTGGATTTCATAACAGCCTCTTTCTTATTTCTCTACTGTATGTTGTTATTGCGAGGGCACTTTCCCAAAGCAATCTCTGTTTTTGGCGTTTTTCGACCCAAATTTCGTTATCGCTATGTTGTCAAAAAACATCTGCCGCTCGTGATGACGATATTTAAGGGACTTGTACGGCAGTAATTTTTTTACCGCTTTCTATATTAAGTGCAATCCCCGTAGCGATGCGCCAGCGAGCTCCCATACCCCTACGCCCAAAAAAGGCTTGGGCGCAATACCTGCTATTACAATTGTTGTGAAAACTGCAAACGTAACCACACGGAAGGGGACAGTCCAACGATAGAAAATCTTTACGTCGTTTAGAGCCGCAAGCACATAATAAACACCCATGTTGAACGAAGCCATGGAAGATGCCGTCATAAAGACGATCGTGTAATCACTGGCTGCGCGTTGGGCGCGTTCTACAACTTCAAATCCAAGAATAGTGAGCAGAATTTCGGGGCGGATTAGGCCGATCAATCCAAGCAGTAATGCAAGTATTCCGAAGATAAACATGGTCCAGCCGGCTGCGTCGCGTACTTTCATGTATGGTGGATTATCCTTTTTCTCGAATTATACCTGCAAACCTTTCCCATGATAAAATACAAATCATCTATGGCAAAACACTTGGTTTTAGTGGCTGGGAATATCGGCGTCGGAAAGACTACCCTTACGGAACGTATCGGCGCCCGCCTTGGCTGGTGGACGGGTTATGAGTTTGTCGCCGATAACCCCTACCTCCCTGATTTTTATTCAGACATGCGCGCATGGTCTTTTCATTTGCAGGTTTTTTTCCTCGGCCATCGCGCAGAACAATATCTTGAAGCATCACGAGATGCGCGTTCCGCCATACTGGATCGAAGCATTTATGAAGATACGTTTATCTTTGCCCGCGCCTTGCATCACATGGGGAATTTGGGCGAGCGTGATTACCTTGCATATCGCCGTTTATTTGAAGTCGTTGTCAATGGACTGCCCCGCCCCGACCTGTTGATCTATCTCAAAGCGCCTATCCCCGTTCTTATGGACCGCATCCGCCGTCGGGCACGAAATATGGAGACGGGTATTACCCCTGATTACCTGACCTTGCTCGATTCCTTTTATGATGAATGGCTTGGTGCCTTTGATCTTTGCCCCGTCTTAACCATTCAGACAGATGATCTTGATTATGTCAACCAGCCAGGTCATTTGGAACTGGTTACGCAACGCATCCAGGATAAACTGGCTGGAAAAGAAGTAATGGATTTAACCCACAAGTAGTAAATATGACCATTAACCTGCTTTCAAAAATCCCCTTGTTTGCCAACCTGCCAGACAGGGAATTGGATCACATTCTCTCCATGCTGGATGTAAAAGAGATGAAAGACCATGACATTCTCTTTCACGAAGGCGACCCCGGCGAACATTTTTACGTGGTCATGCAGGGTGAACTTGAGGTTTTGATGGCTGAGGGGAAACCTGAAGAACTGTTGCTTAATGTGTTGCGCGTGGGTGAGTATTTGGGTGAAATGAGCCTTATTTTGCCCGGCGGACATCGCACAGCGAGTGTTCGTTCACGCGGAGATTCCACTCTGCTTTCCATGAGTCGCATTCAATTTTTAGATCTGACCAAAAAATACCCCGAACTCTCTCATTCCATGGTGCGTGTTCTCAGTCAACGCCTCGACGCGACAAACACTCAAACATTCCGCGACCTGACCGAGAAAAATAAACAACTCCAAACCGCTTATGATGAACTCAAAGCCGCTCAAGTACAGTTGATCGAAAAGGAACGCCTCGAGCGTGAATTGCAAGTTGCCGCGGATATTCAATTAAGCATCCTGCCCGACGAATTGCCAGTGCTGGATGAATTTGGTTTTGGCGCGCGCATCCTGCCTGCCCGTCAGGTGGGTGGCGACCTATACGATGTCTTTCTTCTCAAAGATGGCAAGGTGGGCGTATTGATCGGCGATGTTGCCGATAAAGGCGTGCCCTCTGCAATCTTCATGGCGCGTGCCCATGCGCTAATTATGGCTGAAGCAGATATTGGCACAACTGCTGGAGAAGTACTCCGACAGGTTAACCGCCACATCACTCGATTACAAAAATCCACGCAGTTCGTTACTGTGTTATACGGCATACTTGATCTGAAAACACGCATGTTTAGTTATGCGCGCGCGGGACATGAGCCGCCATTGCTTCTGCATCCTGATGGAAAAGTGGAACGCATCCCGCACAGCCCAGGCATGGCACTTGGACTTTGGGATACGATCACGCTGGATGAGCGTGCGATCACATTGCCTCTTGGTTCCACTTTGCTTTTGTATACAGACGGCATGACCGATTGCCGCAACCCGATCGGAGAGTCGTTTGGGTTGGAAAAAATCAAAACAACTTTAAGCGGTTTATCCAATATAAATGCACAGCACGTTTGTGACCATTTGCTTAAAACGTTGGTGGCCTATCAGGAAGGCTTAAACAGGATGACGATGTAACCCTGGTTGCTATTCATGTAGTCGCTGACAAATAAACTATTGGCTCTGTAAAAAAACTATCCGTCGCCCCACGTGTGGAGAATGACGGATAGTTTTGATTTATGGAATTCGGAAGTGCTGCTTCCAAAGGATGAAAGTAGTTGCTACCTCATACAGCCTTTATATTTTGTTTGTTCGCAACCCAAATATGAGAAGCAAATTTTTCGATGAAGCTTCGGTCATGCACAACAGCAAGGATCGTGCCTTTGAAATTTTCGAGCGCTTCCTCAAAGCGTTCACGTGAGGGAATGTCGAGATGGTTGATGGGTTCATCCAAAATGAGGAAGGTACAGCCTTGCGCAACCAATGTCCCAAGCTGCAGGCGCGCGCGTTCGCCAAAGGAAAGTTCATGCGAGGGGCGCAGGGCGATATCGCCTTTGAAGAGGAAGTAATGGAGGAAGTTGCGCGCATCCGTTTCGTTAAATGGGGCAACCGATTGTATGGTTTGCAGGGCGCTGAAGTTTGGGTTGAGTAATTCCTGTTCCTGTGCCATGTACCCAAGTTTAGTCGCACCGCCTAGGCGGAAGCTGCCTGAGAGCGGGGGAATCATCCCAACAATCGTGCGGATAAAGGAAGTTTTGCCTGCGCCGTTTGGACCTGTCAACACAATGCGTTGACCTGCGCGGATGAACAGGTTTATGTTTTCGAGCAAGGGATTTTCTGGCGTGTAACCAATATGAGAGAGATTCTGTGACCAAGACATCTTTTGATTGATGATCGGGCGCGCCGAGATCAAGTTTCATTTGCCAACCTTGCAAAGGCTTGTCCACGCGCTCATCTGACTTGAGATAGCGATCCAGTTTCTTTTCCCTTGACTTTGCTTTTATGGCGACCTTCTTGGCGATCCTTCGCACGCCAGGTTGACCTGAAGTCGTTGTCATTTCCACGTGCAGTGATTGTTGTTTCGTGCGGTTGATATCGTCTTTCATACGGCGAATCTCAACTTCCTGGTCGCGGTAGGCATCCCACTGTTTTGCCTGTTCTTTTTGTTTTGCATCAAGGTAATCGCTGTAATTGCCTGTATAGGTTTTTATGGTGTGCGTTGTCAAATCCAATTCAAGAATGGATGTGACGGTGTTATCCAAAAATACGCGGTCATGTGAGACGATCAACACTGCGCCTTGAAAATGATTGAGCCAGTCTTCCAGCCATTCGAGCATTTCAATGTCGAGGTGATTGGTGGGTTCATCGAGCAATAACAGATGAGGCTCTTCGAGCAAGACACGCGCCAGCATTAGACGAGTCTTTTGTCCGCCGCTCAAATGACTGATTGGTGTATCAAGGGGGAGGTGGGCAAGCCCAAGAGGGGCAAGGATGGATTCGGGTTGAACGTTGAAGGCTGAAAGTCGGGCGAGTGCTTGGTCGTACTGATGTTGGAGAGTAGAGTCGTTTGGGTTTTGGGATAATGCTGAGGCGAGCAACTCTACATCAGCGGCGGGATCTGTTTGGGTTGTTGGATCAAGCCCGAGCGCGTCGCGAAGCGTTTGGTCGGGGGTGAAATCCATTCCTTGGGCAAGATATCCCACTCTTAAGTTAATGCGCGTCGAAGAGACATCCCCAGAGTCGGGTTGTTCCAGACCAGCAAGGATTCGCATGAGCGTTGTCTTGCCTGAACCGTTCGCGCCGATCAGACCGATGCGTTCGCCCGCGTTGATATTGAAATTTATATTTTGTAAAACAGGCTGGATGCCAAAATTTTTTGAAAGGTTATGAATACTAAGCATAATGAAAATCCTGTAGTTAAAAAGAAAACCGAGGGCAAGCCTCGGCTGATTAAATCATAACAGCGGGTAATGCCCTGAAAATTTGGTTAACTACAGAATATCTGTCATTCGCTGGGTGCTCCTTCTAGCGATTAAATTTTATCACATATCATGCTGGGCATAAGGTAAACTTGTGCCTTCATTGAACGTCTAGGTGAAAGAGGAAAATATGACAAAAACTTTATTGGCAGTTTTGGCACACCCCGATGATGAGTTTTTTGGCTTGGGCGGCACGCTGGCTTTGTATGCCAGCCGGGGCTACGATGTATACTACGTTTGCGCCACGCGCGGCGAAGCAGGCACAGTGGATGAGGAGCATTTGAAGGGTTTCAAGGATACCGCTGAAATGCGCACCAATGAGTTGATGCGCGCCGCGAAGGAACTTGGTTTGAAGGAAGTTTTCTTTTTGGGCTATCGCGATTCTGGCATGCCTGGCATGGAAGCGAATCAGCATCCCGACGCGCAGATCAACGCTCCGATTGAAGAAGTGGCGGGGCGCGTTGTGAAATATATCCGCAAACTCAAGCCTGAGGTGGTGCTGACCTTTGACCCGATCGGCGGATATAAACATCCCGACCATATTCACATCCACAAGGCGACTGTGCTTGCTTTTGCGAATTCAGATAACGAATCTTTCTACCCCGAAGCGGGTGACGCCTTTCAAGCCGCAGGCGCTTTACTTTCAGGTTTTTCCAAAAGGCTTGCTTAAGGCGGCAGTTCGTTTGATGCCGCTCTTTGGCAAAGATCCGACAAAATTTGGGCGTAATGGCGACATCAACATCAAAGAACTTGCGGATGTAAGTTTTCCCATCCATGTGCGCGTAAATGTCCGCTCGGCTGTGGATGCGAAACGCAAAGCGAGCGAATGTCACGCTTCGCAGGGTGGAATGCAGATGCGACGCGGGATCATGGGCTTCATCACCAAGCTCTTTGGCGAACGGGAAGATTATATGCAAGCCTATCCGCCAGTGGACGGGACGTTTAAGCGGAAAGTTGACCTGTTTGATGTTTCGTGAAAACTTGAGAAGTGAAGCGGCTGGGAAAGTTCCCAGCCGCTTTTATATCCTGGATAGTGTGATGGGATTTTCTTCCTTTGAGCGTGTGAAATTTAATATAAACTTTGTATTTCTAGTGGGGGATAAAAGTGGTAGGATTAAGAGAGTAAAATTCATCTTGTAACAAAGTGTCGCATGAATAACCAAAGCATTATTATATTTTGCCCGTAATTTTTCCATTAAATTTGGCAACTTATTGACAAGCGGTATAGGAGAATTTTCATGCCTGAACGACGGACTACCCCCAGAAAAAAGTTTTCTTTTTACATGCGTGTTCTGAATGATGACACGCAGGAAATACTCGGTCACATGGTGGAGGTTAGCGCCATCGGTTTGCAGTTGGAGACAACTGTGTCCCTTCCGCTTCAAAAGGACTATTATCTGCGCCTTGAGTTGACACCTGATCTGGCAGATAGGCCGTTTATGATTTTCATTGCCCGCACAAAATGGTGCAAGATGGATGTTATTGAACCGAACCTGTATCATGTTGGTTTTCAGGTCGTAGAGATCATGCCGGATGACAGGGAAATATTCCTGCATATCGTTGCGAAATACGGAAAATAAAAACTTCTGGAATATTTGGGGGGTTCTCGAAAAAAGTTCCCATATCTGGCGCTTGACTTTTTAGAATATACGTTCTAAAATTGGACTATTGTTATCCACTTTATCAAAAGGAGAATAATATGTCCAAGCGAAATATTGTCCATGTTGAGATACCCGCCGTGAACGTGGAAGGCGCAGGCAAGTTTTATCAGGATTTATTTGGCTGGAAGATCCAACCCATGCCTGAAATGAATTACACCATGTGGGAAGCTGGCGAAGGAGATGAATACGGCGGTTTTCCGCAAGTCTCGGAAGATAATCCCGCAGGGCAGGTGCTGGTCTATATCGCAAGCGACGATATTGAAGCCGACCTGAAGAAGGTGGAGAAACTTGGCGGCAAAGTTCTTCATACAAAAACCGAAATTCCTGGTACAGGCTGGTTTGGCATTTTTCAAGACCCAACAGGAAATGTGCTTGCGGTGTATACAAGCATGAACCCTGGAGGATAATAGCATGGCTGCAGATGAACTTTTCCAAGCCATTAATCCTGTCCCAACAAAACATTACATTCATCCGGACAGGGCCAAATATGATTTAATGCTCACAATCATTCTTGCAACCCTGCAGGAACATGGCCCGATGACATTTAATCAACTTGCCGCTCTGGTTGAAGGGCAATTGCAGAATGATTTCAATAGCTCGGTGATATGGTATTGCACAATGGTGAAATTGGACTTGGAATCGTGTGGAAAGATACGTTGTTTGCCCGGGTCTAAACCGCAAATGATCGAAATTACATAATAGTTGACATCTCCTGAAGGAGAGATGTTTTATTTTAGGTGAATACCTCTCGTCAACAAGTTTAATTTCTGTGCAAATTTGCTTGACTGGCGAGTGGCGCAGTGGTATCCTTGCGCGCAATGTTCAGCCAACTCGTTGTTGATACTAATAATACCAATCGTACTACCCGCACTCATGGAGTGCCGGGACGTTGGTATTTATCAGGTGAACATGAACAGCCCCATTCATCCTAGATAGGAAAACCAAACGCCCCGAGCCTCGGGGCGTTTTTCTTAACACCACCACAAAGGAGAAATCATGTACATTTCAAATGCCACCCCTGTCTTCGCCGTTGACGAAAAGAACCTTGTCCCTGTCAGCGACCATTTAAAGCAAATGGCGGATATTCCGCCCTCACGCATGTTCCTGATCAACAAGTCGTTGAAAGTGTATGTTGAGAAGAATGCAGGCGCGAAAATATTTGACGCCTCGCAAGGCGACGGCGGCGCGTCTCTGCCTGGTGTTCCCAAAGGCGATCTTGGAACGCGCTTCACAACTTCAGATCGAGCATGGGACTGCCTACGATATGCCGTTCGGCACCGATGCCTATCGCAAAGCCGTCATCGAGCAATATTGGAAATTGGATTCCGCTTCTGGCTGGGGACCTGCCAACGTGCTTGGCACCGCAGGCGGACGCGACGCGCTGGTCAAAGCTTATCAAGCCATGCTGGCTCTTGGTCATGGACGGCAAGGTGACTTGATCATGGTTTCACGCGTCCCGTGGATTTCGTACAACTGGGGTCCGTACGGCGTCGGGGCGAATATTCTCTGGGCTCCTGGCGACCCAGCTCAAGGTTGGGCATATTCCGAGGATGCGATCCGTGAGAGTGTCAAATTCGCCGAATCCAAGGGACGCAAGATCGCGGGCATCATCATCACCAATCCAGATAACCCCACAGGTTTGACGATTGCTGTTGAGAAGCAAGTCTCGCTTGCCAAAGCTGCGCTGGAAGCGGGTGTGGCGTTCGTACTCTTTGACTGGATGTACCACTACGTCACCGACGAATCCCCGATGGATTTGAACTCCTTCCTCAAATTCTTCACCCCCGAAGAGCGCAAGCGGATCATGTTCCTCGACGGGCTGACAAAATCACTTGGCGCTTCAAACATCCGCAACTGTCATTTGATCGCGGACGAAGCCGTCATCAAGTTCATTGTTGCGCGCGCGTCGCATACCGTCATGCCATCTTTCTATTCGTTAGCCGTTGCAATGGCTGCCTATGAGATCGGGTTTAGGGAAGCCGCAAAGACCATCATTGAGCCGACCAACGCCAGCCGCGTGGTCTTGAAGAAGTTGCTCGCTGAAAGTGGAATGCAGCACATCATCGGCAAAGGCTATTACGCTTTTATGAATGTCGGCGAATTTATCCAAGCCAAAGGCTGGGCAGACAGTGAACCGCTCGGACAATATCTCGCTGAGAATCACGGCGTAGCCATTGTTCCTGGCGCGTTCTTCTCCCCCTTCGGCAATGACTGGATCCGCTTCTCGTATGCCACTCCCGCCGAAAGAACCGAAGGCGCGTTCAAGCGTCTCGTCGAAGGTTTGAATTCACTTAAAGGCTAATTACCGCCAAGCACGCAAAGAACGCGAAGAAAACCTATTAAAAACTTAGCGATCTTAGCGATCTTTGCGGTTCATTGCTCTTATCTTTCTTCGTCTCTGGTTAAAAACTTATGCCCTCAAAAAAATTTCCCGAAAAATATTTTCTCGCACTTGAACAAGCCGCAAAGGAAAAGCCGCAAGGCGGACTCAACGGCTTCGAGCAGGAATGGAATCTGCTTGATGAAGAACTGCGTCCCTTGCTCACGGTGGGCGCAGGTCCCAGCCAGCAATCTTTTGTAGATTATCTGCGCGCCGAATGTATTCCGCCCTGGCAGGCTCAGTTCAGCCAACTCGAAGTCTTTCATTGGATGGTCGAGTGGGCAACGCGCCCATATTACAGCCCGCGCGGCGCGATCTATGAAGCGCGTCTCATGGAGGCTACGCTGATCAACTCCCTGCATTGCGCGGGACTAAATTTTGGCGAGCGTTTGCATTACTGGCATGGCAACCTTTTGTTCCTGACTGACGTCGGTCATCAATCCATCCCTGGCAGTTGGGGCATCGCCAAGCGCCGTTATCTCGAAAAATGCGTTGACCTGTACCGCGACACACTTGCGACCACTGGCATCCATACCAACATGTCCCTGCCAGACCCGCTCTTTGCGTGGGACTTCGTGCATCTTTCATCAAGTGAGCGCGGCGACAAGCATCTCGATGAATTCAAATCGGAGTTTTACATCACCGCCACGCGACTCCTGCGCGCTTTTGCTTCGATCTTCATCGCGACAAATGCCTCCACGCCGATGCAGGCACAGGTCAAGGATGGGCGCGCTGTGGTTGTCCTGACCGAGTTTGATTCGATCCGCAACCTTACTTTTCCCAACCCGCCCGCAATTGACCTCCCTGACCTGTATCGTTCGTACAATGATTATCTGCAAATCTCGTATGATCTCGTGCGCCGCGGCGTCCGCTTTGGAAATAACAACTGGACACCCATTCGCGCGCGTTCGTTTTCCGACCCCGTTGAGCGCATCATCTCCACGACGAGTGACCAGCTCAACGCGTTATACAAGCGCGGATTGTTCGCAGTTGGCGAAGCAACTCCGCCCGAAGAGATGGCGCTGCAAATTGAAAAGCAGAACCTCATGGCGCGCATCAACCTGCCGATGGGGCGTGTGGAGATCCGCACCGATGAAGGCGGTCACAGCCTTGACCTTGACATTGCGAACCTGACCTTCAAGCATCTTCTGCTCTTGCGCATTTATTCCGATCCGCAATTTGCGCGCGCCTTCCGCTACGACCGTGAGGACATCACCCGCGCCCGCATCAACGAAAATCTTGCCGCCAAGCATGGTATGCGCGCCGAGATCGAAAATCCGCTGACAGGAAAACCAATCACCATGCGTGATTTTCTCAAGTGGACGCTCAATGAAATCAAGCCGTTGGCGGAAGCATTGAACATGTGGAATGACCTCACGCCCTTGGTGGAGATATCTGAAGGCGCACGCAGTACGGCTGAAAAGATTCGCGCCCGTCTGCACGCTTCACGGGAACTGGGCAGTGACAATGAAATCCCGATGGATGTATTGAAGGAATTACATTTTGAGCGCGAAGCCCAAGTCAAAAGTGATGTGGAACGCATCGCATCTGAATACGGGTCTCTGGGCAGTGATGCTTCCAAAATTGCTGAGTTCCTGCAGCGCGGACGTGACGCCGCGCGTCAGACACAAAATGCGCCCATACAATTCCGCTCGCGCCCGCAGGCGATTATTGAAATTTCCTATCCTGATAAGACCAGTGAAATCCTTGATCTTGCCCAGCAATTGATTCGCATTCCAGGAGTCACAGCTTGTCCTGATGAACGTCTGGATGAAGTCCATCGTGCGGGCTCATTGGTCGATGATTATCTGCGCAACGCTGGCTTGGATGTGAAATATTTTGATGGCAAGTATCCTGCGGTGTATGCGACCTTCCCAAGCGAAGAAATGAGTAACGAGAAACTCATAACTCGTCCCTTGTCCCCAATTCTTTTGACTGGTCATTTTGATGTTGTTGAACCCGAGCCCGATGATTCGCAATTTACTCCGCGCATCGAAGGTGATTATCTCTGGGGTCGCGGCGCAGCGGATATGAAGACTGTCGTTGCGACGTACATGGTGTGGATGAAAGATGCGATGAAAGCAGGTGCGCCATACCCCAACATTGCGCTAATGCTGGTTGGTAACGAAGAAAATGGTGAAGCCGAAGCATGGGGCACGCCGCATCTTTTGAAAGAATTAGATCTGACGCCATCCTTGTTTATCGCAGGCGAGCGGACAGGTGAAAAAGGCAACGAACTCTTCGGCGAAATTTGCGTGGAAAATCGAGGCGTGATGCGTTTTGACGTGATTGCGCGCGGGGTGAAAGGACATTCGGGCGTGGCAGGCACAGGAGATTTGAGCGAGAGATTAATCAATGCCCGTACAGCCTTAAATGAAATCTTTGCTAAACATCTCACGCTCAAAGCCGCAGATGGCTGGCAGTCACAAGCCAAGTTCCCATTTATCAACGTGGGTACGCCTGGCGTGTATAACGTTACCGCGGCGGAAGGAATTCTGGGCGTGGAAATTCGCCCCATTCCACAGGACGATACATCTGCATTGCGCAGCGAAGTGGAAACCTATTGCGCCGAAAATAATCTGGAAGCGAAATTCTCTGTCATGGAAAACGGCGTGGCATGCGACCCAAATAATCCAGCGTTGAAAGCGCTGATCGAAGCAGTCAAACAGGCTTCGGGCGGCGCGCAAGCGGAGGCGCGCATCGGCAGGAAACTCCCAGGCACGAGTGCGAGATTCGCCCCAGGTGGTCAGGCAGTCGTGTGGGGGCAGACGGGTATCGGTCCGCATGCAAAGGATGAGCGGCATTACATCCCCAGCATTGAGCCGTATTACAGATCGTTGAATGAGTTGGCAAAATTGTGGAAATAAAAAGTAGGGCGAGACTAAAATCTCGCCCTACTTTTTTAAGAAATCAAACGGCGGATGTTGATTCAATTTCGCCAAATTCGATCCTGACTCGCTGGCATAGATCGCCGTTAATGAACCAGTGTCGCAGCTTAATCTTTGGAAATTATCGAGCGGCAATCCCAGAAAATGTGACACAGCCAGTTTGATCGGGTCCGAATGAAAGACAACCACAATAATATCCTGCGGCTTGTTGTGTTTTTTTATAATTCGTTCAAGCGCATTTGAAATTCGCGTTTGTATTTCGGGAAACAACTCGCCATCAGGAAAGCGAAAACGAGAGGGGGAGTGCTGCACGATCTTCCACACTTTTGTTAATCGCAAGACCTTCAATGATTTTCCCTGCCATTTGCCGATATCCGCTTCCATTACATCAGGTTCCTGAATGATCTGCAATTTCCGCGCGGATGCGATTGGAGTCGCAGTCTCCATCGCCCTCTCCAACGGACTGGAATAAATGGCTTTGATCGGGACATCCTTCAGCGCCTCACCCAGCGCCTCAGCCTGTTTCTGCCCCCGTTCATTTAGATGTACCCCGGGCAGTCTTCCCGCCATTTTGCCTGTTTTGACATATTCGTTTTCGCCGTGACGGATGAGTAATAATATTGGCATGTTTACACGTTGAAGGTTACAGGTTTGATTTTGAAAGTGTCGCGACCCGCGATTTTCAAGCTGCAACTGGTAGCTACTTAATTTTTCTCTTCATTTCCACGATCTGTTCTTCACTCAAGGCTGGGACATCCTCCCGCCGTTCGATGCCCAATGCTTTTCTTTGCGCCTCGCGCCACATTTCCAACCTTGCCGTGACTTGAGATTCGTATCCCTCTTGTGACGGCGCATAAAAATAAGTGCCGAGTAACCGCTTGGGCAAATATTGCTGCGGTGTGAAGTGACCTTCCATCTCATGCGGATAAACGTAATCCTTGCCTTGTCCCGTTGCGGCGGCGTCACGATTGCCGTCTGCGAGATGACGCGGCACGGAGACTTGCCCCTCTTCCTCGATCTTCTTCATTGCTTTGAAGTACGCAGTCGCGCTGTTGGACTTGGGCGCAGTGGCAAGGTAAAGCGTGGCTTCTGCGATGGGATAAATCCCCTCGGGCAGGCCGATGTAGTCAAAGGCTTGAGCCGCTGAATTGGCAACGACAAGCCCCATGGGGTCTGCCAGTCCGATGTCTTCGCCAGCCAGAATAATTAATCGGCGCAGGATGAACTTGGGGTCTTCACCTGCGTAGATCATCTTTGCCAGCCAATATAAAGCCGCATCTGGGTCACTTCCGCGCACAGATTTGATAAAGGCAGAAATGGTGTCGTAATGTGCATCGCCGTCTTTATCGTATAAAACCGCGCGGCGTTGAATCGATTCCTGCGCTACATCCAAAGTAACATGGATCACGCCGTCTTTGTCAGGCGCAGTGGATTCAACTGCAAGTTCAATTGCGTTGAGGGCGTTGCGCGCGTCGCCGCTGGAAACTTCAATTAAATGGGCGCGGGCATCAGTGTCAAGTGTGATGCGTTTGTTGCCGTAGCCGCGTTCCTTGTCGGTCAGTGCGCGGTCAATTAAAATCCCCGTTTCGGTTTGATTTAAATTGCGTAATTGGAAAACCCGCGAGCGGGAGATCAAGGCTTTGATCACCTCAAAGTATGGATTCTCCGTCGTCGCGCCGATCAGGGTAAAGGTCCCGTTTTCAACGTGGGGCAGAAGCGCATCCTGTTGGGCTTTGTTCCAACGATGGACTTCGTCCACAAAAAGAATCGTGCGGATGTTATGCAGCCTTCGGCGTTCAAGTGACTCATCGATCACCACGCGCAGATCTGCTTTGCCTGCCAGGATGGCGGAGATGGTGGTGAAGTGACTCTTGGTGGTGTTGGCGATGACTTGCGCGAGCGTGGTCTTGCCTGTGCCAGGAGGTCCCCACAAAATGATGGACGAAAAAAGTTTATCGGCTTCGATGGCACGCCGCAGAAGTTTGCCTTCCCCTACGATATGTTCCTGCCCGATGTATTCATCCAATGTGCGCGGACGCATCCGCGCGGCAAGCGGGGCTTCGGTCTTCAAGCGTTCGTGCATGGCATGGTCAAAGAGGTCGTTGGACATGCGATGATTATAAGCGAATCCCTTCCATCGCATACGCCACCGCTTCTTCAAGCGTCATCATACGGCCCTCATCGTATATTTCCTCAAATGCGGTACTGCCGATCTGTGCGCAGACGGCCTCAATATCGTGATCGACATCCACCTGTTCGATATGCAAGCGCGGGTCGCCGATCTCAGTACGGGTCATATCGGACCAGCCGAGCAGGCGCGCAGCACGTTCAGGTTGGTGGGTAACCACATATAGGCTGGCGACCTTGTCCAGTGTGTAGACAAGACCGCTCTTGTTTCGATCCTTCTGAAAGTTCATTACAGTATCGGCAAAGAGCCTCCCTGCTTCATTTTCACTGCCTTCACATAAGGCAACATACCCAAGGCGTGCCTTTGCCCAGAGAACCCCCATTCGATTTCCCATTTCTTCAAGAAAATCGATATTTTCCTCCAGAAAGGCTCGTGCCTGCCCATACTCACCGCGCATCAAAGCCATCTGGCTTCGGCCGGTTAAAACAAATTCCATTCCTCGCTTGTCATTCATACGTTGGCTTAGCTCAGCGGCTTCATCGATGTATTTTTTGGCTGTCTCTGGATCGCCATTCGATAAGACTGAAAAACCAAAAATGCCGAGAAGATCCAACAGATTGCGCCAATCGTCAACTTGTCTAAAAAGTGCCATCGCTTTTTCCCGATACTCATTGGCCTGTTGGGGATTGCGTTGATCCCAACCCAGGGATGCTTGTGCCATTGCCTGCATCCATTCGTCACCAATGGATTGAGCCAAAGCAAGTGCCTTTTCATGAAATTCTGATTTACTATCCATACCTTCCAAAAACTGCATTACAGATCCCATTAACATCAAACTGTCGAATTCACCCCACTGGTCATTGAAGATACGGAATAATTCCAGACTCTCTTGTGCTGCGGAATGCGCGGCATTGAACTGCTGCAAGTACCAAAGAATAACCCCTTGTGCCAATAAAGCCTTTGCCCGCGCTTGATGATATTTTTGAGATTCCGGTCTTTGAATAAATTCTGTTGTCCAACTCAATCCCTCGCGCAGATCAAAGTAGTTCCAGTAACGGATCAGTCCTCCTGCCAGATATAGCCCTGCTTCCAGATTTGTTTTGGACGCGTACTCCAGGGCAGTGCGGATGTTGCCGCGCTCATTGTTTATACGGCTGAACCATTCCGTTTGCTGGGGGCCATGCAGGGTCGGGCCATCCTGTTCGGCAAGCTCGAGAAAATATTTCAGATGCTGAGAGTGGATATTTTCTGCTTCCCCTGCGTCGATCAGTTTTTCACGCGCATATTGACGAATTGCCTCATGAAGATGAAAACGCCTCTCTCCACCCGATATCTGATTCACATTTACCCATGACTTTGATACAAGCTGAGTCATTAATTCCAGGACTTGGTGTGCCTCAATGCCGCTGCCGATACAAATTGCTTCGGCTGACTCAAGATTCCAGCCTCCTGAAAAAACTGAAAAACGCCGAAGGAGAGTCTGCTCTGCATTGGAGCTTAAATTCCAACTCCAATCAATCGATGCGCGTATTGTCTGCTGGCGAGGCAGGGCGGTGCGGTTTCCGTTGGTGAGCAGGTCGAAACTTTCATGGAGCCGTGCGGCGATCTGCTCTGTCGAAAAAATGACGATTTGTGCGGCGGCCAATTCTATAGCCAGTGGAATACCGTCAAGACGGGAACAGATTTCGGCTACGGAAGAGGCGTTCTCTTTTGTCAGTGTGAAATCCGATTGTGCGAGCTGGGCGCGCTCTTCAAACAGTTGCACCGATTCATACGTCTTGATGTTTTTAAATAATTCCTGTGAATTGGGTAGTGCAAGCGAGGGGACACGGTATGAGACTTCACCCATGATACCCAGTGCCTGACGGCTCGTGGCCAGGATTTTCAAGGCGGGGCATTGCCTCAAAAGTGTGTCGGCGAGTTGTGCACAAACATCCAATAAATGTTCGCAGTTATCGAAAATGAGCAGGATGTTTTTGTTGCGCAGAAAGTTGATCAAAACGTCTACGAGGGGAGCATTGGAATTCGTCACAAGGCCGAAAGTTGTGGCAATAGTTTGCGGGAGAAGAGCAGGGTCGTTGAGAGCTGCCAGTTCCAAAAGCCAGACGCCATTGGAATAATCTCCCAGCAATTGTTTGCCAATTTTTATGGCTAGGCGTGTTTTGCCAACCCCGCCGGAACCCGTGAGGGTAACAAGACGATGCTTGTGGATGTGTTGGATAATTTCCATCTGTTCTTTTTCGCGGCCAACAAAAGTGGAAAGTTGAAGCGGCAGATTGGTGAGTGGTTTGGCTGGGGGAGAATCAATTGATTGCTGTGGATACCCTGTAAGGCCGCGCGCAAATTGAACCCATTGCTGACGGTCATTTTCAGGAATGCCGAGCTTTTCCAGCAAAATAAGAGCCAGCTCTTTGGATGGCTTCAAGGTATCGTTTTCGATTCGACGTAGGGTAACTTCGGCGCAACCAACCTGGTTGGCAAGAGCCTGGCGGGTTAAATCCAGTGAACGGCGCTGATTTCGCGCCCATGTGCCGAATGAGATTTCCTGTTTCATTTCATCTGGTTTGTATCACTATTTGTATCACTTTTCGCATTATATGAAATTTGGCAGTCTGATAAATTATACAAAGTTATCCATCAATTACCAATAGGAGAAAAAAATGAACACTCGTAAATTTATTGTTACAGGATTAGTAGTTGTTTCGCTGGTCCTGGCTGCCCTAACTGTGGCGGCTCTTCCGCGCCCTGCCGTGAATGGCAATAACCAAATCTTTTACTCACCCAGCATTGAGAACATGGTGAATCGGGAACGTGAATCGCAGGTAACCAATCAGGTTTTCTATTCGCCGAGCATCGAGAGCTTTGTCAACCGCAGTCGCACATCTCAGATCACCAATCAGGTCTTTTACTCGCCAGCCATTGAAGGCTTTGTCAATCGCGGCCGCACATCACAGATCACCAACCAGATATTCTATTCGCCGACCATCGAGAGCTTTGTCCGTTAGGCTGTCCCGCATCAGCAAAGTTGTGTGTGCAACAACTGAAAAAGAGTTGACAATTTAGAAGTATGGCGCTGCCCCTCGGGAAGAGGGGCAGCGCTGGCTTAAGGATCAAGAAAATAATGCGGTAATTCTTAGTAAATCTGTTTTGGAGGGCGTGCTATACTCGGATAATCCATCTTAAAAAGGAAACCTATGAACACTCTCCCCACTCTTTCAGATGCCGTAGATGCCGCCCGTGATGACCTGATCGCTTTTCTGCAAAAAATGGTGCAAGCTTCGAGCCTGCCAGACCACGAGCACGATGTTCAAAATCTTGTCGCGCAGAAATTGAGATCCATGGGACTTGAAGTTGAAATTGTTCCATCGCATTTTGATGACCTGCGGAATCACCCCGCTTTTGGAGATGATGGATTCTCGCCGACGGATCGAATCAATGTGATTGGACGATGGCGCGGGACTGGTTCTGGCGACGGACATTCGATCATACTTAACGGGCACGTGGATGTGGTTCCAGTGGGAGATCTGACCCTTTGGGATGGCTCCCCGTGGAGCGGCGCGATCCGCGATGGAAAATTGTATGGGCGCGGCTCTTGCGACATGAAAGCAGGGCTTGTGCGCAGGCATCTTTGCCGTGGACGTGTTGCAGCGCCTTGGCTACCGTCCTGCTCGTGATATTTTGATTGAGAGTGTCATCGGCGAAGAGTCAGGTGGAATTGGCACGCTGACCACCATAGTCAAAGGTTACACTGCCGACGCTGTGATTTTGCTGGAGCCAACGCGCCTTGAAATTTGTCCAGTGCAATCGGGCGCGCTCACGTTTCGTCTGACCGTGACAGGGCGTTCCATCCATGCGGCAATGAAACCCTATGGTGTGAGCGCCATCGAAAAATTTGCATTACTTTTAAATGCCATTGATCAACTTGAGATTGAGCGGCATCGTAATTTCAAACATCCCCTGTACGAAGACCCGAATAATATTGCACCGATCAACATTGGCACGGTACGCGGCGGCGAGTGGCATTCAACAGTTCCCGAGGAAGTGGTTGCTGAAGGACGCATGGGCGTTTTGCCTGGCGAGTCAAATGAATCAGCGAGGCATGCGCTCGAAGAGACGATCCAACTCACAGCTGCGTCAGACCCGTGGTTGAGTCAACATCCACCGCGCGTGGAATGGTTCGAGGGACAATTCGAATCGGGTGAGACTCCGCTCGATCATCCATTGATTCAACAACTTAGCGCAGCCCATCAGCATGTGGCTGGCTCTGCGCCCACTTTACGCGGCGTGACCTACGGCTCTGATATGCGCCTGTTTACCAATCACGCAAAGATCGCCGCCACTCATTACGGCCCTGGTGATGTGGGCATGGCACATGCGGTGAATGAATTTGTGCCGCTTGATGAAGTGATGACCGCGACGAAAGTTGTGGCAAATATGATTGCCCTATGGTGTGGAGGTGGTGTCAAATGAAAAATTATGGCTGTCAATCCATGTACTCGCCGATCCGCCGCATGGTGCTCAAACATCCGCGGCAGGCATTTATCAGTCAGGAAAATCTCGAAGCGCAGTGGCAGTCCCTTTTTTATTTCGGTTGTCCCGATTTTGAGAATTCACTGACAGAGTATGAAAAATTTGTTGGGTTGCTGGAGCAGTTTGATTTTGAAATCCACTACGCACCCGTTGATGAGACCACCAGCCTTGACTCGATCTATGTCCACGATCCGCTGGTGATCTCGGAGCGCGGTGCAATTTTATGCAGCATGGGCAAGTCGGCGCGCGCGCCCGAACCTGCGGCGGCTGAAAAATATTTGCAGGAAATGGGCGTGCCTGTCATCGGACGAATTACGGGCAGCGGCAAACTCGAAGGTGGGGATGTGCTCTGGGTGGGAGAGCGCACGCTGGCAGTGGGGCAGGGTTTCCGTACCAACGCCGAAGGTTTGCGGCAACTGAGAGAGTTGCTCGGCGATTCTGTGGATGAGATCATTCCTGTACAACTCCCATATTGGACAGGTCCGCAGGACTGCCTGCATCTTTTGTCATTTATCAGCATTGTGGATAAAGACCTTGCAGTGGTGTATTCCCGTCTCATGCCTGTCCCGTTCCGCGAGTGGTTGCTGGAGCGAGGTTTTCAATTCGTCGAAGTGCCTGATGAAGAGTATGACTCTCTAGGTTGCAATGTGCTGGCTGTCGGTCCGCGCCAGTGTGTAATGCTCAACGGCAATCCAATCACGCAAAAGCGTCTCGAAGAAGCAGGCGCTCAAGTGTGGGCATACGAAGGGAAGGAAATTTCGTTCAAAGGCACGGGTGGACCCACCTGTTTGACTCGTCCCATTTGGCGGGCGGGGAAATAAAAGGTGACAGTCACTTTTAAAGTGACTGTCACCTGCTTTCCGCCTACTTCAAATACTTATTCAAAAACGCAATCACCAGTTTCAAATTTTCTTCCGCCTCAAATTATGCGCCGCCGTGTGCCGCACCTTCCAAAGAGACGTAGGTCACATTCCCCGTGCTGATCGCTGGGCTAAGTGCGACTGCAAAATTCTTATTTTGATGAGGGGGCTGTTTGTTGTTTTACACCTACGAGTTTGCGGAGAATATCAAACCAGAAGGGCGCGCCTTGTGCGGCCGCAAGAGCGGTGAGCAAAAAGCCAGTCAATTTGGCAAGAATACCCCAGCCGTTGTTGAACGCGGGCAGGCTTGTAACTGCCAGACATTTTCCCGCAGAACGAATAACAAGCTGATAATTGATTACGCTGAGCAGAGTGCAGGAATTTGAATCCAATTCTGTTGTTGTCCAGCCTACGGGGAAGTTCAGGCTTTTTGCGGTTGCGAATGAGACGTTTTCAAGAGGATTTTCATTCTGCGCTGCAGACTGTGCCTGCGCTACGATCACAGCCCGCGCTGTTGGCTCCTGCCATAATTTTTGGGCAATGTGGATTGTGTCTATATTAATAATAACGGCGACTGACAGCCCGATCCAGAATGCAAGCCACTGTGCGCGGACCTTATACCAACTGCTGGTTTGTGACATTACATTGTCGAACCAGCCCTCCGTGTTTTTGCGATACTCTGCGATCTTCGCATCAACATCATCGGCAATGCGCTCCATTTTTGGGTAGATGTAATGCGTTACGTGGGCAAGCTCGGGATTCTTGTCCACCAGCGAACTCATGCTGGCTTTCATTTGATCTATGGACATCATATCCACGGGAACATCTGCGCCTTCTTTTCCTGCATTCATAATGACTTCAAATGCGGCAGTCGCAAAGACGGGATTTGGAATGTAGTCAGGGCGTTTGGCCTTGCCTTTTTTATCTACTACGGCTTTACCCTCCTTATCCTTCTTTGCCAGTTCAAGGACAAGTGGATGGTTGTAGAATTTTTCAACCAATGTTTTATCCTTTAACATGCTAAAAATGGATTTCTCCAGATAATCGGCGCGCCAATTCAAGAGGTTGCCAATACGATTTTGGCCCTCCATGGTTGCTACGCTGATGACGAGCCATACGAACACAAGGCCGATGGCGACTTCGAGAATGGCATCTAATTGCATGGGTTCCTCCTGAGATAAGTGGTATGGAATGTATGAAATATAGTATATATATGCACGGGGTGAATTTCAAGCCTTGAATAGATTAAGCGTTGGGCGTTTCCTCCTGCATTTGCAGGTGTGATTGATTCACAATGTAGATTCCAGCCAGTGCAATTGCGCCACCGACCCATTGGATGGTGGTGGGAATCTCGCCAAGCAGTGGGATGGCGAGGACGGTGGTGAGAATGGGTTGCCCAATCAGCGTGGGTGAGACAACGGAGGCGGGTAAATGTCCGAGGGCGTAGGTGATGGCGAGATAGCCGATCATCTGTGAGACGATGGCTGTGGCGAAAAAAATAACCCATGTCTGCGCAGGATAGCCCGTGAATGAATTGTCCAATAAAATATTCATGATGAACATGCCGAGGGTTGCGCTTAAGCCTACCAGCCACATATAACGAAGTGGATCAATATAGTTTCGTCCGCGCTGGGTGGTGAGTTGGTAACCTGCGTAAAAGACGGCGGCAGTACAAGCCATCATGTCGCCGAGACCGAGAGCGGGGTGACGCAGAAAGTCACTGCCCATGACGAGCACTGCGCCCGTGAGCGCGATCACCAGTCCAAACCAAAAAGTGCCGCGCAGTTTTTCGCGAAAGATGAAGAGCGCAAATAATGCCACCCATAAAGGAGATGTGTTGCCGAGCAAGGTTGCGTTGGCGGCGGTTGTAAATTTTAGCGATGAATTCCAAAGCGCAAAATCGAACGCGGTGAAGATTCCCGCCAGCAAAGGAAAGGCAAGATATTTTTTATCAATGGGTTCGAGCTTTATTTGTTGTCGAATAAAAAGGGGAGTGAGAAAAATTGTGGAAATAAGCAAACGATAAAAACCAGTGATGGGTCCCGGCGCTTCTGACCAACGCACGAACATGGCAGAAAGACTAAGCGCAATAATTCCGATTGCAAGCGCGGTGTATGGAATAACTTTATTTCGCATCGGAAGATTGTACCCCGACAAAGATAAAACCATGCCGCCCGTTCAGGGTTGAAAACCTTCTGATGCCAAATTCTATAATCGTTTTGCCCCTTCGTTTTTCAGGACTCGAAAGTTAGCGGTGCGCGGGGTTTATCTGCTCAAGGGTAACCAAAAGCCAATTGAGTTCGCTCAAGCTAAAGTCGGGGTGGATGCGCTGCGCTGCGCGTTCATCTGCAGTAAATTTTGCGCGGCGTGTGATCCAGATCGTTTTCATCCCCAAATTTTTTGCGCCAAAAATATCCGCTTCGAGGCTGTCGCCAACCATGACCGCATCTTCGGGCGGGATGCTCCATTGCGCGAGCGCGATCTCAAATGCGCGCGCGTGCGGCTTGCGGTAATAGCACGCGGCAGAGGTTAGCACAAAATCGAAGTGCGAATGGATGCCAAACTTTTTAACGAGGTCCCGCACATCCTGATCGTCGCCAGCGTTTGAAAAGATGCCAAGATGATAACCGCTGGATTTTAGTTTTTGGATGACGCCCAGCGCGTCGTCTTCAAGTACCCAGTTGCTTTGTGTGACGGAGAACATCGCATCCAGCGCGGACCTGAGAACTGATTCGGCGACTTCGGCATATCCCAACTCTTTGAGCAGTTCGCGCAGAACGAAGTGGTAGCTGGTTTCCTGAAAATCCTTATCGCGTTGTTCGTAATATTTATGCAGTTGTGCGCGAAAGATATTCGTGTCCAACGTGATGTGATGCTCTTGCAATTTATTCGCAAGGGCTTGGTCTGCGCGTTCGAGGATGGGCGGCCAATCTACACGCGAGTGCATGAGCGTGCCGCCAAGATCAAATAGAATATGACGAATGGGTGATACTTTCATTGATTTGGTATACCCTGATAGTTATTTAGTGTAAATGGGACTTTGAGGTGAGTTTCAGGCTGCGGCGTAGAAAGGCGCAAGTCCGCGCAGGATAACGAAGATAAACCAGAAATTGTTGATCATCAGGACCACGACAAAAATAGTCAAAATGGATTGGAACCATTTTTTGTCTGCGAGGTCTGCAAATGCAAGGGCGATGAAGAAGACCAGCGCATATGTCCAGAAGGGTGTGTAAAGGAAAAGTTCTGTGCCGTAGTTCATGTGCAGAATAAAATTGAATGCAAGATTGCCAAGCAGACCAAGCATCAGCGGCAGGTGCGGAGAAGTTCGCAGGCCTTTTATAAAAAATAGGAATGAACCTGCGAGCAGAGTCAACCAAAGCGCAAGAGGAATGTTGGCAAGTCCCTTGTATGAAGCCAGGGCGTGGGTACTGGGCTCAAAAGTTTTGAGGTCAATGGTGGGTCTGGGGGGCTTGTCTGCAATGATTTCAAGAGGGCGGGGGGCAGTGACTCCATAGAGAAGCATGGTGCGGCTGACGATCTTGAATCTTTCCAGCAGGCGTTCTGCAGGGGATTCATAAACTGGTTTTACAAAATTCGTCTCGAAGATAATGTCACCGGGGACAAAGAAGAAAGTTTGACTATTGGGATACAAGGCGCTGGTCAAGACCGTTAGTGCGATGGCTGCCGCGATGACAACCATGCAATACCTTACCAGCCGCCAGAAGCCGAACTTGTTGAAGAATAATCCGATCACGCCTTGGGCAAAGTTTGTGACCGTAATGCCGAAAAGGAGTAATCCCGCAGGGACGAGGACCGAAAACCGATTTTCCCTGGCTTGGATGAGAAGAAAGAAAAAGACCAGCGAAGTCATGCCGAAGATATAAGTGTCGGTCAGCGAGCCGAAGAACAGATGCGGGGCGGTCGAACCGAGCATGATCGCAAAGATGAATGCGTAGGTGTCTGCTTGTGTGGCGCGTTTGACGAATATCCATGCCATCAGTACACATGCTCCACTCAACGCGGCAACCACAAGCATTGCCGCGAGGTTCCATTGATCTGGCATGAACAAGGCTACAAAACGGACGAGAGGCCGCACAGTGATCAAAACCAGTGGATGCACGGCACGGTTGATGACATCTCCCGCGGGACTGCCCAGAATGGACATCCACGGTCCTGCATCTGATTCGAAGAGGACGGTATTGATACTTAAAGCAGGGTGATTGAGCGCGCGCGCGATGATCAGATTGATGAAAAAGAACATCCCGCCTGCATAGATGCCAGGCAGGTTTTCTTTGATGAATTTGAAAACAACAGTTTGCCTGAACTGCTGATAATATCCGCGCGATTCAAATTGATCCAAAGCGCCGATGCCCAAAATCCCTGCGGCCAATGCGCTTGCGGTGAACCAGCCGAGCCAATTTGAAGGCACTGTGATGTATTCCCAAATGAACATGGAAGGGAATTGCACACTCGCAAGGATGATTGCAGACAACAGGAGAGGTAATGTCAGGCAGAGGATGATATTCAACGGCTTGCTCAAAAAGCCGCCGTGAAATGAATGAGCGGCGCGGCGCACAAGATAATACCCGAAGACACTGCCAGCCAGAGTCAAGCCGCCAGTAAACAGGATCAGGCTGAAGGTCGATTTGATCGCTTCGTTCAAAAATCCCACTGCGGCGAAGGCAAGGAGTAAGCTCAATAAAAAGCTGATGGAATAAATTCCGAGCGAATAGTTTTCCCGAAACCGAAATAGTTTTTGTCCCGTCCATTTCCAAAGGGTCGGGAATATTTCAAATAATAAATACGCAATTGCCAGGGTGGGTACAAGGACAAGGAATGCACGGTCTATCGTTTTATAACCCGAGTAATTGAAGAAGATCACCGCCGAAGACAAACTGACGATGAAGGCGATCAGCAAACTAAATGCGGCACGCAACAGGAACTGAAGAAATTTCACTCAGTGAATCTCCTTAACGGTTGTTCTGTCTCGTGTGTAAAGATAAATTAAAACAGCACCAATTCCGAGCGCGGGGAGAACGATCAACCCAGCTTCTGGACCAAATGCGCCGCCCGTCCAAATTTCTGGACCCTGTATCTGATGGCGAATCAATCGGTAGATATCCAGCCCTGAAACAGGGAAGCCGAAAACTACACCTTCAAAGAAGTTCCATCCGATGTGCAATCCAATTGAGAGCCAGAGTTGTCCCGTGCGGAGAAAACCGTAAGCCAGAAATACTCCAGCGAAGAAAATTCCCGCCGCGCTGACCCAGGTGGCATTCGGGTTGCCAAGATGCGCAAGCCCAAATAGGCTGGATGAGATGACCACACCCCAGAACACGTTTAATCCGCTGGCAAGGGTTTGTAAGTGATAGCCGCGCGAGAGCAATTCTTCATTCCAGCCGACGAAGATAAAAACCGCCAAAAAGGTTAATACGCCAGTCATCACAGTTGGGACAGAATCGTTTTGCCAGGCAAAACTTTCAAAGGTCAGCCAGCCTGCTGCAACTTCGGCAACATAGATCAATCCCATCATCACAAATGTGATGGCAATGCCGATCAGAACATCTATCGAATGCCTGCTTGTTGACCTGTAACCCCAGGCTGACAAATGAACGCTTGTCCAGAAATCTGCGTGCAATATATATCGAGCCTGTAATGTCACCAGTTCAACAACCTGACTGATGAAAAGATCAAGATTGCCATTTTTCCCAGGGGTAAAAAACAAACCCAGTACAGATTGCAGTATTACGGCAATGATGACCATGAGCAGGGTTTGCAGGAAAAGCCGCCAGCCCGCACGCAGGCGCGGCTCATCTGACGATAAAAAAATCTGTGCGATGAAATTGCGTTTGGGTGTGGGTTGAATTTCAGACATTTTATTCGCCTCTTTCTTTGTTGCTGGTTATTGCAAAAGGAGTGACGTTATTTTACCCGATGATGCTTTAAGTAAAAATCCAAAAAGATTTATTTTATTTCAATACGGTATCTGTATAATAACGGCAAATAATGTCGCTTATAATTGGCCGACAATAATATGATAGGAAAAGCCAATCATCATCAAAAAGGAAAAATCTATGTCAAGGTTGATCGGTCAAAGTTTTGGGCGTTACCAAATCCTTGAACTCCTCGGAGAGGGCGGGATGGCAACTGTCTACAAGGCGTATGATACGCGCCTTGAGCGTGACGTTGCAATAAAGGTAATTCGGCGCGATGCCTTTTCATCTGATGACATGGATATGATGCTTAAGCGGTTTGAGCGTGAAGCCAAATCACTGGCCAGGCTTTCGCATCCCAATATCGTCGGCGTAATTGACTATGGTGAGCACGAAGGCTCGCCATATTTGGTCATGGTCTATTTATCCGGCGGCACGCTCAAAGACCGGCTTGGAAAACCCATGCCCTGGAAGGAAGCCATACAACTGCTTCTTCCCATCGCCTATGCTTTGGACTATGTCCATGACCATAATATTATTAATCGAGATGTAAAGCCGTCAAATATCTTAATGACCGACAAGGGACAGCCCATGCTGACCGATTTTGGGCTGGTGAAATTATTTGGAGAGCATGAAAAAGACACAACATTGACCAGCTCCGGCACGGGGCTTGGTACGCCTGACTACATGGCTCCTGAACAATGGACGGGTGAACCCACAGCGCAATCCGATCTATATTCACTTGGCGTTGTTCTCTATGAAATGATCACCGGTTACAGGCCCTACACCGCTGATACTCCTGCAGGTGTTCTGCTTAAACAGGCAACCGAAGCCCTGCCGCTTCCCAAGCAATATATTCCAGACCTGCCCAAGGATGTGGAATCGGTTTTGCTCAAGGTGCTTGCCAAGTCGCCTGCTGATCGATATCCCAATATGCATGCCTTCATAGATGAATTGCAGAATTTACTGGCGGGCAAGGAAGTTACTGCATCCGCCATTAAAACGAAACAATTACGGGAACAAATGACCGGCAAAGTGGATCGAAGCAAACCCGGCGCTTCATCTTCCGACCCTCAGCCTGTTCCTCAGAAAAAGATATTTCCTACCCTTATCATTGCCGCAATCACCGTGTGCGTGATCCTCTTTGCTTTTGGCGGATACTGGTTCACGACCTCCAGTTCAGGAATGTTTTCTGCGGCGGCAACGCCTACACAACAAGTGGAGCCTTCGCCAACTGTAATTCCTCCCACACAAGCTATCGAGCCAACCATAACGCCAACGGTTGCGCCAACAGAAGTTTCTCCTCCCACCGAAACGCCCATGCCTGTTGAGATCAAGGATGGTAGAAACATTCCCATGCGGCTTATTCCCGCAGGTGAATTTACAATGGGCAGTGACAACACCGGTGACGTGAGTGTTCGGCCTGCCCATACGGTTGACCTGGATGCATTCTACATTGATAAGTTTGAAGTTACGAACGAAATGTATGACGCATGTGTCTATGCGGTTGAATGCAGGAAGCCGCAGCAATTGGGTTCTGTCACACAAGTCACATATTTTGCCAACCCGGTCTTTGCAAATTACCCAGTGCTTTATGTGGATTGGAAAATGGCAAATGCCTATTGCGCCTGGCGGGGAGCACGCCTGCCAACAGAAGCCGAATGGGAAAAAGCCGCGCGCGGTACAGATGAGCGTATTTATCCCTGGGGGGCAGATGAGCCTGATTGTAGTTTTGCCAATACGGCAGGCTGCGTTGGTGATACCACTCCAGTGGATCAATATGACAAGGGGCAAAGTCCCTATGGCGTGTACGGCATGGCAGGCAATGTCTGGGAATGGACGAGTAGTTTATTCAGACCTTATCCATACGATGCCACTGACGGACGGGAGGATCCAGATTCACTGAAGGAGCGCATTGCGCGTGGCGGCTCATGGCATGCGTCGTTTGGCGGCAATAGCGGAAACGTCCGCTCCGATACGCGCCTTGCGTTGGATCCAGGTTATTTTGGTGCGTATGTCGGTTTTCGGTGTGTAATATCCAAGTAGATAAAATAAAGCAAAAAGAACTCGGAGTTTTTTGAAAACTCCGAGTTCTTTTTTATGCCGCGCTTTTTAGATAAATCCCTGTTGGGTCAAGTTCTTCGCGCAAGATGCGTAATTCGTTTTCCGTAACAAGTTCTGTCACCCTCACCTGTGCTGCGACTTTCAGGTCCCAGCCTGTATTGGCTTTGGCTTCTTCAACCGTTTTGTCGGGGTGCAGTGCGGTCAATATCATTTCGCCGTCTTCGTTTGGTTCGAGGATGCCAATGTCTGTCACCACCGCCAGCATCCCGCCGCCGCGCAAGCCTGCGCTTTCACGGTCACCTTTGCCGCCGATGAACCCGGCGGATGTCATAAATTCCACTTTTTCAGGGAAGCGCCGTTTTTGATGCGGAGTCATAATATAGCAGCGGTTTGCCCATGCTGCGATCTCCTGCGAGCCGCCGGAGCCAGGCAGGCGTACTTTGGGATGATCATACCCGCCGATCACAGTCGCGTTGATGTTACCGTGTTTGTCAATTTGCGCGCCGCCCATAAAGCCCACATCCACATTGCCGCGCTGCAGGTAGTTTGCAAAAATATCATACATGCTCACCACTGACAGTGACCCGCTCACAAGAGTTGGGTCGCCAATGGAAAGCGGCAGGCGCGCAGGCTCGGCACCGATCACGCCCGCTTCGTAGATCATCACCAGATTGGGCGCATGGGTGCGTTTGGCTAAATTACAGGCAAGGTTGGGTTGACCCACACCCACAAAAACAACATCGCCGTCACGCAATAAACGCGCGGCATTAATGATCATCAATTCAGCTGAAGAATAATTCATTTTTCCTCGGGGATCTTGTTTGGAATTTTCAGGATGCTATGCTATTGTGCCTGAACTTTGCCTGTCTGGCAAGGGATGAATAACACTCCCATCTCCTATTGATTGGAATATCAAATAGAATGATAATTGCCTGCGAGGAGAGAACCATGAAAAAAAAAATCCCATTATTACTTTTAGTTTTATTCTTATATTTGTTATGCTGGCATGTAATCTGCCCGGAGGCACTGCAGGTCAGACAGCAGCAATACCCGTCCCTGCAACCGCAACGGAGGAACTGCCTGTGGTTTCTGCTTCCGCCACTCCAGCGGATCTGGCTACTGCGACAATATCTCCTTCGCCCACACCTGAACTGCCCACGCCCACACTCGAACTATCACATTCATTGATTCCGTCAACCAATATCAGGCCAGGCGAATTGATCAATGATGTTGTCTCTGCGGATACCGCCCCTGAGAAACGCGCACCCTATGGCGATTCGTATGACATCAATCGTTTTGAGCGTCCCTTTCTACAGGATATGACCTATGTCGCTGACCTGGATATTGTCAGTTTTAACCTGGCCTATGATGAAAAGTTTTTCTATGTTTCGATTTAATTGCTCGGTACGAATCCAAACAACGATATCGGTATTAATTACGGCGTCGAGTTGGATACGAACGCAGACGGTTTTGGCGATATGATCATTATTGCGTATCCGCCGTATGATGTTGACTGGTCAACTGACAATGTGCAAATTGTTCAGGATACCAACCGTGATACAGGCGGACTTTCTGCCGAAAAGTCAGACGCGCCTCTCCCCGGTGATGGATACGATGAGATTATTTATGACGGCGGTCGCGGCGAAGGCGATGACCCCGACCTGGCATGGGTGCGCGTGAACGCGGGCAATAAAGCCACCGTGCAGTTTGCATTCAAAAAAACATGGATAGGCACGAAATTTATGTATGGTGTGATCGCAGATGGAGGCTTAAAGAGCATCGCTGACCTGGATTATGTAGACCGCTTTACCGAAGAAGAGGCAGGTTCGCCTGTAAAGAGTGATCAGTATTATCCGCTTAAAGCCTTGTATGGCGTGGATAATGTGTGCCGTGAAGCGTTTGGTTTTACGGGTACCGAGCAGGAGCCGCAGCGTTGCTCGCCTTAAAATTGGGTTTTTTATCTCCAGAACGAACTGACCTCCGAAGATAATTTTTCGGAGGTCAGTTCGTTTTTTGGAATAATTTTGATAAAACTTGTTTTATGGAACAGCAGAAAGAAATGCCTGCATTAGATTGAATACTTCCTGCGGCCGTTCCAAAGGCAGAATGTGCGTGGATTTTTCCAGGGTCTTGATCTCGATCTTTGGGTTTTTCTTTTCTACGAGATTTGCCGCGCTTTCGAAAAATGTGTCAGTCTCTGCCCCGCGGATGATGAGCGTGGGCACATCCAATTTTGGCAATTCACGCCACAGATCGAAATCGCGCAAGCCTGTCAGATATATGTGGGCTTCCCATTCGCGGGAGTATGCCAGTTCGAAGCTGCCGTCTGCCTTTGGTTTTGTGATGCCTGTGATGTATGTACGCAGGTCTTCATCGCTCAGGTATCTGAATATTTCACGCGAACGATAGCCGCGAAAGACCATATCCAGATTATCGAAAGTGGGTCTGCGTTTGAGCGCACCTACGATCTTGGGATGTATTTTGTTCCCCAGCCCCAACGCGCGGACAAGATTCCACATTACCAAAATTGGAGGCACGAACAGCACGGGGTCGAGCAGAATCAATGCGCGAAATTTACTCGGGTCACGCAGCGCGGCACGCAGGGTGACAATGCCTCCGATGGAATGACCAACCCCAATGGCTGGGGCCAGCCCACCCGTTGCCAGGAAGCGCAGTAAGTCATCTGAGAAAGGATGCCAGTCGTCGATGTCTTCAATTTTCGAATCATCCCAAAGCGGACGAAGTTTCATCCCGAAGACGTGGTATTGAGTTTTTAGCAGTTCAAATAACGGCTTGTAGCAATCGGGTGGGTAGCCGTTGGCGTGAAGAAAATGCAGCGGCGCCCCCTCGCCGCCATAATCAAAGTGTGGAATATCCACTAGTACTTTCCGTAATTGATCTTCTCGCTGTAAAGCGCTTCCACCTTCAAACGGTCGTGAGTTATTTCGCCGAGTTTTTCCCAATACTCTTCGCGGTCTTTGACGCCGTAGACCCATTCATCAAGATACGCTTTGACAGTTTCCTGCGATTCGCTGATCTTATCCCATGCGAGGTAGAACTCGTTATCGCGGTCGTAATAGCCTTGCGAATAGGATGGGTGACTGGCAAACGGGACGTGACACACCGCGTCCACAATATTGGCGGGGATCATGGTGCGGTTCGGGTCTGACCTGATGACTGATTCGTCGACGATTTCTTCGGCGGTGAGGATGACTTTTTTCGCGGCGAATGCGGCTTCCTTTTGCTCGCCGATGATGCCCCACAAATGGGCATTGCCGTTATTATCCGCGCGCTGCACGTGGACAATTGCCACATCAGGATTTAGCGCCGGGACGACGATCACATCCTTGCCGCCGTATGGGTCAGGGATGCGCTTGACAAGTGGATTAACTTGTTCAAGGCTGGTCGCGCCTGTTTGATTCATAGGCAGGAATGGCAGTCCTGCCGCGCCAGCCTGTAAGCGGGTGATCATGCCAAAATGTGAATATTCCTCCCATTCGAGTTCGCCTTTTTCGACGGCGGTGCGTATGATACGCAATGAGCCGACACCAGGGTTTCCCATATACGAAAAGATGATTTTCTTAGCGCATCCTGCCGCGACCATTTGATCGTAGATCAGGTCAGGTGTGGCGCGCGCAAGGGTGAGATTCTTTTTACCCTGCCGAATGATCTCATGCCCCGCGGCGAAGGGGATGAGGTGAGTAAAACCTGCGGCGTAGACTACATCGCCATCGTTTACGTAATCTGAAATTGCCTGTTTGAGTGAAATGAGTTTGGACATGTTATTTTTTCTTTGCATCCTGTTTAGCTTGTTTTTTCTTTTTTGCTTCTTCGTTTTTCCTTCTTACCCATGAAAACCTATCTGCTGAGGGCGGAGGCGCTTTGGTGCGCCGACATAGCCAGCCAATACCCATCAGCACCATTGCCATGAACAGATAGTCAAACTCTGCTTTGTTGGCAAAATCAGATGCGACAAAAAGAAGGAAAGCTCCTCCGCCCATGACGTAGAAGAACATTCCTATGCGAACGATGAACGGGTTATCATTATCCATTTGCAAGGTCTCCAATAATACCAGTTTGCCTTGACGGTTATGATGGCTTCATGGCTGAAAACAATATCCTGCGGAAGGGGTATAGCAATGGGCTTTCAGGTAAAGCCTTTTTCATTTTCCTGCGAAGCACTTCAAGAAATTCAGGTTTATGCTCGCCAAGTTTTTCAAAATAAGGGACAAGCGCAGTGCCAGAGATCCATTCGACAACCGCATCTGAATTTTCCAAAATGTGCGGATATATCTTTTCAAAGACGATAATATTTTTTGCATTTTGTTCGAACAATATTTTTGTGTATTGCTCAATGGAAAGAACAGGCGCGATCCGTTCAAAGCCATTTAAGATCTTGTTGAATGGCGCTTCTTTTGCCGTCTCGCGGATCAGCAGGTGTGAAATATGGTTGTGGTTTGATGGGATCTGTATGCACAGTTGTCCGCCGTGATTTAGTTTTGAGAAAAGATAAGGAATTAACTTTTCGTGATCTTCACACCATTGGATCGCGGCATTGCTGAAGATGAGGTCCCAGCTCCCTGTCAGCTCGGAGAGATCTCCTTGCTCAAATCGCAGGTTCGAGCTTGAGTAGGAAGCGGCTCGCGCAGCGTCCAGCATTTGAAGGGACGAATCCAGCCCGGTCACATCGCTTTCGGGCAGGGTGTCTGCCAGCACGCGAGTGAGTTCGCCTGTGCCGCATCCAAGGTCAATTGCCTTGAGCTGTGGACGAATCTCCACGAGTTTCAATAGGTCATAAAATGGCGCAGAGCGTTCTGATTGAAATTTATGATACTGTTCGGGATTCCATGGCATGAGTTTATTTTACCTTTGGATGGGGGGAGTGAAAAGTAAAAAGTGAGAAGTGGGGAGTAAAAAGTAAAAAGTAAAAAGAGAGCCTCGTGAAAGTCTCTCTTTTG